>NZ_JAMBOS010000001.1 GCF_023715705.1 Halalkalibacter oceani
GCCTTTGAGGTCTGGCCAGTAGAAGAAGTACAAATGGCGAACCGTTCAGTGGCCCTTTAGGGTCTGGTCAGCAACAAAGGCTTCCAGCCGTAGAACAAACCACCCGTTCTCACGGGTGGTTTTGATTTTCTTGAAAAAACATAAAAAAAAGAACTTGACTATTACGTCATCTTATAATATTCTGAATTTACGAAAAAGAAGCCTTTTTTGCAAACGATTACAAAATTGAAAAAGAAGAAAAAATAACCATCTGTAGGAGAAAAGGAGGTTAAAACAACAAGAATAACCGGTGTATTTGTAAACGTTTACAAATTATAAATAGAATTGTAAACGATTACAGGAAAAAGGGGAGAAACAAAAAAGTGAGTGTGTCACAATGTATAAACCAACGATGAAGGACATTGCTAAAAAAGCAGGCGTATCGACAGCTACTGTGTCACGAGTGATTAACAACTATCCTTTCGTGAAAGAAAGGACGAAGAAGAAAGTTCAGGAGGTGATCGAACAGTTCAATTATTACCCTGATCTCATCGCAAGAAGCATGATCAAAAAAAGAACGTTTACAATTGGACTCATTGTCGGAGGACTCGATAATCCATTTTTTGCTGAAAGTGCAGAATGCATTGTAAAGGAGGCTTCAAAGTTTGATAGCCATGTCATGCTGTATGTCAATGAGGAAAAATCAAGCAAGATGGCTGAATATATTGCCTTTCTGATCGCGAAACGGGTCGATGGCATTATTATCGGCTCGATGTACAAGGATGATCATATGCTCATTGAACAGCTTGATCACAGTCATATTCCATATGTGCTGTACAACCGGAAGAACAAGCGGAAGCAGGTTGATTATATCGTCCAGGATAACTATAAAGGAGCCTTTGAAGCGGTAACCCACTTAATACGCCTTGGCCATAAACGAATCAGTATGGTCTATGGTTCAAGTGAATCAGAAACGGTCGAGAGCCGGCTTGAAGGCTATCATAAGGCGCTCGCGGTCAATGGCTTGAAAGCTTATCCGCATTTGATGCATGAGGTGGGCTTTAAAAACATTGAACCAAAGGTTAAAGAGGCGATCCGGGTGATGTACAGTGATAAAATCAAGCCGACTGCAATCTTTACTTCGGCCGATTTCATCGCAATGGAGGCAATGGAAGGCCTGTCGGAGCTCGGCTATCGCGTTCCTGAAGAGGTCGCAATTGTCGGTTTTGATAACATTCGCCTGTCTGGTCACAGCTTTATCGGTCTGACGACGGTTAATCAGGCCGTAGAGGAAATGTCAAAGCTGGCAGTGGAAAGGCTGATGCAGAAAATTGATGAACAGGAAAATAATTTGCCATCATCTGAATTGAATGCATGGCAAATTAAATTAAGTCCACAGTTGATTATCCGAAAAACGTGTGGCGCCAATGTTCAGGGTAAATAAAGAGGAGGGAAAGTATGGGGTTTGTCAGATTGGTCGACCGTTTAAATCGTTTTGCTGTCGTCTCTCTTAGTGCCGCGTTTATCGTTATGACATTATCGATCTTTTTACAAGTGCTCGTTCGTTTTGTGTTCACGGCAATGAATTTTCAATTTTCAGTGCCATGGACAGAAGAACTGGCGAGATATTTAATGATTTGGTCCGTTTTTATTGGGGGAGCTGTCGCGGTCCGGACTGATAAGTTAATTGCCTTGGAGGTATTGGTTCACTCACTTCCTGACCGTTTAGGGAAAATACTCAAAATAGGGTCTCATTTGTTAACAATGGTCTTTTTTGGCTATTTGCTTTACTTAGGCTTTGAATTTGCGCTGAATCAGGGAGAGAGACAAACATCACCTGTCATGGGAATCCCGATGCTGGCTGTTTATCTTTCGATGCCAGTCGGTGCCTTATTAGGAGCATTGAACTTGATTACGTTATTTACAGATGTCTTTCTTAGAAAAAGCGATATACGATTTGTATCGATGGAAGATGAAACCTTTGAATCTCTAGATTAACGCAAGCGTAAAGGAGGGTTACAATCATGACATTAAAATTGTTTTTATTACTTGGTGTTTTATTTATAGTCGGTGTACCGATCGCGATCTCACTCGGACTTTCTTCAATTTTCCTTCTACAATTGGAAGGGAAAGGGATCGGGGTTGTTGCCCAAAAGGTCTTTGAAGGGCTAGATAAGTTTTCATTAATGGCTGTTCCGTTCTTTATTCTTGCGGGTGCCTTGATGCAGAAAGGCGGTATTGCCAGACGGTTGCTTGCCTTAGCAAATGTCTTAGTCGGATGGTTCAGAGGAGGGCTAGGTGCTGCCTCAGTCCTAACGACGATGTTCTTTTCGACGATGTCAGGTTCTTCGTCTGCAACGACTGCGGCAATTGGCTCGGTCATGATCCCATCAATGGAGAAAAAAGGCTATCCGCGAAATTTCGCAACTGCTCTGACGGCAGCATCTGGTGAATTGGGTGTCATTATTCCTCCTTCTATTTCGATGATCGTTTATGGGCTAGTAGCCAATGTTTCCATTGGTGGATTGTTCTTGGCTGGTATCATTCCTGGTATTTTAATCGGTTTGTCATTAATGATAACGGTTTCAATTGTTGCCAAAATAAAAGGGTTTGATGAAGTCACGAAAATCGATAAGGGGAGTTGGTTTAAGGAATTATGGAGAGCATTTAAGGATGCCTTCTGGGCACTGCTTATGCCAATCATTATTCTCGGTGGAATTTATTTTGGTTTGTTTACACCGACTGAGGCTGCAGTCGTGGCAGTCGTCTATGGGTTTATCGTCGGGTTTTTTATTTACCGAGAAATAAAGTTGAAAGATATTGCGGATATTTTTGGAAAAGCAGCTATTACGACGGGGATTATTCTTCTACTAGTTGGTTTTGCATCGATTTTCGGTTATATTTTGACGATTAATCAAGTGCCTCATATGGTAGCAGAATCAATCGCACAAATTTCTGATAGTCCGGTTGTTTTCTTGCTGTTAGTAAATATTCTTTTATTTATTACAGGAATGTTTATGGAAACATTGGCTTCAATTATTATTTTAGGACCAATTCTCGCGCCGATCGCCATCCAGTTTGGTGTTGATCCGATTCATTTCGGAATTATCATGGTTGTCAACTTGGCTATTGGGATGGTCACCCCGCCTGTAGGCGTTAATCTATTCGTTGCCTGTCAGATTGCGAGGCTTAGAATAGATCAACTATTTAGACCACTGGCGATCTTTTTGGCAGTCCTAATCACCAATGTATTATTAATAACTTATCTCCCAATTCTGACACTATGGCTTCCAAATCTGTAAAACCTATACATGATAGCGGAGGGAGGGTAAACAAAGGAAGCCGGTCGCTGGTTGAAAGTTATCATAAGAATCAAAAGAGGAGAGTGAAAACAGTGAAGAAGTCATTATTAATCTTAGTTGCTTTACTTACAGCCGTTTGCATTGGATTAGCTGCATGTGGAGGAGAGGATACGGCAGCTTCTGATACGTCTGGTGGAACCGGAGGCGGAGAAAATGGAGAGGCATCAGCCGGGGAAGAGGAAAGCTTTGAATTTAATATCGGACATACGCTTGCTCCGGACAGTCATTATCACGTCGTCTCGGAAAGACTGGCTGAACTTGTCGAGGAAAAGACAGGCGGTAGCATTACAATTAATGTCTTCCCTCAATCACAGCTTGGTGGGGAAGTAGCGATGATTCAAGCTGCGCAGGCCGGAAATCAGGAAATGCTTATTACAGCGCAGGCTCCATTGACAAATATGGTGCCGGAATGGTCGATGTTTGACTTGCCGTACTTGTTTGATGACCTGGATGAAGCGAATGCGATTTTACAAAGTGAAGTAGGAGATCAATATTTGGAGATGCTTGATGAGCACGATTTAATAGGACTTGGCTTCTTATCGGCGATGGAGCGAAATGTGTTTTCTTCTAAACCGCTTGACACAGCTGATGATTTTAATGGGTTTCGCGTTCGCGTGATGGAGGCTCCCGGGTATGTGGCAGCATACGAAGCATTGGGAGCCCAGCCAACCGCGATGGCTTATTCAGAAGTGTATACAGCATTACAACAAGGCGTCGTTGATGGCGCTGATACATCTCCGGACCAATTTGTAATGGACCGTTTTGTAGAAGTAGCCGATTATTACAATATTACAAAAGTCCATTATTTACCAGCAACGCTAATTATTTCGAAAGCGGTCTGGGAGCAATTAAGTGAAAATCAACAGCAGGCGTTAACAGAAGCTGCGGAGGAAGCATTGGCCGAAGGAATGGATTACTATTATCAGTCGTTTGATGAATCGATTGCCGAGATGCAGGAAGCAGGCGTCACCGTCATTGAGAGTGACACTGCAGGTATGCAGGAGCAGGCTTCAGCGATCTATGATGACTTGTTAAATGGAATTCCAAATGGACAGGAGCTATATGAAGCCATTCAGGCTCAAAAAGAATAACCGCAACAATTAGAAAGGAGCAGCCTGCCAGCATTTGGAGCCAGTCCAAAGATCCAGATGCGGCCAGCTGCCACCTAAGTGAAGGAGAGTGAACATATGGCTAAGCGTGCCAATATGGATGTGTTTCAAATTGGAGACAATTCTCAGTTTTCGAAAACGGTCAGCGAATATGATGTATATGGATTTGCCGGGATTGTCGGTGATTTTTACGGGGTGCATGTCGATGAGGAATATGCAAAGAAAACCCGTTTCGGCACAAGGATTGCCCAAGGAGCGCTTTCTGTCGGATATATCGCGACGGTGATGGGGTTCATGGCTCAGCGCGTTCCGGATCCGGGCGCGGTCTCGTATCGTTATGACGTGACCTTTACCGCGCCCGTTCTGATTGGTGATACGGTAACGGCCCGGCTCGATTTAAAAGAAAAAGACGAGGAAAAAAACACGTGCATCTTTGATGCGGTCGTCACAAAACAGGATGGAACCGTCGTTCTGAAAGGAAACACGTACTTGAAAGTATTATAGGAAAAAAGGAGAGAAGAGGAGGGAGATCAATGAGAAAAGATATTCAATGCGATGTGCTTGTCATCGGCGGTGGAGCCGCAGCCGGAAAAGCGGCGATCGCTGCGCATGACAGCGGGGCTTCGGTAGCCGTTGTCATGAAGGGCGCATTTGGAACGAGCGGGGCAAGTGCCTACAAAATAGCGGAGATTCTAGGTTATAACGTTGCTGATGGGCAAGCCGACCCTGAAGACTCACCGGAAGTCCATTACGCCGATGTTATGCGGGCGGCGGCCGGAATGGCTGATCCTGAGCTGGCGAAAGTGTTGACGGATGAATCAATTGAAACGCTGCGGGATTTGGAAAGGTTAAACATTCCCTTCCATAAAAATGAAGATGGCAGTTATTTTGAAGTGTTAGGCTGCTTTGCGACGAAGCCGCGAATGCATTTAATTCCCGGGCATGCTGAACCGATCGTTCATGCGCAAAAGGAGGAGATTTACAAGCGGGGCATTCCGGTATATGAATGGACGATGTTAACGAAGTTTCTCGTCGAGAACAACCAGGTTTGCGGGGCGGTCGGTCTTAATCGCCAGGGGGAAACCGTTGTCTTTCAGGCGAAGGCGATTATTATGGGCACAGGCGGTGCCGGGCAATTATTCTCTTATAATATTAATCCGTCCGATATTACCGGCGACGGCTATTCACTTGGGTTTAAAGCGGGAGCCGAGCTGATTAACATGGAATTTATGCAGGCCGGACCGGGGTTGATCTATCCGTGCAAAAATATGTTTAATTCATGGCTGTGGGCGCTTCATCCAGAGGTGACAAATGGCCGGGGCGAACATTTTATACGAAACTATTTGCCGGAAGGAATGACGGTTGAACGCTGTATGGATTTACGTTCAGGTCACTATCCATTTTCAAGCTATGACGGTTCGCAATGGATTGATGTCTCGATTCAGACTGAGATCAAGGAAGGCAGGGGGGGGCCGCATGGCGGGGTGATCGTTGACTTTACAAAGATTGATTTGGATAAACTGCCGCATAATGCCCGCGGCGAGGAGATTCGCAAGTCATGGAACATTACGGTAAACTGGCTGATTGAAAATCGCGATCTCGATTTGCGAACGACCCCGGTTGAGGTGGCGATATTAGGGCATGCGATCAATGGCGGTTTATTGATTGATGAACATGGATGCACGACGATCAAAGGACTGTACGCCGCCGGAGAAACATCGGGTGGACCGCATGGAGCCGACCGGCTGGGCGGAAATATGGTGCTGACTTGTCAGGTTTACGGGAAGCGTGCAGGACTGGCGGCGGCTGAATTCATCAAACAGGTTGAGGCATTGCCTGTGCCGGCCGAGCAGGTAACAGGAGAAACCGAGCGCCTGCAAATGCTTCTTGACAAACAAGGAACGGTAAAGCCGCATCATCTTAAAAAGCAATTGCAGGAAATTATGTGGAAGTATGTCCTCGTGACGCGCAGCGAGGAAAGCTTAACGACAGCGATTGAAAAGCTGCAGGAACTTCGCCGGACGTTTGAAACGGATATCGTCGTTAACAATCGCAAAGAGCTGACGCACGCGATTGAAGCGGAAAACTTGCTGTTAATCGGTGAAATTATTTCACGGGTGGCGCGGATGAGAAAAGAAACACGCGGCAGCCACTTCAGAGTTGATTATCAAAAGCGCGATGATGAGCAGCATTTATACCGGATCGCCACAAGGCTGGAGGGAGAGGAGATCAAGCACCGGAAAATCGCCAGTGATCCTGAGACGGTAAGGAGGTTCCCGTATGACATTGTCCACGCTTAACACGTTGCTGACCAAAAGAGAAGATGCGGTATTTACCGTCACGGTAAACCGCGCTGATAAATTGAATGCGTTTAACCCGGAGGTTTTGAGTGAGCTGAATCAGGTGCTTGACCGGATTGAGAAGGAGGAGACGCTCAAGGTCGTCATCATAACCGGAGCCGGCGAAAAAGCATTTGTCGTCGGCAATGATCTCGAGCAATTGGCTAAGCTCGACCCAGTAGCAGCCTATGAGCAAATGCGCCTTGGCCAACGGACTTTTTTACGGATTCATGAATTTCCGAAGCCGGTGATCGCGATGGTTAATGGCTACGCGCTCGGAGGTGGCTTTGAGCTGGCGCTTTCCTGCGACTTGATCGTTGCATCTGAAAAAGCGACGTTCGGATTTCCGGAAATTAACTTAAATACGATGCCTGGCTGGGGAGGAACACAGCTTGCCGCCAAGAAGCTCGGCTTGAATAGGGCGAAGGAAATGATTTTAACGGGAGCATATTACCCGGCAAATGTCTGCGCGGAGTTTGGTTTTCTAAACCGGATCGTCAGACATGAACAGCTGGAAAGAGAGACGATGGCTTTAGCGGATCAGCTCGCTGAAAAAGCGCCATTTCCTTTAAAAATAGCAAAGGAGGCGATCAATAAAGGAGCAGAACTCAATCTTTCAGACGGCTTCCAATTTGAAGCCCACGCTTATGCTGTCAATTACAGCGCCCCGCACACAGAGGAAGGATTTGCGAAATTTCTCACCCGCACGAAATAAAATACGAGGAGGTTAGGTCATGCTGGAAAATATCAAGGTGCTCAGCTTTACTCATTTTTTACAGGGACCGTCAGCTGTCCAGATGCTAGCTGATTTAGGAGCAGAAGTCATTAAAATTGAATCACCTAAAGGAGCGTTTGAACGTCATTGGGCCGGAGCTGAATCTTATCTTGATGACGTAAGCGTGTTTTTCTTACTCGGCAACCGCAATCAGCGGAGCTTGAGCATTGATTTGCGAACAGATGAGGGCAAAGAGATTATTTACCGCCTCGTCAAAGATGCCGATGTTGTCGTCGAAAATTTTAGACCGGGTGTCATGGAGCGACTCGGCTTTGGCTATCAGGAGCTGGCCGCGATTAATTCACGGATTGTCTACTGCTCCTGCACTGGTTACGGCTCGGATGGCCCTTATCAGCAGCGTCCGGGACAGGATTTGCTTCTTCAGGCGATGAGCGGACTGGCGAGCTTGAGCGGTAAAAAAGACGATGCGCCAGTGCCGGTCGGAACAGCTGCCGTCGATCAGCACGGGGCGGTTCTGGCTGCCTTTGGAATCGTCGCCGCGCTTTATGAACGTGAAAGGACAAAGAAAGGACGGAAGGTCGAGACCAATTTATTAAACGCCGCCCTTGATTTACAAATCGAGCCATTGACCTATTATTTAAATACCGGCCCGCTTGATGAACGCAGTCCAACAGGCTTAGGCAGCCGCTTTCACCAGGCTCCTTACGGCATTTATGAAACAGCAAACAGCTGGATTGCGATTTCCCTTACCTCGATTGAAAAGCTGGCAAAGGTTTGTAACAGCGCGGTTCTTGCTCAATTTTCAGATAAGGAGCAAATGAGCAGGCGCGAGGAAATCAACAAGAGCGTTTGTGCCGAAATCAAAAAGAAAACAACGGAAGAATGGTTTGATATTTTTGAAGAAAATCAGATCTGGTACGCGCCGGTTAATGATTATGAGGACGTCGTTCAGGATCCACAGGTCCGCTGGAACAAAATGATTATGGAGGTGGAGCATCCTGACGTCGGCACAGTAAAGCTATTAAGTCATCCAGTTCGCTACGATGGCGAGGCGCCGCCCGTCAAGCGCTATCCGCCGCGTTTAGGTGAGCATGCCGCAGAAATTTTACAAAGCTACGGGTACTCGGATGAGGAGATTGCCAGCTTCAAGGAGAAAAACGTCATTACCTCGTATCACGATCAAGTGAACAAGCAGGTTCGTCCGAAATAGGGGAAGCACGGCTTTGATTGTAAACGATTTCAAAGTATGGAATGAGGAAGAAAGGTGGAGATGATACCGATGGCGATACAATTAACAGAAGAGCAGCAGATGATTCGTAAAATGGTGCGCGAATTTGCGGAAGCGGAAATTGCTCCGGTTGCCGAAAAGCTGTGGGAAGGGCAAGCCTTTCCGTATGACATCTGGAAAAAGGGCGGGGAGCTTGGCTTGGCCGGCTTCCCGTACCCTGAGGAAGTAGGAGGAGCCGGAGGTGACTGGCTCTCCTTTACGATTATTTTAGAGGAACTGGCCCGAGTGGATTGTGCCGTGGCGAATGCCTTTATGGCGAATTCGTCGGCCGCTAGCCTGATTAACAACTATGGTTCAAAAAAGCTGAAAGAAAGCTACTTGCCGCCGATTTTGACCGGTGAGCAAGTCGGGGCGATCGGCCTTTCCGAACCGAATGCCGGCTCCGATGCCGCCAATATTCAAACAACAGCCAGGCTTGAAGGGGACGAGTGGGTGATCAACGGTTCAAAGATTTTCATCAGCAACTCCGATAATGACATAACGGGGCCTGTCGTCGTTGCGGCTGTGACCGGGAAAAAGCCTGACGGACGGAATCAAATCTCGAACTTTGTCATCCCGAATGGTGTGGCCGGATTTACGTATGGCAGAAAGCTGAACAAAATTGGCTGGCGTGCTTCAAGCACCGGAGAATTGTTCTTTGATCAAGTGCGCATTCCGAAAGACCATTTATTAGGTGAAGAAGGAAAGGGATTGAAACAAACATTATCCACGATCAGCACAGGGCGGATTTTAATCGGAGCGATGGCGCTTGGAATCATCCAAGGTTCGATTGATCGCAGTCTGCAATATATGCAGGAAAGAAAAACGTTCGGCAAGCCGTTAACCGACTATCAATCGTTGCAATTTGCATTGGCGGACATGGCGACCAATGCCCATGCGGCGCGGCTGATGCTCTATCAGGTGGCGATGCTCAAGGATGAAGGCAAGCCATTTGAACAGGAGTCATCAATGGCGAAGCTGTTCTCAACAGAAAAGGCGATGGAAGCTGCGCATCAGGCAATTCAACTCCATGGCGGTTACGGCATCATGTCTGAATATCCGGTTAGCCGAGCGTTCGGTGATGCGAAGGTGCTTGAAATTGTCGAAGGGACATCAGAAATCCAGCGGCTGATTATTTCCCGACGTGTAATAGCTGGAAAGTGAGGAGAGAGCAGCGATGGGACATACGAGAAAACCATTTGACCAAATGGAGATTGGCACGACTCATGTTGAGATGAGAACGATTACAAAGGAGGATGTCAATACCTTTGGCCGGCTTTCCGGTGATTTGAATCCGCTTCATATGGATGAAGCATTCGCTACGAAAACGATTTTTCAAAGGCGCGTCGTTCACGGGATGTTTACGGCTGCGATTATTTCGACAGCCCATACGAATTTGACTGATCCGGGCTATGTGTACGTCGGGCAGGAGCTGAACTTTAAAGCGCCTGTTTTTATCGGTGATACGATTACCGTGACGCTAACGGTCGTTGAAAAAAAGCCAAAAAAGAAGATTCTTGTGCTTGAGGCAGTTGTGACAAACCAGGATGAAAAAGTTATCGTCGAAGGACGATCCGCTCTGATGGAGCTAGATGATTTATATACGAGGCGAACGAATTCGTAAAAAGGTGGGGGCTTTGAGTGAGAAACGCATGGACATTTACGAGTGCCGGGTCAATTGTCTTTGGCAACGGATCATTGCAACGGCTTCCGGGAATTGTTGAACGCTTCAAGGTGACGCGCGTAGCGGTAGTAACCGACAAGGGAATCATTCAAGCCGGTTTGCTTCAACCGCTGCTAACTGTGCTTGAGCAGGCGGACATTCAACCGGCGGTTTATCAGCAGGAAACGACGGAGCCGTCCGTCGCATCCGTTTCAGCCTGTTTTACTGAGCTCAAAAAAAGCAGCCCGGAGCTGTTTATCGCTCTGGGCGGCGGTTCAAGCATCGACTTGGCGAAGATGACCTCTTTATTGCTTTCCCATGGAGGACCGCTTTCAGACTATTATGGAGAGAATCGTGTACCGGGAGCGATACGTCCAGTCATCGCCATTCCAACGACAGCCGGGACAGGCGCCGATGTTTCGCCGGTCGCGGTCGTGACAGACGATGAGACAAAGCTGAAAATCGGCATCTCCGATCAGAATTTGCGACCCGCTGTCTCGCTTCTCGATCCGGAGCTGACGCTGAAGCTGCCTCCGTATTTAACAGCATGTACGGGGATGGACGCGTTATCGCAGGCGATTGAAGCTTACTTCGCCAAGGATCATCGCTATATCGAAGCAGGAGATAACGTCATTTATCAAGGAGGAAACCCGCTTTCCGATCAGTTAGCCGAAAAAGCAATTGAATTAATTGGCCGCAATCTTCAGCTTGCTGTTCATCAGGGCAGTCATCTTGAAGCGAGAGCGAACATGATGTTAGGCAATCTTTTTTCCGCATTGGCATTTACAAACTCGGGGACATCACTGATTCACGCTCTCGCCTATCCGATCTATGAAATCAGTGAACGGCCTCATGGCGAGATTATCGCCTTGTTGCTCCCATATGTCATGCAATATAATGCTTCCGTCTGTACAGAGAAGTTTGCGCGAATTGCCGAGCTGCTTCGGGTGACTACTGGCGGGGAGACCGCCGGGCAAAAAGCTGAGCAGGCCATTTCAGCTGTTTTTCAGCTCGTCGCCGATCTCGGCTTACCGACGAAGCTGTCGGAAATCGGCATTGAGCATGACGATATTCCCGGGATTGTCGCGAAGGCGCTTCCGCTTGAACGTCTCGTCCGTTTAAATCCGCGAACAGCAGTAGCTAAAGAGGTTGAAGAAGTGTTATATCAAGCTTTATAAAAGCCGAAAAGAGAAAAGCAGAAGTTTTATTGTGAACGATTACAGTAAAGAGGAGTGGAGAAGCAAATGAACATTTACGTCGTCATGAAACAGACTCTTGATACAGAAGAAAGGATCGCGATTGATCAGCAACAAATTGTCACCGAAGGGGCGGAGCTGATCATTAATCCGTATGATGAATACGCGATTGAGGAAGCGGTGCAACTAAAAGAAGCGCACGGTGGGGACGTAACGGTTGTAACAGTGGGAGGCAGTATAGCGGAAAGCGCCTTGCGAACCGCTTTAGCCATCGGAGCTGATAAAGCTGATCTGATTGAGGTCGACGAGCAAACCGAACTCGATTCTGCGGCGACAAGCATGCTGCTCGCCGCCTATTTTCAAGACCGCGAATATGACCTGATTGTAGCCGGAAATGTCTCAATTGACAACGGATCAGGCCAGGTCGGTCCCCGTTTGGCTGAGGAATTGGCGATTCCGGCTGTGACAACGGCGACGAAGCTTACGGTCAACGAAAACAAGGCGACGGTAGAGCGCGATGTCGAAGGAGATCTGGAAATTGTTGAAGTTCCTCTCCCGGCCCTCATTACCGCCCAGCAAGGACTGAACGAGCCGCGCTACCCGTCGCTGCCAGGTATCATGAAAGCAAAGAAGAAGCCATTAACAGTCCTTGAGCCGGAGGAGCTTGAAGTAGCAGTCGAAGCGCTAAAAGCAAAAACGAAAACAATCAAGCGCTATCTTCCACCGGAGAAAAAGACCGGGGTGATGCTTGACGGAGACATTCAGCAGCAGGTTTCCGAATTAGTCTCGCGCTTAACGACTGAAAAGAACATTTTATAGGAGGAGTGGAGACAATGAGCCAAAACATGTTTGTTCTCGCTGAAATTCGTCACGGTGCATTGCGCCACGTTTCATTTGAAGCGATTGCGGCGGCAAAGAAACTGACCACAAACGGCAAAGTAACGGCGGTGCTGCTTGGGGAAAAGGTGGAAAGATTCACAGAGCCGTTGTTTCAGTACGGGGCCGACCGTGTGATCATCGCTGAGCATCCGGACTTAGACGCTTATCGGCCAGAGGCATACAAGCAGGCGCTGCTTCAGATTATTGAAGAGGAGAGACCGGATGGATTCCTTTTTGCCCATACATCCCAGGGGAGAGACCTTGCGCCAAGAATCGCCGCAAGCTTGAAAAACGGTCTAATCTCGGATGTTGTCAAGCTCGAGCTTGTCGATGATCAAGTCGTATTCACTAGGTCGATTTATTCTGGAAAAGCATTTGAAGAAAAGATAATCGAGGAAGGAATGATCATGGCGACGATTCGTCCGAATAACATCCAGGCGGCAGAAAGCGATCCGTCACGCAGCGGCGAAATAAAAACGGTTTATCCGGACATAAAAGATTTTCACACTACGATTAAAGATATTGTGGAAAAAACAACGAGCGGTGTCGATCTGACGGAAGCTAACATTGTTGTCGCCGGCGGGCGCGGTGTCAAAAGCAAGGACGGATTCCACCCGCTCCAAGAGCTTGCCGATGTACTTGGGGCAGCCGTCGGTGCCTCCCGCGGAGCATGCGATGCCGACTATTGCGATTATTCCTTGCAAATTGGGCAAACCGGCAAGGTCGTGACCCCTGACCTCTACATCGCTTGCGGGATTTCCGGAGCGATTCAGCATGTTGCCGGAATGTCAAACTCGAAAGTGATCGTCGCGATAAATAAAGATCCAGAAGCACCGATTTTTTCGATTGCAGATTACGGCATCGTCGGCGACCTTTTTGAAGTGCTTCCCGTTTTAACGGAAGAATGCAGAAAGGTAGTCGCTAGTAAAGCGTAAAACATAGACAGGGAGTGGCTAAAAAAGACGGGAAATGCCAAAAGGAAAACAGCCCATTTGGCACCCGTACACTCTCACTAATACAAACGTCATCACGAAAAGGAGTGGGAAAGGTGGACGTTTTTCTAGTTATCACGAGAATCTTGTTTGTTATGATAACGGGCTATGCTCTTTTTTTATTTGCCTCGCTTGTCAAAACACGGTACCAATTTGTCAAGCTTGGTAAAAAGCCTGACTTCCAACAGACAATGAAAGAGCGGATTCGGGCGGTGATCGTTAATGTCTTTGGACAAAAAAAGCTGTTAAAGGATCGAAAAAGCGGGTTGATTCATCTCGTCTTTTTTTACGGATTTCTGCTCGTTCAGTTCAGTGCGCTCGATGTTATCATGAAAGGATTGAAGCCGAATGCTCATTTGCCGCTGGGAAGCTTTTATCCTTATTTCACGTTCATCCAAGAAGTGATCGTTTTCCTCATTTTACTTGCCGTGCTTTGGGCTTTTCACCGTCGATATATCGAAAAGCTAGCGCGGTTGAAGCGAGGCTGGAAATCAGGGCTTGTACTATTGTTTATAGCTGGTTTGATGTTATCGAAGCTCGGCGCCAAAGGAATGGAAAAAGTGTGGCTCGATAAGCCGTTGTCAGGCTTTGAACCGCTGGCTTCCGCGATCGCTTCTGTCGCCGCCCAATTGCCACATGCCGCTGCCGGGGCCGGCTTTTATTTTTTCTGGTGGCTGCATTTATTATTTTTACTCGTCTTTTTAGTCTATATTCCGCAGTCGAAGCATGCCCACCTGCTCGCCGCACCGTTAAACGTCTTTCTCGGGCAAACCCATCAAGTTGGCCAGCTCGTTCCGATTGATTTTGCGGACGAGACACAGGAAACGTTTGGTGTCAACAACATCGAGGACTTTAATCAGAAACAACTGCTCGATTTGTACGCCTGTGTCGAATGCGGCCGCTGTACGTCAATGTGTCCGGCAACCGGGACAGGGAAGCTGCTTTCCCCAATGGATTTAATCGTCAATATGCGCGATCATTTAACGGAAAAAGGAGCGGCCCTCACCTCGCGTTCCCCCTGGCTGCCCAGCTATGCCTTTTCTGGGACTACAGCCAATCAACTCGCGCGGCAGGCGGCCGGACAAGAGGAAGTTGCCGTCGCTTATGACGACCAGATTATCGGAAACGTTGTAACGGAGGAGGAAATTTGGGCATGTACGACCTGTCGTAACTGTGAAGATCAGTGTCCGGTTATGAATGAGCATGTTGATAAAATCATCGATCTGCGGCGCTATTTGGTACTGACAGAAGGCCAATTACCTGCGGAAGCGCAACGGGCGATGACGAATATTGAGCGCCAGGGAAATCCGTGGGGATTGAATCGGAAGGAACGGGAAAAGTGGCGGCTTGACGTGGAAGAGCTGCAAATCCCGACGATGAAAGAATGCCAACAGCAAGGGCTCGAGGTTGAGTATTTATTTTACGTCGGCTCAATGGGATCATTCGATAAACGGAGCCAAAAAATCGCCCAGTCGTTTGCCCGTGTGCTGCATAAAAGCGGGGTGACGTTTGCGATTCTTGGAAACGAAGAGAAAAATTCCGGCGATACACCGCGCCGTCTCGGGAATGAATTTTTGTTCCAGGAACTGGCGACAGCAACAATTGAACGATTTAACGCTTATCAAGTGAAAAAAATCGTGACGATTGATCCGCACGCGTACCATACATTTACTCATGAATATCCTGATTTTGGTCTGAATGGCGTGGAAGTATTTCATCATACAGAGCTGTTAGCGGAACTGATTCGTGATGGGAGACTTGCGCCAACCTATGAAGTAAAAGAAACCGTCGTCTATCACGATTCCTGCTATTTAGGGAGATACAACGATGTTTACAGCCCGCCGCGTGAGATTTTACAAGCAATTCCCGGGCTTGAACTGGTCGAAATGAGCCGCAATCGGGAGAATGCGATGTGCTGCGGAGCCGGCGGCGGTATGATGTGGATCGAAGAAGAAACAGGAAGCCGGATCAATGTCGCCAGGACGGAGCAGGCTCTCGCCGTGGACCCGAGTATTATTAGCAGTGGCTGTCCGTATTGCTTAACGATGCTGGCCGACGGCACGAAGGCGAAAGAGGTGGAAGAAACCGTAGAGACACTAGATGTCGTGGAGCTGCTGGAGAGGTCATTATTCGGTCGAGATGGAATAAAATGAAGCAAGGGCTGCCGGTTTACAGATCAGAAGAATTCCGATATACTTCTTACTTGTGATAAAGCGTAATGGTTACGGAAGGGGAAGACCATGAAAAAGAATGGATATCGGTTTGTTCTGCTAAGCGCGCTTTTCTTTCTAATTGTAGCTTGCAGCAACAATGAAAACGAGGCGGGCGATCAGGAACAAGGAGAGGAAGAGACAGACGGCGCTACGGAGGCTCTTGAGATTTACACGACTATATTTCCGCTTGAGGATTTCGCTAATAAAATCGGGGGAGAGTATGTTCATGTCACGAATCTTGTCCCGGTTGGGGCGGACGCCCATACATTTGAGCCGACGGCAAGGGATATGATCAGCGTCGCAGAAGGAGATGCCTTCATATATAATGGAGCGGGACTGGAGGGCTTTGCTGCAGCTCTGATTGACACGATAAACGGCGAAACCGTCGCCATTGTGGAAGCGGCAAAAAATATAGACCTAATCGATACGAGCGATACTGAACCAAGTGAAGAAGGGCACGCTCATGAGGAAGGCGAGTCCCATGCGCACGAAGAAGAGCATGCTCATGAAGAAGATGCTCATGCGCATGAGGAAGAGCACGCCCATGAAGGAGAAGATGCTCACGGTCATTCTCATGATCAGGACCCACACGTATGGCTTGATCCGATTCTTTCTATTTCAATGGCCGAAGAAATTAAGAATGCACTGATCGAGCTGATGCCGGAGCAGGAAGAGGCATTTTCAAGTAATTTTGCAGAGTTGAAGGCCGAGCTCGAAGCATTGGATGCTGAGTTTACCGCGATGGTCGAGGAAGTCGAGAAAGATACGTTTCTTGTTTCGCACGCTGGCTATGGGTATTGGGAACGCCGTTACGGTTTGACGCAAATTGGCATCGCGGGCATTTCACCAACAAGTGAGCCGTCACAACGCGAGCTGCAACGAATCATTGAGTTTGCAAAGGAAAACAATCTTCAGCATGTGATGTTTGAGCAGAACATATCCACTAAGGTGGCTGAAGTCGTGACAAATGAAGTTGGCGCGGAGCCATTATATCTTCATAATCTTGAAGCGCTTGTCGAAGCGGATGTGCAACAGGAGGAAGACTATTTCAGTCTGATGAGAAAAAATATTGAAGCATTGCGCACCGCACTGCAGTAAGATAAATAGCGAAGAAGTCGTTGCATAGGGGTTCCCCTCTTGCGACGGCTTTTTTTATGGAAGGAAAGGGATCAATTAAGGAAGGGTCTGAGTCGGCTGATGAACAAGCAGCATAGAGGGAACTCTAACACAAAAAATGCCACTTTTCTGATCTTGTCATTCTAAACGAACAGATAGGTGAATATGGTTAAATAGTGTGCGACATAACTGGAGGTGTTGAAAGTGAAGGAGTTTTCTCAGCGAAAGTATTACCACCCTTATGTCAGTCCATTTGATCCGTGCCCGCCGATTTTAGTGAAGTCGTATGAAACACCGCCGCAATTGTACTTAGGCTTTCAGCCGTACGGTCTGCCACAGTTTTCGCCTCAGGAAGCATTACGCTATGGAACATTATGGCCGGCGCTTTATTCTCCTTATGACAATCCTTATGAGCAGGGGAGGGAGTGAACGTAATGGCACAGAAACAGCTTCCGGAAGAATTTTATCCATTAATGGAGGAGCTCCAGGCTGTCGATTTTGTCCTTGTTGAGCTGACATTATACCTTGATACGCATCCGAATGACCAAGCGGCGATTCAGCAATTCAACGAGATGGCCGAATACCGGCATCATGTGAAGTACCAGGTGGAGCAGTATTACGGACCGCTGCAGCAATTTGGCAACAGCTACAGTGGCTATCCGTGGAACTGGGATGACGCGCCGTGGCCGTGGCAGATATAAAAAAAGGGGGACCATTATGTGGATCTATGAAAAAAAATTGCAATATCCCGTAAAAGTGAGTACATGTAATCCGATGCTTGCCAAATTTTTAATTGAGCAATACGGTGGGGCGGATGGAGAGCTTGCGGCGGCACTCCGCTATTTAAACCAACGCTACACGATTCC
Organism: Halalkalibacter oceani; assembly: GCF_023715705.1. Classification (GTDB taxonomy): domain Bacteria; phylum Bacillota; class Bacilli; order Bacillales; family Bacillaceae_D; genus Halalkalibacter; species Halalkalibacter oceani_A. The sequence goes on from NZ_JAMBOS010000001.1 coordinate 17,718, forward strand.
GGATAAAGTGATTGGCCTGCTGACTGATATCGGTACGGAAGAATTTGCTCACCTCGAAATGATCGCGACGATGGTCTACAAGCTGACAAAGGACGCGACACCTGAGCAGCTGAAGGCAGCTGGGCTCGGTGATCATTATGTAAATCATGGTGAAGCTCTCTTTTATCACAATGCGAGCGGGGTTCCATGGACGGCCTCCTATATTCAGGCGAAGGGCGATCCAATTGCCGATTTATATGAAGACATTGCCGCTGAGGAAAAAGCACGGGCGACCTATCAGTGGATTATCAATCTGTCCGATGATCCGGATTTAAATGACGGATTGAAATTTTTACGTGAACGGGAAGTGGTCCATTCCCAGCGTTTCCGTGAAGCAGTAGAAATTTTAAAAGAAGAGCGGGATAAAAAGACAGTCTTTTAAATCAGGTGACCACCTCAATGATTGCAGTGCTCGAAGCAAAAGAATTGGTTTTCTTCGTGAAACGGGTTACAATAGGAGCAAAGAGTAGTGAGGTGAAGAAGGATGGAATTTAACTTTTTAATGAATGATGTCGTAAAGGTTGCGCGTCAGGAAATGGACGCTGCCGGCTATGAGCAGCTTACGACGCCTGAGGAAGTCGATCAAGTGCTTCAACAAAAAGGGACAACGCTTGTCATGATCAATTCAGTCTGTGGATGTGCAGGCGGCATTGCTCGTCCAGCGGCAGCCTATATGCAAAATTACGAAACAAAGCCTGACCGTTTTGTGACCGTTTTTGCGGGACAGGATAAAGAAGCGACAGCAAGAGCGCGTGAATACTTCAAAGGCTATGCGCCATCATCACCATCATTTGCGTTAATCAAGGACGGCGAAATCAAAACGATGGTCGAACGGTACGAGATTGAAGGCCATGAACCGATTCAGGTCGTTCAAAAGCTTGAAAAAGCGTTTGACGAATATTGCGGATAAAGAATTCAAAGCCGGGGGCGATATGTTTCGCTCCCGGCTTTTTTCAGGTATTCTTAAAAGATTGTAACGACTCCGCACGTCGCTCATAAGAAAAGCGCTAGCCGCCTTTCTTATTCAAATCTCTGCATTCAACTTTGAGTATTCACTCTTACTGGCGAAGTATGCTATAATAGCCCAGAGTTTGAAAAAGGAGTGTAGGCGAAATGTTATCATTATATGATCAAATCCAGGTTTATTTAAACATGGAGGAAGAGATCTCGTTTAAAGAATTCAACGACTATTACAAGCGCTTGCTTGATGAGCTTGGTCAAAATCACGAAACATTTGATGAAGAAGAAGTGTGGAAGCATTTGTTTGTCGTCGAAAATGTCATGTCGAATGCCGAAGGCCGCGCGAAGCAGGGCAAAGGTGCCGAAGCTAAGAAATATGCGAAAATGGCGCAGCGTTTAGAGCTATGGGCGAAGAATTTCGGCGGTCGTCTTGCTGAAGCTGGTTATACGGAAGAGGATATTAATGAACGCTTCAATAAAATGTTTGAAGAAGAGGCTCCGGTCAATCAATCGTAATGATAGTAAGAAAGAAGCAAGATGTTGACATCTGCTCTTTCTTGCTTTATAATAGAAGATGTTGCTTAGCAATGTGCGCCTATGGTGAAAGGGATATCACACGAGATTCCGGTTCTCGCGTTGTAGGTTCGAGTCCTACTAGGCGTGCCAAATGTACATATGACGAGGGTTTAACGGTCGGTTTCATTGTGAGACTACCTGTTCAAATCTTGTGGAATAGACGTCTTTTCTCAAATGCGAGAGAGGACGTCTTTTTTGTGTGCAAAAAACAGGTTAGAGCCAGATGAATTAGAGGGGAAAAGCCAGAGATTAACATATGTCTGCGGTAAGTCAGATTAACGCTCTTTTAAAGCAACCGGAGTATTAGCTGGAGGAAAACAAGGTGGAAGTGGAGAAGTGTATGTGAATGGAAAAAATCGCAGCAATCAAAAGTTTTTTTGATTTAACCTCCTGAAGATGTGATAACATTGCAGCTTCGAGAGTGAAGCCGGCAATGGGGGATCTTAAAAGAACGAGATCGAAAAAGATTCGTAGAGGATGTTGCAAATAGCTATGTTACTTCAGAAGCGGCTTTGCATCATTTTGATTTTGACGTTTCCATAGTTGAAACAGATAACAATTGGAAAATAGAATCACGATTTAATCAAAAAGAAATAAAGGAGATATGGATATGATAGATTTACGGAGTGACACTGTAACAAAGCCAACTGATGCGATGCGCCAAGCTTCTTTTGAGGCTGTTGTTGGAGACGATGTCTATGGGGAAGATCCAACGATAAACAAATTAGAAGAAACTGCTGCTGAACTTGTTGGAAAAGAAGCAGCTTTATTCGTATCGAGTGGAACACAAGGAAATCAAATTTCGGCGTTAACACATTGTAAGCCAGGAAACGAAGTTATACTTGAAGCGAACTCACACATTTTTATGTATGAGGGAGCGGCATTTTCTGTTTTTGCAGGTGTTCAATCAAGACCGATTGTTGGTGATCGTGGCGCTATGAACCCGGAAGAAGTAAAAGCAGCGATACGAGGTACGGATATTCACTATCCGGAAACTGGGTTAATATGTATAGAAAATACACATAACAAAGCAGGTGGGGCGATAATCCCCCTATCAAATATGAAGGAAATATTCGAAATAGCCCGGATGAATCATATTCCTGTTCACTTAGATGGTGCGCGATTATTCAATGCTTCAGTTGCGACTGGGATTTCCTTAAAGGAATATGCAGCATGCACAGATACATTGCAATTCTGTTTATCGAAAGGACTAGGGGCACCGGTCGGTTCGATTATAGCTGGTTCAAAAGAATTTATTAGCACTGCCCGTAAATGGAGAAAGCGTCTTGGCGGTGGGATGCGGCAGGCAGGAATAATTGCTGCACCTGCTCTTATTGCCTTAACTGAGAATATGGAAAGATTAGCTGAAGATCATGACAATGCTAAAAAACTAGCAGAAGGCTTAGAGAGTGTCAAAGGTTTATCTGTGATAAATAAAGTAGAAACAAACATTGTCATGGTTGATGTTAGTAAGACGAAATACGATGCAGCGCAATTTTTAATTGAATTAAGGAATCAAGGAATTCTCGCAGGAGCTTTCGGGCCAGAAACAATTAGACTAGTCACACACTATGACGTAACCAGCAAGGATATCGAAAAGGCATTATCAAGAATACAAAAAGCTTTAAAATAAGCGTAAATGGATTTTGAACAGATTCCCGCCAAGCCTGCTAAAGGTTTATGTTTCTATATTTGCCTATTTAAAATGAAAATTACGGCTATCTTGCGTTACATTTTAGTATATACGAGTAGAGACGTCCGATTCAGGGGAAGACTTTTGTACGAAGCTCTGCCATGTAGATTCCGGTTCTCGCGTTGTAGGTTCAAGTCCTACTAAGCGTACCAAATGTACCTATCCAAAAGCATTTTTCCTCTTTGGGAGAATAGCTTTTTTTCTATTCTCCGATAATCATTGAAATACCGTCGAGAGGTCGACCGTGTTTGGCAGCGGGAGGGACGGGGTAGTAGTAAAAGAGTACGCCGTTACGGTCATCAAACCTTCCTTTTTAGAAATTGACTTTCCCTGCACAATCGCTCACAATAAGAAGTGAGTTCTACTATCATATTGAACTGGAGAGGAATAACGTGAATCCCGCCACAACAATTGATTTAAAACGATTAAAAGCCTATCGTACTGAAGCGACCCGTTTTATGATGACGTACAAATTCGCTTTAGACGAAATGAATACGAAGATTAAAATTTTGCAGGAAGAATTCCAGCTTATTCATGATTATAATCCGATTGAACATATTAGCTCGCGTTTAAAATCACCGGAAAGTATTTTAAAAAAGCTTCACCGGAAGCACTATCCAATTACATTGGAAAGCATTAAAGAAAACATAAAAGATGTCGCCGGCATCCGGATCACCTGCTCGTTTCTGACCGATATTTATCAGCTGAGCGAGATGATCCAAAAGCAGGGAGATATCAAAGTACTCGAGGTGAAGGATTATTTGCGCGATCCGAAGCCGAACGGCTACCGCAGCCTTCATCTAATCATCGAGGTGCCGGTCTACATGTCTGACCGTCAAAGCAGTGTGTGTGTCGAAGTCCAAATTCGGACGATCGCGATGGATTTCTGGGCGAGTCTTGAACACAAAATTTATTACAAATACAATAAAGAAATCCCGGAGCGCCTCCTCCTGGAACTGAAAAATGCCGCCGACCTGGCTGCCGTTCTCGATAAAAAGATGGAGGATTTGCATAAGGAAGTCGGGGAGCTGAAAGATCAGGACGACGCCGATGAGATTGAACAAATGATCAACAAAAACGAAAAAATCCATTTGCCGTCAAACTTCTTGACCTCGCTGTTTAATGATTAATCTTGCGGCAGGTGCGCCAATGAAATTCAAATCAAGAAGGGACCCGATCACAACGATTGCAATTTGGCTGACTGCCGGCTTGATCTTCCTCCCGGTGTTTACAAGGGAACTGATCAGCTTTTTCATCATTACACCGATTTGCGCCATGCTGCTCTGGTGCTGGTTCCAAACCGACTACACGGTTGAAGGTACCGAAATCGGGATTCGCTGCGGCCCTTTCCGAAAGCGTGTGCAAATCGCTGAAATCAAACGGATAGAAGCGACACGCACACTTGTTACTACTTTTTCTTTAGGGCTCTCCTTGAAACGGATCATCATTCATTACGGCGCAGGCTACTCTCTCGTCGAAATCTCGCCGCAGCAGCAAGACGAATTTATAAAAGCTGTTACGGCGATCAATCCACATATCGAACTGCCAGGACTGGCCGATCCGAAGCCCCGTTGACCGCCAGTCCCCCTCTGTGAAAAATAATGTTGACAACCTGAAGAATTTGCTGTATATTTATAAATGTCGCAGGGTAGACATCGTCAATAACAAATTACATATGCGATCTGTTAGCTCAGTTGGGAGAGCGCCACCTTGACAGGGTGGAGGTCACTGGTTCGAGCCCAGTACAGGTCATACCGCAAAACCCTTGATATTCAAGGGTTTTTTGTTTTGTCTTAAATTTCCGGATGGAGAAAACGAGTCGATTTTATTCTCTGAGGTTAAAAATGTGTTTACTTCACAGTTATTTAACACCCTTCATTTATAGTGGACTTGAATGGAGGGTGGTTTATGAATGAGTCAGAAAAAAGTAAAAAGACAAAAACTTCTATTTATCAAACAGTATGGCGTTGGCATTTCTATGCAGGAGTCATTTTTGCCCCGATTATTTTTATTCTCGCGTTTAGTGGGGGAGTCTATTTATTTAAACCGCAGATTGAAGCCTACCTTTATCAAGATTTGATAAAGGTCAACGAAGTAGAGGATACACGATTATCGTATACAGATCAAATGAATCGCGTACGTGAACAATACCCAGATGCTCAAATATCTTCTGTCACCATACCGGAAGATAAAGAACGGACAATTGAATTTGCGATCAGGGAATCAGGAGTAGCAGCATCTGTTTTTGTAAACCCTTATAATGGGCAAATTCAGGGAGCCTTGGAAAATGATCAAAAAGTAACGGAGATCTTTAAGAAACTACATAGCGAGCTTTGGATCGCAGGTACAATTGGTAACCGTATTGTGGAACTGGCCGCATCATGGGCAATCATTCTTATCGTCACAGGGTTGTATATGTGGTGGCCAAGAAACCGAAATTCTATGTGGGGAACGTTATTACCTCGATTAAACAAAAGGGGAAGGGTCTTTTGGAGAGATTTGCATGCTGTGCCAGCCTTTTGGCTATCATTATTTATTCTGATCCTGATTGCTACAGGCTTACCGTGGTCTGGAGTTCTTGGACCTAAAATTCAAGACATGGCTGCTGCACCACAATATGCATACAGCTATGGAGAGAAGCCTGAATCGGTAACGCTGACTAAAGATCTTGTTGAGGATGTGCCATGGGCAACTGAAAATTTAGACGTTCCCTCCTCGCTACCATCTACTTATTTACCTTTATCGATTGATGAAGTGGAATCATTGGTAGACGGACAAGGTTTGGCCTATCCATTTACGATCACACTACCTGTTGGTAAATTGGGCGTCTATACAGCCTCACATGTGGACTCACCAAGAAACTTAGCGACCATCCATCTGGACCAGTATAGTGGTGTCTTTTTAAGTGATGTCAGATTTGATGATTTCTCGTTCGCTGCAAAAGTAATTGAAAGTGGCATTGCTTTGCATGAAGGAAGGTTATTTGGTTGGCTCAATCAATTGTTAGGGCTTCTTACTTGTTTAGGCCTTATGCTAATTGTGGTTAGCTCATTTTTCATGTGGAAAAAAAGAAAACCACAAGGGGGCTTTGGCGCTCCTTCTCAATCCAAGAATACAAAAGTCAATATTGTTGTCTGGTTAATTTTACTTGTTTTCGGCTTTTTAATGCCGCTTGTCGGAATCTCCTTACTCGTTATGTTTATTCTCGATCAAGTGCTAAGGCCTCTACTTGTCAAATTGCGTTAGGTAATTAAGGAATATAACAAGATTAAAGGGTGAATAAGATGAAAAAGAAAGCAATTATACCTCTTATAGGCTTGATAAGCAGCTTAATCATCATAGGATGTTCGAGTGATAAAGAAAATCAGGCAAATCACATAGAGGTTCCTGAGGTCATCACTGTCAATATTAACGCCCCTGAGCAAGTTGACATTCATGAGAGGGTCCGTTTATCGACTTCTGTCTACCAGGGTGAAGAAGCAGTGGATGATGCCCGTGAAGTGATGTTTGAAGTTTGGAAAAACGAAGAAAGAGAAAGCGGAGAGCTAATCGAGGGTGAATGGACTGAAGACGGTTTATATGAAATTGACTACACATTTGAAAGTGAGGGCATTTATATTTTGCAAACACATGTAACAGCCCGTGACATGCATGTGATGCCTAAAAAAATGATCATCGCTGGTGAGGTACCAAATGAAGATATAGAAGCTTTTCTAAATTCTGGAGGACCGTCCAATGACACAGAAGAGAGTTTGCATCACCACTAAAAGTAAGAGGACTTTTCCCAGTTTATTACGCCTGACTTGCCTATATGATTAGGAGGAATCATAAAAAATAGTTCTCATCAAGGTTGTCCTTAGTTCCAGGTAATAGAAGTTATTTTATCTTTGTTAATAATGCATTTCAATTTATAAACATAATAAGTTGAACATAATTTACTCTTTTGATGGAAAACTAGGAGTAAACAATAAAGAAATAAGGTGAAATAATGAATATGGAACGAGGTTATGGACCTGGAGAAATCGTTTATATTATCATTCGCAATCCGCATGCACAAGATGTTGCCCATGTTCAGCAGGCTGCGATTGTCCAACATCCAGAACAACCTAATAAATTGGCTCTCTTCTCACATTATCAACAAATTAGTAAGAAAAGATAGCACGTGCTGATACGTTCAAGCACCATTGTTCTACTCACATTGTAAATGCCGTAGAAATAGACCTCTCCTAACGATGAACAGCTTAGGGAGGTTTATTCTATTTATTTTGTGAAAGAAGGGCGACTATTGCGGCTACTTTGAGCTCCAATTGGCGGTAGTGAAACAACTTCACACCTGGTAAGGGAGAAGATAGCAAAAAAGAAGAAGTACCGAGGAGAGTAAGTTATTAATTCGTCTGTTTTCTTGAGTTAAATAACATGCCGATTAGCAGTGCGGCGAACAAACCGATTAAAGCACCAGTATATTCATAGTTGATGTATCCGATGATCAGACCGGATGAAATCAGAGTTAGAGATAATCCCATTAAATCCCTCCTTTTAAATGAGCTTAAATTTTGGCGAATAAGGTTAAATATTCCATTCAGTGAATAAAAACATTGCCCCGCCCTTTTGCTGACTTGATGAGTCCGGCAGGTAAGTTTGAAAAAAGCTATTTCAGAAATTTACTACCTTAGCAGGATAACGTAAGAAATAATGCTTTGTGAAGCTGCTGAAATGAAGGTGAGTTCTTGGTGTGGAAAAGAAGTGGCGACCACTGACGAGAGGACTACAAATTCATTAAGGGATTTGATTAATGCTATCACAGTTGAAGGTGGAAGTCAAACTGCATAGGAAAGATATTGAAGTTTTTTTCTCGTGTATAGTTGAAATGAATGGAGGATAATCAAGAAGTGACTAGAGCCTTGATCGGCAATAAATGTTAAATAAAGGGTGGGGATGTTTTATAATGGTGAATCGTGTGATGTGCTATAGGCTATGAGCCACTAGGAGAATTGGGGATGAAAGGAAGAAGGTATTTTCGTAAAGGTGGCGAAAACAGAACCCACCAAGTCCACTTCTTTCAAGATAGTAATACATTTGAAATTGAACGGCATCTTGCAGTGCGCGATTATTTAAGAAAGAAGATATGAAGGAATATGGACGTTTAAAAGAACGGCTTGCGAGGCTGTTCCCTAAAGACATTGAGGGCTATAGTATTGGTAAAAGTGATTTTGTGCAAGAATTGGAACGAAAAGCAATTGAATGGAAACGCCAGAATCCCTTCGCCTGTACAAGCTGATTAAATTATTTTTCCGTTTTTTCTTCTATCGCCGATTTAGCCTCTTAGCCGTGGAGTAAGATGTGAGTAAGATAAGCACTTGATTAAAGAAGTTTCCAGCTTAGAAGCAATTCGTTTTACAAGGAAGCAAAAAAGAGTCCTCCTGGTCTGATACGGGTGTCAAATTGCTTGATTTGACTCCAGACACAGCTTGTAAGGAGGGCTCGGCTGATAATGTCGGCATCAATCAATCTTACCATTACACTGTAACAGGGCAAACACTCTGTTTGAAATCGGCTTAGAGGATCATTCGCTTACTTCTACGACCTCTTTCGCGAACCAGTGAATGTAGCCGCACTCTTTACAGATTAATGTTTTTGCTGCGTCATTAAGCCATTCTACATCAAAAAAAGTCATGACTCTTGTGTTGAGTAACGTCTCATCCAATTCAAATTTGTCATGCTTGCAGTGGACACATCTTACCTCGATGTCATTTGCTTTATATTTTTGCCCGATCGTTCTTCGTTTCCTTTCTCTTTCCATTTCTTCATACTTTTCTTCCCCTTCTTTTCGCAGCTCCTCTAAACGCTCTTTATTGTAATACACCAGTCAGTCCCCTTTCTTCTGCTTCGTTCTCGACTCATTTTTTCTTATTCAATACTTTCAACAAAGAAGCGTGCCAATCCTTCTATCGATGAAATGGTTCCCAGTCCTGCTACTTTTGTTTGAAATGCACGAATTATGTCGAATCTATTTCATTCCAGTAGTAAAGCAGTATAATCGTACTGTATAAAAATGACTAGGGGGTTATCTCTTTGAAGAAAGTAATAGGTAGGAAACAATCGGGTTGCATTAAGGAAAATGTTTGTCGCAAAAGAGTTCAGAGGCTCAACCTATAAAACGGCAAGCTTGTTATTAGCGACGGCTATCAGCTGGGCAAAAGAACGGCAAGTCAAGGCAATTTATCTCGGCACGACGCCGCAGTTTTTAGCAGCTCACCGATTTTACGAAAAAAACGGCTTTATGAAAGTCGTCCCTGATGATTTGCCTGAAACATTTCCACTGCTGCCTGTCGACAAAATGTTTTATCAATTGGAGCTTTCCTGAATGGAAGTAAACAAATGTAAAGGTTGAAATTGCGACAGTATGAATACCGCCATAAGCTTTCACCCCCATTCGGCAGGGAATGAGCCAGATCGCCCTTGTACAGGAAGAGCTTATTAGAGGATGAAAAATGACTTTAGGAAAATGGTGGAATATGTTATAATGGCGTTAATTAAGAGTAAGCTAAAAAAAGACCGCAAGTGCGCGAACACTTCCGGTCATGTACAACAGTTGCTCAGTAAAGAGCGGCTGGCTCCATAATCTGATGAAATAGACCATCCCGTAAGTTTCTGAGGCTCAAGGGAGGTCTATTTCTGTTTATCTTGCGACAGTATGGCGACAAGAACGCCAAAAGCAATCATCAATGTAAGTGCTTCGTATACTGTCATTGGCCTCACCCCCTTTCGGCAGGGGATGAGCCAGACCGTCCTTGAGAGAGCCTATCCTATTGTACAAGAAATAGTATACCACGAAGTCCCCCTTTTTTGGCGAACATTTCCAATACTAAGATCGACTTTTAAGACATTTCTGCGAAGCCTGCTCTAATCGTTCAATCCCATTTTTTTTGAGTCTGAATTGGGTCGGCTGAAGGTAAAACAAAGGTGTGATGTTTTTCAGAGCCTAATGTTTCGCCCGGTGCGAGCGGGAGTCGAATTATTACTAGTCAAGATAGTTATAATCCGCTCGCCTCTCCCTGATTCTTGCAACCGAGCTATAACTGATCCGCTCGAGCCGATCCTGAGCAAGCTGTCGTGTCACCCGAAACGTGTCAGCGAGATTGACGATAATATCGGGGTCACGCAAATCAAATGCCGGCAGCATATGATAGGGAATTGCCGCATAGCGGGTGAAATTGCGCGAATCAAATTCCTGCAGCTCCTGAAAGGCCGCCGGCATCATCCCCGCTTGCCAGCCGGCATGGCGGATCAGATGGCACAGCTCATGAAAGAACGCCTCATGCTGCTCCGCGGATGACAGGCGGGAATCGATCGTAATCGAGCGAAACCGTCCATTTTCATAGGACATCGTTTTCACATCTTTATAGTAAAGAAAGACTCGAAAAAAGCGGGCCAGCCTTTTGACATCAATGTCAGCCGGTTCATTTACACCAAGCGAGAGATACAGCTTGGAGACCCAGCTTTCTAACGGCGTTGGATAGTAGTTCATCAACGTCACCTCTTGTGCCAATTATACAAACATGTGTTCGCTTTGTAAACAAAAAAAGAGAAGGAGCAGTCACTCACACTGAAAAAGAGTGGCTGCCGCCACGGCTTGCTCTTAACTCTCACAGATCAAACCCTCTTTAAGGAAATGCTTATTCCGTTTCTTCTCTATTGACTTCTTTAGCCTTAAAGCGCAGAAATTCGAGGTGCTTTTTCAGCTCTTCTGCTTCTTCCGGCGTGATGTTCTCCTCATCCAGAAAAAATAAATTTTCCTGGCTTGAAGCCGGAGTCAAAATGCTTGTCGGTTTGTCGGTGCGGCCAAGCAGGTAGTCGACCGATACGGCGAAAAAGTCGGCAATACGCTGCAAGGTGGCCGTGTCAGGAGTTCTGTTGCCATTTTCATATCCGGATACGGATACTTTCGTGACGTTGATTTCCTGTCCTAATTGCTCCTGGGTCAGCTGTTTGCTTTTACGCAATGCTTTTAGCCTCTGCGGGATCATTTGGATCCTTCCTCCAATCTAGTTTCTCATATTCATTATAAATTAACTTGCTGTTAACGTAAAGGGAACGAAGGAAAAGTGTGCTCTTCATAGTTTCATCAGGTCCTCATACTAAACTAAAGGAAATTTATTGGTTGACAGTTAACTTGATGTTAACTATACTTGTTGTTAACACCAGGTTAATTTTATGTGAGATTAAAGATGGGAGGGAAGAAAATGAGGCTGAAACCGGTGGAAGCCGATTCTTTATCTGGCGGCCAGCTACTGATCAATGTTGAAGAGCAGGACAAGCCATTCGTAATTGTGGTCTCAGAGGGTCGCGCGCGGATGACCGTGCTTCCGGATCATGGGGAAACAAAGGTTGTGACCTATCAGGGCAAGGTGAAAAGAGTTAAGTTTGATGAAGGGGAAGACTTTTAAATAAAGTCGTTTAATTCCTATCATTTGTTCTACCAGTACACTGGAGGACATCATGTGATGAAGCATTCATTACATGATGTCCTCTTTTATTTTTAAAGGAGGAAATGATGAAGAATCATCAACGATCAGTGGAGTATTGCCGCAACTGTCTATGGCGATTGGATGGGCGGGTATGTCCGTTGCAGTTGAGGAGCAGGGCACCAACTGCCATTGAGAAAAAAGAGAGAGAGAAACTAAAAAAGGTAATCGGCGTTCATGAATCGCGCCTACGTATCCTTGAACAAGACAGACAAGAGCAGAAACGATTAAACAGCGAGCTGAAGCAGGAGTTAGCAAGGGTAACGAAACACGGTACTCAGGAGGAGTGCCCACAAAGGTTGCTATACGACTTGTTAAAAAATGAACTAAGCGAGCAGGAGCAAAAACGCTTTTATCAACAACAAGCTTTGAAGCTGATTGAAATTCTCTTTAGAAGTGGAGGAGTAATCTATTTACTGATTGATAGCTTCCTTAATCGGTAGAAGCTATAGCAAAAGGCTAACGCGCCGCCAGTCTCTAAGCGTGGGAATTTCTACGACCTGTTAAAGCCCGTTGTGAGGGGACAACGGGCTAGCGGCGAGTGAAGCCTGTTATTAGTTATGTCTCACCTTTGTTATAAGTAAGAACCCTCGAAATAAAAAAGTTGACAAAAGAATTCCACCTGTTATATAATTACCTCGAATTCGAGATAAGTACATATCTTTATAGTACCTCCATAAAAGAGAATTTTTTTAAAATCAGATATCTCGAATTGATAATATATCAATTTGTGATAAAGGGTGGATGAAAGGATGAGGGGAAGATGACAGATTTTAACCAATTGGTCAAGGAAAGACGTTCTGCGGGTAATTTTTTAGCGGATAACCCGATTACAAGGCAGGACTTAGATGCGATTTTTGATATAGTGAAGCTGGCACCTTCCGCGTTTAATCTTCAGCATACAAATTATGTAGCCGTGATCGACTCGGCGACGAAAGAGAGGCTGCAGCAGGCCGCGTTTGGGCAGCATAAAGTGATCAGCTCCTCGGCTGTGATTGCCGTTCTTGGTGATAAGCAGGCATTCCGGCAGGCGTCGGAAATCTATGAAGGCTTGAAGCTGCTTGGTATTGTCAGCAAGCAGGAATACGAGCAGATGGTGCAGGATACGGTTTCGTTTTATGAAACGAGAGGGACGGCGTTCCACCGGGACGAAGCGATACGGAATGCCTCGCTATCAGCGATGCTGTTTATGCTGGCGGCAAAGGAAAAAGGCTGGGATACATGTCCGATGATCGGCTTCGATCCTGAGCAGGTGAAGGACGTGCTGAACATCGATGATCAATACGAGGTGGTCATGCTGGTTACAATAGGAAAAGAAAAAAGAGAAAGCCGCAGACCACGGGGCTACCGCAAGCCGGTCAGTGAATTTGTGAGCTACATATGAGCCAAAACCTAAATTAAATTGGAGTGAGCAGGTATGCCGAAAAAAACAAAAGGGATTCATCACATCACGGCGATTGTCGGGCATCCACAGGAAAATGTTGATTTTTATGCAGGCGTGCTGGCGCTGCGTTTAGTGAAGAAAACAGTGAACTTCGATGATCCGGGGACGTATCATTTGTACTTTGGCGATGAGGGGGGACAGCCGGGGACGATTATGACCTTTTTTCCGTGGCCGAATGCACAGCGCGGGAAAATTGGCGCGGGTCAGGTGGGGGTCACGGCGTTTGCTGTACCACAGGGAGCGCTCGGATTTTGGGAAAAGAGACTCAAGGCGTTCAAGATAGCTTTTTCGAAAGCAGAGCGCTTCGGTGAGGTATATGTGCAGTTTGAAGACCGGCACGGCCTACCATTAGAATTGGTGGAAAGAGAAGAAGGGGCGATCAATACGTGGCAGTTTGGCGATGTCACTCCAGAGGTCGCGATTAAAGGCTTTGCCGGTGCGACCTTATTGTCGAAGCAGCCGGAGCAAACAGCCGAATTGCTTGAGCGTGAGATGGGGCTGGAGAAAGTAGCCGAAGAAGGCGAGATGATCCGGTTCCGGGCAACCGGTGAAATTGGCAATATCATTGATCTAAGAAAGAGCGTCCTACCAGGTGGACAAATCGGGGTAGGAATGGTCCATCATATTGCCTGGCGGGCAGAGGATAACAAGGATCAGCTTGATTGGAAGAAACTGCTGGAACATTCCGGCTACCGGGTCACGCCGGTTCGGGACCGCAACTATTTTAACGCGATCTACTTCAAGGAATATGGCGGTATTTTATTTGAAATTGCTACTGATCCGCCAGGGTTTGCTCATGATGAGTCGCTGGAGACGATGGGCGAGAAATTAATGCTGCCCGCTCAGTATGAGCCCGATCGGGAGAAAATCGAGCAAATTGTGCTACCATTTAAGGTGAGGCAGGTAGACTTCATTATTCGAAAGGACTGATCGTATTGCTTTCAATTGATCCAGCAGGAAATAGCGAGAAAGACAATTATAAGCTGTTAACAGGCGGGATAATTCCAAGACCAATCGCGTTTGTGACGACACTATCGCCGGAGGGGACGGTTAATGGGGCGCCGTTTAGTTTTTTTAATGTTGTCTCATCCAGTCCACCAAGAATTTCCTTGGCGATTCAACGGGCGGCAGGGAAACAGAAGGACACAGCGAGAAACATAGAAGCTGTTGGCGAATTTGTCATCCATCTTGTCGATCAGCAAAATGTCGGGCAAGTTAATCAAACAGCAGCAAGTCTGCCGTCCGATCAAAGCGAAATTGAGCTGGCAAAGCTGACAGCGGTGAATAGCGTAAAGCTTACCGTTCCGGGCGTGAAAGAAGCAAAGATGAGGCTGGAGTGTGTGCTGGAGCATCGATTGGAGCTTGAAGGAGCGGAGGGGACGACAGGCTGTGATTTCATTATCGGCAAGGTTGTCCACTTTCATATAGCAGAGGAAATTTATGAAAACGGCCGAATTGATCCGCACGGCTTAGGTGCCGTCAGCCGCCTGGCCGGTCAAGATTATGCGGAGATTGGTGACATTTTTTCGATAAAAAGACCTCAGTAATGGTCGTCTGAATGGAACTGGAGTGGGTAAGATGCTAGAAACGGCGGGGATTCACCATATATCAGCAATGGTCAACGATGCGCAGCGGACGGTTACTTTTTACACGGGGATTTTAGGAGTAAGGTTAGTGAAAAAGACGGTCAATTATGCCCGGCCGGACGGCTATCATCTTTATTTTGGAAATGATGCAGGTGAACCCGGCAGCATCATCACATTTTTTCCGTCGGCTAACCAGCTGAGAGGGCGGATTGGCACAGGTCAGGTCGGAGGGATCAGCTTTCAAATCCCTGAGGGAGCATCAACGTTTTGGGAAAAGCGCTTAGCCAGGTTTCAAATTGCCTTTACGACCTCACTCCGTTTTGGCGAAAGGTATATTAAGTTCGACGATCCGGACGGTCTGCCGATTGAATTGGTTGAACAAAGAGAGGGGCCGCGCGATCTGATGGGCTTTGGTCCGCTTGATCCGGAGGTGGCGATTACCGGTTTAGCCGGGGCGACGCTACTGTCACGCCAGCCGGAGCAAACAGCCGCTATGCTTGAAGGGGTGTTAGGCTTGAAAAAATTTGGCCAGGAGCGCGACGTTCTCCGCTTTCAAGGGGGAGCAGAAGCCGGAAATCGTATTGACATCGATCTTACTGCCGAAGTTCGAGGGCTGATGGGAGCCGGTACGATTCATCATCTTGCCTGGCGACGGGCGATGAAGCTGCGCTTAATGACTGGCGGACGCTCCTTAACGACAGAGGCTATCATCCGACGGAGATTCATGACAGGACTTATTTTAAAGCACTTTATTTTCATGAGGGTGGTGGCATCCTATTTGAAATCGCCACTGACTCTCCTGGTTTTACTGTCGATGAGCATAGGGATAAGCTTGGTGAAAGGCTGATGCTGCCTGCATGGCTGGAAGAAAAACGAGAAGAACTAGAACAACGATTGCCTCCAATTGAGGTTCGCAAGCTGGAAGGGAGCTAAACAGGATGAAACATATTTTTCAAAAAGGAAAAGATCAAACAAAGCCGACATTGCTTTTGCTGCACGGAACAGGTGGAAATGAAAATGATTTGCTGCCGCTTGCCGGAATGATTGATGAGGATGCGTCTGTGTTAAGTGTACGGGGAAATGTGCTGGAAAACGGCATGCCGCGTTTTTTTCGCAGACTGGCAGAGGGCGTTTTTGATGAGGAAGACTTGATTTTCCGCACGACGGAGCTGAAGCAATTTCTTGATCAGTCAGCGGAGCAGTATCGCTTTGACCGGCAAAATGTGGTTGCGATTGGGTACTCGAACGGAGCGAATATCGCCGCGAGCTTATTGTTTCACTATCAGAATGCGTTGAAAGCGGCAATTCTTCATCATCCGATGGTGCCGCGAAGAGGAATCGAGCTGCCCGATTTGAACGGGACATCGGTCTTTATCGCCGCCGGCACGAATGATCCGATTTGTGCACCGGAAGAATCGACTGAGCTGCAGTCATTGTTGGAGAAGGCCAATGCGTCGGTCAAGCTTCATTGGGAGGATCGCGGTCATCAATTAACCGCTGCCGAAGTAGAAGCCGCCGCTCAATGGTACCGTGAATTATCATAGGGAACAAGGGGTTGGGCCAAAAGGGAGTTTATTACCTTGGTCCGGCCCCTTGATTTTGTGCCGCGATCAGTTTGATGACAAGGACTCCTACTGCTCGAGTCACAAACCTGTCCTCAGCCTTTGGCGGCAAGTTCATTTCCATTCATCAAGCGCTTCAGCTTCTTCTCGGTTCCCGTGTTTTCAACAGGGGTGTAGACACTGCATCGTACATCATGATGGCCCTGGACTTGCAAAGAGGTCAGATTGAAAACCATTTTCCCGGCCTTGGCATGACGGAATTCAATTTGAATGTCCGGCGCCGAGCTGACTTCGCTTTCATTCCACAATTGCCGGAACTCCGGATAGTCGTTTTCCATTTCTTCAATGAAATCAATGTACCAGTGATCAGCAACATATTGCCCGTAATACGTCCGGAAAATCGCGATAAACCCTCTGACGAATTCGACCCAGTTGACTGCCAGGCTTCTGAATTCCTTACGCGCAAACAGCAGCCGGATCAGGTTTCTTTCCGTTGGCGGGATTTGCGCGAAATCGAGAAACACATTGGCCGCAGCCTCATTCCAGCCGACGATAAAGCAGCGACGGTCGGTGATGATCGAAGGACAGTTTCTGAGTTCCTGAAGAATTTTTTTCAGGGGGGGATTGATCTGAATCTCTTCCGGGGCAGCGGTCGCGCGCTCCATCCCTTCTTCCAGCGCTAGGCCATACAAATATTTCTTTTCATCTTTATTCAATTGCAGCGCTGCTGAAATGCCTTCTAACACAGAGGTGGAGACATGAATATCTCGTCCTTGCTCGAGCCATGTATACCACGTCGTGCTGACGCCAGCCAGCTGGGCAACCTCTTCCCGCCGCAGCCCCGGGGTTCTGCGGCGAATGCCCGTTGGCAGTCCGACCATTTGCGGATTGAGCTTGGCCCGTTTTCCTTTTAAAAATTCAGACAGTGCTTGCAGTCTTGTTTCTCGATTCATCGCTGTTTCCC
This sequence comes from Halalkalibacter oceani, assembly GCF_023715705.1. Classification (GTDB taxonomy): domain Bacteria; phylum Bacillota; class Bacilli; order Bacillales; family Bacillaceae_D; genus Halalkalibacter; species Halalkalibacter oceani_A. Next base: position 35,067 of record NZ_JAMBOS010000001.1, read on the forward strand.
TCCCATTCGCTTATGATGGTACTTATTATACTATGATAAACAACAACTTGTAATAGGATAGTAACACGGTAAAATAAAGAAAACGTGATGGGAGGCTGGGAAATGAAAAGAGTTGTGATTACCGGAATGGGGGTCATCTCGCCCCTTGGTCATGATGTCGAGACGTTCTGGCACCACTTAGTTAAAGGGAAATCAGGTATTTCACCGATTGATACATTTGATGTGTCTGACTCGAAAACAAAAATTGCCGGTCTTGTGCGTGACTTCAATCCGGAAGAACGGTGGGGAAGAAAAGAAGCGCGTCGGCTCGACCGGTTTGTACAGTTTGCCCTTGCAGCGGCTGAATCCGCTTTGGACGCGGGACGGTTCCGACCGGAGGAGGTAGACCGTGAGCGCTTTGGCGTGTTCGTCGGCTCGGGGATCGGCGGAATTCAGACGTTTATTGATAATGTCAATTTATTAAATGAACGTGGTGCCGGACGGGTCAGCCCGCAGCTTGTGCCGATGATGATCGCCAACTCGGCTGCGGCGCAAATCAGCATAATGGTTGGCGCGCATGGTCCTTCGATGTCTCCGGTAACGGCGTGTTCGATCGGCAATACGGCAATCGGCGAGGCCTATCATACGATTCAAAACGATGATGCCGATATGATGCTCGCCGGTGGAACGGAAGCGGCGATTACGAATTTATCGCTGGCCAGTTTCGGAAATGCGAAGGCGCTCTCAACAAGAAATGAGGAGCCGGAGGCCGCCAGCCGGCCGTTTGATGCGGAAAGAGACGGGTTTGTGATGAGCGAGGGTGCCGGCATATTGCTGATGGAATCCTATGAGCATGCGTTGAAGCGTCAGGCGCCGATTTTAGCAGAGGTGATCGGATACGGGGCCAGCTCCGACGCTCATCATATGGTCGCGCCGCATCCCGAAGGAAAGGGCGCTTATTTAGCGATGAAGCGCGCGCTGAAGAAAGCAAAGATAGCCGCGGCTGATATTGATCTGATTAGCGCTCATGCGACAAGCACAGCGGCGGGCGATCAGGCGGAGACGATGGCGATCAAGCAGATGTTCGGCGATGCAGCCTATCAAATACCGGTTACGGCCAATAAGTCGATGCTCGGCCACATGCTCGGCGCGGCAGGAGGTGTGGAGGCGGTTGCCCTCGTCAAAAGTCTTCAGGAAAATCTCGTCCCGCCAACGATCAACTTACAAAATCCGGATCCAAGCTGCGATTTAGATTATGTTGCAGAAGGAGCGCGGCAGACGCCGCTTTCCATCGGCCTGTCCAATTCATTTGGGTTTGGCGGTCATAATTCCACGATTATTTTAAAAAAATTTGAGTAGAGAGCGGACAGTCGAAAGAGAAGCTGCTGAAAAAGGATGAGTTTCACTTTTTCAGCAGTTTTTTTATATGCGTTTATAAAAGGCGACGGCAGCTTCGGCCTGCTGAAGAATGTCGCTGAGCAGTTCTTTTGGCTCGATCACTTTTATTTGATCGGCGAATCCGAGAATATATCCTCTTGCTTCTTCTTTCGTATCGAAGGCGAGCTTGACGGGAATCCAATCCTGCTCTCGTTCTGTTCCAAGCTCGATGACGCGAACGAACCGCCCGCTGTAACGCAGCCTGGGCCATATCGCCGCTGTCACCTCAACGGTGACTTCAAATGTCGGCAATGTTGCCAGAAAGGCGGCTGTCGATGCTTTCCAGTAATTGACGAGGTCAAAGTTCTCCGGCCGTTTAAATGATTCGTTAGCCAAGGCTGCGGAATGAATGCGCGAGGCTCTGTAATTGCGGATGGCACCATTATCTTTTTGCGCAATTAAGTACCAGCGCTCTCCCTTCGCCACAAGTCCAAGTGGTGAAACAACCCGTTCAGCTGTTTTCCCGTCTGCCTGCTCGTAAATGATGCTTAATTTGTGATCGCTCCAGATGGCTTCTTTCAAGACATCAAACGCTGTGACCGTTTCCTTTTGTTGACGCCAGCCACTCGTGTCAATATGAAGACGGTTCCAGACATCCATCGCCTTTTCCCGATTGGCTAAGGGCTGGGAAGCGAGCAGTTTATGCCGCGCTTCCTCGGAAGAGCGAGTCAGCCCGAGGTCATCAAGCAACTGAATAGAAGGAGAAACGAGCAGCGTACGCAGTTCTGTCTCTGTCATTCCTGTTAAGCGGGTTTGAAAGCCGTCTACTAATGACCAGCCGCCGTTTTGTCCGCGCTCGGAAAATACCGGAATGCCAATCCCGCTTAACGCTTCCATATCCCTGTAAATGGTTCGCTTGGATACTTCGAGTTTCTCCGCGAGCTCTTTAGCGGTTAGTTGGCGCTGAGATTGCAATAGTAAAAGGATCGATAGTAAGCGGTCAGCTCTGATTGTGCTCACCCTTTCTGATTTCGCTACTTTTATTTAATGAAAGATGACAATTGATGTCAACAATGGGTCATTATAATTGAAGAACTTCAACGAGGAAAGGATGAAACAGATGAAACAATTAACTGGAAAAGTAGCACTCGTCACAGGAGGAAGCAGAGGAGCGGGGCGCGGGATCGCGATTGAGCTGGGGAAAGCCGGAGCAACCGTATATGTAACCGGCCGCAGTACGAGAGGGCGTGCCACAAATCAATGGCCGGGGTCAATTGATGACACCGTCTCGGAGATTGAAGCATCCGGTGGCAAAGCGATCGCGCTGCGGTGCGATCATACGAACGATGCGGAAACGGAAGCAGCTATTGCACAAATTCGACGTGAGCAAGGAAAGCTTGACATCGTCGTCAATAACGTCTGGGGTGCTCATGATCTTGGCGTGGAGCCCGGGGCGTTTTGGGAGTTGCCGCTGAAGCACTGGGATACGATGTTTACCGCCGGTGTCCGGGCCCAGCTGGCGACAAACCATTTTGCCGTCCCATTACTGCGTGAGAATAAACAAGCGCTGATTGTTCATACGACTTTTTGGGATCATGACAAATACACCGGCCAGTTTTATTACGATCTGGCGAAAAATGCCCTGATTCGCATGGCATATGGGTTATCACTTGAACTAAAAGCGGATAATATTGCTGTGGTCGCTGTATCACCGGGGTTTATGCGGACCGAGCTTGTTTTACAGCATTTCCGTACCGATGAAGCGCATTGGCAGGAGGTAAAAGAATTGCAGACATCGGAAACACCCTATTACATTGGCCGTGGGATCAAAGCGTTAGCCGCGGATCGCAATGTAATGAAAAAAAGCGGTCAGGTCGTGAAAGTCGGTGACTTGGCGAAAGAATACCAGTTTACCGATATCGACGGTCGCTATATTCCTCCATTTATACTATAATGGTTTCCAATGAAAAGGAAATTAATGTTATCGCTACATGCCACAAAGAGGCATAGGATAACCTTTTGAGTGAGGGGGAACATGGGTGTATAGTGGGGTTGATGCAGGCTTTTGGATCGAACTGAGCGTCCTGATTGTTGCAACTGTTACTTTGATTTTATTGTTTCAAACGTTACTGAGGAAATGGTTGAAGGTTGAAAAGCCAAAATGGTTTTCCTATAACCATGTGAACGAAAAGCATAAAAAAGCAGATTGGATAGCCAGGGGGATCACGGTCGTTTTGACCATCACCTGGTTTATCATCACGCTTAATCTCGAACATGACTTGTTGTTTGGGCCTTCCTTTCCATTCCTGCTCGTGATCTTTATCCCTGGTATCGTTCAGGTGATTATGGAATGGAAGTATGCCGAAAATCGCAACGCTTATCTGGCTACGGCCGGTGAACTTGTCTTTTTCGCTCTCTTATTTACAGTACTGATTTCAACGGAGTTCTTCGGCTAGTGGTCTAAAAAGATCGGAAAAAATTCGTCCGCTGTTCGCTGCCACCTTTTCGCTCATGCCGGCGTCTTATAAGAAAACAGGAAAACCGCTGAATCAATTTTTTGAAAGGATGGGTTATGATGAATCGCTTAAGTCATATTCTGCAAAAAATGATGGTGCTCTGTACCGCTTGCCTGTTCGTCGCCGGACCGGGTCTGACGGCTGCAGAGTCTGCCCCGGCTGCATCCGAACTTCTTGTCCGGCAAATCATGACGGGAGACCATGAATCACGTCAACCGGTCTCACTGCCGGGTGAAACAGGAGAACAATTGATTACGAAGCACGCCCAAACGGTCGTCGACGCTTTAGCTGAGAAAGACTTCACCACTGTGGCGGATTATGTCCATCCGGAAAAGGGTGTCCGTTTTTCCCCATATGCTTATGTGGAAAAGGATCACCAGAGTTTCACACGGGAAAGTGTCAGACAGATGATGAGCGATTCAACCGTGTATTTCTGGGGGACGTATGACGGCAGCGGAAACGCGATTGAACTAACACCGGCGGAATATTACGAACGGTTCCTTTACCAAAAAGATTTCGCCCAGGCTGAGGAAATCCATTTCGATCAGCTTACTGAGAGGGGAAATACGCTTCACAATGCCGCCGAAATATATCCTGACGCTCATTTCGTGGAATTTCATCTCCCTGGTTCGGAGGAACTGGCGGGAATGGATTGGGCGAGTCTGATTATGGCGTTCGAAAAGTGGAACGGTCAATGGTATCTCGTCGGAATGATTCAGGATCAATGGACGATTTAGGATGGTTTGCCCTTTCGGACTAAGACCTGCTACGAGCTTGCAGGATAACTTTTGCTGAAGTAAGAAGAATCAAGGCACAGGACTGAAGTAGAAGGTACGCGAAATAACATGGCAACGCTGCTGGAAAAGGATGAATTTCACTTTTTCAGCAGTTTTTTTGTTCTCGACCTCTTTTTTTTGCAACCTATCGTCATTTCATCCGTATAATCTGGTACATGCTTACATAAGGAGGAATGATGATGAAAAGAAGCTATACTGCTGCAGTTTATCTGAGGATGCTGCTTGTTTTGGCTTTGCTGACGCTTAGCTTTGCGCCAGGTGCAGCAGCGCAAACATCAACGGAAGGACGCGAATTAACCGAGGAAAGCTTGAATGAATTTCTCGAGCAATTTTTTGCCGACGAGCATGTCCAACCCCATTATATTGGCGCCTCGGTCGTTGTCGTGAAAGACGGAGAGGTGATTGGGCAGGAAGGATTCGGCTATGCGGATCAAGCGACGGAAACCGCGGTTAATCCGGAAGAGACGGTCTTTAGGGTCGCCTCTGTTTCGAAATTATTTACGGCCGTCGCGGTCATGCAGCTTGTCGAACAGGGAAAAATTGACCTTCAAGAGGATATTCGTACATATTTACCGGAACTACAGTTTGCGAATCCATATGCGACTCCTGTGACCGTGGCACATTTGCTGACGCATACGACAGGATTTGAAATTCGTGATCCGCAGGCAAGTGATTTACATGAGGATTTTGCTAGACTCGTAGAAATAGAAGACTATGTGCACGAGCATATGCCTCCTGTTGTCAGAGAGCCGGGCACTTCGTATATGTATGATAATTTCGCCTCCCTCCTGGCGGGCTTGCTTGTCGAAAAGGTAAGCGGGGTGCCGTTTGAGGAGTATATGCAAACCCATCTGTTTAAACCACTTGGAATGGAAAACAGCAGCTATGAATTAAGTGACCGGATGATCGGGCAGCTGGCAACAGGCTATGACCAGCTCGGCGGAGAACTCCCGCTTTACACCGTGACGCCGACGATCATGCCACACGGCGGAATGCTTTCCACCGCAGAGGATATCGGGAAGTTTATGCTTGCTTTTCTTGAAGGCGGCCGGACAGCCGATGGTGAATTTTTATCGGAAAAGTCTATCAGCCTGATGGAAGAATATCAATCTAGCATTCACCCGCTGATCCCGAATACAACTTACGGATTTGAGGCGCCGATGCAGCTTCCAGGCGCCGGCAGCAGCAGCCATGTCATTACGAAAGCAGGGGATCTGACTGGCTTTAGCTCCTATTTGTTCATGCTTCCGGATGAGGAGACCGGTGTCTTTTTGACCTACAATCAAAACGGAGCATTACGTGAATTGTTTTATAGCCAATTTATGAGTACATTTTTCCCGCAACATGTGGCGCCGGCGAACTTCGATGACTTTGAGCCGCTGCTGCAAGAAGAGCTTGCAGCGTTTGCCGGGGTGTATCAGGACTTGCGCCTCAATATCTTGATCTCGACAGTCGCACTTGGAGAAGATGGAGCATTAACGATTTCTGACAGCTTCCTCGGGCCAAGACCGCTTATTCAAGTCGAGGAGCGCTTATTCGTCGATTCATTGACTAATCAATTGATCGGCTTTGAAGTAAATGAAGCTGGAGATGTCAGCTATTTGAGTGAACCGAACTTGAATCCGCTAGGCTATGCGCAAAAGGGGGAACAGCCGGTCGGATTCAGCGATATTTCTGATGATCATCCTTATGCCGATTATATTTTCCCGCTCCAGTCATTGGCCTATTATCCAAATGACGCGGTTCGGGCGTTTGACCCGCAGCGCCCGGTGACGAGAGCGGCGTTTATCGAAAACATCCTTGTCATCAGCAACCTGCCGGGCAGTGACACCGAACAGCTCGCTTTCAACGACATTGCTGGACATCCGAGCGCGGGCTATGTGCAGATGGCGTATGAACTGGGACTTATTAATGGGGATGGACAAGGGAATTTCAGACCCGATGAAGCAATTACGCGCCAGGAGGCGGCTGTGATGCTATGGAGAAGCTACCGGGAGCAATTTCCGGATCAACTTTTTGCGGATATTGAAGTAACCGGGGAAGTGAGTGAATGGGCGCTCCCAGCGATTAAAATGATGGTCGCCTTTGGCTATCACGGTCCCGAAGTCACTGTCGGGGACAGTGGAGCGGATTATCTCGCAACCAAACCATTAACAAATGAGGAAGAGGCGGCAATTTTATGGTCGCTATTGACCGTGCCGGTTTACATGATCGCCGATGAACTGATGCCGGATCAAGGTGGAGAGCAAGAAGAGCTTGATCCTGTGACAGAAGCGGCAATGCGCGCCGCGTCATTAAGAATTGTGGATTAATTTCAATCTCGCAAAGGGTCATTTCTGATCTTTTGCGAGATTTTTTATGATGGTTTTGATACCCAATGGAGAAGGCGGTGTCAAAGAAGTTACTTCCTTTTGACGCCGCCGCTTGTGGAATGAGTAGTCTTTATCGTCTACATCCACAGGATCTGCCATAAGGGCTAAATCCGTGGTTAACCACGACCTCTCTTTGGACAGGAGCAGTGATATGGCGTGGAACATCAATAATGTTGCGACGGTTAATAAAGACGACAGGATGGATGATTGGAACCTCACGACGAATAAATTGATCGTTCACTACATATTGCGTAGGGCAAACAATAGGTTGGGGACGTCGGCACATGTTGTTGGTCACCTCCTTGAAATTCTTATACATTAAATGCCTGCGGTTGTCTGATTGAAACGGCGAATCAATTAGGACAGGTGCTTAATTCCATGATGACTTTGTAAGATGGAAAGAGTTTAGCTTGGAAATCTCGTAAGTTCTTTGCTGAATATAAAAGCCGGGAGAATAAGTAAATATTCAGCCTGCTGCTAGACTCATTCGACCGGCAATGAGCGGTGTGATATAATTTTTCCCGATTAGGGGAGCTTGCTTAATGTACCAATATGCGGGGCGGAGACTGGGAAACTTTGAAAGCGTTCCCCCAGTTGAATCTCTGGATAAGGGCAGATAAGACGTATACGATTAGCAGCTTCCTTTGAAAATGAGAAAGGGTGAGAAGGGTGCCGCGCATTTTGCTGATTGAGGATGAGAAGAATTTTTCCCGCTTTGTTGAATTGGAATTGACGCATGAAAATTATTCGGTTTCCGTAGCTTATAACGGAAATGACGGTTTACAGCTCGGGATGAGTGAGGAATGGGATATCATTTTGCTTGATCTGATGCTTCCCGGATTGGATGGAATAGAAGTTTGTAAAAAGCTGAGAGAGAATAAGAAAACACCGATTTTGATGCTGACGGCCAGAGACAGTGTCGATGAACGGGTGCGTGGATTGGACTGCGGAGCGGATGATTATCTCTCCAAGCCTTTTGCCATTGAAGAATTATTGGCCCGCATCAGGGCTATTTTGCGTAGACAAGAGGATAACAAAAAGGAGGAAAGCCGGAGACTTATGGTTCTTGATCTGGAAGTCAACCTTGATTCAAGGGAGGTTTGGCGTGACGGAGAGCCGGTGGAACTGACCAAGCGAGAATATGATTTGTTGCTTGCATTCATGAACAATCCGAACCGGGTGATGAGCCGCGAACTGCTGCTTGACACCGTATGGGGATTTGAAGCAGCGGTCGATACGAACGTCGTGGATGTGTATGTTCGTTATTTACGGAATAAAATTGACCGCAGCAAGGCAAAGAGTTATATTCAAACGCTGCGTGGAGTTGGGTATGTGATGAAAAGATGAGGAATGTGTGGCCGTTGTCATGGATTGCCCGTCTCACGATAAAATGGAAGCTGACATTGTCGTCCGCTTTACTTTTATTTTTATTGTTTGCTTTTTATAACGTGGCGCAGTTTATCTATTTAGAGAGGTGGATGGTATCCAAGGAAAGGGTGAATATCGAGCAGCAAATGAACGATACGCTTAATTATTTTCTTGAGCGGGAATCATCCTTTGACGAACAGGAGATGGGGGCGCTTCAGGCTTTTTTGAACAATCTCACCCGTTCCAATCAGTTGATCCGTGTGTTGGATAGTGAAGGAGAGGTGCTGTTGAGCGTCAACAATGAACTGGAAGATGAAGGACTTCAGCCCAAGCCGGTCACGGAAACGGAAGTGCTGAGACAGAGTAGAGGGCTTGACCTGCTCATTATAAGAAGTCCACTGACGATCCATCAATTTAGCGGCACGATCGAAATTGCCCATAGTATGCAGGAGTTGACAGAATGGAAAGAGGCGATTTTTCATGCGATGCTGATATTCGGGTTGGGAGGTCTGGGGTTATGCGCTCTTGGCGGCGGACTGCTGTCATGGCAATTGTTAAAACCGTTGCAGGCGATGACTGATACAATCCGCAAAATTAAGAAAAGCGGATTACAGGAACGAATGAAACCACCCAATCACGATGATGAATTATCCGAATTGATGCAATTGTTTAATGAAATGATGGACCAGGTGGAGCGTTCTTTTTCTCGGCAAAAACAATTTGTCCAAGATGCTTCGCATGAATTGCGGACACCTATTTCCATTTTGGAAGGTCATTTGGCGATGCTTCAACGTTGGGGGAAGGAGCATCCTGAACGTGTGGAAGAATCACTGCAAATTTCACGGGAGGAACTGACCCGTTTAAAACGGCTCGTTCAAGAGCTTTTACTACTAACCCGGGCGGAGCTGTCAAATACTGAACTGTCCGTTTCCTTAGAATCATTGCTTGTGAAAAATGAGATAGAAAAGGTCGTAAAGAGCTTGAGACCAGTCCACTGTGATTATTACTTTGAACTTGATCTTCGTTTGCTTGAAGGAGAACAGCTTTTGCTGGACCCGGTTCATTTTGAGCAAATGCTGCTGATTGTTCTTGATAACGCCATTAAGTATAGCGGCGACTCCAGATGCATTAAGGTAACGGGGAGTTGCAAAGAGGGCATGCTCGTTATCCAAGTGAGTGATGAAGGCATAGGCATTTCTAAGGAAGATCTGCCGCTTGTCATGGACCGATTTTATCGTGTGGACCGGGCCCGCAGCAGCCAACGGGGAAGCGGTTTGGGACTGGCGATAGCAAAGAGCCTGATCGAGCGCTACAACGGCTCAATATTGATTCATAGCAAGGTAGGAATTGGGACGACAGTGGAGCTGCAATTTCAACAATTGCACGAAAGGGTAGATTTTCACTCCTAGTATGTTTTAAAATGATAATGATTTTCGTTATCATAAGTCTGGCCGTTTTCGATTGCGCTGCCAGATTGAGGGAACAGGAGGAAGCAAAATTGAGCAGGACAGCGTTGCTTTGTGTGATTTTATTGGGAAGTTCCCTGCTGTTTTTCGGCTGCCGTTTCCAGGGCGGTATAGAAGGAAAGGCAATTTTGTCTGAGGAATCTGCTGAACAGGTTATTACGGTCTATTCTGCAAGGCATTATGGCACAGATACTGACGTGTTCGAGGCCTATACAGATCAAACAGGTATTCAGGTCCTTGAGGTTAAAGGCACGGCGGAGGAATTGGTGCAACGTCTCGTGGAAGAAGGGGAAGATACGAATGCGGATTTGTTTATCACGGCTGATGGAGGCATTCTTTATGATGCCAAGCAGCGGGGAATATTGCAGCCCTTTGATTCGGAAACGATTCGAGAACAGGTTCCTGAGCAGTGGAGAGATCCGGATGATGAGTTTGTGGCACTGACAACAAGAGCGCGAGTACTTGTGTATGCGAAAGATCGAGTTGACCCATCGGAGCTGTCGACGTATGAGGCATTGGCTGACGACAAATGGGAAGGGCGTCTTTTAGTCCGCTCATCATCCAATCTATATAACCAGTCTTTACTTGCTTTTATGGTAGAATCACTCGGGAGGGAGTCAGCCTTTCACTGGGCGGAGGGGCTTGTTCACAATCTCGCCCGTCAGCCAGAAGGGGGCGACAGAGCACAGGCCAAAGCAGTGGCCAATGGTGTTGGAGATGTCGCGATTGTCAATACTTATTATATTGGTCAAATGCTCGCATCCGCCAATTCGGAAGAGGTAAGAGCTGCCGAAAATCTGGGAGTCTTCTTTCCAAATCAGCAGACAACAGGGACGCATATGAACATTAGCGGAGCAGGCCTTGTTCAGCATGCGCCTAACAGGGAGGAAGCAGTCAAGCTAATTGAGTTTATGACAGGGGTTGAAGGTCAGACACTTTTGACACAAGGCAGTTTCGAATTTCCGATCAACAATGCAGCCGACAAGCCACCATTGCTTGATGAATGGGATGGTTTTCACAGGCAGTCTTACTCGTTTGAACAATTGTACAAGCATCATAATATTGTAAAAACGATTACTGAACAAGCTGGTTGGAACTAAAAAATATTAAAAAGTATTTTTTCACAGCGTATTCTCATTTTTCTTCGCTATACTGACGATGAACGGCTCGTAATAATGATTTTCATTATCACTAAAGCTAATAAGGGGAAACCAGACCTTTCTTCAAAAGGTTTTTTTAAAAAAGTGACAATGAGAATGAATATTATTATCGGTGCTGACTTTCATACATATTAGGAGGAACGATACAATGAGAAAGGTAACACTGTGGAAGACAGTCGTAATGTTGATTGGGCTTGTCACGATATTAGTGGCTTGCGGCTCAGGAAATGAAAGCGGCGGGGAAGCAGAAAATCAGGCTAATGACACACAGGCAGAGACTGGAGCAGAAGGTGAGCAAGTGACAGATGAGACTGCGGAAGGGCAGGCGGGTGGAGAAGTAAATATTTATACCGCCCGTCATTATGATGTCGATGCGGAGCTTTATGCTGAATTTACAGAGGAAACCGGGATTGAAGTTAATGTTATAGAAGGCACCGCACCAGAGTTGATTGAGCGTTTGAAGCGGGAAGGAGCGAACTCACCGGCCGATTTGTTTATTACGGTAGATGGCGGTATTTTAAATACTGCCAAAACAGAAGACTTGTTACAGAAAGTTGACTCTGCGGTAATTGATGAGCAGGTGCCTGCAGATTTGCGCGATGTTGATGATCATTGGATCGGCTTATCCACGCGGGCCAGAGTCATCGTCTATGCAAAGGACCGGGTAGATCCATCCGAGTTGTCCACCTATGAAGATCTCGCATCGGACAAATGGGAAGGGCGCTTGTTGGCACGTTCCTCGTCGCATTTGTATAACCAAAGTTTGATGGCTTCTCTAATTGAACTGAACGGAGAAGAAGCGACGGAAGAGTGGGCCGCTGGAATTGCTACTAATCTGGCCCGCGATCCAGAAGGCGGTGACCGTGACCAGGCGAAAGCAGTAGTCGCTGGGGCAGGCGATATAGCGATTATGAACACCTATTACGTTGGGCAAATGAGCGTCTCTGATGATCCGGAAGAAGTCAAGGTTGCTGAGGAGATCGGTGTGTTCTTCCCAAATCAGGATTCGACGGGAACACATATCAATATAAGTGGAGCCGGACTGGTCAAGCATAGTCCGAATCGCGAAAATGCGATTAAGCTGATTGAATTTTTGACGGCGCCGGAAGCCCAGACAATTATCTCGCAGGCTAATTATGAATATCCAGTTAATGAGGAGGCTGAATGGGTGGAAATCCTCAATTCATGGGGAGAGTTCCGTCGTCAGGAGATTGATTTTGCCGCTTATGGCGAGCATAACCCGAAGGCTGTAGAAATTGCAAATAAGGTAGGCTGGAAATAAGTGATTCCGAGCTACTACCGTCATCACTACAAACGGTATGTCAATGGCTGGCTCATTGTCACTCTAGTAGGGGCAGCAGGGATCCTGTTGCCCATCCTCTATGTGATGACTGCCTTGCTGAGGCAGTCCAGTGAAAATTGGGAGACGGTCAGACAGTATTTGCTTGCCGATTATATTATAGGGACCGCTAAACTGGTCAGTAGTGTCGGGCTGCTGGCAACTTTTTTAGGAGTTGTGCTTGCCTGGTTGATTGCAGCGTACGATTTTCCGTTGAGAGCTTTTTTTCGTTGGGCGCTGTTGCTGCCGTTGGCGATCCCGCCCTATATAGCGGCCTATACCTATCAGACGATGACAAGCTATACAGGGGTGGTACAGGCGACATTGCGCAATTCCTTTGATTATCGTCTGCCTCCGGGCTTGATAGAAGTCATGTCATTAAGAGGAGCAATTTTTGTTCTGACTTTCTTTTTATTTCCGTATGTTTTTATGATTACATACAGCTTTTTGGCAAGGCAAAGTGCTTCGTATGTGGAGAATGCCAAGCTGCTCGGACATAATGGATTTTCTTTGTTTTTTCGGGTTGTATTACCTATTGCCAGGCCGGCGATTATTTCAGGGATGATGTTAGTCGTATTTGAAGTGCTCAGTGATTTTGGAGTTGCCAGCTACTTCGGCGTTCAGACGATTTCCACAGCGATTTTCCAAACCTGGTTTGGGTTGTATGATGTCGATTCTGCCATACGCTTGGCCGCCTGGTTGATGGTGATTGTCGTTAGTCTTTTTGTTGTTGAACGTTTTCTGCGCCGAAAGCGTCAATATGCGGTAACGACTACTCAGCAAAAGCCCTTATCACGACAGCAATTAAAAGGTGCACGGGGCTGGTTCGCTTTCACATTATGTACCGTCATATTTTGCTTAGCCTTTCTCCTGCCTTTTACCCAATTACTCATCTGGAGCAGTTGGACGTTTGATAACGTGTGGCGCGCTGACTTTTTTGATTTAATTCAAAATAGTATTCGGGCAGCATTACTTGCGACTGTTTTTGTATTGCTGTTTTCGTTGCTTGCGGCCAGAACGGTACGAATGCTGCCGTCTACTTTGGCGTATACGGTTTCAAGGCTGATGACAGCGGGGTACGCGATTCCAGGTGCGATTATTGCTGTTGGCGTGCTGGCTGTCTGCATTCAGGCAGATGACTGGCTTTCCCCGCTATATGAAGCGGCAGGGAAGCCGGCGGATAGTCTTGTGCTAAGTATGTCGCTCGCCATGCTGATCATTGGCTATGTTATCCGCTTTATGGCCACTGGTTTTAATGCGATAGAAGCAGGGTATGAAAAAACGCCCCGTTCTTATACCGAAGCTTCACAGCTTTTAGGACAGGGATCGTTGCGCACATTTTTCCGTGTAGAATTGCCACTGATCAAAGGAACCATTTTAACCGGTGCTGTGCTAACGTTTGTCGAGGTGGTCAAGGAGCTGCCTTTAACCCTTCTTCTCCGGCCCTTTAACCATGAGACACTTTCGACCAGAACATACCAGTATGCGATGGACGAACGTATATACGAAGCAGCTCTACCTTCAATCTTGCTGATTCTGATCAGTATGATTTCGGTCTTGATTATCTATAAATGGGAAAAGGAGAGAGCGTAATGAGCTTTATTCAGATTAAGAATTTGGTCTTTCGTTATGAGAGGCGTAGGCCACCTGTGATTAACCAATTTTCATTGCAGCTCGCCAAAGGTGAAATCATGGGCATGCTCGGTAAAAGCGGCAGTGGGAAAAGTACAATTTTGCGGCTTGTTGCAGGTTTGGATATACCGGAACAGGGAGAAATCGTAATCAATGAGCGAACGATCGTCGATGCTCAAGTATGTATTCCGCCGGAAAAGCGAGAAATTGGCATGGTGTTTCAGGATTATGCGCTATTTCCTCATCTGACTGTGGCGGCGAACATCACTTTTGGCCTTCAGCGCTGGAGCAGAGCGGAACGCAAGAAACGGTTGAAGGAAATGCTTGAGCTCGTTCAGCTTGAATCTTTTGTCCGGCGTTACCCCCATGAGTTAAGTGGTGGACAACAGCAGCGGGTTGCCTTGGCCCGGGCGCTCGCTCCGCAACCATCGCTTCTTTTAATGGATGAGCCTTTCAGCAACCTTGATACAGAGCTGAAGGGCACGATCCGGCGGGAGTTGAGAGCCATTTTACGGCAGGCGAAGATGACGTGTCTGTTTGTCTCCCATGATGAAGATGATATTGCCGCGATATGTGACGATGCGATACGGGTGGGGACGGACGGTGAATATCAACAGCGGGAATCCAGCTAGTGCGTTACCTCCATCACTAATTTTCGAGAAAGGGGAAGCCTCTTTCTCTTTTTTGTTGCACCAATAGAAATGACAGGACAAAAATATCGAAAAAACGGCCAACATCGGTTATCCTAATGTATAATGGACAATTTGCCAGCTGGGAGTGAAGTAGGCAGGTAGAGGAAAGAAGGGATGTTTTCGCTTATGGAAGAAAAAGAGTTCGACACTCAGGATATGTCGCTTGACGAGGAAACGCTTTTTATTGTGTCACAAACTTTTAAAGCTCTTTCTGATCCGACCAGGTTGCGCATTCTTCACTTATTATTAAAAGGCGAACATTCTGTTAACGAAATCGCTGAAAAGCTCTCGTTGTTGCAATCAACGGTTTCCCATCAGCTTCGTTTATTAAAGAATGCCCGCCTGGTGAAATTTCGGAGAGAGGGCACGTCAATTTATTACTCCCATGACGATAAGCACGTCATCGATTTGTTAAAGCAAACGATTGACCATGCCCGCCATACATGAACCGGAAAAAACAAGCTGGACGGAGCTGCACTTTTTCAGCAGCCTCTTAATTGCAAGCATCTCCTTGACATTTGTCCGTTTCAATTTGGATCGTTGTATGGGTAATATGAAAGTCAAGGAGCCTCTTTTTCGCCTCGGCTAACAGGTCTTGCTCGGAAAAAGCCGGCTCCGTTACAAGGTGACAGCTCAAGGCCGGAAAATCAGAAGTGATCGACCAGACGTGCAGATCGTGGACGTGACGGACACCGTTCAGTGCAAGTAGTGATTCCTTTACCTTTGCGACATCAATTTGCGGCGGCGCGCCTTCCATCAAAATATGCACGGCATCCTTAATAACGCGAAAGCCCGCAATTGTAATGAGCAGGGCAACGAATACGCTGGCAATTGGATCGGCAAGATTCCAGCCGAAGAAGAGAATTAAGAGCGCTGCGACAATCGCTCCGACGGAACCAAGAAGGTCCCCAAGGACATGGAGAAAGGCGCTGCGGACGTTTAAATTTTCATCTTTGTCTCCCCGCTTTAATA
Organism: Halalkalibacter oceani; assembly: GCF_023715705.1. Taxonomy (GTDB): domain Bacteria; phylum Bacillota; class Bacilli; order Bacillales; family Bacillaceae_D; genus Halalkalibacter; species Halalkalibacter oceani_A. The sequence goes on from NZ_JAMBOS010000001.1 coordinate 50,737, forward strand.
GATAACCCGCGGCGATATTGACCAATAACCCGACGAAAGCAATAATGAGCATCCCGGAGCTGATCACGTCAGGAGGAGCGAGAATCCGGCGATAAGCCTCCCAAAAAATATAAAGCGAGATAATGATCAAGGTCAGTCCGTTTATAAAAGCCGCCAGAATTTCAAATCGTCTGTAGCCAAACGTTTTTGATAAGGTCGCTTTTTTTTCACCAAACTTCAAAGCTAGAAAGCTAAGTCCGAGCGCAGCGGCATCACTCAGCATGTGTCCGGCATCGGACAAAAGGGCAAGACTGTTCGTCATCAATCCGCCGATGGCTTCAACAATCATGTAGGACGCAATCAGAAAGAATGACAGCTTTAAGGCTTTTTTATTTTTGCTTTGATGATGATGGTGACCATCATGGTGATGTGAATGTCCCATAAAAATATCCTCCTTCAATATATGAATATATGTTCATATATATTATTTCAAAAATATCATCCGGACGCAAGCCTTTTTATATATGATCTTGTGAAGGAAGGGGAGACGACGTTTTAAAGAGAGGGGAGATTAACGAAGCGACTAAGGATCTTTCGAGATAACCGTGCATTTTTCACAGTTGTTGTTGGAAAGGTGGCGGCGGCCATTCAGGAATTTTCTGCTGGCGTTTCATAAATATTCTCGTGTTGTCCATACTTTATCTTATATAGGTTTCGTTTGAACGTTTTCCGTTAATAGAGGTAGAAAGAAAACATAGTGAGAGCGACAAAGGAGTAGATAAGATGAATGAAAACATCCCGCAAGACAAAGCGCTTGATAACAGCCTGGCCTTGATGCAGGAAGGCTATCTGTTTATTAAGAATCGAGTGAACCGCTATCAGTCCGACTTATTTGAAGCGCGCCTCTTAGGGCAAAAGGTCATCTGCATGAGCGGAAAAGAGGCGGCGCAGCTATTTTACGACCAGGAGCTTTTTCAGCGGAAGGGTGCCGCCCCAAAACGGATTCAGAAGTCGTTGTTTGGCGTCAACGCGATTCAGACAATGGACGGTCAAAAGCATCTTCATCGCAAGCTGCTCTTTATGTCACTGATGACTCCTGACCATGAGAAGCAACTGGCAGACATGGTCGCAAAAGGCTGGCGTCACGCCCACAAACGCTGGAAAGACGAAGAAAAGGTCGTCCTTTTTGAAGAAGCGGAAAGAGTGCTGTGCCGGGCCGCCTGTGATTGGGCCGTGGTTCCGCTGGCAGAATCGGAGCTTGATGAACGGGCGAAGGATTTTAGCGCGATGGTTGACGCCTTTGGGGCGGTCGGACCGCGTCATTGGAAAGGAAGAAGGGCGCGAACGAGGGCGGAGGAATGGATCAAAGGCATCATCGAAAAAGTCCGAGCCGAAACGATAATCGTCGAAAAAGATACGGCTCTTTATCAGCTGGCGTTTTATAAGGATGATGAAGGAAACCGGCTTGATGCTCACATGGCCGCGGTCGAACTAATCAATGTGCTGCGTCCGATTGTTGCGATCGCGACCTTTATTACGTTCGCCGCGCTGGCTTTATATGAATATCCGGCCTATCGGGAGAAGCTAAAGGATGATGAAGCTTTTCGTGAAATGTTTGTTCAGGAAGTCAGACGCTATTATCCGTTCGGCCCCTTTCTTGGGGCACGGGTGAAAAAGGCATTCACATGGAAGCAGTGTGATTTTAAGGAGGGGCAGCTTGTGTTGCTTGACATGTACGGAACCAATCATGATTCGCGGCTCTGGGAGCGTCCCGAGGAGTTCAATCCGGAGCGGTTCCGCAATTGGTCAGTGGACCCTTTTTCTTTCATTCCGCAAGGAGGGGGAGAGCCGGAAAAAGGTCATCGCTGCCCAGGGGAAGGCATTACGGTCGAAGTCATGAAAGCAACAGTTGAATTTCTTGTGCATTTGCGCTACGAAGTTCCCGAGCAGGACGTACAATACAGCATGAACAAAATGCCGACACTCCCAAACAGTGGCTTTGTGATAAAGCCTTTGGGTTAAACGGTTTCAGCATGAAAGAGGCTGGGGAAAAAGGTAGTTTTTTTACCTTTTGCCCAGCCTCAAGCTAGTTTTGTCTCAAGCTTTATAGTTCCAAAAGCAATATGATTTAACTTTTCAGAATATTTGTTTAAAAAGGATATACAGGATTGTTATCATATGGTATTCTAAATTTGTGAATTTGGTATACCATTTTGGGGGTACATACATGACTGATCAAGTGAGCAGTATCCAAACTTTATATGCGGTCATCAAGCAGGATATTATCGATCAGGACCTTAAACCGGGCCAACGCTTACCTGAACGGGAGCTGGCCGAAAGATACAATGTGAGCCGTACGCCAATCAGGCAGGTGCTGCAGCAGTTATCAATGGAAGGTCTGGTGGAATTTATTCCTTATAAAGGAGCCTTTATTAAAGATTTAACGATTGAAGATTTTAGAGAGATAACGCAGCTTAGAGCGGTACTGGAAAAGCTTGCTGTTGAAATATGCTGTGAGTCGACTGATGAAACGGTCGGTGAACAGCTGGAATATATCATCAGGAATCAACAAACAGCAATCGATAAAAAAGATGTGAAAGAGTACATTCATCTCGATCAGGAGTTCCATCATGCGATTGTGAAAGCCTCAACGAATAAAGAATTAGAAAGGTTCATTGAATTACTAAATCAAAAGTCTTATTTATCGCGGGTGAGAACACTGACATTGCCGGGGCAAATGGAAAGGTCGATTGAGGAGCACCGGGACATTCTTACGTATATTCTGCTGAACGATAAAGAAAATGCCGGGAAAAAAGCGGCAGCTCATGTAGAGGAAGCCTTGCAGCGCTATATTGAAATTCATAACATCATAGCAAAATTTACATGAGAAGGGCTCTTTGTAAATGACTTATTAAGTCTCCTGCATGTAAAGCAATGGACTTGATAAGACATTATAGATAATCAGATAAGGAAGGTGTTTACATGAAACCAGTGTCTGTTGAACAGCAACTTATGCTTATTAATGGGGAATGGCGAGCCAGTGTCAGCTCAGAGTTTTTTCCAATTGAAAGCCCGGCCGAGAGAGGTTCTGTCATAGCGGAAGTGCCAAGGTCTTCAGCTGAAGATGTCGACTTTGCCGTAAAAGCGGCACATACAGCCTTTGCCTCGTGGAGAGAGGTTCCCGCAAAAGAAAGAGGGAGGCTATTATGGAAAATCGCCGATGCTGTGGAAGAGCAGGCAGAGGATATCGCAAGAACGATCGCTACTGAAACTGGAAATGCGATTCGCACGCAAGCGAGAGGTGAAGTGAAAAGTGTCGTCGAGATTTTTCGTTACTTCGCCGGTGTTGTCAGTGAAATCCGGGGCAGTACATGCCCGGTTGACAACAATTTAATGGCATATACACAGCGTGAACCATATGGTGTCGTTGGTGCGATAGTCCCGTGGAATGCCCCGGTTCAGCTTTCATCATTAAAGATCGCTCCCGCCGTTGCGGCAGGGAATACGATCGTGTTAAAAACCGCCGAAGACGCCCCATTAGGAGTGCTTAAACTGGCGAGAATTTGCGCGCAATATTTGCCGGCCGGCGTCGTAAACGTAATCACCGGCTATGGACAGGAATGCGGCGAAGCTTTGACGAGTCATCCGTTGGTCAATAAATTAACATTCACCGGATCAACAGCCGTAGGGAAGACAATTATGCGTAAGGCAGCGGAACGAATTGTTCCTGTATCTTTGGAATTGGGTGGGAAAAGTCCGCAAATCGTCTTTCCGGATGCAAACAACGACAAAGTGGTCGAAGGAATTATTTCAGCGATGCGCTTCGCCCGCCAAGGTCAGTCATGCTCCGCTGGTACCCGGTTATTTTTACACGAATCGATTTTTCATTCATTTGTTGAAAAGCTGGTCAACCGCTTAGCGGAGCTTAAAGTAGGGCACCCGTTGGCTGAGGAATCAGATATGGGCTCTCTCATAAATAAGAAGCAATTTGATAAAGTGACCAGGTTTATCGAAGAAGGAATGAATGATGAGAATTTAGAGCTTCTCATCGGCGGGCTTCCCCCTGAGGAAGGACCGTTAGCAGAAGGATATTACCACCAGCCGACCCTGTTTGCTTGTAAAAATGACAATACGAGACTTGCCAAGGAGGAAATTTTTGGTCCGGTGCTTCTAATTATGTCATGGAGCGATGAGGAAGAAGTCATTAAAGCTGCTAATGACAGCTCATATGGGTTAGCTGCTTTTGTCTGGACGAATGACACGAAGAAAGCGTTAAGAACAGCAGGCAAAATTGAATCAGGCTGGATTCAGGTAAACCGGGGAGGCGCGCAAATGCCAGGTCTTTCCTATGGAGGCTACAAACAAAGCGGTATCGGGCGCGAGTTTTCTTTAGAAGGAATGCTCGATAGCTATACCCAGGTGAAGAGTATTATGATCGATTTCAACGATTAACAGATTCGGGTAATGTATCGAAATATAAGGCTGTAACAGGTACAACGTAAGTTACAGCCTTATCCTAAATCCCTCTATGAAGGCGCTTTAACTCAAGTGAACAATTTTAATGATAAAGGGAGTGGGTGTGATGGAAAGGAAAGTACTTGTTGTCGGAGCGGGCAGAATGGGCTTTGGCGTTACTCAAACGTTGATTAGAAAAGGCTATCAAGTATCGGTGAGTGATCCCTCTCACGAAGCAGTCAGTCGGGCGACACATATCGGAGCAGAAGCGGTTGAAGATATTAATCAGTCTCTTGCAGAGCATAGCGTCATCATTATGAGCCTGCCGGGACCGGTTCAAGTTAAAGAGATGACAGAAAAAATGGTTCCATTCAATCGGTCTCATCAGTCTTTAGTTATTGATCTAAGCACGATAGACCCGCAAACAGCGATTGACGCTAGTAAGAGATGTAAAGGGAACGGTCTGCGCTATATCGAGGCACCGGTTAGCGGGGGACCGGGCGGTGCTGAAGCTGGAACGCTTTCGATCATTGTCGGAGCAGAAGAAAACGATTATAAGGAAGCTGAACCGATTTTGAATGATATCGGAAAGAATATTTATTATCTGGGGGCGATTGGGACAGCGTCGATTGCAAAAATATGTAACAATATTGTCGTCGCGACGACTACCTCTATTTTAAGTGAAGCCTTCATATTAGCGTCCGCCGGAGGGATTAAGCCCGCTAAACTAAAAGAAATTTTAGAGAATAGCGTCGGAGGCAGTAAAACGTTGGACGTTTTCGGTGAACATCTTGTTACAGGGGAATATTCAACGCCTACTTTTGCCTTAGGTTTAATGCATAAAGATGTCGGGCTTTTTCAAGAAGCGATTAAGCAATACGGTTTAACGTCATTAATTGGCTCTATGACTTGTCAAATTTATAACGGTGCCCGTTCCCACGATTTAGGCAGTGAAGATCACACGGCCATTTGTAAGTTCTTAGAGGAATTAAATAATACGAAAATTGAAAGAGGCACCTTGATTGAGGAAGTAAACTAGCAAACTGTATTAATCAATATCTGAATATTGAAAACACGATCGAGGGATATGTTTTCGATTTCTATTTTTAATGATGCTTCTTTTTAGCGTGATGTTAATAAGCGATAGAGAAGGCTGTTGTGACAGCAGGATATGAGGAATCAATAATAAAACAAATCTATGGCATGACGGAGCCGACTGAAAAACTTCCTTTTCGTAACGCGAAGAAGTGTAATGGCTCCTTGCTTCGAGAAACTCACTCGTAGCAGGCTTACAAAATCAGGAAACGGCTACGCTCATTACTAAAAAAGCTGCTGAAAAAGTACGATTTTCACTTTTTCAGCAGCTTCACATTTATGGAGACTTATTCTGTGGTTATTTTTCCGTGTCATGGTAGGGTGCGATAAACCGCTCCTCTAATGGCACTTTCCCTTGGGCAAAAGGCTGACGCCAAAACTATTCAGCAAGCCTTCGTTACTTTATACTGGATAGGGACGTTACATAATAAAGAGAGAAAGAAGGGTTATGATGATGAGAAGGATCATGGCGGCTGCCGGACTGGCAGCTTTGTTGTTTGCGGCTGGTCCCGTTCAAGCCGAGGTCTCATTTTCGGATGTTTCAAATGAATTTTGGGGAGTGGAGGAGATTCATTTTTTGGCTGAGCAGGGAGTGATGCTTGGCTATCAGGATGGAGCTTTTGGTATCGGCGATGATGTGACAAGAGCGCAGGCTGCGGTAACGCTGGCGCGCATGCACGGCCTGGACATGGAACAGCCGCAGCCTGTCTCATTCACGGATGTAGCGGAGACGAACTATGCTTATTCCGGCATTGCCGCTGCGGTGGAAGCAGGCTTTTTTGCTGATGGAACTGAGTTTCGTCCGAATGATACGTTAACGCGGGCAGAGATGGCGATCATTCTAGCGCGCTCTTCGCAGCTAAACAGCAGCCAGCCTGTCGATTTTCGTGATGTGTCATCCGGGCACTGGGCGTATGAGAGCATCAGCAAACTGGCGGAACATCGCCTGACAACGGGGTATCATGATTTGACTTTTCGTCCCGGTGAGCATGTAACCAGGGCTGAATTCGCTGTTTTCTTAACAAGGGCAACAGAAGAATCCTTTCGTGAAGAAGTTGCTGTTCTTCCACAGCGGGCTGCTGAAAATGTCTACTTTCCTCGCGTAATCGGACTTGATCAAGCGGCTCAAGGACGAGTCAATCAGATACTCGCCGAGCATGCGGGTCGTTCCGTAGAGGCGAGAGAAGAGCTGTTTGCTCGTGCGGAAGCCGAAGAGGATCCAATGATCGCCGAGCGGTATGCGTTTGGTGAGAGCTACCGGATTGAACAGAAAGATGCCGATTACTTGAGCCTTGTCTTTGAAGGCTATCACTATACAGGAGGCGCGCACGGCGGGAGCTGGCAAGCCGCTTATACGTTCGATCCTGCAAGTGGTGAACTGCTGGCCTTAAAGAACCTGTTCCCTGAAGGAACCGATTATTTGTCGATAATCAATGAAACTGTTTCTCAGGGCGTGACGGATGCGGGCTTTCAGCTTGAATTCAATGATGTGTTTGATTTTCATGGGATTGACCCGGCTACAAAACAGTTTTATGTCTCCGATCAAGGGGTGACGATTTATTTCAGCGAATATGAAATTGCCCCATACGCGGCGGGGATGCCTTCCTTTACAATCGCCTGGGAACAGTTCAGCGTGAATAAGTAAGAGGTCATGAGTGGACGGCGGAACAGGTCAGCTGAGTTTAGCCGTTCACTCATGGATAAGCGGTAATAGAGGGAATTCAATTTTTCGGCAGGCGCTCGTTGGCTTTAATCAGCTCAGTCGCTGTAGTGAGAAATTGTTTCACAATTGTTGAATGGTTATCCGTGCGCCATGCCAGACTCATCTCTACCCGTGGCGCCTCCTGCTTAATCTTTACATAGGTGACATCATGTGTGTGAAAGTTTGAGGTTGATCGCGGGACGATGCTAATCCCCAATCCTGAGGCAACCAGTCCGATCACTGTCTGGATTTCCTTTACGACCTGACGGGTGATCGGACTAAACCCCGCCTCGTGACATTTTGCGATAATATCATCGTGCCAGCTCGGCCAAATCTCCCGCTCGACCATGATAAATTGCTCCGAACTCAGTTCGTTCATCGAGATGGATGCTCGCTGCGCAAAAGGATGCGATTTCGGAACGACAGCGATTCCGGTCTCCTGATAGACCGATAAAAGTGATAGCAACGGATCAAAAATAGGTGGTCTGACAAAGCCAATGTCAATTTCTTTATTATGAAAGGCCTCAATTTGCCTCGGTGTATGCATTTCGTGAAGGATTAAATCAATCGCCGGAAATTGCTCCTGAAAACCGCGGACAATGACTGGCAAAATATCAAACGTAGCCGAACCGATAAAACCGATTACGAGGCGCCCGGTCATCCCGCTTTGCGCTCTGATCGCCGCAGCCTTTGCCTCATCTAATCTCGTCAGGACCTGGCGAACTTCCTGCAAGAAAACATGTCCGGCATTTGTCAGCTCGACATGTCTTTTTGATCGTTCAAACAGCTTGACTCCTAGTTCTTTTTCAAGCTGTAAAATCTGCTGACTCAGCGGGGGTTGCGTCATCTGTAAACGCATCGCCGCCCGGCCGAAATGCAATTCCTCAGCAACAACCGTAAAGTAGAGAAGCTGACGCAGTTCCACTCAATTACTCCCTTCTATTAAGTCGTTTATCGACTTAAAAACACGTTTTTTATATATTAGACACCACTTGTTTCTCATTGTAAAGTTTTTTATAAGGCAGGAAGGCGGTAGAGGGAAGAAGACGTTTGTCAAAATCTGCGAGCAAGATTGGCGACAGAATTACCTCTGGATTTCTGGGAAATGAGGGGAGAGGATCATTTGAATGCCACGATGGCCCTGTTATGTCTGATATGGGGATTTAATTTTGTTGTAATGAAGTTGGGAAATGGCGTCTTTCCTCCAGGAGAGTTTGCGGCATTGAGGTTTTTGACTGGCTCCTTCGTGCTGATAGGGGTGTGCTTGTTAAAAAAAATCCCCCTTCCGAATAAAGCGGATCTAAAATGGCTTGTTCTATGTGGGCTGTTCCAGACGGCCTATTTCAATATCGCGATTCAAATATCGCTTACCTACATTAGTGCCGGTCTAACATCGGTTATGACCTACAGTATGCCGCTTTTTTTATCAATTATGGCGCATAAGTGGCTTCCCGGTGAACGATTAACAACGGGCAAGACTTTCGGCATTATAATAGGCATTGCCGGTTTATGTCTTGCTATGAATGTTCATGTTGGGGGCTCATTTTGGATTATGCTGCTGGCGTTAAGCTCGGCTATTTCCTGGGCAGTTGCTAATTTGCTTTTTAAATTGAAATTAAAGCATTGTGATACGGTGCAATATACGACTTGGCAAATGGTAATCGGGTCTGTCGGTTTATTCCTATACACGCTTTCCTTTGAACATGGGGAAGCGCAGTGGGGTCTAATGCCGGTCGTCTATATATTGTTTTCTGGCGTAATTGCCTCGGCGCTTGCTTTCGTCATGTGGAACCATGCATTAAGACGGACGGAAGCGAGCAAGGCTTCCATTTCCTTGCTGCTCGTACCTATCGTCGGTGTGATCTCCGGCTATATCTTTTTAGACGAAAGCTTAAGCGTCGGCACGTTAGCTGGAATATCACTCGTACTTGCAGGGATATGGATTGTGAATAGGAAAAGCGCCCAGGAAAACCGGGTGAAGATAAAGCCGAAAATCGGCAAAGCCCTCTAGGAAACGTATAACGGAGCGGACGCTGTTTCAGGAGCCCGGGTCAAAAGGTTGATGATCGCCTTTTAACCCGGGTTTTTCCTATGCGCTTTTTTATTTCAAAAGGGAAGCCCGAATGGATAAAAAAGGAGGGACAGGTTAAATACTAATTGGGATGGAGACGAAAGCGTCAGAATTATAATGTGTATGATGCCCGTCATAACTCCGGACTCCTGATGTTTGCCGTAATCGTTGCCTTTGTCATACCCGAGGTTTTTTCGATGACGATGAACCCGGCTAAAACAGAGGCCACTGAAAACTTCCTTTTTCGTAACTCGAAGAAGAGTAATGGCTCCGCGCGTTGCGCGCCTTGCTTCGAGAAACCCACTCGTAGCAAGGCTTTCAAAATCAGGCAACGGCTACGCTCATTACTAAAAAGCTGCTGAAAAAGTTAAAATTGTACTTTTTCAGCAGCTTCCTAAAACATTGTCTTTAAGTGTTGGGATCTCCATCATTTTAATTCTCTTATACGTGGCCGCCCTGATGTTCCGCTTAGTGACCCATCGTGGGGTTTACCAGCCAACGGAGCCGGAGAATAGCGAGCATGAAGAACCCGAGTGGAAAAAGGGGAAGGCGATGATCGTCCTCGCTTTTGCCACAGCGGCGGTAGCTTACGTCTCTGAGGCGCTTGTTCATACGTTTGAAGAAGTGGCGGAAACATTCGGCTGGACGGAGCTGTTCATCGGCGTGATTATTGTCGCGATTGTCGGGAATGCCGCTGAGCATGCCTCTGCTATTATTTTTGCTTTTAAAATAAAATGGACATTGCGGTTGAGATCGCAATCGGTTCTACTTTGCAGATTGCGATGTTCGTCGCACCGGTTCTCGTCCTGTTTTCTTTGTTTTTGCCTGAGAAAATGCCTCTTGTTTTTACGCTGCCTGAGCTGATCGCGATGGTCTCGTCCGTGTTATTAATGACCGTCATTTCGAATGACGGCGAGACGAACTGGTTTGAAGGAGCAACCTTGCTTGCAGCCTACATCATTATGGGAATTGGCTTTTACTTGCTCTGATGCGGAAGAACAAGCAATCAAATTGGCCAATCCGATCTCAGTCATTAAAGAAAAATAAATGTAATTACTTTACAAGAAGAGACGTTCCTTATATAATCAGCATGGTAAAACCAATAAGTTTTTTGGAAACTGTTTAGTTTTTTGACGGGGATTTTTCCGGATAAACAGCAAGGAAGGTAATGAAAAAAAGATGAAGAGGAAAATCATTTTAACGGCGATTGATTGTTTTTCAAATGAAGGTTTTTTCTCGACGTCGATGCAGCGGATCGCCGAAGAGTGCGGGATGTCGAAGGCAACGCTTTACAAATATTTTGAATCGAAAGAAGACCTTTTGCTGCAGGTATTTGAATTTACGTTGCTTCAAATGCTGGAAAGAGAAAAAGGCATTCAGCTGGATCATTCCTTGCCGAAAAAAGAGCGTTTGCGGCAGCGCATTCTGGTGGAACTGCAAGAAAACAAAGAGTATCGAGCCTTTTTGAATGTGATTTTCAAGGTGATGCCGATCCGTCAAAACCCGCGTGTGATGGCCTTAATGAAGCGGACGAAGGCTATCTTTTTTCATCTTCACCGCGACTATCTGCTCGACGCCTACGGGGAAGAAGTAAAACCATATCTTTGGGATCTTGTGATGTTGTTACAAGGAGCGATTCGCGAGTATATTCATTTGCTGGAGGACGAGCAGAAGCCGGTAAACAAAGAGGATGTCGCGACTTTGCTGGCGACTTATCTGGATCAGATTATTACGGCCAAAGAGAAGCCGCGCCCGGCGTTGTCGCAGGTGCTGATGCATGATTATGAAAGCATTCAGCCCGGAATGGAGGCGAAATCGACGGATCAGCAAATCGCTGAAGCGCTGATGCGCATACAGGATAAGATCGTTAAGGCGGAGATAAGTCGGGCGGAAATGGAAAAAACAAAGGCTGCGTATGATTCGCTGAGAAAGGAATTAACAGTGGATGAGCCTGAGCCATATTTAATTGAGGCGCTTTGCCTGTTCATTAACAGCCGGATTGAAATCAAACAGGAAATGTCGAGGATTCTTGAGCTGGTGGGAGAGCGGGATTTAACTAAAGAAGGTGTAGAAAAATGGATACAGCCCAAGTATCAGTAGAAAAGATAAATAGAAAACCATTAGTCATTGTATTGTTAGTCGGTTCGTTTCTAGCAATCTTAAATCAGACATTGCTGACAACAGCTTTGCCTCATTTTATGAACGATCTGCAGATTACAGCGAATACAGGGCAGTGGCTGACGACGATCTTTATGCTCGTCAATGGGATTATGATCCCAATCACGGCCTTTTTAATTGAAAAATATACGACGAGAAAGTTATTTTTGACGTCGATGTTCCTGTTTGCGTTAGGAACGCTGGTGTGCGCGCTTGCTCCGACTTTCTCCTTTTTAATGGTCGGGAGAATTCTCCAGGCCGCCGGAGCGGGGATTATGATGCCTTTAATGCAAACCGTATTTTTGCTGATCTTTCCAGTTGAAAAAAGAGGGGCTGCTATGGGGATGGTCGGTCTTGTCATTTCTTTTGCCCCGGCCCTCGGACCGACGCTTTCAGGCTGGCTCGTTGAACATTATCACTGGTCAAGTCTCTTCTGGGTTGTATTGCCGGTTATCGTCATTGATATGATCGCCGCCTATTTTGTATTGCGAAATGTGACGACACTTCACAATCCGAAGGTCGATATGCTTTCAATCATTTTGTCGACTTTCGGATTTGGCGGTCTGCTGTTTGGGTTCAGCTATGCCGGGGCACACGGCTGGATGAGTGCATCCGTTATTCTGCCAACGGTTGTGGGAGTCATTTCACTTGTCTGGTTTATTTTCAGACAGCTGAAGCTGGAACAGCCAATCCTGGAGTTTCGTGTATTTAAATACAAGGTTTTTACGTTGACGACCGTTATCGGCATGGTTGTCTTTATGTCGCTGATTGGCGGCTCGACGATTCTGCCGATTTATATGCAGGATATGCATCATTTCACGGCTTTGGATACGGGGCTGATGCTATTGCCTGGAGCGGTCTTAATGGGGCTGATGTCGCCAATTACCGGAAGGATCTTTGATAAGATCGGAGCAAGGGCACTGTCGATTGGCGGCTTGGCGGTTATTTTTGTGACGACGGCTTTATTTACCAACTTAACAGCGACGACGAGCTTTGCCTATCTATCCATTATTTACGCGCTGCGGATGGTCGGACTGGCCATGGTCATGATGCCTGTCACAACAGCGGGAATTAATGTTTTGCCACGGAGACTGATTCCGCATGGTACAGCTATGAATAATACGATGCGGCAAATTGCCGGGGCGATCGGAACGGCGATTTTGATTACGATTATGACGATGTCGGCGTTGGATCCGCAAGTGACTGGCGATGTCGACATGGCAATGATCCACGGTGTCAATGTCTCCTTTATGGCGGCAACTGTGCTGTCGCTTATCGGTTTAATTCTTGCCTTCTTCATCAAAAAACAAGACGAAGAACAGCCAAAAGAGGAGCCGGTGCAAGTGAAAAGCCAAAAAAAACGTCCGGTTCCGGAAGGATAAAGAGCAAGGAAACAATTGTGGTCATTTCGGGGGTTGTACCAAAGGGAAAATCAACCTTTTGGCGCAGCCTCTTTTTTAGGTTGTTAGGACGAGTTTTGGATAGAGAGTTTAAAAACAGCTAAAAAAGAGGTAGTATAGAATATAGTTTGAATTTGTGGAGGGAGGATCATATGAAAAAGCCACTGATCGTAATAATAGGGATTATCAGCTTGTTTGTTGGACAAGCTTGTGATCAGCAGCAATCCACGACCGATCAAGATTCCCCGATGCTCTCCTCTCATACTGAGCAAGCAGAGGGTAATGAAGCAGGGGAAGCCTCTGCGGGACCGGACTCCGAGCAGAACGAGGAGCCGGGAATCGAGGTAGTAACCGATCCGCAAAGTGTGGCAGTACTTGTTAATGAGGAATATGCATTAATGGATGGCTATGAACCGGACGACCTGGTTTATCCTGATATCCCATTTATCTTTGAAGAGAAAGTGGAAAAACGCTTAATGCGGCAGGAAGCAGCGGACGCTGTTGAGCAATTGTTCGCCGCCGCAAAAGACGATGGCATGACCTTGCTTGGTGTCTCGGCTTACCGCTCGTATCAAACGCAAAAGAGCCTGTTTGATTATTATGTTGCTCAAGACGGGGAGGAGCTCGCGCGTACATACAGCGCTGTGCCCGGAACAAGCGAACATCAAACCGGTTTGGCGATTGACGTCGTCGGAGAGGATTTAAGCTGCGCAGTGGAAGACTGCTTTGCTGATACAGTTGAAGCAAAATGGCTGGAGGAGAACGCTGCCGACTACGGTTTTATCATCCGCTATATGGAAGGGAAAGAGGAATTGACGGGCTTCAAATATGAACCGTGGCATTTGCGTTATGTCGGGGTCGAAATGGCGCAGGAAATCACGAAACTCGGCGTCACGCTTGAGGAATACATGAATGCCGTTCCTGTATCTGATCAAACGCCAATAGAGAACTAAATATCAAATCTGGTTTTGTATTGAAGGAAGGAGTTTACGATGGGAAACATTCAAGTAAAGCAAACATTTCTTGAGCTTGAATTCGATCATAATGAATCGACCAATTTTTCTTCAATCCTGGCCGAGACGATTTTATATGAACGCGAATATGCGAATGATCAGGTTCTCGTCCATCAAGTTTTACCTCTGTCCAGTATGGATCAGGAACACAGAAAGGTTTTAGTGATTCTTAATATAACCAGGGATCTAAATAATTTGGGTGAAAAAATTTCTTATTAGAGAGGCTGGACAAAAGGTTGTTTTTTTAACCTTTTGCCCGGCCTCCAAGCAATGAGCGGAACCGCCATGATCTTTTAAAGCCCGTTGTGAGTGGGTTTCTCACAACGGGCTTGTGGCGTGTGAAGCCATTGCCAGTAGGTCCAAAGCTAGTTTTGTCTCAAGCTTTTTTTAACCGATTAGTCCTGCAAGGCGTTTAATGTCTGCTGCAACGTATCAGATGTTGTCGAATGATGCTGCCCGTTATGGCGTCCTTTCATCAATCCGTAAGCCGCCCCAACCCCGATTCCTACTCCGACTAATGAATACATAAGAGCTTGACCGCTCTTCATCTTATGGTTTTTTCTCATTTCAAACATCATGACATCAGCTCCTTCTTACAAGTAAGTAATCAACAGACTACTCTACTCACTAGTTTGTCTGAAATCCGCTTCTTTACACTGGAGGTCCTTACCAATCATGCTTCTGGAAATTATTTGGACGTAACGTTTACGCGAAAAGGGACAAAGTAGAAAGGAAGACAACAAGTGAGCTGTAAGGAGCGTGGGTGACGGGTGGTCGAAAAAAAGCATAACGGGATGCTGGTCGTGGCGATTGGCTCCATTCCTTTAATTATGACGTTAGGTAATTCTATGCTTATTCCTATTTTGCCAAAAATGGAAACCGAGCTGAATATTTCAGCATTTCAAGCGAGCTTGACGATCACAGTTTTCTCCATCGCCGCTGCCATTTTCATCCCGATTTTCGGGTATTTGTCTGACCGCCTAACACGGAAAAGGATCATTATTCCGGCTCTGAGCTTGTATGGCATTGGCGGACTGTTGGCGGGTGCGGCTGCGGCGTGGTTTGCCAATCCTTTTATCTGGATTATGGCAGGCCGCGTTCTGCAAGGAATCGGTGCGGCGGGAACGACGCCAATTGCGATGGCCTTAACCGGCGATCTATTTAAAGGCGGGCAGCAAAGTAAAGTATTAGGTCTTGTCGAGGCATCAAATGGATTTGGAAAAGTCCTTTCGCCAATTGTTGGGTCGTTATTGGCGCTGCTTGCCTGGTACGGACCGTTTTGGGGCTTCCCTGTCTTTGTTCTTGTCTCTTTGTTGTTAACGGCGTTCTTTATCAAAGAGAAGAAAAAGAAAAAAGAGCCAATGCCTTTTGGTACATATGTGAAAGGACTTTTTTCTGTCTTTAAGCATGAAGGACGCTGGCTTTTTACCGCTTATTTAGCAGGAGCAACCTGTCTTCTTACATTGTTCGGGATTTTATTTTATTTATCGGACGTGCTGGAGACAACGTATCATATTGATGGCGTGCTAAAAGGATGTATTCTGGCGATTCCTCTTTTATTTATGATGACGACCTCGCTCATTACAGGAAGTAAAATCGGAAAGCATCTGCCGCGAATGAAGCTCTGCATTATGATTGGCTTCCTGCTGATGACGATTTCATTTTCAACATTGGTGTTTTTTCACAGGCTTGTGCCGTTTATTGCCATACTTGTGATCAGCAGCGTCGGTACTGGGCTTGTCCTGCCATGCCTTAACAGCCTGATAACCGGCTCGGTCGGGCAGGAAATGCGCGGGTTTGTTACGTCGTTATACGGCTCGGTCCGTTTTTTAGGAGTGGCGGCGGGTCCGCCTTTGTTTGAAATGTTAATGAACTGGTCACGTACCGGAATGTTTTTGTTGACGGCGGGGCTGACGCTGCTGCTGGGGCTCCTTTGTTTACTATTCATTCATGTGAAAAAAACAAAGCCAGCAAAGTCAGATGACTCAGCTCATACGTTATTTAAAAAATTTCAATTGACGACTGAATAAAGGGGGTTATTACATGCAGCTTTACTTTTCTCCGGAATTTGTGAAAGAGGATGCTCAAGTATTGAATGTCGTGACTGATTTAAATAAACCAGTTGGCTATTTGGCGTTTTTACTGGAGCAGGACAAAAAGAAAATGTATGTGTACGGGCAGCTTGCCGAAGAAGGGGTCAGCGAGGATTTTAAAGATCTGGTCACGCCCTATATTCAAGGGTTGACCAAGTTAAAGCCGGAGCTGGAAGTGATGTCTTACTTGACCGTTGGCGGAAAACAGCTTGAATTAAAGCCGGACGATAAGGAGGAATAGCACACATCGCTTTTTGGGTGAATATCATACCCTAGTCTTGAGAAGTGGAGGCAGGGTATGGATATTTTACTGCAATTGTTTGACATTCGGCATCTTTTGATGCTCGTACTCGGTTTATGTCTCGGGATCGCCGTGGGAGCCTTACCTGGCCTGACACCGACAATGGGAGTGGCTTTAACGATCCCCTTTACTTTTTCACTCGGGGCAACAGATGGCTTGATTCTGCTTGGCGGGATCTATTGCGGCAGCGTGTTTGGTGGCTCGATTCCGGCCATTCTTTTTAATGTGCCCGGCGCGCCTGCATCGGTGGCGACTACGTTTGATGGCTATCCAATGGCGCAAAAGGGCAAGGCGAGAAAGGCGTTGGAGCTGGCGACGATTGCTTCCTTTGCCGGCGGTGTGATCGGGATGATCCTGCTCGTATTTTTTGCCCCTGTTTTAACGGAATTTTCTTTAGCCTTTGGCCCGACGGAAAGCTTCTGGATCGCCCTGTTCGGCATTACGGTCATCGCTGTCATTTCAGAGGGGGGAGCGGCGAAGAATATGCTCGGCGGTTGCCTGGGCATTGTCCTTTCCTTCGTCGGAATTAGTACTGTGACCGGAACGGCCCGCTTTACCTTTGGAATCGATAGCTTTGTTGGCGGGTTTCATGTTGTCGCGGTGCTGATCGGCTTATTTGCTATTCCTCAGGCTTTCCGAATGATTGAAGACCTGTCAGAAGGTAATCAAAAAATCAAACGACATAAACAGACAACCGCTTCGTCTATCCGTCAGTCATTTGGCGATGTGTTAAAGCGGCCGAAAGCAGTGACAATCGGAAGCGGAGTCGGCGCCCTTATCGGAATGCTTCCGGGCGCGGGTGGCAATGTAGCGAGCGTGCTTGCTTATAATGAGGTGAGGCGTTTTTCCAAACAGAAAAACACGTTTGGAAAAGGCGAAAAGCAGGGGATTATCGCTTCGGAAAGTGCCAACAATGCGATGGTCGGCGGTTCATTAATTCCGTTACTGACATTGGGTATTCCGGGCTCACCAACAGCCGCGATCTTTCTTGGCGGCTTGTTAATTCATGGCATTTGGCCGGGGAGAAGCCTGTTTGTCGAACATGCCGATGTGGCGTATACATTTATTTACAGCATGATTCTTGCCCAGTTCTTTTTGCTCGTTCTCGGCTTATTGTTAGTGACCCATATCGCCAGGCTAACGAGCATCCCGGCCTATTATCTCGCCCCGGCTATTTTGTCATTGTCAATCATCGGAGCCTTCACAACACAGAATAGCATGTTTGATGTTTATACGGCTGTTGTGCTGGGACTGATGATGTTCGTGTTGCAAAAGTTCCAGTTTTCACCCGCACCGATCGCCTTAGGGTTTATCCTTGGCAAAATTGCTGAAGAAGGGCTGCTTCAAGGGATTCAAATCGGCGCGGCTCAAGGCTCTCCCTGGTTGTACTTTTTTAGTGGAACGTGGAATGCCTTACTTTGCGGCTTTATTTTGGTAACAGTGGGAGTCGCTATCTATCGTGGGCTGAAAAACAAATCCACTCAAGAGGCAGCACGGGAGGCAAATCAGGGGCGTGACTACTGGGCTATCAGCGGCTGGTTCACAGCGGTTGCTGTGGTGACGGTGTCTCTGGTTCAGCTTAACAGCCTGCCGTTTGAGCTGCGGGTGTTTCCTCAGCTGACATTTGCTGCGATGCTCGGGTTTCTTTGTTACAAAGCCGTTCAGGTGGTGAAACGTCCAAGAACGAGAAGATCGTTCGCACTAGATTACTCTGTGGTGATCTGCCTCGCTCTCGTCACCGTTCTTTGTTTTCTGACGAATCTGCTCGGCTTCTATAGCCAAACCTTTTTATTAATGCTTCTCGTGCCACTTTTCGTTCATCTGCGAAAATGGGAGAAGCTGCGGCCACTCCATTTCTTATTCGTCTCATGCCTGTTCACTGTGGCGCTCTACGCTGTTTTTACTCTTTTTATTAAAGTGCCTATCCCTGTCATTCCTCAACTGTAAATCGGCATGGTTTCGGGACAATGGCACAAGCCCGTTGTGAGGAAGCTGCTGCACTTTTTCAGCAGCTTTTTCGTAATGAGCTGCGAGTGGGTTTCTCGGAACCAAGGCACAACGCACGGAGCCATTACTCTTCTTCGAGTCAGTGGCCTTCTCCAACGGGTCTTCTATTCGATATTGATCCGGTCAATCAGCTCGGTGTACTCAACTGTTCTTTTCTCCATTTCCGAAACAACCTCAGCGCGATCCATAATCAGCATGTCGGCCCCGGCTGTTTCCATTTCCTTTAAGAACTGTTCATCCTGCAAAAGCTGCAAAAAAGCTTCCTCCAGCATCGTGATAATCTCAGGCGGTGTACCTTCCCTGGCGGCGATGCCGCGATCCGTGCTCATCATGACATCAGGAAAGCCCAACTCGTTAAAGGTCGGGATATCGGGGGCGAACGGGTGGCGCTCTTCTGTCGCGATCGCCAGTGGCAAAACGTCATCACCGAGCCGGTAAATATCCGAGAGATTCCCAGCGACGACGTCGGTATGACCACCTAATAACGATGCAATCGCGTCAGCGGCTCCCTGAAAGGGGACATCCTCGACATCGATGCCAGCGGCCTGTTCCAACAGCAAAATAGCTAAATGCTGCCCAACGAACTTCCCGGCGTTGCCGACCGTAATTTGTCCGGGGGCGGCTTCTGCTTTGCTGATCAGGTCGTCAAGGCTGGAAAAGGAGCCGTCGTTTCTTACGGCAAAGACGGTTGGATCACCGCCCCAGTTCACAAGCGGTTCAAACGTTCCGGCATCGAAGGAAGTCTGGCCAACGAGTGGCTGGGTGATAATATGTGGGAGGTTATAGACAGCCAACGTATAGCCATCCGGTTGAACGGTCGAAAAATAGTTCCAGCCAACCTGACCGCCTCCGCCTGGTTTATTAACGATGACAAGCTCTTGTCCTAAATAGTCGTTTGCATATTTGGCCATTATTCGAGCCTGCGTGTCCGTTGCAGCCCCGGGTGAAAAGGAAACAACCAACTGAATGCTCTTAGTTGGAAAATCAGAGGTCGTTTCTTCTGTACAGCCGGCCGCGAAAAGAAGACCAGCGCAGAAAAAAAGAGACAGGAGTAGCTTGTTCCACGTCATCACTACACATCCTTTATCGATGATTTCATCATTGATAAGTATGTGTGAGCGCTCTGTTTTACAAGTTGTCTCTTTGTAATTTTGCCGCTGTTGTTATCTTTTTTTTCGGAGGGCCGGGGATAGCGGCTTGGTCGCAGCAGGAAGCCGGATATTATAAATAAGGTCAACGACCCTGGTCGATAATCCTTGAGAAATGATGGCCTGAATAATAATCAGCCAATCGATGATCGAAGCGGTCAGAATAAAAATCGAACCATTAAACAAAAGCAACGGCTTACCCGGGGGAATATTGCGGTGATTGGCGACAATCAGCGCCAGAACGCCCATTCCGCCGTTGGATACATTTTGCCGCAGCAGAAGACCGACCCCACAGCCGAGCAGAAGGGACCCAATGAACAGATCCAGCCAGACATTGCCTGACGGAGACTGCCAGGTCATCGTTTTTTCAAGAATATACATCGTCAGGGAGGTGACGGAAATGCTAAACATCGTGCCGATTGCACTGGCATTGCCGAGCCACTTAATCGCGACAACCAGCATCGAAAAATTAACAAACCAGAGCGCAAAGCTTAAAGGAATGTGAAACCAATAATGCAATAAAACCGCCAGACCGCCGGCACCGCCGGAAGGGACGGCGTGAGGAAATAAAAAGATACTCATCGCCACGCCTTGCAGCATCCCTCCACATGCCACGAGACTGTATATTTTCAGATTATTCATCGGTCCAATCATTCTTCCCGCCAAGAGGATCAATCGAGATAGAGCGAAGTCGTTCCATAACAAAACATCCTTTACGTTTTTTGGACTGGCTCTATCAATTTATGTGTGAAACGCAAAGAATAGTACGAAATGTCGATGAGAACGAGCGGCTTTACCTTTCCGGTTGAAGGTAGGATTGGGTTCCAGCCGGAATTCATTTGTTAAGCGAGTGGGAGAGTTCGTTACGACCCGCACAACCATTTGCTATTCAACCGGGCGGCTGCGCAAATAAATCCAGGCAGCGATGCCGAGGTTGATAATCCCGACGATGATAAACAGCCAGGAAGAGGACCCGGCGACAAAACCGCCGCTGATCCAAAGAACGGCTGCGAGAAACAAGCCGATGCTTAATGGGGGAATGTTTTTCATGAGCGATAACTCCTTTCCTGTCCTATTGATCATATAGCAGGATTCTAATGCGGCGCAAGGGGAAGAAGGGGAAAATGTTTTTGCTAGAATAGTAGTCGATTTGCCGGTGATCGATTATACTAGACATAGTATACGCTCTGTTGCGACTGTCCGATTAAAAGGCAAAGAAATGGTTGAGATCGATGAAACGAATTTCGGAAGCATTAGAAGAAAAAGAGATTATTAACGCGGCGATTATTCAACATGTGAAACAATACATCCACAAGAAGTACCCTCAATACTCTTCCCAGGAGAGAGCGCGGGTTTTTGCAAAGGCTCTCCAGCAAATGATTGAGCAATCCCTTCCAGATTATGACGAAGAAGCCAAAGTGCTTATTCGCTCGCGCTTGCTGCAGCGCCATATGTCAGCGTCGTCCTTTCAGCTTACTGCCTTACATATCCTTGAAGCGAGTCTTGAAGTCGTCCCGGCCATTGACTCGAAAGCGGAGCTTCTCCAATGGCTAAAAGAAAAAACGCCTATCCAAGGTGAACTGCTCGAAAGCTTAGTAGAGGAATTACTGGTGGAATCCCTTCCTGAAGAGCCAGCAGCAGCCAGTGAGGAGCCGCCACCTCCGCCTATCCGTGAAAAGAAAAGTCCGAAGAAGCTTCAGCCAAAGATGCTCGCTTCCGTTTGTACCGTGATAGCGGGACTCTTGCTCGTTTTTTATCTCTTTTCATCGCCATTTTTGAAGGAGGATGCAGCGGACGTTTCTCACCAGCTTGAAGGGGAGACGGTGGTGGCGGAGCCGCCTTTGGAGGAAGAGGCGGTGACAGGGCCGCCAAATGCGTTGCCGGCGAACTTGCAGTTTCAGCTAATCAATGAAAACATGCTACACGAATGGCTTACCGGCCGCGACTCGCTGCTGGCGGACGAACCTTATTTCTCGGCGATTTTACAAACGGCTCAAGAATTCAATGTTCATCCGCTGTTATTGTTTGCGATCACCGGCCAGGAGCAGGGATTCGTTCCGCGAACGCATGAACGAGCGGAGACAATCGCCAATAATCCGTTTAATGTGTTTCATAGCTGGCAGGATTTTAATACAGATGTGAAAGAATCAAGTGAAATAGCGGCAAGAACCGTCGTCAATTTGAGTGAAAACAGACCGCCGGATATCGATCCGATTCAGTGGATTAATCGAAAGTACGCCGAGGACGAAAATTGGTGGCGCGGTGTCCGAGCTCTTTTTGAACAGCTGCGCCGGGATGTTCAGCAAATTGAGCAGCATATCGGGAAGGAAGCGGACATTGCCTCGTAAACAGACGGCCGCAAGCCCGGCTCAGAATTATGCGAGCAGGAAGGAAGCAGCTTTCTGCCCGCATGTAACGTCACTTGCTATATTTGCCTCGGTCGGTTCATCCGGTATTTGATTAAGGAAAGGATCGAAAGGATAAGGAATACCCCGCAAAGCACGGTGAAGAAAATACGGAAGGCATTTTCATTTACATACGAGCTGATCCCGCAGGCGAGGGCGGCGATGAAATACACAAGACTGTAAAACAGGTGCTTATTCGGTTGTCTCATAATCAATCACCTCCTTTTTCTTTCTATACCCGGATTTCAAAAGCGCTTAAACGTTTGCTAAAGGCCTGGAATCATGATTAAACGAGCTCGGAATGCGGGTTTAAAAAGTTGGCGAGAATTCGATTATATTTCATTTTAAAGGCGTCAAGATTTTCCCTCGTGAGCAAGCCAAAGCCAAATACATAAATAAGATCGGAAGTGGAGTGCTGGTGATTGATCACTTCTTCAATGGTATAAAAAGAAGCCTCCCGAATGGAAAGTTGGTCACGAACGGCTTTCTGCCGGAAGACCTCTCGTTTTTTCTCCAAGGCTTCAGTACAGATGACCGCATACACACAAAAGAGATTCATCTGTGATTTTGTAATGTGGATTTCATGGCGCTGATCGGACGGGATGCCGGCGAGATATTCTTCTTCAAATTCCTTTTTCGGCTTCATCGAACGAATGGTAATTAGTTGTCGATCGCTGCTGGTCTCATGCTGCCGGTGCACGGTATATTCATTCACGGCTACAAGTTTCATTTTCCTGCCTCCTGACTGTCATTGTTTCTATTTCGCTCTTGAAGTAGATATAACCGATTTATCATTTTGTTAATCATAAAGTCGCAAAGGCAGACGCTAATCGCTTGTAACCCCTTACATATGTTGTATAATGATATTGCATAAAACTGCTGTGAATAAGGAGAGGTGAAGCTGGTGGAATATCAAACAATTGGCAGAACGGGGATTAAAGTTTCAAGCTTATGCTTTGGTACGATGTCATTTGGTGGCGTAGCGGACGAAGAAACGTCGAAAGCAATGTTTAAGCGTTGTCGTGAAGCCGGAATTAATTTTTTTGACTGTGCAAATGTTTATAACGATGGTGCGGCAGAGGAGATTCTTGGTCGCTGTATCGAAGGAAGCCGCGACGAGCTGATTTTGACAACCAAGGTAAACGGTGCCGTCAAAAAAGGAGTCAACAACCGGGGATTGTCGCGGCGCCATATTACGATGGCGATTGAAGACAGCCTGCGCCGTTTAAAAACAGATCGAGTCGAATTTTATTTTGTTCATGCCTTTGATCCAGATACGCCAATTGAAGAGACGCTATCAGCGATGGATGATCTGCAACGTCAGGGGAAAATCTTATATCCCGCGGTCAGCAACTGGGCTGCCTGGCAGATTGCAAAAGCGTTAGGTGTGTCGGCCAAGGAGCATCTGGCCCGCTTTGAATGCATCCAACCGATGTATAACCTCGTGAAGCGCCAGGCAGAGGTTGAAATATTACCATTGGCTCAATCCGAACAAATGGGTGTGATTACATACAGCCCACTTGGAGGCGGTCTTTTAACCGGGAAGTACCGGAATCCAAGCGGAAGCGGGCGCCTTGTCGAACAGGATAAATACCGAATCCGCTACGGAGAAAAAAGTTATTTTGAAATTGCCAATCGCTTTGATGAATATGCAAATGATCATGGAGTGGCACCTGCTTCGCTCGCGGTAGCTTGGGTTATGGCTCACCCCGCGGTGACCGCGCCGATTATCGGTGCGCGTAATCTGGAGCAGTTGGAACCATCCCTTGAAGCGTTGACGATTCAACTGACGGAGGAGCAGCGCAATGAGATTTCACAATTATCTCCGGCGCCGGCACCACCGACCGACCGGCTGGAGGAAGCGGTTAATAGGTAACTAGAATGCTTTAAAGAGACAGGAGCGTGTCTTGCCGCTGTCGCTGTTGGAGGATATGCCAAAGGGAGAATCACCTTTTTGGCATATCCTCTTTTATTGATATTGAAATAAATCTAAATAAATTTTATAATAAATAAATAAAAAAAATTATAATCTATTTATAGAGAGTGACGTGGTAGTAAATTGGAAAACGTAAGAGATGATTTTGAATTTCTGACATCGCTAATTCGTGGAATTGCAGCACAGTTTGGCAACCGGTGTGAAGTGGTGTTGCATGATTTAACAGGAGATTATGACAGTACAATTGTGGCGATTGAAAATGGTCATGTTACAGGAAGAAAGGTTGGCGATCCGGGAAGTAATTTAGGCTTGGAAGTGTTAAGAGGGACCGTGAAAGAAGGGGACCGGTATAATTATTTGACACAAACGAAGGACGGAAAATTATTAAGGTCGAGTACGATTTACTTGCGTAACAGTAAGCAGGAGACGATAGGATCTATTTGCATCAACTTTGATATATCCGATTTTATGATGGCGGAAAATGCCATTAAATCGCTGACTCTGCGTGACACAGACCAGGAAGTGAAAGAGGTGTTTGTCAACGACGTCAATGAGCTGCTCGATTTTTTATTACAGGAATGTCAAAATGAAATCGGCAAGCCGGTCTCTCACATGTCCAAAGAAGAAAAAATGCAGGCAATAGAGTTTCTCGATAAAAGAGGGGCATTTTTAATCAAAAAAGCCGGTGATAAGGTCTGTAAATTTTTTGATATTTCGAAATTCACGTTGTATAACTATCTTGATGATATCCGATCATAAAGAAATTTTTGAAAAGAGGGAGTCCCTACAAATTAGGGACTCCCTCTTTTCAGCTTTATCAAACAGTGAAAGCGCTTCAAAAAAAGTGTTTGACAATTCAAAATAACACCTTATAATAAAAATAAATAATTTTTAGCTTATATAAAAATTATTTATTTTTCCGGGTAGGAAATCTGACAAATGTATTGCTGGAGACTCATTTAATTCTTATGATGGATTCAGAAATTAAGGAAAGGAGGTAATTTGCAGCAGGAAAAAATTCGTTTGAAAAAGCTGATTAAAAAATGGAGGGGTTAAGGTGAAACAATTAAAAAGTAAGTGGATACTGGGAATGCTTCTGATTGCTATTATTGTATTTCTTGCAGCATGTGGAAGTGATGATACTACCTCTGGTGAAGAGGCAAATGACAATTCAGAAGAAGAAAATTCCCAATATTCAGAAAGTGGAGGAAGTTCTGAAGGTTATCAGGGAGAGTCGTTTTCATGGCGAATCGGTTTTAATACGCCAGAAGGCTCCGTACGAGATGTAGCTGCTCAGAAGTTTAAAGAAGTTGTTGAAAGCAAAACAGATGGGAATGTAACAATCGAAGTCTTTGCAGGCGAAGTGTTAGGAACAGAGCAAGAAATGGTCGAGCAAGTGCAAGTAGGGGCGTTAGATTTTCAATTAGCCGGTATGGGTGGAATGTCAAACATTATTCCGGAATATTCGATTCTTGCTCTACCGTTCATGGTAAATAATTTTGAAGAAGCTTACGCTGTGCTGGATGGTCCAATCGGTGATGAGTTAAAGGCAAAAGCAGAAGCAAGCTCATTTAAAGTGTTAGCTCACACTGATTTAGGATTTGCGCAAATTACAAACAATGTTCGTCCAATTCAAAGTCCAGAAGATTTATCGGGAGTCAGAATGCGAAGCCCTAATGAAGTGACTTCCATTAAAACCTTTGAACAACTAGGAGCGTCAGTCTCAACAATGCCTTTCACCGAAGTTTATTTAGGCCTGTCACAAGGTGTTGTTGATGGCCAATTTAATCCTTTAGATGCAATCTATGAAAATAACATGCATGAGGTTCAAGATTACTTGGCGTTAACAAATCACTTTTATTACCATGTTAACTTCATTATGAGCCTTGACTTATGGAACAGCATTGACCCTGAATTGCAGACTATTATTCAGGAAGCAGCTGATGAAGCACGGGATGCTTCAAGAGAATTCACTCAGCAGATGGATCGAGATATGCTCGATGTCCTTGAAGGTGAGTTTGAAGAAATTACGACACCGGACCTCGATGCTTTTAGAGAAGCTGTACAGTTGTCAGAGTTTGAGGATGTTATCCCGGCTGAGTTTATTCAGGAAACTGTAGACTTTCTTGAAGAATACCGTGGGAATTAACCATTAAGCTTAAGGGGTGTTTCAAATTGGTAACACTGATTTGGAACACCCGATAAAGGGGAAATCGCTGTGAGCAAAAAAAAGCAAATTGGAGCAAGGCTAGTTGATCAAATTATGAGGGCAATTGATACTTTCTCTAATGTACTAATGGTGGGGTTGACATTGGTCGTGTTTGCAGAGGTATTGAGTCGTTATATTTTTAATTTTCCAATCAAGATCACAGGAGAGCTGACACAATTAATTTTTCCTTGGCTTGTCTTTATGACCACGATCGCTGTTACGCGTAATGATGATCACTTAGCCATTCATTATTTTCGAAACAAGTTGAAGAAAGGATTGCAAAAAATTGTGGTTGTCTCTATGAAAGCAATCATGCTTTTTTTTACCATTTTCATGTTTATTTCAAGCTACGAATTGGCGCAAGCAGTTATTAACCAGCCAATGCCTGTCTTACGGATATCAAAAGCCTGGCTCTATTCTTCATTAACAGTTGCCTTCTTAGGGGTTTCGATTATTATTTTGTATCAAATTATTATGATTATCTTAGATAAAGAGACATGGGCAAAGGGGGAACTGCAATGATTTGGCTGATGATAGGTGGGTTTTTCCTCATGATCATTCTCGGGATGCCAATTGCTTTTGCAATGGGTTCATCGGCACTTCTTTATATCATGATTGAAAATATTCCACTTTCGATGGTTGCACAGCGCTTTTTTTCAAATAGCCAGTCTTTTGCCTTTTTAGCAATCCCCTTTTTTATCTTAGCGGGAAATTTAATGGTTCACGGAAATATTGCCAAACGGATTATTGATTTAGCGGATTCGATGGTTAGACAGTTACCGGGTGGGCTTGGTTGTGTCTCTGTTGTAACGAGTATGGGGATGGCCGGAGTCTCAGGTTCTTCTGTTGCTGATGCAGCGTCAACGGGAAGTGTATTGATTCCCGAAATGAAAAGAAAAGGGTATACTTCCTCTTTTTCCGCTGCTATTAATGCTTCTAGCTCTGTAGTCGGCATTATTATCCCGCCAAGCAGTACGATGATTATTATCGCTTGGTTAGCCAATTTGTCAGTGGCTGAGATGTTTCTAGCCGGAATCATTCCGGGTGTGTTAATTGGTCTTACTTATTTAGTCGTTACAATTATTATTTCTGTTAAAAGAGACTACCCACGTGAAAAACGGGCGACATTAAAAGAATTTTTAATAACGGTTAGAAGAGCTTTCTGGGCTTTGATCCTTCCTATTTTTCTAATCAGTGCAATTGTTTTTGGGATTGCAACAGCAACGGAGGCTGCTGCTTTATCAGCTGTTTATGCCTTCTTAATTAGTGTTTTCATTTATAAATCATTAAATTGGAAGCAGACGATTGCTGCTTTACGGGAGAGTGTCTATTCGACAACAGTCGTTATGATGATTGTCTGTAGCTCCTCGATTTTCACATGGGTGTTGATCAGGGAAGGGGTTCCACAGTTAATTTCCGACACATTGTTAAGTCTTGGATTATCTGACTGGACTCTACTTTTAGTGCTTGTGGCTATTATGCTGGTCGCCGGTATGGTGATGGATTTAGTACCAAATTTGTTTGTTTTTATTCCGATCTTCTTTCCCATTGCTGAGGGATTAGGAATGGATCCGATTCATTTTTCGATTGTGATGCTTTGTTCGTTTGCATTAGGATTGTTTACTCCACCGGTTGGTACAACGCTTTTTATTTCGTGTCACATTGCCAAAATTGGCATAGAGGATACGTATAAGGATTTAATTCCTTATTTTATTGCAGGGGTTGTCGTTATTTTACTTATTACCTTTATTCCTGCTTTAACCCTTTGGATACCAAGCTTATTTTAAAACTAAATTAGAAGGATGATAAATATGTCTCAGGTTGAATTGAAATTGCAAGAATTAGGGATTGAAATCCCTGAACCACAAAAGTTGAATTTACCATTTGTTCCAGCAAAACAAGTAGGAAATCTTATCTATACATCGGGGCAGGATTGTCGAGTGAATGGTGTACTGAAGTATGAAGGAAAGGTTGGTTCGGATCTGAGTGTTTCAGAAGGATATGATGCAGCCCGACAAACGATGATCAATTGCCTTGCTGTTTTGAAAAAACAAATCGGTGACTTAGATAGAGTGAAACAGGTCGTTAAGCTGCTCGGTTTTGTTAACTCGGCCGATGGTTTTGTTGAACAGCCGTATGTTATTAACGGTGCCTCGGAGTTGCTCGAAGAGGTCTTTGGTGAGAAGGGGAAGCATGCACGATCGGCGATTTCAGCGAATGAGCTGCCTTTCAATACCCCGGTGGAAATTGAGATGATCGTGGAAGTAGAAGTTGATTAATAGAAGGTTTACGTGCTTCAAAATTTAACAACAAGGGTGAATAATAATATGTCAACTGTATATTCTGTCGAAAATAAATTGAAAGAAATGGGAATTGTATTGCCAGATGCGCCAAAACCGGCAGCTATCTATATCCCCTCCAAGCAAACTGGAAATCTGGTTTATACATCGGGTCAGGATTGCCGAGTAAACGGAGTGCTGAAGTATAAAGGAAAGGTTGGTTCTGACTTGACTGTTGAGGAAGGGTATGATGCAGCCCGGCAAACAATGATCAACTGTCTGGCCGTCCTTAAAGCGCAAATTGGTAATCTTGACAGGGTAAAGCAGGTTGTTAAGCTGCTGGCTTTTGTCAATTCGGCAGATGGCTTTGTTGAACAGCCGTATGTCATAAATGGAGCCTCGGAACTACTGGAAGAAGTTTTCGGCGAGAAGGGGAAGCATGCACGATCGGCGATTTCAGCAAATGAACTTCCCTTTAATACACCGGTGGAAATTGAGATGATTGTAGAAGTAGATTCAGAGTGATAGGGGAAGTAGGGATAATATGAACATCACAACTCCGTATGTAAAAATTGATCTAAATCAGGTCGAGAAAAATATTAAAGATATGATAAATGGGTTAAAGAGTTCAGGAATTGCTCACCGGCCGCACATAAAGCCGCATAAGTCGATTGATTTGGCTAAACTGCAAATTCAACTTGGGGCAAAGGGAATTACTTGTGCGAAACTTTCAGAGGCAGAGGTTATGGCTGAGGCAGGGATTGATGATATTTTATTAGCATTTCCTGTTATCGGTAAGGAGAACCTGGAAAGAGTCATAAAGCTTGCCGGACGGGTTAAGCTGACATGTATTATTGATAGCTTAGTCGGTGCAGAAAGTTTATCAAAGGCTGGAGAAATGCTAGGCCAGAAAATTAACGTTTTAATAGAGATTGATGGCGGCATCCACCGTGGTGGCGTACAACCGGGGGAAGCGGTATTGCAATTTGCGAACCAAATTAAAGCACTTCCGGGTTTAAAGATAAACGGCTTATTTACTTATATGGGGCAAATTTATGGCGAAACAACAAAAGAGGGCATGCAGAAAACAGCAGCAAGTGAAGCGGAGATATTGCAATCGGCAAAAAAACTGCTGGAAGAGCATGGCTTTCAGCTTTCGGTCTTATCTGGTGGCTCTACACCTTCCTCCATTCATCACGAGCAACTGAGCGGAATTACCGAGTCAAGAGCAGGTAATTATATTTTTTACGATATGAACGCTGTTCATTTGGGGGTTATTCCAATAGAAAGATGCGCATTGAGGATTCGAAGTCAAGTTGTTAGTGTGCCTTTGCCTGGCTATGCCTCAATTGATGCCGGCTCGAAAACATTAACGTCAGACGGATCTTTAAAGGACGAAACCTTTGGTTATGTGGTTGGCCGGCCAGGTGTAAAAATTGTAAAGCTGAATGAGGAGCACGGGTTTTTGCGGTATGATCCGAATGAGGATGAGCTCGAAGTTGGTGATCAGATTGAGATTATCCCAAATCATAGCTGCGTCATCCTCAATCTTAACCACCGTATTTATGGATTCAGAGGGGAAGCATTAGAAAGAGAATTGACAGTAGAAGCGAGAGGAATGAACTATTGATAGAGGAGGCTGACATTTTGAAAGAGCCTATAGCTGAGTATCCGGAGCTGGATCTGTTATTTCAGGAAGATGAATTGATCTTAATTTTGCAAAAGCTCATCCAGCATAAAAGTGAAAACCCATTGCAGAACGAAGAGGGGATTGGCCTTTATATTAGAGATTTATTGGAGGAAAACAGCATTAAGACTGAGGTGTCCTGGGCGGTCGAAGGCAGGCCGAACATTTACGCGAGATTAAAGGGAAGTGAGCCCGGTCCCCGGATTATTTATAATGGTCATCTTGATGTTGTTCCCGCGGGACCAGGTTGGTCCTTCGATCCTTTTCTCGGCGAAATAAAGGACGGAAAGCTGTATGGAAGAGGCGCAGCCGATATGAAATCGGGGCTAGCAGCGATGATCTATGCCGCTATTTTATTGCAAAGAGCAGGGAATCCATTTGCCGGAGAAATCCTTCTATTTTTTAATAGTGACGAGGAACGAACGAATCTTGGGATGAAGAAGTTTCTTGAGGATCAAATCACAGCAGACTACGCTGTCATCAGTGAACCTACGAATCTTGATATTTGCATCGGTCACCGGGGGTGTGCCCGTTACAGGGTCAGAACCCGGGGAGAAGCAGGGCATACGAGTTTTGTACGTGAGCCTAATAATGGAATTTATAAGATGACCAAATTAATTGACGGACTTGAAAAACTAAGCTTTGATATCAAAAAAAGAATCGATCCAGAGATGGGAGCTGCGTCCTTAACGGTATCGCAGATTCAAGGCGGGGTTGCCCCTAATATCGTGCCGGATTTTTGTGAGATTGAGATTGACCGTCGAACGTTGCCGGGTGAACGAGAGGAAGAGGTGACAGCAGAAATTGTAAAGCAGCTTGATCAAATCTCGGCTTTACATTCTTTTCAATATGAGCTTGAATGCTATCTCTTCTTACCGGCAAGCTTTATTCCTAAATCTCATCCATTTGTCAAGGCGTCATTGAACACGGCTGAGCGGATCAGAGACAAACAGAGCGAAATCAGAGTATTTGAAGCAACGTGTGAAGCTCCCTTTTTCTCTGTCGAAAAAGGAATTCCTACGGTTGTTGTAGGGCCAGGTGGATTGTCGCAGGCTCATGTCGTTGATGAGTATGTAGAAGTGAAAGAGGTCGTGGAAGCAGCCCGTTTTTTTCTGGGGCTTATTATCGAGCTGACAAAAGAAGGGTACAGCCAATGAATGAAATTGGATTGAAATGTGTCTCCTGTCAAAGTGAATGGCCGATAGAGCAGCATTATGAATGTCCTGCATGTGGAGGTATTCTTGAAGTTTCCTATAAGGTGGAAGGAAGTGGTGGCAAGGAATTTAGCCCGTTTCTTCCTTTAGATAAGCAAGAGCTCATCAGTCTAGGAGAAGGGATGACTTCATTAATTCCATCACAACGGATTGCCAAGGAAATCGGCTTGGAGCATCTGTCTTTTAAATGTGAATTTATGAATCCGACCGGATCGTTTAAAGATCGACCTGTTTCTATCGGAATAAGTATGGCGAAAAAGTTTGGTTATAAAAGAGTTATTGTAGCTTCAAGTGGAAATGGGGCAGGTTCGGTTTCTGCTTATGCTGCCCGCGCCGGCATGGAGGCGGTGATTCTAGTACCAGAATCAACACCGATCGAAAAGGTCAGGCAGGCTCAGTTTTATGGTGCCTCTGTTATAAAGGTTCCCGGTCCTTATAGCCATTGCTTTTCACTCGCGAAAGAAACAGGAGAAAAGCTGCAAATGTGTAACCTGACGACAACGTTTCTGAATCCTTATACGGTCGAAGGAGATAAAACAGTCGCCTATGAGCTGATTAATCAGCTTGAAGGAAAGGTACCTGACATTATTTTCATTCCAATTGGTGCCGGACCATTACTAGCCGGTATATATAAAGGATATGAAGAGTACAATCAGTTTCAGTCAACGAATAGAATGCCAAGAATGGCAGGAATTCAAGCTGAAGGCTGCAACCCGATTGCCAGAGCTTTTTTAGAAGAAAGAAATGAAGTTCAATCTGTTGCACATCCACATACTCTTGCAGGAGGGATTGGGGACGGATTAGATGGCTATGCCAAGGACGGCACTCATACGTTAACTTTGATCCGTCAATCAAAAGGCTTTTCTTTAGCAGTAACTGATGAGGAGATTCTCCAGGCGCAGAGCTGGCTTGCTCAGTATGAAGGGTTGTTTGTCGAGCCTTCAGCAGCGGCAGCTCTTGCTGGTCTAATCACCAGCGTAAAAGAAGGACGAATGAAAAAGACAGAACGGGCGGTGGTCGTATTAACAGGTCACGGCTTAAAGGATATGAGCTGCTTGAAAGCGAAAGAGCCCCCTGTTATAAGCACTGTAGATGAAGTGGCTACCTTTTTAAAGAAAAAGGAGGACAAAAAATGGCAGGACAGCGTATTGCCGAAGTAACGTTGCACGATATAGAATCAGCTCAAAAACGGTTGTATCGTGTGATTAAACCGACACCTCTTTATGCAATGGTAGCGTTACAATCGAGCCTACAGCAAAACGTCCATATTAAAGCCGAAACATTACTACCGGTCGGCTCTTTTAAGCTGCGCGGTGCCTATAATAAAATTGCGACATTAACCCCAAAGGAAAAAGAGCACGGTGTCATAACAGCTTCTGCGGGGAATCATGCGCTCGGTGTCTCACTTGCCAGCAAATGGCTTCAAACAAAGGCTACGGTTGTCGTTCCGACTACGGCACCGTCCATGAAAAAAGAAAGCTGTAAAGCACTTGGGGCAAATGTCATAGAAGCCGGGACTGTTTATGACATGGCTTATTCCAAAGCAAGACAGATAGAAGCTAGTTCTGACAAAACGTACATTCATCCGGTTGCAGATGCAGATGTTATCGCAGGTCAGGGAACAATCGGCCTTGAAATTTTAGAGCAATTGCCGCAGGTCAAGCAAATTATCGTACCATTAGGTGGAGGGGGACTTGTTTCAGGGATTGCAATTGCTGTCAAAAGTGTCGACCCGTCGGTTAAAGTAATTGCTGTTCAACCGGAAGGATCTGATGCATATTTTCGCAGCTACAAAGCAGGAAAATCAATCGAACTTACAGAAGTTAATACACTAGCTGATGGGTTAGCCTTAAAAAAAATCGAGCCGTATTTGTTAAAGCTTATTGAGGAATGGGTCGATGATATTGTCCAAGTAAAAGAATCGACTATTCACGATGCGATAGAAATGATGCTGCTGCAAGGGAAGCTTGTTGTCGAAGGAGCAGGAGCTGTTGCCTTAGCGGCCGCAATTGAAGGGAAGATACCAGATCTTCAGGAAACCGTATTATTGGCGAGTGGTGGAAATATTGATCAAAAAAAATTGGCCGGTATTTTAACGAGACAGCAATAACAGCAATATAGACATCGGGAGGTAACTGATGCATAACATATCACAGGTAGGATTGAACATTCCGCGCCACGGGGTAAGGGAAATTATGACAGCGGCATCAAAAATAGAGGGAGCGATTCATCTTGAAATAGGGGAGCCGAATGTTACGACCCCGATACATATTCGTGAAGCCGCCAAAGCGGCGATGGACGCCGGCATGACTCATTATACGGCCAATGCTGGATTTGATTCTCTGAGGGAGCAAATTTGTCAGCATTTGCTGCGTACTTATCAATGGCAGGTTGATCCGGAGCAAATCGTCGTTACGCCGGGAGCGGTGACGGCTTTAAACGCGACGATGCTGGCTCTAGTGAACAGAGGAGAAGAAGTGCTGATACCTGATCCGAGCTGGCCGAACTATGAACAGATTGCGCTCGGGCAAGGAGCTGTCCCGATTCGCTATGAATTGGATCGGGCGAATGATTTTGCGCTTTCGTTGGAAGCATTGGAAGAAAAGGTGACACAGAAGACAAAGCTTTTAATTATCAATTCACCGAGTAATCCTGCTGGTTCGATTATGACCGGGCAGGATATTCAGAATGTGCTCGAATTTGCGAGAAAGCATGATTTATATGTCATTTCTGATGAAGTATATGATGGCATTCTTTTTGAAGGAGAGCATCTTACGGTGAAAAAGTTTGATCAAGACGACAGAGTGATCAGTATATTCGGATTTTCAAAGAATTATGCGATGACGGGCTGGCGGGTCGGTTACGCCGTCGCGCCTCTGCCGATTGCGGAGGTGACGGCCAAGCTGCTGGAGCCGATGGTTTCCTGTGCGTCTTCTGTATCACAGAAGGCAGCTGAAGCGGCTTTGACCGGCTCGGATCAATTCCTTGCTGAAATGACTGAAATTTACCGTGAGCGGAAGGATCGCTTACTGGCCATCTTCCGACAGGCAAATGTCCCTGTCATTCCGCCAAAAGGCGCCTTTTATATGCTGATCGATTGTGCGGAGCTCGGCCTTGGGGCGGAAGAGGTTGCCTTGAAGCTGTTGGAGGAGGAGCAGGTAGCGGCGGCGCCAGGCACTACATTCGGTTCAACTACGGAGCGAATGCTGAGAATTTCCTTTGCGACGGAGGATGGTGAACTTTATGAAGCTGCCCGGCGAATCGCCCGTTTTATCGAGCGGTATCGCGGCCTGTAGAGGAAGGAAGAAGGGGGGAGCTTGTTTCCCTCCTTCCCCTCGTTTTGCTGTTTTGATGATGTGACTGAGACAAAACTTGTTTTGACTCGGCCTCGTCTTTTTCACTGCTTTAGCAGATGGAGGCAGAATTCAAGGTCAGCCTGCAGGTGGTCTTTCATCAGCTGTTCGGCCCGGTTCGCATCATGGGCGAGAATTGCCTGATAAATGTGTTCATGCTCGTCGATTAAAAACGGCCTTTTGTAGTAGACGACCGTCCGACGGAAAAGATAAATAATCGACTGCATCCGGTCAATCGTGTCAATCATCACTGGATTGTTGCTTGCCTGAATGATAATGTTGTGAAATTCTTCGTTTGCCTCCATAATTTCCTCGGTTTCCCCGTTTTTGGCGGTTTCAATGCAATGGTGCATCTGCCGCAGCGTAGCTTCGCTCATATAGGTAGCGGCACATCTCGTTGCATAGCCCTCCAACAAAATTCG
Source organism: Halalkalibacter oceani (assembly GCF_023715705.1). Classification (GTDB taxonomy): domain Bacteria; phylum Bacillota; class Bacilli; order Bacillales; family Bacillaceae_D; genus Halalkalibacter; species Halalkalibacter oceani_A. The sequence goes on from NZ_JAMBOS010000001.1 coordinate 85,663, forward strand.
TACCTGAAAAATATGACGCAGGTCGGTTTCACTTGGATTGACGACCCGTTTCTCCTTAATTAATCCTTCTTGTTCGAGCTTGCGGATCGCTTCTCTTATCGGCGTCCGGCTGACACCCAGTCTTTCTGCCCACTTTTCCTCGGTTACTTTTTCTCCGCGCGGCAGCTCTCCATTTAAAATATAATCCCTTAAGCGCTCATAAGCGAGCTGATAAGCTGATGTTTGTTTTGCCAATGTGAATGACTGCCATCAGACGATGGCGGTCTACCTCCTTTTTTCAGCGGAAATGATGGTGTTCTATGCTTAGTATAAAGGTTCTCGGGTCTTTTTAGTAGAGGAACGGCAAAAAATGTAGACATAACATAAAAAATTGTATGCAAAATTATTATTTTTGTGTACAATAAAAGCGATTAATGAAAATCGGTTAAATGGGGTGGCATTTGATGAAAAACATCGGGTTTATCGGGTTAGGCATTATGGGGAAGCCAATGGCCCTTAACTTAATCAACAGGGGATATAAGCTGACTGTTTTTGATATTAATGAAGAAGCGGTTCGTGAAGTCGCGCAAGCCGGAGCAGCAGCGGCTGAGTCACCAAAAGAGGTGGCGTCAAAAAGTGAGTTGACGTTCACGATGCTCCCTAACTCGGAGCACGTCAAAAGCGTTATATTTGATGAAAACGGTCTCATTGAAGGGCTGAAAGCTGGAAGCATTATCGTTGATATGAGTTCCATTTCGCCAGTCGTTTCGCAGGAAATTGCCCAACGCCTTGCCGCTCATCAAGTAGAGATGCTTGATGCGCCGGTCAGTGGCGGAGAACCGAAAGCGATTGACGGCACCGTTTCGATCATGGTCGGTGGAAAAGAAGAGATCTTTGCCAAGGTGGAGCCTGTTTTGCAATGTATGGGGAAGGATATCACACTGGTTGGCGACCATGGTTCGGGAACGACAGCGAAGCTGGCGAATCAAATTATTGTCAATGTTAATATCGCTGCGATGGCTGAGGCACTGGCTCTGGCGACGAAAGCCGGAATCGATATTGAAAAGATGTACGAGGCCATACGTGGCGGCTTAGCCGGCAGCGCGGTGCTTGACGCGAAAGTGCCGATGATTCTTGCGCGGGACTTTAAAGCAGGGGGAAGAATTGATATTAATGCGAAGGATTTACGCAATGTCCTGGCAACCGCAGAGTCGCTGGAGATGCCACTGCCTTTATCAGGCAAAGTGGCGGAGATGTTCGAGGAATTAATCGAGGACGGAAAGGCGACTTTGGATCATTGCGGGTTAGTTCAATATTATGAAAAGCATCATCAGATTGAAGTAGGTAAAGGCGGCGTTGCTCATGGCTAGCGTAGAGCTGGAACAACTGTTGGCTGCTTATCCGCCTGTAAACAAAGAAGCCGTAGAGGCACGCTGGAATGAGGTGCAGCCCTCTTTCACTCATAAAATTATCGTTCTCGACGATGATCCGACAGGAGTGCAAACCGTTCATGATGTCTCGGTATACACCGATTGGAGCGAGGAAACGATTGAGAGAGGTTTTTTAGAGGAGGCGCAAATCTTTTTTATTTTGACAAATTCCAGGGCCTTTACCCGTAAAGAAACGGAGGCTGAGCACCGGCTGATTGCGGAACGTGTCGAGCGGATTTCACAAAAGTACGGACGCCCATACATGATCATCAGCCGCGGCGACTCGACTTTGCGGGGACACTACCCGCTTGAAACCGAGGTGATGCGCACGACAATTGAAGAGCACAGTGGTACAAAGGTGGACGGGGAAATTCTTTTGCCGTTTTTTAAAGAAGGCGGCCGCTTAACAGCCAGAAATATTCACTATGTTCAGGATGGAAATCGGCTCGTTCCGGCCGGAGAAACAGAATTTGCCAAGGATCGAACTTTCGGCTACCGCGCCAGTGATATGGGCGAGTGGATCGAAGAAAAAACAGCAGGCGCTTTTGCGGCGGAAGAGGTAACATTCATTTCCCTTGAGCAGTTGCGCGCCCTTGAGATTGAGAGGATTACAGAAAACCTGATGCAAGTCTCTCATTTTGGCAAGGTGGTTGTTAATGCTTTAGAAGAAGATGATGTACGTGTCTTTTCAATCGCCCTAATGAACGCTTTAAATAAAGGAAAGCGATTTTTGTTTCGTACAGCGGCAACCTTTACGAAAGTAATCGGAAATATTTCAAGCCGTTCCCTTCTTGAACGGGAGGAGCTGATTGATCCGGCTTCCACGAATGGCGGCCTGATTATCGTCGGCTCTCATGTCCAGAAAACAACCGATCAGCTTGAAGCGCTGAAGGAGCTGACGACACTGCATTTCATTGAATTTGATTGTCATCTCGTCCGCGATAAAAACGCTTTTTTCGCTGAAGTCGAACGAGTGAAACAAGAAGCGGAAGCACGGGTTACGGCCGGGCAGACGACTGTCATTTATACGAAACGAGAGCGGCTTGACCTCGGGAAAGGGATGGAGGAAGAAGAGCTAAAGCTTTCTGTCCAGATTTCTGATGCTGTGACAAGTATTGTCGCTGGCTTTGCGGTGCGTCCTTCGTATTTAATTGCAAAAGGAGGCATCACGTCAAGTGACATCGGGACAAAAGGGCTGCAGGTGAAAAAAGCAACCGTCGCCGGTCAGGTGGCACCGGGAATTCCTGTTTGGAAAACAGGAGCCGAAAGCACGTTTCCATTTATCCCATATGTTATTTTCCCGGGAAATGTTGGGGAAGTAACGACGTTAAAAGAAGTTGTTTCATTGCTGGAAGGAGCCTGAACGAAGTACAGGTCTTTTTCAGTGGTTAAGTAGACCTGTTTGGGGGAGTGCCAGGTTGAAATGAAGGTTTTGTTCCTTCTGACACCGGGTACAGGGCAATAAGGAGGGATTGCCTTGAAGAACTCGGAAAAGGAAAAAGTGTTGAAAGAACGTAACGATAAAGAGAAAGCGTTTAAGAAAGACAAGGAAAAACAAAAGGAACGCGACCAGACGATTATGCCGGTCGACGAGCTTCCGCTTGAAGATATTAAACAGGAGGCGGAAGAGGAGCGGCAAAAGGAAAAAACGAAAGATCGCTCTTCCAGTGATCCGAACGAACAAGGCCGTTAGAAAGCTTGTCAGATAACCTTCCGGATTCCCGTACTGCTTGTCAGATTCATGCTACACTGTCAGTACAGGAAAAGCTGGGAGGGATGAAAAATGACGAAAAAGCCATTAAAAAATCCAGGTGTGTTCTCGCTACTGTTTCTGACATGGGTTGTTTTGTTCGATTGATAAGCCAATAAAACGTGATAAATGAAGAGGCTGCGTAACACGGAACTATCCGTGTCACGCAGCCTCATTGCTTGTGTTGCAACATGTTTACTGCTCTGTTACTTCTTCCGGAGCAACTGTCCGTTTCATAAACAGAGTAAGAATAAAAGCGAGTATCGCAAAAATCAAGCCGATTGAAAATGTGCTTTGAACCCCGGCAGTTAAGGCCGCTGCTTCAATATTTGCAGGTGTGTCTGTAACCGACGATAAATAGCGGGCCTGACCTGAGGCCAAAATGCTGATAAACAGCGCAATTCCGATCGCTCCGCCAACCTGGACAAGTGTATTGATAATCGCCGAGCCGTGCGGGTAATATTTCCGCGGCAGCTGATTCAATCCATTGGTTTGCGCTGGCATCATAATCATCGCGACAGCAATCATCAGTAGGGAGTGCAGCACAATGAATTGAAAGACGGAAGTTGAGGTTGAGACATTCGTGAACAGCCACATTACGATCACGAGTAACGCCCCGCCCGGGATGAGCAGCACCTTTGGTCCGAATTTATCAAAAATCCTTCCGCAAATTGGTGAAATAAAGCCGTTCAAAATACCACCAGGCAATAGCGCCAGACCGGCGACGAAGGCACTTAAAGCCAGACCACCCTGTAAAAACAAAGGCAGGATAATCATCGTTGAGAACATCGTCATCATAACGATGATGACTAAAACGGTCGCCAGAGAAAACATCGGTGATAAGAAAGCGCGCATATCGAGAAGCGGATCTTCAAGGCGCAGCTGTCGGATAACAAACCAAATTAACGCGGTCACCCCGGCAATAATCGTAAGGTATACTTCAGGACTAGCCCAGCCATGTGACCCTTCTCCGGCGCTGCTAAAGCCGAAGACAATTCCGCCAAAACCGACGGTGGAAAGGATAATCGAGGTAATATCGACTTTCGGTTTCGTAATATCCGTTACGTTCTTTAAGTAAATTGCAGCAAAAGCGATCGAAAAGAGCGCAAATGGAATGACGATAAAGAATAACCAACGCCAGTTTAGTGATTCGACAATCACTCCGGAAAGAGTAGGGCCGATTGCCGGCGCAAACATAATGACGAGTCCGATCATCCCCATCGCTCCGCCGCGTTTGTCAGGTGGGAAAAGGACGAGTACCGTATTCATCATAACTGGGATTAAAAGTCCAGTTCCGCTCGCCTGAATAAGCCGGCCGATCAGGAGAAACGAAAAGGTCGGCGCAATTTCACAAATAAGCGTTCCAATTGTAAATAAAATCATTGCAGCAGCAGGGCTGTTACCGGGATCAAAATTCCAACAACGAGCAGGAAGCCGGTAGAAAGCCATTGAACGGTAGCGGTAGAGACTTGTAAATCATTCATCAAATCAGTAAAAGCGACATTTAGTAAAGTCTCATTTAAAATGGCAAAAAATGCGCCAATGATTAAAGAAATCATAATAGGTGCTTTTTTTATTTCTGTCTGTGCTGAATTGGCGGCACCAGCCATTGTTCCATTCACAAGCGTATCCTCCTTTTTTTTCTATCTCCAACAATACTTTAATATAGCAAACGTCTCTGCAGAAGTCACTATTTTTGCTCGATGTTAATAATTCCTGACAAAATGTTAATTATCCTTTACATTATGTCAAGGATGGCTTACAATAAACGAGCAAGGAGGGAAAAAGGGATGTTGCGAAACCGAGTGAGAGAATTGCGAGCAAAGCATCACTGGACCCAATCTGATTTGGCTGAACGGATCGGAGCAACAAGACAGACGATTGGGATGATTGAAAAAGGGGACTATGCACCATCTGTCACGTTAGCATTAAAAATTGCCCATGTTTTTTCCGTTTCTTTAGAAGAAGTATTTTGGCTCGAAAGTGAGGCGAAGCTTAATGATTGAAAGGACAATCCGATCACCGTTTTTTATGGTCGTATATACGGGTCTTATGCTGCTTTTTGTTTACGCCAGCTTTGAGCAAAAGGGCTGGGTGTACCCATTAGGGATCGTAGTGCTCACTGTGACAGCAGGGCTCTTTCTCTTTCTGATCGTTCACAACCTCCGTCATCCGGAACGGAGCATTAAGCTGATTTCCTTTATTCCATATGAATTTAACGAGGAAGATGAAGGGCAGCAATGGGTGACAAACCGGGCCTGCAGAAAAGTGTACATCTTTTTCTATTTTGCGATTCCGTATTCAGCTTTACTCATGGTTCTGTTTCCGTTTTTTCCGGAGGTACCTCTGCTCATTCTTTTTGTGCTCTCAAGCACGCAGTATACAATTTACTGGTATGAAACAAGACGATATTTAAAATAAAAAGGAGAGAATGAAAATGGGATATATCATTGCCTATGCAATTGTTTTTTTACTGGCGGCTACACCTTTTTTTGAAGTGGTTGCCGTTATACCGCTCGGAGCTTTAGCCGGTTTGCAAACATGGCTCGTTGTCATTATCGGGTTGCTTGGAAATGTCGTAACGGTCCTGCTTGTCATTGTTCTGATGGATCAGATCAAGGCATGGCTTCAGCGGAGAAGAGAAAAGAAAGGAAAAGCACCGAACAAACGGGGAGCCCGCGCGGAAAAAATCTGGAAGAAATATGGCCTGCCTGGGTTGGCATTTTTAGGTCCGATCCTTGTCGGAAGTCACTTAGCCGCTTTTTTAAGCATGTCATTTGGCGGGGAGCGGAAGGCCGTTGCGGTCTGGATGATGATCAGTCTCGTCTGCTGGGCGACAGTGACCGGGATTCTGACGTTTTACGGGGTGGACTTCATCGTAGACCGTTCGGAATCAGATGGCTTTTTGATTGATTTGCTTCAACGTTATTCATAAAATCAACTGTCATGAGATCCACCTAACTGGTTCATACTACAAATAAAGATAGCAGTACATCCAAAAAGGAGGATCAACATGGCAAAAAAACCGAAAGCACAACAGCAAAAGGGACCATATGATGAAGTGGAATTTTCTGAGGAGCTGGCGGATGGCGCTGACCGGGATGCGATGGCCCGGATGCAGGCCGCTGACGACCGTGCCAAACAAAAAAAGAAGAAACGCTGATCATAAGGTTACGTCCGGGTAAAAGGTGAAACAACCAATCTTTTGTCCGGGCTTTTTTTGTATATTTTCCTAAAGGCAGTACAAGTTAAGAATACAGGTACATAAAGGAGGGAAGAAAAATGCGATGGTCACATAAGCTGTTTTTGCTGCTTGTTTCGGCGCTTGTTTGCGGCTTGGTGCTTTCCAGCAATGTATTCGCGGCAGACGGTGAAAATAAGGTGGAACTAACGAAGCAGCAGCAGGAGGAAATTGCGGAAATCCAGCAGGAGATTCTCGAAAAGAAAAAAGAAGTCATTGCAAAGTATGTGGAATTTGGCGTGTTCTCTGAAGAGAAAGGAAACCACATCATCAAGAAGATGGAAGAGCATTACAGCAAGCTTGAAAAGAACGGTTTTATTCCACGCTGGGAAAAGCGAAAACATCATCATGATAAGGAATAAAAGAATCGTTATTCTTTAGCTGGCTTTTTCTAACTGGAAGTGTTATACTTGTGTTAACTTATTTTTGATCGTTTTTAGAATAAAGATGGATCCGCTAGATGTTTCCTCTTCATTATTACGAATTATCAAGAATAATCATTAAAATGTGTGGTTCACCACACGACAGGAGGAAACAACATGCAACAAGGTACAGTAAAATGGTTCAACTCAGAAAAAGGTTTTGGTTTTATCGAGCGTGAAGAAGGCGACGATCTATTCGTTCACTTTTCTGCTATCACTGGCGAAGGCTTCAAAACACTTGACGAAGGTCAAGCTGTAACATTTGATGTCGTTCAAGGCGACCGTGGCGACCAAGCTTCTAACGTTAAGAAAAGCTACTAAGAGCTACACAGACATAAAGAAAAGGCTTTGAGGATTTGTTCCTCAGAGCCTTTTTTGACGTTCTTTTAAAAAAGCTTGTCACAAGTTGGACTGTAGGTGGACCGGTTTTTTGGATGAAAAAAGGGTTGTGCTTTTCTTGTTTTATTGTTAACTTAATTATTAATTAGGTTAACAAAAAGGGGCTGGTAACTTATGAGAGGAAACGATTGGGGAAAGCTGGCGGAAAAGGCGATCAGGCAGGAGGAGATTTCAATCGGGGAGGGACTTGCTGTTCTAGCCGCTGCTGACAGCGAAGTGTTACCGCTTTTGCATGCTGCTTTTGCGGTACGGCAAACGTTTTTTGGCAAGAAGGTTAAGCTGAATATGATTATTAATGCGAAAAGTGGCCTATGTCCGGAAGATTGTGGCTACTGCGCTCAATCTATTGTGTCCAATGCGCCGGTGGAAAAGTATACTTTGCTTGAAAAGGAAACGTTACTGGCTGGGGCGAGGGAAGCATTGAAGCGAAAAGCCGGAACCTATTGCATTGTCGCGAGTGGCCGGGGCCCGACTGACCACGAGGTTGAGCAGGTCGTCGATGCCGTCGCAGAGATCCGGGCGACGATGCCATTAAAAATTTGTGCCTGTCTCGGTGCATTATCTGCGGAAAAGGCAGCGAAGCTAAAGGAAGCTGGCGTTGAGCGCTACAACCATAATATTAATACGCATGAAGAGCTTCACCCGGCTATTACGACGACGCATACATACCAGAATCGAATCGAAACATTGCAGCATGTGAAGCAGAGCGGCATGTCCCCCTGTTCAGGGGTGATTATCGGGATGGGCGAGTCGGATCAGCAAATTGTTGAAATGGCTTGGGCGTTAAAAGAGCTTGATGCTGATTCGGTGCCGGTCAATTTCCTACATGCGATTGCCGGAACTCCACTTGAAGGAAGGCCGGCAACAAAGCCGCTGCGTGCATTGAAAATATTAGCATTGCTGCGCTTTATTCTGCCGACGAAGGAAATTAGAGTGTCCGGAGGGCGTGAAGTGAATCTTCGCACGTTGCAGCCGCTTGCCTTGTACGCGGCGAATTCCATTTTTGTCGGTGATTATTTGACGACGCCGGGCCAGCAGATGGAACTGGACTACCAAATGATTGAAGATCTTGGGTTTGAAATTGAAGAATGCGCATTGTGAAAATCCTGCGGGTCTGCTATTCAGCCGCTGCCACCTATGTTAAAATATTTGTCGATATAACAAAGGTGGGATCGACATGGAAAGATGGGACGCGTTTGTCCGTTCAGTGCAGAGAATGGAATGGAATGATTATGCGATTGCCTTCGCAATCTTCCTTATATTTCTCTTGTTTCGTAAGCTGTTTACACGCTATATTTTTAAAATGGTTGTCAAAATGTCACGCAAGACTCCGACGGAGGTCTTTACGAATGTTCTCTTAGCTTTTGAAGCGCCGCTCCGGCTGTTCTGGGTCGTGCTCGGTACATATTTGGCGCTTGTGTACTTACCGTTTAACTGGACGACGGTTGAGTTTGTCAAGCATCTGTACCGATCGATTATTATTATTTTAATCGGCTGGGGGCTTTATAATTATACATCGACGCAGTCGATGGTCTTTGTCCGGATGGCGCGTAAGGTCGATATTGATGAGGACAGCATGCTTGTCCCTTTTTTGTCGAAAATTTTACGCTTTACTGTCGTCGCGCTTGTGATCGTCGTCGTCGCCGGTGAGTGGGGGTACAGCATCAGTGGCTTCGTTGCCGGACTGGGGCTCGGCGGCCTCGCCTTTGCCCTTGCGGCACAGGATACGATCGGAAACTTTTTTGGCGGCGTCATTATTATTACGGAAAAGCCATTTTCAAAGGGGGATTGGATCAAGACGCCCTCTGTGGAAGGAACAGTAGAAGATATTACGTTTAGAAGTACGCAAATCCGTACGTTTGAGGATTCGGTCATTACCGTTCCGAATTCAACACTCGCCAATGAACCCATTACCAATTGGTCGCAAATGAACAAGCGGAGGATTACGTTCTCGCTTGGTGTGACGTATTCAACACCACGGGAAAAGCTGGAGCGCTGTGTGAGAAGAATTGATGCATTGCTGCGATCGCATGAAGAAGTTGATCCAGATGTCATTATGGTTCACTTTAGTGAATTCAACGATTCAAGTCTTGAAATCTTTTTGTATTTCTTTACAAAAACAACCGTATGGGCTGAATGGTATCGGATTAAAGAGAATATTAATCTTGAGATCCTGAAGATACTGGAGGAAGAAAACGTTCATGTAGCTTTTCCGAGCCGTACTGTTTATTTTGAAAAAGAAGAGCGTCCAGTCGAGTTGGAAGATGATCCCGCCAAGAAAGAGTAAGCAAGCTACGTTACTGTTTTTTTGCAGGAGCAGTATCTTTAAGAGATGTACCAAAAGGTCTTTTTCCACCTTTTGGCACGTCTCTTTTTTACTAAACTCTGCCAGCTTTGCAGTCATCCCTAGTATACAGAAGAGGCTTCCACTATAATAAAAGGAAAAGAATGTTAAGGGAGTAACGAATGAAATATACATTAATTGATCATGTTCAGCATGGGGAACGGTTGGCGAAGCATATTTTTGCAAGTGATGGACGGGTGCTGCTACAGGAAGATGTGCAATTAACTGTCGGGATTCTTTCGCGACTGCGGCGCATGGGTGTGAAAGCGATTTATATTAAGGACGAGCGGGTAAACGATATTAAAGTGGAAGAGGTTGTTTCGGAGAAAGTAAAAAGAGAAACCATTTCCACGCTCCAGGACTCCTTTCAGCTTGTGCAAACGGGAAAAAATATTGATTTTCAAGCTGTTCGGAAGGTAATTTCAACCATCATTGATGAAGTATTGCAAAACCAGCAGACATTGTTCGCTCTTATGGATATTCGCACGGAGGATAATGAGCTTTACGTTCATTCTGTCAATGTCTGCATACTTTCGACGATTGTCGGAATTAAAATGGGTTTGGACCGAACCAAACTTCAGGAATTAGCGATAGGAGCATTGCTTCATGATATTGGAAAAGTGGTCGATGATGCACCTGGCCAACTTGAGCCAATGAAGAATGATCATACGTGGAAAGGGTTTAATCTGCTGCGGAAAAATAAAGAAATTAGTACGCTTTCTTCTCATATCGCTCTTACTCATCATGAAAATATGGATGGAACCGGCTATCCGCGAAAGCTAAAAGATGAAGAAATTCATGTCCTGTCTAAAATTGTCGCGGTGACAAATACATATGACCGCCTGCTGTCGCCGAAAGATGGCGGTAAGGGGATGTTCCCGTATGAAGCGTGTGAGTATTTGCTTGGGCTAACGAATATTCAGTTTTCCCATGAGGTGATGTGGCGTTTTTTACGGGCGGTGGCTTTTTATCCGACAGGAAGCCAGGTGAAATTATCGACAAAGGAAACAGGAATCGTTGTCGATCAAAATCCAGGACTGCCACAGCGTCCGATTATTCGCGTTTTTCACATGGTCGGTTCGGCTTCTGAAGACTTTGATGTGAAGCATATTGACCTAGCCAAGGAAACGACGGTCTTTATTGAAGAAGTTTTATCGTAGAGAAAGGAGCTTAAGACAAAAGGGCGGTTTGTCCCTTTTGCCTTAAGCATGAAGTCTTGACACAGCCTTTCAGTTTTCTGAATTTTTCAAAATCAATTAATGTATACGATGGAGCCAATAATAATCACCAGCAGGAAAATAACCATACAGCCGGGTTTGCCGACGAAGGTCCGGTCAAATGAGTCGTCCCGTCCCACATTCCGATTTCGACTGTCACTTCTCAAAACGTTTCTCCCCCTCCCGCTATCAGTTGAATTTTAACATAACAGGAAGTATTGAGTTGAAAAAGAGCTGCGCACTAAAGGGAATAAAAAAGATTAATCGCAAAAAAATAAGGGTATGGTCTCATATAATCTTGAACAGGCTACATATAATGAAAAAGCTTGGCTAAAAAAGGAAGGTGAGAAAGATGAAGGCTAAATATCTGTTGATCATCGGGCTTATTTTCATTATGACCGGTTGTGGAAAAGCAGTAGGTGAATCCGAGGTAAAAGCTGAAACGGACGAGGCTGCCTTTCTTACATTTGAATGGATTGAAGCGGGCTATAATGGTTTGTTTGAACCGTTGTCGATTGAGCTTGGTCAATCAAGTGAACAGATCATTTCGGCTTATGGGCAACCGCGGGAAAAAGGGTCTTATGAAGGCGGGGAGTTTTTGCAATATGATCCTCATACTTTTTTTATAAATCCAATGAGCGGCCGAACCGTGGCTGTCGCGCTGGACATTGAAGCGTATCAACTGACGGAGGACGATTTAAAGCGTGAACTTGGGACGTTTGACCGAAGCGAGAAAAATATGATGGAAGACTATTGGATGTACGTTTATCAGCTCGATGACTATGAGCTGATATTTGAAGCGAAGACAGAAGGAGGTCCTTTACTGTTTGCCTGGCTGAGGGAAGTACAGTAACGGAGCTGCCGAGTGAAAATGGCCGCCTGCGGGAGTTGTTCTCCTGACAGGCGGCTTTTTTGTTAAATCGTCCAGCCAGCCTGTTCCCAGGCCATGTCCCAAAATAAATATTCAAACTTACTCGTATGAATAAAGATTGTTTCAAGCTGTTTCTTTTCCGTTTCTGATTTCCCCTCGGCGAGTTCATTAAGAAGATCAATGAGCCATGTCGCCAATTCTTTAAAATCCTCCGAGTCATACATTCGGATCCATTCTCCGTAAAGGGGATGGTCGACGGCCCCGGGGATTTGCGCCAGCCGTTCGCCGATTTCTCCATAGCTCCAGGCACACGGCAGGAGGGCGGCAATTAATTCAGCTAAAGAACCGCGCTGTGAAAGGTTTAGCATATAGCTGCTATAGGCAAGCGTAGTCGGAGCTGGTTCAGTTGCTTCCAGCTCTTCGCGGGAAATTCCCAGTTTCTCGGCATATTGCCGATGAAGCTCCATTTCCATGTTTAAGGTGGCATCAAGCAGCTTGGCAAAGGTCGACATTGTCGACAAATCCGGAGCCTTTAAGCTGCCCAGGGCAAAGAGTCGCGCGTATTCAATTAAATAAACATAATCCTGACACATAAAAAAGGAAAAACGCTCAGGGTCGAGTGTGCCATCGCCGATTCCCTGGACAAACGGGTGCTGATAGCCTTTCTCCCAGATTGGCTTTGCTGTTTCGTACAAGTGGTCTGTAAATGTCATGAAGATCCTCTCCTTTTTCTCTTATTGTCTTTGCAAATAAAAAAATCACTTCGCGTACGGAAGTGATTTGCTGGCTTTACCAGATGACTGGAATACAGAGTCTGCATCAAGCCCACTTCCCTCCGCTGGCATAATCCAGATCAGGTAAAAAAGGGTTAAGGCAAGGCCTTTCTCAGCATATAGCACCCCCAGTGGTTCTATGTATGATCTTGCTACTAGCGTATCATAGAGTGTCCGTTTTCACAATCATCTAAGGTCTGCCTGCAAGGCTGATAAACGCTGAAACGTAGAGGTAAGTTCATTAATGGCCTGTTGATAAATCGCAAACATTTCCTTATAGCGCTGATGCGCCTGCTCATTTGGTTCAATCGTTCCTTTCATCGGAATCGATTCTTTAATATCCTCAAGCCGTGCTTCTTCTCCGGTCGCCAGTAACGCAATCCAGGCTGCTCCCCATGCCGAGCTTTGATGACTAAGCGGCAGCTGGACCTGCTGTCCGAATACATCGGCAAGGATTTGCAGCCAGAGTGCAGATCTGGAAAACCCACCGCTTGCCAGCATTGTCTTAGGAGGACCCGCCAGCCGGTTCAGCGCGGTACCGATATGATAGATGCTGTAAATCGAACCTTCCAGACCGGCGCGGAGCATATCGGCTTTTGTGTGGCTCGGTGTCAAACCGATAAAGCTAGCGCGCGCCCGGGAATTCCAAATTGGTGCCCGTTCACCATTCAAGTAAGGAAGAAAGAGGAGACCGTTGGCCCCGGGACTGGATGTCTCCGCCAGCTCGGTGAGCAATTCGTAAGCTGACATCTGCTTCTGAGCAGCTATTCGTTGCTGCTCCTCTCCTAACACCTCTCTCATCCAGTGAAGCACATTGCCACCGTTATTCGTCGGGCCACCCATCACCCACAGCTCATCTGAGACACTGTAGCAAAAAATTTCCTGCTGCTCGTCCGTACGTGGCGATGTACTCATTTGCCTGATCGCCCCGCTTGTGCCGATCGTGACGGTTACATCACCATGGTGAATCGCTCCTGTTCCGATATTGGCCAACGGACCATCGCTTGAGCCGACAACAAAGGGGAGCTTTTTGTCGATACCGATTTCGTCGGCAAGCGCCGGTGGCAGCCCTTGACATAGATAAGTCGGCGGGACTGGAGTCGAAAGCTGGTCTTTTGTTACCCCTGCCGCAGCAAGAGCTTCCTTCTCCCACACTTTTTCGGTAATATTAAACAGTCCGGAGGCCGAGGCGACGCCATAATCGACGACATCCTCGCGGAACCAGCGGGCAAGGAGAAACTCTTTCATTGATTTAAATTTCGTTGCCTGCCGATAAGGCTCGTAGTCGTTTTCCTTCATCCAGCGGAGCTTAACAAGCGGCGTCATTGGATGCTGGGGCGTGCCTGTTTTTAAATAGATGGTTGAACCCGGCATCGAACGCAGCTCTTCAGCCTGCTTGACGCTGCGCTGATCCGCCCAGGTAATGAGCGGGGACAACGGCTCGTTATCGGCATTTAAACAGACGATCGAATGCATGGCTGATGATAGGCCGACGGCGGCAATATCGGCTGCGGGCACGGCCGCTTTCTCAATCAGCATCTTTAGCGCCTGAATCGTCGCCAGCTCAATTTGAAGAGGGTCCTGCTCCGACCAGCCAATTTTAGGCTGAGAGGTCGGATAAAGCTCTTCATGCTCGGCGACAACATAGCCGGAGCGCTTGAACAGGACCGCTTTTGCTGACGTGGTCCCGATATCAAGACCAATTACATATGATTTCATCGTGATGTCATCCTTCTTTCCTACATTTTTTTCATGGAAACAGCTTTTCTCATTCGTTGAAGTGATGTTTTCATCTTTTCTTTCCGGGCCATACTGACATTAACATAAAGGGCATCGATAATACATAATTGAGCCAGTCTTGATGCCAGGGCTTCAGAGCGGAATTCTGTTTCCTGAGATACAGTAAACAGGGCGTGATCGACACCTTTGCTTAAAGGGGACTTGGCCAGATTTGTAATGCCGATCGTCGTCACCTCATTGTCTTTGGCGACCTCAAGTACTTCAAGCAAATCACGATTCGTACCTGAATGTGAAATAAACACAGCTACATCATCTTTAGTCAGCTGCGAGGCTGACATCGCCTGAAAATGAGAATCCCGGTAGGCGGCGGACGGCAGGCCGGTCCGGATAAATTTGTGATGGGCATCGAGAGCGATAATCCCGGATCCGCCATTGCCGTAGAAATCAATTTTCCTTGCATGGGCCAATGCCTGCACAGCTTGTTGGAAAACCGCTGATTCCATAACGAGTAATGTGTCTTCGAGCGTACGAATATTGGATCGAAATACTTTTTCGGTGATCGCCTTTTCGTCGTCATCCTCCTGAATGGTTTCATGAATATCCTGCACGGGAGTGACAATCTCAGAAGCGAGCGCTATTTTCATCGCCTGAAAGCCCGAAAAGCCAATTCGTTTGCAAAAGCGAAAAACCGTAGCATCAGCAATATCGAGATCATCGGCGACCTGATTAATCGTCGAATGGATGATTCTTTTCGGATCATGTAAAATATAATTAGCTACTTTTCTTTCCTTTTCACTTAACGAAGAATAGGCTGCTCGTATTTTGGTTAAACAAGGGAGCGATTGTTTCACAAAGGGTGTCCTCCAATCTAGATGATAAATGGATAAAAAATAAAAGCAAATTTGACATCGTTTTTTAAGAAAGCGCATTCATTCCTTAATTCCAGTATATCAATACAGAATTTTTTTTCTATTAAAATATTGAAAAAGAAAAAATCTATCTTATAATAGAGAGGTAAAAATAATTTTTCACCCTAATGTCATAATAAAGAAATATTTTTCGTTGTCAATTTAAATTTATCAAAGGAGCTGTATGAAATGAATATTGGAATGATCGGCCTTGGGAAAATGGGCTTTAACCTGGCGTTAAATTTACTGGATCATCACTACAAAGTGGTTGCCAGTGATGTGAATAAAGAGCAAGTGGATAAAATTGCGGAGCATGGGGCAAGCGGGGCTTATACTTACGAGGAGCTTGTCTCCAAGCTGGAAAAACCGCGTGTCGTTTGGCTGATGGTGCCAGCCGGGGATATTACAGAAGAGGTGATCAACGGCGTAGCGCCACATCTTGAGCAAGGAGACATCATCATTGATGGCGGCAATTCAAATTACAAAGACACACTCCGCCGGGCGGCAACGCTCCGTGAAAAAGGAATTGAGTTCGTCGATGTTGGAACGAGCGGTGGAGTAGATGGTGCCCGCCATGGAGCGTGTATCATGGCAGGAGGGAGTAAGAAAGCCCTTCAATTGCTGGAGCCGGTGTTTGAGGCGCTGACGATCGAGAATGGCTATCTTGGCTGCGGTGAGGTTGGAAGCGGACATTTTTTGAAAATGATTCACAATGGGATTGAATACGGGATGATGCAGGCGATTGCCGAAGGGTTCGACATCCTTGAAAAGAGTCCGTTTGATTATGATTACGAAGAAGTGGCGCGGGTCTGGAACCATGGCTCAGTCATTCGCTCTTGGCTGATGGAGCTGACGCAGAATGCTTTCTCCAAGGATCCGAAGCTTGAACAGATCCGCGGGGTAATGAACTCTTCCGGAGAAGGAAAATGGACGGTCGAGACCGCGCTTGATTTGCAAACTGCTGCTCCTGTTATTGCACTGTCACTGATGATGCGTTATCGTTCACAGGAGGAGGATACGTTCACAGGAAAAGTAGTTGCCGCTCTCCGCAATGAATTCGGCGGGCATGAAGTAGTCAAAGCAGAATCATAATCAGAGCAGGACAGGTAAGACTATACAAATGACAGGAAGGGAGCGATTATCGTGAAAACAGTGACAAAGGATATCGAGATTAACATTTCGGAGGAGCAAACGATTGTCGAACTCAGTAAAGATTTGCAGCCGTTTTCTTCAGAGGTCTACATCAAGAAAATTGTCGGAGGGAAAGTGATCGAAGTCAATATTAAAAGCTTTCTCGGCCTCATTACATTGCAAATTCACAACGGCGATACGGTCAACGTCCGGGCTGTCGGCGAGGATTGCGAGGAGGCACTGGCAGCAGTGGTCAATTATTTGACGAAATAGAAAACTTGGGGAGTGGGAGAAGGGGCGTTCGTCCTTTTTACCACTCTTTCTTTCTGACAAAAGTCGCTGTTTTGATTGCAATTTGATCGTGATATCTTTATCATAATGAAGAGATTGTTTAATTGTTGAGGAGGAATATAACGATGAAGATGATGGATGCAAATGAAATTATCAAATTTATTTCAGAAAGTGAAAAGAAAACCCCGGTAAAAGTACATATTAAAGGCGATGTAGCCGGCATTGATTTCGGTGCGAATACAAAAACGTTTATTACAGGGAATGTCGGTGTTCTATTCGGCGAATGGAGCGATATTGAGCCGGCACTGAAAGCGAACGAATCACGGATTGAAGATGTAGTTGTCGAAAATGACCGCCGCAATTCCGCAATCCCATTGCTTGACATGAAAAACATTCAAGCGCGCATTGAGCCTGGCGCGATCATCCGTGACCAGGTGGAAATCGGAAAAAATGCCGTTATTATGATGGGAGCAAGCATTAATATTGGCGCTGTGATCGGTGAAGGGACGATGATCGATATGAACGTTGTTCTCGGAGGACGAGCTACAGTTGGAAAGAACTGCCATATTGGCGCGGGTTCTGTGCTGGCTGGTGTCATTGAGCCGCCTTCCGCGAAGCCGGTTATAGTTGAGGATGATGTCGTTATCGGCGCGAACTGTGTCGTGCTTGAAGGAGTGACTGTCGGCAAGGGTGCCGTTGTTGCAGCCGGAGCAGTCGTGATTGAAGATGTACCGCCGAACACAGTTGTGGCTGGTACACCGGCTCGCGTTATTAAAGAAATCGATGAAAAGACGAAAGGGAAGACGGAAATCAGACAAGAGCTTCGTCGTTTAAATGACTAAAGGAAAATAGCATTTCATACAAACGGGGCTGTGTTAAAAGGGAAATCCTTTGACACGGCCCCGAAGCAACAAGTGGAGCCTGTGTGACGGTTGGATAAGCGTTGCGGCTTCACCTTTCTTAAAGGGTTGACCAAAAGCCGGGCTTTTCGGACAACCCTATTTCCTTACAGAGCGTGAAAGGGGAAACGACTGTGGCAAATTGGATTGAACGTGACCAGCGGGCTGTGATGTCAACCTATGGCCGGCTGCCTATTGTGATTGCAAAAGGCGAGGGGAATTATTTAATTGATGAAGAAGGAAAACAATATTTGGATCTATTCACCGGGTTGGCTGTAAATATTCTCGGGCATTCGCATCCTGCTGTACTGAAGGCTTTACATGAACAGGGAGAGCAATTTCTTCATATTTCAAATGTGTTTTACAATAAGCCGGCCATTACGCTTGCCGAAAAGCTGACAAAGCTCTCAATCGCCGGAAAGGTCTTCTTTACGAATTCTGGAGCCGAGGCGACTGAAGCGGCGGTCAAGCTGATCCACAAATGGACGAAGCAGCAAGGGGAAGAGCGACGAGGGATTGTCGTCATGAAGAAAAGCTTTCACGGCCGGACGCTCGGAGCGCTGAAGCTCACGCGGCAGCCGGGGGTTTATCAGGATTTCCCGGTGACGGATGTCCCGGTATACGAAGTCGAGCCGGGCGATTCAGCGGCGCTCGAAACGATTTTCCAGCAGCATCAGCCAGCGGCCATCATTGCTGAGCCTCTGCTTGGTTCGGGCGGAATCGTGCCGCTAAGCAGCTCTTACTTGCAAGCAATGGAGTCGCTTTGCAGGCAGTACGGCGTCCTTTTATGCATGGATGAAATTCAGACAGGCGTCGGCCGTACCGGCACTTTTTTTGCTTATCAGGATGCCGGGATTGAGCCGGATGTGATTTTGTTTGCGAAAGGGATTGGCGGCGGTCTGCCGCTTGGTGGAATTATTGCCGCCGAGAAGCTTGCTGATTTATTTAAGCCCGGCGATCACGGGACGACCTTCGCGCCGTCTCCGTTAAGCGCGGCTTTAGGCAATGCCGTAATTGAGGTACTGATCGAGCAGCACCAGCTCGAGCGGGGGAAAGAGGCGGCGGCCCTGTTGCAGACGAGCATTTATGAGCTGAAAGAGCGCTACCCGCATTATATTAATGAAGTGAGAGGAAAAGGGATGATGCTCGGAATTGTGCTGGAGCTTGAAGCGGCGCAAGTAAAGTCGGTTCAACGTGGATTGCTTGAGCAGGGCGTGATGGTCGATGTCACGCAGCAAACGATTATCCGCCTTCTGCCACCACTCACCTTGACGAAAGAGGACATCGAGGTCTTTATCACGAAGCTGGAGCAACAGCTGGCTGCCGTTGGAGGTCAGTCATGATTGCCGCAAACGAATTAGTAAAAATCAGGCGCGAGCTTCATCAAATTCCGGAGCTCGGGTATCAGGAATTCAAGACTCAGCGTTATTTGCTCGAACGAATCAGCGAATTGCGTCAGGATTTCTTGACGGTTGAAGCATGGAAAACAGGGATTTTCGTCCATGTCAAAGGGACTGTCGGCACAAAAACATTCGCTTACCGTGCTGACATTGACGGATTGCCGATTGAGGAGCAGACGAGCTATCATGACTTTCGTTCGCAGCATGAAGGGGCGATGCATGCCTGTGGTCACGATTTCCATATGACGATTGCACTTGGTCTATTAAGTTATTTCGCTGAGCAGCAGCCGCGCGAAAATATGCTCTTTTTGTTTCAGCCGGCCGAGGAAGGACCGGGCGGTGCACTGCCGATGCTTGAAGCTGAGACGTTCAAAAAATGGTGGCCTGATGAAATGTTGGCGCTGCATATTGCACCGGAGTATCCGGTTGGCACGGTGGCGACAAAGCCCGGCCTGCTTTTTGCCAATACGTCGGAGCTGTTTATTACGTTGAAGGGAAAGGGAGGACACGCCGCTTATCCGCATACGGCAAATGATATGGTCGTCGCGGCGAGTCACCTTGTAACCCAGCTCCAGACGATTGTCGCCCGCAATGTGAACCCGCTTGATGCCGGGGTGATTACGATTGGCGTCATTAAAGGCGGAACAAAGCAAAATATCATCGCCGAATCAGCGACGATTGAAGGCACAATCCGTACGCGCTCGATCGAAACAATGAAGCAGATCAAAGCACGAATCGAAGCGCTGGTGGCCGGAATTGAAGTCGGCTTTACTTGCCGTGCTTCGATTGATTATGGCGCGAACTATTGCCAGGTTTACAATGACGAAGCAAGCACAGCTGCTTTTATTGAATTTGCCGAGCGCTATGAGGCAGTCACTTTCGTCCGTGCACCCGAAGCGATGACAGGGGAGGACTTCGGCTATTTTCTTGAAAAAATTCCGGGAATGATGTTTTGGCTCGGCGTTGACAGCGAACATGGTCTTCATGATGCGCGGCTTGAGCCAAAGGAAGAGGCGATTAACGTCGCGGTCGACCTGCTTATAAGCTATTTTAAGGAAAGAGATCAAAACGTTAGTGCTGGGCGTGAATAATTTTCGCTGAACGGGAAACCGTAAGGAGTGCTACTACACTACTTACGGAGGTGCAATATAAAATGGCGAAGAAAATTGGGGTAGAACAATCATTAACAGCGGTCCAGCAGGAGCTGGAGCAAATGGGGTATGAGGTCGTGCCATTAAAGCAGGAGGCAGACGCAAATGGCTGCGACTGCTGCGTCATTACTGGCAGCGATCAGAATATGATGGGTGTTCAGGATGCCGCTATTCAAGGCTCTGTCATTAATGCCCACGGGATGAGTGCGCAGGAAGTTTGCCAAATGGTCGAACAGAAGGTCAACCAACAAGCATAGGGAAACTGCCCGAAAGTCCGTCGAACCGTCATGAAGGGCGGCGAACTGCTTCGTCAGAAGGTTCAGTTCCGTTCCACATGAGCTTGAGGAAAAACGGGCTTTCCCGGATCGTGGTGGCTTTGCTCATGACAAAGGGTGGGCTAAAAGGTAAAAAACAACCTTTTAGCCCACCCTTATTTCATTTGCCGTTAGATTCTTTCTACTTTTTCTCGATATACACTTGATGGGGGAATGGGATTTCGATATTATTTGCATCAAGCTCTTCTTTCAATTCTTTACGCAGCTTGCGCTCAACAGCCCATTGCGCCATATTTTCTGTTTTGGCGATGATCCGCAAGACGACATCCGAATCTCCCAGACCTTGAACGCCGATCACGTTCGGTCCTTCCTTGATCGTTGGATCCTCGGCGGCAATCCGGTCACACGCCTGCTGTAAAACAGCAATCGCATGATCGATGTTATCATCATAGGATATACTAATATCGACGAGGGCCCGCATGTTGCCGCGTGAATGATTGCTGACGCTGCTAATGTCACGGTTAGGAATAAAATGCAGCGTGCCGTCAAACCCTCTTATTTGTGTGGTACGCAGGCCGACTTCTTCGACGACGCCGTCGACTCCGCCCGCCGTCACATAATCATCAACGTCAATTTGTTTTTCAAGCAATAGAAAAAAACCGGTGACGACATCGCTGACGAGCCCTTGGGCGCCAAAGCCGATCGCCAGACCGACGACACCGGCACCGGCAATCAATCCAGTTGGATTTAAGCCGAAGATGCTGATGACGATCGTAATAAAGACGAAGATAAGAACGTAGGAGAACGCATTTACCGAGAGCTTCTGTAATGTTTGCACTCGTCCTGCCGACATGTTTTTCTGTTTTTCCATTTTCGAGAACGTGCCACGAATCAGTCTTGTCCCGATTGAGCGGGCAATGAAGAAGGCGATAACCGCCAGGGCAACCTGACCAATGATCAGCGCGATGCCAAGCAGAAAAGCCCCTTCCGTCCAATTGTTCAACCATTGTGTCATCCAATCACTCCTTATGTAAACTATAACCGATCTGTTTGCCAGTAAACGTTACATCGAACAATCCTAGCATAAAAAAAGTGTTCACTCAACCGTAACAAAGATGTAAATGAGAATCAACGAGCATATCCTTCGCTTTTTCAGGAAAACATTGCTATAATAATGGATGGAATCGCCGTTTATATAAAGGAAAAAAGGGTATACTACAATTGCTTCGTTTTATTGTGGCAGTTGTTTATATTGATTATTAGCTAATATTGACTAGCATGTAAACTTCTTTTATAATGACGGCGAAGGGAAAAAATAATTTTGATTTGGGAGGTTTTTACATATGACAGATAAGCGAATGGTAGGAAAGCAAGCGCCTAGATTTGAAATGGACGCCGTATTACCGAATAAAGAATTTGGTAAGGTGAGCCTTGAAGAAAATATGAAAAATGACAAGTGGACTGTCCTGTTCTTCTATCCAATGGACTTCACTTTCGTTTGCCCGACAGAAATTACGTCGCTAAGCGACCGCTATGATGAGTTCGAAGACCTTGATGCGGAAGTAATCGGCGTCTCCACAGATACAATTCACACACACAAAGCGTGGATCAACACATCCCGTGATGACAACGGACTTGGTGATTTGAAATATCCACTGGCAGCGGATACGAACCACACTGTATCACGCGATTACGGTGTATTGATTGAAGACGAAGGGGTTGCTCTTCGTGGCCTGTTCATTATCAGCCCTGAAGGCGAGTTAATGTACTCTGTTGTGAACCACAACAACATCGGTCGTGATGTAGATGAAACACTTCGCGTTCTTCAAGCATTACAAACTGGTGGACTTTGCCCGGCGAACTGGAAGCCAGGTCAAGCGACACTTAACGTTTAAAAGATAGGTGAAAGAGGGGGGTGTCTCATCAAGGTTTTTGCCTTGGGGACACCCCCGCTCCCCTTCCGGATGCACTATTTTAGAAAGTAATGAACATACAGGAATAGGAGGCTTTTTCGATGGCGCTAAAATTACGCTCACAAATGCCTGAACTTGATGGCGCAACAACTTGGTTAAATGGTGAATATTCAAAAAGTGATCTAATCGGAAATAAACCGACATTAATTCACTTCTGGTCGATCAGCTGTGGTTTATGTAAGGAAGCAATGCCAAATGTCAATGAATTTCGTGATCAATACAAAGACAAGCTGAATGTTGTCGCTGTTCATATGCCTCGATCTGAAAAGGATTTGGATCTTGAGGAAATTAAAAAGGTTGCCGAGGAACATGATATTTCCCAGCCTATTTTCGTCGACAGTGAGCATAAGCTGACAGACGCATTTGAAAATGAATACGTTCCAGCTTACTATGTATTTGATGAAGAAGGGCAGCTTCGCCATTTTCAGGCGGGCGGTGGCGGTATGAAGATGCTGACAAAGCGTGTGAACCGCGTGCTTGGTATTAAAGAATAAGCGAATAAGATCGGTTTCGAGAGGCTGGGACAAAGGGTTATTTACCTTTTGCCCAGCCTTTGACTCTTTAGCCCGTTGTGAATATGTCCTCACAACGGGCTTTGCTGCGTGACGCGATTCCCGTAGAGCTCCTTTTTTCAAAGTGGTCTCCCCGTTTCTTCTTGCTTTTCCCTATTTATAGGTAAAACGTAATGAAAGGGGAAGGTGAAATGAAGATCACTGATAAACGAACTGCACTCCCGGTTCATGGTACGCGACGTTACAGACAGAGAACGCAACGGCAGATTCAATTTATCGCGCTTCATCATAGTGCGACTGTAAGTGGAAGTGCAGAGGCTTTTGCTGCTTATCATGTCAATCAGCTCGGCTGGCCGGGAATTGGCTATCATTATGTCATTGATAAAAAAGGTGGAATCAGCTGGTGTCATCCGCTAGAGACGATCAGCTACCATGTCGGCCGCAGCAATGGCGCGGCGGTCGGTATCTGTCTCGTCGGTGATTTTCGGCAGGAACGGCCGCAGCCGGCTCAACGGACTGCGGCTGTTGAATTAACAAAAAGCTTGATGAATGAGCTTGGCATCACGAAAGAGAAGGTGCTGGGTCATCAGGAGTTTCCGGGCTACCAATGGAAGGATTGTCCCGCTTTTTCGATGAGTGACTTTCGTCGCGAATTAACGAACGCTGGATTGAAGCTGCTTTTTTCAAGAGGAGCTACAGGGCCGGAGGTGAAAGCGATCCAGCAGCGGTTGAAGGAGCTTGGTTATTCTCCGGGTCCGATCGACGGAATTTTTGGGCCGCAAACCGCCGCTGCTGTTATCCGCTTTCAACAGCAGGCGGGAATTACCGTCGATGGAATTGTCGGTCCGGAAACATGGGGACGCTTATTTTAGAGAAGACAAAAAAGACAGGGAGTTTTGTTACTCCCTGTCCGTTGCGTAGCTTATACTTCCATGATAATCGGAAGGATCATTGGTCTGCGCTTTGTTCGCTCGTATAAAAAAGGACCTAGTAAATCGGTAATTTCATTTTTGATTTCCGACCATTGCGTCGTCTTTCTTTCCATAACGCTGTCCAAATGAGCCGCCAACAGCTTTTGCGCTTCATTAATTAAGTCACTGGACTCTCTCATGTAAACAAATCCGCGAGAGATTAAATCAGGCCCGGCGGTCACTTTGAATTCCTTCATGTTCAAGCTGACGACGACGACGACCAGTCCCTCCTCTGAAAGAATACGACGGTCACGCAAAACGATATTTCCAATATCGCCAATCCCGTTTCCGTCGACGTAGACAGAGCCGGATGGAATCTTTCCGACAACGCCGGCTTCCTCAGGATGGAGGGCGAGGACATCGCCATTTTCCATAATAAAGCTGTTCTTTTCGTCAACTCCACAATCCTTGGCCAATTTAATATGCATTTTAAGCATCCGGTATTCACCGTGAATCGGCATGAAATATTGCGGCTTCATTAATCGAAGCATCAGCTTTTGCTCTTCCTGACCGCCGTGTCCGGATGTGTGAATATCGTTTAAAGGTCCGTGAATGACGTCAGCCCCGGCACGGTAAAGCTGATTGATCGTTTTGCTGACGCTTAAGGTGTTCCCCGGAATCGGCGAGGACGAAAAGACGACCGTGTCACCCGGGATGATTTGTATTTGGCGATGTGTGCCGTTTGCAATTCGGGAAAGTGCCGCCATCGGTTCTCCCTGACTTCCCGTACATAAAATCGTGACTTGATTATCAGGAAGCTTGTTCAACTGCGATGTTTCGATAAAGGTATTCTTCGGCGCGCGAATATAGCCGAGCTCCTGTCCGATTGTTAAAGCTGATTCCATGCTTCGGCCAAACACCGCTATTTTTCGTCCATGATGGACGGCTGCCTCGACGACCTGCTGCAGTCGGTGAATGTTTGAAGCAAAGGTCGCAAAAATAATGCGGCCATCGACCTTGCGGAAAATCGAGTCTATGCTCTCGCCGACCTTTCGCTCCGACATCGTGAAATCAGGAATTTCACTGTTCGTACTGTCTGAAAGTAAACAGAGCACGCCTTCTTCACCGATCTTTGCCATTTTCGTCAGGTTGGCAGGCTCTCCGACCGGAGTAAAGTCGAATTTAAAATCCCCGGTATGAACGACATTGCCGGGAGGCGTTTTGACGACGATTCCATAAGAGTCGGGAATACTGTGTGTCGTGCGGAAGAACGTCACCGATGTTTTCGCGAATTTGACGATCTGATCTTCATGAATTTCATGAAACTTAGCTTTTCGCAGGAGTCCGTGTTCCTCCAGCTTGCCTTTTAACAGGCCCAAGGCCAGTTTACCACCATAAATGGGTACATTAATTTCTCGTAGAAGATAGGGAATACCACCGATATGGTCTTCATGTCCGTGCGTGATAAAAAGACCTTTAATTTTATCCTCATTCTTCACTAAATACGTGTAATCGGGAATGACATAATCGATTCCGAGAAGCTCGTCCTCTGGAAACTTAATTCCGGCATCGATTAGAATAATTTCATCCTGAAATTGGACCGCGTACGTGTTCTTGCCAATTTCACCTAAACCGCCAAGTGCAAAGACGGCTGTCTGATTGTTTTTAACTTGCTTCATATTATTATAACGACTCCACTTTGAAATCTTCTTTGTTTTCTTCGTACTCTAAAAACGCACCAGAGATTGGCGTTATAAATTCGATGTTGTATTTGCGCGGAGCAAGCTTTCTACGCACGTCAGCTTCTGATTCCGCCTCAACATAAATTGCTTCTGTATATTCCCGTACAGGCACTTCTTTAAAATTCTCTTGAAAAAACACTTTAAAAATCATAGTTCTACCTCTCCTTACCGTTGGTTATATTTTCATTATAAAGCAAATATAGCACTATTTCATGTTTTTCTTTTGACGCCCTGGAAGAACGGCAGCTTCAACCGCCATTTTTCACATAACCAACGCACATTATACTTCAATAAGTCTATTTTTTGGTAAAAGCTGCCGGCAGCCTTTAATAATTTTTTTGCGAAGTTTTTTTAGCATATTTCCTTCCCTCCTTAACAAAGATTTTAAGTTCCAAACGTGTCCAACCGGAGAGGTTTTTGTTATGCTTAGTATGTGTGAACCGATTCTAATCTGTTCAAGGAAATGGCTGGAAGTTTCTTTGAAGGGTGAACGAGAGATAGAAAGTGGGGAGAAAAAAATGGAAAAGAATAAACCGATTGTGTTCTTCGATATTGATGGAACTCTTTTGAATGAAGAGAAGGAATTGCCGCAATCAACGAAGGAAGCTATTTTTTCCTTGCAGGAAAAAGGCGTTTATGTGGCGATTGCCACAGGACGGGCTCCGTTTATGTTCAAGGAGCTGCGTGAAGAGCTTGGAATCGAATCATATGTCAGCTTTAATGGCTCGTATGTCGTCGTGGAAGGGAAGGTCATTCATGATGTCCCGCTGACGACGAATGAATTAATCCGCCTGGAAAAGGCTGCCGAGAAGGCGAATCATTCGATGGTTTTTCTCGACCATAATGGAGCGGTCGCCAACCGCGCCGACGATCATTATATCGCAGAGAGTCTGGGAGGGCTTAAGCTCCCGTATCCCCCTGTGAAAAAAGATGAGTATCACCAGCGTAAAATTTATCAGGCACTCTTATTCTGTCAGGAAGAAGAGGAAGAGATGTATGTCCAAGGGCATAACCATTTTGATTATATTCGCTGGCATCCTTATTCTGTCGATATTCTTCCGGGCGGCGGTTCGAAAGCGAGAGGGATCAAGCAGGTGCTCGATTATTTATTCATTCCGCAGGAGCAGTCATATGCTTTCGGCGATGCGTTAAATGACCTGGAAATGCTTCAGTTTGTCGGAACTGGAGTGGCAATGGGAGATGGGAGAGAAGAAGCGAAGGCAGTCGCCAATTATGTCACAAAGCCAGTGGACGAAGATGGCATCCTTCATGGGCTTCGCTATACCGGCCTGCTATAAAGGAGAGGAGCCAACCTCGGCGCCGTTTTATAAAAAGCCCGTACCGGGAAACCTCGGTACGGGCTTTTCTCTGCCATAGCAGAGGTTCAACGCAAATGACTTGGAACGCTTTTCTTCAGCTTGTCGTCAAAGTCCTCGATGCGATCGTAGAACATGATCCCGTTCAGGTGATCCAATTCATGTTGAAAGACGATCGCTACCATGCCGCGGAGCCGTAATGTCACTTCTTCCTCGTCAAGCGTAGTCGCCTTCACGGTAATCCGCGCGTAACGCGGAACGATTCCGGGAATGTCGCGATCAACCGATAAGCAGCCTTCGCCGTTTTCCAAATGAGTTTCCTCGACAGAATGGCTGATTACTTTCGGATTAATGATTCCCATGCTATACAGCTTATCGTTCTCGTCAGTCACATGGACGGCAAACATTCTTTTGGAGATGCCGATTTGCGGAGCAGCCAGTCCAACCCCCGGTCTAAGCGCGTATTTTTCAGCGATCTCGGGATCCTGGCTGTTTATGACAAACTCAAGCATCTTTTGCAAAGTCGCTTTGTCATCTTCACTGAGTGGTAGGGAGACCTCCTCGGCCACTTGCCGCAAGACCGGATCACCTTCGCGTACAATATCTTTCATTGTTAACATTCTACTCAATCACTCCTTTACCCTTACCACATACTTTATGTACATTTTCAAGAAAGATCAAGACTTTTGCGGTCAAATAAAGAAGCAATCTCATCCGGTAAGCGACGCTTGGCAACGGGCTGTCCAAAAAAGGAATAAAAGAGGGCAGCGGTTCGGTCCTGCGCAAAGCCGGACGGAAAGGAAAAACGCTTTCCATCCGGTTTTGAAACGATAGCGCAGACTTCACCCGCTGCTTCGTGCGGTTATTTAGCAATGACCGAAACGGGAAGCTCCTACAATGATAAGCAGGATGAAAAGCACGACGATTAAAGCGAAACCTCTACCGTAACCGCAACCGCCGCCGCCGCCAAAACCTGGTCCATAGCCTGCGCCTGCTACTGGAGCGCCATATCCATATCCGCAAGGATCGTAACAACAATTTCCACCGTATCCGTACATTCTACATTCCTCCTTTTTGATAACACCGCATTTGCCTGCGATTCACTAACTACAATATGCATTTTCACTAAGGACGGTTGGATGAATGCCTATATTTATTAAAAACAATTGGTCTTTCACATTTTATTTTGTGGACAAGCACATATTGAAAAAAGGGCGATCATATACTAGAAATAATTAGGACAAGAAATCAGGAAAAGGGTATTGTCAATTGCTGCTGATTGATTTAGTGTAGTGGGGTGGGAAACTGGGTATAGAGAAAAGAAGATAGGGGGAAGAATGGTGAAGGATCGAAAATGGGTAATCGTACTCGCCTTGACCGCCGCGCTGCTGAGCGGATGTGGAGAAAAACCAACCGAGACCGTTTACCAGCACCTGGAGGCGGCGGTGGAGTTGGAAGCACCTTTTGAAGAGCAGCAGGAGCCTCTTCAGGCAGCAGAGGTGAAGGAAAATGAATTATTTGAAGACATTATCGCCCTCGGTATCAGCGATATGGAGAAAATTACCGAGCTGGCAGATGAAGCGCTGGCTTCGATTGACTCCCGCCTGGCCATGATTGAAACAGAAAAAGAAAGCATTGAACGAAGCTATGCTGAATTTGAGTTAATCAAACCGGTTCAGGACGAGATGGAAGACGAACAGCTCAGCAGCCTGCTGGAAGAATTAATCGTGGCGATGGACAATCGATATGAGCATTATCAAAAGCTTTATGAGGCCTATGTCACGGCAGCAAAAGAGGATGAAGCGCTTTTTACAATGCTGAAGCAGGAAGATCTGACGATGGAAGAACTCCAGGCGCAGATTGATGGTGTGAATGCCTCGTATGAAGTTGTTGCAAAGGAAAAAGAACAGTTTAATCAGTACACAGACGAATACAATGAGAAGAAAAGACTTTTTTATGAAACAGCTGATCTCGAAGTGCGGTTTGAATAAGTACTTCGGATTCGGCTGTTTTTTTGTATTTAGACTGTACTACTAATGTGTGGAGTTGATCTATAACACAGTTTAGTTCGGAAACCAAAAATCATGATTCGAAATCTTTATAAGAGGACGTTAAGTAAAAAGGATTGACGAATTTCTGCAAAGTAGGGTAGACTTAATTCCAGAAGGATATGTTGTATTACTTTCATCCAGAAAAAACTGATACAGATCATTTTTTCAAGAAAGCCGGCATCGGTTCCTTTCTTGAAATGATAGGATGTTCCAAAAGTTCTGTAAACCCATCGTTTTACTTGGGTAAGCGGTGTTTGATTGAGCTGTCGACAGGTTATGGATAAAAGTAGTTTGGGTATCCTATAGGATGATGAATTGATTCTTAAAGTAAGCTCATTCTCGATGAAAGCTGAGTAACGAGAAAACTTTTTTTAATTGAAAGGAAGAGGTGAAGGGCAATGAGTACAAAAACGTTAGAGCAAGTTGAAAGCCAATTTGAAACGTTCCAAATTTTAAATGAAGAGGGCGAAGTTGTTAATGAAGCGGCGATGCCTGATTTGAAAGATGAAGAGTTACAAGAACTTATGCGCCGGATGGTGTATACGCGGATCTTGGATCAACGTGCGATTTCATTAAATCGTCAAGGCCGTCTCGGTTTCTACGCGCCGGTCGCTGGACAGGAAGCTTCAATGCTTGGCTCGCATTTCGCTTTGGATCAAAAAGACTGGATTTTACCTGGGTATCGTGATATTCCACAAATTCTTTATCATGGTTTACCGCTTCACCAGGCATTTCTTTGGTCGCGCGGTCACTTTGGCGGCGGACAATTTCCGGATGGTTTGAACATTATGGTGCCGCAAATCATTATCGGTGCGCAAATTGTCCAAACAGCCGGTGTCGCTCTGGGACTTAAGCGCAAAGGAAAAGAAAATATCGCGATTACGTACACAGGGGACGGCGGAGCTTCTCAAGGGGATTTCTATGAAGGAATGAACTTTGCAGGAGCTTATAATGCTCCAGCTGTTTTTGTCGTGCAAAACAACCGCTTTGCGATTTCTGTTCCTGTTGAAAAGCAGTCCGCTGCAAAGACGATCGCTCAAAAAGCAGTAGCTGCCGGAATTGAAGGCATTCAGGTAGATGGAATGGACGTGCTTGCTGTCTATGCCGCAACAAAAGATGCGAGAGAGCGTGCACTTGCCGGAGACGGTCCTACATTAATTGAAACATTAACGTACCGCTATGGTCCGCACACAATGGCGGGTGATGATCCGACACGCTACCGTTCATCTGAGCTGGATGATGAATGGACTAAGAAAGATCCACTTGTTCGTTTCCGCAAATTCCTTGAGGGCAAAGGCTTATGGAGTGAAGAGCAGGAAAACGAAGTAGTTGAAAAAGCGAAGGAAGAAATTAAAGAAGCGATCAAGGCAGCTGATGCCGCTCCGAAGCAGAAGGTAACGGATCTGATCGGATTTATGTTTGAAGAGTTACCGCACAATCTTCGTGAACAAATGGAAGAATACACAGCAAAGGAGTCGAAGTAACCAATGGCGCAAATGACGATGATTCAAGCCATTACAGATGCAATGCGTAATGAGCTGAAGAATAATGAAGATGTACTCGTATTTGGAGAAGATGTTGGGAAAAACGGTGGTGTATTCCGGGCAACGGAGGGGCTGCAAAAAGAATTCGGTGAAGATCGTGTTTTTGATACACCGCTTGCTGAATCAGGGATTGGCGGTCTGGCGATCGGACTCGGCTTAACAGGCTTCCGTCCGGTCATGGAAATCCAGTTTTTCGGCTTCGTTTTCGAAGTGTTCGATTCTGTTGCCGGCCAGATGAACCGTCTTCGTTACCGTACCGGCGGAAAACAATATGCGCCGATTACGGTCCGCTCTCCTTTTGGCGGCGGGGTAAAAACACCTGAAATGCACGCTGACAGCTTGGAAGGGCTAATGGCACAGACACCTGGTTTAAAGGTGGTCATCCCTTCGACTCCATATGATGCAAAAGGGCTTCTCATTTCAGCGATCCGTGATAATGATCCGGTCGTCTACCTTGAGCATATGAAGCTGTATCGTTCTTTCCGCGGCGAAGTGCCTGAAGAAGAATATACAATCCCGCTTGGAAAAGCAGATGTGAAAAGAGAAGGAAAAGATTTAACTATTGTTACATACGGGGCAATGGTTCACGCTTCTCTGAAAGCAGCGGAAGAGCTTGAAAAGGAAAACATTGACGTTGAAGTGATCGACCTTCGGACAATTAGTCCGCTCGACATTGATACGATTATTGAATCAGTCAACAAGACAAACCGGGCGATTGTCGTCCAGGAGGCGCAGAAGCAGGCTGGAATCGCGGCAAATGTTGTTGCCGAGATTACAGAACGGGCGATCTTAAGCCTGGAAGCACCTGTGCTTCGCGTGGCGGCGCCTGATACGATCTATCCTTTTGCCGCTGCGGAGGATGACTGGATTCCTGATTATAACGGAATTATTGAAACAGCAAAAAAAGTAATTGAATTTTAAACAATAGATAAGCCTATACAAGAAGGTCTTACAGGTAAAAAAAAGAAGAGAGGCCTCATCAAATGGACATGTCCACGTTGATGAGGCGATGAAGCAGCGTGCAGAACGAGCCGCTGTCTTTCATTTAAGGAAGGGAAAGAAGTGATTTTGGAAAATCGCTCGCGGATGCGGCAGACCGGTTCGTTACCTGTCGTCTTTTTAGAAAGCGTACGGCGGCTTTTCTTAATGAACCTGTGAAGGGTTTTGGTTTTAGAAATTAGGCAGAAAAAGGAGGCACCTCTAGTGGCGTATGAATTTAAGTTACCGGATATCGGCGAAGGTATTCACGAAGGTGAAGTTGTAAAATGGTTCATTAAAGCAGGAGACGAAATTAAAGAAGACGATATTCTTCTTGAGGTACAAAACGATAAAGCGGTGGTAGAAATCCCATCTCCTGTTGACGGGAAAATTTTAGACGTTAAAGTAGAAGAGGGAACAGTTTGTGTTGTTGGCGATGTGCTCGTGACAATCGATACTGGGGAAGAAAGCCCTGCTGAAGAAGAAAGCGCTCCGGCTGGTGACAAAGCAGAAACGAAAGCGGAAGAACCGGCGGAAAAGAAAGAAGCAGAAGCAGCAAGCTCAAAAGAACCAGCTGAAGTTGCAGATGATGATGAGACGCGTGTCATTGCCATGCCATCTGTTCGCAAGTACGCTCGCGAAAAAGGTGTGAACATCAAGAAGGTAAACGGCACAGGAAAGAATAATCGCGTATTAAAAGAAGATATTGATTCTTTCTTAGAAGGTGGATCAAGCCAAGAAAAAGCAGAAGCACCGACGACAACGGATGAGGCGGCTGCCGCTGCTCCTAAGAAAGCAGAGCCGCAAGCTATTCCTGCCGGTGAGCTTGAAGAGCGCGTACCGCTAAAAGGAATCCGCAAAGCGATTGCCAAAGCAATGGTGAACTCGAAGCAGACGGCTCCGCATGTGACTCATATGGATGAAGTCGACGTCACCGCTTTAGTTGCTCACCGTAAGGAGTATAAGCAAATTGCCGCTGATCAGGGCACGAAGCTGACATATCTCCCTTATGTTGTTAAAGCGCTAACGTCTGCTCTGCGCAAGTACCCAACGTTAAATGCCTCAATTGATGATGCGAATGAAGAAATCGTCTACAAGAAGTATTTCAATATTGGAATTGCCGCGGATACAGACCAGGGTCTTGTTGTTCCTGTCATTAAAGATGCTGATCGGAAGTCAATTTTTGTTTTGGCAGATGAAATCAATGAATTGGCAGTCAAGGCTCGTGATGGCAAGTTAAGCAGCAATGATATGAAGGGCGGCTCTTGCACGATTTCCAACCTTGGTTCGGCTCGTGGTCAATGGTTTACGCCAATCATTAACCACCCGGAAGTAGCGATTCTTGGAATTGGACGTATCGAGGAAAAGCCGGTCGTGAAAAACGGAGAGATCGTTGCTGCGCCGGTATTGGCTCTATCAATTAGCTATGATCACCGTCTGATTGATGGCGTTACAGCTCAGAATGCACTTAACCACGTGAAGCGTCTATTAAATGATCCACAATTACTATTAATGGAGGGGTAAACATGGTTGTTGGAGATTTCGCAAATGAAGTAGACACACTTGTCATCGGTTCAGGTCCCGGGGGATATGTTGCTGCGATCCGCGCAGCACAGCTCGGGCAAAAAGTAACGATTGTTGAAAAAGGAGAAATGGGTGGTGTCTGCTTAAACGTTGGTTGTATTCCTTCAAAAGCACTCATCACAGCCGGACACCGTTACCATCAGGCGAAACATTCTGATGATATGGGGATCGTTGCTGAAAACGTCGCGCTCAATTTTGAAAAGGTTCAGGAATGGAAAGGGTCTGTCGTAAAGAAATTAACAGGCGGAGTTGAAGGCCTTCTTAAAGGAAACAAAGTTGAGATCGTACGCGGAGAAGCTTATTTTGCTTCTGCAAACTCTGTTCGTGTGATGGATGAGAAAAGTGCGCAAACGTACAATTTCAAAAATTGTATTATCGCGACTGGCTCCCGTCCAATCGAGATCCCTGGGTTTAAATATTCAGAGCGTGTTATTAACTCAACCGGCGCGTTGGCACTGAAAGAAGTACCAAAGAAATTGGTCGTCATCGGCGGCGGATACATCGGCATTGAGCTTACAGGCGCTTATTCCAATATGGGAACGGAAGTCGTCGTGCTTGAAGGAACAAAGCAAATTCTTGGCGGTTTTGAAAAGCAAATGGCGAAGCTTGTTGAGCGCCGCTTAAAGAAAAATGGCGTTGACTTCAAAATGGAAGCGATGGCGAAAAGTGTGGAAGAAACGGAAAACGGCGTAAAGGTTACGGCCGAAGTAAAAGGCGCGGAAGAAGTATTTGAAGCAGACTATGTGCTCGTAACAGTTGGCCGTAAGCCGAACACGGACGAAATCGGCCTTGAGCAGATCGGTGTTGAGCTTGACGAACGTGGCATCATTAAGGTGGATAAGCAGTGTCGCACGAGCGTCAGCAACATTTATGCGATCGGCGACATCGTCCCTGGACCGCCTTTGGCTCATAAAGCTTCCTACGAAGGAAAAGTAGCTGCTGAAGCGATTGCCGGAGAAAAAGCGGAAGTGGATTATCTTGCGATTCCTGCTGTTGTCTTCTCTGAGCCTGAATTGGCGACAGTCGGCTACAACGAAAAAGAAGCGAAGGATGCCGGGTATGATGTCATTGCAGCGAAATTCCCATTTGCTGCAAATGGACGTGCTCTATCGTTAAATGATGCGGACGGCTTTATGAAGCTGATTACGCGTAAGGATGATGGCTTGGTCATCGGGGCGCAAATAGCCGGTCCGAATGCATCTGATATGATTGCTGAGCTTGGCCTTGCAATTGAAACAGGCATGACCGCTGAAGATATTGCACTTACGATCCATGCGCACCCAACATTAGGAGAAATCACGATGGAAGCGGCTGAAGTAGCGCTTGGTACGCCGATTCATATTGTGAAGTAAGATTCTCGTTTACTAGCTGTCTGACAGGGCTTCCTGTCAGGCAGTTTTTGTTTTTTTACAAAACACAGTTGACAACTAGGAATAATATGAATAAGATAAAGAAAAGAAATGGTAGCTGATCAGATAACTGAAGGCTGCAGTCCGGAATACGTTTCGGGCTGCAGCCTTTTTTGCAGGAAACGGGGAGGGAGTAAGATGGTTGATTCGATAAAACAGCTGCTTGCACATGCCGCAAAACCGACAGGTGAACCGCCGATAACATTGTTGTTGTCGAACCGTTTTATGAAGATGCATACCAGTTATTCTTCCTGGCAGGAGCTTTCCCGGGATCTTGGGGTCAGCACGATTTGCGAAGACGAACTGGAAAAGGCGATTGCTGCCCACAACCATTTACACAGTAAAATTGGTTTTACAAATTGGAATGAGATGAAATGTAAAGCTGTTGACTGCTATTATGAGGAAAGACCATTTGGTATTGTTCCCCATTTTTAGCAGGCGGAAGTTGCAGAACAAAAGAGGCTTTTAGACAACATGAACATGAAGCCATTGCTGAGGGGCTGGGCAGAAGGTAAAACAACCTTTTGTCCAGCCCCTTGTTGGTAAGGCATTAAGAAAGCGAGGAATGAAAGCTGTAGCTGACATCCCCCTGAAGTTGATAAATCTGAATCAAATGTGCTAAAATTTCGTCTTTTGAGAAGATGCCTTCCATTCTTAAATTTTCTGTATCACCAGTTAAGACAAGCATTGTCGGAAATTGTTCAATGTTAAAATAACGAATAAGGTCCCGCTCTGAGGCGTCGACGATCATAAAGAAGGGCGTATCAGCGGAATCAGATGAATAGATTCGCTGAACTTCAAGCAAAGCATCATAATAACTGCTTTCATTTTGCAGCGTCGATGAGTCAGAAAAAAGCACTGTTACTGTCTCATCAGGTGGCTGCTGCAAGGGGTTTTCAGAGCTTGAAGCCGATGATACACAAGCGTTTAAAAACAAGCAAGAGCCTACAATCATCATTCCGACGTACTTGTTCATCGATACCACTTCCTTAATAAAAGTCCATCTAGCTTATGGAACTTTATTTTAGCACGCATTAAATACAAATGGACGGGCGGTAACAGAAATGTAATCAAATAGAAATAAAGGGTGTGTCAAAAGGCTTGGTTTTCC
Source organism: Halalkalibacter oceani (assembly GCF_023715705.1). Taxonomy (GTDB): domain Bacteria; phylum Bacillota; class Bacilli; order Bacillales; family Bacillaceae_D; genus Halalkalibacter; species Halalkalibacter oceani_A. The sequence goes on from NZ_JAMBOS010000001.1 coordinate 121,015, forward strand.
TTGTGACACACCCTGCTTTATTTTCTTTTTTCATCGGCTTTAAGCTTCTTGAAGGCAAGCTTTTCTTCTTTTAATTTCTCCCGTTCCTGTTTCAGTTCCAGTCTTTCCTGGCGAATCCTTTCTTTTTCAGTTGCCAGGGTCGGCTTTTCGGACCGCAGGGCTTTCATCAGGGAGATCACCATCAGGATCATGATGATCGTAAACGGCAGCGCGGCAATAATCGCCGCTGTTTGCAGTGCTTCAAGTCCCTGCTCCGAGGATAACAGCACGGCGGCTGTAGCAGAAATGATCAGCCCCCAAATAAATTTAACCGAGTTAGGCGGGTTTAAACTTCCATTTGTGGTTTGCATCCCTAACACAACGGTGGCTGAATCGGCCGATGTGACGAAAAAGGAGGCAATTAAAAAGACAGCAATGATCGACAGGAAGAAGCCGAGCGGAAATTGCTCTAATACGGCGAATAAGGCCACTTCCATACCGAAATCATTCATGGAAGACATGATGTTCGCTGTTCCCTCACGTTGAAGATAGATACCGGTCCCGCCAAAAACACTGAACCAAAAGGCGCCAAACAGAGCCGGTACGCCGAGGACGCCAAGCACAAATTCACGAATTGTCCGCCCTTTGGACACGCGGGCGATAAAGGTGCCGACAAAAGGAGCCCAAGAAATCCACCATGCCCAGTAGAAAATGGTCCAGCCTTCCACCCATGTTGTTTCCGGGTTATAAATATCGAGGCGAAAGCTCATTCCGATCAGATTTTGAATATAGCTGCCGACTCCTTGCGTGAAGACACCCATAATATAGCTGGTCGGTCCGAACAAAAGGACGAACAAAAGCAGCAATATAGCTAGGTAGACATTTGTTTTACTCAGGATGCGAATCCCTTTGTTCAATCCTGTTTGCGCAGAAATCATGAACAGGACGGTGACGACGGCGATCACGATCAGCTGCAGCATCGTGCCGTTTATTGTTGCCAGACCAGGTGTCAAATAAGAGAGACCGGCTGAGATTTGGGCAGCGCCAAAGCCGAGCGAGGTGGCGACCCCGAAAATAGTGGCAAAGACGACAAGGACATTGATCGCGATGCCAAGACCGCCTCTGGTCTGTTCGCCAAGCAATGGCTCAAGCACACTGCTCATCAAACCGGAAGATTCTTTCCGGAATTTAAAATAGGCAAGGGCCAAAGCAACGACGGAATAAATCGCCCATGGGTGTAGCCCCCAATGAAAAATCGAATAGCGCATCGCTTCTCCGGCAGCAAGGTTTGATTCCGGAGCGGCAGATGGCGGTTCAAAAAAATGATACAGCGGTTCGGCGACTCCCCAGAAAACCAGTCCGATTCCCATCCCGGCGGTAAAGAGAAAGGCAAACCAGGTCGGGAAGGAATAATCAGGCTTATCGTCGGGCTTACCAAGCTTTATTTTTCCATAAGGGCTGAAAATAAGATAAACCGAAAAAATAAGAAAGCTCGTCGCGGCAAGCAAATAAAACCAGCCGAGCTCATTTGTAATAAATCCTTGGATTGACGTCGTAATCGCATCCAGGTTAGCTGGGGCCAGCACACCCCAACTGATAAACGCCACGGCGATTAGAACGGAAATGATAAACACAGAGGTCATTTTTCTCACTAGACATTCCACCTTTATTTTTTTTGCACAAATTTAAACATATCATAATTAAACCAAGGAAAACAATTGATCTGCTAAAACAGGGAATTAGCCTTGGTAAAGATATAGGAGGGATACCTAGTTTCCTGCAGCGAAAAGCGATGCTCATCTGTCGTGATCAGTGACAGCTCCTGAAGCACCGTATTAACGGAAAGCAGCTCGTGACAAAGCTGGGAAACGAAGCAGTTTTGCCGGGCCTGTTTTTCACTTAGCTGCTTGATCACGTTGTGCGTGCTAAGGTGGGCGGTTGTCAGCTGATGATAATGATCGTGCATGACCTCGCGAACTGATGAAACAGAGCGTTGAATCTTTTCCTTTTCCTCCTGAGAAATTGGCCGGTTAACACGTAAATGATACATTTTGCCAAAATGAATCAAGAGCAGCTGCAAGTAATCGAGCTTTTTCTGCAAATAATCAAATGAGCGTCGCTCAAATGCGGTTGAGCGGCGGTATTTCCATTCATCATGCTGAAAGCGGGCGAGCTGATAAGCCTTTGTTAATTCCCCATGCAAATAATGATAGGAGGTAAAGCGCTGATTCAGCCCGCTTTTTTCGTGTTTTTCTTCGAGATGGATATCGACGATCTCGGCAAAATGGTCAGCGGTTTCTTTAAAAAGCTGCTCGACTTTTTGCACGAGCAACGGCCCGAATTTCGGCGGCAGAATAAAGAAATTAACGAAGCTTGACACCAATATGCCAATCGACGTTGTTGAAATCCTTGTCAGGAAATCAATGATTAAATGGTCAGAGGCGTCGGGCAGCATCGCGACAGCGGTTAACGTGGCGACGAGTGTTCCTGTATCCAATTTCAGCTTTGAGCAAGCGATAATCGTAAACATGGCAACGAGCGCATAGGAAAGCGCGCTTTGACCGAAAAAGAAAAATGTACCGACGGCAAAGCTCGCTCCCATTGCCGCCGCCGGTAAGCGAATTAAGCCTTTCTTTAATGAATCCGCCGCAGTCGGCTCTGTCGTAACGATTGCGGTAATGACCGCAAAAGTAGGGGGAAGGAGGAGAAGATGGCAGATAAGCGCCGTACAAAAAACGGATACACCGGTTTTCAAAATTCTTCGTCCGATTAAGGCTTTCATCGAAGCGCCCCCTTTTCATACTTCTTTCTTTAGTATGGAATAAACCGTAATCGACTATTCGAGCATCTACCATCAAAGGAAGATGTTTGCTATCATGAGGTTGGAAAGGGTGTGTAAGGATGAAAAGGTTATTACAGGGGCTGGTACTTACTGCTCTCTTGACGGGTTGTCAACAGCCTGTCGAGGAGGAGCCGCTTGCAAATCCGCCAGCAGAAGAACGGGAAGAAGCAGCTGAGGACAATTCCACGAATGAACGGGATTATGCTGAAGATGAAGGAGAGCAGGAGGCGGAAGAGCAGGAAGAAAGCAGCGCGCCGACGGCCAGCTACCAAATAAATCAGGCGAACTGGACGGTTGAACCGGTCACGGATGAGGAAGAACAAGTCGTGCTGCTGACGATTGATGACGCGCCTGACCAGCATAGTCTCGAGATGGCGGAAACATTAAAGGAGCTTGAAAAGCAGGCTATTTTTTTTGTGAACGGACATTTTCTAGCTGATGAGAGTGGAAAAGAAAAGCTGAAAACAATTTATGAAATGGGCTTTGAAATTGGTAACCATACGATGAATCATGCGAACCTCAGTGAACGATCAGACGAGGAGCAGCGACGGGAAATCGTCGAGTTAAATGAGCTGATTGAAGAGGTGACCGGGGAGAGACCGCGATTCTTTCGGGCTCCATTTGGTGTGAATACAGAGACATCGGCAGCCGTTGTCGAAGAGGAAGAAATGATCGCGATGAATTGGACATACGGCTACGATTGGGAGGCTGACTATCAGGATGCCGAAGCACTGGCTGAAATTATGGTCGACACTCCCTATTTAACGAATGGAGCGAATTTGCTGATGCATGATCGGCAGTGGACGCTCGAGGCTCTTCCGGCGATCATAAACGGGCTGGAGAAGGAAGGATTTGAATTTGTCGATCCGGCTGTGATTCAATAGGCTTCTCTCAAGAATAAAGCAAAATCGACAATAGTAGTCGTAACGCTACAACCTTTTACAGGTCCTTTTATGATAAGCTACAGGAAAAGGAGGCTGCTGTTCATTCCACCTGAATTGCAGGCACCTTTTTAAAGCTTGCTCGTATGGAGGGGTATTAATGGAAAAGAAGTCTCAACTTTTGGATGAATTGCGTCTTGAAGTCGGGAGTGTGAGAGAAAAGGTCCAGACCTTGGCCAGCTTTTATATTGAAATCACTCGCAAGCTGGCGCGGCGGATGTCAAAGCAATTATCAGTCAGCATTTATGAAGCGACAGCGGGCGCATTTAAAATGCGGGTATGCGCCGGGACGAGTTACTTGAATCGTGTTATCCCGTTTGGGGATAACATATTGAGCACGGTGGCGATAAGAGGGAGACTTGTCTTTCAAATGGAAGGCCAGCTGCAAAAAGTCTTTCTTCCCTTTTACCGGAGTCATCATCTGCTTGGGATTTTAATTTTTTTTGTGCCGCAGGATACATATGAAATAACGGATGATGATTTAGCCTTCATTCGCGAAATCGGTCGGTTTATCGAAGTTCAGCATGCCACATTCGATGCTCCCGCTTAATATTCATTACACTTATTTTTAATTAGGTTATACTAATTAACCATTGACAACACAATTAGTATGTACTATTATAAATGTAATGAAACGCTTTCAATAAAAAGCATAAAGGGGATGCCGATAATGGGGACAATAATTTGCCAATCTTGCAACAAGACGATCGACGTATTTGAAGGTGAAAAAGTGATGACACTTTATGCAAAAGGGAACGGATGCGTACATTGTAAAACAGCTGATAAGAAGAATAAATAAAAAAGAGGGGCTGGGATAAGGTTGTTTTACCTTTTCCCAGCCCCTTATGCAATGTCGGGCCAGTTTTGTCTCAAGCTCCTGAGGGGGAGCGCATCGCGGCTGAGCCGCTATTATTGAATCGCATGATGTTCTTTAATGACCCGCAGCGTTTGGAATGTCTCATCCTCCGGCCCTTGGACGGGCAAGCCCGCTTTGATGTTTTTTTCAATATATGTCAAATTCTCTTCTGTAATGATTTCACCCGGGATAAAAATCGGAATCCCAGGAGGATAGACCATAATGAACTCAGCAATGATGCGCCCGGCTGACTGCTGAAACGGGATAACCTCTGTTTCAGCGTAGAAGGCGTCGCGTGGCGAAAGCGCCAATGTAGGAATATCAGGCACAACGACTTGATTATGGCGCTGCTGCAGCCGTACTGTTGGCATCGACGCAAGCGCCGTTAAAGCCTCTACAAGAATATCCATTTTTTCCTCCGTATCGCCAATTGTCACAAGGCAGAGGATGTTATATAAGTCGGAAAGCTCAACTTCGATATGATAATGCTCCCGCAGCCATGTTTCGACCTCATAGCCGCTCATTCCAAGCTCTTTAACAGAAATAATCAATTTAGTCGGATCAAGATCATAGGTCGCCTTCGTCCCGAGAATTTCCCGGCCGACACAGGATAGAAGCTCAATGTCGTTAATGCGCGCTCTCGTCGATTCCGCCAGCTTGATCACCTCGGTCAATAGCTCGTGCCCCTCGGTTGCCAGCCGTTTTCTCGCCGTGTCTAGTGAGGACAAAAGCAAATACGAGGTTGACGTTGTTGTCAGCATACTAATAATCGACTGAACCCGCTTCGCGGAAACGAGGCCTTCTTTGACATTTAAAACTGAGCTCTGTGTCATCGAGCCGCCGAGCTTATGGACGCTCGTGGCGGCCATGTCGGCACCCGCCTGCATCGCCGACATCGGCAGCTGCTCGTGAAAGTGAATGTGTACCCCGTGAGCTTCATCAACTAAAACAGGGATGCTGTACGAATGAGCGATCGTGACGATTTCCTTCAGGTTGCCGGCAATCCCGAAATAAGTAGGATTGATGACAAGTAGTCCTTTCGCCTCGGGATGAGCCTTGAGAGCTTTTTCGACTGCCTCTGTCGTGATCCCGTGGGAAATGCCGAGCTCAGGGTCGACTTCAGGATGGATGAAAATCGGCGTTGCCCCGGAAAAGATAATCGCCGACATGATTGATTTATGGACATTGCGTGGGACGATGATTTTATCTCCTGGCCCGCACACAGCCATAATCATTGTCATAATCGCACCGCTCGTTCCCTGTACAGAAAAAAATGTATGATCTGCGCCAAATGCTTCGGCGGCCAGATCCTGCGCCTCTTTAATAATGCCGTGAGGATGGTGTAAGTCGTCTAACGGTTGAATATTTATCAAATCAATGGAAAGGGCGTTGTCGCCGATAAAATCACGAAACGCGGGATCCATCCCCTTTCCTTGTTTATGACCAGGAATATGAAATTGAATTGGTTGTTTTTCGGCATGCTTGCGAACACCAGTGAACAACGGAGTCAGATGTTGTCGTTGCAACATGTTCACCTCTTATCATGGACTTGTTTTATCAAAACAAAATTGAGTATATCAAAAATGTCGTTTGCTGCATAGCCGAAACAATCTCATGTCGAGTAGAAAGTATAGGAAGATTAAAAGAGGAATGGTACGATTAGGAAAGAAAGAGTAAGGTGGGAGGTCGAGATCATGTGGAAAACGAGAGTAACGGACTTATTAGGCATTACTTATCCGATAATTCAGGGAGGGCTCGCCTACTTAGCCTATTCGAATTTAGCCGCCGCCGTGTCACGGGCTGGCGGACTTGGTCAAATTACGGCGATGTCTCTTTCTTCATCTGAGGCACTGCGTCAGGAAATTAAAAGCGTGCGGGCGCAGACTGACAAACCATTTGGTGTGAATTTCTCGATTGGACAGCATCGCCGCCCTTATGAAGAGATGCTTGAGGTTGCGATCAAAGAGGAGGTCCCGGTTATTTCGATGACCGGCGGGAATCCAGCACCGATTTTGGAGCGGCTCGCAAACACGAAGTGCAAGAAGCTCGTGCTTGTAGCAGCGCGAAGGCAGGCGGTCAAGGCCGAGGAACTGGGGGCCGATGCGGTGATGGTTGTCGGGCATGAGGGCGGCGGTCATCTCGGCCGCTCGGATGCCGGGACAATCGTTCTTACACCGCAGGTCGTTGATGCTGTTACCATCCCGGTTATCGCTTCCGGGGGAATTGGCGACGGCCGAGGTTTAATGGCGGCAATGGCGCTGGGAGCAGAAGGGATTGAAATGGGAACGCGTTTTATCGCCACGACGGAATGCGTTCATGCTCATCAGGTGTATAAACAGAACCTTGTAGCAGCGACAGAGGACGATACGGTTGTGATCAAACGCTCACTGGGCGCTCCAGCGCGGGCTCTCCGCAACACATGGACGGAACAGATTCTGAAGCTTGAGGCAGATCAGCCGGGATATGAAGAGTTAAAACCGTATATTAGCGGGGAAGCAAACCGAACCTATATTTATGAGGGGAAAGAGGAGGAAGGCTTTGCCTGGGCGGGGCAGGTCGCTGGCCGCATTCACGAGATTGTGCCGGTAGCTGAACTGATCGCCGGAATGATGGAAGAAGCAGAAGCGATTCGCCGGCAATGGTCGTTGCCGGAGAGGTAAGAAGTAAATAAAGAGGAGTGCAGAGGATGGAGACGAAATTACCGATTTCACTGGATTGGACAACAGAAGAAGTGATTGATGTGATTCAGTTTTTTGAAACGCTTGAGAAAGCGAGCAAGCAAAACGTGGATCGGGGGCAGGTGTTGGATAAATACCGTCGCTTTAAGGAAATTGTCCCGAGCAAAAGTGAAGAAAAGCAATTGTTTAAAGCATATGACGAGGAGCTGGGCATATCCTGCTTTCACACGTTGAAGAAAATCAGGGAGCAAGCATAAAGGGGGAGCCGGAGGCAAAGGGGAGCTTCAGACCTCGGGTAATGACTTCGCCACGAGGCCCCAGAAAAGCGTCCTTTTCCGAAATTGAAGAAGAGTAATCATTACTAAAAAAGCTGCTGAAAAACGTCCTTTTTCAGCAGCTTCGTCATTGCTTAGTGGCATGGTAAAAGGTAAAAAAACAACCATTGTCCCAGCCTTCTCTCGGTTATTGCATCGCCAGTCGATAGAACGGCAGCAGATGCTCGTATGTCTCCTTCGCGTAAGCGGTGAGAGCTTGTCCGTTGGCAAGAAGGGGATCATCGCGCTTAATATGACGGCCGAGTAGAAGCTCGGCTTTTTTCACATCACGAAAGCGGGTAAGATACCCGGTAAGCTCTTCCTCTGATAAATCCGCGATGAAGTAAGCGTCCTTTTTCATATGGTCCGGGGAAAGAACGAAATCATCAGGAAGCTGAGAGAGCTGGTCTTTATGGTCCAGAAAACGGTTGGCAATCGGCGCTTTATTCGGCAGTTCATAAATTAGTGCCAGCCATAAAAACAAATGATCGTCAAACAATCCGAGCTGGAAATGCGGGTGTTTTTTATACCCTCTCTTATTCTCGGCCACCGCAAGCCACGTATCATTAGGCGGGTTAACCTTGCGGCGAGCATGTCTGGCAATATGCAGGTGCATTTCATCGCCGGTGAGCATGGACAGCTCACTCGTCAGCGCCTGACCGATTTCCTCAAACTTCGGCTGAATGTTGGTTTGAATCGCCGTCATTCGCTCTTCAAGTCCTTCGATTCGAAACACATCAAAATCACGAGTTGTAAAACCAGGTAATGTCATCGTTATGTCCCTCACTTTTTTAACTTTATTCAGGAGAAGTCTCCCACTTCTATAGTGGTGAGATGAAGGCGAACTTAGTTCCATTCAGTGGAGGGCGGGGCCTCGTCTGAATCAAGTGAAAGCCTCCGGCGGATGCCACAGATTTTGAAAGGAAGCTTTTCGAACGAGTTCGAAAAAATCTGGGCGCAAATACGCCAAGGCGAATTTGATAGCTTCTTTTATCCTATCATACCCGAAAAAATTACTCTAAATAAATGCACCAGCAGACATTTGAAAACTGGCAATTCCTGCTCCGGGGTGTTTTTTGATTGCATTTTTTTCAAATATAACATATGCTATATTAAATAACTGAAAATTTCGTTTATTGACACATGAAAAAAGAGGAGTCAGATTACTGTAAGGGAGTGTAGCGATATGGAATCGGTAGTGCAAACCTTTAGACGTAAAGACGGAGAAAAGAGAGTTTCTGTATTACGGCTTGAAATCGATTATGAGCTGATGACTCTACATGATGCTATACTTGCAGAAGACCTTGACTTAATCAATCAGACGAAACAGCGGCTGGAGCAATTACGGTGTGAGCTTCTCCAGTTAGAGGTGTATTGAGAAAAGAGCCCGGGGCAAAAGGTTGATTTTTTTTCACCTTTTGCCCCGGGCTTTGCGCATAACGGAGCCGCTGTGCTGTTTTTTGGCTTGCACAAGGCTGCTCTGTATACGACTAAATAAGGTTAGATTTTCCTTCCAACCTAATCTGTGTCATAATAAAGGGGAAGGGAAGCGTCATTCATGTTGAGGGGGTCACGGTTATGACTATGAACTGGATAGAGCTTGAGAAGGTAGCGAAGGATTGGACGTATGAAGCCGCAGGTATAATAAAGGATTCTTTGGCGAAGCCAATCCATATCGAAGCAAAATCGAACCCGAACGATCTTGTGACAGAAGTGGACCGGGCGATTGAGTCATATTTTTTTGATAAAATTTCGAAGACCTACCCTGATCACCATTTTCTCGGTGAGGAAGGGGTTGCAGAGGAGCTTGATTCCCTCGAAGGAACGGTGTGGATTATCGATCCGATTGATGGCACGATGAACTTTGTTCATCAAAAATATAATTTTGCGATTTCAGTAGGGATTTACCATGAAGGCGTCGGCATGGTGGGAATTGTTTATGACGTGATGAGCGATGAATTGTTTCACGCTGTTAAGGGACACGGTGCTTATGTAAACGGGAAAGAGCTGGTGCCGGTGAAGGAACGTCCGCTTCAAGAATCCGTTATCGGCTTGAATGCCCGCTGGATTGTCGATGGGAAGCATCCTTACCGTAATCCGCTGCTCGCTTTAATCAGAGATGTGCGAAGTGTCCGCTCCTATGGTTCGGCAGCGATCGAGATTGCCTATGTGGCCGCCGACCGGCTTGACGGCTATCTCAGTGTCAATCTCTCACCGTGGGACTATGCGGCGGCTGTCATCTTGCTTGAGGAAGTAGGCTGCCAGGCATCGACCTTCCAGGGCGAGCCGTTAATGCTCCTCACTCCAAGCACCGTCATTGTCGGAAAACCGCATTTACATAAGGAAATGATCTCTGCCTATTTAGGAGAGGAACAGTAAAGAGGGTGTCCCAGTCGGGACACCCTCTTTACTTCGTGGCAGGCGAATCGTTGTCATGAGCTCTGCTGTTACGGTTGACTCAAGCTCTTGAGTCAAAACTAGCCACTGCTTCAAAGTTGTCGTTGTACGACAGCTTTTACATCTCACTCGACTCTCTTAATTTCTTGCGCAGGTTAAAGCCGAGTCCCATGGCGATGAGGATGCCGATGAAGGCTAAAAAGCCGATAAGAGTACTTCTTTCAGCGATAGCGACTCCGATACTCATAATGCAAAGAACAGTAATGACAGCGAGAAGTAGAAATAGCATATTTTCTTTTTTCATTTGTTTTCCCCCTTAGAAAAACAATCACTTCTTTACAGTTTACCGTGAATTGTTCAGAAGGAAAAGCCTTCAATGTGACAAATACGTTAAACATCATGCTTGTAGTAGTAAGATGAAAAAGACCTCATCTGCTAAGATTCGACTTTTTCCTGCTGAATGGTTTCAATAAATTTAATTTGTGATATACTTGTACAGTTAATGAACGAATAAGGAGCGAAAAAAATGAAAACTCGTAATGATATACGCAATATTGCCATCATTGCCCACGTCGATCACGGGAAAACGACGCTTGTTGACCAGCTTTTAAAGCAGTCAGGGACATTCCGTGAAAATGAACAGGTCGATGAGCGGGCGATGGATTCAAATGATCTGGAAAAAGAGCGCGGAATTACGATTCTTGCTAAAAATACAGCGATTCACTATGGTGATAAACGAATTAATATTATGGATACGCCGGGACATGCCGATTTTGGCGGTGAAGTGGAACGGATCATGAAAATGGTTGATGGTGTGCTGCTTGTCGTCGATGCGTACGAAGGCTGTATGCCGCAAACTCGCTTTGTGTTGAAAAAAGCGCTTGAACAAAAGCTGACACCGATTGTGGTTGTTAATAAAATTGACCGCGACTTCGCCCGCCCTACTGAAGTGGTTGACGAGGTAATCGATTTATTTATCGACCTTGGCGCTGAGGAAGATCAATTGGATTTCCCTGTCGTCTATGCTTCGGCGATCAACGGTACGGCAAGTAAAGATCCTGAAAAGCAGGATGAAGATATGTCATCTTTATTTGAGATGATCATTGATGCGATTCCGGCACCGGTTGATAATAGTGATGAGCCTTTGCAGTTCCAAGTTACGATGCTTGATTATAACGATTATGTCGGCCGGATTGGAATTGGCCGCGTCTTCCGTGGAACGATCAAGGTCGGTCAGCAAGTAGCTTTAATGAAGCTCGACGGTTCTGTGAAGCAGTATCGCGTGACGAAAATCTTCGGCTTCCTTGGTTTAAAGCGGATTGAAATCGAAGAGGCGAAGGCCGGCGATTTGATTGCAGTTTCCGGGATGGAAGAAATCAACGTTGGGGAAACGGTTTGTCCGGTTGATCAGCAGGAAGCACTGCCGATTTTGCGGATTGACGAGCCGACATTGCAAATGACGTTTCTCGTTAACAACAGTCCTTTCGCTGGACGCGAAGGAAAGTTTGTCACGAGCAGAAAGCTTGAGGAACGGTTGAAATCAGAGCTGGAAACAGATGTCAGTTTGCGTGTTGAAAATACAGATTCTCCGGATGTGTGGATTGTCTCCGGGCGTGGAGAGCTGCATTTATCGATCCTAATTGAAAACATGCGCCGCCAAGGCTATGAGCTGCAGGTTTCCAAGCCTGAAGTCATTATCCGCGAAATTGACGGCGTAAAGTCAGAGCCGATGGAACGGGTTCAAATTGATGTGCCTGAAGAATATACCGGTTCGGTGATGGAGTCGCTTGGCGAGCGTAAAGGTGAAATGCTCAATATGACGAACAACGGCGGAGGCCAGGTTCGTCTGGAGTTTCTTGTGCCGGCCCGCGGGCTAATTGGTTATACGACAGAGTTCCTTTCGCAGACAAGAGGGTACGGGATCATTAACCATTCCTTTGACAGCTATGCACCTATAACACCAGGCCAGGTAGGCGGACGACGCCAAGGTGTGCTCGTCTCGATGGAAACCGGAAAGGCAACTCAATACGGGATTATGCAGGTTGAGGATCGCGGAACGATTTTTGTTGAGCCGGGAACGGAAATTTACGAAGGACAGATTGTCGGCGAACATACGCGTGATAATGATCTGTCTGTCAATATCACGAAAATGAAGCAGCAGACCAATGTTCGTTCCGCGACGAAGGAAAACACGGTCACGATGAAAAAGCCGCGGATCATGACGCTTGAAGAAGCGCTTGAGTATTTGAACGAAGATGAGTTCTGTGAACTGACGCCACAGTCGATTCGTCTGCGCAAGAAAATTCTCAATAAATCTGAACGGGAACGTGAAGAAAAGCGGAGAAAGCTCGCCATGAAATCATAATGCTTTACGTTAGAAAGGTGAGGTGCTGAGAATGGGAGACCAACAGTTAACCGAACAAGAGTTGGAAAATTTAACGTGGCTGATGAGGGCAACAGCGGAAAATCCATGGAATGGGTTATGGGCCTTCTTAGCGATCGTCGCTCTTGGGATTATCGTTTTTAATCTGGGATTTGCCCGGGAGTTGCCGATTTTAAAAAAAGTCGTGATATATATCATGCTCGTGATTGGCTGCTTCGTCCTGTGGATTCTCGAATTTGCTTTCGGGGCACCGATTATTGTCGTCCTGATCATATCGGCTTTATTTCTCGGAGCGTACCGTTTCCGGCTGCATCTTCATCGGAAACAGAACGGCCAGGCATAGCAAGAAGGGTGTGGCCAGAAGCATTAGCTTTTGGCGACACCCTTCTTTTTGTTTTTTGCGAGATAATTCACAGCTTCTAGCATGATAATCTATGAAGGAGTGATAGAGATGAACACCTTGAAGCCTCGTACCATGACTGTTCTTTCGCTAGCAATCGTCATTGCGATCCTAATTGCTGGCGGGATCTATTTTATTTTATGATGTATTGGTTAAACACGCCGGCTAAAACTGATGACGAAACGATTCATTTCGTTATAGCAAAGGTAGAACATTATTTAATAAACGAAAGAGAATATGACAGCAAAGATATTCATTCTATAGAAGTAGTTAAGGGGGGGAAAACGGCTCATGAAGATCCGTCTAATCCAGAATTGTATACTGCTTACGTTGTTTTTGCTGATGAATTAGAGGAGCAATATAAGTATGAAATAGATAATGGACAAGTCTATCAAGGAGTATCATTCGGTAAACATGCTGAAAGCAATGAAGACGAACAAGGGTAAGAAATAACTATAAGATGAGGTGGAACTGCTTGATAGTCGCATGTTCTACCGGTCGAACAAGATGGTTTTCCGGCACCAACTTTTCAATCCAAACGATCGCCTCCCTATCCATGTTAGATAAAAAAGCCTGTCGACTGTCTCGTTTTCAGAGACTTTGTCGACAGGCTGACTACATTAGGCTGCTAACCAATATGGCGCTTCGCTTTTTTCTTTTCTTCTGTTCTTCGGGTAATTCGTTCATGGCATTCTTCACACATATAGGTATGAATCGGGCGATTACGCAACCGCTTGGCGAGCGGAAGGTGATCGTCAATCGTATCAATTTTATCGCATAACACACATTTGACTCTCATACTTTTCACTCCATTCTCTCTCTATTGTATGCAAGATGGCAAGAAAAGTCTATCTCTACCGGGCTGCCAGACAGAAAGGGCAAGTTTTTTCCTTAGACGATAGAAATCAGTTTGCTTTGACGGTAAAAATCGGTATAGTAGAAGGTGAAAGTGGGAAATGAATGAAATGGGAGGAATGTACATGGCTAATCGAGTAGAGCAGGCGTTAACCGAGGAATTGTTTCCCCTTCTGCAAAAGGAAAGATATGTCACGGTTGCGACAACGGATCACGAAACAAATGGTCCGAACGTGACCGCTATTTCATGGATCTTCGCGCCAAATATGAAGACAATCCGCTTTGCGATCGATAATCGTTCGCGCATGCTCGCCAATATGAAAGCGGAAAACGGGATTGTCATTTCATTAATTGCCCACGGTTCCACCTATTCAATTTCTGGCTCAGCGACGATTGTCACTGAGAAAATAGAAGCTGTGCCTTTGAAGCTGGCACTCGTGGAAGTTCAAATAGAAGAGGTGCGCGACGTGATGTTTTACGGAGCGAAAATGGTAACAGAACCTCAATATGACAAAACATATGATGCAGAGGCGGCAGCGAAATTAGACCGTCAAGTTATGAACGCGCTCAAAAAAGCTTAGTCAGTGAACGACTGGGCTTTTTTTGTCTGAGGAGGACGATTTCCTTCGTCTAACTTATCAGGCTTGCACATACATTCAAAATAGATAGGGATTGATGTACTAAGTGATCCCTGCTGCATATCTTACTAATAAGCAGTCGATAATGATTCTTTAGTCAGGAGGCAAAATATTGAAGAAAATTTACGTTTTGGACACGAACGTACTTTTACAGGACCCGTACTCCATCTTTTCATTTCAAGATAACGAAGTGGTCATACCGGCGATCGTACTCGAAGAGGTTGATTCGAAAAAACGTTATATGGATGAAATTGGGCGAAATGCACGTCAATTTTCTAAACTGATAGATAATTTAAGAGGGAAAGGAAAATTGCATGAAGGTGTCCAAATTGAGCCTGGGGGAAAAGTAAGAGTTGAATTAAATCACAAGTCGTTTCAGCGCCTGAAAGATTGGTTTGCCGATATGACAAATGATAATCGAATTATCGCCGTAGCCCTGAATCTTATGCTGGAGGAGCAGGAAAAAAATGAAGGGAGAAAGGTGATTCTTGTCAGTAAGGATGCGCTCGTGCGGGTAAAGGCGGATGCGCTCGGTTTGACTGCCGAGGACTATCTCAGTGATCGCGTCGTCGAGCTTGATCATGTCTACCCCGGCTATGTCGAAGTCTACGTCGAGGCTGAGGTGATGCAGTCGTTCTATACAAATGGTGAGCTGGCGATCTCCGAATTGACGAAGCATCCTTTTTATCCTCATCAGTTTATTATTATGAAAGACGCGCTCGGCAGCTCAAGCTCGGCGCTCGGGAAAGTTGAGCCGGATGGAAAGATGGTGAAGCCGTTCGTCTGTGACATTGATCAAGTATGGGGCATCAGATCGCGAAATGTGCAGCAGCGGATGGCGCTTGAATTGCTGTTGCGCGACGATATCCCTCTCGTGACGATGATCGGTAAGGCGGGAACGGGCAAAACCCTGCTTTCACTGGCTGCCGGGCTGATGCAGACCGAGGATATGGGCAAGTATAAGAAGCTCGTCGTCGCAAGGCCGGTTGTGCCGCTCGGCAAAGATATCGGCTATCTGCCTGGTGAAAAGGATGAAAAGCTGAGACCATGGATGCAGCCGATCTACGATAATCTGGAATATCTTTTTAATACGAAAAAGCCAGGCGAGCTTGATCATATTTTGGCCGGGATGGGCTCGATTCAGGTGGAAGCCCTCACTTACATTCGTGGTAGAAGTATTCCGGATCAATTTATTATCATTGATGAGGCGCAAAACCTGACAAAGCATGAAGTGAAGACGATTCTGACACGGGTCGGAGAACGAAGTAAGATCGTGCTGATGGGTGATCCGCAGCAGATTGATCATCCTTATCTTGATGAATACAACAACGGGCTGACCTATGTCGTTGAAAAGTTTAAGGATCAGACGGCGAGTGGCCATGTGAAACTGGTGAAAGGGGAACGCTCTGGGCTGGCGCAGCTTGCTGCTGATTTGCTATAGGATAGGCTACAAAGGCTCGGCATCCCCTTCTTAGACAACCCCGGTAGGAAGCTAGTGCCTGCTGTTAAAATCCCCTGCCGGGCGGCTTCCTTCGGCAGGGGATTTGCGCAGAACGGAGCCGCTGCTTTTGGCTGGAGGCGTTATATTTTCAACAATGTAAAGCGGGAAATAAACTTGATCGGGTTGTTCTTGTTCGAGCCATCTCCAAAATAAAAATGAATAGGACCATCTTCCCGTAATGGCTGACCTTTATCGGCAAAGCCGGCGACTGCGGCCAGCGCCTGCTCAAATGTGATCCGTTCTGTCGTACCATCATGTTTGTGAATATCGACATGAGTGGTGCCGGCATACGGCTCGGCGTTTTCAAGGAACGGTTTGAGTGGCATGCCAAACGAGCCTTCCGCTATTTTCTTTTTGTCGATCATAATCTTGTTTTCATTCGAGTTCGGATTTGGCGGCTCCGAGCCTTCTGTAATTTCTTTGTCCCATTGGGCGGATATCGCCTTTTTGTAAGCCGTTTCCTCGTCCTCTTTCGTCTGCAGCTCATCAAAATATGTATGAAGATCGATTTTCCGTTCATCAAAAATCCAGACGGAAGGATCTATCGTTAATGGATGACCAACATGTCCGTCAATAAAAAAAACAAACTCATTCATAAGTGCTCCTCCTAAACTTGCGGATTCATTTCCTAAGTATAAAGGGTTACAAGCTTTTTGTCACTTTTGGGAAAGCTAATGGGAAACTCATGAATGGAGGAGAGCAACGATGGCGGATGATCAGCAGCTGCTTTGCAAATATGAAGAGGATCTGAGAAAGATGGTCAATGAGACAAAGGAACTGACGAAATTCGGAGAAGTCGCCAATTATATTCCGGCTTTGGCCGAAGCAAACCCGGAGGATGTAGCGGTTGCCATTTATGACGGGAGACATACATGTTTTAGTGAAGGCAATGATGAGCAATTATTTACGCTGCAAAGTATTTCAAAAGTGCTGACGCTTGCTTTGGCTTTAATCGATCATGGCGAAGAAACGGTTTTTTCCAAAGTCGGAATGGAGCCGACAGGGGACCCGTTTAATTCGATTTCAAAGCTGGAAACACAGGTTCCATCAAAGCCGCTCAATCCAATGATCAACGCAGGCGCTTTAGCGGTCACCGCCTTGATCAAAGGAGAGTCGGTTGATGAAAAGCTGACGAGAATTCTCGAGTTTGTCAGACTTCTTTCTGGAAACAGCTCGCTTACATACAATGATAAGGTCGCCCGGTCTGAGTGGGAATCAGCTGACTTGAACCGTTCATTGGCTTATTTTTTACGGCAGCACGGCATTATTGAAGGAGATGTCGAGAAGCTGCTTGACTTGTACACGAAGCAGTGTGCGATCGAGGTTGCGTGCCGGGATTTGGCGAAAATCGGCTATTCACTCGCTTATGACGGGATTCATCCTGATACAAAAGAGCCGATTATGGAAAGGGATATCGCCAGGCTGGTTAAGACATTTATGGTCACTTGCGGCATGTACAACGCCTCAGGTGAATTTGCGATCAGAGTCGGGATTCCGGCGAAAAGCGGCGTCTCCGGCGGAATCATCGGGGCTGTTCCGTACCGGCTTGGAATCGGGATCTACAGCCCGGCTCTTGATGACAAAGGGAACAGTTTAGTCGGGATGAAACTGCTTGAGAAGCTGTCCAAGAAATATCAGCTCAGTATTTTCTAAGAAGGGATGCTGAGCGTGTTCCTTATGAACGGGCCTGATTGGGGAAAAGACAACCTTTACAGTGAAAATCATTGCAATTTTGTAGGGAAAAAGATACTATTAAAGACAAGGATATTTTCAGATGAAGGAGGGGTCAAGATGTCAGCAGAAATGGTGACTGGACAAAATGAAAAAGCATTCGCCCTTCTGAAAGCAGATGCGGAAAAGATTCGGCAGTTAATTGAAGTCCAATTGGAGAATTTAACCATGCCTCAATGTCCTCTTTATGAAGAGGTGCTTGATACACAGATGTTCGGTTTGTCCCGGGAAATTGATTTCGCCACTCGTCTAGGTCTTATTGATCCAGAGGCAGGAAAGCAAATTCTTGGAGAGCTTGAGCGAAAGCTGGCGGACTTGCACGAAGCATCCATGCGTAGATAGAACTAAGCTGTTTCACTAGCTTGGTTCTTTTTTTGTTAGAGGATAGAAAGCGATTACAATTCAGAAAAATAAAAAAATAGATTGCAATTCTTCCTGCTGCTTACTTATACTAAGAAGAAGCTCGAAGTACAGACATACCATAGGAAAGAGTGCTGTTACTTGAGTTATTAAGAAAACAATTGTACAATCAGGGTAGACAAAAGAGAGTAGAAGAGGAGGCCTTTATGGAGGGTTTAACGACGATTAAGAAAGTGCTCGTAGCAAACCGGGGAGAAATTGCAATTCGGATTTTCCGGGCGTGTACAGAATTACATATTCGTACGGTGGCAATTTACTCTAAAGAGGATACAGGAGCCTTTCACCGTTATAAGGCAGATGAAGCTTATTTGGTCGGTGAAGGGAAAAAACCGATCGACGCCTATCTCGATATTGAGGGGATCATTGAAATTGCCAAGCTGCAGGAAGTGGATGCGATTCATCCGGGCTATGGCTTTTTATCTGAAAATATCGAATTTGCGAAACGTTGCGAGGAAGAAGGGATTATTTTTATCGGGCCGGAATTAGAGCATCTCGTGATGTTTGGCGATAAGGTTCAGGCGCGGCAGCAGGCAATCAAAGCCGACCTTCCCGTCATCCCGGGAAGTGACGGACCGGTAAACAGCATCGCCGATGTTCAGGCATTCGCTGATCAACACGGCTATCCTTTTATTATTAAAGCCTCGCTTGGCGGCGGTGGACGGGGAATGAGAATCGTCAAGTCGGCCGCTGATTTGCAGGAATCGTATGAACGAGCCAAGTCCGAAGCGAAATCTGCTTTCGGCAATGATGAAGTCTACGTCGAGAAGTTTATCGAAAATCCGAAGCATATTGAAGTGCAGATTCTTGCCGATAAGCATGGTGAAATCGTTCATCTATATGAGCGCGATTGCTCGGTGCAGCGCCGCCATCAAAAAGTAGTAGAAGTAGCGCCAAGTGTCTCGCTGTCTGATGAGGTACGGGAAAATATTTGCGATGCGGCTGTAAAATTAATGAAAAACGTCCAATATGTGAATGCCGGAACGGTTGAGTTTCTCGTGACCGAAAGTGGAGAGTTTTATTTTATAGAAGTCAATCCGCGCGTGCAGGTGGAACATACGATCACCGAAATGATCACGGGCATCGATATCGTCCAGTCGCAGCTTTTTATCGCTGACGGCGAGCCTCTCCATGGCCCGCGGCTCGGTATTCCACAGCAAGATGACATCATCTGCCACGGCTACGCGATCCAGTCAAGGGTGACGACGGAGGATCCGGGCAATGGCTTCCTCCCGGATACAGGGCGGATTAATGCGTACCGCTCCGGCGGCGGGTTCGGCGTGCGGCTTGATGCCGGCAACGGCTTTCAGGGAGCGGTGATTACGCCTTATTATGATTCGCTGCTCGTTAAGGTTTCGACGTGGGCGCTGACCTTCGAAAGCGCCGCGGCGAAAATGGTGAGGAATCTGAAGGAATTTAGAATTCGCGGCATTAAAACCAATATTGCCTTTTTGGAAAATGTCGTGACGCACCGGAATTTCCTTTCGGGCGAATACAATACATCTTTTATTGATACGACACCTGAGCTGTTTGTCTTTCCAAAGCGGAAAGACCGCGGGACGAAGATGCTGTCCTTTATCGGCGAGACGATTATCAACGGTTATCCAGGGCTGGAAAAAGTGAAAAAGCCGGTGCTGACAAAGGCTGTTGTGCCGAAGCTCAAATATACGGAACCGATTCCGGCCGGAACAAAACAGCTGCTTGATGAGCACGGCGCCGAAGGACTGACGAAGTGGGTCAAGGAGCAAAGCAATGTCTTATTGACGGATACGACGTTCCGCGACGCTCATCAATCACTGCTTGCGACGAGAATCAGAACCCATGATTTGAAGCAAATCGCTGAGCCGACAGCGCGGATGCTGCCAAATCTGTTTTCGATGGAAATGTGGGGCGGGGCGACGTTCGATGTAACGATGCGCTTCCTTCATGAAGATCCGTGGGAACGGCTATTGACGCTGCGCAAGCAAATGCCGAATTTGTTGTTCCAAATGCTGTTGCGCGCTTCCAACGCGGTCGGATACACGAATTATCCTGACAATGTCATCGAAGAGTTTGTCGAGAAGTCAGCGGCGGCTGGCATTGATGTTTTCCGCATTTTCGACAGCTTAAACTGGGTCGAGGGGATGCGGCTGGCAATTGATGCCGTCGGTAACAGTGGGAAGGTGGCGGAAGCCGCGATCTGCTATACGGGAGATATTCTCGATTCGGCTCGCCCGAAATATGATTTGGCTTATTACCGGAATTTGGCGAAGGAACTGGAGCAGGCCGGGGCCCATATTCTCGGGATCAAGGATATGGCCGGTCTGTTAAAGCCGGAAGCGGCCTATCAGCTGATTACGGAGCTGAAAGCGGCGGTGGATATCCCGGTTCATCTTCATACTCATGATACGAGCGGGAATGGCGTGTACATGTACGCGAAAGCAATAGAAGCCGGAGTGGACATCGTCGATGTGGCGGTCAGCTCGATGGCCGGTCTGACGTCGCAGCCGAGTGCGAACAGCTTATATTATGCGCTCAGCGGGACGAAGCGCCAGCCTGATGTCGATATCGACGCGCTCGAGCAGCTCGCTGAATTTTGGGAAGGGACGCGCTCCTTTTATGCCGGCTTTGAAAGCGGGATGAATGCGCCGCATACGGAGGTGTACGAGCATGAAATGCCGGGCGGGCAATACAGCAACCTCCAGCAGCAGGCGAAAGCGGTTGGTCTCGGCTCGCGCTGGAATGAAGTAAAGAAAATGTACCGTACGGTTAATGACATGTTCGGCGATATCGTCAAAGTCACACCATCGTCGAAAGTGGTCGGCGATATGGCGTTATACATGGTGCAAAATGACTTGACAGAGCAGGATGTGTATGAAAAAGGAGATAAACTCGACTTTCCGGATTCCGTTGTGGAACTGTTTCAAGGTCAGCTCGGCAAGCCATATCAAGGCTTTCCAAAAAAACTGCAGGACATTATTTTAAAAGGACGCAAACAACTGGAAGGCCGGCCGGGGGAATCAATGCCGCCAGTTGATTTTGAACAGATCCAGAAGGAGCTGTTTGAGAAGCTCGGCCGTCAAATAACAAGCCATGATCTGCTGTCATATGCACTGTACCCTAAGGTATTTCTCGACTTTGAACAATTCCGGCAGCAGTTTGGCGATGTTTCGGTGTTGGATACGCCAACCTTTTTCTACGGGCTGCGTCTCGGGGAAGAAATTGAAGTGGAAATTGAACAAGGAAAAACGCTGATTGTGAAGCTCGTTTCGATTTCTAAGCCGAAGGATGATGGCACCCGGATTGTTTACTTTGAGCTGAACGGTCAGCCGCGTGAAGTGGTGATCAAGGATCTTAATGTTGAAACAAAAACAATCGCCCGTCCAAAAGTCGATCAGAGCAATCCAAATCAAATCGGCGCTTCCATGCCGGGAACGGTTGTAAAAACGCTCGTTGAAAAAGGAGACAAAGTCAAAAAAGGTGATCACCTGATGATTACCGAAGCGATGAAGATGGAAACGACAGTTCAGGCTCAGTTTGATGGTGTCGTTGAAAATGTTTATGTGGAAAGCGGTGAACCGATTTTAACAGGGGATTTGCTGATCGAAGTCACTCCTGTCCAATAAGAGGAGAAAAGCTCTGCGCCTTGCTTCAAGCCGGGACAAAGGTTATTTGTATCCTTGCCCAGCTCTTACGCAATATACGGAACTGGAAGCTGCTGAAAAAGTTCAATTTTCACTTTTCAGCAGCTTTTTTGTAATGAGGTAGCTCAAAGCCAGTTTTGTCTCACCCGTTTCTCATGCTCAGGCGACCTTCGCCAGCGGTATAAGAATAAACAATAATGGGTATGAATGACAAGAGGATACCCTCGGCTTTACAGGCCGCAGGATATCCTCATGGAACTGGTCAATACGCCCGCTTGCGAAATAAAATCATTGCAAGGTAGCAAAGGGCGGAAAATAATGTTGAGATAATGAGAGCGTGCATCAAGCCGACTGTCAAAATCTGATTTTGTGTAAAGACGACGGATACTCCGCTAATGAGCTGCGCTGTAACAAGCAGGAAGCAGATCACACTGATCCAGACAAGCAACCGCTGCGTTTTGTAATGACGCAGCACCCAGACCATCATCACGAATAAAAGGATTAAAAGAAGAATACCCGTAACACGGTGGATGAAATGAGCGCCGACAGGACCGGTTAATCCCGGGAACAGTTGTCCGTTACAAAGGGGAAAGCCGGCACAGGATAGGGTAGCTTCGGTATGCTTTACATACGCTCCTGTATAAATAACAGCATAGCAGTATGTAATGACAATAAAGAAAAAGGCTTTAAATCGTTTAGTTACGTGCACGGTCACTGGCCGCTCCTTTCCATCTTCAAAGGAAAGAATGGTTAAAAGCACGACGGATGCGAGTGACATCGCTGAGATACCGAAATGAAGGGCGAGAATCGTGTTGGATTGACCGAATACGACCGCGCCGGCTCCGAGCAAACCTTGGAAAATAATTAAGATGACGGATAGAATGGCCATCAGCCGCGCTTCCTTGACATGCTTCAGCTGCTTCCACGACCAGATGGCAAGGACGATAATCATCGCGCCAACCAGGCCGGAAACGATCCGATGACTGTATTCGATAATCGTTTCGATTGCCGGACTTGTCGGGATCACTTCGCCGAAGCAGAGCGGCCAGGTTGCTCCACATCCTTCACCGGATCCCGTTTTTGTAACAAGTGCTCCCTGAAGGAGGACGATAAGAATACCAATTGAGGTCAGAATGCCATAAATCTTTAATTTTCTATGCATTCACTCCACCTTTCTTTCTATTTCGAAATGTAAGCCGAAAAAGGAAAACAAACCTTTTTGAATACCCTCTATAAAATTGGTGAAAAATATGCTAGAGTAGGCAAGGGCATTAGATCGCTCAAATTGATCTTATAGAATATCGGACATAAAAGTCAATTTAGCCTGAGTGAAATTTTTATGGCATTTACAGCAAATGTGAAGATAATGTGAAACTCAGGATTTTAATGAAACGGAGTAGAATTTGATATATAATGTGATTGTGACAGATATTAGGGGAGCTAACATTCGCCTAATTTATTTTTTGTAGAAGAGTATTAAAGAAGGTTAATTCTACAAAGGGGGTGAAGATTTGATGAATAAGACCAATACTGCTTTTGAAGCAACGGATGTGATGTCAGAGCCACCAGTTGCCACTACGCAGCAAAGGTCGTGGAAAGATTATTTAGTACTTGCCAAGCAAGGAATCGTAACTTCCAACTTACTTACGACATTTGCCGGTATTTATTTAGCAGCTGTGTATACAAGCAATGGAATCGGAGCACATTTGGATGCCATGGTTTTTGGTTTGTTAGGTGCAGCGCTTGTAATGGCAGGAGGCTGTACATTAAATAACTATATTGATCGTGATATTGACCATATTATGGAACGAACGAAAGAACGTCCGACAGTAACTGGACGGTTTTCAGCCAATCATGTTTTACTGGTTGGGTTATTGCAGGCGGCTCTTGGACTTGTTTTCCTTGCTTTGACGACACCGACTGCTGCTGTCATTGGTCTGATCGGGCTTTTTATTTACGTCGTTTTATATACGATGTGGACAAAGCGCACGACAACCCTTAATACGATTGTAGGTAGTTTCTCAGGTGCTGTTCCGCCACTTATTGGCTGGGCGGCGATTGATGGAAGCCTTCATTCTTATGCATGGCTGTTATTTTTTATTATGTTTTTCTGGCAACCGCCGCATTTTCTCGCACTGGCAATGAAGCGCGTCGAAGAGTACCGGGCTGCCGGAATTCCGATGCTTCCAGTTGTTGCCGGGTTTGCGATGACAAAGCGTCAAATAGTTGTCTATGTAGCAGCATTGTTGCCTGTCTCTCTTATGCTCTATCCCTTTGGCACTGTTTACACAATCGTGGCCGCTGTGCTTGGGCTTGGCTGGTTAGTTCTTGGCATTGCCGGCTTTAAGATGAAAGATGATATAAAATGGGCCAGACTGATGTTTGTCTACTCATTAAACTACTTAACCATTCTATTTGTTCTAATGGTCATTGTTCACCTCTTTTAAGTGAAGGAACGATGATTATAGATATAACTATTTGTAGTGATGAGCTACGTTATGAAAGTGAGGTTGGATTGTCAGATGAAACTAAGGAAAACCGTATGGCGTTTTCTACCTCTCTCATTGTTAGTCTTTTTGCTAACTGGCTGTCTGGGAGAAACAAACTTAACTGCCCTCGATCCAAAGGGGCCGCAGTCACAATGGATTTTTGACAAAATGCTTTTATCTTTGTATATTATGGCATTTGTCACAATTGTCGTATTTGCAATCTTTTTCATTATCCTTGCAAAGTATCGTCGTAAAGCTGGTGACGATGAGCTTCCTAAACAAGTTCACGGGAGTACGGCACTGGAAATCACATGGACAGTTATTCCCATTATCCTGCTAATCATTTTAGCTGTTCCAACAATTACGGGAACATTTATGATGGCAGATGACGAACCGGATCCTGAAGTTGGGGAGAATACTGTCGAAATTAAAGTAACAGGTCACCAGTTCTGGTGGCAGTTTGATTATGAAAATGAAGGATTTACTGCTGGTCAGGAAGTGTACATACCTGTCGGTGAGAAGGTGCTATTTGAATTGCATGCACAAGATGTTATGCACTCCTTCTGGGTTCCGGCATTAGGTGGTAAGATTGACACGATTCCTGGTATTACGAACTCTATTTGGTTAGAAGCGGATGAGCCAGGCACTTATAAAGGGAAGTGTGCCGAGCTCTGTGGTCCTGCTCATGCCTTGATGGACTTCAAAGTCATCGCCTTGGAGCGACCTGAGTATGATCAATGGGTTGCAAACATGCAGGCTGAAGTTGAAGAGCCGACGGATGCCCTTGCTCAGCAAGGTCGCGAGCTTTTCGGCGCTGACGGCTTAAGCTGTATTAGCTGTCACGCTGTCGGTGGAACCGGTACTGCTGCTGGGCCGGCGCTGACGAACTTTGCTGATCGTGAGGTTATTGCGGGTTATCTTGAAAATGATGATGAAAATCTTGCTGCGTGGATTCGTGATCCGGCGTCATTGAAGCAAGGGAATAACATGCCTTCTTTCCCGCAAATTAGTGACGAAGAAATGGAAGCACTTATTGCTTACCTTCGTTCGCTATCTGTGAATGAACAATAAAGACAAATTGAAAAAAGAGGAGGTTAACCCTTTGGCTACACATAAACAGGAAAAAAGCGTCGTCTGGGATTGGTTAACAACGGTTGATCATAAAAAACTTGGTATAATGTACTTGATCGCCGGGGCGCTTTTCTTTGTTAAAGCTGGTGTAATGGCGCTTTTTATGCGGATCCAGCTCATGTATCCTCAAATGGATTTCTTAAGTGGGCAAACATTTAACGAATTCATTACGATGCATGGTACAATCATGCTCTTTTTAGCGGCTACACCTTTGTTATTCGGGTTTATGAACTTTGTGATTCCCCTCCAAATCGGAGCGCGGGATGTGGCGTTTCCATTTGTAAACGCCCTTGGCTTCTGGATTTTCATGGCCGGTGGACTTTTGCTTAGCACAAGCTGGTTCTTTGGCGGCGGTCCGGATGCTGGTTGGACAGCGTATGTTCCGTTATCAAGCCGTGATTATGCCGGACTTGGGTTGGATTTTTACGTGCTCGGTCTTCAAGTAGCGGGTATTGGTACGCTTGTATCAGCGATTAACTTTCTAGTAACGATTGTGAACATGCGTGCTCCTGGTATGACAATGATGCGTTTACCATTGTTTGTCTGGACATCGTTTGTTACATCAACATTGATTTTATTTGCTTTCACACCACTTGCTGCTGGCCTTGCTCTTCTTATGCTTGACCGTCTCTTTGATGGGCAGTTCTTCATACCGAGCATGGGGGGGAACGTTGTACTCTGGCAGCATATTTTCTGGATTTTTGGTCACCCTGAGGTATATATTCTTGTATTGCCGGCCTTCGGTATTATTTCAGAAGTTATTCCGGCCTTCTCAAGAAAGCGTTTGTTCGGTTATACAGCGATGGTATTTGCGACAATGATCATCGCCTTCCTAGGCTTCATGGTTTGGGCTCACCACATGTTTACAGTGGGTATGGGACCTGTTGCAAACTCCATTTTTGCGGTGGCGACGATGACAATCGCCGTTCCGACCGGGATTAAGATCTTTAACTGGCTTTTCACGATGTGGGGCGGGAAGATTACATTTAATACAGCGATGCTGTTTGCTTCTTCTTTCGTACCGACATTCGTACTTGGTGGGGTCACAGGGGTTATGCTTGCGATGGCGCCGGTCGACTACCTGTATCATGACACATATTTTGTTGTTGCTCACTTCCATTACATTATCGTTGGTGGTATCGTTCTTGCATTATTTGCCGGATTATTTTACTGGTATCCGAAAATGTTCGGTCATAAGTTGAATGAAACGCTTGGTAAGCTGTTTTTCTGGATTTTCTATATCGGCTTCCATTTAACATTCTTTGTTCAACATTTGCTAGGACTAATGGGTATGCCGCGTCGTGTATACACGTATCTTGGCGACCAAGGGCTTGATGCCTTTAACTTTATCAGTACGATCGGGACATTCTTCATGTCAACAGCGGTCATTATCCTGGTAATTAACATCATTTACTCTGCGTACAAAGGAGAGCGCGTCACAGTTGCTGACCCTTGGGATGCTCGTACACTTGAATGGTCAATTCCAACTCCAGTACCTGAGTATAATTTTGCACAAACTCCACAGATTCGTTCTTTGGATCCACTTTTCTACGAAAAGGTGCATGGTGACGGGACAATGAAGCCGGCTGAACCGCTAGGTGAGATTCATATGCCGAACGGCTCCATTTTACCATTAATTATGGCAGTTGGTCTTTACTTTGCTGGTTTTGGCTTTATCATGCTAAACATGGAAAATCCGCTTATTAATCCTTGGATTGTAGCGGTTGGCGGTTTGGCGATTACATTCGGTTGTATGTTTATTCGTTCAGTCAAAGAAGACCACGGCTATCATATTCCTGTGGAAACGATTAAAGCTGATTTGCAGTCGAAAGGAGGGAACTAAGAAATGGCGGGTGCAGTTGACACTTCAAAAGGGCTTCCTTCGCATCCTGAGAGAGCGACATTGGAAGGGAAAAACAAGTTTCTCGGTTTCTGGTTCTTCCTTGGTGGTGAAACAATTCTGTTTGCAACGTTCTTTGGAACGTACTTAGGGCTAAGAAATGGGATTGCTGATGGTCCATCTTCTCAGGAGATGTTCCAGCTCCCTTTAGTCTTTATTATGACAATGCTTCTTTTAACAAGTAGTTTGACGAGTGTGCTGGCAATGTTTGCTATGAAGAAAAATAATTTCGGCACTTTTAAAATCTGGATGTGGATTACAGTCCTGCTCGGACTTGGCTTCCTAGGATTCGAAATTTTTGAGTTCTATGAGTATGTCCTTCATGGATTCGGTTATACGACAAGTGCATTTTCTTCATCATTTTTCACATTGGTTGGTCTGCACGGAGCTCATGTAACCTTTGGATTGTTCTGGATTATGACGCTCCTCATTCGCTATAATAAGAGCGGAATTACGTTAACAAATGCTCCTAAATTTTATGTCGCCTCGTTATATTGGCACTTTATCGATGTAGTGTGGGTATTCATCTTCACTGTCGTTTATCTTATGGGAGTAGGAGGTTGATCGTATGGCAGATAACTTAAGTCAACCATTTGAGAAAAGTGCAATGACAGAAGAAGAAAAGCGTAAAACGAACAAAGAGATTCGTCGGCAAATTATTGTGTTTGCGTTAATGATCTTTTTGACGATTATTGCTTTTTTAGCGGTGAGTGCTGATATTATTCCAAGAACATTTGCCGTGCCGTTCATCTTGATTTTAGCTGTTATCCAGCTTGCGCTTCAGTTGCTGTTCTTCATGCATCTGAAAGATAAGGATCACGGTTGGGCGACAGCATTTATGGTATCTGGAATCTTTGTTACGATGCCGACAATTGCTGCGCTAATGTTACTTCTTGGTGTTGTGAAATATTAAGCTGATTTTAGAGGGCATCCGAAAGCGAACGCTTTTTGGATGCCCTCTGTCATGTTCATAAGATTGTAAATGCTTTAATTTTAGCAACGGCTGCCGGTCATGTATAATAGGAAAGAAAGAGAAAAGGAGTGATTCATATGAAGGAAACGGCAATCGACCGTCCCCATAAAAAACGCAATTATAAACCAGCTATTATTATGATTACCATTCTTGTGAACGGATTGGTCGTTATTCTGTCCGGACTGCCTGGATACGAAAATTTCACTGCGTTCGATGTCACGATTTTGCCGATGATGAATGCGATCTTTAACAGCTTTACTTTCTTATTTTTAGTAGCGGCTCTTGCAGCGATTTTAAAAAGAAATATCACCGTCCACCGGCGCTTTATTTATGCCGCTTTTGTTACGACGACATTGTTTCTTGTTACGTATGTAACGTATCATTTCCTCTCGCCTTCCACTCCATATGGAGGGACAGGCTTCATGGCGGGACTGTATTACTTTATTTTGATTACCCATATCATCCTTGCTGCCGTTATTGTACCGCTTGCTTTAACAGCGGTCGCCAGGGCATGGAATCTGGAAAATGAACGCCACCGCAAAATCGCGCGCTGGACGATGCCGATTTGGCTCTATGTCAGCCTGACAGGAGTCGTCGTCTACTTGATGATCTCCCCGTACTATTGAGAGCCTGAGACAAAACTAGCTTTGGACCTATCGGCAATGGCTTCACAGAGGCCATTGAACTCGAAAAAGCTGCTGGAAAAGTGTAAATCATACTTTTTCAGCAGCTTTTTCTTTCCTATACTTTAAAGTTCATTTTGATAATCCCGGCTTCCTTTGCAGACGTAAAGGCAATCACGATCAGCGGCCCGATGATAAAGCCCATGACCCCGAACAGCATGAGACCGAGGTACATCGCAATTAAGGTTGCCAGTGGGGAAAGGCCAATCTGCTGCCCCATTACTTTTGGCTCCACTGTCCGCCGGATGATAAGCAGAATCGCGGCAAGAATGAGCAATTGTGTACCGATCGCGATATTGCCAGCCACTAATTGAAAAATGGCCCATGGGGCTAAAATGACAATGGAACCGATGAGCGGGATAAAGTCGATAATCCAAATAATAAAAGCCATCAGTAACGCAACTTCGGGTGCAATGAGCAAAAGACCGAGCAGCGAAACAATAAAGATAATAATACTGACTAGGAACTGTGCTTTAATGAAGCCCCAGACGACATAACGAAGACGGGATGTCATAAAATTGACCTTCTCTTTCGTTTTGTCGGAAAGGTAAGCAAACAGTTTTACTTTTAAGCTTGGCAGTTCGAGCATAAACAAAAATAAGGCGATTAAATAAACAAGGAACGTAACAAGATATCCCGGGATACTGGAAATGACCGAAGCGATATCATTGATTAAATTACGGTCACTGATCGTCGCCCGCATTTCATTTAGTGCTCTCGTGACCTGAATATTAATTTCCTGTACAATTTCAGGAGGTAAGTTTTCGTATTCATTTTCTAAATTGCGTTGCATGTTTAACCAGGCGCGATTTAGATCATTAATATATTGCGGCAGGTTTTCAACAACGGCGGTGCTTTGCGTAACAACCTGCGTCGTTAAGTAATAGCCTGATAATCCGATAAAACAAACAAACAGGGTGAAAATAATCATAACGGCTATGTTTCGTTTCACCTTAGCCCGCTTTTGCAGCATATAAACAGCAGGTGACAAAATCAGAGCGGTCACAAAGGCTGTAATCAGCGGTAGAGAGACTGGTAAAATAAAGTAGGCTAATACAACTAAGATGATAATTGAAAGCAATATTAGAAATGTTCGTTTTGTCAGTAGTGCTGCCAATTTGGGACTCCTCTCATACACAATACAAGCTATCTTTATTATAGTATGAAGCAGAAATATTTAACAGTGACAAGCGTTTTAAATTTTTTTCGTGTTCACATTACTTTCTTCACTCCTGCGGACCTAAGCTCTCGATGTATGCTATAATCAGCAAGACTGGAGAAATAGAGATAAACAAACAAGGGGTTTTAACGTGAAAAAGCTACTCGTACTATCATTTATTATGTCCATATCCATTTTATGTACGGCCTGTTTTTCAACAGAGCCAGAGCATTTGGTTGAAGCAGATGAAGACCTCACGGCAGAGGTGACGGCTTTTGCCAGAGCTTATAAGGAAACGATGGTTGAATCCGTTAATACAGGTGACTTTAATCGGATGGAGTCATACTTAATTACGAATAACAGCTATTACCATTCCTTACGCCGCTATGTTGAAGAGCTTCACAGTGAACAGACGACGAAAACGTTAGATAGCTTCCGTATTGATAAAGTGTATGTCGATGAAATTGATGAAATTCATGCCGATGCGTATGAAAAAGTTATTTTACATGAGCGGACGGAAGACAAAATAATTGAGAGAAACGTCCGTTACGAGATGATCCGCGGTGGAAATGAAGGGCTGCGCATTGTTACAATCAGGGAAAGACAGTAACGTTCCGCGCGTTTTTAAAAAGGCTGACCCATGAAAGCGGGACAGCCTTTTTCTTATTTCTCGTTTTCCTCAAGCATTTTCTTTAACAGCTCAAGCTTCTTATTGCATTTGTCAATGATTGGCTGCGGGAAGGTTTCTCCTTCATATTCGACACCATGTGGGTAATAGTGTTTACCCAGAATAGGTGTCATCAGCTTGATAATCGTATCATCATGCGGAATATCCCCTTTAATCGCATAAGCCGGCAAACGCAGGTAATAAATGTCATCCTGATTTACAATTTTGTAGTCAAACATGACCCGCTCGTAATCCCACTGTCCTGCGTGAACAAGACCGATCGATTCTGCAGCGTAGCGAACCGTTTCAAATTTAAATTCTTTATCTGCAAGTCCTATATGCTCGAATTTCACTACGAATACGCCTCCAATTCATTATATGTACTCTACTTATGATAGTATGAAAAAGCTTCGGTTGCAACGTTTGAATGGTGAATGTTTTATGGAGATTGAAATGTGGAAAAAAAGGGTAAGACCTTCGGGTGGAAATCTGGCTTTACGAGGCGGCTGCCGGGTGATTCGACACGGTCATCGTGAGAAAGACAGAAGGTTACATTGTTAGTGAAAGGAGTCAGGGCCAAGACTTCGAAATAGATAAGAGGTAGAAGTAGCCGCAGCAAAAAGGAGAGGGTTGACTTGAAAAAGGGCTTTGTTGTTGGAATCGGGATCTGTTTATTTGTTTTTCTGATTGCTTTTGAAACGATGTTTGCGCAGCAAATCAAGGAATGGTTTGGCTCTTCTTCAGAGGTGACAGAGATTGTTGAGGAGCCTGAAGAGCAAACTGGAGATAGAGAAGAGCTTTTAGCAGCAGAAGAAAATCACAGCCCGAGCATAGATGCGATTGGCCTGATCGGAATGCGAGAGGAGGAAGTGAGGCAGCAGTATGGTGAGCCGGCGCGAATAGATCCTTCCGCCTATGGCTATGATTGGTGGATTTATCCTTTATCCGAATTGTCCTACATGCAAATTGGCGTCGACGAGGCGCAGGTTGTCACGGCCTTTATCGCCGGCAACCTTTTACAGGATTTAGGCTTTCTCGACAGTGGTGAAACCTACGCTGAAATAAACGCCGATCTTTCGTTTTCCAGGGAAGTCGATGTCAACTGGAGCTTCCGTTTTCAGTTATCGGATGAAGATTTGCGCATGCGTCCGCTCATTCAGCTGGATGATCAATGGCTTCAGCTATATTTTGATACGTTTACTGGAGAGCTTTCAAGTGTCCGGTTGTTGACGGAAGAAGTCTTGCTCTTGCAGCGCCCTTATTCTGTGACATATCGCGGAGATTTGCCGGTCGCTCCCGAGTTGTCGGCACAGCAATGGGCCGAGATTGAAAAAGGAGAGGCGAGACAAATATTTGATCTGACCAATCTGATCCGGCACCGGCATGGACTCGCTCCAGTTGAATGGGATGACGAGGTAGCGAACGTCGCTTATTTGCACAGTAAGGATATGAATCAGGGAAATTATTTTTCCCACACATCGCCGACCTACGGTGAGCTTGGCGACCGTTTTGAAAACGGGGGAATTCCCTTTAGAGCGGTTGGAGAAAATATTGCCGCGAAGTATGTAGACGGAGCAGCGGCCGTCGAAGGCTGGCTGAACAGTGAAGGCCACCGGGCGACACTGCTCCATGAAGAATTTACCCACCTCGGCGTCGGCGTCTATCAGGATTACTACACCCAAAACTTCATGACCCCCTTTGATTTATAGAAGCTGCCCCGACCGGGGCAGCTTCTATTAGCAATGAGCGGAGCCGCTGCAAGGTTTTGAGGTCTGCCAGGAATGGTTTTCTCCTGGCAGAGGAGCAGCGAGTGGAGCCATTGCAAAGACCAAGGCTCTTCCTTACGTCACATCTCTTTAAGCAGGGAGCGGAGTCTGCGCAAGTTTTTAACATTTGTACCGAAGTGATTTTCTTCGGTGCAAATTTGCGCAGAACGGAGCCGCTGCCATGTTTCTACTACTCAATTTCGCCTTCGTCTTAGCATCTTCTTTTAAATGAGCGGAGCCGTTGCCGGCAAGATCCATTCTCTCACGTCCCGGTCACAAAAAAATTTAAAAAATGGGCGAACCAAGGACTAGGCTCATTTGTAAGCTATAGTATGACAGGAAAAAGAAGGTGAATTTAATGGAGAAAAATCAGGAATTACACCCTTCTGTTCAGCAATTTAAAGAGTTTATGAAACAGCATCCGGCGCTCATTACCGAAGTGAAAGCCAACCGGCGCTCGCTTCAAACGATTTTTGAAGAATGGTCGGTATTGGGAGCCGAGCATGAGCAGTGGCAAACCTACCGTTCAGTGAAGGCTGACACTTCGCATGCCCAGGAAACAGCGGAAGAAGAAACGGCCGCACATACAGCCTCAGCTTCAACGGCTTCTGATACGCTTGGACAGGTGATGGGCCTGATTCGGCGGATGAACGTTCAGGACTTGCAAAATCATCTGGCTCAATTCAGCTCGGTGCTGGCAAATGTCCAAAACGTGATTCAGACGTTCCAGCGGCCGACGAATCAGCCTTCCCAGAAACCGCAGGACCATCCATTTTCATTTCGCCGCGATTAAGAAGGAGGGGGAGTAAGTGAGACGTGATGTGCTGCAAGTGCTGCAAGCTTCGCCCGAACTGCGACAATATGTCAGACAGCATCCGGTCTGGTATCGCCGCTTAGCGAGAGATCCGGGACAATTGCAGGCGATGGAGAAAGAAGCTAACTATTTTTATGGCCGGACATTGCCGCAGCGGGTCGAGAAAATGCAAAATCAGCTTGGATTGGCGATGATGATGATTGAGATGCTGAGGATGGGGCAGGCGACAGTGGCGCAAGCGCAGGCCGGACAGTAAAATCGTCGAATAGTCCGTTTGCGGCAGGGAACCCTATCAGTAGGGAAGGGGTGAGCTGAGTGAAGCAGATGTGGCTAACAATTCTTATTTTCAGCACAATCTGTGCAGTCAGTCTTCATGTTGAGGCGGCCGATCAGCAGGTTCATTCGTCTTCGATCCGTGTCACACCATTGCAAAATGTTGAAGTGATTGAAATTAAGTCAGAGCAGGAGCTGGTTGTGACCCATCAGGTGAAAGATGAAAGGATCTATGTCGAATGCTTTCTCAATGATTTTATGCTTTCAGAGGAAAAGGCTGGATCTTTGCACGAGCAAGGTGAAGGCCATTTGCGGTTATATGTCGATGATGAGCATGTTGCGACCTTGTTCGAAGCGGCATTTATCATTGAAGGATTAGCACCGGGAGAGCATACCATTACAGTTTCGGCTGTGAAAAATGATCGCTCTCCATACGGGTTTGATTCAACCTTTTCCGTTACTCTTTAACAAGCGCGCTAATATACTTGTAAATATGCTGTTCGACGGAGACGCCCAGCTGCTGAAAGCCCTGATTGCCAAAAAGCGTGTTGAATTCCAGAAAATAAAATTTGCCTCCGGCAGAAATGAGATCAAAGCCGGCATGATTGATGCCAAGCTGTTTGGCCGTCTGCTGGACAAGGGTTACCGCATCCTCCGGAATATCCTCAAACGAAATCCGGGCGCCCTGGGCGACATTATTGCGGAAAGAATTGCGCTCATTGATCCGCCAATAGGAGGCAATCACCTCATCACCGACAACGCAAATCCGCAAATCACGGTCAATCGGCAAATATTCCTGTACATAGAAGTAAGGGTTGTTTTCGGCATATTGATAAAACTGCTGATGATCCTCGATTAAAAAAACGCCTCTGCCCATTGAATTACGAATTTCTTTGGCGACAAAAGGAAACGGAAATTCAGCGAAAACGCGATTAATATTGTCGTCGTTCCGGCCAAGGATAACCGTTTTTGGCACATGCTCCGGACAGACGCTCCAAAGTGCGCGGGTTACTTCGATTTTATTAAAGCCAAGCTGGATGGACTGAATGCTTGGAAAAATGCTCTTTTTCATCCCGTAAACGAGTGCATTAACCTGCCAGTTTTCAGGGAAAAGGCAAATATCAGCTTCCGCAATTTTGGCACGTTCCTTAAACATATGCTCAGGCTTGACATACTTAATGCCCGGAATGCCGATCGTGCGAAACGGATTAAAGGTAACAATCTTCACTGTGTACGCCCCTTCTTCTCTCATTTTTACATAAGTCGAATGAATTATAGTCATAGATAAGCGGATTGTCAATGCTAAGGACAGGGGTCTTGAAAGGGAAAGGAATCAGTCGGGATGCCTGGTTGAATCATTCGTTTTTTTCACAAGACGTGGTATAATGCAGGGGAGGAGGTGTGGTGATGCTTGTAACCATGTCGACATTGGAATTAATGGAAGAAACGGACGCGTTAAGTCAAGCGATTCTCTTATCAGAGCCGTTTTCAGAGTATAAACGCACGAAAAATGAATTGCAAGAAGATAAAGAAGCCCAGGAGTGCATCCGGCAGTTTAACGCTATTAAAGAGCAGTATGAGGATGTGCAGCGCTTCGGGAAGTACCATCCTGACTATAAGCGGATCTCCACGGAGATTCGCGAGCGGAAGCGTGAAATGGATGTCATGCCAACTGTAGTCGCTTTTAAAAAGGCGGAGCGTGAGCTGGAGTCACTGCTGAATGAGGTTAGTGAGATCATAGCCCGCGCGGTATCCCCGACGATAAAAGTACCGACTGGCAATCCTTTCTTTGATTCGATGTCATGCAGCGGCGGCTGCGGTTCCGGCGGCAGCTGCAGCTGTGGCGGTTAAGAAAGCCGGCAAAAAGAAGATTGAAGAGCAGAAACGGTCCATGTTACAGTAGAAAGAGATGAATAAAAGGAGATAAACTATGCTAAGTTCAAAGCGCCAGGGGATTGCCGTGTGGCTGACTTCTCTTAAATTCGCCAGACAATTACGCCGGTTTGGACATGTTCACTATGTCTCAAAAAAAATGAAGTATGTCGTCTTTTATTGCGATCAGGAAAAAGTGGAAGACACAATCAAGAAGCTGGAATCCTTTCATTTTGTTCGTGAAGTAAAGCCGTCAATGCGACCGTTTATTGCGACGGAGTTTCAAAATGCAAAGCCTGACAGAGCAAAGGAATATGATTATAAAATGGGGATTTAAGAGTGTCCAAGCTTTACGGACACTCTTCAGATCCGTAGAAAACGGCTTTGAGATAGGACGCTCAAAGTCGTTTTTGTATTTTTCATATGGTTTTCCGGAGACGGCCCTGTCGGTTTGCTGTTCCTCCGGTGCCATGTTGCCAGTTTTCTCAGATTTATGTCAGCAAAAACAACTATTGTCTCTATGAATTTCTTTCGAGCCCCTTTTAGCTTTGTTCAACGCCCGCCTGGGGCCCCTCATCCCAGCAGCGAGGTCGAAGAGCCGATACCAAAAAAGCCAGGAGGAAATGAAATAACCAGTTTCCCGCGGAGAGCGAGGGCTATGTCAGCAGCGCTGGATGTACATGCTCTCATGTAATGGAAATACTGTTGTTTCCCGAAAATCAACCGTTGCCTAAATGGCAGGAAAATTGAAGAAATGGATGGAAACCGGCTCAATCTCTTTACTAAACATAGGAGAAGCGGGTTGTATATTTCGTCATACGAAATATACAATGGAAATAAGGAAGTGATTCGAATGAGCGGGTGGAAGCGAAATTTATATATTTTAATGATCTGTCAATTTCTTGTGATGAGTGCAATGACGATGATTATGCCTTTTCTTCCTCTCTATTTGCAGGAGCTCGGTGTAAGCGACCCCGGGGCCATCGGGCTATGGGCCGGCGTTATTTTCGGAGCGAACTTCTTGACGGCATTTTTATTTTCCCCATTTTGGGGACGCTTAGCTGATCGATACGGACGGAAAATGATGATTTTGCGATCCGGCTTCGGCATGGCTTTGATTATCAGCTTAACAGGCTTTGCGACAGGGCCGGTATCTCTTCTTCTTCTGCGACTTGCGAATGGCGTGATTGCCGGATTTATTCCTGCTTCAATCGGCCTTGTCGCGACGAATACGCCGAAGGAGAAGGCGGGACATGCGCTCGGATTTCTGCAGGCGGGAACAGTTGCCGGCGCGATATGTGGCCCGTTGATCGGCGGGGTCCTGGCGCAGGCTTTCGGTTTCCGGATGATTTTCTTTGTAACGGGAGCGGGACTGCTGCTGGCAACGCTAGTCGTGCTTTTTTTCGTGAGGGAATCCTTTACCCCGGCAGAGGTCAAAGAGAAGACGAATACATGGCAGGAATGGAAGCAGATTACCGGGCATCGGCCCGTCCTTGCGATTTATTTCGTGATCTTTTTTATTCAGCTGGCGATTATGGGCGTTAACCCACTGCTTTCGATCTTTGTCGAAGAGCTGACCTCTCCGGAACAGGCTGCTCTCTTTGCCGGCTTGGCCGTTTCCGTGCTTGGCTTTGGCAATATGCTCGGATCCTCACAGCTTGGCAGGCTCGGTGACAAGGTCGGTGCGCATCAAGTGTTGATTTATGCTCTGCTTGGTGCCGCTTGCTTTTCGATTCCGCTGGCGTTCGTGACGGAAATTTGGCAGCTGATCTGCTTACGTTTTTTTGTAGGACTTTGTTTAGGTGGGCTTTTGCCTTGTGCCAATACGCTCATCCGACTTCACGCCCCGGGCGGAATGGAGAGCCGGACATACGGCTTTTCAAACAGCGCGATGTATTTAGGGAATATGCTTGGCCCGGTACTTGGCGGTTCAATTGTCGCCACGGCGGGAGTGCGCGGTCTGTTTTTGATTTCGGCATTGCTGCTGCTTGGCAATGTGCTGCTCGTCAAAAAGAAAGTGATTCCACCCGCCAGCCGGCGCTTTCGTGCGGAACAACAACGGAATCAAAAAGCATTGTCATAAAAACATATTAGTAGCAGAGAAGGAAGGTCGTGGAAAGTCTATTTCAGGAGCGGTGGCTCTCCCCTCATGTAGGTAAATACGTGATGTCCTCTTCGTAAAACTTGAAAAGAGAGAAAAAGATGGCAGCGGCTCCATTCTGCGCACACTGCTTCGAGCTTGAAACAAAAGGAAATAGTTCCCCTTTTGTTTCAAGCTCCTTTTTTGTAGGAGGAAAGAAAAGACCCTCCTTGCTACTGAAGGGGCGGGATAAAACGGTTGAGGCGAAGAACGCCGATTACATATTGAAAATAAAGCTCAAGCTCGTTAAAGTCCGCGGAAGGCTTAACTTCAAGGCGATGAATCGGGGCGTCAAGTTCACGGGAGAGCTGCTCGAACAGCTGATAGCGCTCTGTTTCTTTTTCTTCCGGCGGATAAACGCCTTCCAGTGATAGATAGAGCGGCATCAGCTTCCCTGGTTCCGCGGGTTGTAAGATGACGACCAGCGAAGACTTTTTCCGTCCGGATATGACCGTATCGAGCTGAACGAGACGCTCAAGCCGGTGCCGGTTCGTGCGGGCGATTTCAAACAGTTCATATAAGTCCGTATAGCCTTCTCCTAATAAAATAAAGCGTTGAATCATGCTCATGCCTACTTTCTGTCAATTTCGATTCTAGCTGAAAATGTAGCAGATTTTGCCGGTTTTGTCGAGAAAAAAAACCTCACAAGGATGTCCTTGTGAGGTGCCTATATGCATATATTCATATGCTTGTAGGCTATGGGAGAGGAGAAACCGGAGGAAGAACTTATGGGGAAACGTAAGCCTTCTCCGCGGTTGTCGTAACACTAACAAGAGTGCTACTACTGTCAGTATGGACGAATTGCGCCCGCTTCATACATAAAAAACGAATGAAGTGCAGAAGAGGATAACGACTCTTTTTTATGGTAGGATGAAAGAGGTAATTTCGGAAAAGAAGCAGGTGAAGATGGCATGAGAGTCATATCTGGAAATAAGAAAGGACTGCCTTTAAAGGCGGTGCCCGGCAGTACGACGAGACCGACGACGGATAAGGTGAAAGAAGCGATCTTTAATATGATTGGACCGTATTTCACGGAAGGACGGGCCCTTGATCTTTATGCGGGTAGCGGGGGACTTGGAATTGAGGCATTGAGCAGGGGAGTTGAGCAGGCGATTTTTATCGATCAAAACCGTAAAGCGGTGGAAGTGATCAAGCAGAATTTAGCGAGCTGTGAGCTGACCGACCAGGCTGAAGTGTATCGAAACGAAGCGGCGCGGGCCTTGAAAGCGTTATTAAAAAGAGAGCTGACCTTCTCCCATGTGTTTCTCGATCCGCCCTATGCGAAGCAGAATCTCGTTAATGAAATCCGGATTCTTCAGGATTTTAATCTGCTTGAGCCAGCATGTACGATCGTATGTGAGCACGACCGTGCGCTGGAATTGCCTGATTGCATCGGCGATGTGAGCAAACAGCGCAGCGAAACATATGGAGACACTACGATTACGATCTACAATTATACGGATGAAGGAGGAAGTATCGATGACTAGTATTGCCGTGTGTCCAGGAAGCTTTGATCCTGTCACGTTAGGACATATTGATATTATTTCAAGAGGGGCGGCGGTGTTTGATAAGGTAATTGTCGCTGTCTTACATAATCGTAACAAGCAGCCGCTTTTCTCGGTCGAAGAACGACTCGCCCTGCTTCGGGAAGCGACGAAGCATATTGAGAATGTCGAAGTCGATGCGTTTAGTGGCCTGTTGATCGATTACATGAAAACAAAAAAGGCGCGAACAATTATTCGCGGACTGCGGGCTGTATCCGATTTTGAATATGAGATGCAGGCTGCTTCGATCAATAAGAAGCTTGGGCCGGAGATTGAAACATTTTTCATGATGACGAACAATAATTATTCGTATTTAAGCTCAAGCATTGTCAAAGAGGTGGCCAAATATGATGCCGATGTCTCCGATATTGTTCCCGAGGTTGTCGCGGCTGCCTTAAAGAAGAAATTCAGTGGTTGATAAATATGGCAGCGGCATCGAGCTTGAGACAAAAGGACCATAGACCCCCTTTTGGCTCAGGCTCTTCCTTTTATTCACTTTTTAATGAGCGCGACGCCGTTAATAAAATGAAAGTGACGAGCATCAAAAGGGTAAAAAGCGAACCATATTGGCTGAATGGCTGCCAAACCGTTTGAATCCACTGGTCGGAAGAAGCGTCGAGAAAAACGGGCAGACTCGGCCAGGCATCGGAGCCGGCCTGCTGATTGACATATACCGGCTTCCACAGGAGAAAGACGAGAACTGCAGCGAAAAAGCCGTGAAAGATGCGGGCGATAAAAAACGGTTTAAAGCGAATGTCGGTTTCCGCTAAAATACTGGCGACCTGGGCCTGGATCGAAAAGCCGCTGAATGCAAGAAAAAAGCTTGTGACGATGATTTGCGGTAGCAGATCAACATTTGTCACTTGACTGACCATTTGCGCTCCTAATGTAATTTCAAACAAGCCGGAGATGAGCGGAATGCTCAAATCGTTTGGTAATTGAAAAAAAGCGAGTATAATAGAACAAAACGAAGCAAGTACGGCTTGGATTCCGACGAGGCTTAAAATTTTGTTCAATACGGAAAACAAAATAATAAACCCTCCGATCATTAAAAGCGTCCGGACAGAAGAATGAACAGCATCACCAAGCAGCTTGCCGATCGGCCGGCCATCGCGGATGCGTTCCTCGTGCATCAGCTTTAGCGCATGGGACAGACCGCGGAAGGGAGGACGCTCACCAGACTGCTTGGCCTCTTCATCGCGTCCGTGGAACCGCATTAACAGCCCGACACAAATGTTGCCAATGTAATGCGCGAGGGCAAGGATGATGCCTAATGAGGCGTTGTGGAAAAAGCCGACGGCGATCGCCCCGAAAATAAATAATGGATTGGATGAGTTGGTGAAGCAGACGAGCCGCTCCGCTTCAATTTTGGTCACTTTTTTTTCCTGACGCAGCCGGGCGGTTATTTTGGCTCCGGCCGGATTTCCTGAGGCAAGCCCCATCGCCCAGACAAAGCCACCGACGCCGGGAACACGGAAAAAAGGCCGCATCAGCGGTTCTAGCAGGGAACCGATGAAGGTGACGACGCCAAAGCCGATTAGCAGCTCTGAAACAATAAAAAAGGGCAGCAAAGATGGAAAAACGACATCCCACCACATCTCCATACCACGAATCGAAGCATCGAGCGATTCCTTTGGATAGAGCATTAACGAAGCTGCTAATATCATGCTCGCCATGGCAAGCAAAAAGGTTTTGGTGATGGATAAGGACATCAATATATGGCCTCCTTCATGTACATAAGCATACGTGAGACATGAATAAGAAAACATGTCCGTTCATTTAACTATACGTATACAAGCCCATAATAGACCATATCATTGAAAATAAGTTCTGATTAAAGTGGGGAGATGGCGGTGAAACAGATGCGTCCTAAAATCGGTCTCGCTTTAGGGTCAGGCGGAGCACGCGGCTATGCTCATATCGGTGTCCTGAAGGCGCTTCGAAATGAAAACATCCCGATTGATATGATAGCGGGGAGCAGTATGGGGGCGTTGGTCGGCAGCTTATATGGGGCTGGTCAATCGGTGGCCCATTTGGAAAGGTTCGCAACCTTATTTCGACGGAAATACTATCTTGATTTAACGGTGCCGAAGCTCGGTTTCGTGATGGGGGTAAAGGTCAAAGAGCTGATCAGACTTCTGGCCAAGCACAAACATGTCGAGGAGCTTGAACCGCCCGTGGCGATCGTCGCGACAGATATTAAAAAAGGCGAGCGCGTCGTCATCCGTTCAGGCGACGTCGCCACGGCGGTGAGGGCGAGCATTGCGATTCCGGGTATTTTCGTCCCGGAAGAATGGAACGGCAGGATGCTCGTCGATGGCGGGGTGATTGACCGCGTTCCGGTATCTGTTGTAAAAGAAATGGGAGCAGATATTACGATCGCCGTTGATGTATCCTATTTCCGCACGGACCCGGAGCTCGCGACCATCTATGATGTGATGATGCAGAGCATGGATATTATGGCGCGTGAAATGGTCCGTTCGCAGGAGATGAACAGCTCCGTGATGATCAGGCCGATCATCAAGCATTCAAGCTCGCTTGATTTTTCCGGGGTTGAACAGCTGATTGCCTGTGGAGAAGCAGCAACAAAAGAAAAGATGGCCGCAATCAAACAATGTATTCGCGAGTGGGAGGAAAGGCATCAATGACACAATCAAAACCGTTACTTAAGAAAAGATGGATTTTTTTACTGGCTGCTTTGCTTTTTATCCATTTCTTTCAGCTTCCGTATTATTATTCGCAGCCAGGCGGCGCACTGGCCCTCGATCAGGTGATCGAAGTGGAGGATGGCTATAGGGAGGACGGCTCCTTTATGCTGACAACGGTGCAAATGGGAAAAGCCAATTTATTTTTCTATGTTTGGGCCCGTTTCAGTCCGTATCGAATGTTGTACCCGGAAGAGCAGCTCCGCTTTGAAGGGGAAACGGATGAACAGTATGAGCATCGGCAATTAATGGCGATGACGAATTCACAGGAAACGGCGAAAATCGTCGCCTATGAGCATGCCGAAAAAGACATTGACTATGTACATAAAGGAGTACTGGTGACCACGTTAATTGAAGGAATGCCGGCAGACGGCGTACTCCGGCGGGGCGATCATATTGTCGAAGTCGACGGAACACCGGTGCAAACAGCCGAGCAGCTGATTGAACTGCTCAATGGGAAAACAGCTGAGGATCAGGTCCGGCTGTCCGTGAAGCGTGAGGGACGTGTTGAGGTGGTTGAACTCGGCTTCGCGCCATTTCCAGAGGAATTCGGGCTGACCGCAGAGCGGGTCGGGATCGGCATTTCCGAGCCTATAACCGATCGTGAACT
This sequence comes from Halalkalibacter oceani, assembly GCF_023715705.1. Taxonomy (GTDB): domain Bacteria; phylum Bacillota; class Bacilli; order Bacillales; family Bacillaceae_D; genus Halalkalibacter; species Halalkalibacter oceani_A. The sequence goes on from NZ_JAMBOS010000001.1 coordinate 163,296, forward strand.
GACGTTTACCCCTGATGTTCATATTGATACGAGCCAGATCGGCGGTCCATCGGCCGGATTGATGTTTGCGCTTGAAATTTACAATCAGTTGCATGAAGAAGACTTGACAAAAGGGTATGCGATCGCCGGAACGGGGACGATTAATGAAGAAGGGCAGGTTGGCCGGATTGGCGGTGCCGCTCAAAAGGTTGTCGCAGCTGATAAGGAAGGGGCGGAGTATTTCCTAGCCCCTAACGAAAACGGCGCGCCTGACTCCAATTATCAGGAAGCATTGGCGGCCGCTGCCGATATCGGCACCGAGATGAAAATTATCCCGATTGATACATTTGATGAGGCGCTATCCTTTTTGGAAAATTTGCCGGCACGTTCCTAGTGAAGGCGGATTGGCGAGCGTTTAAACTCCTGCTGAATCTGTTCGGCTTTGATCCGGTTCGGCAGGGCAGATAAATAAATGGCAGTGGCACGCTCCTCCAGCCGGGACATCACCGCTTCTCCTTTTGGAAAGCGGGTGACGAGCGGGAGCTGCCGCTGTTTTTTCGTATCGTTTAAATAACGCCGACCGGCAGCAGTCATCCCGAGTAGACGAATATACGGCAGCGGCGTGGCCAGTCCCGCTTTCATCTCCTCCTTCGTCGTATTGGTTAGAAGATGGGTTGCCAGCCGTTGCAGGCGGGTCCATGTGTAACGCTTTGTTTTCATTTTTGTCATCCAGTCCTCAAAGGAAACGGCCGTCATCATCATTTCCTTCACCCGGTATTCCAGACCCTCCTCACATTCATAGCTAGCACGAAGGCTCTCAATCGGACTTGCCATCACTTTATAATGAAGGAGCGGGAAATAATGCTCCCATGTATGTAAGAGCGTGTAGGTTCTTTGATAGTCGCTCAGCAGCCGGAAAGTCGCCTCCGGCATCACATGCTTGCTTTGCGACAGGCCATTCTCCTTGTCCGCACACAATGCCTGACGGATGCTTGTCGCGCTCGCAATCGCGCTTTGTGGCAGTGTTTGCTCGTGGTAGTGGGCCTGCTTACGCGGCGTTGTCGAAGCCTGAATCGCGTAATTCCCTTCGCGGATCGCTTTCACATAATGATAGCCTAAAATATTGTTCGGCTCCTGAAGGCTGAGTGTAGCAGGATCAAGCTCCAACTGTTTAAATGCTTCGGCTGTCGCCCGCGGGTAGCTTAGCCCCTCTTTCATCCTCGCTTTCACAAGCCGGTTAAATGCCTCCTCATACTGCTCCATCGTCTCGACCAATGAATAAAACCGGTCGATTTCCCCACTTTCACTGCCGAAGTTGAGAAAGTCGACACCCATCTCCGCGAGAATGGTCACCGCTCCTTTTGCAAATAATTCGGCTTTTTGGGTAGAGTATAGATACGGAAGTTCGACGACGATGTCGACGCCATTGGCCAGCGCCATTTCCGTTCTGTACCATTTGGAGCAGAGAGCGGGCTCTCCCCTCTGCAAAAAAGAGCCGCTCATCACAGCGATGACAAGGTCAGCTCCTGTCTGATTTTTTGCTTCTGTCACATGATAGAGATGGCCATTATGGAAAGGATTATATTCGACGACAATACCAACTGCTTTCATTCCAACACTTCCTTTCGGGATCGCTCTTCCCGCTATTCTTTACACACATAGGAGGACATGCTACAATAAACCTCATGCTCGAAAGAGGATAAATGCTATGTTTATTATAGACAAACCGCTGTAAAGAAAAAAGGTTGACAAAAAAAAGGCGGAGAGCTATACTTAATTTTGTTGTCTTAGAGGTGATTGATCATGAAATGGTCTCTTCAGCAGCTTCAGGCTGCTAAGCATAAGCCGTTTACATTTGAGGAAACCGTTGATCTGACGAGCTTAAAAGAACAAAATGCGGAAATTCGCGCTGTCTCTCCCATTGACGTTCGTGGAGAGGTGACGTTTTCCCGTTCGCTTTGGACATTTAAGCTTCATTTATCAGGTGAATTAATTCTGCCTTGTGCAAGAACGTTGGCAGATGTCCGTTTTCCGATTGACTTGAACGTTTCTGAACGCTTTCATCCTTCGGCGGATGAGTGGATCGCGGATGAGGAAGATGATGATATTCACCCGATTGAAGGGGAATCGATCGATCTGCTTCCTTACGTGAAGGAACGGATTTTGCTTGAAATTCCGATTCAGGTTTATGCCGATGATGAGGCGCAGCGTCAGGCACCACCATCAGGAACGGATTGGGAGCTTGTCACGGAAGAACAGCAGAAAAACCGGATTGATCCGCGGCTTGCTGATTTAGCGAAGTTTTTTGATAAGGAATAGGAAAATCGAAGCTCCGGCATTGCTCGGCCTTCATTTCATAAAGCCAGTCATATGCTGGTATTGAAGAATTGAATTCTGTAAGGAGGTGGGAATGATGGCAGTACCTTTTAGAAGAACGTCTAAAACTCGTAAGAATAAGCGTCGTACTCACTATAAGTTAGCAGTACCTGGCATGACGAAGTGTCCTGAGTGTGGAGAATTAAAGCTTGCGCACCGTGTTTGTAAAGAGTGTGGCTCTTACAAAGGCCAGGAAGTTATTAACAAATAATTGATCATTGGATTCAATTAGAGAGGGGATCCAAAAGGTTAAGCGAAACCTTTTGGATCCCCTCTTTTTTGTATGCCGATAAACAGCCCTCCTTATGAGAAAGTGAATACATTATCAACAATTGGTCATAATTCTAATAGAATGGCATAATTTTTTGTTGAAAGACTCAGACAGGATAAACTAACTCAGCTTGAGCGGGGAAATGCCTTTGGCGTTTTTCTTAATTGTACGTCTTTCTACTCTAGTAGATGCATACAGTATAAGCAACGAAACTTTAGGGAGGGGCTAATTCTATGACCACAATCCGACAAGATGCATGGACTGCAGATGAAGATTTAATTTTAGCTGAAGTTGTTCTCAGACATATCAGGGAAGGAAGCACTCAGCTTGCCGCGTTTGAGGAAATTGCCGAGCGGCTCTCAAGGACAAGTGCGGCTTGCGGTTTCCGTTGGAACTCAACGATCCGGAAAAAATATGAATCGGCAATCGCGCTCGCAAAGAAGCAGCGCACGAAAAATAAGAAAGGAAAAGCGGTCCAGGAGAGCAAATGGCAGGAGGAAGCCAGTGAGGAGCTGACCGTTCAAAAGAGCCCAGCTGAGCAGACAGAACAAGAGGCGGAGCAAAAGCGGGAGAGCGAGGTCGTGACCGTCGGGACAAATGCTGCGCCGGCGCCGTTGACGATGGAGCAGGTGCTTGACTTTTTACACGATTATCATCAAAACCAGCAGCAGGCTGTAGCGAAAGATGTGGAAAGCCTGCAAAAAGAAAATGAAGCGCTAAAGCAGGAACTAGAAAAAGTAAAAGAAGATAAACGGATCATGGCTGAAGATTACCGCGCGTTGTTGTCGATCATGGATCGCGCCAGAAAAATGTCGGGCTATCAGCATGCCGCAGAATCGTAGGGCAGTGATCTGTGCACAGAGCATAGAAACGTAGAGGGGCCGGGGAAAAGGTGATTTAACCTTTTTCCCCGGCCCCTAAGCAACGGGATGAAGGCAAAGTAGAGCGATTGCTACTACATGCTAACCCGTTTTGTCATCGTCTCTCTCTTTGCCGGCCGGCTGACTTCTTTAAAGCTCTTCGTTTGACTCGACGTTGACCGGAGAGGTGTTTTCCTGCTGTTCCTGGACACCTGCCGGATACCAGACATACGGGCTTTCTCCGCGGTCGCGCGCCGGCTGGTATGTAACAGGCTCAAAACCCATATAATTCCAAAAACCGCCGGAGCCTTGACGGGCATTCGTCTTGATCGGCAAATTGAACGATTTGGCAAAATCGACGAGCGCTTTTCCGTACCCTTTCTTGCGGTATGGTTCAAGCACTTCCAATTTCCATAATTCCAAATAATCCTGCGGCGGTTCGAAATAACGGTCAAATTTCGCTTCGATTTTATACAAGCTCATGCGGGCAACCAGTTTTTTACCAAAATAAATCCCGTAGAACGGTGATTCACTATCATTTTCAATAATATTCGCTTCTAAATCATCTTTCATGGAAAGTTCAGCAGCCCCGAACTCTCGGAAGTTCTTGAATTCTTCTAATGTTTTGTAGTTCACCAATAAGCGTGTCACTTCATGATTTCCCATTTAGCATTCCTCCCGATTTCCAATGATTATGTCTTTACCCTTTTATTTTACTACAAGTCGGTGGGAAAGCGTTTAAAAAAACAAAAATTTCTAGCATAACAGGAATAATTCCAATAATCAGAATATAAACGATAGGCATGAAAGGCTAGTAATATGGTACAATTTTCATAAGTGAAACTAGTTGATAGAAGAAGGGGTTTAGAACGCATGAAGGTTGCGATTGTCGGGGCGGGTGCAATCGGGCTGCTCGCGGCCTATTATCTGGCGGGCCACAAGCACGATGTTACCTTATTGACACAGCGAAAGGAACAAGCGGAAAAAATCAACAGACACGGGCTGAAGTTGATCGATTCATATGGGGCGACCCGGCTGAAACCGGTTAAAGCACAAGCATTAGCCGATTTAACGGAAACCGATCAACTCGATGTCGTGATTTTGACCGTGAAATCATACAGTGTGAAAGACGTGCTTTTCCAATTGAGGGAGAAGCGGATTTTCGCGATTTTATTTTTGCAAAATGGGCTGTCCCATATCGAATACTTGGCGGACCTGCCAATTGCGACTGTCGCCGTTGGGGTAATGGAGCATGGAGCCGTACGGGAAAATGATCAGACCGTCCGCCATACCGGCCGTGGCCGCTTGAGATGGGGATACGTCAGAAAAGGAGCCGAGCTCCTTGATGAACTGTTCGTGGCGGGGGCTGATAAAGAGGCGTTTCCGATTGATTATGAAGATGACTGGCTCGATATACTGCAGCAAAAACTGATTGTCAATGCCTGCATTAATCCACTGACCGCGTTGCTGGCAGTAAAAAACGGCGAGCTCGTTAAAAACGAAGCAGCGAAAGAGATGATGAAGGCGATATTTAGTGAAGTAATGCAGGTGTTGGAGCGTGAAGATGACGAAAAAAGATGGGCTCACGTTGTCCGTGTTTGCGAGCAGACAGCGGCGAATACGTCGTCCATGCTCGTTGATCTTTCCAATCGGCGTCGGACAGAAATCTCAAGTATTACCGGCTATCTCGTCAGGCTTGCCGGACAAAAGCAGCTTGCCGTGCCGGTCCTGGACTTTGTTAACAAAGCGATTATCGCAAAAGAAGATGCTGCAAGAAGGGAGGGAGACGATTGAGTCAGGTTCTTTCATGGTTTATCGCGACAGTCATTACCCTGCCTTTGCTGGGCTGGTATGTACTCTATCTGATAACGGTAAAACTGACAAAAAAGAAAGCAAGAGCCATACGGGTCGCCTCCGATGGAAGTGTGGTCTTATTTATGGCGGCTGTTTATTTTATCATGTACGAGCTTTGGGGGCGCTCTTTTTTATGGATGATTTTGGCGATTTTCTTTTTTATTGCGATGGTTTTCACCTGGCTTCACTGGCAGGCGGCTGGAGATATTTATACACGCAAGCTGTTAAAGGGAATCTGGCGCGTTAACTTCCTGCTATTCTTTTTCCTTTACTTAGTACTGAGTGGCTATGGACTAATCTCGCGCCTGATTACATCCTGAGTAGCTGATCCAGTTCATAATGTTTGGTGATCACAAAAGTTTTTGCTATGATGAGGTAAGAATTTAGCAATACGAAGGGACGTCTTTACATATGAGAGTTGGAGAAGTGAATCTTTCATCCGGGTCCGGCTTTTTGAAAGATTATCGTGAAGGGAAGGAGCGATGTTTGCCTTTTTTAGACTATGCTTTTCTTGATCGAGAAAAGTATAAGCAAAGAGCGGCAGAGCTGCTTTCCCGTTCTTTTCACAGGGAGCAGTTGGCTGAATACTTTACGGAAGTTCATGCCCAGCTGTCTTATCACGAAGAGGCCGCTCAACAAATTGAAAAGCTGAAACAAGCCAACTCCCTCGTTGTCGTAGGGGGGCAGCAAGCAGGTCTGTTGACGGGACCGCTTTTTACTGTGTATAAAGCGATGTCTGTTTTGCTTATCGCAAAGCAGCAGGAAAAAGAGCTTGGGCTTCCAGTCGTCCCTGTGTTCTGGATTGCCGGTGAAGATCATGACCTTGACGAAATACGATATGTCTATATTGAAAAAAATAAAAAGTGGAAAAAACATATGCTGGACGATGGTGGGGCGGCTAATTCAGCGTCTAAGCTGCGACTCGAGCAAAAGCAGCTGAGGCAGTGGCTGCGGACGGTCGTCGCTTCCTTGCCGGAAACCGCCTATACAAAGACACTCCTTGGGAAGCTTGAAGGGTTTCTTGAGGAAGGAATAACCTATGTCAGCTTCTTTCAAAAGGTAATGAACTGGTTTTTCGGTCATGAAGGGTTATTGCTGCTCGATGCTCATGATCCGCTGCTTCGCCGGTTGGAGATTCCTTACTTTGAACGGCTGATCGAGGAAGTTGAGGACGTTCAAGCCGCCCAGAAAAGGGGAGCGCAAGCCTTTGCTGAAGCGGGTTACGGCACCCCGGTTGTGACCGAAGCAGAAAATGCCCATCTCTTTCTCGAAGTGAATGGCGAGCGGAAGCGACTCGATTATCAGGATGAGAGCTTTGTCGTGCGCGGGAGCAAGTTGCGTTTTTCAAAGCGTGAGCTGCGCGAGCTTTTGCAGCAGGAGCCGGAGCGCTTCAGCAACAATGTCGTGACGAGACCGTTAATGCAGGAATGGCTGCTGCCTGTGCTTGCTTTTGTCTCGGGTCCTGGTGAATTATTATATTGGGCTACCTTAAAGGAAGTTTTTCATCATTTTGATTGGAAGGTGCCGCCCGTCATCCCGCGTTATCAGGGAACGATCGTTCCGTCCGCAGTTCAGAAATGGCTCGACCAGTTTGATTATGAAATTGAACCATTTTTAAGCGGCGGTATGGAGCAGATCCGTGAGACGTGGTTAGCCGAGCAGAATCCTTATCCGGTTCACGAAGTTGCACAACAGGTGCGTGAGCAAATGCTGAGCTATCATCGTCCATTGCGGGCGTTGGCCGAAGAGATGGATGTCACATTGGCAGCGCTCGGTGAAAAAAATGCTCTGATTATTGAGGATCAACTGAAGTTTTTAGAAAAAAGAATGGCACATTTCGTTCGACAACAGCATGAACATATGCTTGAAAAATTTGCCGAGGCAGAGCGGTGGCTGTTCCCGCTGCAGCATCCGCAGGAGCGGGTCTTTCATCCGATTTTATTTGTGAATTTGCTCGGGATTGAGGAATTTCGCCGATTATTGTCGACTAATGTAACTTTAGATATGAGACATAAGCTCTTTTATTTGTAAATAATTGTTTCTTTTTTCTGTCGGAAGAATGAGAACGAAAAAACTTGCTTTTTATAAGCAAGTTTTTTTTGTGGAGAAAACAAAATTTACAGTGGTGCTAAGTGGAGGGTTGTGGTAACTTAAGGGTAGGAAGTGGGGGGAGTTGGATTCGGGATGTTTATGGGGGAGTATCACCATAACGTAGACGAAAAAGGGAGAATGATTATTCCGGCTAAATTTCGCGAAGGTCTCGGATCATCATTTGTGATGACGCGTGGACTGGATCGATGTTTATTTGTCTATCCTCCTGAAGAATGGCGGAAGCTCGAAAACCAACTGAAAGAATTGCCCTTTACAAAAAAAGATGCGCGGGCGTTTACTCGTTTCTTTTTTTCAGGCGCAGCCGAATGCGAACTGGATAAACAGGGAAGGGTAAATATTGCTTCTCCTCTGCGTGAGTTTGCTCAATTGGAAAAAGAGTGTGTGATTATCGGAGTGTCAAGCAGGGTGGAAGTGTGGAGCAAGAAAAATTGGGAAACGTATTTCGCTGAATCCGAGGATTCATTTAGCGAAATTGCCGAAAATATTGTTGATTTTGACCTCTAAATAGCAGGAAGAGGATCATGGTTTCAGTCATGGAGGTGATGAATTGTTTCTACATGTAACAGTCTTAAAGCAAGAAGCGGTAGACGGGCTGGATATTAAGCCTGATGGTATTTATGTTGACTGCACGCTGGGCGGAGCCGGACATTCCGCGCTAATCGCCTCGCAGCTTTCACCGCAGGGTCATTTATATGCCTTTGACCAGGACGACAAAGCGCTGGAGGTTGCCAAGGGACGTTTAGCGGAATTTGAAGGGCGCGTCACCTTTATCCGCAGCAACTTTCGCTTTTTGAAGCGGGAATTACATAAGCATGGTGTAACGGGCGTTGACGGTATTTTATTTGATTTAGGTGTTTCTAGTCCGCAGCTGGACGAAGCTGAACGCGGCTTCAGCTACCATCAGGATGCTGAACTGGATATGAGAATGGATCAGACGGCTTCCCTGACCGCTTTTGAGGTGGTGAACGAGTGGTCCTTTGAACGGCTCTATTCGATCATTGCCAGATACGGCGAAGAGCGCTTTGCCAAGCAGATCGCGCGGAAGATCGAGGCTTATCGGGAACGAAAAACGATCGAAACGACCGGAGAACTGGTCGAGATCATTAAAGAAGCGATTCCGGCACCGGCCCGACGCAAGGGGGGGCATCCGGCGAAGCGGACCTTTCAGGCGATCAGGATTGCCGTGAATGATGAGCTGGGTGCATTTGAGGAAGCGCTGGAGGATGCGATTTCGCTGCTTAACAAAGGCGGGCGTCTCTCCGTCATTACCTTTCATTCACTTGAGGATCGTCTTTGTAAGGAAATCTTTAAGGAGAATAGCAAAGGCCCTGATTTACCACCAGGTCTCCCGGTTGTTCCTGCTGGGTATGAACCGGTCCTGAAGCTTGTCAACAAAAAGCCGATTGTCGCTTCGGAGGACGAGCTGCAAGCGAATAACCGCGCGCGCTCTGCAAAACTCCGCGTAGCAGAAAAACAATAACAAGGAGGGGTTCGATGAGTATGGTTGCACGTAAGTATCAAGAGCAAAAGCAACAGCAGGTTCAAACGAAAACGCGTGTTCGCCGGGTGCGAATGAATGTTACCTTTGGCGAAAAACTAATCATTGGTTTCATAGTCGCCTGCACCTTTCTTATGGTAAGTATGATTGTACATAACTACGCGACGATTTACGGGACGAATCAGGAAGTGTACGAGCTGGAAGCGTTGATTGCTGAACAGGTCCAGCTGAATGAAGGTCTCTCCCTACAGGTAGTGGAGCTTAGCGCGCCTGACCGGATTCTCTATCTCGCATCTGAGGAACTCGGAATGACATTGGATGACAATAAAGTGAAAGTCGTGAATAACTAGCTCTTGCTACAGGGCTAGTTTTTCCTCGTAAAAGGAAGAAGCGCGGATGTAGAAATCGATAAAATATAGCGGTCCTCTTAGCCGAATGGCAGGAGGGCCCTGGCTCCGCGCAGGTGTTTTTCGAACATCACGTTATGGGATGAGGTGAGTAATTTGGAAATTAAGCGGAATGTGATGAATAAGCGGGCGGTTGTTCTTTTGTTATGTGTGCTGGTCATTTTTGTTGTATTGGTGGGCCGGTTTATCTTTATTCAAACAAGTAAGGAAGTAAACGGCACGGATCTGGAGGCTCTCGGTAAGGATCGTTGGACGCGTTCGCAAGTATTAAAAGGGGTCCGGGGGACGATTTATGACCGTTCCGGCGGTGTGCTGGCAACGGAGCTGAATTCTTATACCGCTTTTGCGATTCTGGACGAGGAGCAGCGAAGCTATGTCAAGGACCCGCGCGCCACGGCGGAAAAGCTTTCACCGTATATTAATATGCCGGTTGACGAGTTGACCTCCCTACTTTCCTCCGACCGCTTTCAGGTCGAGCTCGGTTCAGGGGCGAAAAATATGACGCATGAACGAATGGAGGAAATCAGTTCCCTCCAGCTTGAAGGGATATTTTTCAGAGAGGAACCACGGCGTTACTATCCGAAACAAACGTATGCTTCGCATGTTATCGGCTATACAGAGCGTGATATGGCGACGGCGCGAATGGGGCTTGAACGCAGCCTCGATGAGCAGCTTCGGCCAACGGACGGCGTGATTCAATATCAAAGTGACCGCAAAGGGATTCCGCTGCCTGATCCTAAGCAGACCATCACCCCGGCAAAGAACGGTCACGATGTCTATCTAACGCTTGATTCCAACATTCAAACCGCGCTAGATCAAGTCATGACGAAGGTTGAGGAGGAATACAGCCCGGAGAAGATGATCGCGATTGTGGCCGATCCGAAAACCGGAGAAATTCTGGCAATGAGTAATCGGCCGAGCTTCAATCCGAATCATTATGAGGATATTACAAATTATACGAATTATGCTGTCTCCGACCGGTTTGAGCCTGGCTCAACGGTAAAGATGTTCACATTGGCGGCGGCGATTGAAGAAGGGGTATATAGAGGCGAAGACACGTACCAGTCCGGTCGCTATCAGATCGGTCCTGATTCAATCCCAGATCATAACGGCGGCCGCGGCTGGGGCGTCATCACGTATAATGAAGGGCTTTTGCGTTCCTCGAATGTTGCCTTCTCGAAGATCGCGCTCGAGGTGCTCGGCAGGGAAAAGCTGTATGAGTATTGGCAGCGCTTCGGATTCTATGAGCCGACGGGAATTGATTTGCCGAATGAGGCTACGAGTTTAATAGCTGATCAGTACCGAATTGACGCGGCAACAACCGCTTTAGGGCAGGGGACTGCGCTGACACCGATTCAGCAGATTCAGGCGGCGACAGCGATTGCTAATGAAGGAAAGATGATGAAGCCTTATATTATTGACCGGATCGTCGACCCGAATACGGATACAGTTGTCCAAAAAAATGAACCTAAAGTAGTCGGTGAGCCAATTTCCGCAGAAACGGCTGCTGAAGTGATTGACTTGCTTGAGCAGGTTGTCACCTCACCAGCGGGGACAGGCCGCCCTTACTATTTGGAAGGGTTCGATGTCGTCGGGAAAACAGGAACGGCGCAAATCAGAAACGAGGATGGTTCGATCATCCGCGGCCACGGGGAAAATATTTTCTCATTTCTCGGGATGGCACCGAAAGAGGATCCGCGTGTCATGGTTTATGTAGCTGTCAAGCGTCCTAATATTGAGAACTATGAGGTTGGCAGTGAGCCGACGGCAATGATTTTCAATACGATAATGAAGCACAGTCTGCAATATTTAAACATTACACCGACGTTGGAAGAAATCGAAGAAGAGATCGCGACAGGCTATGTGACGAATCAGTATGTAGGTCAGCCACTTGCAAAGGTTCAAGAGGAAATGACTGCGGAGGGGATCGAGCCGGTCATCCTCGGCAATGGCGGGACGATTACTGCCCAGCAGCCGGTGGCAGGGAAAGGCATCCTGCCGGGAGAGAAAGTAATGCTGCGGACAGATAGTGAACAAGCGACGATGCCGGATATGACAGGCTGGTCCAATCGCGACGTGCGAAAGTTTGCCGAAGTAATGGGGATGCGGCCGACGATTTTCGGTCACGGCTTTGTGACGACGCAAAATGTTGAGCCTGGAAGAGCGATAAATGAAGGAGATTTCTTTGTCATTGAACTTGCGCCTCCGAGTCGGGATGTAGAAGCAGAGGAAACCGGTGAGGAAGATGAGACGAGTGAAGGGGAGCAGGAAGAGCTGGAAGGTCAAATTGAATAATCGGTAAACTGATCGAGACAGGTGTCCCTCCGTGCTGTTCTAATCATCTGCGTACAAGCATACGCTGATACAAGAACAGAGATACGGGGGGATCATTGTGCGAGTGTCGAATGTAACAGTACGAAAACGCCTTATTTTTGTGCTTTTTGCTGGACTTGCTGTCTTCTTTATCATTGGACTGAGACTTGGATATGTGCAATTTGCGCTGGGCGACTGGTTGACCGATCGGGCGGAGGACTCCTGGAGCCGCGATGTTCCGTTTGAAGCGAAAAGGGGAGAAATTCTTGATCGGAATGATGTTGTGCTCGCTACAAATGTAAGTGCTCCCTCAATTCTTGTCGTGCCGCGCCAAGTCCAAGACCCTGTCGAGACAGCGGAACAGCTGGCTGCGGTCTTGAATATGGACCACAAAAAAGCATATGAACTGGTCACAAAAAAGGAATCAATCGTCCGGATCAATCCGGAAGGACGGAAAATTACGAAGGAAAAAGCAAGTGAAGTGCGCGCCTTGCGTTTAGCCGGTGTCTATATTGCCGAAGATAGTAAAAGGCACTATCCATTTGGCAGCTATCTTTCCCACGTGCTCGGCTTTGCCGGGATTGACAATCAGGGCCTGACCGGCCTTGAGCTGTATTATGATGAACAATTAAAAGGGGAGAAAGGGCATGTTTCCTTTTTTTCGACAGCGAAAGGTAACCGGATGCCGAATTTAGCTGATGAATATACGGCTCCGGTTAACGGGCTTGACATGAGGCTGACGATTGACAGCAGGGTGCAGACGATCATCGAGCGGGAGCTCGATATAGCGGAAGCAACCTATAACCCGGACGGGGCGATTGCAATCGCGATGAATCCGAATACGGGAGAAATACTTGGGATGAGCAGCCGCCCGCATTATAACCCGGAAGAATTTCAGGAGGTCCCACCGGAAATTTATAACCAGAACAAGCCTGTCTGGATGCAGTACGAGCCAGGATCAACCTTTAAAATTATTACATTGGCCGCCGCACTGGAAGAAGGGGAGGTCGATCTGGAGCGCGACACATTCTATGATCCGGGCTATATTGAAGTGTCAGGAAGAAATTTGCGCTGCTGGAAAAAAGGCGGACATGGACAGCAGACGTTTTTAGAAGTCGTCCAGAATTCGTGTAACCCGGGCTTCGTCGTCCTGGGAGAACGGCTTGGTAAAGATCGGCTCTTTGATTACATTGAGGATTTCGGTTTTGGTGAAAAAACAGGAATTGATTTACAGGGGGAAGGTACCGGGATTTTGTTTAATCGGGAAAACGTCGGCCCGCTTGAGCAGGCGACGACCGCTTTCGGCCAGGGGGTGGCTGTAACACCGCTTCAGCAGGTCACTGCCGTGTCCGCTGCCATCAATGGAGGCTATTTGTACCAGCCTTATTTGGCGAAGGAATGGATCGATCCGCTGACAGGAGAAATCGTCGAGGCTCAGACACCGACAGCAAAGCGCCAGGTAATTTCCGCGGAAACATCAGAGAAGCTACGATACGCGCTGGAAAGTGTAGTCGCGCTTGGTACGGGGAAAGGAGCCTTTGTTGATGGCTACCGCGTCGGCGGGAAGACGGGAACCGCGCAAAAAGCCAAGGATGGGCGTTATTTGGAAAATAACCATATCGTCTCGTTTATCGGGTTTGCCCCTGCCGATGACCCGCAAATCGTCGTCTATGTCGCGGTTGATAATCCGAAGGACACCCTGCAATTTGGCGGAATTGTTGCGGCGCCAATTGTTGGAAAAATTATCGGCGACAGCTTGAGAGCGATGGGGGTCGAGCCGCGTGAAACACAAATTGAAAAAGAGCTTGTCTGGAGCGATGAACCGTTGATTGAGGTGCCGGATCTAATCGGGAGAACGAAAAGAGAGATCTTCGATTCCTATTATGAGCTGCAGCTCGAAGTGGAGGGTGAAGGGCAAAATGTACTGGCCCAGTCTCCCGAGCCGGGCGTAAAAGTGACAACAGGATCGACAATCCGCCTTTATATGGGTGACAAATAGAGAGAGAACGTCTAAAATAATCCTAGTGTGCACATGCCAACTAGAGTGCGAAATGATGGATTGAGAGGTTTTGGACATGATGAAATTAAAAGATTTAATAGCACCGTTACGGTTTCAGGCCAATGAGATCACGGAAAACCCGGTTGTCCATTCTTTGGAGATGGATTCAAGGAAGGTAACAGCAGGGACGGCTTTCTTTTGTGTGAAAGGCTATACGGTTGACGGGCATGATTATGCGAAGCAGGCTGAGGAGCGCGGGGCGGTGGCGATCATTGCGGAACGGCCGTTGCCGGTTTCGGTTCCCGTTATTATTGTCAGTGATACGAAGCGGGCAATGGCTCAGCTTGCCTGCCATTTTTATGATAATCCGACAAAGAAACTAAAATTGATCGGTGTCACCGGCACAAACGGGAAAACAACGGTCACTCATCTGCTTGAGCAAATCATGCAGGATGACGGAAAGAAAACAGGATTAATTGGAACGATGTATACAAAGATTGGAAACGAGCAGTATGAAACTAGAAATACGACGCCAGAATCGCTTACGCTTCAGCAGCTGTTTGCTGAAATGGCAGAGGCCGGGGTCGATCGGGCGATGATGGAGGTTTCTTCCCACGCTCTGCATCAGGGGAGAGTGCGCGGCTGTGATTTCGACGTCGCCGTCTTCACTAATTTAACTCCGGACCATCTTGATTATCATGATACGCTTGATGCCTATTTATACGCAAAGGGTCTTTTATTTGCTCAATTAGGAAATACGTTCAGTGATAAGGTTGCCGTCCTCAATGCCGACGATGCCGCTTCACAGGAGCTTGCCAGAATGACAGCAGCAACCGTCGTCACGTACGGGATTAAGGAACAGGCTGATGTGAAGGCGACGGACATCCGTATTTCGGCATCAGGGACATCCTTCCGGTTAACGGCCTTTAACGAGGAAGTGACGGTTTCGATGCGGCTGATCGGGATGTTCAGCGTTTACAATGCGCTTGCCGCTGCGACGGCCGCTCTCGTACTCGGAGAACCGCTTGAAAAAATCAAAGCGAGCCTCGAACAGGTGAAAGGCGTGGCCGGGCGGTTTGAAACGGTGGATGAAGGGCAGGATTATACGGTTATTGTCGATTACGCCCATACACCCGACAGTCTTGAAAATATATTAAAAACCGTGCGTGAATTTGCGAAGAAAGACATGATAGCGATCGTCGGCTGCGGCGGTGACCGGGATCGGACAAAGCGGCCAGTTATGGCCAGAATCGCTGTTGACTATGCGAGCAAGGCTATTTTCACCTCTGATAATCCGCGCTCTGAGGAGCCGGCAGCGATCATTGCCGATATGGTGACCGGCGTAGAAGAAGGGACGTATGAGGTGATTTTGGACCGGGAAGAAGCAATCAAACGTGCGGTGGCGGAAGCCGGGACGGGAGATATCGTCATTATTGCCGGAAAAGGGCATGAAACATACCAGATCCTAAATGGCAAAACGATTCACTTTGATGATCGCGAAGTAGCGAGACGGGCGATAAAGGAGCGGATGTCTTCATGTTAAGTCCAGCTTTATTACAAGGGCTGTTCGAGTCCACCAGATTAGAGGCAGAGGAGCGGGAAGAAGGCTTTCGTTCTGTTGCGACCGATACGCGGAAGCTGGAGCCTGGCTCCTTGTTTGTTCCGCTCGTCGGCGATCGCTTCAACGGTCACGACTTTCTGCTTCAGGCAATAGAAGGGGGAGCGGCAGCGTCATTATGGCAAGTGGATTATCCATTGCCTGAGCAGCTGCCCGATGACTTTCAGCTCTATTTTGTCAAGGATACGCTCGTCGCGCTGCAGCAGATGGCCAAAGCCTATCGCCAACAGGTTGATCCGGTCGTGATTGGAGTGACCGGCAGCAACGGCAAAACGACGACAAAAGATTTGTTATTTGCTGTTCTTTCTTTGCACAAGAACACATATAAAACACAGGGAAACTATAACAATCATATTGGCTTGCCATTAACGATCTTAGCGATGCCAGCAACATGTGAGTACCTCATTTTGGAAATGGGCATGAGCGGCTTTGGCGAAATCGCCTTATTAAGTGAAATCGCCCGGCCGGATGTGGCAATCGTGACCAATATCGGCGATTCCCATTTAGAGCAGCTTGGCAGCCGGGAAGGGATCGCCAAAGCTAAAATGGAGATTGTGACAGGACTGAAAAAAGGCGGCAGTGTGATCATTGACGGAGATGAGCCGCTGCTCGAGCCTTACCGGGAAAAGGCGACTTGTACGGTCGGCTTCTCTGAGCAATGTGCCGCCACTCTAACAGAGGTGAAAGGAAGCCAGGCAGGCTATTCTTTTGTATTTGCTGATCTTGGCCACTTTTCACTGCCGTTGCTCGGTGAGCATAATGTAAAGAATGCCGGCTTCTGCATTGCGGCAGCGCACCAAATTGGCGTGCCACAGGAGGTGATCCGGCGCGGACTTGAGTCTGTAGCCTTAACGGGAATGCGGCTTGAGAAGCAGCGGGGAAAGCTGGGAGAGCTGATTATTAATGATGCGTACAATGCAAGCCCGACCTCAATGATGGCGGCAATTGAAACGGTCAAAGGATTGCCGGGGTTTGAAAAAAGGATAGCCGTTCTCGGCGATATGTATGAGCTTGGAGCCGATGAGGAAAGGCTGCATCGAAAGGTAGCCGAAGTGATTTCCGAACCGCTGACCCACCTTATTTGCATTGGCGAAAAAGCACGGTGGATCGCGGCTGAAGCGATCAAAAGTACCACGGCAGGATTGGTCATTCATTGGGCACGCTCGAAGGATGAAGCGGCCGCTTACATACGAACACTTGCTGATGCCAGAACGGCGATTTTGTTTAAAGCATCAAGAGGAATGAAATTGGAAGATGTGATTGACGCTTATCAGACGATAGAAAGGGGGAATGATGAATGCTAGAGCGCGTATTATTGCTGACATTAGTTTTATCATTTGTCATCGCAGTCATTCTATCGCCCCTTTTTATTCCGTTTTTAAGAAGGTTGAAATTCGGGCAAAGCATCCGGGAAGAGGGTCCGAAATCCCATCAGAAGAAGAGCGGGACACCGACAATGGGAGGAATCGTGATCGTTCTTTCCATTCTGTTTGCCTCCTTGTTTATTTCGCTGCGCTTTTTGGCGTTCAGTCAGGAGATCGCCCTTCTTCTGCTCGTAACGGTCGGCTTCGGACTTGTTGGGTTTCTTGACGACTATATTAAGGTAGTCAAAAAGCGGAATTTAGGGTTGACCTCGAAACAGAAGCTTGCCGGTCAACTGCTGATTGCCATCCTGTTTTATTTCGGTCTCAGACAAATGGGATTGTCGACGGAGGTAGCGATTCCGGCGACGTCGCTTTCGCTTGACTTCGGCTGGTTTTACTTGCCGCTTGTCATCGTGATGCTCGTCGGCGCATCGAACGCCGTTAATTTGACCGACGGACTGGACGGATTGCTTGCGGGTACAGGAGCTGTCGCCTTTGGTGCATTTGCCGTTTTGGCCTGGAATCTTGAACTGATAGATGTGTCGATCTTTAGTGCGGCCGTTGTCGGTGCAGTGCTGGGCTTTCTTGTATTCAATGCTCACCCGGCTAAAGTGTTTATGGGTGATACCGGTTCGCTTGCTCTTGGAGGAGCGTTGGCGGCGATCGCGATTATGACGAAGCTGGAGATTTTACTGATTATTATCGGCGGGGTCTTTGTGATTGAAACATTATCGGTCATTATTCAAGTTATTTCATTTAAAACAAGAGGAAAGCGTGTTTTTAAAATGAGTCCGTTGCATCATCACTACGAGCTATCGGGTTGGTCAGAATGGCGGGTTGTTGTCACCTTCTGGTTTGTCGGGATGGTCTTGGCGGTCATTGGAATTTATATAGAGGTGTGGATGTAGCATGAAATCAGCTGAGCAATTTCAACAAAAGAAAATACTGATCCTCGGCCTGGCCAAAAGTGGTGAAGCGGCAGCTCGTCTTTTACTGAGACTTGGAGCTGAGATCGTTGTGAATGATGCGAAGCCCTATGACGAAAATGAGCAGGCGAAGCAATTGGAACGGGAAGGTGTGTCGGTCGTTTGTGGCGAACACCCATTGTCGTTATTAGACGAGGGCTTTGAGCTTATCGTCAAAAACCCGGGCATTCCTTATACGAACCCGATCATTCAGGCAGCGCAGGCAAGAGGAATAGAAGTCGTGACAGAAATTGAGCTTGCTTACGCATTGAGCGAAGCGGAAATTATTGCAATTTCTGGTTCAAACGGTAAGACGACAACGACGACCTTGGTTTATGAAATGCTGCAGGGCGGAGCGCGCACACCGTTGATCGCCGGCAATATTGGGACGGTAGCTTGTGAAGTCGCTGAGCAGGCGAGCGCGGACGATGTTCTCGTTCTTGAAGTCTCAAGCTTTCAATTGCAGGGAACGACATCCTTTAAGCCAAAAGTGAGCGTCCTGTTAAACCTGTTTGATGCTCACCTCGATTATCACGGCACGAAGGAAGCTTATGTACAGGCGAAAGCAAAAATCACCGCAAATCAGACGGAAGAGGACCTTTTTGTCTATAATGCCGATGATCCGCTTGTCGCGGCGGTCGCGGCAACAAGCACGGCCCGGCTGCTGCCGTTCTCGCTCAAGCGCGAGCTTCCGGAAGGCGTCTCCTGTCAAAATCAGGTCATCTCGTATCGGGGCGAGACGATTATTCATACCGATGAGATCGTCTTACCGGGCGCGCATAACATTGAAAATATTTTGGCGGCGATTGGAGCAGCTCTCAGCATGGGTGCACAGAGAGAGCAAGTCGTTAAGGTGCTGACTTCTTTCAGCGGTGTCGCCCACCGGCTTGAATTTGTCCGGGAAGTGAATGGCCGACGCTTTTATAATGATTCGAAAGCGACGAACATTCTTGCCTCGCAAAAAGCATTGGAGGCTTTTGAGCAGCCGATTATTCTGCTTGCCGGCGGTCTTGACCGCGGCAATGAATTTGACGAGCTGATTCCTTCGTTGAAAAATGTTCGTACGCTTATTACGTTCGGTGAAACGAAGCATAAGCTCGCCAAGACGGCGAAAGCGGCCGGAATCGAAACGGTTCTGTTCGCTGAATGGGTGGAAGACGCGGTGAAGAAAGCGTATCAGCAATCCGAGGAAAATGATGTGATTCTGCTGTCACCTGCCTGCGCGAGCTGGGATCAATACAAAACATTTGAAGAGCGCGGCAGCCGTTTCGCTGAAGCGGTTATGGCCCTTCACGGCTAAATTCGAAGTGGGATCTCTTAAAGGGGAGAAAAAAGCCTTTATAGGAGCAGCTGCTGAAAAAGTACGATTTTCACTTTTTCAGCAGCTTTTTCGTCATGATTTTTCAGGGGTCTCTTAGGCATCAGCGCATATGAAAGGATAAAAGGTTGCAGGTGGATTTGAGGAGGAGCATCGGCTCCGCACGCCGCTACTAAGAAAACCCGCATAGCGTGTAAAAACTATTGGGATAACTCAATGAAGGGCGTCGGCTTCGCGCGTTACGCTCTCGATGAAAGGCCCCAGCTTACATCGAGAACAAAAACCGTTGTAACGGCTCCGCACACCGCTACTAAGAAACCCCGCATAGCGTGTAAAAACTATTGGGATAACTCAATGAAGGGCGTCGGCTTCGCGCGTTACGTTCTCGATGAAAGACCCCAGCTTTCATCAAGAACAAAAACCGTTGTAACGGCTCCGCACGCCGCTACTAAGAAACCCCGCATAGCGGGTTTTCTTATGGGACATGTTTTGCTTTGTCCACGCATACATTTAAGGTGAGACCTGACTTAAATTGCGGTGGATTGAGGTGTTTTCAGTGGCCAAATCAAAAGCAACACCTGATTATGTATTATTTGCAACCACGATAGCTCTTCTCGTCATTGGGCTAGTGATGGTCTACAGTGCCAGCGAAGCCTGGGCGACATATCGTTTTGACGATTCATTTTTCTTCGCCAAGCGCCAGCTTTTCTTCTCAAGCGTCGGAGTTGTGGCGATGCTGTTCATGATGAAAGTCGACTATTGGACATGGCGGACATGGGCCAAGCTGATTTTGATCGTTTGTTTTTTGCTGCTCGTAATCGTTCTGATCCCCGGAGTCGGTTTGGTGCGGGGCGGGGCAAGGAGCTGGCTCGGGGTAGGCGCATTTTCGATTCAGCCATCGGAGTTTATGAAGATGGCGATGATCGTCTTTCTTGCCAAATTTCTGTCTGAAAACCAGAAGAAGATTGTCTCATTTAAAAAGGGGCTTCTTCCCTCTCTGTCTCTTGTGTTGCTCGCCTTTGGCATGATTATGCTTCAACCCGACCTTGGCACCGGAGCGGTGATGGTCGGCACATGTGTGATCATGATCTTTGTTTCCGGAGCGCGGTTAAGCCATTTTTTATGGCTTGGCCTGCTCGGAGTAGCGGGGTTTGTCGCCCTGATCGCCTCAGCTCCCTACCGGATTCAGCGGATCACTTCATTTTTGGATCCGTGGTCCGATCCGTTAGGAAGCGGCTTTCAGATCATTCAGTCGCTATATGCGATCGGACCAGGCGGACTGATGGGGATGGGGCTCGGTGAAAGCAGGCAGAAATATTTTTATTTACCAGAGCCGCAAACCGACTTTATTTTCGCGATTTTGGCCGAGGAGCTCGGCTTCATCGGCGGGGCAATTGTTCTTTGCTTATTTGGAATTTTACTGTGGCGCGGCATTCGGATCGCCTTAGGGGCGCCGGATTTATTTGGCAGCTTCCTTGCGGTTGGGATTATTTCGATGGTTGCGATCCAGGTGATGATTAATATTGGCGTTGTCACCGGGCTGATGCCGGTAACAGGGATCACATTACCTCTGCTCAGCTATGGCGGCTCATCATTGACGTTGATGCTTGTCTCGTTAGGCGTGCTGCTAAATATCAGCCGGCATATCCGGGTGTGAACAGGTGTGGCAAAAGGGCTGCTTTCCCTTGTGCCACACCTGTAAGCGGTGAGAGCGAAATGAGGTTGCAGCCCGCGATGCAGGTTCACAGCCTTTTGACATCAAACAATGAAAATCGAAAAGATTACATAGGTTCACGGTATAATCCAAGTTATGTTCGTGATAAAATGGAAATAGTGGATACAATGGGAATCTGCTTTGTGCTTGAATTATACAGTTGGAGGTAACGGATGAAAGTAGTTGTTAGCGGTGGTGGAACCGGGGGTCATATTTATCCGGCTCTCTCATTAATAAATGAAATTAAAAAACAAGATCGCGATGCGGAGATTTTATACATAGGAACAGAGAAAGGGCTGGAAAGTGAAATTATACCGCGCGAGAACATTCCGTTTCAGACGATTCATATAACGGGGTTTAAACGGAAGGTGTCATTTGATAACGTCAAAACGATTATGAGATTTTTAAAAGGAACGACGCAGGTCAAGAAAATGCTTAAAGCGTTCAAGCCCGATGTCGTGATCGGCACCGGGGGATATGTGTGCGGGCCTGTTGTCTATGCGGCGGCGAAAATGGGCATCCCGGCGGTAATCCATGAACAGAATAGTGTACCTGGGCTCACGAATAAATTTTTAAGCCGCTACGTTGACCGGGTGGCGATCTGCTTTGAAGAAGCGGGACAGTTCTTCCCGAAAGAGAAAGTGATCTTTACCGGAAATCCGCGGGCGTCCGAAGTCCAGAATGTAAACCGCAGCGCCGGCCAGCAGTCACTCGGTCTTGATCCGTTAAAAAAGACGGTGCTGATTGTCGGCGGCAGCCGTGGAGCGCGGCCGATCAATGACGCCTTTCTGTCAGTGATTGAGAGCTTTTCACAAAAGCCATATCAGGTTGTCTATGTAACCGGAAGCGTGCATTTTGATGCTGTCGGCGAGGCGGTAAAAGGGAAGCAGCCTGATAATGTCGTCATTAAGCCATTTATTCATAATATGCCCGATGTGCTCGCGGCTGTTGACTTAATTGTCGCGCGGGCCGGGGCGACGACGCTTGCCGAAGTTACGGCGTTGGGCCTGCCGAGCATCCTGATCCCAAGTCCGTATGTGACGAACAACCATCAGGAAAAAAATGCGCGTTCGCTTGCGGAGAATGAGGCGGCGCTTGTTCGCAAGGAGCAGGAGCTGAGCGGAACGACGCTGCTTGAAGATATTGACCGCATTCTGACCGATGAAACGAAGTGGAACAGTATGCATGCTGCCGCGAAAGAACTCGGTGTTCCGGATGCGGCCCGGCGGCTGTATGATGTCCTGAGCGAGGTTTCACGATAACCTGGGCAACAGCATACAAATAGAAGAGATTGTGCGACGAATGAAATGAGGGATGAACATGATAAAGCAACTGATAGAGCTGATGGAGCAGGAAGAGCTTGGTTTGATCAAACAACAGGAACCATTGGCCAATCATACAACATGGAAAATAGGGGGACCGGCCGACGTCTTAATTGAGCCGTACAGCCTGGACGCATTGAAACGGCTGATGGAGGTCATTGCAGAGCATGACGTTCCGTGGCGGGTCATTGGCAGAGGCTCCAACCTGCTTGTCGCCGATGACGGAATTGAAGGGGTTGTGATTAAGCTTGGCAAAGGGCTCGATGAGCTGACGGTTGATGGTGAACTGGTCCGGGCTGGGGGCGGCTATCCGCTTATAAAACTTGTCACTGTGATTAGCCGTCAAGGGTTAAGCGGACTGGAATTCGCCGGGGGGATTCCCGGCTCAGTCGGCGGAGCGGTGTTCATGAATGCTGGTGCGCACGGTTCCGACATTTCGCAAATTTTGACGAGAGCGCGGGTTTTATTTGCCGATGGACGGCTGGAATGGATTGCAAATGAGGAGATGGATTTCTCGTACCGGACTTCAAGGCTGCAAAAGGAAAAAGGAATTTGCCTTGAGGCTGAATTTGCATTAACGCGCGGAGAAAAAACGGAAATTGTGAAAAAAATGCAGGCGAATAAAGATTATCGCCGTGAATCCCAGCCATGGAAGCATCCGACTTGCGGCAGTGTGTTCCGCAATCCGCTCCCGCAGTATGCCGGGCAATTGATTGAGGAATCGGGCTTGAAGGGCTATCAAATCGGCGGCGCGCAAATATCAACGATGCACGCTAATTTCATCGTCAATTTGGGAGACGCGACAGCACAGGATGTCCTTGATCTCATTGCTCATGTGAAGGCGACAATTAAAGAGCGCTATCAGATTGAACTGCATACCGAAGTGGAAATGATCGGGCGCAATGAAAGAAATGAAAAGTCCACTTTTTAAGCGTAAGGATATGTTACAATAGGTGTGAGCTCAACGAGACAAAAAGCGGCTGAAGGGACAGAACGGGGAGTGAATCATGAGTAAGGAAAAGGTTGTAACGATAAATGAACGGATTCCTACGCTGAAAGAACAGCGGAAACAGCGTGCTAACAGGCGCCTGCTGTTTTTTTTATCCTTCTTTTTTTTGTTGCTTCTTGTTATGGTTTATTTCCAGTCGCCTCTTAGCCATGTGAAGAATGTAACGGTCGAGGGAAACCAGTTTGTCAGCGATGAGAAAGTAGTAGAATTAAGTGGAATCAAGGGCGGGACAAGCATTTGGAATTTAGATAAAGCGGCGATCATCGACCGGCTGCTGGACGATGATGAAATTTCGGCAGCGTCTGTCGAGCGGAAATGGTTTAATACCGTCAATCTTGTCGTGCGTGAGCATGCGAGAATCGGCTATTTGTATGCGAATGAGCACTATTATCCGATTCTTGAAACAGGGCGCTATTTAGCTGAACTGCCGAGACAGGAATATCCGGCTGACGCGCCGCTGTTGATGAATTTTGAGCAGGGAGAGGCGCTTGCGGAAATGGCGGCCGAACTGTCCAAAGTTCCTCCGCAATTGATTGAGCGCATTTCGGAGATTTTTTTAACACCGAATGAAAGTGATCCGCTTGCTCTTGTCTTATATATGACTGATGGGAATGAGGTTCATTCCACCATCAGGGGATTTTCAGAAAAAATTGCCCCTTATCCCTCCATTGTAAGTGATCTTGATCCAGAAAAAAAAGGAATTCTTCATATGCGGATGAGTCCTTATTTCGAGGAGTTTGTGGTAGAGGAGGAGGAAGACGACAGTGAAGGTGAAGGGTAAACATATTATTCTATCCTTCGTCTTACTTGTGACCGGTTTTATCATCGCTTTAAGCTATGAATTAACATCTGAAAGCCGTTCTGCTGCTATACCGGGCTATGAGCGTCAATGGCAGTATGAGGATGATCTGAGAAATCAGATCATTTTGGAACAGGCAGCGAATAGATCGCTTGCCGAGGAATTACGTTTGTACCAGGAACAGGTGCGGGAGCTGGAGTATAGCTTATCGTCAATAGATGAAGAACAAGAGGCGAAGACGAGAAATTTACTTGAGGATCTGGAGCGGCTCCGCAAAATTGTCGGCCAGGTTCCGGTTGAAGGGCCGGGGATTGAAGTCGCATTGGAGGATGCCTCCTACATGCCGGACGGAGCGAATCCGAATGATTATATTGTTCATGAGTTTCATATTCAACGGGTCGTCCACGAGCTTTATGTCGCCGGAGCGGAAGCGATTGCGATAAACGGGTACCGGCTTTCACATCAATCCTACATTCAATGCGTTGGCCCGGTGATCCGTATAGACGGCCATACATCGTCAGCGCCGTTTGTCGTCACGGCGATAGGGGACCCCGACCACTTAGAAGCAGCGCTTTCGCTGTATGGCGGAGTGAAGGATCAGCTAGTGAATGATGAAATCAGTGTGCGGATGCAGAAAAAGGACTATGTCTTGTTAAGCCCTCATTTAACAGAGGGAAGGTGATGAGTTGCAACAGAAATGGATCTTTACGATTATCACGTTTCTAATTGGCTTTATGCTGGCGATTCAGTTTCACACAACACAGGAACCGGTTGTCAGAGATACGCGAGATGTCCGGGAGCTGCGCCGCGAGCTGATGGCGGAGCAGGAAAGACATCAGCAATTAAATAGTGAAATCGAGAAAGCGCAGGCGCTGCTTGCGCAATATGAACAGACACTTCACAATCGGGAGGACGATATTTCGGATGTGCTGTCCGAACAAATTGCCGCCTTGCGCAAGGAGGCCGGCCTGGAAGAAACGGTCGGACCCGGCCTGATTGTCACAATTGATTCACTTTATCACGAGCAGTTTTTTGGACAGGCGAGAAGAACGCCTCCTGCGGATGTTTTCCGTTTTTTAATCAATGAATTAAATATTTACGGCGCCGAAAGCATCGCGGTTGAAAATGAGCGAATCATCTCAACGTCGGCCTTTCGCGATGTGAACAACATGACTCATTTAAATAGCAGACGTCTTCCACCACTTCCAATTGAAGTAAAAGTACTATCTGAAAAGGCGGAAACGCTCCAAAATCAGATGGTTGTTTCCGAATCAGTCGAATATTTTGAGATAGAAGGCTTCTCGGTGACGTTCGAAATAGTAGAAGAGTTGGAGCTGCCAGCCTACGATCAAACACCAAGGGTGCGCTACATGGAGGAAGTGAAGGAGGAATAGAAGAATGTGGTTGCCAATCATTGGGCTTTTAATTGGGATTATTTTAGGTCTTATGACGGATTTTCGCGTGCCAGCTGAATACACGAGCTATTTATCAATTGCTGTCTTGGCGGCGTTGGATACATTATTTGGCGGGATCCGCGCTTATTTGCAAGAGACATTTGACTCAAATGTGTTTGTGACAGGTTTTTTCTTTAACATTCTCTTGGCAGCAGGTTTAGCTTTTCTAGGTGTTCATCTTGGTGTAGACTTATACTTAGCAGCTATTTTTGCTTTCGGTGTTCGTCTTTTTAACAATCTTGCAGTAATTCGACGGATGCTGCTGGCGAATTGGCAGACAAAGCAGCATCATAATGAGTAATGAAATAGAAAAGTGAGCATAAAAACAAAAAATTAAGAAAATCAACGTTTTGAAAAGGATAACAGAGTTCTATGTTGAATAAGTCTAGTAACCTCGCGGATTTTAGCTAGTCACGCAGGTACATGTAAAACGAAAAGACGAAATCATATAGAGCTTGATGGAATGAACGTGAGTACACAAGGAGGTGCCACAGATTGAACAACAACGAGATTTACGTAAGTTTGGACATCGGTACATCCAATGTCAGAGTGATTATTGGGGAAATGTCAAATGGAACAATGAACATCATTGGAGTCGGAAAAGCCGGATCGACCGGTATTAAGAAAGGCTCCATTGTTGATATTGATGAAACAGTGCGCTCGATACGTCAGGCGATTGATCAGGCGGAGCGGATGGTGGGGCTTTCTATTAAACAGGTGATTGTCGGCATCAATGGCAATCATGTGCAGCTCCAACCGTGTCATGGAGTGGTGGCTGTTTCAAACTCGGATCGGGAAATCGGCGACGAGGATATTGCACGCGTCATTGACGCCGCCCAAGTTGTATCCGTTCCACCCGAACGAGAAATCATTGATGTCATCCCTAAACAATTTATCGTGGACGGCTTGGATGAAATTAATGACCCACGCGGGATGATCGGTGTACGGCTTGAAATGGAAGGAACCATTATTACCGGATCGAAAACGATATTACATAATCTTCTTCGCTGTGTTGAGCGGGCAGGGCTGCAGGTCGCTGATATTTGTTTACAGCCGTTGGCGACAGGTACGGTTGCTATTTCCAAGGATGAAAAGAGCCTCGGTGTCTGCCTGGTTGACATAGGCGGAGGTTCTTCGACAATTTCAATATTTGAACAAGGTACATTGCAGGCGACATCCGTTATTCCGGTTGGTGGAGACCATATTACAAATGATATTGCCATCGGTTTACGAGTTTCGACAGATGAAGCAGAGCGCATTAAAGTCAAGCATGGTCATGCGTATATTGATGATGCTTCAGAGGACGAGCATTTTCAAATGACGGCGATCGGCCGTGCTGAAGCGGAGGATTGTACGCAGTATGAGCTGGCTCATATCATTGAACCAAGAGTCGAAGAAATTTTTGAATTGATTTACCGTGAAATTAACCGTCTTGGTTACCGTGATTTTCCGAGCGGCTATGTGCTGACAGGAGGAACGGTGATGATGCCAGGAATACTGGAGCTTGCCAGTGAGCTTTTCCAGGGCAATGTACGAATGGCCATGCCTGATTATCTCGGTGTCAGAGAGCCCCAGTATACAACGGGGGTTGGCCTCATTCAGTTTGCTTATAAAAATTTCAAAGTGCAGGGCCGGGAAGTGGCAGCAGCTGTCAGTTCTCCCGACTCCACGCCTCCTCCAAAGCGGGAGAAGCAGGAGACGTCAGCTCCTTCACAAGCAAAACAAAAAACTAAAGGAAAAGTGAAAAACTGGTTTAAAGTCTTTTTTGAGTAGTGACGACAGATACACAGTCTGATTAGGAGGACCTTATATATGTTAGAGTTCGAAATGGATATGGATCAATTAGCACAGATAAAAGTAATTGGCGTTGGCGGCGGTGGCAGCAACGCCGTCAACCGAATGATTGAGAACGGTTTGCAGGGCGTCGAATTTATCGCTGTGAACACGGATGCCCAGGCTCTTCATCTATCAAAGGCTGAGGCAAAGCTGCAGCTTGGCGGAAAGCTGACGCGAGGTCTTGGTGCCGGGGCAAACCCTGAAATTGGCAAGAAGGCTGCCGAGGAAAGCCGCGAGCAGCTTGAAGAAGTATTACAAGGTGCTGATATGGTATTTATTACAGCCGGAATGGGCGGTGGGACCGGTACGGGTGCTGCTCCTGTCATTGCAGAGGTCGCCAAGGATCTCGGCGCGCTGACAGTAGGGGTTGTCACGCGTCCGTTTACGTTTGAAGGCCGCAAGCGTTCGACTCAGGCTGCTGCCGGAATTGCATCTTTAAAAGAAAAGGTTGACACACTAATTGTGATCCCGAATGACCGTCTCTTAGAGATTGTCGATAAAAATACACCGATGCTGGAAGCTTTCCGAGAAGCTGATAACGTGTTGCGTCAAGGGGTACAAGGGATCTCCGACCTGATTGCAACACCTGGATTGATTAACCTTGATTTCGCCGATGTAAAGACGATTATGAGCGATAAAGGCTCGGCCTTAATGGGAATCGGTATTGCCACTGGGGAAAACCGTGCCAGTGAGGCGGCGAAAAAGGCCATCTCCAGTCCGTTGCTTGAGAAGTCGGTTGATGGCGCCCAAGGTGTGCTGATGAATATTACTGGCGGCTCCAATTTGTCTCTATACGAAGTGCATGAAGCAGCGGAAATTGTATCGGCAGCCTCTGATTCTGAAGTGAACATGATTTTTGGTTCGGTTATTAATGAGAATTTGAAGGATGAAATTCTCGTTACAGTTATTGCAACGGGCTTTGAAGAAGTAGAAAGCAAGCCGCATCAGCGACCTTCCGCTCCGAAGCCGGTGAAAGGCACGCCATCCTCATCACATGATGAAGGAGTAAAGGAAAACCGCTTCAATCAGCCAAGTCAGCCGGCACCTGAGCCGACAGACACGCTTGATATACCAACCTTTTTACGCAACCGCCGCAACCGGAACCGTTAAAGAAAACGGGATGGACACGGTGAAGAGGAAAAAGCTCCGCCTGCTTAGCTGGAGCTTTTTTCTCTTATAGATAATATGATTTCAGGCTCTTAATCATTTTTCCAAATGGCTGCACTTCGATAAAGCAGGCCGGCAAAAGCGTAACTTTACGGGATTATCCGTCGAAGTTGCGTTTTTTTGTATGGAGGCCGCTTGAAAGAAGGCTTGCGGGTTTATGGAGGCTTCGACCTAAAATGGAAGAGAAATGAATTTTTTGAATTGACAAACATCTTTTATTCGTCTTACAATATAAATGTAATATAATAAAACAGGAAAGGAGCGGAACGATCTAAGTAGAATCGGCAGAGGCTGTTTGGCAGGAGAAGCACAATAGCAAAATTGCCACCATCCGCAATAGAATGAAAGCGCTTTTTTGGGAGGGGAGTCATGAAGGAAATAGAGGAATTGCTAGATCAAGTGCCATTACCACGAATGGTGAAAATAAGGCAGCATTTTGAAGCGCCAGAGATAAAAGAGATTGCCAAGGCCGTCGATGATGCTGTCGCCAAGGCGGAAGTCAGCGGGCGGATACAGCAGGGTGATCAAGTTGCGATCGCGGTCGGCAGCCGCGGTGTCGCGGAACTTCCTGCAATTGTCAAAGCCATCGTCACATTGGTCGAAAGCTTAGGGGCATTTCCTTTTATTGTGCCGGCGATGGGAAGTCACGGCGGAGCGACCGCTGAAGGGCAGAAAGAAGTATTAGCTGATTTAGGCATCACAGAGGAGACTGTCGGGGCGCCAATCCGCTCAAGTATGGAAGTGGTAGAAGTTGGGGAATTAGCGAACGGTCTGCAGATTTATACAGATAAGCTTGCTTACAACGCTGATAAAATCATAGTAATAAACCGGATTAAGGCCCATACAGCGTTTGACGGCCCCTTTGAAAGTGGTTTAATGAAGATGATCACGATCGGACTTGGGAAGAGAAAGGGAGCAGATTCCGCTCACCAGTTTGGGTTCGGCCATATGGCAAAGCATGTTCAGGAAATGGCGGAAATTGTCCTGAGGAAGGCACCGATTATTTTTGGGGTAGCATCGATTGAAAATGCCTATGATCGTCCGGCCCGGATCGTGGTCGTGCCGGCAGAAAAGCTGGTGGAGGTCGAACCGGAGCTTTTGCTTGAGGCCAAATCATTGATGGCGAGGCTGCTGCTGAACCCAATTGATGTTCTTGTCGTCAATGAAATAGGCAAGGATATTTCCGGAAGCGGGATGGATCCGCAAATTACCGGACGCTATCCTACACCGTTTAAAAAAAGTCCAACCGGTACAAGAGTTAGCCGGGTTGTGGTGCTTGATTTAACGGAAAAAACACATGGAAATGTGAATGGAATCGGGTACGCCGACGTAACGACAAAGAACGTTTTTGATCAAATCTGCTGGGAAAAAGGCTACTTTAATGCGTTGACAAGCACGGTCGTCAAAGCAGTCAAAATACCGATGTTTCTTCGGACTGAAAAGTTAGCTGTTCAGGCCGGGATTAAAACGTGCAATGCGTTCGATCTGTCGCAGGTCCGGCTTGTCCGGATTAACAATACGCTCGATGTCGAGGATATCTGGATTTCAGAAAGCATGCTGCCTGAAGCAAAACAGCAGAATGGAATCGAAATATTATCGGAACCTGAAGAATTGACATTTTAGTACGGCATGTAGAGACCAGCTGACCTCATTTGAAGGGGTATAAGCTGAGCAGGAAGGAGTCAAATTGACCATTGTGATATATCATATATGAAAAAACGAGAAAATAAGTGAGGAGAATGCCTATGTACCGTATTAGCGCCAAGGAGCTGACAGCCTTTTGCAAGGAGGTACTTATTGCCGCCTCTTTGCCGGAGAGCGAGGCGGCGGTGATTGCAGAAAGTCTGGTAGGAGCGAATGAAATTGGGGTTGACTCTCATGGAGTAACGAGATTATCAGACTATCTTACACGGTTGGAAAAAGGGTTGATTGAGAATAAAACAAATCTAGAAGTGATCAAAGACTCCAAAGCGACAACTTTATATGATGCTCATAACGGCTGGGGACAATATGCCGGCAAAATCGCGATGGAAAAAGCGATTGAAAAAGCAAAATTGTACGGATTCAGCATAAGCGGAGTCAGAAATTCGAATCATTTTGGAACCGCCTCCTTTTTTGCAAAAATGGCGACGGAAGCAAACTGCCTCGGAATCGTCATGACAAACGCTTCTCCCTTAATGGTTGCCTGGGGGGCGCGAAACCCGACATTAGGAACAAATCCGCTATGTATCGCTGTACCAACGAATGAGCATCCTGTTGTCCTCGATATGGCAACGAGCACCGTCGCCAGGGGGAAAATAACGCTCGCTTCCAAAAACGGAGAGAGTATCCCTGAAGGGTGGGCGATCACGAAAGACGGAAAACCAACTACTGACGCGCAGGATGCATTGGACGGTTTTTTATTGCCATTCGGTGCCAAAGGCTCTGGACTGGCGATGATGATTGACATTATGACCGGCGTGATGACAGGGTCCCTGTTTGGGGAAGATATACCGCTCATGTACAGCGGGAGTGAACCGCAACAGCTAGGTCATATTTTTATCGTATTTGATATTGAACGGTTTATGGATATTGCTTCATTTAAGAAGCTGATGGATGAACGGATCAGACAAACAAGAGAGGGTTCGCCGGCAGAGGGATTTCAGCAGGTGTTGATGCCGGGCGATATTGAACAGATGAAAAAAGAGAGGGCCGATCAGGAAGGAATCACCCTCAGTGAAGCGATCTTTCATGAGTTGTCCGAGCTTGGGAAGAACTATCAAGTTCCTTTTTTACAGAACGATTTTTAGCAGCTGCTTAAAAGGGTGAACACTGATATATCAGATATGAAATTTTTTAGAAGGTACATAGGAGTGGTGGAGGATGCGCTTTGAAGAAATGATAAAACAGGCCAATTTAAAAACAAGAAACATTAAATCGTTACGGGATGTTGCCCTGGAGTTTTTACGGGAAGCGATTTTTTCCGGACATTGCAAACCGGGAGATCATCTCAAGGAACGGGAGCTTTCGCAAATGCTAGGGATCAGTACCACCCCTGTAAAAGAAGCACTTAGAGTACTGAGCTATGAAGGATTAGTCGTAACGGTCCCGCGCAAAGGGACGTATGTATCCGAATTGGTGGATACGTCGATCGAGGAGTTTATGATGTTAAAAGCGATTTTAGAAGGATTGGCTTCGAGGCTGGCAGCATTAAAGATCACAGAGGATGAATTAAAGGAATTGGAAGCGCAAGTAGCGATTATGAAGCAACTGACAGAAGCAAAGGAAGCGGAAAGATTGCTGAAGGTGAATTTTAACTTTCACATGAAGATCAGGGAAGCCGCAAAAAATCCAATTTTGCTGCAGACCGTTAATAATGTCAGAGCCTTTGATAATGCCTTTCGAAAAAGAGCTTTAAAGCATGACAGTGAAGTCGCAGAAGGATTCAGCGAGCATTATGACATCTATCAGGCGATTAAGGAACGAGATCCCGACGCCGCAGAAGAAGTAATGAAAAAACACATTATGAGGACAGCAGCCAATGTCTTAAAGCAAAAAGACAACTGCGATTCAACCTGAGATGGGGGTGATAAGCCAACAGACATCTTAAGCCGTAATAGTTTACCATTTCCTGAAAAAACATGATCATACAAGGAGGTCTTTTAATGAAAAAGAAATCGATTTTTTTGCTTGTTATGATGCTCGTAGTAAGTGTTTTCCTGGCTGCATGTGGTGGAAATGAATCTGCTAGTGAAGGTGAAGCGGGAAATGGTAATTCAGAAAATGAAAGCGCTTCACATGACTATCCGCAATTTTTGACGGTGGCCGGAGCGACGAGCGGAGGAACGTATTTTTTGCTGGCTAACGCCATTGCTCAGCTAATGGGAAATGAATTTCCTGATATTGATACGAATGCCCAGTCGACCCCAGGTTCCCCGGTAATCCTTGAAAATATTCAAAAAGGGGAGGCTGAATTAGGCATCGCTCAAGCAGGGGTGGCGGCCGAAGCGTATAATGGCACCGGTCAATTTGAAGGGAACGCTTTAACGGACATTAGGCAAATCACTTATTTTTACCCAAATGTTATGCAGTTTGTTGTACGAAGTGATGCGGGAATTAATTCGGTCGAGGATTTTGCCGGTAAGACAATCGCCGTCGGAGCTGCCGGCAGCGCTACCGAGATAAACAGTCAGGATCTCGTGGCAGCCGTTGGCTTAACCTATGATGACATCACTCCTGAATATGTCAGTGAGTCGCAGGCAGTTGAGTTGATGAGGAACAGACAGGCGGACGGTGCCAATCTGATCGCCGCGTTAGGCAGTTCCAATATGCTCGATATATTAAGTACCGGCGATTATCAAATTCTTGAAATCGATAAAGCAACCGTTGAAAAGCTGGCAGAAGTGAACGAAGCGTATTATCCATACACGATCCCGGCAGATACGTATCCGAACCAGCCGGAGCCAATTGAAACGTTTGCCGTGGCGAACTGGCTGCATGGAAGTGCCGAATTGTCTGATAAATTTGTTTATGAAATGTTAACCGTCATTTATGACAATATTGATTTCCTGGAGGAGACGCATAGTGTCGCCAGTCATATTGATTTAGACGACGCTTTGGAAGGCCAGACGATTCCTCTCCATGACGGTGCCGTTAAATTTTTTGAGGAACATGGCTTAGAAGTAAATCAATAACTACATTCTCACTGTTCGGTGCTCAGGGTTGGCGAAATGGCTTTGAGCACTTATGAATCTACTGATCAAGCAGAAATGAGTGGAAAAGAGGTGAAAGAATGGATCAAAACAGGCTAAAGGAACAAGGTGAGAAGAACCCTGATCAGAACGGGAAAGTGGATATTGAAGCCATCTCGAAAAAATTTGATATCGAAACACGCTACCGCGATATAAAAGGAAAAGCAGGTTTGCTCATCACCGCAATCGCAGTGGCGATGTCAGCTTTTCATTTATTTACGGCTGCTTTTCCGATGGTAAGCACCCAGCATCGCGCCATGCACTTAGCCTTTACGTTAGTGTTGATTTTTTTGCTTTACCCGGGAAGAAAGAAATCAAGAAAAGATAAACCGACTGTTTTTGATTATCTTTTTGCGATAGTCGCTGCTGTCTCCACCGGTTATTTAGTCGTGATGTTTGAAACGATCGCGATCAGGGGGATGTCCACGACGACGCTTGATCTCGTGATGGGCTTTATTACAATGGTCGCTGTTCTTGAAGCAACAAGAAGGTGTATTGGGATTGAACTGCCTGTCTTAGCCCTACTGTTTCTAGGTTTTGCCTATCTGGGCCCTTATTTGCCGGGAGGGTTGACTCACCGTGGCTACAGTTTGACAACTTTAATCGAGCATATGTATATCGGCAGTGAAGGGATTTTCGGGATTGCGTTAGGAACGTCGGCGACCTATATTTTCTTATTTATCCTGTTTGGCGCGTTTCTGAATGGCACGGGGCTGTCGGCGTTTTTCACCAATGCCTCTATGGCGCTTGCCGGCCATCGGGCAGGCGGTCCGGCCAAGGTTTCGATATTGACGAGCGGATCGTTGGGAATGATCAATGGAAGTGCCGTGGCCAATGTAGCCACGACCGGGGTTTTTACTATTCCTCTGATGAGTAAGATCGGCTATAAAAGGCGATTTGCAGCCGGAGTGGAAGCGACTGCTTCAACAGGCGGACAGTTTACACCACCTATTATGGGGACGGCGGCTTTCATTATGGCTGAGTTTCTCGGAATCCCGTATACGAGTATTATCATTGCGGCGATTATACCAGCTATTCTATATTTCACTGCTCTCTGGTTTATGGTGCACTTTGAAGCGCTTAAGTCAGGCTTGCGTGGTGTGCCGAAGGAGCAGCTGCCCGATGTCAAAAAGATAGTTTTGGAGCGGGGACATCTTTTGCTGCCGATTGGCTTACTCTTATTTATGCTGTTTGCCGGCTATACCCCCGTATATGCGGCTTTCTATTCCATCGTCGCTACCTATGCT
This sequence comes from Halalkalibacter oceani, assembly GCF_023715705.1. GTDB lineage: Bacteria > Bacillota > Bacilli > Bacillales > Bacillaceae_D > Halalkalibacter > Halalkalibacter oceani_A. The sequence continues at coordinate 197,508 of NZ_JAMBOS010000001.1, forward strand.
GTTAGTTTTTTGAGAAAGTCTACGAGAATGAATATGAAATCATTAGTGAGAACGCTGGAAATGGGGGCGAAAGGGGCGATTTCTGTCGCGATAGCAACCGCTGTTGTCGGCTTTATTATTGGCGTCGTATCACTAACCGGAGTTGGTCTGAAATTAGCCAACTTGATTCTGGTCATTTCGAATGAACAGCTTTTCTTAACGTTAGTGCTGACAATGCTGACCGCGATCATTCTTGGAATGGGACTGCCGACGGCCGCCTGTTATATTGTTGGAGCGACTGTTGCTGCTCCCGCCCTTACGCAATTGGGCGTAGAACCGATTGTGGCACATTTCTTCGTGTTATATTTCGCCTGTTTATCAGCGATTACACCACCGGTCGCGCTAGCCTCTTATGCTGGAGCAGGTATAGCAGGGGAAAGCCCGTCTAAAGTCGGTTGGACTGCTTTTCGCCTTGGGATAACCGGCTTTATCGTGCCGTATATTTTTGTCTATTCGCCGGTCTTGCTTCTGCAAACAGATGAGTATTTATCGGCAATTTTAGCCTTTATTACCGCTGTAATCGGCGTCTTTGCGCTTGGCACGGCGGTCGTTGGCTACTTTATGGATCATACGAGATGGTTTGAGAGAATTCTTTTGCTCGCTTGCTCGTTTACGTTAATTTTTGCCGGGCTGTGGACGGATCTTGCCGGGATCGCGCTCCTGCTCACAGTCGTCGTTTTACAATCGAGGAGAACGAAGAGGGTTCACCGCTCCGGCATAGAGAAAAAACTTGAAAATGACCTAACCTCATAAAAAAGGAGTAGATTCGATGTTTCAAAATCAATTAAAAGCTCAGTTACGTCACACAAAGCAAACAGCATTTGGGGTATTCATCGGCTTTCCTGCGACTTCAATGGTAGAAATGGCAGCCTATAACGGGTTTGATGTCGTCGTCATTGACAATGAACATGGGATGCTGTCAGCAGAGAATATTGAACAGATGGTTATCGCTGCCGAGCATGCCGGCGCAACGCCGATCGTCCGGGTAGTGTCAAGCAGCCCGGAGGAAATTTTAAAGGCAATGGACCGGGGAGCTCACGGGGTTCATGTGCCGCAAGTGGATACGAGGGAGGAGGCTGAGCAGGTTGTTCAGGCTGTGAAATATCCACCGCTTGGAAAACGAGGTGCCGCTTTTTCGATGCGGGCGGCCCGGTATGGGACTGTTCCTGTCTCCGATTATTTGCGGCATGCTAACGAGCAATCATTCGTATGCATTCATATCGAAAGTAAAAAAGCTTTGGAAAATATCGACGACATTCTTAGCGTCGCCGGAATTGATCTCGTTTATATCGGACCGACTGACTTATCGGTTTCCCTTGGTTATGAGGGGAGTATCGACCATCCGGAATTGCTGAAAGCGGTTGATGTGATTCAAGAAGCCGCGCGCAAACAAGGAATTAAGGTAGGGATTCATACGAAGGATGTGAAAGGAGCGGTCATGCGCAAAGAATGGGGAGCCGATTATGTATGTCTCACGGTGACATCCCTGATAAACCAAAGCTTTGCAGAATATATTAACCAGACAAAGAAACAGGGAGTGAACTAAGTCGATGAACAAGCGCCGGTCGCGCGATGAAACGAAGAGGACAGAAAGAGGAATCAGCCGTTTTGGCTCGGTGGAGGCTTGAAAAACTGACTTCAAAATAGGAGACGGGAGACGATCAACGTGACGAAAACGAAAACTATGACAGCTGCAAAAGCAATCGTGGAAGTGATGATGCGGGAAGGAGTGGAGAAAGCTTTTTGTGTGCCGGGGGAAAGCTATTTGAGTGTGATGGACGCCATGTATGATTCGGAGATCGAGCTAATCAGCGGCCGGCAGGAAGGAGGGGTCGCTTTCATGGCGGAAGGGTATGCGAAAGCCTCCGGTAAAGTCGGGGTTTGCCTCGCAACACGTGGTCCGGGAGCGACAAATCTGTCAATTGGTCTTCATACGGCCTATCAGGATTCGACGCCACTGGTTGCTTTGATCGGACAGGTTGAAAGCGGCTTTAGAGGAAGAGAAGGATTTCAGGAAATTGATTTGGCGGAGTATTTTAAGCATGTCGTAAAATGGACGACGGAATTAAGAGAGCCTGAGCGGGTGCCTGAGCTTGTTCACAGAGCCTTTCATATTGCCAGATCAGGCCGGCCCGGGCCGGTGTTGATTTCACTGCCGGTCGATGTGTTAGACAAGGTGGCGGACATGAATTTCACGGGTTTATCCGTGTCGGCAAAGCCCCGGCCTGCTGCTGAGGCGATGAAAGAGACGAGGCGCTTTTTGGAACAGGCGAAGCGCCCGGTAATTATTGCTGGAGCCGGGGTAACTCATACGAAATCTGCCGCTGAACTCGTTAAAGTAGCAGAAGTACTTCATTGTCCGGTCGTCACGTCATTTCGGAGATTCGATGCCTTTCCAAATCAACATCCCCACTATGTCGGCTCGCTCGGTCTTGGCACACCAGATTATTTGATCAGGCTTGTCCAAGAAGCTGATCTCGTTCTGGCGGTAGGAACACGCTTTTCACAAATTACAACGCAAAATTATACCTTGCTAACTGACAAACAACGATTAATTCATGTTGACATTTCAGAAGAGGAGCTGTTTAAATCTTATCGTCCGACGCTCGGAATTGTCAGTGATGCCAAGCAGTTTTTGACCGATCTACTGTCTGAAATTGAACAGGACTACCAGGCGAACGCCGATCCTGACTTTCTTGCTGACGGGAGGAGAAACTATGTGGAGTTTTCGACGCCAAAGCCGGTCAGGGAAGAGGAGTTTGTCAATTTGGAAGGCGTTATGTACGACATTTGCCGGACATTCCCGGACGAGGCGGTTTTAACGAGTGACGCTGGAAACTTCTTTGGCTGGATGTATCGGTATTACCGCTATAAGCGTGAAGGGACATTTGTTGGGCCGACCTCCGGGGCGATGGGCTACGCCCTTCCGGCTGCCATCGGGGCGAAGCTGGCTTGTCCGGAACGACCTGTGATTGCTTTTGCCGGGGACGGCGGGGCGATGATGACGATTCAGGAGCTTGAAACAGCCGTGCGGAACAAGATTCCGATTATCTTTCTAGTGTTCAACAATAATATGTACGGGACAATACGAATGCATCAGGAGAAGAATTTTCCGGAGCGGGTCATCGCCACCGATCTGTCCAATCCTAATTTTGCCGAGCTGATGGAGCTGTTTGGCGGCGAAGGCATTTTAGTTCAGAATAATGAAGAGTTTCTCCCGGCGATAAGGCGAGCGCTGACATTTGAGACCCCTTGTCTGATTGAGCTGCGAACTGATCCTGACCAAATTTCAGTGACGAGGACGATCAGGGAGTTGAAAGACAATTCGCGTCAAAGCGTGTAGCCGCCTTTGACGAAAAGGAACGGAACGTTGGACAGTTGCTCGATTCATGAGGCAAGGAGCAGGAAGAATTCGCTCGGTTTTATCTGATAGCGGCGGCTCCGCTCATTGCTTAGAGGGCGGGATAAAAGGCAGTTTTTTACCTTTTATCCCGCCCTCTTTTAGCTGTGCTTACGTCTGACCCTTTCCCTTTCCAAAGATAGCTGTCATCTGCTGATCATTTCCCGGTGAAGAAAAATGCTGACAAATTTATTAAAAATCTCTGAAAATAACAACCGTCAGCTTGTCATGAAATGACAGACTTTTTAATAGGATGTAGATATACTCGCTTAAAGAGAATGTTTTAGGATGAGAGGGTGGCCATGACCTTATATCTTGACGCCATTTGGTTTCTTAACCTCTGTATCGATTATTTGCTGCTGATGCTAACCGCTCTGCTTCTAAAAAGGCGGTATAGGCAAAAACGGCTTATTCTCGCCGCGCTATTTGCGTCACTCGTTGTGTTTCTTATGTTTACATCTTGGACCAGCCTGTTTTACCAGCCGTGGATGAAGGCTCTTTATTCGGCGCTGATCGTGCTGATTGCTTTCGGCTATAAACGGTGGCGGACGTTTTTGCAATCGCTGCTTATGTTTTATTTTGTCACATTCATGGCCGGCGGCGGTCTGTTTGCCCTTCACTTCTTTTGGCAGACGGAAATCGACCTGCTGTCTTCGGTTGCCGCTTCAAAAGGGTACGCCGGCAGCGGAATCAGCTGGTTTTTTGTAATAATTGGCTTTCCGCTCGTTTGGTGGTTTTCGAAGAAGCAGTTTGAGCTAGCGGAATGGCAGCAAGTCCGTTACGATCAGCTGGCGGAAGTGGAAATGACAGTAGCGGGCCATACGTTTACGGCCACGGGTCTTGTTGACAGCGGCAACCAGCTTTCCGATCCGCTGACAAAAAAGCCGGTGATGATCATCGAGGCCAAGCTGTTGCAGCCTTTTTTTTCCCGGGAGGCACTCGCCCAGCTGCTTCATTTTCATGAACAGTCTTCCACTGCGGAAGGCGACAGCCGGCTGTTGGAGCGCGCCTGCATCATTCCATACCGGGTTATTGGACAGTCCTCTCCCTTTTTAACCGGAATCAGACCCGATCGAGTCGTCGTTACCCAGGGAGGAAAGCGTTATGACACAACTAATGTTTTGCTGGGCATACAAGATAAGGAGCTGTCTGCTGAAGGAGCTTTTCAATGTATTGTCCATCCGAGGTTGGTTGTCGGAGGCGACAGGGAGAAACTAGCATAATGAAACTATAGAGGAGGCTCGTCATGTTAAAGCTGAAAGCAACATTACTTTGGTACAAAATCATGTATAAGCTCGGAATGAAGGCGGATGAAATTTATTACATAGGGGGAAGTGAAGCTCTTCCGCCGCCGCTATCAAAGGAGGAGGAAGCGATCCTCTTAAAAAAGCTTCCTTCAGGCGACAAAGCGGTCCGCTCGATGCTGATCGAACGAAATTTGCGGCTTGTTGTTTATATAGCGCGTAAGTTTGAAAATACCGGGATTAATATCGAGGACTTGATCAGCATCGGCACGATCGGGCTGATTAAAGCGGTGAACACATTCAACCCGGAAAAGAAAATCAAGCTGGCTACATATGCCTCGCGCTGCATTGAAAATGAAATTCTGATGTATTTGCGGAGAAATAACAAAACGCGCTCCGAGGTCTCATTCGATGAACCGCTGAATATTGATTGGGATGGAAATGAGCTGCTGCTCTCCGATGTGCTCGGAACAGAAGACGATATTATTACGAAAGGAATTGAGGAAAAAGTCGACCGCAAGCTGCTCGTAAAAGCGCTGCACACCCTTAATGACCGCGAAAAGCAGATTATGGAGATGCGCTTTGGACTAGCTGGCGAAGAGGAAAAGACACAAAAGGATGTCGCTGATTTATTAGGGATTTCCCAATCGTATATTTCCCGGCTGGAGAAACGGATTATTAAGCGGCTTCAAAAAGAATTTAATAAAATGGTCTAAACGGGTTCGAGAAATTTTTTCCTTGTATTTTTTCTTGTCACGACGTGCACGGTCCTTGATGAGCAACTCTTCTCATCGAATGACCGTGCATATTTTTTTTGCCAGCGGAGATACTTTATTTGACATCATCTCCCACGACTAGGAGGGAAAGAATTGACACGAAACAAAGTAGAAATATGCGGTGTAGACACGTCAAAATTACCTGTTTTAAAGAACACGGAAATGCGTGAGCTCTTTCAACGATTACAGAGTGGTGAAACAAGTGCCAGAGAGACATTGGTCAACGGCAATCTTCGTCTCGTCCTTAGTGTAATTCAGCGTTTCAACAATCGGGGAGAGTATGTTGATGATTTGTTTCAAGTCGGCTGCATCGGATTAATGAAGTCGATTGATAACTTTGATTTGAGTCAAAACGTGAAGTTCTCTACATATGCTGTTCCGATGATTATCGGGGAAATCAGGCGTTACTTGCGCGATAATAACCCGATTCGCGTCTCACGCTCCCTCCGTGATATCGCCTACAAGGCGCTGCAGGTGCGCGACCAGCTGATGGCAGAAAAAAAGCGGGAAAAAGAACCGACCGTCCAGGAGATCGCCAAGGTGCTGGATGTGCCGAAAGAGGATGTTGTCTTCGCGCTTGATGCGATTCAGGACCCGGTCTCTTTATTTGAGCCGATTTACAATGATGGCGGCGACCCGATCTTTGTCATGGATCAAATTAGTGATGAGCGCAATAAGGATGTCAACTGGGTTGAGGAAATTGCATTACGGGAAGCAATGGTCCGGTTGAACGACCGGGAAAAAATGATTCTGAACATGAGATTTTTCCAGGGGAAGACCCAGATGGAAGTAGCCGAGGAAATCGGCATTTCCCAGGCTCAGGTTTCCCGTTTGGAAAAGGGCGCCATTCAACAAATGAATAAACACGCGCAAATTTAACGAATAGAATGTTTACGAGGCAGCTTCAGTCCGGTTTTCGCGGAGGGGCTGCCTTTTTGTCGCGGTGGGAAAATGGGGAAAAGCGGTCGGCGCCGAATAGATCACGGTCGGCGCAGGCTTGAGTCAATTCAGCTCTGGATCATAAATCGCTGCTAACCATGCATATAGTAGGGTATGGACAATGAAGGAGAGTGAGCGGCATGATGAAAATCTCAGAATTGCAAGTGAAAGATATTGTCAATATGGAAAATGGAAAACGCTTGGGACAGCTGACTGATCTGGAGATCAATTTAAACAGTGGACAAATTGAGGCGCTCGTTATTAATGGAACCGGGAAAATGATGGGGCTGTTTGGCAAGGAATCAGCGGAGGTCACCATTCCGTGGGAAAATATCATTCGCATTGGATCGGATGTGATTCTTGTCGAGGCACCGAGCGGGTTTGGGAAAAAAAGGTATACATTTGAACAGTCTTCGACAGTCCGTAAGCTCTGATTGGGAAGAAAGTCGTTTCTTGTAAGCTTCAACCTGTGATAAGATAAGAGGTATAAGACTATGACATCAATAGCAGGGAGGGATGGACATCGAACCATTTGTTCAACAATCCGTCATGCACTTCATCATTGAACCTTGGCAGCAAACGATCCCTTCCCTGATTGCTGGATTTTCCACGAGGGAGGGCGGGGTCAGTACCGGCCCTTACAGCAGCCTTAATCTTGGTTTTCATGTTGGAGACGATCAGGAAGCAGTTAAACAAAATCGCCAAAGGCTGGCCGAACAGTTGGCATTTCCCCTTACGCGCTGGGTCGGCAGCGAGCAGGTGCATGAGGCAAGCGTGAAAAAGGTCGGCCTGGCTGATGCCGGCAAGGGGGCGACGGCATTGGAAACCGCGATTGCCGGAACGGATGCGCTCTATACCGCAGATGAAAATCTCTTGTTGACCAGCTTGTACGCCGATTGCGTACCGTTGTTTTTTCTGGCGCCCGATCAGCGGTTGATCGGCTTGGCCCATGCTGGCTGGCGCGGTACGGTAAAAAGAATCGCCCCGGCCATGGTCAAGCGCTGGCAGGCTGATGAAGGCGTGGACCCTGCTGATGTTCACGTCGTGATCGGACCGTGTATCAGCCAAAGCGCCTATGAGGTTGATCGGGGCGTGATTGAAGCGGTCAGGCAGTCGCTGCCGTCAACAGCGGAGCGAACGTATACAGCTTGCGGAAATGATAAATATATGCTCGATCTCAGGCTCGTCAACAAGCAGCTCCTGCTTGAAGCCGGGGTACGTGCCGAGCATATCGCATTGAGCTCAGTTTGTACCGCGGGCGATGCCCGGATGTTCTCACATCGGGCTGATGGCGGGAAGACGGGAAGAATGATGAGCTTTATTGGACTACGGGGCGATGAGGAGTGACGGAAGCAGTGTCGGTAAAACAGAACGGAGAAGCAATCCAAGCAGAAATAGATAAACTTTGTGCCCGTTGTGGCCGGGATCCAAACGAAATCAATATCGTCGCGGTGACGAAATATGTAAGTGTGCAAACTGCCCAGGAGGCATTGTCAGCCGGCTTCGTTCATATTGGCGAAAACCGGGCGGAAGGACTGGGCGAAAAGTGGGATTCTTTACAAGGTGAGGCCGTATGGCATTTTATCGGTTCGCTTCAGTCGAAGAAGGTAAAGAAGGTGATCGACAAAATCGATTATCTTCATTCCCTTGACCGAATCTCACTTGCCAAGGAACTGGACAAGCGTCTGGAGCATGGAAAACAATTGAAATGCTTCGTCCAGGTCAATGTGTCAGGCGAAGAATCAAAGGCCGGCCTTGCGCCGGCGGAGGTTATCCCTTTTATCAGGGAACTGGAGGCTTATCAAAGCCTGCAAGTCGTTGGGTTGATGACAATGGCCCCGTTTGTCGAAGAGCCGGAGGAAACCCGTGCTGTTTTTCGCAGACTGCGACTGCTGAAGGAAGAAGTCAGCGCCTTGAATTTGCCTCATGCTCCATGCCAGGAGCTCTCAATGGGAATGTCCAATGATTATCAAGTTGCGATTGAAGAAGGCGCGACCTTCATTCGAATAGGTTCTGCCTTGGTCGGAAGAGAAGCAGATAGATAAGGGAGGAGAATGAAAATGGGAATGAAGTCGAAGTTCAAGCGTTTTTTTGAATTGGAGGATGAGGTTCAGCAAGTTGAGGAGCTTGTAGACGATTCCTATGGGGAGCCTGAAGAAGAAGGGAGAAGCCGCAGCCGCGGCAAAGGACAGTCATCCCAAAACGTCGTCAGCCTGCAAAGCGTGCAAAAGGCTTCAAAGGTTATTTTGCTGGAGCCGCGAACATATGATGAAGCGCAGGATATTGCTGATCATTTGAAAGCGCGCAAGGCGGTCATCATTAATTTACAGCGGATTTCCCATGAGCAGGCGAAACGGGTAGTCGATTTTTTAAGTGGAACCGTGTATGCTATTGGAGGAGATATTCAAAAGCTCGGGACGAATATTTTTCTTTGTACCCCTGATAATGTCGATGTCTCAGGTTCCATCACGGAAATGATGCAGGAGCATTTTCAGTCGTAATGGCTAAGAGAAGGTGGTGAATTTATGCAAACACTTGGTGCTCTTTTACTTCAATTGATGTATTTATATTCATTTTTGATCATAGGCTATATTCTGCTCTCGTGGTTTCCGAATGCTCGGGAATCCTCACTCGGACAATTTCTTGGAAGAGTGGTTGAGCCGTATTTAGAGCCGTTCCGGCGCTTTGTTCCGCCCCTTGGGATGATTGACTTATCGCCGATTGTCGCCATCATCGTTCTCAATTTGGCACGAACCGGAGTGGCGGCTCTCTTCGGTCTGACGTAGAGTAGAAAGGTAGATGTGCAATGTCGGTGTATCAGCATTTTCGTCCGGAGGAAAAGCCGTTTATCGATCAGGTACTGCAATGGCAGGAGGATGTAGAAATTCGTCACCAAATAAGGCTGACCGACTTTCTTGATCCGAGGCAGCAGAAGATTGTTGAATCGGTGATCGGCGCCAATGACGATGTGTCGTTGTCTTTTTCAGGTGGTCATCCGCTGGCGGAACGCCGCCGCTGTCTTTTGACGCCGCCTTATATCACGCCGGACGACGATGATTACCAAGTAACGCTTTTTTCAATCGAGTATCCGGCTAAATTTGTGACACTTGAGCATCGCGACGTACTCGGCGCGTTAATGAACATTGGGTTGAAACGGGAGAAGTTCGGCGATATTTATCTGAATGATGACGCCGTTCAACTGCTTGTAACGTCAGAAGTCGCCAACTATGTACAAGCCAATCTTGCTACCGTTGGAAAAGCGAATGTAAAGCTGAAAGAAATTCCTGTCGTTGAGCATACTAAGCCTGCTGAAACGTGGGAGGAAGCGACAGCAACGGTTTCCTCTTTACGGCTCGATGTCGTGCTCGCCCAGATGTACCGCCTTTCAAGAACAAAGGTCCTTCCCTATATTGAGAAAGGGTTGGTGAAGGTCAATTGGAAAGTTGTCGATCAGCCGTCTTTCCCCGTCGAGGAAGGGGACTACATATCTATGCGCAGTTTTGGAAGGGCCCGGCTGAAAGCGATTGAAGGCCGGACGAAAAGGGATAAAATCAGAGTGCGTTACGAGAGGTTACAGTAAACCTCTTATTGAAGCAGGGTTTCGAAAAGAGTTTGTCGAATCAACAAAGAAATGCATTGTATTTCATGATTAGCCGGAGGTGACGAATGTGCCTTTAACTCCTTTAGATATTCATAACAAAGAATTTACCAGAGGATTTCGAGGGTATGATGAAGATGAGGTTAATGAGTTTTTAGACCAAATCATCAAAGATTATGAAGCTGTCCTACGCGAGAAAAAAGAATTATTTGAACAGGTTACGGAATTGGATGAGAGGCTTGAGCATTTTAAAAATATCGAAGAAACGCTGAATAAATCAATATTAGTGGCGCAGGAGTCCGCCGAGGAAGTCCGCCGCAATGCGCAGAAGGAAGCGCAATTAATTGTGAAGGAAGCGGAAAAGAATGCCGATCGCATCATCAATGACGCCTTGGCAAAGTCACGAAAGATCATGATGGAGATGGAGGAGCTGAAAAAGCAGGCCTCTGTCTACAAAATGCGGTTTAAAATGCTGATCGAGGCGCAGATGGAAATGCTGAAGGCTGATGAGTGGGATGAGGTTGCCGAAGAAGAATCAGTTGAATGATTTTCTTGCACTTCTGAAATGGCTGACATATAATAATATCCATTACGAATAGGAAACAAACAGCGAGAGGGACGAGTACAAGGCGAAGGTGTGACTAGCGAACCGGGGATGGTGGAAGCCCGGTCATAACGCGCTTTGGAAAATCACCCTTTAGTTTTGCACCGAAAAGGACAGTAGGCTGCAACGGGTCATTCACGTTACGAATACTTGAGTGGGAGCAATTCTCCCATGAGGGTGGTACCGCGGGTTAACTTCTCGTCCCTTACCAGGGACGGGAAGTTTTTTTTAGTTGCTATCTGAAAGATAGCAACTAAGCATGGAATTCTGTGCGCAGTGCAGAACCGCAGAATGAGTGAAGTCCGACGATGAACCGAATGAAGTGATTAACGATACAGGAGGAAAGAGAATGGATTATAAAGAAACATTGCTAATGCCACAAACCGATTTTCCGATGAGGGGAAATCTGCCGAACCGGGAACCGGAACGACAAGCAACTTGGAAGGAAAGCGATATTTATCAAAAGGTGCAGCAGCGTACCGAAGGACGTCCGTTATTTGTTTTGCATGATGGACCGCCATATGCGAACGGCGATATTCATATGGGACATGCGCTTAATAAAATTTTAAAGGATTTTATCGTCCGCTATAAATCAATGAGCGGCTACCATGCGCCTTATGTGCCGGGCTGGGATACGCACGGCTTGCCGATTGAAACGGCGTTGACGAAGAGCGGAAAGGTCAACCGCAAGGCGATGAGCGTCGCTGAATTCCGCAAGCTGTGCGAAGAATATGCGAAAAAGCAAATTGAGCGTCAGCGCGAGCAATTTATGCGCTTAGGGGTACGCGGTGACTGGTGGAATCCGTATGTGACGCTGGAAAAAGAATACGAAGCCCAGCAGATCAAGGTGTTTGGTGAAATGGCGAAAAAGGGCTATATTTACAAAGGGAAAAAGCCGGTTTACTGGTCCCCTTCGTCAGAATCAGCCCTTGCCGAAGCTGAGATCGAATATCATGATAAGCGCTCTCCGTCAATTTATGTAGCGTTCCAGGTAAAGGAAGGAAATGATGTGCTGGAAGGAGATGAAGCGATCGTCATCTGGACGACGACGCCTTGGACGATTCCGGCAAACTTGGGGATTTCCGTTCATCCTGATCTTGATTACAACGTTGTGAAGGTCGCAGACAGGAAGTTTGTTGTCGCTGCCGGTCTGCTTGAGTCGCTCGAAAAAGAATTGGAATGGGAACAGGTGGAAGTGCTGAAGACGTTTAAAGGAAAGGCGCTTGAATACGTCAAGGCCGAGCACCCGCTTTACGGGCGCGATTCGCTTGTGATGTGCGGCGAGCATGTTACGCTCGACGCCGGTACCGGCTGTGTGCATACCGCTCCTGGACACGGGGAGGAGGACTATCTTGTCGGTCAGAAGTACGGCCTTGATGTACTTTGCCCTGTCGATGACAAAGGGAATATGACGGACGAAGCACCGGGCTTTGAAGGGTTGTTTTACGATCAGGCGAACAAGCCGATCACCGAAAAGCTGGATGAGATCGGCGCTTTGCTGAAGCTGACCTTCATCACTCACTCCTACGCTCATGACTGGCGGACGAAAAAGCCGGTCATTTATCGGGCGACGGCGCAATGGTTTGCTTCGATCGAGCAATTTCGTCCTGAGCTGCTTAAAGCGATCGAGGAAGTCGAATGGCTGCCGAAATGGGGGGAAACCCGCCTTTACAATATGGTGCGCGACCGCGGGGACTGGTGTATTTCCAGACAGCGGGCGTGGGGTGTGCCGATTCCGGTCTTTTACGGAGAGGATGGCGAGCCGATCATTACGGATGAGACGATTGATCATGTATCCGCCTTGTTCCGCGAGCACGGCTCGAACATTTGGTTCGAATGGGAAACGGAGCAGCTTCTACCTGAAGGCTTTACGTCACCGCATAGCCCGAATGGCAGCTTTACGAGAGAAATGGATATTATGGACGTCTGGTTTGACTCTGGCTCCTCGCACCAGGCGGTGTTAGAGGAACGGGCCGACCTCGTCCGTCCGGCTGACCTTTATTTGGAAGGCTCGGATCAGTACCGTGGCTGGTTTAACTCTTCCTTGTCGACAAGCGTTGCCGTCACTGGAAAAGCCCCGTATAAGGGCGTGCTGAGTCATGGCTTTGCACTTGACGGTGAAGGGCGGAAGATGAGTAAGTCAATCGGGAATGTCGTCGTGCCGAACGATGTGATGAAGCAGCTTGGTGCCGATATTTTGCGCCTCTGGGTCGCGTCGGTTGATTATCAGGCCGATGTCCGTGTATCGGATAAGATTTTAAAGCAGGTCTCCGAAACATACCGGAAAATCCGTAATACGTTCCGCTTCTTACTTGGAAATCTGCATGATTTTGATCCGGCAGTGAACCGCGTGGCGACGGAGGAGCTCGGTGAGGTTGATTTGTTTATGCTCGTTAAGCTCAACGAAGTCGTTGAAAAAGCGAAGCAGGGCTATGAGCATTATCAGTTTTCGACTGTCTACCATACGATCCACAATTTCTGTACGATTGAATTAAGCTCCTTCTACATGGATATGGCGAAGGATACGCTTTATATTGAGCATGCCAATCATCCTGCCCGCCGGGCGATTCAAACGGTGATGTATGACGTGCTTGTCGCGTTAACGAAATTAGTATCACCGATTTTGTCTCATACAGCCGATGAGGTGTGGGAACATATTCCGGGTGTGAGCGAGGAAAGTGTGCAGTTAACCGATATGCCTGAGGCCAAAACGTTCACGGATGTCGAAGCGTTGCTGGCAAAATGGAACCATTTCATGTCTGTCCGCGACGATGTGTTAAAAGCATTGGAGCAGGCGAGAAATGAGAAGAAAATCGGGAAATCGTTGACAGCAGCGATTACGATTTATGCAAGCGGCGCCGTCCGTCAGCTGCTCAGCTCCATCCCGTCTTTAGAAAAGCTGTTTATCGTCTCAGCGGTTAAACTTGCGGGTGAAGCCGGCGAAGCGCCAGGTGAAGCAGCGGTGTTTGAAGATCTGGCGATTGTTGTTCAGCAGGCGGAAGGCGAAACATGCGAGCGCTGCTGGGTCGTATCGACAACGGTCGGTTCTGACAGCGAGCATCCTACTTTATGTTCGTCATGTGCCGAAACGGTGTCTACGCATTATCAAAACGTTTAATTAGATCAGCGCTGGTCATCTGAATCAGGCTGGGAAAAAAGGTTGCTTTTGTACCTTTTTTCCCAGCCTCTTTTCTTGAATTTCGGGGATGTTTGAGAAAGGCCGCTATGTGCTTTTCTTAACGACTATTTGCATGATTGTTGGTCACACTAAAAAAGAGCATTCGCTCGTTGGATGTTCAGGCCTATTTAAAGGGAGAGAGACAGCAGTGACGGATTATCGACAGATCAAACAGCAGCTAGTCGAACGTAAAGTGGAACTTGAAAAAATCATTAAGCAGGAGTTTGGTGATGAAACACATCAGGCATTGTCCGATCTGACAGGGGAGCTTTCGCAATATGATAACCATCCTGCCGATGCGGCGACCGATTTATATGAGCGGGAAAAGGATTATGCTTTGCTTGAGCACGCCGAGCGTGAGCATGAAGAAGTGGAACATGCTTTGCAGAAGTTTGCCGACGGGACATACGGCATTTGTGAAGCGACAGGACAAACGATTCCGCTCGAGCGACTTGAGGCAAATCCGACAGCGCGGACCATTGTGACCGCCGCCACGCAGGAAAATCGTGGCCGTCCAGCTGAAGAGGATGTAGTAAAAGGGTTTTCTGCTTATCAATTTGACGGGCGCGACGACGAGACCGAATTTGACGCCGAGGATGCGTATCAATCGGTGGCCCGTTTTAATGATAATGCGATGACTTATGAGGATGCCTCGCTAGACGAGGAAGATGAATCGATTGGGTATGTCGAAGAAATCGAAGGATTTTTGTCAACTGGAATTGAGGGCTATACCGGAAGTGATAAGGTTGACGTCCAGCACAATGTCCATTTAAATCATTACGTAAATGGCGACAAATGAAGGAAGCAGGGCTGAGGCGATGATTGTCCCTCAGCCTCTGCTCTTTCTTTATAAAAATTTTCGGGATGATTTGTGCTAAAGCGCCGGCTTCACGCGTTACGCGGATGGCGGAAAGAACCCTGTTTTCAGCCGTCCTTAAATGATGGAACGGCTCCGCACGCCGCTTCTAAGAAAGAACGCTATGCGTTTTTCTTAAGCGTTTTGGTTCCAACCTTTTTGTGCTATAATGCTATAGGGTGGAAAGACATGGACAGGAGGACCAGCTTTGAAATATTACCTTTTAGCAGTCGCGGTTATACTGATTGATCAACTGACAAAATGGATCGTTGATACACGAATGGAAATTGGGGAACGGTTGACCATTATTGAAAATGTGCTTTATTTCACGTCGCATCGCAATGCAGGTGCTGCTTTTGGAATTTTGCAGGGCCAGATGTGGTTTTTTTATATTATTACGACGATCGTCGTAATCGGTATTATTTACTATATGCAAAAGGAAGCGAAAAACAGCCGTTTGTTCGGGACAGCTTTAGGGCTGATTCTTGGCGGGGCGATTGGCAATTTTATTGACCGTCTCTTTCGCGGTGAGGTCGTTGACTTTGTCGATACATATATTTTCGGTTATGACTTTGCGATATTTAATGTTGCCGATGCGTCATTATGTATCGGTGTAGGGCTGCTGTTTATTAAGATGATCGGTGATGAGCGCCGCGAGAAGAAGGAGAAAAAGTAATGGAAGTTTACAATTGGACAGTGACGGCCGAACAGGAAGCAGAGCGGATTGACAAGCTGCTGACGACGTTCGAAGGGTGGTCGCGTTCCCAAGTACAGCAGTGGATTAAAGAAGGCGCAGTGACGATCAATGATCAAGCGGTAAAAAGCAATTACAAAGTAACGGAGGGCGATCAGATTGCGTTAACGGTACCCGAACCCGAGCCGCTGGAAATTAAGGCGGAAAACATTCCGTTCGATATTGTGTTTGAGGATGAAGATGTGATTGTGGTCAATAAGCCCCGCGGGATGGTTGTGCATCCGGCACCCGGGCATTACTCACAGACGCTCGTGAATGCTTTGATGTATCATTGCAAGGATTTATCGGGGATCAACGGGGTGATCCGCCCGGGGATCGTTCACCGGATTGATAAGGATACGTCAGGATTGCTGATGGTCGCGAAAAATGACCGTGCCCATGAATCGTTGGTTTCGCAATTAAAGGCGAAAACAACGAAACGTCTTTACAAAGCGATCGTCCATGGAGTGATTCCTCATCAGCATGGGACGATTGATGCGCCGATCGGGCGAGATAAAAAGGACCGTCAAAGTATGGCGGTAACGGATGAGAACAGCCGTGAAGCCGTTACTCATTTTACCGTGCTGGAGTGCTTCGCCAATCACACCTATGTGCAGTGTGAGCTGGAAACAGGGCGGACGCATCAAATTCGCGTTCATATGAAGTACATTGGGTTTCCATTAGTCGGCGATCCGAAATACGGGCCGAAGAAGAAAACGGTCGATATTGAAGGACAGGCTCTTCATGCCGCGGTGCTTGGCTTTGTCCATCCCCGGACAGGGCAGGAGCTGGAGTTTGAAGCACCTATTCCGCCGGAAATGGAAGAAGTGCTCCGCTATTTGCGCTCGATGTGACAATTTGTCATGTTTTGCGGGAGCCTGCTGAAAAAAGGATTGACATCACGGTTGAGATCGTGCATACTGAACGAGAACTAAATGTCCTTTAACTACAGTCCCGTGAGGCTGAGAAGGAAACGAACGTACAGGTAGCGTAGGTAACGTACATTCACCTCTCATGTCTTTTGGACATGAGAGGTTTTTTCGTTTCTGATCTGAGGTAAGCTGGAGGTGTGAACATGACACGGATCATTTTAGATGAACAGGCGATCCGCCGCGGGATTACCCGCGTCGCCCATGAAATTATTGAACGCAATAAAGGTATTGAGAATTGCGTCCTCGTTGGCATCAAAACGAGAGGAATTTACTTGGCGAAGCGTCTAGCTGAACGAATTGAACAAATTGAAGGGGCGTCGATCCCGGTCGGTGAAATCGACATTACGCTTTATCGCGATGATTTAACGGTAAAGTCGAAAAGCGAGGAACCGATCATCCAAGGGACGGATATTCCAGTCAATATTAGTGGAATGAAGGTCATTCTGGTCGATGATGTTCTTTATACCGGTCGTACCGTGCGCGCAGCTCTTGATGCGCTGATTGATTTAGGAAGACCTGAACAGATTCAATTGGCTGTCCTGATTGACCGCGGCCACCGGGAGTTGCCGATTCGACCTGATTATGTCGGGAAGAACGTCCCGACTTCAAAGAGTGAACTGATTGTCGCCAAGCTGAGCGAAGTCGATGAGCTTGATCAAGTAACAATTGAAGAAAAACAATAACAAACGTAATGTTCTCTTTAACTCAGTCCTGTGAGGCTGACAAGAGTGCGTTCCCTGGTCTTGCTGTGCCTTAGTGAAGACCGCGAACCCCTCTCTGTCTGCTGCAGAGAGGGGTTTTTTGTGAGAAGGAGAGAGAAAAAGTGGGGGGAAGGAACATGAAACACCAGGAAAATGTAGGAATTCGTGAGATACCGAGAGTCGATAAATGGTTTATTTTAAGCTTTCAGCACTTATGCGCGATGTTCGGCGCGACGATTCTTGTTCCGTTTTTAGTTGATTTAAGTCCGGCCGTTGCGTTGCTTTCAAGCGGGCTTGGGACACTTGCTTATCTGTTGATTACGAAAGGCCAAATCCCGGCCTATCTCGGATCGTCCTTCGCTTTTATCGCTCCGATCATCTCAGCGACAGCGCTCGGGGGTCCTGAGGGAGCAATGATTGGAAGCTTCTTTGCCGGTCTGGTCTACGGGATCGTTGCGCTTTTAATTAAGCAAAGTGGCGTCAAATGGATCCTGCAAATTTTACCACCGATTGTCGTTGGTCCCGTCATTATTGTGATCGGGCTCGGCCTGGCGCCGACGGCGATTGATATGGCGATGAATGTTGATGGAGCCTACAGCTCGCTCCATTTCACCGTAGCCTTGATCACGCTCGCGATTACCGTCATCGCTTCGATGTTTTTTAAAGGCTTCTTCGGACTCGTCCCGATTATGTTCGGAATTATCGGCGGTTATGTGACAGCCTACTTTTTCGGGATTGTCGATCTGACGCCGATTGGCGAGGCGAGCTGGCTGGCGATGCCGGGAGTGATTGTCCCGTTTGTGACGTATGTTCCAGAATTCAACTGGCAAATCGTGGCGATTATCGCCCCAATTGCCGTTGTGACTATCGCCGAGCATATCGGCGATCAAATGGTGCTTAGCAAGGTCGTCGGCAAAAACTTTATCGAAAAGCCTGGGCTGCATCGTTCAATTTTGGGCGATGGTGTAGCGACGATGATCGCCTCCCTGATCGGTGGTCCGCCAAATACAACCTATGGAGAAAATATCGGCGTTCTGGCGATTACCCGTGTGTTCAGTGTGTTCGTCATCGCCGGCGCCGCTGTAATGGCGATCTGCTTTGCCTTTATTGGGAAAATATCGGCGATTATTTCGACGATTCCGACAGCAGTAATGGGTGGTGTGTCGATCCTGCTTTTTGGGGTGATCGCTTCTTCCGGCTTACGGATGCTGATCGATAACCAGATTGATCTTGGCGTGAAGCGGAATTTGATCATTTCTTCTGTGATCCTCGTCCTCGGAGTTGGCGGAGCGTTTATCCAGGTTTCTGAGGATATGCAAATTCCGGGAATGGCGCTGGCGACAATTGTCGGGATCATCCTGCATCTTGTGCTGCCGGATAAAGCAGCAAGCTACAGCAAAAAGCCGATGTTCCAGGAAGAAGAGGAAAATGAGGAAGTCGCCTAAAGCAAATATGGAAGCCCCTTTAATGTGGTTCAGAGAGACCTCAAAGGGTGCTTGGGGCATGTGCAGCCACGGCTGTTTGCTTCGAGCTACCCTGAGAGATCGCTCTCAGGGTTTTTCACGTTGTGGGCGAGTAGCAAATGAAGCCATTGCCCCTTTCCTCAAATAAAAAAATTCAAGGAGGCTGATGTCGATGATCACCGTGAAAAGGAATGAGCCGCAGCTGCGTCAGGAATTGCTGTCACTTGATCTTCTCCCGGTTAGCGAAATTACAACATTGCTGGAGGAAGCCGAGCAGTTTTCCTATGGAAAGTCATGGCGGGGCGAGCCAGAACAGTTTGTCGCAAACTTGTTTTTTGAACCGAGTACGCGGACCCGTTACAGCTTTGAGGTCGCTGAGAAGAAGCTCGGTCTGGAGGTACTTTCCTTCGACGCCAAGCATTCAAGTGTCCAAAAAGGCGAGACATTGCTCGATACAGTTAAAACATTTGAGGCGATCGGCGTTGATGCCGTCGTGATTCGCCATCCGGAAAATGAATTTTACCATGACTTGCGTGAGCACATAGCGATCCCGATCATTAACGCCGGCGATGGCAGCGGGCATCATCCGACGCAGTCATTGCTTGATTTAGTGACAATCCAGCAGGAATTTGGTCAGTTTGCCGGTCTGACAGTCGTCATTGCCGGGGATTTGCGCCATAGCCGGGTCGCGCGTTCAAATGCGCGTGCATTAAAGCGGCTTGGCGCCGATGTTCGCATCGCCGGACCTGTGGAATGGATGGCTGGCTTTACTGAAGAGTATGACCATCTTCCATTTGATGAGGCGCTCGTGCAGGCCGATGTAATGATGCTGCTGCGGATTCAGCATGAACGCCACGATGGCGGGATGCGCTGGTCGAAGGAGGAGTATCACAGGCAATATGGATTGACGCTGGAGCGGGAGACAAGGATGAAAAAAGAAGCAATTATTCTGCATCCGGGTCCAGTCAACCGCGATGTTGAACTGGCGAGTGAGCTTGTCGAAGCAGAGCGTTCGCGGATTTTTAAACAGATGAAAAATGGGGTCGCTGTTCGCCAGGCTGTATTGAAGCGGGCGCTGACACGTTAACCTAATTTAAGAGGAGGAAATGACATGACAATTCAATTAAAAGGCGGTTTCGTATTACAGCAGGACGGTTCATTAAAGCAGCAGGATGTTTTTATTACGGAAGGACGGACTTATTTTCAAAAGCCGGGTGAGCCGGAGGAAGTGATTGATGTGGAAGGTCAGCTCGTCGCGCCGGGTCTGGTCGATGTCCATGTCCATTTGCGTGAGCCGGGCGGAGAGGCGAAGGAAACAATCGCAACCGGATCGAAAGCGGCAGCGGCGGGCGGCTTCACGACGATTTGTGCGATGCCAAATACACGCCCTGTCCCGGATCATGCGGAAACGCTTAGTCAAATTCGCAAAAAGATGGAAGAAACGGGCTGTGTCCGCGTTCTCCCGTATGCCTCGATCACGATCAGACAGCTTGGTCAGGAGCTGACCGATTTTGCCGCTTTGAAGGAAGCCGGGGCGTTCGCTTTTACCGATGACGGTGTAGGCATTCAATCGGCTGATCAGATGCTGCAGGCGATGACACGCGCGGCCGAGCTTGACATGGCAATCGTCGCCCATTGTGAAGAGGATACACTGATTCACGGCGGTTATGTTCACGATGGTAACTATGCCGCCAAGCATAACTTGAAAGGAATCCCGTCGATTTGTGAATCTGTACATATTGCCCGTGATGTCCTGCTCGCTGAAGCGACGGGCGCCCATTATCATGTCTGCCATATTAGCACGAAGGAAAGCGTCCGCGTTGTCCGCGATGCGAAGCGCGCTGGCATTCGCGTCACGGCCGAGGTATCACCGCATCACCTCCTGCTGTGCGAGGATGATATTCCAGGCCTTGACCCGAATTTTAAAATGAATCCGCCACTCCGTTCGAAAGAGGATCAGGCGGCGCTGTGGGAAGGGTTGTTTGACGGGACGATTGATTTCATCGCGACCGACCACGCCCCTCATCGCGAGGAGGAAAAGGCAGCTGGAATGGAACGGGCCCCGCTTGGCATTGTCGGCTCGGAAACCGCCTTCCCGCTCTTGTATACCCACATGGTAAAAAGCGGAAAAGCAACGTTGAAGCAGCTGATTGACTGGTTGACGGTGAAACCGGCCGAAGCGTTCTCTCTGCCTGCCGGGGTGCTGACAGATGGCGGTGTGGCCGATGTCACGGTGATTGATGTAACGACTGAAAAAGCGATTGATAAGGAAGCGTTTTTCTCAAAAGGAAAAAACACGCCGTTTGATGGCTGGGTGTGCCAAGGCTGGCCGCTTTATACATTTGTTGACGGGAAGCTTGTCTTTCATAAGGAAGAGGTGAAAGCATGAGAAAGCAGCTTATTTTAGAGGATGGACACGTTTTTATCGGTGAAGGCTTCGGGGCTGACAAAGAGATGAGCGGTGAGGTGGTCTTTAACACGGGAATGACAGGCTATCAGGAAATTTTGTCCGATCTGTCGTATTGCGGGCAAATTGTGACGATGACCTACCCGCTCATTGGAAACTACGGCATTAACCGCGATGACTTTGAATCGATCACACCGGCGATTCACGGCTTGGTCGTAAAGGAATATGAAGCGGAACCTTCCCATTGGAAGGAGGAGGAATCACTTGGCACGCTCCTTGAAGCAAAGGGAATTCCAGGTCTTGCCGGAATCGATACGAGAAAGCTGACGAGACTGATCCGCGAGCATGGAACGATGAAAGGACGGATCTGTTCCTTGGAGGTCGATCCACAGGTGATTGCCGCCGAGCTGCGCCAGACGGCGATGCCGACCAATCAGGTTGCGCTCGTCTCAACAAAGGATGCCTATCATGCGCCCGGACGCGGAAATCGCGTTGTTCTCGTCGATTTCGGGATGAAGCACGGCATTTTACAGGAGCTGATTGCCAGACAGTGCGATGTCGTCGTCGTTCCGTACAATACGAGCGCAGAGGAAATCATCCGCCTCGGTGCGGATGGTGTGATGCTGAGCAACGGTCCGGGAAATCCGGTCGATGTGCCCGGTGCGATTACGATGATTCAGGAGCTTCTTGGCCGCGTGCCGATTTTCGGCATTTGTCTCGGTCATCAGCTGCTCGCTTTGGCGTGCGGCGCGACAACGAGCAAGCTGCGCTTCGGCCATCGCGGCTCGAACCATCCGGTACGTGAGCTGGCGACAGGCAAAATTGATATTACCGCGCAAAATCACGGCTATACCGTTGATCCGGATTCATTAGTCAATACACGTCTTGAGCTGACGCATGTCGCTGTCAATGACGGAACGGTCGAAGGAGTCAAGCATCTTGACGCACCGGCGTTCAGCGTCCAATATCATCCGGAAGCTTCACCGGGTCCGCAGGATGCAAACACGTTGTTTGATCAATTTGTGACAATGATGGAAACGGAAAAGAAAACACGAGTACTTGCGTAATAGAGAAGGGAGAGGGAGCAATGGGGAAGCGTGAAGATATTCAGAAAATATTAGTGATTGGTTCGGGACCGATTGTCATCGGGCAGGCGGCGGAATTTGATTATGCTGGAACACAGGCTTGTCAGGCACTTAAAGAAGAGGGCTATGAGGTTATTTTGATCAATTCAAATCCGGCGACGATCATGACGGATACGACGATGGCCGACCGCGTCTATATTGAGCCGATTACGCTTGAATTTGTCAGCCGGATCATCCGTAAAGAGCGTCCGGACGGAATTGTCGCGACGCTTGGCGGACAGACAGGTCTGAATATGGCGATGGAGCTGGAGCAATCAGGAATTCTGGCCGATTACGGAATTGAACTGCTCGGAACGAAGCTTGAGGCGATCCAAAAGGCTGAGGACCGCGACCTCTTCCGCACCTTGATGAATGAGCTGGAGCAGCCGGTACCGGAAAGCGAAATCGTCCACACTCTTGCCGAGGCGGAAGCATTTGTCGCGCAGATCGGCTTCCCTGTTATTATCCGGCCGGCTTATACGCTCGGCGGCACGGGCGGTGGGATTGCCCATACGGAAGAAGAGCTGAAAGAGATCGTTACAAGTGGATTGAAGTACAGTCCTGTCACGCAATGTCTGATTGAAAAAAGCATCGCCGGTTTCAAGGAAGTGGAATATGAAGTGATGCGTGACGCGAAGGATCAGGCGATTGTCGTCTGTAATATGGAAAATATCGACCCGGTCGGCGTCCATACAGGTGACTCGATCGTCGTTGCTCCAAGTCAGACGTTAACCGACCGCGATTATCAGCGGCTCCGTAACGCGTCATTGACGATTATCCGCGCGCTCGGTATCGAAGGCGGCTGTAATGTGCAATTTGCCCATGATCCGTTCAGCGATCAGTACTATATTATCGAAGTCAATCCGCGCGTCAGCCGCTCCTCGGCGCTCGCCTCAAAGGCGACCGGTTACCCGATTGCTAAGATGGCGGCGAAAATTGCCGTCGGCTACAGTCTCGATGAGCTGATGAACCCGATTACCGGGAAAACCTATGCCAGCTTTGAGCCGGCGCTCGACTATGTGGTAACGAAAATTCCACGCTGGCCGTTTGATAAATTTGATGCTGCCAACCGTTCGCTCGGTACGCAAATGAAAGCAACCGGTGAAGTAATGGCGATCGGCCGCAATTTGGAAGAGTCGTTGTTAAAAGCCGTTCGCTCTCTGGAGGCCGGCTATGACCATCTCTATAATAAGAAGCTTGCTGAAGCTCCAACGGAGGCGCTTTTGCAGCGGATTGAAAAAGCCGATGATGAACGGCTGTTTACGCTTGCTGAGCTGCTGCGCCGCGGAGAAACCGTACAAGAGCTGATCGAACGGACGAAAATTGACCGCTTTTTCATTCAGAAGCTGGCGCGGATGATGAAGCTTGAGGAGGAATTGGCCGGAAAAAAAGGCGATCTCGACGTATTGCAGAGAGCGAAGGAACGTGGATTCTCCGATTTGGCGATTGCCCGCCTCTGGCAGATGGAGGAACGCGCGGTTTACGAGCTTCGCGCGGCGAACAGCCTTCGTCCTGTTTACAAAATGGTTGACACATGCGCGGCGGAATTCGAATCGGAAACCCCTTATTTTTACGGAACATACGAAGAGGAAAATGAATCGGTGCGGACGGACAAGAAAAGCATTCTCGTCCTCGGCTCCGGCCCAATCCGGATCGGACAGGGGATCGAATTTGATTATGCGACCGTCCATACAGTCTGGGCGATCAAGGAAGCCGGTTATGAAGCGATTATTATGAACAACAATCCGGAAACCGTCTCAACGGACTTCAGCACGTCAGATAAGCTGTATTTCGAGCCGTTAACCGTTGAAGATGTGATGCATGTGTTTGAGCTCGAACAGCCGGAAGGGGTGATCGTTCAGTTTGGCGGCCAGACGGCGATTAATCTTGCCGCTGATCTTGAGGCCCGAGGCGTGCCAATTATCGGGACGTCGCTGGAAAGCATGGACCGCGCCGAGGATCGTGACAAGTTCGAGCAGACGCTGCTGGCGCTTGATATTCCACAGCCGCTGGGAAAAACTGCGACGTCGGTCGAAGGAGCGGTGGCGATTGCGACGGAAATCGGCTATCCGGTGCTCGTGCGGCCATCCTATGTGCTTGGTGGCCGGGCGATGGAAATTGTCTACAAGGAAGAAGAGCTGCTCAACTATATGACGAATGCCGTCAACGTCAATCCGAAGCATCCTGTATTGATT
Organism: Halalkalibacter oceani; assembly: GCF_023715705.1. GTDB lineage: Bacteria > Bacillota > Bacilli > Bacillales > Bacillaceae_D > Halalkalibacter > Halalkalibacter oceani_A. The sequence goes on from NZ_JAMBOS010000001.1 coordinate 221,697, forward strand.
GACCGCTACTTAACCGGGAAAGAGCTCGAAGTCGATGCAATTTCCGATGGTGAGAACGTCTTTATTCCGGGAATGATGGAGCATATTGAACGTGCGGGTGTGCATTCAGGCGACTCAATCGCCGTCTATCCGCCGCAAACCGTTCCTGATGATCTGAAGCAGAAGGTGATCGAGCGGACAATTGCGATTGCGCGGGGTTTGCGCATCGTCGGCCTGTTGAACATTCAGTTTGTCTGGCACCGTGACGAAGTGTATGTGCTTGAAGTTAATCCTCGCTCAAGCCGGACCGTGCCGTTTTTAAGCAAAATTACCGGCGTGCCGATGGCGAATATTGCGACGAAGGTGATGCTCGGCAAAAGCCTGCCGGAGCTTGGCTATGAAACAGGCTATCAGGAAGAAGCAAGTGAGGTGTCGGTGAAGGTGCCGGTATTCTCCTTTGCCAAGCTCCGTCGCGTTGATATAACGCTCGGACCGGAAATGAAATCAACCGGGGAAGTCATGGGCCGTGACCAGACGCTTGAAAAGGCGCTCTATAAAGGCCTGATTGCCTCAGGAATGGCGATTCCTACCCATGGTTCAGTCTTATTTACGATTGCCGACAAAGACAAGGAAGAGGCGCTCAGTCTCGTGGAGAGATTCCACCAGATTGGCTTTGATATTCTGGCCACGGCTGGAACGGCAGGCTATATTAAGGAGAAAAACATTCCGGTGACGGTCGTCAACAAAATTGGCGAAGCGAAGCCGCATTTGCTCGATGTGATCCAGCAGGGGGAAGCGCAGTTTGTCATCAATACGCTGACGCGTGGAAAACAGCCGGCGCGGGACGGCTTCCGCATCCGTCGGGAAGCGGTAGAAAACGGCATCGTCTGCTTAACGTCAATTGATACGGCAGAGGCGCTGCTCCGCGTGCTTGAATCGATTACGTTTTCGTCAGAATGCATGCCGCAAATGCAGATGTGAGAATACTAGAGGAGGGACAACGATGAAAAAAGGCATACTAACAATCATCAATCAAAGAGAGCTGACAAGAAATGTCGTCGAATTAACATGTGAAGGTGAGCTTGCCGGCTTAATGAAAGAACCTGGACAATTTCTTCATCTTCGCGTCAGTGAAACAGACGATTTACTGTTGCGCAGACCGGTCAGTATTTGCGATGTCGACCTTGAACGGAAGCAGGTCAAAATGCTCTACCGGATTGAAGGGAAAGGAACAGCGCGCCTCGCAGCCAAGACAGCGGGGACGGCGCTCGACGTGCTTGGACCGCTTGGTCATGGGTTTCCACTTGAGGCGACAGAGCGCGGGGAAACAGCCTTGTTGATTGGTGGAGGGGTAGGCGTCCCTCCTCTCTATTATTTGTCAAAGCAGCTGCTGGCACGTGGCGTCAATGTGATTCATATTCTCGGCTTTCAGTCGGCGGATGATGTCTTTTATGAGCGGGAATTTAAAGAACTGGGACCGACCTATGTCGCGACCGTTGACGGAACGCGGGGCACGAAAGGATTTGTCACAGATGTGATCTCGCGCGAATCGCTGGAATGTGATACACTTTATGCTTGTGGACCGACGCCAATGCTTGAGGCTCTTTCGACTTTATATGCCGATCAACGGGCGTTTTTATCGCTTGAGGAACGGATGGGCTGTGGGATTGGCGCCTGCTTTGCCTGCGTCTGTCATGTTGCAGGGGATGAAGCGGGTACAAGCTACCGGAAAGTGTGTACGGATGGACCTGTCTTTGCTGTAGGGGAGGTAGTGCTATGAACCGTTTAGCTGTCAATTTGCCTGGTTTAACGATGCGAAATCCGATCATGCCGGCATCAGGCTGCTTCGGCTTCGGAAAAGAATATGCGGACTATTTTGATTTAGCTCAATTAGGGGCGATCGCGATCAAAGCGACGACGCTGGAGCCGCGCTTCGGTAACCCGACGCCGCGTGTCGCCGAAACCGCCAGTGGAATTCTGAATGCGATCGGCCTGCAAAACCCGGGGCTCGAATCCGTGCTCGCCAATGAGCTGCCGTGGCTTGAGCGCTATGATGTGCCGATCGTCGCCAATGTTGCCGGGACGAATATTGATGATTATGTAGAAACAGTGGCCCGGCTTTCTGAAGCCGCCAACGTCGCCGCGATCGAGCTGAATATTTCCTGTCCGAACGTTAAGCAGGGTGGGATTGCCTTTGGAACGATTCCCGAGGTGGCCGCGGAGTTGACCCGTGAAGTAAAGAATGTATCAGCTGTGCCTGTCTATGTCAAGCTATCGCCAAATGTCGCTGATATTGTCAGCATCGCCAAGGCGGTGGAGGCTGCCGGAGCGGATGGGCTTTCCATGATTAATACATTGTTGGGGATGCGGATTGATCTGAAATCACGCCGGCCGATTTTAGCCAATGGCTATGGCGGCTTGTCAGGACCGGCCGTCAAGCCTGTTGCGATCCGGATGATTCACCAGGTGAGTCAGGCCGTCGATCTACCGATTATCGGCATGGGCGGCGTTCAAACGGCCGATGACGTGATTGAATTCATGCTGGCTGGAGCGAGCGCAGTCGCCGTTGGAACGGCGAATTTCACCGACCCGTTAGTATGTCCGACGATTATTGAGCAACTCCCCCTTCGCTTAGATGAGCTTGGAGTCGAACACATCACAGATCTTATTGGAGGGAGCTGGAAGGAAGCATGCAACGTCCCCTTATGATCGCGTTAGATATTGATAGTAAGGAAAAACGTCATCAGCTGTTAGCTGAGTTTGGTGATGAGCGGCTTTTTTTGAAAGTCGGAATGGAATTATTTTACCGTGAAGGACGCGCAGTGGTAGAAGAGCTGAAACAGGCAGGGCATCAGATTTTTCTAGACCTGAAGCTGCACGATATTCCGAATACGGTCTCGCGGGCGATGAGAAGCCTTGCTGAGCTTGAGGTCGATGTTGTCAATGTCCATGCGGCCGGCGGAAAGAAAATGATGGCGGCGGCGCGTGAAGGACTGGAGCAAGGGACGCCTGCCGGCAAGCAACGACCGCTTTTGATCGCCGTCACTCAATTGACAAGCACGGATGCGGAGATGCTTGCGACAGAGCTGCTAATTGGCGAGCCTTTGCAGGATGTTGTCCGCGCTTATGCAAAATCAGCCGCAGAGAGCGGAATCGAAGGTGTCGTCTGCTCGGCGCAGGAGGTGCCGCTGATTCATGAAGCCTGTGGCCCGGATTTCTACACGGTCTGCCCCGGCATCCGTAGAAAAGAGGATGCGGCCGGTGACCAGATCCGGATCGTCACCCCGAAAGAAGCGTACCGGCTTGGAAGTTCGGCAATTGTGGTCGGAAGAAGCATCACGACGGCAGAGCGCCCGTATGAAGTCTACCAAGAGATGAAAAACGAGTGGGAGGGAAAAGCATGAGAGAACGTATTGCCCGTTATTTATTAGACATTGAAGCGGTTCATCTCCGCCCAAATCAACCATTTACATGGACATCGGGTATCCGGTCGCCGATTTATTGTGACAACCGCCTGACGCTCTCGTACCCGGAAGTTCGCCGGACGATCATTCAAGGCTTTGTCGACTATGTGAAAACAGAAAAGATGGATGTCGATGTCATTGCCGGCACCGCAACAGCCGGCATTCCACACGCTGCCCTGTTAAGTGAAGCATTGGAACTACCGATGATCTATGTCCGGGGAAGCGCGAAGGGACACGGCAAGCAGAATCAAATTGAAGGAAAAGTTGAGCCGGGACAGAAAGTGATCCTTGTGGAAGATTTGATTTCAACCGGGGGCAGCGTCATTCAGGCCGCCGAAGCACTGCGGGAGAATGGTGTCGAAGTCGTTGGTGTAGTCGCTATTTTTACATATGAATTCAAAAAAGCGGAAGAGGCGCTCAAGGAAGCCAAGCTGCCAACGTACATTCTCACCTCTTATTCTGAGCTGCTGAAAGTCGCGATGGAAAACGGCACGCTGACCGAAGAAGAAAAGGAACGCCTTGCTGAATGGCGCAAAGACCCAGCCTCTACAGACTGGATTAAAGTAAGGAAATAAAAAAAGAGGGGCAGTTCCTCTTTTTTTATTTCTGAAGCAGCGAGCGGGGCAGCACAGGGTTTTAAAGCGAGCCGGAAATGGGTTTCTTTCCTTGTCGCGCGTGTAAGCCGAAGCCGCTGTCTCCTTGGAGAAGACTGACTAGGAGGAATCAAAAAAGGTTCCTCTTTTTTTATGTCCGAAACAGCACGGAATATATAGTGGAATTACATTCTATTATCGGTATACCTTCAAAAAAATAAATAAGAGTTAATCTTCCGGCTTTTTTGACCTCATTTCTCATTCACTCCTGTCCTTTTTTCACTTATATTGTAAAAAAACTGGACATCTGTCTCTTATTTGAAGAGAAGGAAACTTTCCTGTTTTTCAACTAGACAAAGCGGACGGGATGGGAGGGTCGACTCCTGCAGGAGGAGAGGGCAGGTTGACATCCACCGGCGTGCCGGTTCGTTCTACGCCCTCCTGCGGAAAGTGGGCCCCCCATGCCCGGAGCGGGTTCGAGGCTCTGGATCGTGACAAATCCTTCTATCAAAGAGGCTGTGACAAAAGGTTGCTTTTTTACCTTTTTGTCACAGCCTTTAAGCAATGAGTGGAACCGCCACGATCTTTTAAAGCCCGTTGTGAGTGGGTTTCTCACAACGGGCTTGTGACGTGTGAAGCCATTGCCAGTAGGTCCAAAGCTAGTTTTGTCTCAAGCTTTTTTTCTTTATTTCCGCAATGATCGGACGAGATCTTCATCGGGGGTGACGAACAGCGTTGTCTGCTGTTCATAAATGACAAAGCCCGGCTTGGCCCCGTTCGGCTTTTTGACATGGCGGATGCGCGTATAGTCAACCGGCACAGCGCTTGACTGGCGCGCTTTGCTGAAGTAGGCGGCGACGGTGGCCGCTTCCTGCAAGGTCCTCTCGTCAGGGTCGGTGCTGCGGATCAGCACGTGAGAGCCGGGGATGTCCTTCGTATGAAGCCAAATCTCATCCTGGCGGCCGAGCGTGTTGGTCACATAGTCATTTTGCTTGTTGTTCTTGCCGACAAAAAAATCAATTCCGGTGGAAGAGCGGTACTGCTCGACTTGCGGCTTCGTCTCTTTCTTTTTCTTCTTCGGCGCGTGACGGCGGCGAAGATAGCCCTCCTCCATTAGCTCTTCACGGATTTCCTCAATATCCCGCGGCGCGGCTGATTCAGTTTGCTGAATGAGCTGATCAAAATAAACGATTTCCTCTTCGGCTTTTTTGATTTGCTCTTCGACGACTTTCAGCGAGTTTTTCGCCTTGTTATAACGCTTGAAGTAGCTTTGCGCGTTTTGCGAGGCGGTTTTTTGCGGATCGAGCGGAATGATGATCTTGCCCGCATTTTCGTCATAATAGTCAATCACCTCGATCTCCTTCGCATGGCGCGGGACGAGGTGGAGATTAGCGGTCAGCAGTTCGCCGAGCTTTTGATAGAGCGTGGCCTGCTCGGCCTGTTTCAGCGTTTTTTCGAGCTTCTTGATTTTCTTCTCATTTTTTTGCTTTTCGTTGCGGAGAAAGCGTTCGAGATCATGGGCCTGCTGCTTGACGCGATCGCGCTCGGCCTTGCCGAAATAAAAGCGGTCGAGCAGTTCACTGACTGTGGCGAAGTGTCTTCTCTCGCCGTCAACATGCTGCAAAGAAAAAGGTGAAAACAGTTCCTTTCCCTGCTTTGTGACGAGCATTTCCGGCTGATAACGGTGCTCGCGTGCCATGGAAATGACCTCAAGCACGGCTTGTGGCAACGTGGTTTTATTAACGACAGAGCCGGTGCGGTACAGCATTTCAGCAGCGAGCTGCGGGGAAAGGCCGGCAATTTGTTCGACGAGCTGGCGGTCGATTTTCCCGGCGTTGAAATCCATTCGACGTAACAGCTGCTCCTCATCCAGTGCAAATGGATCGGCTTTCTCCTGGTTGGGCGGCAGCTTATACGAATGGCCCGGAAGCACGGTCCGGTAGCTGCTTTGAGACAAGCTGATATGCTTGATGCTGTCCAAAATAAGTCCCGACTCGGCATCAACGAGCGTAATGTTGCTGTGCCGCCCCATAATTTCGACATAGAGCTTTTTGAATGATTCATCGCCAAGCTCGTCTTTGCTGCGCACGGTGAAAATGATGATCCGTTCCATTTCAAGCTGTTCGATGCTTTCAATCAGACTTCCTTCAAGATGCTTGCGCAGCAGCATGCAAAACATCGGCGGTACCGCCGGATTGTCATACTTCTCGGTCGTTACATGAATGCGCGCGAAATTGGCATTGGCCGAAAGCAGGAGCTGGTGATTCTTTCCTTGGGCGCGAATCGTAAAAAGCAGTTCCGTTTTAAACGGCTGATATATTTTAGAAATTCTTCCTGACGTCAACAAATGGGAGAGCTCGTTTGTGATCGCCCTTGTCATAAATCCATCAAATGACATGGCTTCTTCATCCTTCCTTATGTAAGCAGCATATAAATTGCGATAATGAATTGCTTATCCGAGTATAGCATGTTTTTCAATTTGACTGAATAAGATGGCTTGTATAAGGCCAGCTTCACAACAAAAACAGAAAAAACATGAGCCGTTCTATCATGGGGAAACAGAGGTGTCGCAATGAAGTGGTATCAAATGCCGGAAAATGACGTACTGCACACATTACAAGTGGATAAGCATGACGGGCTGTCAGAGCAGGAGGTGAAGAAGCGGCTTCGCACATATGGCGGAAACAAGCTGGAGGAAAAGGAACGCCCTTCGGCGCTATTCGTCTTTTTCGGCCAGTTTAAAGACTTTATGGTCCTTGTCCTGCTGGCGGCCACCTTGATCTCAGGCTTGCTGGGCGAGTATATCGACGCTTTGACGATTATGGTGATCGTCCTCTTAAATGGGATTTTGGGCTTCGTTCAGGAGCGCAAGGCGGAAAAATCGCTCGATGCGTTGAAGGAGCTGTCAGCGCCGCAAATGACGGTGCTGAGAAACGGGAGCTGGGTCAAGGTGCTCTCCACCCAGGTTGTCCCGGGAGATCTCGTCAAGCTGACGAGCGGGGACCGGATTGGAGCCGATCTTCGGCTGCTTGAGACAAGCGGTCTGCGGATTGAAGAGTCTTCTTTGACAGGCGAATCTGTTCCTGTCTATAAAACGGAGCAGTTGCTCGTGCCGGACAATGTTGAAATAGCCGATCAAAGTAACATGGCTTTTATGGGAACGCTTGTAACACAGGGGAGTGGAATCGGGGTCATTGTCGCGACCGGAATGAAGACAGAAATGGGGAAAATCGCTCATTTGCTGCAGGAAACGACGACGCTTGTCACGCCTTTGCAGCGGCGGCTTGAACAATTGGGCAAAATTTTAATCGCCGTCGCGCTCGTGCTGACCGCTTTAGTCGTCCTGATCGGAGTGGTTCAGGGTCACGCGCTTTATACGATGATTTTAGCGGGTGTCTCGCTTGCTGTTGCGGCAATTCCGGAAGGCCTGCCGGCGATCGTCACCGTCGCCCTGGCGCTCGGCGTGCAGCGGATGATTAAACGCAAGGCGATTGTCCGAAAGCTCCCGGCTGTTGAGACGCTCGGCTGTGCGTCGGTGATCTGCTCAGATAAGACAGGCACCTTAACGCAAAATAAAATGACCGTCACCCATCTGTGGGTCGGTGGCGCCGCATGGGAAGTGACGGGCGGCGGCTATGAGCCTGAAGGGAAGTTTTTTAAGCATGGCAAGCAGGCTGATCCTCAGCAGAGCCGCAGGCTTCAGCAGCTGCTGAGCTACGGCTGGCTGTGCAACAACGCCACTCTTGAGCTGCGGACAGAAAAGCAGGGTCTGCTGCGCAGGCAGAAGCAGGAATACGTGCTTGACGGTGATCCGACAGAAGGGGCGCTCGTTGTCGCGGCGATGAAGGCCGGCTACGAAAAAGAGGAGCTTTCGCAGCATTTTTCACGCGAAAAGGAATTTCCGTTTGATTCGACGAGAAAGATGATGTCGGTCATTGTGAAGGGGCGTAACGGGCGGCGTTACGTGATAACGAAGGGGGCTCCCGATGTCGTGCTTACCCAATGCAGGAGCCTCGTCTACGGGACGGCCGAGGAGCCGCTAACCGCAGCGAGGAAAAATGAAGTCGGCCAGGTTGTGAATCAGATGGCGGGACAGGCGCTGCGGACGATTGCGATCGCCTATCGCCCGCTCGACCAGGCCGAGGATTGCCGCCAGGCATTTGAGGCGGAGCGCGGCTTAATCTTCATCGGCTTGCAGGGAATGATTGATCCGCCGCGACCGGAGGTGAAAGACGCGATTAGGGAGTGCCGCCAAGCCGGGATTAAAACGGTGATGATCACCGGGGACCATAAAGGCACGGCGGCGGCGATCGCCGGGCAGCTCGGGATTTTAACAGCGGGCGGTAAGGTGCTTGATGGCGCAACGCTATCCAAGTGGAGCGTCGCCGAGCTGGAGCAGGTCGTTGACGATGTCGCGGTTTACGCACGTGTGTCGCCCGAGCATAAATTGAAAATCGTCAAGGCGCTGCAGGCGAAGGGTCATATTGTCGCCATGACGGGTGACGGGGTTAATGATGCCCCGGCGATCAAAGCGGCAAACATCGGCATTGCTATGGGAATCACTGGTACGGATGTCGCGAAGGAAGCCTCCTCGCTCATTTTAAGTGATGATAATTTTGCGACGATTAAAGCGGCGATTAAGGAAGGACGGAACATTTACGAGAACATCCGCAAATTTATCCGTTATATGATGGCGTCCAATGTTGGAGAAATTCTGGTGATGCTCTTTGCGATGATGCTCGGAATGCCGCTGCCGTTAGTGGCGATTCAGATTCTCTGGATCAATCTCGTCACGGACGGGCTGCCGGCGATGGCGCTCGGAATGGATCAGGCTGAAGGAGATGTGATGAAGCGTCCGCCGAGAAGCCCGACGGAGGGAGTGTTTGCCCGCGGCCTGACGTGGAAGATTTTAAGCCGTGGCTTTATGATCGGCGTCGTGACGCTCGTCTCCTTCTCGCTGACGCTTGCGGCCCATCCGGACGAGCTGATTCGCGCGCAAACGGTCGCCTTCGTCACGCTTGTGATGGCGCAATTGATTCATGTATTCGATTGCCGCAGCGAGTATTCAATCTATCATCGCAATCTTTTTGAAAACCGCTACCTGGTCGGGGCAGTGCTGATATCGACATTGCTGATGCTCGCTGTCATTTATTATCCGCCACTGCAGATGATTTTCCATACGGTCGCTCTGACAGAGCGTGAATGGCTGCTCGTTCTGGCAATGGCTTCGATTCCAACCGTCGTCCTCGGCGGCTTTCAGTTCATGCAAAGAAGCAAGGTGACTAAAAAACGTTCTTTTTCGTAACGCGAAGAAGAGAAATGGCTACGCTACGAAAAAGCTGCTGAAAAAGTGAAAAACGTCCTTTTTCAGCAGCTTCCACACCGAACTTTAAAAGATCATGACGGTTACGCACACTGCTTCTTGGGGGAGAAAAAAGGGAAAGCCAACCTTTTTTCATCCTCTTTTTGCTTTTCGAGCAGAAGGATTTATCCGACTGGCGCAATATGGTAAACTCCTTGTAGGATGAGCCAGCTCTTTACCACTTGTTCAAAAAAAATACAGCTGTGGATGTGATAATGTGAAAAGTATGACAGGCTATGGCACTGCCTCGGTCAAAACGAGCTTCGGTACAGTGACGGTGGAGCTGAAAGCGGTGAATCAGCGTTTTCAGGAATGTCATATTCGTCTGCCCCACTACTTGCTGAAATGTGAAGAAGCGATTCGGAAGCAGGTGAAAAAGCAGATTTTGCGAGGGAAAGTCGATCTTTTTGTGGCGGTTGAGGACGATGCAAGCAGCCTAAAGAAGCTGACCGTAGATACCGCGCTTCTTGATCAGTATATCGAAGCGGCGAATTTGATTGCCGACAGGCTCCCTCACAGCGAACCGGCGCGACTCGATGCCCAATCCCTGCTCTTACAGACGGAGATCGCCACTGTGACTCTTGATACGGGTGAGCAGGCCGAGGAAATGGAGAACGCGATCCTGGAGGCTGTGGCGCTCGCCCTGGCGTCTTTAAATGAAATGCGGCTGCAGGAAGGAGAGCATCTCTTCCAAGATATTACGGAATCGCTGTGGCAGCTTGCCGGTCTTTGTGATCTGGTGGAACGCCAGGCGGCAAAAATGGTAGGCGACTATCAGGAAAAAATCAAGACCCGTTTGCAGGAGTATTTAAAAGAGGTCGAGCTCGATCAGGATCGCCTGTTGACCGAGGTTGGCTTGCTGGCTGATAAAGCGGATATCCGCGAGGAAATTGTCAGACTGCGTTCGCATCTTTCCCAGTTTGACCATTACTGTCAGCTTGATGAGGCCGTCGGCAGACGTCTCGATTTTCTCGTCCAGGAAATGAACCGCGAAGTGAATACGATCGGTTCCAAAGCGCTTGACACGCAAATCAGGCAGCATGTTGTAGAAATGAAAGGCTTTATTGAGAAAATCAAAGAGCAGGTGCAAAATATTGAATAGACGCTAGAATTCGAACGAATTTTCGTATATAGTAAGATTAGTTTGGATAATACTGTTGAGAGTGTTGCTGCTCTCTGAAGTGGAGGGTATACCCATGAATATTAAATTAATTAACATCGGTTTTGGAAATATCGTTTCGGCCAACCGGATTATTTCAATAGTCAGCCCAGAGTCAGCACCGATTAAACGAATTATTCAAGATGCGAGAGACCGCAATATGCTGATTGATGCGACTTACGGCAGACGGACAAGAGCGGTGATTATCGCCGACAGCGACCATGTTATTTTAAGTGCGGTACAGCCGGAAACCGTTGCTCAGCGCCTGACTACGAAGGAAGACGGGGCAGAAGAGGCCTGAGCGCATTGATTCGCTAATCAGCGTTTCTTTTGCTAGAATACATATTTAGATAGAGCGTGAAGGATGGTGTAGGAGGTTCCCATGAAGAAGGAGAAAGGTCTATTACTAGTATTATCGGGACCGGCAGGAGTTGGCAAAGGGACTGTCTGTGGGGCGTTGCGTCAAGAAAAAACAGCGATTCAGTATTCAGTATCGGCTACGACGAGAGCTCCCCGTGCCGGAGAAGTCGATGGAATCAATTATTTTTTCAAGACAAGGGAGCAGTTTGAAAAAATGATTGAGCAGGATGAATTGCTTGAATGGGCGGAATATGTCGGCAATTATTATGGTACGCCGATCGAATATGTCAGAGAAACGATTAACAAAGGGCATGATATTATTCTGGAGATTGAAGTGCAAGGTGCCTTGAAGGTAAAGGAACGCTTCCCGGAAGGCGTCTTTATTTTCTTAATGCCGCCGAGCCTGGCCGAGCTTCGCAATCGTATTGTTGGACGAGGAACGGAGACGGAGGATATCATCAATAAAAGAATGACCGTGGCGCGCGAAGAAATTGAGATGATGGAGAAATATGATTACGTCGTCGAGAATGATGAAGTTAATCTGGCGGTTGACCGCATTAAGGCGATTGTCACGGCCGAGCATTGCAAGCGGGAACGCTTAATCGAAAAATATAAACAACTTGTGGAGGTTGACTAAATGCTATACCCTTCAATTGATTCATTACTATCAAAGCTTGACTCAAAATATACGTTGGTGACTGTATCCTCAAGACGGGCACGTGAAATTCGCGAAAATGCCGCACGCGGACCGATGATCGAACGTCCGGTTTCTCATAAGCCGGTCGGCGTAGCGCTCGAGGAAATTGTCGGCGATCACTTAAAGTATGAAAGAATATCAGCAAACGACAACGAATAGCAGTCCGCGTCCGATTGTCTACCTGCAACGTTTTGCCGCTTGGACGTTCATCGAAGCGGATCGCCGGAAGCCTTGATGATGCTAGACTCGCAGGCTTTATGCGCTGATTTGAGGTTGTCTCAGAGGGTATCATATAACCTGTTGAGACAGCCTCTTCTTTTTCTTGACTAGAGGAAGATAAGGAAAGTAGGGGGAAATGCTATGCTTAAAGGGAAAAAGATAGTACTTGCGGTAAGTGGAGGAATTGCCGCTTTTAAGGCAGCTGCGCTGACGAGCAAGCTCGTTCAGGCGGGTGCCGAGGTGAAGGTAATGATGACGAAATCCGCTCAGGAATTCGTCACGCCATTAACCTTTCAGGCTCTGTCACGTCAGCCGGTTTATCTTGATACGTTTCAGGAACCAGATCCGGAAAAAATCGCTCACATCGACATTGCTGATTGGGCCGATGTCGTTGTGATCGCGCCGGCAACGGCCAATGTGATCGCTAAGCTGGCCCAGGGGCTCGCCGATGATATCGTGACGACAACCTTACTGGCAACGAAGGCTCCTGTTTATCTCGCACCGGCGATGAATGTCAATATGTATGAGCACCCGGCTGTGAGACGCAATTTGGAAACGCTGCAAAAGGACGGGTATCGTCTCATTGAAGGCGAAGCCGGCTATTTGGCCTGTGGCTGGACAGGCCGCGGCAGAATGGCGGAGCCGGATGTTTTTCTCGAAGTACTCGACAACCATTTTGCGATGCTCGAACAACCGCGCCTTAAAGGAAAGAAAGTGCTGGTCACTGCCGGTCCAACGCAGGAAAAAATTGATCCGGTCCGTTATTTTACGAACCATTCCTCAGGGAAAATGGGCTATGCGATTGCCGAACAAGCGCAGCGGGAAGGTGCTGATGTCGTATTAATATCGGGTCCAACGACGCTTCCTTGTCCAAAGGGCGTTAAACGGGTGGCGGTTGAAACGGCGCAGGAGATGTATGAGGCGGTCATCGACCGGTTTGCCGATGCCGATATCGTTATTAAAACCGCGGCCGTAGCTGATTACCGGCCGAAGGAAGTATTTACAGAGAAGCGCAAAAAGCAGCCCGGTCAATGGGCGATTGAAATGGAGCGGACGATCGATATCCTGAAAACATTGGGAGAGCAAAAACACTCTCAGCTGCTCGTCGGCTTCGCCGCTGAATCGGAAAAGGTTGAGCAGTATGCGGCCAAGAAGTTGGAGTCGAAAAACCTTGATCTGATTGTCGCCAATGATATTTCTGCCAGCGGAGCGGGCTTTAAGGGAGATACGAATATTATAACGATTCTTACCCGTGACGGCGAAACGAAGCAATATCCGCTGCTGTCGAAGCAGGAAGCAGCCCGGCGGATTTTCGATGAACTGCTTGACTACATGAAAAGGCAAGCGCGGTCATGATTGCCCAAATTATTGTCGATGTGCCAAGCTCGCAAACGGATCGCGTGTTTGATTATTTGATTCCGGCAGAATGGGAGGGAGTGATCGAGCCTGGGATGAGAGTCGTTGTGCCGTTCGGTCCCCGCAAAATTCAAGGCTTTGTGATCGGGCTGGTGGAGACGACAACCGTTGAAAAGCCGAAGCCGATTTTTGATTTGCTCGATGCGACCCCGGTTTTGACAACGGAGCTGCTCGCGCTCGGCAGCTGGCTGTCAGAGCAAACGCTCTGCTTTAAGGTGTCGGCCTACCAGCTGATGATTCCGGCGGCGCTGCGGACGAAGGTCAAAAAGGAACTAAAGCTTGCGGATGAACTCCCTCAGCTGGCACCGGCACTGCGGCCGCTGTTTCAGGAACAGAGCGTCATTGCCTGGACCGAGGCGGTCGGACAAAATAAAGCGCTGGCGAAGGAGCTGCAGCGGGCGATTAAAGCAGGACAAATCGAGGTTCATTATCAAGTCGAGGAAAAAGGACGGAAAAAAACCGAACGCTATCTTCAGCTTGCCGCCAATTACGAAGAGCTTGAGCCATTGCCAAAGCGGGCGCTCAAGCAGGCTGAGCTGCTTGCATTTATGGAGCGGCAATCCGGCCCGCTTTCCATGGCCAGAGTGCTGGCAGAAGGACAAACAACGAGACAGACAGTGAAAGCGCTGCTTGATAAAGGGTATTTGCAGGAAAGCGAGCAGGAAGTGTACCGCGATCCGCTCGCTCATGTCGAGTACGAGCGGACAGAGCCTTTGCAGCTGACGGAAAAGCAGTCTGCTGTCATCCGGCCGATTCTTTCATCGCTCGATGAAGAGCGGCATGAAACATTTCTGCTGCACGGGGTTACCGGAAGCGGCAAAACAGAAATTTATTTGCAGGCGATCGATCATGCACTGAAACAGGGAAAAGAAGCGATCGTCCTCGTCCCGGAAATTTCACTTACACCGCAAATGGTTCAACGGTTCAAAGGCCGCTTCGGTTCGAAGGTCGCCCTGTTGCATTCCGCCCTTTCCGTCGGCGAAAAATACGATGAATGGCGCAAAATCCAGCGTCGGGAGGTTCAGGTCGTCGTCGGTGCCCGGTCGGCGATGTTTGCCCCCTTTACGAATGTCGGTATCATTATTATCGATGAAGAGCATGAAACGAGCTACAAGCAGGAAGAAAACCCGCGCTATCACGCCCGCGATGTCGCGATTTTCCGCGGACACTATTACAATTGCCCGGTCATTTTGGGAAGTGCGACGCCATCGCTTGAGTCATACGCGCGGGCGCAGAAGCAAGTGTATCATCTCCTGCCGTTAACCGAACGGGTTCACAGCCGGGCGATGCCTGAGGTCGAAATTGTCGATATGCGCGAGGAGCTGCGCCGCGGCAACCGTTCGATGTTTTCCGTCCGGCTGCTTGAAGCATTGAAGGACCGGCTTGCGAAAAAAGAGCAGTGTGTCCTTCTTTTAAACCGCAGAGGTTATTCGACATTTGTGATGTGCCGCGACTGCGGCTATGTCGCGACATGTGAGCATTGTGACATTTCGCTGACCTACCATCGCAGTCAGCACGCGTTAAAATGCCATTATTGCGGGCATGAGGAGAGAATGCCGCAAACATGCGTCTCATGCGGCAGTGAACATATCCGTTTCTTCGGTTCGGGTACACAGAAGGTCGAGGAAGAGCTGGCGAAGGTTTTACCGGAGGCCCGCGTCATTCGGATGGATATCGATACGACGAGAAGAAAAGGGTCACATGAGCGGCTGCTGTCCGCTTTTGGCCGGGGAGAGGCTGATATTTTGCTCGGTACGCAAATGGTCGCGAAAGGGCTGGACTTTCCACGAATTACGCTCGTTGGCGTATTGGCGGCCGATGCGATGCTGCATATCCCTGATTTTCGCTCGGCGGAACGAACGTTTCAATTGCTTGAGCAGGTCAGTGGCCGCGCGGGACGCCACGATTTGGAAGGGGAAGTCGTCATTCAATCCTATACTCCGGACCATTACAGCATTGAGCATGTAAAAGCTCATGATTACGAGCATTTCTTTCAGGTGGAAATGGTTCACCGCAGACAGGGGCTGTATCCTCCGTATGTCTTTATTGTGCTGATTAATGTTTCTCATCCGGAAATCACGAAGGTGATCGATGTCACGGAAAAAATCGTCGCCTTTCTGAAACGGGAGCTGGCAGACGAGACGATCGTGCTCGGTCCCGTCGCCTCCCCTCTGGCGCGGATAAAAGATAGATATCGCTATCAATGCATGATAAAATACAGGAATGAACCAGAGTTACGGCAAACGCTGCGGGAAATCCAGCAGCATTTCATGCGTGACATCAATCAGGGGCACTTGCAAGTGTCGATTGACATGCACCCTTATCTGTTCGCGTAAGGAAAGGAACAGTGTTTGAAAAGAAAGGCAGGAACCAACTATGAAGATCATGTTTATGGGAACGCCGGATTTTTCGGTACCGGTTTTAAGTCAGCTGCTTGACCACGGCTACGAAGTGGTTGCCGCCGTGACCCAGCCGGATCGCCCGGTTGGCCGCAAGCGCGTTCTGACGCCGCCGCCGGTTAAACGCGAGGCGGAAAAACACGGCATTCCGGTTTTGCAGCCGACGAAGGTATCAGAGCCCGGTCAGCTGGCGGAAGTGCTGGCTTACGAACCGGATTTGATTGTGACGGCTGCCTTTGGCCAGCTGTTGCCGAAAGCGCTGCTCGATGCTCCGCCGTATGGCTGCATTAATGTCCACGCTTCGCTTTTACCGAAATACCGCGGCGGGGCCCCGATTCATCGGTCGATTATCGATGGCGAGCAGGAAACGGGCGTAACGATCATGTACATGGTCGAAAAGCTCGATGCCGGCGCGATTCTCAGTCAGGTGAGCGTACCGATTGAAGAGGAGGACGATGTCGGCAGCATGCATGATAAGCTAAGCGAAGCCGGTGCGAAGCTGCTGCTTGAAACATTGCCGCGTCTTGTCAAGGGCGAGCTTACTCCACAGGAGCAGGATGAAAGCAAAGTCACATTTGCCCGCAACATTACGCGCGACATGGAACAGCTTGATTGGACGAAATCGGGCGAAGCGCTTTACAACCACGTCCGCGGGCTGCACCCTTGGCCGGTCGCCTTTACGTTGCTCGAAGGAAAACCGCTGAAAGTATGGAAGGCTGAAAAGGTGAGTGGACAAGCAGCGGAGCCGGGAACGATTATCGCGCTTGAGCAAGACGGAATCGTCGTTTCAACCGGAAATGAAGTTGCTCTCAAAATAACCGAGCTGCAGCCTGCAGGGAAGAAAAAAATGCCGGCCGAATCTTTTATCAGAGGCGCGGGGGCTCATTTAACAATCGGAATGAAGCTAGGAGAATGAGATGAACAAAACGATTCGCGAGGTGGCATTGGAAGTGCTGCTTCAAATTGAAAAAAATCAGGCTTACAGCAATTTGCTGCTGAACCAGACGGTCAAGCGGACAAAGCTTGAGCGCCGGGATGTTGGGCTGTTGACTGAAATCGTCTACGGGACGATTCAACGAAGAGATACGCTCGATTATTATTTGCAGCCCTTTGTCAAAAAAGGGGTCAACTCGCTTGATGACTGGGTCAAGGTGCTGCTTAGGCTTTCAATTTATCAGATCGTCTATCTTGACCGGATCCCGGAACGGGCCGTCGTTCATGAAGCGGTCACAATCGCCAAAAAAAGAGGACACCGTGGAATCAGCGGAATGGTCAATGGCGTGCTGCGCTCCTTTTTGCGCCAGGGAGTACCGGAGCTGTCTGTTATCAAAGAGCCGCTTGAGCGGCTTGCTTTGGAAACGAGCTTTCCGTTATGGCTCGTTCGGCGCTGGGAAAGCCAGTATGGCTATGAAGAAACGAGAAAGATGTGTGAGACGAGCCTGCGGCCGCCTGCTGTCACGGTCAGAGTCAACCGGGTGCGAACGACTGTCGCCGAAGTGGTAAGCCGGCTTGAGGCAGAAGGACTTGAGGTGAGAGCAGGCGATCTCGCTCCCGATGCGTTAGTGATCGAAAAGGGGAATGTGTTCACCAGCTCTCTTTACGAAGAAGGGCATATCACGATTCAGGATGAAAGCTCGATGCTTGTCGCCGCAGCTGTCGGCGCTGCGCCGGGAATGAAGGTTCTAGATGCCTGCGCGGCTCCGGGAGGAAAGTCGACCCATCTTGCCGAACAAATGAATAATGAAGGAACCGTCTTTGCCTATGATTTGCACGAGCACAAAGTGAAGCTGATCCGCGAACAGGCCACTCGCCTCGGACTAAGCTCGATTCAAGCGGAGCCCTGTGATGCGCGGGTGCTGGGGCAACGGACCGGTCCGGAGCAATTTGATTGTGTACTCGTTGATGCACCGTGTACAGGGCTGGGCGTTATTCGACGTAAGCCTGATATTAAATGGACGAAAAAAGAAGAGGATATTGGGAAGATCAAAGCCGTACAAGCCGAAATCTTATCGGCTGTCGCCCCGCTCGTCAAAAGCGGAGGGACGCTTGTTTACAGTACATGCACGATTGAAAAAGAGGAAAATGAAGAGCAGCTCCAGCACTTTTTAGCGGCTCATCCTGATTTTCAGCTGGATTCTTCCTTATCTGAACGATTGCCGCAGCGCGTAGTGGACGGTGGACGATACCGTAATGGCTATGTGACGATTCTCCCTTCAGATTTTCAAACCGACGGGTTTTTTATTTCGCGTTTACGCAAGCGCCCGCCTGTCCAATAATGAGGAAGAATGATTTCGTCATTTCGCCTGAAAGCAGGCTGTATGATAGAACAGAGGTAAAAAGAAGAAACGGGGTGAGCGTTTATGGATTTTACGTTTCGAACGGATGTTGGCAAAAGCAGGCCTCATAATGAAGATAGCGGCGGAGTTTTTAAAAACGAAACCGGGATTTTAGCAATCGTCGCCGATGGAATGGGAGGGCACCGGGCAGGGGATGTCGCCAGTTCGATGGCCACCGACTACTTCCACTCCGTATGGGAAAAGAATATGGCATTTTCTTCCGCTGCTGAAGTGGAAAAGTGGGTACATGAGCAATGTTTGGAGCTGAATGAGCGCCTGTACCGTCATGCGCAGACCTATGAAGACTGTCAGGGAATGGGGACAACGCTTGTCATCGCAGTCTGTACCGAGGAATTTGTCACGATTGCCCATATCGGTGATTCGCGCGCCTATATTAGCAATCAGCTAGGCTTTCAACAAAAAACAGCCGACCATTCACTTGTCCAGGAATTGGTACGTAAAGGCCAACTGACCGAAGCGGAAGCGGAAGATCATCCACGAAAAAATGTGCTCTTGCGCGCCCTTGGTACAGAAGAGGAAATCGAGATTGATGTCGTGACTCTTCAGGTGGAGGAACAGCAGCGAATTCTATTATGCTCCGACGGGCTTTCCAATAAAGTAACCGAGGAAGAGCTTCGTTCCTATGTGCAAAGCGAAGAGCCGATTGATGAGATCGCCAACCGGTTGATTGCAATTGCGAACGAACGCGGGGGAGAAGACAATATCACCGTGGCGCTTGTCGATTACCCATCGCCTTCTATTGAGGAGAACGAGGCATGATCGGGCAACGTATTAGTGGTCGTTATCAAATACTGGAAGCCATCGGTGGAGGCGGCATGGCCAATGTTTACAAGGCGCTTGATGTCATACTGGACCGCTTTGTCGCCGTGAAAGTTCTTCAGCCGCAGTTTTCTGATGATGAGCAGTTCATCAAGCGTTTTCGTCGGGAAGCTCAGGCGGCAACGAGCCTTGCCCACCCGAATGTTGTCAATATTTTTGACGTTGGTGAGGAAGGTAATATTTATTATATTGTGATGGAGTATGTCGAAGGCCAGACATTAAAAGAGCTGATTCAGTCAAATGGTCCGCTCCCGGTTGAAGAAGCCGTTGATTATATGGAACAGATGCTTGCGGCGATTGCCCACGCCCACGCCAATCATTTTATTCACCGGGATATTAAACCGCACAATATTTTAATTAGCCATGACGGCACATTAAAAGTGACGGATTTCGGAATTGCCAGAGCGATATCCGCGGCGACGATCACGCATACAAATTCGGTGATGGGTTCGGTTCACTACCTGTCACCGGAGCAGGCACGCGGCGGGCATGTCACGTATAAATCTGACATTTATTCATTAGGAATCGTCCTCTATGAAATGGTGACAGGGCTTCTTCCATTCTCAGGTGATACGGCGGTGTCTATCGCGATTAAGCATTTGCAAAATGATGTACCTCCGGCAAAAAAGGTGATTGCCTCCCTGCCGCAAAGTATCGAGAACATTATTTGCAAAGCAACGATGAAGGATCCGCTGAAACGCTATGAAACGGTCCATGATATGGAAGAGGATATCGCGACCGCCCTGTCTCCCGAGCGGATCAATGAAGCACCGCTTCAGGAAACAAAGGTAGATGAGGAAGCAACAAAAGCGATTCCGATCATTCGCGACATTCCGGATGAGAAGGATCTGGAAAAGACGGTGGAAGCACCGCCGGTGAAAACCGGACAACATGATGACGAAGCGACGATCCCTCCAGCAAGTAAGGAGCCAAAAAAGAAACGAAAACGCAAATGGCTGATCGTTCTGATTATTGCCTTCGCTTTGCTTGCCGGGGCGGTCGCTGCTGCCTTTACCGTATTGCCGAGCCTGTTCCGTGTCGCTGAAGTGCAGGTGCCTGATGTGACGGAGCTGCCTTTTGAAGAGGCCGAGCAGGAGCTAAGTCAATGGAATTTGACTGTCGAACGGGAGGATATCGAGGATAATACAATTCCGCGCGATCATGTCGTAAGGCAAAACCCACAATCTGGATCGGTCGTCAAGGAAAATGCGACCGTCACACTGTTTGTCAGCCTCGGCGTCGAGGAAGTGGAGCTTGATAATTATGTCGGCCTGCCGATTGAGCGGGCGGAGCAGCTGCTAACCGATCTGGACTTCACAATCGAAAAAATTGAGCAGGAGACGAATGAACAGCCGCCGGGTATTGTTCTCGCCCAACGACCGGAAGAAGGCGAGCGAGTGATTGCGGAGGAAACGACGATTTATTTAACGTACAGCGTCGAGTCGGAAATCCGCCTGCGCAACCTTGTCGGTGAGCGGGAGGAGGCGGTTCGCTCCTATTTTGAATCAACGGGCTTAGTCGGCCGCTTCCAGTCGCAGTACCATGCGTCAGTCGCTGCCGGTGAAGTCATTAGTCAAACGCCGGGTCCTTATACGATGCTGAAGCCGGGTGATGAAGTCACGATTGTGCTTTCGCAGGGACGAGAGCCGGAGCGGGCACCTGAACCGCCGCAGGAGGAAGAGGAACCGACGCGCCTGTTTGAAGTGAACCAGGAGGTTGTCGTGACAGAGGAAGACCAGGAAGCTGGGAAGACTTTTGAGATTCGCATAGTCTACCGCGATGCGACAACGAACGGGGAAGATCAAGTGTTTGTCGAGGAGACCATTCAGGAAACGAAGCACTATGCCGTGCCTCTTCGCGTCAGCCCTTCCCAGGGTGGCTCGTTCGAAGTGTACGCCAATGGGCAGCAAATTCATACATCGAGACAATACACGTACGAATAAACCAGCGCTGTCTCAATGTAAATGAAAGGTACAGCAAATGAAGGAGGAATTCAGGTTCAGTGGCAAAAGGAATGATTGTGAAAGCATTAAGCGGATTTTATTATGTTCGAAATGAGGAAGGGCTGTTTCAATGCCGGGGCCGAGGCAATTTCCGGAAGCGGCAAATTAAACCACTTGTTGGAGATGAGGTCGAATTTGAGGCAGAGAACCGGACTGACGGCTATATTCTTGACGTGTTCCCGCGGAAAAATGAGCTCATACGGCCGCCTATCGCGAATATTGATCAGGCCATTCTTGTCTTCTCAGCGATTGAGCCCGATTTCAGTCCGCTGCTGCTGGACCGCTTTCTCGTTCATATTGAAGTCAACCGGATCGAGCCGTTAATCGTCATTAGCAAGATGGATTTAGCCGATGCTGCTCTGAAGCAGAAGATGGAGCAGGTAAAGAAGCGCTATGAGCAAATCGGCTATCCCGTCCTGCTGTCTTCGACGGTTGAAATGAATAAAATGGAAGCCCTGTTTCCCTATATCGCCAAAAAGGTCAGTGTCGTCGCCGGACAATCCGGCGTCGGCAAGTCTTCCCTGCTGAACAGTCTTCAGCCGGGACTTAATATTGAAACGAATCATATCTCAACTCATCTCGGCCGCGGAAAGCACACAACCAGACATGTCGAGCTGCTTTCAATCGGTGAGGGGCTCGTTGCTGACACTCCCGGCTTTAGCTCGCTTGATTTTACCGGGATGGACATGCAGGATTTAGCGCCCTGCTTTCCGGAAATGGAGGAGCGCGCCGCAGACTGCAAATTCAGAGGGTGTACGCACACCGCCGAGCCGGGCTGCGCGGTGAAAGAAGCGGTGGAGGCAGGAGAGATTGAGGAATCAAGATATAAGCACTATCAACAATTTTTAGAGGAAATTAAAAATCAAAAACGGAGGTATGATTCATGATAAAGATTGCCCCCTCGATACTGTCAGCCAATTTTGCAAAATTGGGGCAAGAAGTAAAGGAAGTTGAACAAGGTGGTGCCGATTATATTCATGTTGATGTTATGGATGGACATTTCGTCCCGAATATTACGATCGGCCCGTTAATTGTCGACGCGCTCCGGCCCGTCACCAGGCTTCCGCTTGATGTCCATTTAATGATTGAAAACCCTGATCTGTATATTCCGCAGTTTGCCAAGGCGGGAGCGGATATTATTTCTGTGCATGCCGAAGCATGTCCCCATCTGCACCGGACGGTTCATCTGATTAAAGAGCAGGGTAAAAAAGCAGGGGTTGTGTTAAATCCGGCTACTCCTGTCGCGATGATTGAACAAGTTTTGCCCGACCTCGATTTAGTGCTGTTAATGACGGTCAATCCGGGCTTTGGCGGTCAAAGCTTTATTGAATCAGTCCTGCCGAAAATTGAGCAGGTTGCCGCGCTCGTTAATGAGCAGGGGCTGGATGTCGAAATTGAAGTGGATGGCGGCGTCAACCAGGAAACGGCGAAGCGCTGTATCGCTGCGGGTGCTAACGTATTGGTCGCCGGCTCAGCGATTTATAACAAGCAGGACCGCGCCGCGGCCATTGCTGCGATTCGTGGATAGGGACAGAGGATGAAAAGGAAGTCTTTCATTTTTGCCCGACCTGCTCGAAAAAAATAGATTTGAAAAATTATCGAACGTGACACGTGAGTTTACGCATTGAGGCTGGGACAAAAGGTTGTTTTTTTACCTTTTGCCCAGCCTCTAGCTCTGTTTATCGTCGAAGGGTAGGGAGGCCGACCAGCTTAGAAATCGTCACATACACCGAGCATCACTAAGATATGTCCTTGAAATCTTGAACAAAACACCAACGAAAGCGAAGTCTATTTCAGGAGCGTCGGATCTCTCCTTCATAAACGTCAAACGCATTGAAAAACGCCCTTTGGAAACAAGCCCCGTTCCATCCTTTTTATGAAACATCCGCCCAATGCGCACATGCAACATTCTTATGACATATATTGAGGAGGAAGGCATAACATAAAGGTAAGAAGACAAGGATGATGGTCACTAATATGAGGAAGTGCAGTGAAACAATAAAAAAGAGGAATAGTTTATCAGTTTTGCATATATTAGTTAAAAAGAGCACTAATCATTATCCTTCATGAATAAGTTGATGCGAGTGAGTATGTAGCCACATGAAGCCCTCTGGTCGTGAGTCATGTTAACGATTCTCCGGGCTATTCACGTTGAGGAGGAGGAGCTATGAAATTCTACACGATCAAGCTGCCTAAATTTCTGGGTGGAGTTGTCAGAGCGGTATTGAATTCGTTCAAAAAGGGGTAATGGAGCATTCATGGCTCAACAGGGGTGTGTCAAAGGTTCGTTTTAAACCTTTTGAGACGCCCCAAAGCAATGGTCGGAGCGGGTAAAGACCGATCTCTAGTAAAAAGAGGGTGGCCTAAAAGCGAAAAAGCTTTTAGGCCACCCTCTAAGCAATGAACGGAGCCACTGCAGCACGGTAACGCAGAACGGGCTGTCTTAAAAAGAAAAAGCGGCTTTTTAAGACAGGCCCGGATTAAACACGTTCTACTTTACCTGATTTAAGTGCGCGTGTAGATACATAAACACGCTTTGGCTTTCCGTCAACTAAAATGCGTACTTTTTGAACGTTAGCACCCCAACGGCGTTTTGTTTTATTCAGTGCGTGTGAACGCTTGTTGCCGCTGCGAGCTTGTTTACCTGTAATGTAACATTTACGTGCCAATTCGATGCACCTCCTTATCCGACAGTCCAATACGATCCACTCTCGAAATCATACTTAGATATAGTAGCATAGCACCCCGGAGATTGCAAGAGTCTGGAGGAAAGTTTATCAAGTAAACTGGCTTGACAGTGGAATGATGGGAAACCGCTTTTAAATTGAGATATGTTATAGTAAAATGGCGATAACGCATGCAGTTTGTGCTTATTGAAGGAGGAATTGATATGGCAATTGAAATGAGAACCCAGCTTGGTCTTGTCGATGTTTCACGAGACGTCGTTGCCACGATTGCAGGCGGAGCGGCAATTGACTGCTATGGTATTATTGGAATGGCTTCACAAAAACAAATTAAAGATGGCATTACAGATTTATTAGGGAAGGAAAACTTTCGTCGTGGTGTCGTAATTCGGGAAGAAGACGACGAGATTCATATCGATATGTATATTATCGTAAGCTATGGGACGAAGATTTCTGAAGTGGCTTATAACGTTCAAACAAAAGTGAAGTATCAGTTAGAACAAATGTTAGGGCTTGATGTTGATTCCGTGAACATCTTCGTTCAAGGAGTCCGCGTCACGAATCCGTAGTGGCAGTGAGGAGGAACTATTCGTGGCAATAACACAATTAGAAGGAAAGATGCTCGCTCAAATGTTTATTGAGGGAGCATCCAATCTGTCAAGGCATGTAAAAGTGGTTGACTCATTAAATGTGTTTCCTGTACCCGACGGGGACACAGGAACTAATATGAACCTCTCAATTACATCAGGAGTAAAGGAAGTGAAGCAGCATGTTCAGGATGACGCGAGCAAGGTAGCTGCTGCTTTTGCAAAGGGACTGCTGATGGGAGCAAGAGGAAATTCAGGCGTGATTTTATCACAGCTCTTCCGTGGCTTCTCCAAACAAATAGAAGGGAAGAAGCAGATTACAGCAATCGATTTTGCAAAAGCGTTGGAAAAAGGAGTGGAGACAGCCTACAAAGCTGTTATGAAGCCTGTTGAGGGGACGATCTTGACCGTGGCGAAGGATGCGGCCAGACAGGCGAAGAAGGTCGCGCACAAAGATACAACGCTGGTGGAAGTGGCGGCTGAAACGGTCAAGGAAGCGAAAGCATCGCTTCAGCGGACACCAGACCTGCTCCCGGTGTTAAAAGAGGTCGGAGTCGTTGACTCAGGCGGACAAGGACTCGTTTATATTTATGAAGGCTTTCTCGCCGTGCTAACGGGAGAGAAGCTTTCTGATGAGGTGATCGAAGCTCCTTCCATGGAGGATTTGGTCAAGGTTGAGCATCATCATGCCCAAAGTCATATTGCGACAGAGGATATTGAGTTTGGCTTCTGTACAGAGGTGATGGTCCGCTTTGACGAAGAAAAGCTGTCCGGCTCGCCATTTGATGAGGGCGCCTTCCGCCAGGAGTTAAGCATGCTCGGAGATTCTCTGCTCGTTGTCTCGGACGAGAATTTGCTGAAGGTCCATATCCATGCCGAACAGCCTGGAGAAGTGTTAACCAAAGCGCAGCGCTTCGGTGAACTAATCAATATTAAGATTGAAAATATGCGCGAGCAGCACACCCATCTGCTTGATGAAACAAAGGCTGTTTACGGGACGGAGCCTGCGCCAAAACAGGAAAAAAGTGAATTTGGTATTGTCACCGTATCGATGGGTGAAGGGGTGGCGAAATTGTTTAAAGGGCTTGGAGCCGGCGTCGTCATTTCCGGTGGACAAACTATGAATCCGAGCACGGAGGACATCGTCAAGGCGATTGAGGAGGTTCATGCCGAAAACGTTATCATCCTGCCGAACAACGGCAATATTGTGATGGCGGCCGATCAGGCTGCAAAAGTCGCGGATGTCAATGCGGTGGTCGTTGCATCTAAGACGGTTCCGCAAGGGCTGTCGGCATTGCTGGCCTTTAATCCGGCCCAGGGGCTGGCGGAAAATGCGGCGAATATGGAGGAAGCGATGTCCGTTGTCACCTCTGGACAAGTAACCTTTGCCGTCCGCGATACGGCGATTGACGGTGTCACAATCAAAAAGGATGATTTCATGGGGATCATTGAGAAGAAAATTGTCAGCTCCGGCGCGGATATGCTTGATGTAACGAAGGAGCTGTTAGCGAAGATGATTACAGAGGAGAGCGAAATCGTGACGCTGCTTCAAGGTGAGGACGTCACTTCGGCGCAAACGGAGGAGCTCGTTGCGTACCTCGAAGAGCATTATCCGGAGCTTGAGGTGGATGCCCATGTCGGCGATCAGCCGCTATACTCCTATATCATCTCTGTAGAGTAAACGGAGGAGGGAAAAGGATGGCGAAAGTAACGATTGTGACAGATAGTACGGCGGATATTCCGCGAGAGCTGGCTGAAGAACTGAATATCACGGTAGTTCCGTTAAATGTCATCTTTTCAGAGGAAGAAACATATCAGGATGGCGTTGATTTATCAGCGGAGCAGTTTTATAGCAAGGTCGGGCAGCGGCAGGTTATTCCTTCGACGTCCCAGCCAACCCCTTATCAATTTGAGGAAGTGTATCGTTCTTTGCTTGAGGACAATACCGACATTTTGTCGATCCACTTATCCTCCAAGCTGAGCGGAACGTATCAGGCGGCTACGATCGCGGTGCAGTCAATGGAAGCGGAGCAGGCGATTACGGTTATTGATTCGAAGAGAGCGTCATACGCGGTCGGAATCATCGTCGTCGAAGTGGCGAAAATGGTCCAGGCCGGGAAAACGAAGGAAGAGTGTCTCGCAAGGATTGATCAATTACTTAAAGAGACGACCGTCTTGTTTCTTGTCGATACATTGGACTATTTACAAAAGAATGGCCGGATCGGCAAAGCGTCTGCCCTTCTTGGCTCTATGTTGAAAATTAAGCCGATTCTCTCGCTGACGGCAGAAGGAGAGGTTTATTCGTCCGAAAAGGCGCGCGGGCAGAAAAAAGCGGTCAGCCGACTGGTCGAACTATTGAAGGATCAATATGGATCAGCACCGGTACATCTTGGGATTTCCCACGCGGTCAATCCGTCGCTCGCTAACGAGATGGAAGAGAGGCTCAAGCAGGAGTTTACGGTTGAATCAACGGTTATTACAGCCATTGGCGCCGTGATCGGCGCACATGTCGGTCCAGGGACGATTGCAATTACGATGACAAAAGCCTAGCCGCCTTACCATGTGCAAGGTCAGAAGCGACACCATAGCCTCGCTTCTGGCTTTTTTTACTGCGTGTATCAGTTGGAGACGGCGTGAGGAAAGGAGGGCCGCGACACTGGACAGGGTTGAAATAACGGGTGTCGCTACAGAAAAAAATGAATCAGATGTGTAAACAGCCGGTCACGGCTGTGAAAGGAATTGGCGAAGAAACAGCTAAACTGCTCGAAGGACTCCGGATTTATACGGTGGAAGATTTGCTTCATCACTTTCCGTTTCGCTATGAAGATTACAAGCATAAGGATATTCATGACGTCAAGCATGAGGAACGGGTGACGGTCGTCGGACGCGTGCAAAGTGAACCGTCTATCCGCTATTACGGGAAAAAGAAAAACCGTCTGACCTTTCGCCTTCTCGTCAATCAGGTGCTCGTGACCGTCGCTTTTTTTAACCGTGCTTTTTTAAAAAATCAAATTCGTCCGGGAGAAGAGGTGACCGTCACAGGAAAATGGGATCAGCACCGGATGACGATTGCCGGCAGCGAACTGCGTCAAGGAAAAGTCGAGCGGGATGAAACGATTATGCCGATTTATTCCGTGTCCGGCAGTTTAACGACGAAGGCGATTCGCAAGTATATCAAGCAAGCGCTCGTTCAATTCGGCGGCTATTTACCGGAGCTGATACCGGCAGAGCAGCGCAATGCCTATAAGCTTCCGCCGAAGGCTGATGCGGTAAAAGCCCTTCATTTTCCCGATGACGGCGAGGCGATGAAGCACGCGCGCCGCAGAATGGTGTATGAAGAGTTTCTATGTTTTCAGCTTAAAATGCAGGCATTTAAAAAAGCGAATCGTGAGCAGGGGGAGGGCCGCGAAATTGTGATTGCGACTGAAAAGGTCAAATCCTTTATTCGTCAGCTGCCATTTCCGCTGACGAATGCCCAGCAAAAAGCTGTCGACGAGGTTCTTGCCGACCTTTCGTCTCCCTATCGGATGAACCGCCTATTGCAGGGGGATGTCGGCTCGGGGAAAACCGTCGTCGCCGCAATTTGCATGTATGCCGCGATTGAAGCCGGCTATCAAGCGGCCCTGATGGTTCCGACGGAAATTCTGGCAGAGCAGCACGTCGGCTCAATGAAAGCTCTGTTTGAGCCGCTCGGCATTCGCGTAGAGCTTTTAGCCGGTTCTGTCAAAGGGAAAAAGCGTCAGGAGCGGCAGGCGGCAATCGAAGCAGGAGAGGTGGAGATTGTCGTTGGCACCCATGCGCTTATTCAAGAGGATGTCCGCTTTCATAATCTCGGTCTGGTCATCACCGATGAACAGCATCGTTTCGGAGTCGAGCAACGCCGGATTCTGCGCAGCAAAGGGGAAAATCCGGATGTGCTGTTTATGACGGCGACACCGATTCCGCGGACATTGGCGATATCCGTCTTCGGCGATATGGATGTTTCGATTATCGATGAGATGCCGGCAGGAAGGAAAGCGATTGAAACCTATTGGGCCAAGCCTGATATGCTGGATCGGGTACTGGAGTTTATCGCCAAGGAAGTCGAGGCCGGCCGGCAAGCCTATGTGATCTGCCCGTTGATTGAGGAATCGGATAAAATTGATGTGCAAAACGCGATCGATGTTTATCATTTGCTTCAGCAATACTTCCAGGGGAGATGTGAGGTCGGGCTGATGCACGGACGGCTGTCTGCGGACGAGAAAGAAACGGTGATGGACGCTTTCAGTAAGAATGATGTACAAATTCTTGTCTCGACGACGGTCGTTGAAGTCGGGGTTAATGTGCCGAATGCGACCGTGATGGTCATCTATGATGCAGAACGGTTTGGACTGGCCCAGCTTCATCAGCTTCGCGGCCGGGTCGGACGCGGTGATCAGCAATCCTATTGTATTCTTCTGGCTGACCCGAAATCAGAGGTCGGCAAGGAGCGGATGAGAATTATGACAGAGACCAATGATGGCTTTGTCCTGTCCGAGCGTGATCTCGAATTGCGCGGGCCGGGAGACTTTTTTGGAGCAAAACAGAGCGGGCTCCCTGACTTCAAAGTGGCTGATGTCGTCCATGATTACCGAGCGCTCGAAGTGGCGCGGCAGGATGCCAAAACATTGCTTGACTCGCCTCACTTTTGGTCGGAGGAGCGCTTTGCCGGCTTACGCCACTATTTAGAGGAGCAAGGCGTGTTTGATGGGGAAAAGCTAGATTAAGAGAAAGACAGGTTTGCTTGAATGTCGAGGACAAGGTCTGGTGACCAGCAAGAAAAGAGGGAAAAAGCTGCTTTTGCCTGCCCATGCTCTTGAAAAGATTGGCAAGCAATTATATACTACTCTTAGTACCTAGTCATATAATAAGTGGATGGTGCATGCCGTGAAACGAAAAAAGAAGGAACGCCAAGGATTATTAAAGAAAACGCTTGAGACGAACCCGTTTATGACGGATGAAGCATTGGCCGAGCAGTTTGCGGTCAGTATCCAGACGATTCGTCTTGATCGGATGGAACTGGCCATCCCGGAATTAAGAGAACGGATCAAGGATGTCGCCAAGCAGCAGCTTGATGACGTTAAGGCGCTTTCGCCTGATGAAGTGATTGGGGAAATTGTCGACCTGCAATTGGACAAAAGAGCGATCTCGATTTTAGATGTGAAGAGTGAACATGTTTTCTCTCGTAGTGGAATTGCCAGAGGCCATCATTTGTTTGCCCAGGCCAATTCTCTTGCTGTGGCCATCATAAACGATGAATTGGCATTAACGGCCAAAGCAACGATTCGTTTCACAAGACAAGTGCAGGCTGGGGAAAGAGTAGTCGCAAAAGCGCAGGTGCGAAGCAGTGATTCAGGCTTTACGACAGTTGAAGTCAAAAGCTATGTAGAACAGGAGCTTGTTTTCTCTGGGGAGTTCGTGATGTATCGCACGAATGAAAAGAGCAAAAAAGGAGAGAGACAGAATGAAAATCGCGATTGACGCTATGGGTGGTGACCATGCTCCGAAGGTCCAGGTCGAAGCAAGTCAGGATGCCATCAAAGCTTTTCCCGAATTAGAAGTGGTGCTGGTTGGTGACGAAGAGGAAATTAAGAAACATATCGAGGATGAGACACAGATCAGCATTTTACATACGAAAGAAAAGATTGAAGACACGGACCAGCCGACAACCGCCGTCCGCCGTAAAAAGGATTCCTCGATGGTGCTTGCGGTCCGCGAAGTAAAAGAGGGTCGGGCCGATGCGGTGATTTCTTCCGGCAACACCGGGGCTTTGATGACAGCCGGGTTGCTGCATATCGGACGAATTAATGGCATTGACCGTCCGGGGCTCGCACCGATGCTGCCGACGATTGATGGACAAGGTTTTCTGCTGCTTGATGTCGGGGCGAATATGGATGCGAAGCCTGAGCATCTGTTGCAGTATGCTGTCATGGGTCATACCTATTTACAAATGGTACGGGGGGTCAAGCAGCCGCGTATCGGTTTATTAAATGTAGGAACGGAAAATGGCAAGGGAAATGAGCTGACGAAAGAAGCGTTTCCATTGCTGGAAGCCGCTGATATTCATTTTGTCGGCAATGTCGAAGCGCGGGAACTGCTGAACGGAGTCGCCGATGTCGTGGTCTGTGACGGCTTTGCCGGCAACCTCGTCTTAAAAACAATCGAGGGAACAGCGGGGACGTTATTTACACTGCTGAAAAAAGAATTAACCAGCTCGCTGTTTAATAAAATGGCGGCCGGTGTCCTGCGCGCCAGCTTTAAAAATATTCATCAGCAGCTCAGTTATTCAGAGTACGGTGGAGCGGGCTTATACGGCTTAAAGGCTCCGGTCATTAAAGCGCATGGTTCGTCTGACCGGACGGCAGTTTTTCATGCGATTCGCCAGGCGAAGGAAATGGTTGATCAGCAGGTCGTGACGATTATGAAAAATGAAGTAGCAAAATTAGGACAAGAACAGGAGAGAGTATGATGGGGAAAATCGCCTTTTTATTTCCGGGTCAGGGTTCACAGGCCGTCGGAATGGGACAGGACTTACTGGAGACAGAAACGAGCAGTCAGGATATTTTTCAGCGCGCCGACAGCAGGCTCGGCTATTCATTATCAAACATCATGCTGGAAGGTCCGGAAGAGACGCTCAGACGCACGGAAAATACCCAGCCGGCACTCGTGACGATGAGCACCGCCGTCCTGCGGCTGCTGGAAGAGGAAGGCATTCGCCCGGATTATGTGGCCGGTCACAGTCTGGGAGAGTACAGCGCCCTCGTGGCGGCCGGAGCAATGTCGTTCGAGGACGCTGTCTATGCGGTCCATAATCGCGGCTTGTTTATGGAAGAGGCTGTCCCGTTCGGCGAAGGGGCGATGGCAGCCATTCTTGGTCTGGAGCAGGCAGTCCTGGAGGATATTTGTACAGCTGCCTCTGTGGAAAGCGGTCAGACGGCTGAGCTGGCGAATCTGAACTGCCCTGGTCAAATCGTGATTTCCGGCTCGGCGGAAGGCGTCGAATTAGCGGGTGCGAAGGCTAAGGAAGCAGGAGCGAAGCGCGTGATTCCGCTGCAGGTTAGCGGGCCGTTTCATTCGTCGTTAATGAAGCCGGCGGCGGCCAAGCTTGAAGGCGTTCTCGACGAACTTGAAATCAGCAACGCCAGCATTCCGATAATCGCCAATGTTAGTGCGCGGGCTGTGCAGGATTCTACGGAAATCCGTCAAAATTTAATAGAGCAGGTATATTCTCCCGTCCGTTGGGAAGAAACAATTCGGACTTTATTGGCACAGGGTGTCGACACCTTTGTTGAAGTCGGCTCAGGAAACGTCCTAACCGGATTGGTACGGAAGGTAGAAAGAAGGGCAAAGGCGGTGGCGGTCAGCAACCGTGAAGGGATTGCCAAAGTAAAACAAATAACAGAGGGGGCGGACGAATAATGCTGCAAGGACAAACAGCGATTGTCACCGGGGCATCCCGTGGAATTGGAAAGGCGACCGCATTGGAATTGGCCCGAAATGGCGCTAATGTCGTCATTAATTACGCTGGGAATCAGGCGCGCGCGGAAGAAGTCGTGGCCGCTGCAAAGGAGCTCGGCGTTGATGCACTCGCGATCCAGGCCAATGTCGCCGACGGGGAGCAGGTGACGAATATGGTCAAGGAAGCGATCGCCGCATTCGGCCGCGTCGATATTCTCGTCAACAATGCCGGGATTACCCGCGATAACCTCATCATGAGAATGAAGGAAGACGAATGGGACGACGTGATTGATACGAATTTAAAGGGTGTCTTTAATTGTGCGAAAGCTGTCACAAGACAGATGATGAAGCAGCGCTATGGACGGATTATCAATGTCGCATCGGTCGTCGGTGTGCTTGGCAATGCCGGGCAGGCGAACTATGTGGCGGCGAAGGCCGGGGTGATCGGTTTAACGAAGACGCTGGCGCGTGAACTGTCGAACCGCAATATTCACGTCAACGCAGTTGCGCCCGGATTTATTGAGACGGATATGACCGATGAACTTGGCGAAGAGACAAAAGCGCAGCTGCTCGGGCAAATCCCGCTGGCGACGCTTGGTCGTCCTGAACATATTGCTAATGTCGTCCGTTTCCTGGCAAGCCCGGATGCCGATTATATGACCGGACAGACGTTGCATGTCGATGGCGGCATGGTCATGCCGTAAAAGCGTTACGAAAGTACAAGGAGAAGGCTTGACAGATGAGACGTTCATCGGTAAAATTCTCCTAGCTTTCATCAACCCTTGAGAGGAGGTGAACGGATATGGCAGATACATTATCGCGTGTCAAAAAAATCGTTGTTGATCGTCTTGGTGTCGAAGAAGCGGAAGTAACAGAAGAGGCATCGTTTAAAGATGATTTAGGAGCAGATTCATTGGATGTCGTTGAGCTAGTAATGGAGCTTGAAGACGAGTTTGATTTAGAAATCTCTGATGAAGAGGCTGAAAAGATCTCTACGGTTGCTGATGTCGTTAATTACATAAACAGCCGTCAGTAACGATTAAGAGGATATCTCTTGCCGCCCCTTTAGGGTGAAGGAGATATCCTTCCTTACATGTTTTTCATCTCTATTATGATGTTGGAGGTTATCATGCCACAATCTTCAAAGTATCAGCGGAAGCCAAGAGTCTATCAATCAAATGAGCGTAGACGCGGACCGAGAAAGATGGTTCTGACCGAGGATCAAAAGCAACAATTTGTTAAGCTGCAAGAACGAATGGAGCTGACTTTTGAGAATAGAAAGCTGTTGACCCAGGCTTTCACCCATTCATCCTATGTGAATGAGCACCGTATTTATTCGTTTCAAGATAATGAGCGCCTGGAATTTCTGGGTGACGCCGTTCTTGAGCTCGCTGTATCCCAATTTTTATTTAAGAAATTTAATACGATGAGCGAAGGGGATATGACAAAGCTGCGCGCTTCGATCGTCTGCGAACCGTCTCTTGCCAGGTTTGCCGAGGAGCTTGAATTCGGAAAAGCTGTTCTGCTTGGAAAAGGGGAAGAGATGACCGGAGGACGGGAACGGCCTGCGTTACTGGCCGATGTGTTCGAGGCATTTGTCGGCGCGCTCTATTTGGATCAGGGCCTTGAGGCTGTTTATCAATTTCTTGATAAAACGATGTATCCACAGATAAATGATGGTGCTTTTTCGCATATGATGGATTTTAAAAGTCAGCTGCAAGAATACATTCAACGGGATAATTTAGGTCAAATCAAATATTTGATTGTGCAAGAGAAGGGACCCGCCCATAACCGTGAGTTTGTCTCTGAGGTTCAGTTGAACGAAGTCGGTCTTGGTGTCGGCACAGGGCGCTCGAAGAAAGAAGCCGAGCAGCACGCCGCACAGCAGGCGCTGATGAAGCTGAGCGAACAGGGGAAGCTGAAATAAAGAGCGGGGATGGCCCGGTACTATGTAAAGACGTACAAAATCGAGAAAAAGCGTGACGATGGTGGCCTGCGCCCAGCTGGAAGGAAAGAAGCCTGTTTTCCTTCCAGCTTTGCAACCGTTGCGCAGATTACACACGCTCCTGCGGACTTGTCCCAAAGGTGAAAGTCGACCTTTTGGGACAAGTCTTTATTTGCGTAAGCGGCCCAGTTCGGAAACGATCGCGTCAAGTTCACTGACAGAAAACGATTGCTTTTTCTCCACTAATTCATAAATATCGCGAAGATCCTCATATTGATCGGTGTCATAGCTTTTGGCATTCAGGGCACCGGCATTGACAATTTGCAGCTTGTTTTTCATTTCTTCAAGCATAAATTCAATATTTTCACGTGATTGCTTCGATAAATCCATTTCTTCACTCCTCTTTGCTTCCCGTTTCTCCTATCGTATCATAGAGGAGAAGCAATGTCGAAGCTGCATTTTGCCGGGATTCCGAGCGGCAGGACCCATTTCAAATGACGAATAGGAACAAAGCGTTTGATATGATAAAATAGTAAAGTTGTTAATTGAAGTTAGGGGGAAAAAAGATGTTCCTCAAGCGACTGGAAGTTGCAGGATTTAAATCATTTGCTGAACAGGTCAATATTGAATTTGTCTCAGGGGTCACGGCGGTCGTCGGACCAAACGGCAGCGGTAAAAGCAATATCTCGGACAGCATTCGCTGGGTGCTTGGTGAGCAATCTGCCAAATCATTACGCGGCAGCAAAATGGAAGATATCATTTTTGCCGGCAGTGACAGCAGGAAGCCGTTGAATTATGCTGAGGTAAGTCTCGTATTGGATAATGAAGACCAGCATCTGGCGATTGATTACAGCGAGGTCAGTGTGACCCGCCGCGTCTATCGCTCGGGTGATAGTGAATATTTTATTAACAAGCAGGCATGCCGCTTAAAGGATATTGTCGACCTGTTTTTGGATTCCGGCCTCGGCCGTGAAGCCTATTCAATTATCGGTCAGGGAAAGGTCGAGGAAATATTAAGCAGCAAGCCGGCCGACCGCCGTGTCATTTTTGAGGAAGCGGCCGGAGTGCTCAAATACAAAACGCGAAAAGAAAAAGCTGAAAAGCGACTTGCGGAAACGCAGGAAAACTTATGGAGAGTTGAAGATATTCTGCACGAGCTCGAGGGACAGGTCGAGCCGCTGCAAATTCAGGCGTCGATCGCCAAAGATTATTTACATAAGCGTGAAGAGTTGAAAGAGGTGGAAATCGCGCTGCTCGTCCATGAAATTCATGAGCTGCACGGTCAATGGGAGGAAGAAAAGGACAAGCTCGGCCGGCTCAGGGGCAGCTATGAAGCGCATCAGCAGCGGCTGGCCGCTCTTGAAGAGGAACGGCTTGCTTTACGGGAAGAAACGGAAGCACTGAATGAACGCTACCAAAGCGCCCAGGAGGAGCTGCTCGTTACCAGCGAGGAGCTGGAAAAAAAGGAAGGAATGCGCCAGCTGCTCGATGAACGGAAAAAGCATGCCTCGCAAAACAAGAGGCAGCTTGAACTGGCCTCCCAGGAAAAAGAAGCCCAGCTGAAAGCGGTAGAAGCCAACTGGCGGCAGGAAGCCGAGCAGCTCAGGCAGGCAGCAGAGCGCGTCAAGGAGCTCGAACAGACAGTGACGGGCAAAGAGCAGCTGCTGGCAAAGTTCGACGCGACGAGCGAGGAAGAAATGGAGCAATACAAAGCTGATTATATCGAGGTGCTGAATGAGCAGGCGAGCATTCGCAATGAAAAGCGGTATCTCGAAGAGCAGCTCCGTCAGCAGCAGGTCAAGCAGGAACGCTTACTTCAGGAAAATGAAGGTCTTGTCGCTGAGCGGGAAAAGCTGGCAGAGGAGCTGGCCGCGGCGACCGAGCAGGCTGCCGCGCGCACAGCGGCGCTTGAACAGGCCGGTGAAGCGTACCGTAGAAAACAGCGTGAATATGAGACTCTAAAGGACAGATATCATAAGCAGGAGGCGAAGCTGTATGAAGGCTATCAAATGGTGCAGCGCCTCCAGTCAAGAGCCGATGTCCTGACGGAAATGGAGGCTGATTTTTCCGGCTTCTTCCAGGGGGTAAAGGAAGTGCTCAAAGCGCGCGGGAAACTGTCCGGTGTGGTCGGGGCGGTGGCCGAGCTGATTGAAGTCCCAAAGGATTATGAGACGGCGATCGAAATTGCTTTAGGAGGTGCTTCGCAGCATATCGTGACACAGTCTGAAGCGGACGCGCGCAAGGCGATTCAATTTTTAAAGAAAAATCGCAGCGGGCGGGCGACCTTTCTGCCATTGCCGGTTATCAAACCACGCCATCTTCCAGCTTCGGCGCTGCAACAGGTGGAAGGACATCCGGCCTTCATCGGCGTTGCTGCCTCCTTAGTAAACTATGAGCGGACTTATGAGGCTGTTTTGTCCAATTTACTCGGGCATGTGCTTATCGCCCGTGATTTGCCAGGAGCCAACCAGCTTGCCGCCTTAACGGGTCACCGCTTTCGCGTCGTCTCACTCGAAGGCGATGTCGTCAATCCGGGAGGCTCGATGACAGGTGGGGCGCTCAAACAAAAGCAAAGTCCGTTATTAGGAAGAAAACGCGAGCTTGAGGAGCTGAAGCAAAAGCTTGGGAAGCTGACAGAGCTGACGGTTCAGCTCGAGCGGGAGGTCCGGCAGGATAAAGAGGCGATGAAGCAGCTGGAGCAGGAGCTTGAGCAGCTTCGGCAGCAGGGTGAAGAGGCGCGCTACATGCTGCAGGAGGCGAAAACAGCCGTTCAGCAGCTTGAAAAGGAGCTTGAGCGCTCGCACGATCAATTCTCCCGCTTTGACCGGGAGCAAGCGACATTTACCGATGAAGTGGAACGGATTAAGGCGAAGCAGCTGGAGCTGGATCAACGCTATGAGACGGCTGTCAGCGAGGCGGAAGAGCTCGAGCGGAAAGTGAAGGAGCTGGAGGAGCTTCAGGTTGCCGAGCGTCATTCGAAAGAAACGATGCAGGAGGAGCTTGTCGCCGATAAAATTGCTTTGGCGACCGCCAGGGAACGGCTCGCCGCCGTCAAAGAGCAGGAGCAGCGGCTGAAAAAAGAACAAGCGGCACTCGATAAAGAGGTGTCCGAGCTTAAAGAGCATCTGCAATTGCTCACTGGTGAAATGACCGACCGGTCAAACGGAGAAAGCGGACTTGCGGAGCAGATTGACGCCTATCGTCGGAAAAAACAGGAACTGACGGAGCAGATTGCGGCGATGAAAGAGAAGCGGGCATCTCTCGATCAGGCGTATGTCAATCTTGAGGCGGCGCTGAAAAAGCAGCAGGACGCTCATACTTTGCTTGCTGACGACTGCCGGAAAATTGAAGTAAAGGTCAACCGGATGGATGTTGAGCTTGACAATCGGCTTGAGCAGCTTCGGGAGGAATACGAGCTGTCGTTTGAAGCGGCCCGCGCGAACTATCAGCTGACGATTGATGCCGACGAAGCGCGGACGAAGGTCAAGCTGATTAAGCTGGCGCTTGCCGAGCTCGGCACTGTCAATCTCGGCTCAATCGAAGAATACGAACGCGTCCGTGAACGGTTTGATTTTCTGAGCAGCCAGCGCGAGGATTTAATGGAAGCCAAGCAGACGCTCCACGATGTGATCGCTGAGATGGATGAGGAAATGACAAAGCGTTTTTATGAGACGTATTTGCAAATTCGCACTCATTTTCAGAGGGTGTTCAAGCAGCTGTTCGGCGGGGGAGAGGCCGATTTGGTCCTGACTGAACCGGATCATTTGCTTGAATCAGGGGTCGATATCGTCGCCCGTCCGCCGGGAAAGAAAATGCAGAATCTCGGTCTGCTTTCCGGAGGAGAACGGGCGTTGACGGCGATTGGCTTGTTATTTGCGATTTTGTATGTCCGTCCCGTTCCGTTTTGCGTGCTTGATGAAGTGGAAGCGGCGCTTGATGAGGCCAATGTCAGCCGCTTTGCTCATTTTCTGAAAAGCTTCAGCTCCGAGACGCAGTTTATCGTGATCACGCACCGCAAAGGGACGATGGAGGAAGCCGATGTTTTATACGGCGTGACGATGCAGGAGTCTGGTGTCTCGCGCATCGTCTCGGTTAAACTGGAAGAAACGAAAGAATTAATCGAAAGCTAGGTGAAGCAGATGAGCTTTTTTAAAAAACTGAAAGAAAAAATTACGACGCAAACGTCAGAAGTAACCGATAAGTTTAAAAACGGGCTTGAAAAGACGAGAGATTCCTTCGTCGGCAAAATGAACGAGCTAGTGTCCCGCTACCGCAAAGTCGATGAAGATTTCTTCGAGGAGCTGGAGGAGCTGTTAATCAGCGCCGACGTCGGTGTGCCGACGGTGATGGAATTGATCGATACGCTAAAGGATGAGGTCCGTCTGCGCAATATTAAGGATACGGCCGATATTCAGCCGGTCATTTCCGAAAAGCTGACCGAACTGCTTGAGAAAGACGGCGAAGACACCACGCTGGCCATTCAGGAAAATGGCATGACGGTGATCCTTGTCGTCGGTGTGAACGGAGTCGGGAAGACGACGAGCATCGGCAAGCTCGCTCATTATTTGCAGCAGGAGGGCAAGTCGGTGATGCTGGCGGCGGGCGATACGTTCCGGGCAGGGGCGATCGAACAGCTTGAAGTATGGGGCGAGCGCGTCGGCGCCGATGTGATAAAGCAGCAGTCCGGCTCCGATCCGGCGGCGGTGATGTATGATGCGCTGCAAGCCGCAAAGGCGCGTCAGATCGATGTGTTAATTTGCGATACGGCGGGCAGGCTGCAAAACAAGGTCAATTTGATGAAAGAGCTGGAGAAGGTCAAGCGCGTCATTGAAAGAGAAGTACCGGGAGCGCCGCATGAAGTGCTGCTTGTGCTTGATGCGACAACCGGACAAAATGCAATGTCGCAGGCGAAAACGTTCGGCGAGACGACGGAAGTATCTGGCATCGTCCTAACGAAGCTTGATGGCACGGCGAAGGGTGGAATCGTGCTGGCGATTCGCCATGAGCTTGACATTCCGGTCAAGTTCATCGGGCTTGGTGAAAAGATGGATGATCTCCAGCCATTCCAGGCCGAGCAGTTTGTCTACGGGCTGTTTAAAGATATTTTGGAAGCGGAGCAGACCGAACAGGAATAGCTTTTTGCTTTGTTAAGAAAAAAACTTGACAGTTAGGCGGAGCATGTTGTAATATGATATCTCGTAAAGGGAAATCACTTAACAAGGGGTTGGTGATGTGTTAGATAAGACGCTCCGAATGAATCTATTATATGATTTCTATCAATCCTTGCTAACACAAAAACAGCGGAAATACATGTCCTTGTACTATCTTGATGATTTCTCTTTGGGCGAGATTGCCGAAGCATTTGAAGTCAGCCGCCAGGCGGTGTACGATAATATTAAGCGGACAGAGGCGATGCTTGAGGAATATGAGGCAAAGCTGATGCTGCTGGCGAAATTCGAGCAGCGTACCGAACTGCTGGCTCAGATCAAGGAAGCAATCGAAAGCAATGCGACTCCTGAAGAGATCATGTCGATGCTTGACTCTCTTGAGAAATT
The DNA here is from genome assembly GCF_023715705.1 of Halalkalibacter oceani. GTDB lineage: Bacteria > Bacillota > Bacilli > Bacillales > Bacillaceae_D > Halalkalibacter > Halalkalibacter oceani_A. The sequence continues at coordinate 260,771 of NZ_JAMBOS010000001.1, forward strand.
GGACTAGGAGGCGACAACATGGCATTTGAAGGTTTAGCGGAGCGACTGCAGGATACATTAACAAAAATCCGTGGCAAAGGAAAGGTCAGTGAGCAGGACGTCAAGGAAATGATGCGCGAGGTTCGCCTTGCCTTACTGGAAGCGGATGTTAACTTTAAAGTGGTGAAGCAATTCATCGCCAGCGTCAAAGAAAAGGCGCTCGGGCAGGAAGTGATGAAAAGCTTAACGCCGGGGCAACAGATTATTAAGGTCGTCAATGAAGAACTGACCGCGCTTATGGGGGGCGAACAAAGCAAGATCGCCGTTGCCTCAAAGCCGCCGACCGTCGTGATGATGGTTGGGTTGCAAGGTGCTGGTAAGACAACGACGACAGCCAAGCTTGCCAATCATTTGCGCAAAAAGCATAATCGTCAGCCGTTGCTCGTTGCCGCCGATATTTACCGACCGGCGGCGATCAAACAGCTTGAAACGCTTGGAAAGCAGTTGAATATGCCGGTGTTCTCACTCGGCGATCAGGTGAGTCCGGTGGAGATTGCCAAACAGGCGATTGCCAAGGCAAAGGAAGATCATCATGATTATGTATTAATTGATACGGCCGGACGGCTTCATATCGATGAAACATTAATGGATGAGCTTAAGCAGGTAAAGGAACTTGCCAACCCTGATGAAATTTTGCTCGTTGTCGATGCGATGACCGGGCAGGATGCTGTCAACGTTGCCGAAAGCTTTAATGAACAGCTCGATATTACCGGGGTTGTACTGACGAAGCTCGACGGTGATACACGTGGGGGTGCGGCGATTTCCGTCAAGTCTGTCACGAATACGCCGATTAAGTTTGTCGGGATGGGCGAGAAAATCGACCAGCTCGAGCCGTTCCATCCGGAGCGGATGGCTTCGCGGATTCTTGGAATGGGTGATGTGCTGACATTGATTGAGAAAGCCCAATCAAATGTCGACGCCGAAAAAGCGCGCGAGCTTGAAAAGAAAATGCGGAATATGGATTTCACCTTTGATGATTTTCTTGAACAGCTTGACCAGGTTCGCAGCATGGGACCGCTTGATGAAATCCTGAACATGATGCCCGGCATGAACAAGATGAAGGGCATGAAGGATTTGCAGGTCGATGATAAGCAAATCGGCAAGGTCGAAGCGATCGTCCGTTCGATGACGAAGAAGGAAAAGCAGGAGCCGAGTATTATGAATGCCAGCCGCCGCCGCCGCGTTGCCGCCGGCAGTGGAACGACGATTCAGGATGTTAACCGGCTGCTGAAGCAGTTTGAAGACATGAAGAAGATGATGAAGCAGATGACCGGCATGGCTTCCGGCAAAGGGAAGAAAAGAGGCAAAGGTCTGGGAGGCTTTAAGCTTCCATTTTAAGAAGGAAGTCGCTTTTCCTGGTGAGGCGGGCAAGAAAGCTAATGGACAGCCATTTATCTTTTTGTTGATTACCAGGAGAATTGATGATAATATAAAAAATTGTGTGAACTATTTTTGGAGGTGTCCCACGAATGGCAGTAAAAATTCGTTTAAAGCGTATGGGTTCTAACAAAGCCCCATTCTATCGTGTAGTAGTAGCAGATTCTCGCGCTCCGCGTGACGGTCGTTTCATTGAAGAGATTGGAACGTACAACCCATTAACTCAACCAGCAAAAGTGAATATCGAAGAAGAGAAAGCTCTTGACTGGATGCTTAAAGGAGCGAAGCCGTCTGACACGGTTCGCAACCTGTTCTCAAAAGCGGGCTTAATGGAAAAGCTTCATAACGCGAAAAACCAAAAGTAAGAGAGTGTGACAACTCTCTAGCGATGAAGCTATTGCGCCTTTCCCTTTTTGATGATGAGTGAAAAGGAGAATCGTATGAAAGCGTTAGTTGAACACATTGTAAAAGCACTTGTTGACCAGCCTGAGCATGTTCAAGTTGAAGAGGTGCAAGAAGGAGCAACCCTATGCTTGCGTCTGATGGTCCATCCCGATGATGTCGGGAAGGTCATCGGCAAGCAAGGTCGGACCGCGAAAGCGATACGCTCGGTTGTTTATGCCGCTGCTGTTTCGCCGTACAAGCGAGTGCGAGTAGACATCGTGGATTAGCAACGCAGAAAAGGAGGAGTTGTCTCAAAGCCTAGCTTTTGGGACAGCTCCTTTTGCTATTGCAACAATTTGAAAAGGAAGGGCGAAGGAAATGAAAATACTTCGGACGGTCGTTGTCAAACAAGTTGTCACTGAAGCGAAAAAGCAGAGCATCGTGCAGGAGTTTAAAAGTGAAATTCTGCAATGTGAGCGCGAACTGGAGCAGCTTACTTTTCATTTACATAAAGCGACGAAGGATGTCGCCAGCAAGCATGAACAACAAACACTTCGAGCACGCTATAAAGAGGAAATTAAGCAGCGTAAAGAAAAGCTCGCTGAGCTGTCATTTAAGGTCGAGCAGCTGAGCAAGCTGGAACTTGGAACAGAGCTTCGCGATGGAACCGTCGAGACGATTGTTGAAATCAAAGAAGGGGATCCCTGGCCAGCTCCGGAGATGGAGATTGTCGTCAAAGACGGAGTGGTGGAGCAAATTCGTAGAAAGAAGGAATGAACAATGACAAATTGGTATAAAGTCGGAAAAATCGTCAATACACATGGGATCAGGGGAGAAGTGCGCGTCATTTCCTCGACGGACTTTGCCGAGGAGCGCTATGCGCCGGGTGTCGGCCTTCTGATCGGTCAATCTGCCGACGGAGAGGGAACGCCGGTCGTCGTCAAGCATCATCGCCGTCATAAAAACTTTGACCTGCTTCAATTTGAAGGCTATGACTCGATTAATGACGTTGAGGCGTTTAAAGGGTCGACATTGTTTGTTTCGGAGGAGCAGCTGGAAGAACTCGATGAGCACGAATATTATTACCATGAAATCATCGGCTGCACTGTCGTCACAGAAGAGGGAGAAAAGCTCGGGAAGGTGAAAGAAATCTTTGAAACTGGGGCGAATGATGTCTGGGTCGTGCAGCGCACCGCTGGAGGCAAGGATATTCTGCTGCCTTATATTGAAGATGTCGTCAGGGAGATCGATATCGAAGAAAAGCAGATCACGGTTCGGCTGTTAGAGGGACTTGTCGATGAAGATTGATGTCCTCTCACTCTTTCCGGAGATGTTTACGGGAGTTGTCAACACGTCGATTTTAAAGCAGGCGCAGGAACGGGAAGCGGTCAAGATTCAGGTCGTTGATTTTCGCACCTACGCTGATAATAAGCACCGGAAAGTCGATGATTATCCGTATGGCGGTGGAGCGGGAATGGTGTTAAGCCCGCAGCCGCTGTTCGACGCCGTCGATGCGCTAAAAAGAGAAAGCGGGACAAAGCCCCGCGTCATTCTTCTTTGCCCGCAGGGAGAGCGCTACAGCCAACAAAAAGCCGAGGAGCTGGCCGCTGAGGAGCATTTGATCCTATTATGCGGCCACTACGAAGGCTATGATGAGCGGATTCGCGAGCATCTCGTTACCGATGAAATCTCGATTGGCGATTATGTGCTGACAGGCGGCGAGCTCGGAGCGATGGTGCTGATTGACAGCGTCGCCCGCCTTTTGCCCGGCGTGCTCGGAAATGAGGAGTCGGCGGTGACGGATTCCTTTTCGACCGGCCTGCTTGAGCATCCGCATTATACACGTCCGGCTGATTTTCGCGGGATGAAGGTGCCTGACGTTCTGCTGTCCGGCCATCATAAAAACATTGAAGAATGGCGTGAAAAAGAAGCGCTCCGCCGGACATGGGAAAGGCGGCCTGATTTGTTGGAGCAGGAGACCTTATCTGAAAAGCAGCAGCGCTGGCTGAAGGAGTTTCGAGAAAAGCATTAAAGGGAGTTGTGTTAGGCTCTGCTCTATGCTATTATAGTCTTTGTGGCTAATAGCCAGTGATTACGATGTTCCGCTGCAGGCAGCCTGTTATGAGCATCTGTATGGAAGGAGTGGAATTATACGATGAACAACATTATCCGTGAAATTACAAATGATCAGCTTCGCAGTGACCTGCCGGCGTTTCGTCCTGGTGACACATTACGTGTACACGTAAAGGTTGTTGAGGGAACTCGTGAGCGTATTCAGGTATTTGAAGGCGTTGTGATCAAGCGTCGTGGTACTGGTGTAAGTGAAACTTTCACAGTGCGTAAGATCTCATACGGTGTAGGTGTTGAACGTACATTCCCATTACATTCACCAAAGATCGATAAGATCGAAGTGAAGCGTCGCGGTAAAGTACGTCGTGCGAAACTTTACTACTTGCGTAATCTGCGCGGTAAAGCGGCCCGTATTAAAGAAATTCGATAACACACGAAAAGAGGCGGCCTGATGTGCAGCCTCGAAGCAGCGGGTCGAGTCTGCGATGCAGAGCGAGGACCGCTGTTTCCCTTGGGGTTTTCCCATACAAAAAGAGGGTGTCCCCCAAAGCCAAGGCTTTTGGGACACCCTCTTTTTGTTTGAAGAGAGTTATTGTTCATAAGGAAGCAAGCTTGTGATAAACTATGGCATAGTCAGGTAAATGTTTGTAATGGAGGCATGGGTATGAGTGAGAAAAAAAAGGAATCATGGGAATGGTTAAAAGCGGTAGTTGTTGCCCTTGTTCTCGCTTTCTTGATTCGACAGTTTTTGTTTGCCCCGGTGATCGTTGATGGGGAATCAATGCTTCCGACACTGGAGAACAGCGACCGTTTAATTGTCAATAAAATCGGCTACGTGTTCGGCGAACCGGAACGCTTTGATATTATCGTCTTCCATGCTCCGGCCGGCAAAGACTATATTAAACGGGTAATCGGCCTGCCAGGGGATCGGGTCGAGTATCGCGATGATACGCTTTATATTAATGGAGAGCCGCTTGAGGAACCCTATTTAGATGAGCTGCGGCCTTTGTATGAGGATGGCTTGACCGGTGATTTCGAGCTCGATGGAGTCGTACCGGAGGATGAGCTGTTCGTCCTTGGAGACAACCGTTGGCACAGCCGTGACAGCCGCGATATCGGCACGGTTCATATCGATGAAGTGATCGGCAAGGCCAATGTCGTGTTTTGGCCGATCTCAAATATACGAATTGCAAAGTAGGTGAAGCAGCATGACGATTCAGTGGTTTCCCGGACATATGGCCAAGGCGCGTCGTGAAGTAACGGAGAAGCTCGGCTTTATCGATGTCATTATTGAGCTGTTAGATGCGCGTGTTCCGCTTGCATCGAGAAATCCGATGATTGATGAAATCGTCGCGCATAAACCGAGGCTCGTTTTGTTAAATAAAGCCGATTTAGCCGATCCGGCGATCACGGAGCGCTGGAAACAGTATTTTGAAGAAAAAGGAGCGCTCGTGCTGGCGATCAATGCGCAAACGGGAAAAGGCACCGAAAAGATCGCCGCCGCCTGCACAAAGCTGGCACGGCCGCTCATTGAGAAATGGCGGTCGAAGGGAATGAAGCCGAGAGCGATCAGAGCGATGATTCTCGGAATCCCGAATGTCGGGAAGTCAACGCTTATTAACCGGCTGGCGCAAAAGCGGACAGCGCAGGTCGGGGACCGTCCAGGGGTAACGAAAAGGCAGCAATGGATCAAAGTGGGTAAAGAGCTCGAGCTGCTCGATACGCCGGGAATATTATGGCCCAAATTCGAAGATCAGGTGATTGGCTACCGCCTGGCGGCAACCGGAGCGATTAAGGATGAGCTCCTTGATTTTCAGGATATCGCCCTGTTTGTTTTAAATTATATGAAGGATGCCTATCCGACATTAATTCAAAGCCGGTACAAGCTTGATCAGATTCCGGAAGACGGGCTCGCCCTGTTTGATGAGATCGGGCGAAAGCGCGGCTGCCTGCTGCCTGGTGGCGAGGTTCATTATGACAAGGCGGCCGAAATCATTCTGCGGGAAACAAGGGCAGGAACGATTGGCCGGATTTCTTTGGAAACGCCTGAACAGGAGTAAAGGAACGCGCAGCTGTCCGGCTGCAAAAGAGGGGGGACGCAGGCTGGCAGGCTTTGCGCCGTCCTCTCTTTTTTGTTTTAGGCCTTCCCTGCTTTAGATTAACAAAAAAGGGCCGATATAGATGATAAGAAGAAAAATAGCGATTCAGTGGCACGGAACAATAAAGGAGAAAAAATGAAACAATCGATTCACCAAATCAGACAACTGCTTGAACAGCCGGAAGTTGAACAGGAGCAGCTCGACAAGCTGGCCGGGGACGAACGAAAAGGGGTTCAAACATTACTAAAGCAGTACAGGAAGCGGCAAGAGGAGCGTCACCAATTGCTCGCCATGCATGACCAAATGAACGAGTACGAGCGCCAGTTGCGATCTCAGGGCTATCACGCGCTGGCGGGGATCGATGAAGTCGGACGGGGACCGCTCGCCGGGCCGGTCGTCGCAGCGGCCGTCATTCTTCCGCCTGACTTCAGGCTGCTCGGCTTGACCGATTCAAAAAAGCTGACGAAACAAAAGCGTGAGGCGTTTTCTGAAATAATCAAGCGGGAAGCGGTCGCTTATTCCATTGAAATGGTTCATGCGGATGAAATTGATCGGATCAATATCTATCAAGCTACGAAAATGGCGATGAAGGCAGCGATCTCGACGTTACATAAGGAGCCGGACTATCTTTTGCTTGATGCAATGAGCCTTCAGCTCGATATTCCGCAAACAAGCCTGATCAAAGGCGATGAAAAAAGCATTACGATCGCCGCCAGTTCCGTTATCGCCAAAGTGGCCCGTGATACATATATGGCTGAGCTGGAAACGAAATATCCGGGCTACGGCTTTTCACGCCACGCCGGGTACGGGACAAAGGAGCATTTGGCGGCGATTGACCGACTCGGCGTGACACCCGAGCATCGCCGTTCGTTCAAACCGGTACAGGAAAGAGCGTAAGAACAGCTAGGAGGGATGAAGATGATACAGTCGCGCATTCATAATGAAGGGATCGGTCAGTCGGCCCAGCCCCGATCATTACAGCTTACCCAAGGCCAGGTGTTCCAGGGCCGGATCGCTAAGCTCTATCCCCAGAATATGGCCGCTTTGCAGGTACGCGGGATGACGGTAACAGCCCGTCTGGAAGCCGCTTTGACAGCGGGTCAGCGCTATTGGTTTGAAGTCCAGGAAAGCGCGGGGATTCCGCGGCTGCGCGTTTTAGATGATAACGCGATCAGACAGAGAGAAGGGCTTGGTGACCAGCCGTCGGTCCAAAAGCTGATTCAGCAGCTCTCCCTCCCGGCTTCGAAGGAAACAGAGGCTTTTGTCCGGCAATTAACAGAACAGCAGCAGCCGTTTACCAGGCAAACAGTCGTCGCAGGCTCGCAGCTGTTGAATGAACTGCAGCAGTTTAATCAGAAGGGCTTCCAGACTTTGATCGAGATGATCCAACGCCAGCTTCCTTTAACGAAGGAGACGTTTCAGGCTTACCAGGCGCTCACAGCCGGCCCCTCATTGACTCAACAGCTGCAACGGCTAAGTCAAATGCTAGAACAAAGCAATCATTCCGCCTCCGCTCAGCTCAGACAGCTCACCGCTTCACTTGTTCATGGCGATCAGCAGGCCAGGCCGTCGCCGGTTGTCCAGCTAATGAGCCAATTTGCCGCCGAAGGGGAGGGAGAGGCAGGCCGGGGCGCCGGCCAACTCCTCGCTCGTCTTGGCATCATTCAGGCAGGAACAGACAGTTCGCAGCTTGCCAGACAATTTCAGGCCGCGGTGCTTCATCCAGCGAATCGAGAAATCGCCGCTTCTCTTTGGCCGGATATAAGGAGCGGCCAGGGATCTGAATTGAGCAGGATGGAACCGCGGCAATTTCTCGAAACGATGCTCGCCCGTCTGACAATACCGGCGGGGAAAGCCGGTGAGCCGGCCTTGCAGCAGCTGCTCCAGCTTTTGCAAATCAAAGAACCAGCGGCGAATTTGAACACCCGCTGGCTGGCGTTGCCACAGCAGGAACTGTCGGCGAGTGAGAGATCGGCTTTTCTTCAGGTGCTTGAATCAGCCACGCCGTTTGCGCAAGAGAAAGGCGGACCTGCCAGACATTTGCAAAATCTGCTCCAGTTGCTTGGTTATCAACATGAGCGCGATGTCAGCCGCTTGCTGCAGGGAGAGCTGACGAGAGAGACGGTGATGACAGATCGTTTAAAGGCGCAATTGCTCCAGCTCCAGCAGCAGGATCTACCGGCGAGTCTGAAGGAGCAGGTCAATCAAACCCTTCAGCGTCTGACCGGCCAGCAGCTGCTTGCCCAGGAGCAAAACGGTCCTTACCAGCAACTGGTTCTCCAGCTCCCGTTAACGCTAGGAGCGTGGCAGACCGACATGACCGTACAGTGGGAAGGAAAAAAGCAGCAGAATGGAGAGCTAAATCCCGATTACTGCCGCATTCTTTTTTACTTAACGCTGGAACAGCTTGAGGAGACGATCGTCGATGTTCAGATTCAAAACCGTGTTGTGACCGTGACTGTCTTTAATGAAAAGGAAAGTCCCGAAGCGCTGATCCATTTATTGCTACCTGGGTTAAAAACAGGTCTAGCCGAGCATAACTATCAATTGCTTTCGGTGAAATGGCGCAAGATGAAGGATGCACAGGCGAGCCCGCAACAGGCAAATCAAGTGTACAAGCCCCATGTGCATTATCAGGGAGTGGATGTGAGAATATGAAGCAGGAACGCAAGAAGCAGGCCGTCGCCCTCCGTTATCAGGCTGAAACAGATGTTTCGCCGAAAGTGGTGGCGAAAGGGAAGGGCTATGTCGCGGAGGAATTGATTGCAAAGGCGCAGGAGAACGACGTTCCGATTCAGGAGGACCCTTCCCTCGTTGAAATGCTGGCACAGCTTGAGGTTAATCAAACCATTCCGCCTGAGCTTTATGAAGTCGTAGCCGAAGTGTTTTCATTTATTTATAAAATTGACCAGCACCAGAAATAAGTCTAATAGTGGACGAATGATCAGGATATACTATGCCCGTAACGTCTTACCGAAGGAGGGCTGGTCGATGAAGGAAAATAAACTGCTTGTCCCTGAAGCAATCTCTTTTATGGAAAGCTATCAGGAGGAATTCGCACAGGAATTCGGCATTCATTTTTCCGTCCAGGAGACAGATGCCAGAGCAAAGGACATGACAAAGAAAGTACGTAAAGAACAAAATAAGGAATCCAAGAAGAAAGCCGATAAGCAGCAATAAGCAGAGACAGGGGCTGGACGATCGTCGACTCAGCCTCTCCTCGACAAATGGTAAACTGGGACGAGCGTGGCCGCTGTCTCTTTTTTTTTTGAGTGGCAGATCATTCCTTCCGAGACCGGCGCCAAAAGACCCCACTTCCTTTTTGAAACAGCGCTTTAATTTATTTGTCATCTCCTTGGATTTCCCCTCCCAAAAAGATGAAATAAGTGCTAAAATAGAAGAGGATTTTGCCGGACATGATCGATTTTTATCAGACGGCTTAAATTACATGCATTGATAGGAGGCTGGAGAGAGAATGAATATCCATGAGTATCAAGGAAAAGAGCTCCTTCGTCAATACGGCGTTGCGGTTCCCAATGGGAAAGTAGCGTTCTCTGTTGAAGAAGCAGTAGAAGCAGCAAAAGAGTTAGGAACAGACGTTTGTGTGGTGAAAGCACAAATCCATGCAGGTGGCCGTGGTAAGGCTGGAGGAGTCAAGGTTGCAAAAAATCTTGACGAAGTACGTACATATGCTGCTGATATTCTTGGTAAAACGCTAGTCACTCACCAGACAGGTCCAGAAGGTAAGGAAGTAAAGCGCTTACTAATCGAAGAAGGCTGCGATATTAAAAATGAATACTATATCGGGCTTGTTCTTGATCGCGCGACATCACGCGTCGTGATGATGGCTTCAGAAGAAGGCGGTACGGAAATTGAAGAAGTAGCGGAAGCAACTCCGGAAAAGATCTTTAAAGAGATCATTGATCCGGCTGTTGGCCTGCAAGGTTTCCAGGCTCGCCGACTCGCTTTTAACATTAACATTCCAAAGGAGCTTGTTGGTCAAGCTGTTAAATTTATGATGGGCTTGTATAAAGCCTTTGTTGAAAAGGATTGCTCGATTGCCGAGATCAACCCGCTTGTAACAACTGGCGACGGAAAGGTAATGGCGCTTGATGCGAAGCTGAACTTTGACTCCAACGCGCTTTACCGTCAGAAGGATGTGCTTGAGTACCGCGATTTGGAAGAAGAAGATCCAAAGGAAATCGAAGCTTCTAAATATGACTTAAGCTATATTTCATTAGACGGCAATATCGGATGTATGGTTAACGGTGCCGGGTTGGCGATGGCAACGATGGATATCATCAAGCATTACAATGGTGATCCGGCCAACTTCCTTGATGTAGGTGGCGGTGCCACTGCCGAGAAAGTAACGGAAGCATTCAAGATCATTCTTTCCGATGATAACGTAAAAGGAATTTTCGTCAACATTTTCGGTGGAATCATGAAATGTGACATTATCGCGGAAGGCGTAGTGGAAGCGACGAAGCAGGTAGGCTTGGAAATTCCACTTGTTGTACGTCTTGAAGGTACAAATGTTGACTTAGGGAAGAAGATTCTTAAAGAATCCGGCTTAAATATTACGGCTGCGGATTCAATGGCTGACGGCGCACAAAAAATTGTTTCATTAGTGAAATAGAAAGGCGGGGACACGATAATGAGCATCCTTATTAATAAAGATACGAAAGTAATCGTTCAAGGGATTACAGGAGCAACCGGTCTGTTTCATACGCAGCAGGCGGTTGAATATGGAACGAAGATTGTCGGCGGTGTAACACCGGGTAAAGGCGGCACGGAAGTAGAAGGTATTCCGGTATTTGATACTGTTGAGCAGGCTGTGAAAGAGACAGGAGCTAATGTAACGGTTATTTATGTACCACCAGCATTCGCTGCTGACGCGATTATGGAAGCTGTCGACGCCGAGCTTGATTTGGCGATTTGTATTACAGAAGGCATTCCGGTGCTTGATATGGTGAAAGTCAAGCGTTTCATGGAAGGCAAAAAGACGCGTTTAATCGGTCCGAACTGCCCTGGTGTTATTACTCCTGAAGAATGTAAGATCGGCATTATGCCTGGTTATATTCATAAAAAAGGTCATGTCGGCGTTGTGTCACGTTCCGGTACATTAACGTATGAAGCGGTTCATCAATTGTCAACGAACGGAATTGGACAATCTTCCGCTGTCGGAATCGGGGGAGACCCGGTTAACGGAACAAACTTTATTGACGTTCTTAAGCTTTTCAATGAAGATCCGGACACATATGCGGTAATCATGATTGGTGAAATCGGCGGAACAGCAGAGGAAGAAGCTGCTGAGTGGATCAAAGAAAATATGACAAAGCCGGTTGTCGGCTTCATTGGCGGACAAACAGCCCCTCCAGGAAAGCGCATGGGTCATGCCGGCGCGATTATTTCTGGCGGAAAAGGAACGGCGGCTGAAAAAATCAAAACGTTGGAAAGCTGCGGCGTAAAAGTAGCCGAGACTCCATCTGTTATGGGTCAGACGTTAATTTCTGTTTTGGAAGAAAAAGGTATTCTGGAAAAGTGTAAGACACACAGCTAATCCGTGAAGAAATTGTCATAAAATTGTCGATTTTTCATTTTGAGAAGGAAGACAAACGTTGCATCGAGGCCGGGCAAAAGGGAGAACTTAACCTTTTGGCCCAGCCTCTGTCATAACGTTCCGCCTATAAAAAGGAGGGATATGCGGCGCATGACCAGCTTTCGGACGAGATGGATTCATCTTCACAGCTGCTTCGGCACGAACAGAAGGCTTTTTAAGAAAATAATCGACGAGGATCCAGAGCTTCAATTAATTTACCAGTATAGACCGCCCGACTTCGAGAAAGCATTTTCTCTTCCCCCTACTAAAGCAATAATGCTTCATCAAGCCCTCCATCACATCTCTTCGGCTCAGCTCGAGCAGTTTTTTCAAGAACACGGCATTATCCCACTCACCTTCCATGATCCAACCTATCCATTTTTGCTGAAACATATTTACGATCCCCCGTTTGTGTTATATACGCAAGGCTTGCAGCATATTCTGACCAATAAGCGAACAGTCGCTGTCGTCGGCACGCGAAAGCCGACCGGGGCAGGCGTGAAAAGCGCTGCCTATTTTGTTCGGGCTTTGGCGGAAGACGGCTGGACAATTGTCAGCGGTCTGGCCCGCGGAATTGATATGCTCGCCCATCAACAGGCGATCCGGGCGAATGGCCGGACGATCGCCGTACTCGCCTCCGGCTTTCACTTTCCTTACCCGCAAGAAAGCAAATCATTATTTCAGTATATGGCCAAAAGCCAGCTGCTTGTCAGTGAATATCCTCCTTGGGTTAGACCACGCAAATGGCATTTTCCAATCCGGAACCGGATTGTCAGCGGCCTGTCGCAGGCTGTTGTCGTCATAGAGGCGAAGAAAAAAAGCGGCTCCCTGATCACGGCGGATCAGGCGCTTGAGCAGGGACGGGACGTGTTCGCCGTGCCGGGCTCGATCTTTTCCGCTGAATCAGAAGGGACGAATCGTCTTATTCAACAAGGTGCAAAGCTGATTGTCACGAAAGACGACCTGCTTCAGGAGCTGCCAAACATCATTGAAAAAAGCTGACTGCGCCTCTTTGAATGCCCTTTTTTCGGAAAAGAATTTAAGCTGCCGTTTGACAAATGGAGAAAGTCTGTTTAATAATAGGGAAGATTTTAATATATTCTTCGAGAGAGGGAGCTGCTTACATGGCCGATTATTTAGTAATCGTGGAATCTCCCGCCAAAGCAAAGACCATTGGAAAGTATTTAGGCAAAAAATATATTGTAAAGGCTTCAATGGGACATGTTAGAGACTTACCAAAAAGTCAAATGGGAGTAGATGTTGAAAAAGGTTTTGAACCAAGGTATATTACTATTCGCGGAAAAGGCCCTGTATTAAAAGAGTTGAAATCAGCTGCCAAGAAAGTAAAACGAGTTTACTTAGCGGCTGACCCCGATAGAGAGGGTGAAGCCATTGCCTGGCATTTGGCTCACAGTTTAAATATTGACGAGAATTCGGAATGTAGGGTCGTCTTTAATGAAATTACAAAGCAGGCAATAAAGGATGCCTTTAAAAGTCCGCGTTCGATTAATATGGACCTGGTCGATGCCCAGCAGGCGAGACGGATTTTGGACCGGCTTGTCGGTTACAATATAAGTCCATTACTATGGAAGAAAGTCAAAAAAGGGTTGAGCGCCGGGCGTGTGCAATCCGTTGCCGTTAAGATGATTATCGAGCGGGAAAAAGAGATTAAAGCGTTTGTTCCTGAAGAATACTGGAGCATTCAGGCGCAGTTTTCACTTGAAAACGAGCCGTTTGAAGCACGGTTTTACGGAGTCGACGGACAGAAGCAGGAGCTTGCTTCCGAGGAGGATGTCAACAAAGTACTCGAGCGGCTGAAATCCGACCAGTTTCAAGTGACATCCGTCAAAAAGAAGGAACGGAAACGAAATCCGGTCACTCCGTTTACGACATCATCGCTGCAACAGGAAGCGGCCCGGAAATTAAACTTCCGCGCGAAGAAAACGATGATGATCGCCCAGCAGCTATATGAAGGGATTGATCTTGGCAAGAAGGAAGGGACAGTCGGGTTAATTACGTATATGCGTACCGATTCCACCCGGATTTCCGAGACCGCGCAGGCGGAGGCGAAGGAATACATTACCTCAACATATGGCGAGGACTACAGCCGTAAAGAAAAGCGGGTCGTCAAAAAAGATAAAAAAGCGCAGGATGCGCATGAAGCGATCCGGCCGACATCAGTCTGGAAAGAACCGAAAACGGTCAAGAGCTATTTATCAAGAGATCAGTTCAGGCTGTATAAGCTGATTTGGGAACGGATGGTGGCCAGTGAAATGGCGCCGGCGATCATGGACACGATGACGGTTGACATCGAACAAAACAATGTTCAATTCCGGGCAACAGGCTCGAAAGTAAAGTTTCCTGGTTTCATGAAGGTGTACATCGAAGGCAATGACGACGGCAAGAAAGAAGAGGACCGTTTGCTTCCGAACTTACAGGAAGGACAGTCGGTGAAAAAGCTTGAGATTGAGCCGAACCAGCACTTCACCCAGCCGCCGCCGCGTTATACAGAGGCACGTCTTGTTAAAACGATGGAAGAGCTTGGAATCGGCCGCCCATCCACCTATGCGCCGACGCTCGACACGATCCAAAAAAGAGGATATGTCGCCTTGGAGGACAGACGGTTCGTCCCGACGGAGCTAGGTGAAATTGTCCTTGAGATGATCGTCGAATTTTTCCCGGAGATTCTCGATGTCGAATTCACGGCGAAGATGGAAAATGATCTTGATTCCATTGAGGAAGGCCAGCAGCGCTGGATTTCGATTATTGATGAATTTTATCAGGGGTTTGAAAAACGCCTCTCCCATGCGGAAGAGGAAATGAAGGAAGTTGAAATCAAGGATGAGCCGGCCGGCGAGGATTGTCAGAAGTGCGGGCATGAAATGGTCTATAAAATGGGCCGTTTCGGTAAGTTCATGGCTTGCTCCAATTTTCCTGAATGCCGGAACACAAAGGCGATCGTCAAAGAAATCGGCGTCAAATGCCCGACATGTAAAGAAGGCAATGTAGTCGAGCGGAAAAGTAAAAAACGTCGAGTCTTTTACGGCTGTGACCGCTATCCGGAATGCGACTTTATTTCATGGGATAAGCCGATCGCCAGACCATGTCCGAAATGCGGAAAAATGCTGGTGGAGAAGAAAACGAAAAACGGCGTCCATGTAGAATGCTCGGCCTGCGATTATAAAGAGGAAGCCAATTAGCAGTTGTACGCTGGTGGCCCGCCCGGGCAGAGGACGTAAAAAACATAAAAAGCAAAATAGTTGAAAAAAAGACCGGCTCGTATTATGATGGTAGTCGGATAAGAGACAATCGCCTTCACCTTACGGTGAAGGCATTTCTACTGTTTGAAAAGCAAGCGGTTTTTTAAGTTGGAGGGATTAGACGACGTGACACAACAACATGTAAACGTAATAGGAGCGGGGCTGGCCGGCAGTGAAGCCGCCTGGCAGCTGGCGAAGCGCGGCATTCAGGTTCATCTTTATGAAATGCGTCCGGTAAAGCAGACACCCGCTCATCATACAGATAAATTCGCAGAACTGGTTTGCAGCAATTCTTTACGCGGCAATTCATTAACGAACGCCGTCGGTGTGCTGAAGGAAGAAATGCGCCAGTTGGATTCCGTCATTATCCGTTCGGCGGATGAAGCCTCCGTTCCGGCCGGCGGAGCGCTTGCGGTCGATCGCCATGAGTTTGCTGGAGCGGTGACGAAGCAGGTCAAGCATCACCCGAATGTGACGGTGTTTACTGAAGAGGTGACCTCCATTCCGGAAGGACCGACGATTATTGCAACCGGTCCTTTAACTTCGGCTGAGCTTTCCGCTGAATTAAAGGCATTAACCGGCGAGGAGTATTTATACTTTTATGACGCGGCGGCGCCTATTATTGAAACAGACTCAATTGATATGAATAAGGTTTATTTGAAATCGCGCTATGACAAAGGAGAAGCGGCTTATTTAAACTGTCCGATGACGGAGGAGGAATTCGACCGTTTTTATGAAGCGCTCATTTCCGCAGAAACGGTGCCGCTGAAAGAATTCGAAAAAGAGATCTTTTTTGAAGGCTGTATGCCGATTGAAGTCATGGCGAAGCGCGGACGGAAGACGATGCTCTTCGGGCCGATGAAACCGGTTGGCCTTGAACATCCGGAGACAGGGAAGCGTCCGTTCGCCGTCGTCCAGCTGAGACAGGATAACACGTCCGGAACGCTATATAATATTGTCGGCTTTCAGACACATTTAAAATGGGGACCGCAGAAAGAAGTGATTCGTCTGATTCCAGGCTTGGAAAATGCCGAAATCGTCCGCTATGGCGTGATGCACCGCAATACGTTCATCAACTCGCCAAATTTGCTTAAACCGACCTATCAATACAAGCAGCGCGATGATTTATTTTTCGCCGGGCAAATTACTGGTGTCGAGGGCTATGTGGAATCAGCGGCGGCCGGACTGGTTGCTGGAATCAATGCCGCGCGCTATGTACAGCAGCAGGATTTGCTGACATTCCCAGACGAGACGGTCATCGGCAGTATGGCTGCTTATATTACAACGGCCAATGCGAAAAATTTTCAGCCGATGAATGCGAATTTTGGTTTACTTCCGCCATTAGAGGTAAGAATTAAGAATAAACAGGAACGTTACGAGCAACTCGCTGGGCGCGCATTGGGCACAATTCAGAATTTTGTGAAAAAAATGTAAACATCGTTGTCAGAGCTACTAAATCATGTTAGAATTTAGTAGCTCTAGAGGCGAGAGGGGTGTTTTGTGTTGGGAAAGCAGTCCTGGCTCGAGCAATTTATCGTCTATTTACAAATGGAAAAAAACAGCTCCTTACATACGATCCGGAGTTATAAGCGGGATATTGATGATTTTTATCAGTTTATGAAAGCCAAGGGAGTCCAAGAATTCCCGGATGTGACAAGAGCTGATGTTCGCGCTTATTTAACGATGCTATATGAGAAGAACTATGCGAGAAAAACGGTATCACGGAAAATTTCTGCATTAAGAAGCCTCTATAATTTTCACATGCGTGAAAAACGTGTGTCGGAGAATGTCTTTTCCACTGTATTCCTTCCCAAACATGAAGGTCGGCTGCCGACGTTCCTCTATGAAGAAGAAATCCAGGAACTCTTTTATTCCTTGCAGGGGCATAAGCCGCTTGATCAACGCGACCGCGCCTTGCTGGAACTGTTGTATGCGACGGGGATGCGCGTAAGTGAATGCGCAGGTCTTGCCGTTCATGATCTCGATTTGTCGATCGGCACGGTGCTTGTCCATGGGAAGGGACGGAAAGAACGCTATCTCCCTGTCGGTTCTTTCGCTCTTGAGGCGATTGAGCGTTACATCAATGACGGGCGGCGGCAGCTCGAAAAAAAGACATCACCCGACGCGCTTTTTCTCAATTACAAAGGGGGACAGCTGACGGATCGCAGCATCCGGACGATTGTCAAAAAACGGATGGAGCAGGCCGCTCAGCATAAGCATCTGCGTCCGCATGATATCCGCCATTCCTTTGCGACCCACCTGCTTAATAATGGAGCTGATTTGCGGGTAGTACAAGAGCTGCTCGGTCATGAGCATTTGTCAACGACGCAGATGTACACCCATGTGACAAAGGAGAGACTACGGCATGTTTATCAGGCGCATCATCCTCGGGCATAACGAAGTAGATGAAGGAGGAAGGATATGAGTCAATTCCATGCAACGACGATTTTTGCCATTCAGCACAACGGAGCCTGCGCGATGGCCGGTGATGGTCAGGTGACGTTTGGCAATGCTGTTGTGATGAAGCATACAGCGAGAAAAGTACGAACGATTTATCAGGGGAAGGTGCTGGCAGGCTTTGCCGGTTCAGTCGCTGATGCTTTTACGTTGTTTGAAAAATTCGAATCCAGGTTAGAAGAATATAACGGGAATTTGCAGCGGGCCGCTGTAGAAGTTGCAAAAGAATGGCGAAGTGACAAAGTGCTTAGACGGCTGGAAGCGATGCTGATTGTGATGAACCGGGAACATTTGCTGCTCGTTTCGGGAACCGGGGAAGTGATTGAACCCGATGACGGCATTCTGGCGATTGGCTCGGGAGGCAATTATGCGCTTGCCGCAGGACGTGCATTGAAAAAACACGCGCCTGCTTTGTCAGCGAAGGATATTGCCGCAGCCGCGCTCGAGACAGCGGGAGATATCTGCGTGTACACAAACGATAACGTCGTTGTTGAGGAACTAAGCTGAGCCGTAAGCAATTAATTCCCTATGGAGAGTGATCGTTATGAAAACAGCCTTTACCCCACGTGAAATTGTTGAACGTCTGGATCAATTTATCGTCGGACAGGAGCAGGCGAAGAAGTCGGTAGCCATTGCCCTCCGTAATCGCTATCGCCGCAGCTTGCTTGATGACAAAATAAAAGACGAAGTCACCCCGAAGAATATTTTAATGATTGGACCGACGGGAGTCGGGAAAACAGAAATCGCCCGGCGGCTCGCTAAGCTGGTCGGCGCTCCATTTGTCAAAGTGGAGGCAACGAAATTCACTGAAGTAGGCTATGTCGGGCGCGATGTCGAGTCGATGGTGAGAGATCTCGTCGAAACAAGCGTCCGCATCGTCAAGGTGGAAAAGATGGCGGCGGTGCGTGCCCAGGCCGAAGAGCAGGCGAATCAGCGCATCATTGATTTGCTGCTTCCTTCGAAAAAAAAGCAGTCCACCTATAAGAACCCTTTCGAAATGCTGTTCGGTCAGCAGGAAGCGGAGCAGCCTGCCGAACCGGATGCTTCGCAGGAAAATACGAGAGAGCAGCAACGGCGGCAGCTTGCTCACCAGCTTGCGTTAGGTGAGCTTGAAGACCGGATGGTGACGATTGAGGTGGAGGAGCAGTCGCAAAGCTTTATGGATATGTTTCAGGGCGCCGGCATGGAGCAGATGGGAATGAACATGCAGGAAATGCTCGGTGGGATGCTGCCGAAGAAGCGCAAAAAAAGACGGCTGCCGATTTCCGACGCGCGTAAAGTGCTGACGGAGGAAGAAGCACAGAAGCTGATCGATATGGATGAGGTGACGCAGGAAGCTGTCGAAAAGGCGGAGCAGCTTGGCATCATTTTCATTGATGAGATTGACAAGGTCGTCGGCAAAGGTCAGCAATCGGCTGATGTTTCACGCGAAGGTGTTCAGCGTGACATCCTTCCGATTGTCGAAGGCTCGACGATTGTGACCAAATACGGCCCGGTGAAAACCGATCATATCCTCTTTATCGGAGCGGGGGCCTTTCATATCGCCAAGCCTTCTGATTTGATTCCGGAGCTTCAGGGCCGCTTTCCGATCCGTGTGGAGCTGACGAATCTGACAGTTGATGATTTTGTCAGGATTATGGTCGAGCCCAATAATGCGCTCATTAAGCAATATAGTGCGCTTCTTGAAACAGAAGGTATAAAAATCAAATTTTCTGACGAAGCTGTTCATAAGATTGCGACTATTGCTACAGAGGTCAACCAGGAGACGGAAAATATCGGCGCGAGACGGTTGCATACGCTGCTGGAACGGCTATTGGAGGATTTATCATTCGAAGCTCCTGATATTACGTTGGAAGAAATCGTGATCACACCAGAATACGTCGACGAAAAACTAGCATCTATTGCCAAGAACCGAGATTTAAGTCAATACATTTTGTAAAAAAACAGGAGGAGAGAAAAAAATGAATTTATTATCAAGGACAAGAAAAATCAATGAGATGTTGCAAAAGTCAGGAGGACAGCACGTCAGCTTCCGCGCGATGGCGGAAACGCTTCGCGATACGATCAGCTGCAATATTTTCGTACTGAGCAGACGTGGGAAGGTGCTTGGGTATGCAATCAAGCAGGAGATTGAAAATGAGCGCATGAAAAAAATGCTCGAGGACAGACGTTTTCCGGAGGAATACACAGATAATCTCTTTAAAATTGAGGAGACTTCAGCCAATCTGGATATCGACAGTGAATTCACCGCGTTTCCTGTTGAGAATAAGGACTTGTTTCAAAGTGGCTTAACGACGATTGTCCCGATTCAAGGCGGCGGACAGCGTCTTGGTACGTTAATTTTAGCGCGCCTGAATGACTCTTTCAGCGATGATGATCTCATCCTTGCTGAATATGGCGCAACGGTAGTCGGCATTGAAATTTTACACGAGAAGACGCAGGAAATTGAAGAGGAAGCAAGAAGCAAGGCGGTCGTGCAAATGGCGATCAGCTCGCTATCCTACAGTGAGCTGGAGGCTGTTGAGCATATTTTCCACGAGCTCGATGGCAAGGAAGGCTTACTTGTCGCCAGTAAGATTGCCGACCGCGTCGGGATCACGCGCTCGGTCATCGTCAACGCTCTCCGCAAGCTGGAAAGCGCCGGCGTTATTGAATCGCGTTCACTCGGTATGAAAGGAACCTATATCAAAGTGTTGAATGATAAGTTCCTCGTCGAGCTTGAAAAGCTGAAGGCGAAATAAAGAGGACTATACAGCAAAAGGGAAAAAATTTTTTCAATAAGCCGTTAAGCTTGTGAAAACTTCAACTGCTTCACAACCGTTTTAAATGGGAGGCGGCGGTTACGTTTTCTGTGTGGCGCAGGAGGGAAAAGCTCTCCTGCGCTCTGTTCAAACAATAGTTAGACTTCATCGCTGCTTGTAAAGGGTGCGTCAAAAGGGAAAACAACCTTTTGACGCACTTTTTTTGTTTGGCTCGGGTTCGTGGTGGTCATCAACATCTCAAGAGTAGACATAGGGGAGAGAGGAAGAAGAGATAGGCGGACTGTTTTGATAAAAGAAATCAGTTGTAAAGGATTTTTGAATGGGATTATTGGTAGATTTTTTCTGTATTGTGTAGCCTGGACGTAACAAATATGATACAAATATTACAACAGTGTTAAAATAGTAATTTATTTGTCGTTTTTTGTGCTTTATCTAAAAATTCATATAAGTTCTTAGTAAAATAGTGCGTATGTGTCGGTATTTGTACTATAATGTAGATTATGGATGATAGTTTTTGTATAGTTTTGCGACAAAAGTCCACAATTTACTCTAGTTCTTTTATATCGAATTTCCTATTTTTACAAACGGTATTAGACTTTTCCTGTGACTTTGTTTACAATTTCATTGAGAGCTTATGTGAAAATATGAATAAATCTATAAGATACTGTCGAAAGGTGGAATAATAGATGGATCTTTTTGGCGGCTCGACGTTCAGAGTGCTTGAGCGCGGGCTTGATGGAGCTCAGTTAAGACAAAATGCAATCTCGCAAAACATCGCCAATGTCGATACACCTTATTACAAAGCGAAGGATGTTTCCTTCAAAGAGACATTGCAGCAGGCGATGAATGAACCGAAACTAAAGGCTTATCGGACGAATGAAAAGCATCTTGAATTTTCAACAACAAGCCAGGGACCTGTAATCGAGACAACGAGAAACACGATGTATAACCATAACCAGAATAATGTCGATATTGATCTGGAAATGGCGGAATTGGCGAAAAACCAAATTTATTACAATGCGCTAATCGACAGAATGAATGGCCGCTTCTCAAGCTTGCAAACGGTCATTAGAGGAGGAAGTTAAAAATGAGTATTTTTCATGGGCTTAATACGAGCGCCTCGGCTCTTACCTCGCAGCGGCTGCGGATGGATGTAATCTCGGCCAACATGGCAAATGCTGAATCGACGAGAGCGAGGATGGTGGATGGGGAGTGGCAGCCGTACCGGCGGAAAATGGTCGTGATGCAACCGAACGAAAAACAACCGTTCTCAGCTTTTTTGCATCAGGCGATGGGCCGTTCGACAAATTCTGAAATCGGCCATGGGGTAAAGGTCTCGGCGATCGTTGATGATCAAACACCGTTCAAGGAGATGTATGACCCCGAGCATCCCGATGCGAATGAAGAAGGATACGTACAACTGCCTAATGTTGATCCATTAAGGGAGATGGTTGATTTAATGAGTGCAACGCGCTCGTATGAAGCGAATGTCACCACGCTCAATGCATCAAAAAATATGTTACTGAAAGCACTAGAAATTGGTAGATAGGAGTGATAAAAGTTGGATATTAAAATAGGTCAATCTCCTTTTGTTTTTCAAGGTGGAATACATAATCAAAATGGATCAAGAATGTCCGCGGGGGAGGCTCATCAATCTTTTAAAACTGCTTTGAACGAAGCAATTGAGCATGTGAACAGCCTGCAACAGGAATCGGCACAAAAAACAGAAAGACTGGCAAGTGGGGAAATTGATGATTTGCACGACGTGATGATTACGGGTCAAAAAGCAAGTATTACGTTACAGGCAACGGTAGAGGTTCGGAATAAAGTGATTGAAGCATACCAAGAAATCATGAGAATGCAAGTGTAATGCTTGTTCTGTTTGAGTCTCACGGTAGTTGTTGGATGTAGGAGGGCACATGAACGAGAAACTATCAATATATAAACAACGAATAACAGAATTTTGGGCAGGACGTTCTGGTATGCAGAAAGGAATAATAGCCGGTTCTACCCTAGGCATTATTGCACTAATTATTCTTTTTACATTCTTAGGGACGAGAACAAGCTATCAACCTCTTTATAGTAATCTGACACTTCAGGAAACAGGGCAGATTAAAGAAACACTAGATGCAAGAGGGATTTCTTCAACCATTTCCGATAACGGAACGACGATCCTTGTCCCTGAAACGCAAGTGGACGCATTAAAGGTCGAACTGGCTGCGGAAGGGCTGCCGCGAAGTGGAAGTATTGATTATTCCTTCTTTCAGGAGCAGATGGGCTTCGGGATGACCGACAATGAATTTTCGGTCATGGAAAGAGCGGCAATGCAAACAGAGCTGGCTGAGCTGATCCGCAATGTAAATGGGGTTAACCAGGCTAGGGTGATGATTACGATTCCGGAAGATAATGTTTGGGCAAATGACCCGCAGGAATTCGCGACGGCTGCTGTGGTGCTCGATTTGGCACCAGGCTATCAGCTGGAACAGGGCCAGGTAAATGCCTTGTTTCATCTAGTTTCAAAGAGTGTGCCGAATCTCCCTATAGATAATATCGTCATTTCGGATCAAATGTTTAACGATTATGTTTATGAAAATGCAGAAGGAAGTAATACGACTCTAACAGCCTATGAACAGCAGCGTTCGATTCAGCGGGATATTGAACGCGATTTGACGCGCAATCTGCAGCAAATGCTCGGAACAATGGTCGGGCGGGATAAAGTTTTAATATCAGTCTCAACCGATATTGATTTCACGCAGGAGAACCGGACCGAAGCGTTGGTTGAGCCGGTGGATCCAGAGAACATGGAAGGCTTGACGGTCAGCCTGGAGCGGATTGAAGAGGCGTACAGTGGCGAAGGAGCAGTGGAAGGCGGAGTCGCCGGAGTCGGCGATGAAATTCCAAACTTTCCAGGCGGAGTCGCTCAAGGTCCATCCGAATGGGAGCGGGCAGAGGAACGGATTAACAATGAAGTGAATCGAATCAACCGCGATATCGTGGAAAGTCCTTATAAAATTCGTGATTTAGGCATTCAGGTCATGGTTGAACCTCCTGAAGGAATGGAAGAGCTGCCGCAACAGCAGCTTGATGACATTCAGCAAATATTAGGAACGATTGTAAGAACGAGCATTTCCGGGGTTTATGCTGATGAACTCACCGAGGATGACCTTAATGAAAAGATTGTAGTGGCTTCAAGGCCGTTTGATGGCAAGATTGAGCTTGAGCCGGAGCCGTCGACAGTGATTCCAGTTTGGCTCTATGTTGTTGGCGGAGTATTGATCGCCGTTATTCTACTTCTTCTCTTCCTGTTACTAAGAAGACGTAATCAGGTAACGGAGGAAGAAGAGGAATTACCAATTGAAGAAGCCATTGAAGAAGTTCCTGATTTACCGGATGAAGAAACCGGAATTTCCGCGACGAAGCGCAAGCAGCTTGAAAAGATGGCAAGAGAGAAACCGGAAGAATTTTCGAAATTATTACGAACATGGCTTTCAGAAGATTAACATTAGGAGGGAGAACGAATGGCTACTGCGGCAAAAAAAGAATTAAATGGAAGACAAAAAGCAGCAATTCTCCTCATCTCCTTAGGGCCTGATGTATCTGCCCAGGTATATAAGCACCTTACAGAAGAAGAAATCGAACAGCTCACGCTTGAGATTGCTAATGTGCGCAAGGTCGACAGTGAGATGAAGGAAGACATTCTGGAGCAGTTTCATTCCTTGGTGCTGGCCCAGGACTATATTGCTCAAGGCGGAATTGGCTACGCCAAAAGCATTTTAGAAAAAGCGCTCGGGGAAGAAAATGCGATGGACATCATTAACCGCCTTACCTCGACTTTACAGGTGAGACCATTTGATTTCGCGCGCAAGTCTGACCCTTCGCAGATTTTGAATTTTATCCAAAATGAGCACCCGCAAACGATTGCTTTAATTTTGGCTTATTTGGAATCGGTGCAGGCCGGGCAAATCTTATCCGAACTTCCACAGGAGGTGCAGGCTGATGTAGCGAGAAGAATTGCCTTAATGGACAGCACGTCGCCGGAAATTGTTAATGAAGTCGAATCGATTCTTGAACAGAAGCTGTTATCCACACTGACGCAGGATTATACGGATGCCGGCGGTATTGAGGCAGTCGTCGAAGTGCTTAACGGCGTTGACCGCAGCACGGAACGAACGATCCTCGATGCGCTGGAAATTCAGGATCCGGAGCTTGCCGAAGAAATCAAAAAGCGGATGTTTGTCTTTGAAGATATTGTTACGCTTGATAACCGTTCGATTCAGCGTGTCATCCGCGACGTCGAGAATGAAGATTTGCAGCTGTCGCTTAAAGTGGCAAGCGAAGAAGTTAAAGAAGTTGTCTTTAACAATATGTCGCAGCGAATGGCTGAAACCTTCAAGGAAGAAATGGAATTTATGGGTCCTGTTCGTCTTCGCGATGTCGAAGAAGCGCAATCAAGAATCGTCGCTGTTATTCGACGTTTAGAAGAAGCTGGTGAAATCGTCGTTGCCCGCGGAGGAGACGATGTTATTGTCTAGGGTTATTAAGTCACATAACACTATACCCGCATCGGAACAAAGTAAAATCATTTCAATAAAAAAACTTTTTCAAGAAGATGGGCCGGCAGTAGAAGAAAGCGAAGCGGATAACGAGCTGACAAAACAGCGAAGCGCGGCTGAGCTTGAAAAGGAAATGGAGCAAAAGCTTTCGCAGGCAGAGAGCAAGGCGAGGCAAACTGTCGCTGAAGCAGATGATTATGCGGAGCAGGTCCGCAGCCAGATCGAAGCAGAGAGGCAGCAGGCTGAACAGCAGCTGCAGGAAGCATTTGAGGAAGCGCGTCAGCAGGGCTATAACGCCGGCTTTTCAGAAGGTCAGGAGGCAGGTAGGCAGACGTACGATGGATTCATTACCGAGGCTCAGGAAATTATCGCCAATTCGCAGGCGGATTATGCGCGGACGATTGAGTCGGCTGAGCCGGTGATGATTGATTTAGCCGTCGCTCTCGCGCAGCGGATTCTCGGCAAAAAGCTTGAAGAGGATCATGAGAACTGGGCGGCTCTGCTTAAGCAGGTGATGCTTGAAGTGAGGGAGCATGAGCATGTGAAAATTTATGTGCACCCGCACTGGTATACCCATACGCTGCAGCAAAAAGCCGAGCTTGAGCAGCTGCTCAGCCATACCGAACAGCTGTATATTTACCCGGATTCCGGGTTGCCGGAAAACGGCTGTGTCGTTGAATCAAAATATGGCCGGATTGACGCGACGCTTGATCGGCAGCTGGAGCAATTAAAGGTTCAACTGCTGGAAAAGTGGAAGGAGGGTCCAGATGAGCGTGCAGGAGCTGATTGAGGATATTCCTTTCTTATCCCCCTATAAATGGTACGGCAAGGTGACGAGAGTGGTCGGGCTAACGATTGAGTCAAAAGGTCCACAGGCCTCCATCGGCGATCTTTGTTACATCATCGTCGGCCGGGCAAAAAAAATAAAAGTTAAGGCCGAGGTCGTCGGCTTCCGGGATGAATTTGTGCTGCTGATGCCGTTAAACGGGACGACGGAAATCGCTCCGGGCAGCTTAGTTGAAGCGACCGGGAAACCGTTGGAAATCAAGGTCGGTTCCGGCTTGATCGGAAGCGTGATTGACGGCTGCGGCGAACCATTGTCGAAAGAACAGCTGCCGAAAGGACTGCGCCCGTTTCCAACTGATAATGACCCTCCAAATCCGCTGGCTCGTCCAAGAATCGAAGAGAAAATGTCGCTTGGGGTCCGGGCGATTGATGCGCTGTTTACAGTCGGCAAGGGACAGAGAATCGGGATTTTTGCCGGGAGCGGGGTCGGAAAAAGTACGTTGCTGGCGATGCTTGCCAAAAATTCAGCGGCTGATTTAAATGTCATAGCTTTAATTGGTGAACGGGGCCGGGAAGTGAAGGATTTCATTGAACGCGACCTCGGTGAGGAAGGTTTGAAGAAAACGATTTTAGTCGTCGCCACTTCAGACCAGCCGGCGTTAATGCGGATCAAAGGGGCGATGACAGCCACCGCTGTTGCCGAATATTTTCGTAACCAGGGTCTCGATGTCAATTTAATGATGGATTCGGTCACCCGCTTTGCGATGGCTCAGCGCGAAATTGGCTTAGCAGTCGGGGAACCGCCGACATCAAAAGGGTACACGCCATCGGTATTTGCGATGCTGCCGAAGCTGCTTGAACGCTCGGGCACAGCGAAGAAAGGAAGTATAACAGCCTTTTACACCGTACTCGTCGATGGTGATGATATGAACGAGCCGATTGCCGATGCCGTAAGAGGAATTTTAGACGGGCATCTCGTGCTGGACCGGAAGCTGGCGAATAAAGGACAGTTCCCAGCAATCAACGTTCTGAAAAGCATCAGCCGGGTAATGGCCGATATCGTCGATGACAGACACCGCGCGGCGGCTGAACGGCTTCGCCATTATTTGGCCGTTCACGATGATAATGAAGATTTAATTAATATTGGCGCGTACAAGCGCGGCTCTTCTGCGGACATCGATCAAGCGATCGCCATTTATCCAAAAATCATTTCATTTTTAAAGCAGAGTACCGAGGAGAGCAGTTCCGTCGAGGAAGCGGTTGAGCGATTGATCAACGAATTTGGAAGAGGTGGCGACTAATGTCATTCCAATTTGCCTTGCAAAAGGTGATGGAGCTGAAGGAAAGAGAGAAGCACAATATCCAGGCAGAATATGAACAAGCTGTTGCTTCTTTTGAGTCAGTGGCGACCGAGCTTTATGAAATGCTTAAGCGAAAAGAGGAGCTGGAGGAAAGCGCCCGCTCTCAAATTGCGAATGGAACATCGATCTACGCCTTGCAGCAGCACCAGTCAAAGCTTTTAAGACTGCAGCAGGAAATCCAGAAGCAGCAGCGCCAGACCCATCTGGCGCGAGAAAAGATGAACCGGAAGAAGCAGGATTTGTTGAGTCGCTCCATTGAGTTTAAAAAGTATGAAAAGATGCGACAGGTCAAGCAAAATCAATACGAAGAAGAAGCGAAACGGCTCGAATTACAACAGATGGATGAACTTTCCATCCGTTTATATGCCAACGTAAAAATTAGGTGAGGATATGACTGAAAAAGAAAAATCCTATAGCAAAATCCAATGGTTCTTTCTTGTAATTTTTATTCCAATTGTGTTTACAGCAATATTGGCCGGAGTGATTTTATCTCTGCTCGGATTCAATGTTATCGAAAAAGCAAAGAATGTCGCAGCAAATGTGCCGATCGTCGCTGACTATGTTGCTCCTGAAGAAGAGGAAGAACCGGTTGATGTCGCTGCTTATGAGCAGACGATTGCCGAGCAGCAGGCGGAAATGGAGCGGCTGCAAAGCGAGTTGACGAGAAAAGAGGAAGAAATCAGCGAATTGGAAATGGAGCTTGTCCAGCTGGCAGAAAGCCAAACGATTGAACGGGAGCTGGCGGCAAGGGAGGAACAGGAGCTGGAAGATATCGCGAAAACATATGAAGCGATGTCCGCGAAAAATGCGGCTGCGATTATTTCGGAGCTGCCTATTGAGGAAGCACTTCTCCATATTTCACAAGTTTCAATCGACGTCAGGGCTGATATCTTAGGAAAAATGGAAAGCGACTTGGCTGCCGAGATGATGAGCCGGCTCGCTAATTCATAATACTAATCAGCATTGAAAGGAGGTGAAACGATGAATCCGATTATGATGTTGGCACATGCAGCACCTGCCCAAGGATCTGCAAGTTCTGCCAAAGGACAAGCGTCAATGTCCGCTGATGCATCCTTTTTACAATTGCTTGGTGGGTTACTATCAGAGGATACGGTCAAGACATTGGCAACGGAAATAAGCAGTGAAGAGCAGGAACAAGCGGCAACCGAACTGTTGCTTGAACTGATTCAGCTTTTCAAAGAGAGCGGTCTTGAACTGAATCCAGACATGCTCGAAGGAAAAGAAGCAAAGCAGCTGTTCCATCTCCTTCCCATTGAATGGCAAGCGGATGTTGAACATCTTCTTTCTTTGGAAAATGAGGATGCCCAGCTGGCCGAGCTGATTAGCTGGCCTGAAGAACAGCAGGCATTATTCGTCTTATTGGCAGCTGTCCGGCAGGAGAGTGCAAGTAATGCCATACCAGTCAAAAGTGAGCAGCAGGCGACTATCCTCCAACTCCTTCTGACCAAACTGTTTCCTGGCTTTTCTTCACAGGCTAAGCAAGGGCAAAGCAGCTTTGTGTTAGTCGATGAAGTAGTCAAGCATCTAGAGGGCAAGCTCCCGGTAAGCATGCAGACGACAGGAGTGGAGCCGAGAGCATTTTTAGAGGCGGTCACAGCAAAATCAACGTCGACTTTGCAACTGCCTCAGGCGTTTTCAATGCCGGTTGCGACAGAGGCGACAACGAGTCCATTCACTCCACAACAACGATTTGGACAGCTGTCTGCGAGCGAAGCTTCAGGCTCTAACAGCGGCTTGACACTGACCCAGACAGGGAACGAGCAGACGATGACCAGGGCCGAGCAGGCGACGATTCACATAGGTGATAAATTGCCACGCGACGTCCAGCAGCAACAGTTTTTAAGGCAGTTCCAGATGATTCTCCAGCGGGGAGCCCTTACGCAAAATCAGCAGGGCATGCAAACATTTTCAGTCAAGCTTTATCCGGAGCATTTAGGCCGACTTGATATTCAGCTCGTGCAAATGGAAGGAACGATTGTGGCGAAGATCATGACTGGCTCGACGGCGACACGCGAGCTAATCGAAGCGCAACTGGCCCAGCTGCGGCAGGCTTTCGCGCAACAGCAGATTTCAGTTGAACGGATTGAAGTGACGGAGCAACAGTTGCAAAAGGAGCGCGACGAGTCTTCAAACAAGCGTGAGGAAGAGCAGGCGAACGAGAATCAGCCTGAACAGGGTGAAGACGAAGCGGCTGCATTTGAGGATGTATTAAGTGAGTTAACATTTAATGAACAGGTGTAGGTGATAATCATGACGACGATTTCGGAAAACTATATGCTGCCAAATCAGCAAAGGCAGACAGCCCAGCAGCAAAATCAAGGCATTCTTGGCAAGGATGATTTCCTGAAAATCCTGATCGCGCAGCTGCAAAACCAAGATCCGTCCAATCCGATGGATGATCGTGAATTCATCGCGCAAATGGCGCAATTCTCCACGCTTGAGCAAATGACGAATATGAATAATTCGATTCAGAAATTTGTCAATTTGCAAACGAGCCAAAGCTTGGTGCAGCACAGTGAGCTGATCGGCAAAAAAGTCACATGGATGAGAATTGTCGATGTCGATGAATACCGTCAGAAGATCGAATATGTCGATAATACCGTTCAAGCCGTCCGGCTCGAACTGGATGGTCAAATTCGAATCCAGCTCGATGACGGCCGTTGGATCAGCAATGAACAGATTTACCAAGTGAGCCAGAAAAATGAGCCGGTAGAGCCAAATCCGGACGAGGAAACCGATCCGGAAGAAGAGCCGGTAGAGGCGCCTGAAGAAAATGAAGAGCCGGGTGACCAATAAAGGAAGTGAGCAACGATGGATCCAAGGATTCAGAGCCATTCATTACAAAGCCTTCCTACACCTGCACGGCATGTCGCACAAAGGTCCACTCAGCAGCCAGGCAGCTTCCAGCAGCTTTTGCGAACGGAATTACAGGCACCAGCTGAACTAAAGATCAGCAAGCATGCCCAGCAGCGGATGGATACGCGCGGGATTGACATTTCCACCGAACAGTGGATGGCGATCCACGATAAGGTGAAGGAAGCGAAAGCAAAGGGAGTCAACGATTCACTTGTGCTAACGAGTGACGCCGCTCTTGTCGTCAGCGCGAAAAACAACACCGTCATTACCGTGCTCGATCGGGAGGAAGCAAAGTCACAAATTTTTACGAACATTAATGGGACGATTGTGATCGATTAAAGGCTGGACCCGAAAAGGGAGGCCTCACACACTGCCGACTGACAGAGGCAGCTACTAAAGGAGGAAAAATCAGTATGCTACGTTCAATGTACTCAGGAATTTCAGGGATGCGCAACATGCAAACAAAGCTTGACGTCATCGGCAACAACATCGCCAACGTCAACACATTCGGCTTTAAAAAAGGAAGAACGACGTTTCAGGACCTAGTCAGCCAGCAGCTCGCCGGCGCGACAGCACCTGATGGTAATAATCGTGGTGGAGTCAATGCCCGCCAAGTAGGGCTTGGAATGCAGCTAGCTTCTATTGATACGATTCATACGCAAGGCAGCTTGCAAAATACGAACCGTGAGCTTGATTTAGGGATTTCAGGGGATGGATACTTTATGGTCAGTGATGGGACTACAACTTATTACACGAGAGCTGGGAATTTCTATCTTGATTCAGAGGGGAATCTCGTCAATTCTAATGGAATGCGGGTGTTAGATATGGACGGAGATCAAATTAAGTTTCACGAGATTTTAAATGCTGAATTAAGCGGTAATATTGATGAAGAAAATTGGATTGATTACATCGAAAGCTTCAGCATTGGAGCGGATGGAAGTATTAATATTATTGATAATGAGGGGGAATTAGTTGATACGAATGTTCAAATTGCCCTTGCGAAATTCAGCAACCCTGAGGGTCTGCAAAAAGCAGGAAACAACCTTTATACGATATCTGCTAACTCAGGGGATCCGTCAATTGGGGCCCCTGGTGAAAATGGAGCCGGTGAACTCGTAGCCGGGACGCTGGAAATGTCCAATGTTGATTTATCTGAAGAGTTTACTGAGATGATCGTGGCGCAGCGCGGGTTCCAGGCGAATACACGGATCATTACGACATCTGATGAGATTTTGCAGGAGCTTGTGAACCTGAAGCGATAATCTGACTTAGAATCTACTAATCAAGGAGGTTGGAGCCAGGAGCGAATACCTGGCTCTCCCAAATCTAATGATTGAATTAATTCGTTTAAACGGTCATCTGTTTTTGTTGAATGCGACGCTTATTGAACAAATCGAAGCCTTACCGGATACAACCATTACGTTACAAAGCGGAAAGAAAATAGTCGTGCGCAATGATATTGAGGATGTAAAGGCACGTGTCAACGAGCAGTTTGCGCAGATCGGACTGCTGGCGAATAGAGATAGAGATGTGGAGGGTTCCTGATTGTTTAAGAATAAGCTGGTTACCATTATGTTCATTATATTAGTTACCTTGACGCTGGTCGGTGTAGTGGCCTTTGTCCTTGTTAATCATTTTACGAATCAGCCTGATCCGTATGCTCCGCCGACGATTGACGAAATTATCGCCCAATCGTATGAAACGGAAGAGATAACAACGAACTTATTATCCGATGATTTTATTCGGGCATCCTTTATGATTCATGTGACAAACAAACGGGCACTTGACGAAATCAAAAAGCGTGATTTTCAGGTGAACAATATTTTATTACGCGCCCTTTCAGGGATGCAGTCCTCTGATTTGGCAGGTCCTGAAGGAATTGAAGCATTTGAGGAAACTGTGCGCGATCAGCTTAATGAGCTGATGCAGGAGGGGCAAGTGATTCAAGTGTATACAACGAACTGGGTCATTCAATAATTTTGTGGTGTATTTGAGATTGAGAGGTGAGGTTCTTGGCTGATGTTCTATCACAAGGGGAAATAGATGCTCTGTTATCGGCTATTTCCACGGGACAAATGGATGCTGATGAACTAAAAAAAGAAGAAACCGAGAAAAAAGTCAAAGTCTATGATTTTAAGCGCGCGCTGCGATTTTCAAAGGATCAGATTCGGAGTTTATCGCGAATTCACGAGAATTTCGCCCGGCTGCTTACGACTTATTTCTCAGCCCAATTACGGACCTATGTCCAAATTACAGTGACATCAGTTGATCAGCTGCCATATGAAGAATTCATCAGATCGATTCCAACAATGACGATCCTCAATGTGTTTGAGCCTTATCCGCTCGATGGTCGGCTGTTAATGGAAGTGAATCCGAATATTGCGTATGCAATGCTGGATCGTTTATTGGGAGGCAAGGGTGACAGTATTAACAAGGTGGAAAACCTGACGGAAATTGAGACGAGAATTATGTCACAGCTGTTTCAGCGGACGTTGGACAGCTTCCAGGATGCCTGGAGCTCTGTGATCGAGCTTGAACCGGTCATGGAAGAGATTGAAGTGAATCCCCAATTTTTACAGATGGTTTCTCCGAATGAGACGGTCGTCGTCATTTCCCTGTCGACAACGATCGGGGAGACATCAGGAATGATTAATATTTGTCTTCCTCATGTGGTACTAGAAGAAATTTTACCGAAGTTATCGGTTCATTACTGGATGCAGGAAAAGAAGAAACAGCGCGCTCCTAGCGAATTGCTGACGATTGAGAGGACACTGAACCGGGCACCATTGCTTGTTCAGGCGGAGCTGGGTACATCTGAAATTTCCATTCAGGAGTTTCTGCATTTAGGAGTCGGGGATGTCATTGAATTGGATCAATCCATTCATGAACCGCTTCTTGTGAAGGTCGGGGGAGAGCTTAAATATTACGCCCAACCCGGTAAAATGAAAAATCAAGTGGCTGTGCAAGTCACGGAATTGATTGAGGAGGCTGAAGAGAATGAATGATGATATGCTTTCCCAAGAGGAGATAAATGAATTGCTGAAAGGCGTTACGCAGGAAGATGAGGCTGATGAGCCGGCAGACGGCGATGACGAATTACGTGTAGCCGATTATATTTCTGATATCGAGAAAGACGCCCTTGGTGAAATTGGTAACATTTCATTTGGAAGTGCCGCTACAGCATTGTCTACGTTATTAAGTCAAAAAGTTGATATTACGACACCGGAGCTTTCCTTAATTTTGAAAGAAAAACTGGAAAAGGAATTTCCGCAGCCTCATGTGGCGATCCATGTTCAGTATACTGAAGGCTTCCAAGGTGTGAACTTACTTGTGATTAAGACACAGGATGCGGCGATTATCGCTGATTTAATGCTTGGCGGCGACGGGACCTCCCCATCCGAGGAATTAAGCGAGATGCATATTAGCGCGGTTCAGGAAGCGATGAATCAAATGATGGGGTCAGCGTCCACATCGATGTCAACGATCTTTAATAAAAAGGTCGACATTTCTCCGCCGGGAATCAATTTACTTGATTTCAACACAGATGAAGGTACCGAAAATGTACCCGAAGATGACATTCTCGTAAAAATCTCTTTCCGGCTGAAGGTTGGCAAGTTAATTGATTCGAATATTATGCAGCTTGTTACCGTGCCGTTTGCAAAAAAGCTTGTTGAAGAATTGATGAATCCAAGTACGCCGGAAGCTGTTGCGGAGACGGCAGCTGTTCTGGAAATGCCAGAAGCTCGTCCGCAGGCGGAACAGCCAGCATCAGCACCTCAGGCGCAGCAGGCAGAAGCACCTCCTCGTGAGCGGGCAGCAAGTTCACCACCGCCTCCTCGTGAGCAGCAGCATTTAGGAGGAGTGTCCTACCAGCAGCAACGGGACGTCGATATTCAGCCGGCCGCTTTTTCCAGCTTTGAAGCACCTCAGCTTACGCAGATTGAAGCGAATAATTTGAATATGCTGCTTGACATCCCTCTCCAAGTGACTGTGGAGCTTGGACGGACAAAGCGATCGATTAAAGAAATTCTTGAATTCACACAAGGTTCAATTATCGAGCTTGATAAGCTTGCTGGTGAACCTGTTGATATTCTGGTCAATCAAAAGCTGATTGCCAAAGGGGAAGTTGTCGTCATAGATGAGAATTTTGGCGTTCGCGTGACAGAGATTGTCAGCCAGGAAGAACGAATCAGAAACTTGAGATAAGGAGTGAGGGAGAAACATGTCAGCTAAAGTGTTAATCGTTGATGATGCAGCATTTATGAGAATGATGATCAAGGACATTTTAACGAAAAACGGGTTTGATGTCGTTGGCGAGGCCAATGATGGCGCCCAAGCGGTTGAAAAATATCAGGAGCTGTCGCCTGAACTTGTAACAATGGATATTACAATGCCGGAAAAAGATGGCATTACTGCCTTGAAGGAAATTAAATCATTTGATCCTGAGGCGAAGGTGATTATGTGCTCCGCGATGGGGCAACAGGCGATGGTCATTGATGCCATCCAGGCCGGTGCGAAGGATTTTATCGTCAAGCCATTTCAGGCTGATCGCGTCTTGGAAGCGATCAAAAAGACCATTGGGTAAGCAGAAAGAGGAGAGTGGGTTTTCATGCAGCAAAGACGAATCATCGCTTTCGTAATTCTCCTTCTCCTCACATGCCTTCAACCAGCTTTTGCCCTGGCGGAGCAACCAGATGAAAACCGCACTGTAACGGAGTCGCTCCAGCAACCTGAAACGGAAGCAGCTGAGGAAGAAGCCGGGACCGCAGAAAGCGAAGTGGAAACGGTCATTTCAGAGTCGGAACCGAACGCGGAATTTTCGGAGCCGAACACGTTTCTCATGTTCGTTCAGATGATCGCGGCGCTTTCTTTTGTTGTTTTGTTGATGTATGTGCTGCTGCGCTTTTTCTCAAAGCGTTCCCAGGCATTTCAATCAAATCAGATGCTGCAAAATATCGGCGGCGTCCCGCTTGGAGCCAATCGCTCCGTACAAGTCGTCAAGGTCGGAAATCGCCTGCTTGTTGTCGGGGTGGGTGAGACGATCCAGCTTTTAAAAGAAATTGACAATGAAGATGAAATGAAGCAGCTTCTTATGCAGAGAGAGGAACAGTTTGCCCAGTTGAATCAGCCGTTTAACCGTCTCGTCTCCACAATTAAGGGGCGTGGTAAACAAGCTCCGGCAACTGCGGAAACGAATCGGGACGCGTTCAAACAACTGCTTGCCAAGCAGCTGCAAGATGTTTCGCACTCACAGGATAAGCTGCACGATGCTGTAAGGGAGCGTGACAAAACGTGATAGATACTATGATCATACCGGCAATCACCAACATTCCGGGCATCGATTTTGGCAACTTTCTTTCTGATGATCCGGCCAATGTGGCGACAACGCTCCAATTGCTGCTCGTTTTAACAGTTTTGTCACTGGCTCCATCGATTTTGATTTTAATGACAAGCTTTACGAGAATCGTGATTGTGCTGTCGTTTGTCCGGCAGGGACTGGCAACGCAATCGATGCCGCCGAACCAGGTGTTGATCGGCATTGCACTCTTTTTAACTTTTTTTATTATGGCGCCGGTTTTTGCCGAAGTGAATGAGCAGGCGTTAACTCCATTTTTTAATGGTGAGATTGACCAGGCAGAAGCATTTGATCTTGCCGCCGCACCGATGAAGGAGTTTATGGCGCAGCACACGCGTGAGAAGGATTTGGCGTTATTTATGGGATATGGCGGCTATGATCGTCCGGAAACGCTTGATGATATTCCGCTGACGGCGCTCGTTCCCGCTTTTGCGATCAGCGAGCTGAAAACGGCCTTTCAAATCGGCTTCCTGATTTTTGTGCCATTTCTCGTGATTGATATGATCGTCGCCAGCGTGCTGATGTCAATGGGAATGATGATGCTTCCTCCGGTCATGATTGCGTTACCGTTTAAAATACTTTTATTTGTGTTAGTGGATGGGTGGTATTTGATTGTTCAATCACTGCTGATTAGTTTTAATTAGAGGGATGGTGTGTAGGGTATGAGTTCTGAATTTGTGATCAGCATGGCTGAAAGTGGAGTGTGGACTGTTCTACTCGTGGCAGGACCGTTATTAATTATCGCTTTAGGACTCGGTTTGCTCGTCAGTATTTTCCAGGCCACGACGCAAATTCAAGAGCAGACATTGGCGTTTATCCCGAAAATTGTCGGAGTACTTGTCGCCTTGGTGATTTTTGGCCCGTGGATGCTGTCGTATATGACAAATTTTGCGTATCAGATTTTTAATAATCTGCATCGGTATATTGGCTAATGACTGAATTTTTATCACTATTACCTGCTTTTCTGCTTGTGTTTGTCCGCGTGCTGGCCTTTTTCACCGTCCTGCCGCTGTATGCCCATCGTACAGTACCGAATACGTTCAAAGTCGGCATTTCTTTGTTTCTTGCCTGGATCATGATTTTTACGATTGACGCACCGATGCTTGTGTTTGATGGCACTTATTTCTTACTTATTATTAAGGAAGTTCTTGTCGGCTTACTTGTCGGTCTGCTGGCGACGATCCTCCTCTATGCCATTCAGGTGGCCGGGGGGTTCATTGATTATAATATGGGCTTTTTAATTGCGAATATTGTCGACCCTCAGACGGGAGCGCAAAGTCCGCTTATCGGAGGGTATTTATATACATTTGCCTTATTATTTTTACTTGCGGTTAACGGTCATCATCTGCTGCTTGACGGCATTTATTACAGCTATCAATATGTACCGATGGAGCAGGCGTTTCTGCCGCTTGGCCAGGAGAACATCGTCTGGCATGCCGTGTCGACGTTTAATGCGATGTTTGTCATCGCCTTTCAAATGGCTTTTCCGATCGTCGGCTCGCTCTTTCTCGTCGATGTCGGGCTCGGGATGATTTCCAGAGCCGTTCCACAGATGAATGTCTTTGTCGTCGGTTTACCATTGAAGATACTCGTCGGGCTGCTGCTGCTGACGGTTTATATGGGAGCATTTATGATGGTCGTCCGGGGATTGTTTGATCAAGTAATCGTAGCAATGCGCACATTGCTCGCCATGCTGGGAGGAGCATAAGCATGATTAGGCTGAACCTGCAATTTTTTGCCGAAGAAAAAACGGAAAAAGCAACACCGAAAAAGCGGATGGATCAGCGGAAGAAAGGACAAGTCGCCAAAAGTACAGACGTCAATACGGCGATTATCCTGCTTTTGGTTTTCCTCTTTCTTTGGCTATTTGGCGGCATGCTTGGTCAAACGCTGATTAATTTATTGAAGCATACGTTTCAAACGTATTTGCTGATGGATATAACAGGATCGAGCTTCGGCAGCATCTTTTATGAATTGACGATGGAATCAGCGATGGTTTTATTGCCGATTATGCTGATTGCGCTGATTGCCGGAGTGGCGGCGAGCTATATACAGGTTGGCTTCCTCTTTGCGCCGGAAGCGGTCAAAATGAAGCTGTCGAAACTCGACCCGATTCAAGGGGCAAAACGGATTTTTTCCGTGCGCGCGCTTGTTGAATTTTTAAAATCAATGCTGAAAATCTCGTTCGTCGGCGTCGTGGTTTTCGTCATCATTTGGACAAGCCTAGAAGATATCATGCTCTTATCGCAAAAAAGTGTTGCTGACGGCTTCTATGTCGTGGCACAGTTAACCGCTACATTAGGGGTCGCAGTGGCGATTCTGCTCTTAATCCTGTCGGTGCCGGATTATCTGTATCAGCGCTACGATCATGAGAAGCAAATGAGAATGTCGAAGAAGGACATTAAGGATGAGCATAAAAATATGGAGGGCGATCCGAAAATCAAATCGAAGCGGAAGCAGAAGCAAATGGAGATGGCGATGCAGCGGATGATGCAGGAAGTCCCTAAAGCTGACGTCGTCATTACAAATCCGACTCACTTTGCGGTTGCGTTGCGCTATGATGAGACGAAATCAGATGCCCCGGTCGTCGTGGCAAAGGGTGTTGACTTTGTCGCTCAAAAAATAAAAGGGGTGGCGGCCAAGCACGAGGTTGTCACCGTGGAAAACAAGCCGTTGGCGCGGGCGCTTTACCAACAGGCCGACATCGGTCAGCAAGTTCCGGAAGAACTGTTTAAAGCTGTTGCCGAAGTGCTTGCCTATGTGTACCGTCTGAAAAACAAAAAAGCATAAAAAGCGAATATTTAACGTTGGATAAGAGAGACATCCAGTCAGGAATGAATTTATTTATGAAGGAGAGACCGTCGTGGGAGCAAGAGATCTATCTGTATTATTAGGTGTTATTTTAATTGTCGCCATGCTTATCATCCCATTGCCGCCGGCGATGCTGGATGTGTTAATCATCATCAATATCTCTCTTGCTCTTATTATTATTCTGGTGGCGATGAATACGCGCGAGCCTTTGCAATTTTCTATTTTTCCTACCTTGCTTTTACTCGTTACATTATTCCGATTAGGTCTGAACGTATCGACGACAAGATCGATTCTAGGAAATGCCGAGGCTGGAAATGTGATCGATACGTTCGGGAACTTTGTCGTCGGGGGAAATGCGCTCGTCGGCTTTGTCGTCTTTTTAATTTTGATCATCATCCAGTTTGTCGTGATTACTAAAGGGGCAGAGCGGGTGTCCGAGGTTGGGGCGCGCTTCACGCTAGATGCGATGCCAGGAAAGCAAATGAGTATTGATGCCGATCTGAACGCCGGGATGATTTCCGATGCTGAAGCGAAGGAAAGACGGGAAAAGATCGAGCGGGAAGCTGATTTTTACGGGGCGATGGACGGGGCGAGTAAATTCGTTAAAGGGGATGCGATCGCCGGTATCGTCATCGTGATTATTAATCTTATTTTCGGTCTTGTGATCGGAATGATGCAAATGGGGATGAGTTTAGGTGATTCGGCGAATACGTTCACGCTGCTTACGGTCGGGGACGGACTTGTCAGTCAGATTCCGGCGCTGTTAATTTCAACGGCAACCGGGATCGTCGTAACAAGAGCGGCATCCGAAGGAAGCTTGGGTCATGATATTACGAAGCAGATTTTCGCGTATCCGAAGATGCTCTATATTGCCGGGGGAACGATCTTCCTCTTAGGAGTCTTGACGCCGATCAACATGCTCCTGACGACGCCGATTGCCCTTATTTTAGTAATTGGCGGCTACCTGCTTTCGAAGCAGGAAACGAAGCTGTTGACGGAAGAAGCGAGTGAGGAGGAGGAAGACGAGACAGACGATATGAAATCGCCGGAGAGTGTCGTCAACCTCTTGCAAATTGATCCGATTGAATTTGAGTTCGGCTATGGATTAATCCCGCTAGCCGATGCGAATCAGGGCGGCGATTTACTTGACCGGGTCGTGATGATCCGGCGGCAAATGGCGCTTGAGCTCGGGATGATCGTGCCTGTGATCCGGATTCGTGACAACATCCAGCTGCAGCCGAACGAATATACGATTAAAATAAAAGGAAACGAAGTCGCGAAGGGAGAGCTGCTGCTTGACCATTATATGGCGATGAGTCCTGGGATTGAAGATGAATCCATTGTCGGTATTGAGACAATTGAGCCGGCGTTTGGACTTCCGGCATTGTGGATCGGGGAAGAGATGAAGGAGCAGGCGGAACTGGCGGGCTATACGGTCGTTGATCCGCCGTCGGTTGTTTCGACTCACTTGACTGAAGTGATTAAACGCCACGCTCATGAGCTTCTGGGACGACAGGAAACGAAACAGCTCGTCGATCATCTGAAGGAAACGTATCCGGCTCTTGTCGAGGAAGTGACGCCGAATACGGTCTCGATTGGTGACATCCAGAAAGTATTAACGAACCTGCTGAAGGAGAATATTTCGATTCGGAATTTGCCGATTATCTTTGAAACATTGGCTGATTATGGACAAATGACGAAGGATATGGATTTGGTTACTGAATATGTGCGCCAGTCATTATCCCGTCAAATCTCGAAGCAGGTGACGACTCCGGGTGAACCGCTCTATGTGATTACGTTAAGCGGGAGTGTGGAGAAGAATGTCGCTGAAGCGGTCCAGCAAACCGAGCACGGCAACTTTATTTCCATGGATCCGGCGCTTTCACAGCAAATTCTTGAGTCGGCCGCGACGGAAACCGACCGTCTCTCACAAATGGGACAAACGCCTGTTGTCCTTTGTTCTCCTGCTGTACGAATGTATGTTAGACAGATGTTTGAACGGTATTTGCCTCATGTTCCGATCCTGTCATACAATGAGCTTGAGGCTGATGTCGAGGTGCAAAGTGTAGGGGTGGTGAATGTTGAATGAAAGTAAAGAAGTATTTCGCAGCGACGATGCCGGAAGCGATGAAACGGATCCGCGGTGAATTAGGCGATGAGGCTGTTATCCTCCATTCCAAGGAAGTGAAAACAGGCGGAGTGTTCGGCCTGTTTGCGAAGAAACAGCTGGAGGTAGTCGCTGCGGTGGACCCGGGTCCGGCGAAAATTCGTAAGGAAGGACGGATTAAGACTGCCGCTCCGGTCACACCTCCCCCCGCACGGGTTAAGCCGGCCGAGCAGGAACGTCTTCTTAAGGAAATGAATCAGTTGAAAGCGATGATCGGTGAGCTGGCGACAAAAGAACAGGCCAATCAGAGCGAGGGTCATGAGTATCCTCGCCCGTTTCAGGCGGTTGAGGATCAGTTGAAAAAGCAGGGTGTTTCTAAGCAGATCCGTCTGCAACTGCTCAAGCACGCCTTAAAAGAGTGGTACGAGCAGCCCGAAGCAGAACGGACCGGGCTGGACGTGCAAAAGGAGCTTGGCCGTTACCTTGAGCATGAATTGGCCGGCGTACCGTTTGGCGGTCTTTCCTTTTCGAAGAAAATGATTAACATCGTTGGACCGACGGGTGTTGGAAAAACGACGACGATTGCCAAGCTTGCTGCCCATCTCCTCCTTAAAAAGCAAAAGAAAGTTGCGCTGATTACGACAGACACGTACCGGATTGCCGCGATTGAGCAAATTAAAACCTATGCGAAGATCTTAAATATCCCGCTGGAGGTAGCCTATTCGATTGACGACTTTTCACGGGCGGTCTCGCAATTTGAACAGTACGATTATATTTTGGTTGATTCAGCCGGGAGAAATTTTCGCAACCCGCTTTATATCGAGGAGCTGGCGAAGGTTATTGATTTTGAACAGCAGGCAGAGACTTTTCTCGTTCTTTCATTAACGGCAAAATATGAGGATATGAATGAGATCATCCACCAGTTTTCTTTACTTCAGATCGAAAAGGTGATTTTAACAAAGCAGGATGAAACAGCGAGCTTGGGAGCACTGCTCAATATTCCATTGGAGCATGGGAAAGGAATTGCTTATATTACGAACGGGCAAAACGTACCGGATGATATAATGGAAGCAACGGTTCCTTATGTGATCCGCTCTGTGCTAGGGGTGGATAAGCATGTATGACCAGGCTGAAAGCTTACGCAGGATGATGGATGCTCCGAATGCCGAGGCGAAGGTGATCGCCGTGGTCAGCGGCAAAGGAGGCGTTGGCAAGTCCAATATTAGTCTCAATTTCGCGATTTCGCTTGCGAAGAAGGGACAGCGTGTGGCGATTATAGACCTTGATATCGGGATGGCAAATGTCGATATTCTGATGGGGCTTTCGCCGCGCTATCATATTATGAATCTACTTGATTCCGAGCTGTCGATCTGGGATATTATCGAGCAGGGACCCGAAGGCATTGCCTATATTGGCGGCGGCTCGGGTTTCTCAAAGTTTGTCGAGCTGGACGATCGGAAAATGGAACGCTTTTTCTCTCAATTTGAAATAATCGGACAGCATTTTGATTATATTATTTTGGATATGGGAGCAGGGGCTACGAAAGACAGCATTCAGTTTATTCTGGCGGCGGATGACGTGCTAGTTGTGACGACGCCGGAACCGCCGGCGATGACCGATGCTTATGCGATGGTCAAGTATATTTACTTAAATGAGGGGAAGATGCCTCTTCATATTGTTGTCAATCGAGCCGATTCAGATAAAGAGGGAAAGCGAACGCTGGCCAGTTTTCAACGTGTCGCCAGCCAATTTTTGCAAAAAGAGCTGAACCCTTTAGGCTATATCCCGGCAGATCCGATCGTGCAAAAAGCTGTTAAAGCGCAGGTTCCGTTTGTCCTTTACAAAAAGGATGCCAAGGCCAGTTTGGCAATGGATAAACTGACGGCGCTTTATTTAGGAGAAACGACGAAGAAAGCTGCCGGTTTCAGTCAATTAATTTCAAGGGTTAAGCATCTTTTCAAGGAAAAGCAAGGTTAAGCGTCAAAGGAACAGCGCCAAAGGTTGAAAGCTTGCCGGGTTTGGCGGCGATTCGAAAAAGAGCTCGACGTACAGACGAGAAAATTTTGGAGAAAGTTAGGGATAAACGTGGAAAGGAAAATTCAAGTACTTGTCGTTGATGATTCTGCATTTATGCGGAAAGTAATCTCAGATATGCTTAATCAGGATCCGCGTATCCACGTTATTGGCACCGCTCGTAATGGGGAAGATGCACTTCGTAAACGGAAGCAGCTTCGCCCTGACGTCATGACTCTTGATGTGGAAATGCCGATTATGAATGGATTGGAAACATTAAAGCATGTAATGAATGACGACCCTTGCCCGGTCGTGATGATCAGCAGCACAACGAAGCAAGGGGCAGAAAATACGCTGTTGGCAATGGAATATGGCGCGGTTGACTTTGTCACGAAGCCTTCCGGCGCGATTTCACTTGATATTGACCGCGTTGAAAATGAAATCGTTGAAAAGGTGGTGTATGCGGCAAGGGCACGTCTCCGCCGCTCTTCACCGAAGCCGATTATTCAGCCGCGCGAAACCCAGTTTGCGACAAGGCAAAAACGGGCCTCGTCGTCTCCGGCTCGGCAAATGATCGCCATTGGAACGTCAACCGGAGGACCGAAAGCGCTGAAGGATGTTATTACGAAGCTTCCGGGCTCGTTGAAAGCGCCGGTTTTAATCGTCCAGCACATGCCGGCCGGCTTTACCCGTTCGCTGGCGGAACGTCTTGATTCACTGTCAGAAATAACGGTAAAAGAAGCGGAGAATGGTGATGTTTTACAAGACGGAATCGCGTATATTGCCCCGGGAGGCTATCATTTATCGGTCAGGGAACAGCATTCCTCCTATGTGATCGAGACTCATTTGGAGGAACCGAGGCGTGGGCACCGCCCGGCGGTTGATGTGATGTATGAATCGCTTGCGGCGATCGATGACATTGAAACGATTGCCGTGATTATGACGGGCATGGGCGCTGACGGCTCTGAAGGATTAATGAAGCTGAAGCAATCCGGCAGCTGTTACGCGATTGCCGAGGCGGAGGAATCATGCGTCGTCTTCGGAATGCCGAAGGTCGCAATCCGTACGAAATTAGTTGATGAGGTTGTTCATATTCAGGAAATTGCCGGCCGGATTATACGTCAAGTTCACTAAGAAAAAGGAAGGGGGATGACGATGGATTTTTTGCAACGGCTCAAGCCTTATCATCTTGATGTGTTAAAAGAGATCGGTAACATTGGCGCAGGTCATGCGGCGACTGCTTTGTCCCAGCTTTTGAACAAAACGATTGAAATGAGCGTGCCTGCGGTACGGATCGTTTCCTTTCAGGAGCTGCCAGAGCAGGTCGGAGGTGCTGAAACTGAAGTGGCGGCCATTTTTTTAAGAATTGAGGGAGAGGCTCCGGGAAGTCTGTTTTTCATCTCGAAAATTGAAGATATTGAAAAAATCGTACGTCAGCTGACGGGGATCACCTCTTTTCAACTGCAGTCCCCCCCTTATCATGAAGTTGGAATTTCGGCTTTTCAGGAGATCGGCAATATTTTGGCCGGCTCATATTTGTCATCGTTTTCAGATTTTACGAAATTGAGTTTGCAGCCGTCTGTACCAGGCTTCAGTGTCGACATGGCTGGGGCGATTTTAAGCTATGGTTTGATTGAGCTTTCACAGGTTGGCGATTCTGCAATCGTCATTGATACACAAATAAAAGAGCTTGATGGGGACGAAGAGCAAATGAAGGGTCACTTCTTTCTTTTACCAGATCCTGATTCATTTGAGGTGATTTTTTCGGTATTAGGGGTGGGAGAAAATGAGTAATGTCATTAAAGTTGGAATGGCGGAGTTAAATACGGTATGCCCCCCGGATACAATTCGTACCTCAGGGCTTGGTTCGTGTGTCGGACTTGTCTTATATGATGAAGTAAGGCTCGTGGCGGGCATGGCTCATGTGATGCTGCCAAGCTCGTCACTTTGCCGGCAGGATCGTCCTAATCCGGCGAAATATGCGGACACGGCTATTCCAGCGCTGCTACACTGCCTAGAAGTCGAGGGAGCGAGGACGTTCTCCCTGAAAGCGAAGCTGGC
The DNA here is from genome assembly GCF_023715705.1 of Halalkalibacter oceani. Taxonomy (GTDB): domain Bacteria; phylum Bacillota; class Bacilli; order Bacillales; family Bacillaceae_D; genus Halalkalibacter; species Halalkalibacter oceani_A. Next base: position 304,743 of record NZ_JAMBOS010000001.1, read on the forward strand.
CGGCGGCGCGCAAATGTTTTCTTTCTCAACGGGAAATGACATGATGCGTATCGGGCCGCGAAATGTAGAAGCAATAAAGGAAAAACTCAATCAATTGCGAATTCCTATTATAGCGGAAGATGTAGGAGGAAGTAGCGGCCGGACAATCGAATTCGACCCACAATCGAAAAAGCTGCACATTCGTACAGTGAACCAAGGAATAAAGGAGATATAATCTTGTTTCATCCATTGCTTATTCATTTTATCGTAGCCTGCTTTTCCGGAATACTTGTTTTTGTTGCTTCTCTTACGACAAATCTGCTTTTGACCTCGTTTGTCCGTTTCTGTCTTGCATTTGTTGCCGGCTGGGTCCTTACATATGTGTTTCGTTTTTTATGGCAGCTTGCCTCTCGTGACGTTGGCGAAGAAGAAGCCGGGGAAGAAAGCGAGCCGCTGGAAGATCGTCAAGCAGCAAAGCCGGAGGAAAAGCAGACAGTAGAAGAAATCGATACTGAACAGGCATCGCAAATGATAAAAGACCTGCTGCGGTCCGAATAGAGAAGGAGGTAAGAGATGGCTGGAGGAGATTCAACAGAAGAAAAAAGACTTTGGAAACAGTGGTTCGAGGAACGAAGTCATGATGCTTGCGATGAACTGATCCGCCGCTACTTGCCGCTTGTTCATTACCATGTTCAGCGAATTTCAGTCGGATTGCCGCGCAGTGTGCAAAAAGATGATTTGATCAGTCACGGGTTGATGGGACTGTATGACGCACTTGAAAAATTTAATCCGGAACGCGATCTGAAATTTGATACATACGCTTCCTTTCGGGTCAGGGGAGCGATCATCGATGGATTGCGGAAAGAGGATTGGCTTTCGAGAACGATGCGGGAAAAAATTAAGAAAATTGATGCCGCGACCGAAATGCTAGAGCAACGCTACGGCCGGAATGTGACGAGTGAAGAAGTGGCGACTGAGCTTGAGATGGACAGTCAGGAGGTTGAACAGCTGATTGCTGAACAGCTTGCCTCCCACCGCCTCTCGATTTATGAGCCGACTCAGGAGGACGAGCGAAATGAAACCTACGCTTCTGTCATTGAGGATAAACAAACGAAAACCCCTGAAGAGCATGCGATGGAGCTCGCGACAAAGCAGGAGCTTGCGAGGCTGATCGAAGGTCTATCAGAGAAGGAACAGCTCGTGATCAGCCTGTTCTATTTTGAAGAATTGACATTGACGGAGATTGGGCAGATCTTACAGCTCTCGACCTCACGTATTTCACAAATCCATTCCAAATCGATCTTTCGGCTGCAGCAGGCGATGAGACCGGAAAGAGAGAAACGGGCTCGCTCATTCGACGAATAAACTAAGGGAATGATGTTATGATTGAATTAGGGGAGTTCTATGAAGTAGTCATATCACCAGATAAAATGGAAGCTTCTATTATTCAGCAATCAAAATTACCCGATGACGAGCACCCTACAGTTGAGGAACTAAAGCAGTTTATTAACGAAAAGGGAATTACATTTGGAATTGATGAGAAAGCTGTGGAGAAAGTCGTGAAGCTTTCCAGCAAGCAGCAACAGGTCATTGCGACCGGGAAACCGCCGGAGCACGGCAGTCATGCTTATTTGGATCTTGTGGCCTATTCCAGTGTGGATCCTTCTCTGATGGAGCCGGAAAGCGACAGGGTGGATTTAAAGGACATTCTTTATATTCCGACGATCCGCGCCGGGGACAAAATTGCAGTAAAGGTCGCTGCTACTGAAGGGGTGGACGGAACAAATGTCCTTGGTCAGAAGGTAGCGGCTAAACCAGGACGTGATTTCACTTTACGAAAAGGGAAGAACACGCGGCTTGATGAAAAGAATCAAACGCTTTACTCGCTTGTTGATGGTCAGATCAGTATGGATAAGTATACGGTTCATGTCCTGCCGACTTACGAAGTGAATGACGATATTAGCATGAAGACGGGAAACATCTCCTTTGTCGGGAATGTAACGGTGCGTGGCGGTGTCCCGGCCGGATTTGAAGTGAAGGCAGGCGGTGACATCCGGATTGGCGGAACCGTAGAGGGAGCCAAGCTTGAAGCCGGCGGGTCGATTTATATCGGTGCCGGTGTAGTCGGACAAAATCGCAGCTTCATTTCGGCGGCAGGCGATCTTGAGACCACCTTTATCAATCAAGGTCATGTTGAGGTCGGCGGTGACATTATCGTCAAGCAGACCATTCTTCACAGCACCTGCTCCGCAGCGGGAAGCATTATTTGCCTGACGGGAAAAGGCACAATTGTCGGCGGTTCCCTTTCCGCATTGAAAAGCATTCAGGCAAAAGAAATCGGCAATAGCATGCAAACGAAAACCTCCTTATTTATTGGCGTTCATGAAAAGATCCTGCAGCAACAGCAGAAGACAGAGAGAGAGTTAGAGAAAGCGCAGGATGAATTCACCAAGCTGGCGAAGCTGCTCAAGAATTACCTTGAAAAAGAACGGGTAAACGGTCCGTTAACCGGAAAGGACAAGCTGTCGAAGCTGAAGGCGCTCCATGCTTTTCAAACAGTGAAGCAGTCGATTGAGCTGCTGACAGAAAAGCAGCAGGAGCTGCTAAGTGAGGCGCAGTCAAAGGACGGCTTTATTCAGGCGGAAAACGTAATTCATCCCAACGTCGATGTTCATTTTGGCAAATATAAACGAAATTTGATGTCCATCTATCGTTACCCGTATATTTCGTTGGTTGACTCTGAAATCGTGATAACGACTAAGTAGTTCCGGAAAAACGTGCGAAAGTGAGGGGAAAAAGGTGAGTGTCCGTCCAATTGAAGTGCAAGGTTCGATTCCGCAATCACAAAAAGCCGGCAAACTCCAGGACCAGTTGCAGCAGCGTGGCCAAGTAAGCCAGGAACTGCTGACTCAGCAGCAAAAGGATGAGGAACTGCAAAAGCGGCGACAGGTCAATGAGGCAAGTGATTCCGAGCAAGCCAGGTTTCATCACGATGGCGAAGCCGGGGGGCAGGATCAGGAGTCGCAGCAGCGGTCGAAAAAGCAGGAGGAAAAACAGCCTGAAGCGAAACACCCTTACAAGGGTAAATTTATTGATTTTTCAGGGTAAGAGAGGGAAGAGATGACGACGACGTTATTAATCATTAGTTTACTCCTGCACGGGGTAACGTTTCTGTGGATTTTAACATTGATGAAACGTAATTCAATCGCCGAGCACACCATTGAAGACAGTGAACAGCTCAAGCAGGAAATTGAAGACATTTTGCTCGCCTATACAGCCGAAATGAAGGAAGAAAATGAGCGGCTACTGGCGCAACTCCGGCAAAAGCAGACTGAAGCGCCGAAAAACGAAAGCGCTGTCGAAAGCCAGGCTTCCGTTGCGAACGCCGCCAAAGAAACCGTCCAGACTGAGAAAGAGCCGCCGTCACCATCCGGATACGAGGATTATCAGCCGCCCCCGGTTGACGACGGTGAAGAGGTCTCCTTTGAACAATCCGACACGGCGAGGGTGCTGTTACTCGCTAAACAGGGGAAAAGCGCCGAAGAAATTGCCCGCACATTGAACGTCGGTAAGGGCGAAGTTGAACTGTTGTTAAAATTTTACCGCTGATCGGGGAAACTACTTGCAACGCATAAAGTGATATGATATATTAATCAACGGTGTTAATCACACACGTTTTCTAATTTGTTCAAGGGTGCTGATTGATTGATCAGTGTTGGACAAAGATGAGGAAAGCGGAGGAAAAAAAACCAAAATTGAAGGAGGTGTTTGATGTGGCAGTAATCTCCATGAAGCAATTGCTTGAAGCAGGGGTACACTTCGGTCACCAGACTCGTCGCTGGAACCCAAAAATGGATCGCTACATCTTCACAGAACGTAACGGTATTTACATTATCGACTTGCAAAAGACGGTAAAGAAAGTTGAGGAAGCGTACAACTTTGTGCGTGACTTGGCTGCTGACGGAGGGAAAATTCTATTCGTCGGTACGAAAAAGCAGGCGCAGGACTCAGTTAAAGATGAAGCTGAGCGTTGCGGCATGTACTTCATTAACCAACGCTGGTTAGGTGGTACGCTAACAAACTTCGAAACGATTCAAAAGCGTATTAATCGTCTGAAGAGCTTGGAAAAAATGCAAGAAGACGGTACATTCGATGTTCTTCCTAAGAAAGAAGTTATTCTTCTTAAGAAGGAAATGGATCGTCTTGAAAAGTTCTTGGGCGGTATTAAAGATATGCAAGGTGTACCAGATGCACTGTTTGTCATCGATCCGCGCAAAGAGCGCATCGCGATTGCGGAAGCTCACAAGCTGAACATTCCGATCGTAGCGATTGTTGATACGAACTGTGATCCGGACGAAATTGACTATGTCATTCCTGGAAATGATGATGCGATCCGTGCGGTTAAGCTTTTAACCGGCAAAATGGCGGATGCCGTCATCGAAGCAACTTCTGCTGAAGAGGAAGTACAAGCAGCGGAAGAAGAAGAGGAAGAAACAACAACAGCTTAATTTCATTTACTTAAAGGGTGGTAAAGGGGGTTACCCTTTACCACTTTTTTTGAAACAGGGCTGGGCATAACTAATATGTTTACCTGAATGTCGAACTTTAAAAATAGGCAACGGCACGCTCATTACTTAAAGGCTGCTAAAAAGGGAACCCATACTTTTTCAGCAGGACGAGGAGGCTCACCAGCTTCCCGCAGAAAGCGGAGTTCTATTTCAGGAGCGGCGGATTACCCTCTTTTCATTTGTTCGGATAGTCGTATAGGTAAATACTTTTGACCCTATCCACTTTTTTTGAAACGATTTGTCTCTAATAAGGGACAAAGCCCCAGTAGCGACGTTTGCGTACGGAATAATGCGTACATACTGATATTTCAAGGAGGCGTTTTTGATGGCTGTAACAGCAAGCATGGTAAAAGAATTACGTGAAAAAACTGGCGCTGGTATGATGGATTGTAAAAAGGCATTAACTGAAACCGGCGGAGATATGGAAAAGGCAGTTGACTTCCTGCGCGAAAAAGGAATGGCAAGTGCGGCCAAGAAAGCAGATCGCGTAGCGGCAGAGGGTCTTGCTCTCGTGAAGACAGAAGGAAACAAAGCGGTAATCGTTGAAGTGAACTCTGAAACAGATTTCGTTGCTAAAAATGAAAACTTCCAAAAATTAGTTGACGAGCTAGCTGGCCATGTTTTAACAAATGCACCGGCTTCCGTTGAAGAAGCGCTTGGACAAAGCTTCAAAGATGGCCAAACAGTTCAGGATTATATCAGCTCCTCTATCGCGAAAATCGGCGAGAAGATTTCTTTGCGCCGTTTTGAAATCGTTGAAAAGCAGGATGGCGATGTATTTGGCGAGTACTTGCACATGGGCGGACGGATCGGCGTCTTAACAGTGATTGGCAACTCCCAGGACGGAGAATTAGCGAAGGATATTGCGATGCATGTGGCGGCGATCAAGCCCACCTATGTTTCCCGTGATGAAGTGGCAGCGGAAGAAGTTGAGCGCGAGCGCGAAGTTCTTAAGCAGCAGGCTCTTAACGAAGGAAAGCCGGAAAATATCGTTGAGAAAATGGTGGAAGGCCGTCTAAGCAAATTCTTTGAACAAGTATGTCTTCTCGATCAGCCGTTTGTCAAAGATGGCGATCATAAAGTTGGAAAGTATGTCCAAAGCAAAGGGGCAGAAGTAAAAAGCTTTATCCGTTATGAAGTAGGAGAAGGAATGGAGAAGCGTGAAGATAACTTTGCTGAGGAAGTAATGTCTCAAGTGAAGAAGTAATGAGTGGGGGAGCGGCATTAACGCTCCTTACATAACATGGAAGTTGGGCAATGGTTCTGATGAACGGCAGCTAAAAAGCAATCCACTCTGCTTCTCGCCGGTAAAACTATGCGCAGGCTCCATTCACTGCTTCAGGGTTGTGCTCAAAAGGTAAAAAACAACCTTTTGGGACAGCCCTTTTTTCAAAAGTCAAGAAAGTAAAACATGTGTGCGGGTAATTCGAAGGGCGACGGCTCCGCGCGTTACACGCTTGACTGAAAAAAGTCCGCTTTCAATCAAGCAGATAAGATCGTAGCGGCTCCGCGCCTCACTATTAAAGAAAAGCCGCGTATCGGTTTTCTTATTGCTAACTTCATGCCATGACGGAGGTTTTCATGAAAACATATAAAAGGGTTGTACTTAAATTAAGCGGAGAAGCACTAGCTGGTGCGCAAGGGTATGGAATTGATCCAACTGTGATTCAATCAGTAGCGAGACAAGTGAAAGAAATCGTAGAATTAGAGGTAGAAGTCGCTGTAGTCGTAGGCGGAGGCAACATTTGGCGTGGAATGGCAGGAAGTGCAAAGGGAATGGACCGGGCAACAGCGGACTATATGGGGATGCTGGCGACTGTAATGAATTCCTTAGCACTGCAGGATAGCCTGGAAGACATAGGTGTTCAAACAAGGGTTCAATCTTCGATTGAAATGCGGCAGGTTGCTGAACCGTATATCCGCCGCAAAGCGATTCGTCATTTGGAAAAGAAACGTGTTGTTATCTTTGCAGCGGGTACAGGTAACCCTTATTTCTCAACAGATACGACAGCGGCATTGCGCGCTGCTGAAATTGAAGCAGAGGTCATTCTGATGGCGAAAAACAATGTCGATGGCGTATACAGCGCCGATCCATCGGTTGATCAAAATGCGAAGAAATACAGTTCGATTTCTTACATGGATGTGTTGAAAGAAGGGCTGGCTGTCATGGATACGACCGCTTCTTCACTTTGTATGGATAACGACATTCCGCTGATTGTCTTTTCAATCATGGAAGAAGGAAATATTAAGCGAGCCGTCCTTGGCGAAGAAATCGGAACAATTGTAAGGGGGAATTCATAATGTCAACAGAAGTGATGAAAGACGCTCAGGAAAGAATGGAAAAAGCGATCGATGCGTTAAATCGTGAATTAGCAAAGCTTCGTGCCGGACGGGCAAACCCGGCGCTGCTTGATCGTGTGACCGTGGAGTATTACGGAGCAGAGACACCGTTGAACCAGCTGGCAACGATTACGGTACCGGAAGCAAGATTATTGTCGATTCAGCCGTTTGACAAGTCGTCGATCAATGATATTGAACGGGCGATTCAAAAGGCTGACCTCGGACTTACGCCATCAAATGACGGCACGGTTATTCGAATTTCGATCCCGCCATTAACGGAAGAAAGACGTAAAGAACTGGCGAAGCTCGTCAAGCGCGCTGCTGAAGATGCCAAAGTCGCGATCCGCAACGTGCGCCGCGACGCCAATGATGAATTGAAGAAACAGCAAAAGGACGGCGAGATGACAGAAGATGAGCTGCGCCGCCTGACTGATGAAGTGCAGAAGTTGACTGATAAACAGATTGCTCAAGCAGATGTAGCAGCGGAGAAGAAAGAAAAAGAAATCATGGAAGTGTAAGCCAATACCATGTAAAATAGACGTAGTAAAAGACCCTCTTTATTATAGGGGGTTTTTTACACTTTCTTACTTGTTAGGCGAAAGACCTGCTGCTACATAGATGGAGGGCGTATACATGCTTGAAAAATTTACGAAATGGAAGTCTTCTCTATCCTCGCAAGAAGGAACGGAGAATATTGAATTGGTCAATATCCCTAAGCATATCGCCATAATAATGGATGGAAATGGCCGGTGGGCGCAGCAAAAAGGCTTGCCGCGAATTGCCGGTCATCGAGAAGGTATGAAGGTTATTAATAAAATTGTCCGCAGAGCAAATGAGCTTGGTGTCGAAGTCTTAACATTATACGCATTTTCAACGGAAAATTGGAAGCGCCCGAAAACAGAAGTCGATTATTTAATGAAGCTTCCAGAACGATTTCTTGGCATGGAACTGCCAAAGCTAAAGGAAGAAAATGTGAAAGTGCGTTTAATGGGAAGTCCGGAAGATTTACCTGACCATACAAAAAAAGCGGTTTATCATGCCGTGGAAGAGACAAAACATAATAATGGTCTTATTTTAAATTTTGCCTTGAATTATGGAAGCCGCTTCGAAATGATCGAAGCGATTAAGAAAATCACAAAACAGATAGAAGAAGGAAGCTTACGCTCTGAAGAAATCACCGATGAATTATTTGAGCAGCACCTGATGACGGCGGAATTATCCGACCCGGATTTGCTGATTCGAACGAGCGGGGAAATACGGCTGAGTAACTTTATGCTATGGCAGCTTGCCTACAGCGAATTCTGGTTCACGGATGTACTCTGGCCGGACTTTAACGAACAGCACTTTACCGAAGCAATTGCCGTCTATCAAAAAAGAGCAAGAAGGTATGGGGGCGTTTAAAAGGGGGCAACGAATGTGAGAGAAAGAATTGTGACGGGTCTAATCGGGGGCGCCCTTTTTGTTGGTATGGTTCTAATCGGGGGCTGGATCTTTGCTTTGTTTATTTCAATCGTCGCCTCCATCGCCATGATCGAGCTGCTGAAAATGAAGAAAATCGCTCCGCTTTCCTTAATGGGAGTCCTGAGCTTACTTTCCATGTGGCTGTTGCTTGTGCCGACAAACTGGTTCGAAGTCATTATCCCTTCTTACTTTACAAAGGTCGAAATCTTTGTCTTTATGATTTTAGTTTTGCTAATGTTTACGGTTATTACAAAAAACTCATTTACATTTGATCAAGTCGGCTTTGTCATTCTCTCCTCCGTCTATGTGGGCTTCGGCTTTCATTATTTAATCATGACAAGAGACATTCCGGATTATGGCATGCTGCTTGTTTTTTATGTGCTGTTTATTATTTGGACAACTGATTCAGGGGCTTACTTTGTTGGACGAAAATGGGGAAAAAAGAAGCTGTGGCCGGATATCAGCCCGAAGAAAACGATTGAAGGCTCCATCGGTGGTGTGGTTGCCGCCGTTATTGTCGGCTCGGTATTTTATGCGGTTGTGCCGATCTTTTCAAGCTATCTCGTTGCTTTGTTTGTCATTATCGTTGCTTCGATTTTTGGACAACTTGGTGATTTAGTGGAGTCGGCGCTGAAAAGGCATTATGCGGTAAAAGATTCGGGCAACGTCCTCCCCGGACATGGCGGTATCCTTGATCGTTTTGACAGCTTGATTTATGTGATGCCGATTTTGCATCTGCTTCACCTAATCTAGCGCGAAAACAAAAAAAGACAAGTATAATTCAAATAGTAGGTGAGTATGTTGAAATTAATAAGTTTATTAGGGGCCACCGGCTCAATCGGCACGCAAACGCTTGATGTCGTCCGGCATCATCGTGAAGAATTCAAGATTGTGGCGATGTCGACAGGAAAAAATATTGACCTCGCCTGCGAGCAAGCCCGTGAATTTAAGCCGAAGCTGTTATCCGTCCAGTCAAAGGATGATTACGAAAAGGCGCGCCACAACGTCCCGGCAGAAACGAAGGTTGTTTACGGAGATGAAGGTTTGTTGGAAGTCGCGACGTATCCTGAAAGTGCGATCCTTGTTAATGCGGTGCTTGGCAGCGTAGGACTTGTTCCAACGCTGGCGGCGATCGAGGCCGGTAAAACGATTGCGATTGCCAATAAGGAAACGCTCGTCACCGCCGGGCACATTGTTACTGCCGCAGCGAAAGCACATCAGGTTTCCCTGCTACCGGTTGACAGTGAGCATTCGGCTATATTTCAGGCGTTAAATGGAGAAAATAAACGGGAGATCGAGAAGCTAATTTTAACTGCTTCCGGTGGCAGCTTCCGCGATCTATCAAGAGACGAGCTCAAGGAAGTAACGGTAGAGCAGGCTCTCAACCATCCTAATTGGTCGATGGGCGCCAAAATCACAATTGATTCTGCTACAATGATGAATAAGGGACTGGAAGTGATTGAAGCGTATTGGCTTTTTGACATCCCTTATGAGAGGATAGAAGTTGTTCTACATAAAGAAAGCATCATTCATTCAATGGTCGAATTTGTTGATCATAGTGTGATAGCTCAGCTTGGAACGCCGGATATGCGCGTCCCGATTCAATATGCGTTAACGTATCCGAAGCGTCTTGCCGGTCAATCGGAGGAACGCTTAAACCTGGCCGAGGTTGGCAAGCTTCATTTTTCCCAGTTGGATATGGAGCGCTTTCGCTGTATGGCGCTTGCTTACGAAGCGGGGCGCATCGGCGGGACGATGCCGACGGTGTTGAACGCCGCTAATGAAGTGGCTGTTGCCTTATTCCTTGATAAGCAGCTTTCCTTTTTAGGGATTGAGTCCGTCATCGAACAGGCACTCGAACGACACGATGTCATCGCAGCACCGACTCTTGAAGAAATTAAAGCTGTAGATGAGGAAACACGGGCTTTTATCCGCTCAACCGTAAATTAAGAAAGGTGGAACGTCAGCCATGAATACGTTGCTATCTGTCATTATTATATTTGGCCTGCTTGTGTTCATTCATGAATGGGGGCATCTCTATTTTGCCAAGCGTGCCGGAATCCTGTGCCGTGAGTTTGCAATTGGATTTGGGCCGAAAATCTACTCGTTTAAAAAAGGGGAAACCGTCTATACGATCCGCCTCCTTCCGATTGGCGGGTTCGTCCGAATGGCGGGGGAGGACCCTGAAATTGTCGAGATTAAGCCAGGCTATGAAATTGGACTTGTTTTTAACCGATCCAATCGCGTAAGTGAACTGATTATTAACAATAAATCAAAGCATCCCGAAGCCCATGTCGTTCAGGTGGAAAAAATCGATTTAGAACATGACCTGATTGTGGAAGCTTATAACGATGAAGGGGTGCGGATGCAGTATCAAATTGATCCGAAAGCCCATCTGATCAAGGATGAACAGGCGACGCAAATCGCTCCATGGAATCGTCAATTTGGTTCGAAAACAGTGGGGCAGCGCGCGCTGGCGATCTTTGCCGGACCGATGATGAACTTTGTCCTTGCTGTTGGGATTTTAATTGCGTTCGCCCTGCTACAGGGAATGCCGATTGACGAGCCGCGCATCGGCGAGGTGACGGAAAATAGCGCCGCAGCTGATGCCGGCCTGCAAGAAGGGGATCAGGTTGTCTCGATTGATGGTCAGCCGCTTGATACATGGGTGGAAATGACAGAAATTATTCAACAGCATCCGAACGAGGCGATTACGTTTGAAGTGGAACGAAATGGCGAGCTGCTTTCGCTGCCGGTCACGCCACAGGAGCGTGTTGGACAGTTTGGTGATGCGGAAGGATTTGTCGGCATTGCCCGGCCGACTGAATTCAATCTTCTCGGTTCGATTGCCTTTGGTTTTACGCAAACCTATACATTTATGACGATGATTTTTGAAGTGCTCGGCATGATCGTCACCGGCCAGTTTTCGCTGGATTACGTCGCCGGTCCTGTCGGTATTTACAATTATACCGGGGAAGCAGCTGCGATGGGGATCTTTGTTCTCATGCAGTGGGCGGCTGCTTTAAGTGTCAACTTGGGTATTATTAACCTGCTGCCGATCCCGGCCATGGATGGCGGGCGTTTAATCTTTATCGGACTGGAAGCATTACGCGGCAAGCCGATTGATCCGCAAAAGGAAGGACTCGTCCACTTCGTCGGCTTCGCTTTGCTCATGCTCCTGATGATCGTCGTCACCTGGAACGACATCAACAAATTCTTTATGTAAGAGGTTTGAAAAGTGAGCAGGAAAGCGAACTTTCTTTCCTGCTCACTTTGTGTAGAGCGGAACCGCCGCTAAAAGCCGCCACGATCTTTTACAGTCTGATGAGAGTGGATTTCTCACAACGGACTTGTGGCGGGCGAAGCCATTGCTGGTTTAAAAGTGAGTAGGAAAGTGAACTTTCTTTCCTACTCACTTTGTGTAGAACGGAGCCGCGGTGGAATGGAAATGCTATGACGCTTTTCTGATCTGTGTTACTATATAAACAATTGAGATTGAAGTGGGAAAGGATTTAAGCGAATGAGACAACGTACTTTTTTAGCACCTACCTTACGGGATGTACCCGCTGACGCGGAAATTAAGAGCCACCAGCTTATGTTACGTGCTGGTTTAATCCGGCAAACGGCATCAGGGATATACTCTTATCTGCCATTAGGCAAAAAAGTATTACGAAAAGTGGAAGAAATTATTCGTGAAGAAATGAATGAAGCCGGTGGGCAAGAGGTGCTTCTTCCGGCAATTCAGCCAGCTGAATTATGGGAGGAGTCCGGCCGTTTGCACGCATACGGTCCTGAATTGATGAGGTTGAAGGATCGCCATGAGCGCGATTTTGTACTGGGCGCGACACATGAAGAAGTCATTACCGCTCTTGTCCGCGATGAGCTTCAGTCGTACAAGAAGCTGCCTGTCAACTTGTACCAGATTCAGACGAAATACCGCGACGAACGGCGCCCGCGCTTTGGCGTACTGCGTTCAAGAGAATTTATTATGAAGGATGCCTATTCGTTTGACACGTCAAAGGAAGGTCTTGACGAGAGCTATCAGGCAATGTACAAAGCGTATCAAAACATTTTCACCCGCTGCGCGCTCAATTTCCGCGCTGTGGAGGCCGATTCAGGAGCAATCGGTGGAACCGATACACATGAGTTTATGGTGTTAAGTGAAATAGGTGAGGATACGATTGCCTACTCCGATCAGTCTGATTTTGCCGCCAACATTGAAATCGCGCCGGTCGTGACGACATATGCGAAATCAAACGAGTCTGTAAAGGAAAAGGAGCTTGTCGATACGGTCAACATCCGCACGATTGAGGAAGTGGCGGACTTCTTCAAGGTAAGCTCCGGTCAAACGATCAAATCGCTGCTTTTTATCGCCGATGAAGAGCCTGTACTCGTTCTCGTTCGCGGTGATCATGAAGTAAATGAAATAAAAGTAAAAAATGTCCTCGATAAAGACAGTGTCGAGCTGGCTTCGGCAGAAGAAACAGTGCGCCTGTTAAACTGTGAAACAGGATACATCGGGCCGATCAACCTGCCTGCCGAAGTTACCGTAATTGCCGACCACGCGGTTGAGGCTGTCGTTAACGGCATTTGCGGGGCAAATGAAAAGGACAAGCACTACAAGAATGTCAACCCGGGCCGTGACTTTACGGCGACATACGCCGATTTGCGCCTGATCCAGGAGGGCGACCCTTCTCCTTGTGGCAATGGGACGATCCAGTTTGCGATGGGAATTGAAGTCGGTCATGTCTTTAAGCTCGGCACGAAATATAGTGAAGCGCTTGGAGCGACGTACCTCGATGAAAATGGCAAAACGCAGTCGATGATTATGGGCTGTTATGGGATAGGTGTTTCACGAACGGTGGCGGCTATCGTCGAGCAGCATCATGATGAAAACGGAATTGTCTGGCCGCCAGCAGTCGCGCCGTTTGATCTCCATCTCGTGACGATTAACGTGAAGGATGAGGCACAAAAAGAGCTGGGCGAGCAGCTTTATCAAACATTGAAGCAGCTTGGCTACGACGTCCTTTTTGATGACCGTCCAGAACGCGCCGGCGTGAAATTCAAGGATTCCGATTTAATCGGTTTGCCTATCCGGATTGCTGTTGGAAAGAAAGCAGCCGAAGACATCGTTGAAGTGAAGGTCCGTAAGACAGGGGAAATGATTGAAGCAGAGGTGGCAAAGCTTCCGCATGTACTTGAAGAAATGATCGCGAAGCTGAACAACTAGCCCGCTTCCTTATAAAAAAGCAAAAGACTGACTCGAAGTTATTTCTACGACGAGATTCAGTCTTTTCTTAAGAGTAAAGCCGGACGGTTTCTTACCGGTGAAATGAACGAGAAGGAAAGGACGGAGATCGATGTCACTTGACGAACAGGTGAGAAAGGAACGGCTGCAATTATTGCTGGAACAGCTGCAAATTCCTGAAGAAGTGAAGCAAGCGCATTTTCAAGAAGGACAGATTCGCAAGCTTGTCATTTCTAAGGAAAAACGCGCCTGGCATTTTCATATCAATTTACCGCTGATTGTTCCGTCTGCTGTTTATGAATTGTTTCTGTCGCGGATGAAGCATACGTTTGAACATATTGCGTCGGTATCGTTTACCTTTCATTACGAGTCGATTGCGATGGAGGAGGCGCACTGGGTTGATTATTGGCCGCTGATCATTTCAAAGCTTTCACCAATTTCAGATGGGTTGCGTTCAATGCTGTCCCAGCAGACGCCGGGCTATGACGGCAAGCGGCTCATTATCCAGGTTCGCAACGAAACGGAAGCGGTCGCCCTCAAGCGCAAGCTGACGGAGCCATTGCAGCAAAGCACGCAGCTGTTAAGTTTGCCGGCCGTGCAGTTTGAAACCGATATTCGTGAATCAAAGCAGGAATTTGATAAATTTGTCGAGCAAAGGGAGCAGGAGGATCACTCGAAGGTCGTTGAAGCGATGCTAGAAAAGAAGAAGCTCGAACAGCAGGCCGAAAAAGAAATCAAAGGGAAAGCCCTTGTTCTTGGTTACCCGATTAAAGATGATCCGATTCCATTGGAAGCGATTGTGGACGAGGAACGAAGAGTCACCGTCCAAGGGTACGTCTTCGCCGCCGAAACACGGGAATTACGAAGCGGTCGAACATTGCTGACATTTAAAATCACCGATTACACCGATTCGATTCTCGTCAAAATGTTCTCGCGTGACAAAGAGGATGTTCCGCTGTTGCAGGCGGTGAAAAAAGGGATGTGGCTTAAAGTCCGGGGCGGCATTCAGAATGATACGTTTGTCCGCGATCTAGTGATGATCGCCAATGATGTCAATCAGCTGACGCCGGAGGAGCGCCAGGATACAGCACCTCCTGAAGAAAAGCGAGTCGAGCTTCACCTTCATACGACGATGAGTCAGATGGACGGAGTAACCAGTGCCGGACGCTATGTTGAACAGGCTGCGAAGTGGGGCCATCCGGCGGTGGCAGTCACCGATCATGGAGTCGTTCAGGCGTTTCCTGAAGCATATTCTGCCGGAAAGAAGCACGGAATTAAAGTGCTGTTTGGCATTGAGGCGAACCTTGTTGATGACGGGGTCCCGATTGCCTACAACGAAGCCCATCGCTTGTTAATGGAGGATGAATATGTTGTCTTTGACGTCGAAACAACGGGACTGTCCGCTGTTTACAACCAGATCATCGAACTGGCGGCGGTCAAAGTGAAAAACGGGGAAATTATCGACCGGTTTGAATCGTTTGCGGACCCGCATGAGCCGCTGACAAACACGATTATTGAATTAACCGGGATCACCGATGATATGGTCAAGGGGCAGCCTGAAGTGGAAGAGGTGCTCCGTAAGTTCAGGGAATTCGTCGGCGACGCGATTCTTGTAGCCCACAACGCCAGCTTTGATATGGGCTTTTTGAATGTCGGCTATCAAAAGATCGGGCTGTCCGAAGCACCCAATCCAGTCATTGATACGTTGGAATTAGGACGCTTTCTCTATCCTGAGCTGAAAAACCATCGCTTGAACACCCTTTGTAAAAAATTCGACATTGAGCTTGTCAGCCATCACCGCGCGATCTACGATGCAGAAGCAACTGGTTACCTGCTTTGGAAAATGGTCAAGGATGCCCACGCGAAGGAAATCAATTACCACGACGAGCTAAATGACAACATGGGACAGGGAAACTTCCATCGTCAGCGCCCGTCTCACTGCATTTTGCTCGCGCAAACACAGGAAGGGCTGAAAAACCTATATAAGCTCGTCTCCATGTCTCACGTCGATTACTTTTTCCGGACGCCGCGGATCCCGCGCTCGCAGCTGCAAAAGCATCGCAACGGGCTGCTCGTAGGCTCAAGCTGTGACAAAGGTGAGGTATTTGAAGCGATGATGCAGAAGTCGCCGGATGAGGTCGAACAAATCGCCCGATTCTACGACTATTTTGAGATTCAGCCGCTGGCAACCTATCAGCATTTAATTGAAAAAGAGCTCGTGAAAAGCGAAACTGCGCTCCAGGAGATCGTCAAAAACATCGTCGAGCTTGGCAAAAAGCTTGAAAAGCCGGTCGTAGCGACAGGAAATGCTCACTACCTGCAAGAAGAGGATTATATTTACCGCAAAATCCTGATCGCCTCCCAAGGTGGGGCGAATCCGTTAAATAAGCAAACATTGCCGCCGGTTCATTTCCGGACGACGAATGAGATGCTCGATGCCTTTGCCTTTTTGGGTGAGGAAACAGCCAAGGAAGTCGTCGTGACGAATACGCAGCATATTGCTTCTTTAATCGACGAAATTCACCCGATCCCAGATGAGCTTTATACGCCAAAAATCGAAGGCGCTGATGAAGAAATCCGTCAGATGAGCTATGAACGGGCGCGCCGCATCTACGGCGAAAACCTGCCGGAAATCGTTGAGGCGAGAATCGAAAAAGAACTGAAGAGCATTATCGGTCACGGGTTTGCCGTTATTTATCTCATTTCTCATAAACTCGTAAAGAAATCATTGATAGACGGCTACTTAGTAGGGTCGCGGGGCTCGGTCGGTTCGTCGCTCGTCGCGACGATGACGGAAATTACCGAGGTCAATCCGCTGCCGCCGCATTATGTCTGTCCGAACTGCCATCATTCTCACTTTTTTGATGACGGTTCAGTCGGCTCCGGCTTCGATTTACCGGATAAGGAATGCCCGGAATGCGGCACACTTTACATTAAAGATGGGCAGGATATCCCGTTTGAAACCTTCCTCGGCTTCAAAGGAGACAAGGTACCGGATATCGATTTGAATTTCTCCGGGGAATATCAACCGCGCGCCCACCATTATACGAAGGAATTATTCGGAGAGGATTTTGTTTATCGTGCCGGTACGATCGGTACCGTCGCCGAAAAAACAGCCTACGGCTATGTCAAAGGCTATCAGGGAGATCATGATCTCCATATGCGCGGAGCCGAAATTGACCGGCTTGTCGCCGGCTGTACCGGCGTGAAGCGGACGACCGGCCAGCATCCGGGTGGGATTATCGTAGTGCCCGACTATATGGATATTCACGATTTCTGCCCGATTCAATTTCCGGCCGATGACAAAAACTCCGAGTGGAAGACGACGCACTTTGATTTCCATTCGATCCACGATAATTTGCTGAAGCTCGATATTCTCGGGCACGATGATCCGACGGTCATTCGGATGCTGCAGGATTTAAGCGGGATTGATCCGAAGACGATTCCGACCGATGACCCGGAAGTGATGAAAATTTTCAGCGGACCTGAAGTGCTTGGCGTGACCGAGGAGCAAATTATGTGCAAAACCGGGACGCTCGGCATTCCTGAGTTCGGAACCCGCTTTGTC
Organism: Halalkalibacter oceani; assembly: GCF_023715705.1. Lineage (GTDB taxonomy): Bacteria > Bacillota > Bacilli > Bacillales > Bacillaceae_D > Halalkalibacter > Halalkalibacter oceani_A. Next base: position 321,907 of record NZ_JAMBOS010000001.1, read on the forward strand.
CGCCAGATGCTTGAGGAGACAAAGCCGAGCACGTTTTCCGAACTCGTGCAAATTTCCGGCCTGTCACACGGCACCGACGTCTGGCTGAATAACGCCAACGAGCTGATATACAACGGTACATGTGAATTGAAGGATGTAATCGGCTGCCGTGATGATATTATGGTTTACTTGATTTACAAAGGGCTTGAGCCTTCTCTCGCCTTTAAAATCATGGAATTTGTCCGAAAAGGAAAAGGGCTCCAGCCTGAATGGATCGAAGAAATGAAGAAGCATGATGTCCCTGACTGGTACATCGGTTCCTGCCTGAAAATCAAATACATGTTTCCAAAGGCGCATGCCGCCGCCTACGTACTGATGGCCGTGCGGATCGCCTATTTCAAGGTGCATCATCCGATTCTTTATTACGCCTCTTATTTCACGGTGCGCGCCGATGATTTTGATTTGGATACAATGATCAAAGGGTCAACCGCAATCCGGGCGAAAATTGAAGAAATCAACGCCAAGGGACTCGACGCGGCGCCGAAGGAAAAAGCGGTTCTCACCGTGCTGGAGCTCGCGCTTGAAATGACAGAGCGAGGCTTTTCCTTCCAAAAGGTCGACCTTTACCGTTCGAGTGCGACCGAGTTCCAGGTAGAGGGAGATACGTTGTTGCCGCCATTTAACGCGATGACGGGCGTCGGTACAAACGCCGCCTTGAACATCGTCAAAGCACGGGAAGATGGCGAATTTCTCTCGAAGGAAGATTTGCAGCAGCGCAGCAAGCTGACAAAAACCGTGTTGGAGCACTTGGACGAACACGGCTGCCTCGAGGGTATGCCTGAGTCCAATCAGCTGTCGCTGTTTTAACAGAACGAGCGGCTTTGGATTGGAAAGGGGATTTGCAAAGCCTGTGAGAATATGGTATTGTATGTATGGTAATACTTAGAATACGTGATGCTAAAAGAGTGGGGAAACCCACTCTTTCGTTGTTGTTTCATCAAAGCACTAATAGATGTTCCAGTATACAGCCATTATCGATGCAGCAAGGAGGGTACAGGTTGAGTAAGAAAGTAACTGAGCTAGTAAGCGAGATGACGTTGCCGATTGTCGAGGAGCTGAATTTAGAGCTTGTCGAGGTTGAATTCAAGAAAGAAGGACCGAACTGGTTTCTGCGCGTCTTTATCGATTCTGATAGAGGCGTTGATCTAGAGGATTGCGGACAGGTGAGTGAGCGACTAAGTGAAAAGCTTGACGAGCTTGATCCGATCGATCAAGCTTATTTTCTTGAGGTTTCTTCGCCCGGCGCTGAACGACCGCTAAAAAATGAAAAGGACATCATGAAGGCGATCGGCAAGGCGGTTCATGTAACTACCTATGAACCGGTTGACGGTGAGAAAATGTTTGAAGGCACATTGACGAGCTTTGATGGAGAACAGCTTGAAATCAGTGTCAAAATCAAGACAAGAACAAAGACATTCACCATTCCTTATAAAAAAGTGGCAAAGGCCAGATTAGCCGTTATTTTATAGGGGAAGGAAGTCTTTATACTAAAAGCAGCTGTACCGTTCCCTAAAAAGATAAACAGGCCGATAAGGCCATTCTTTAGCACGTCTAAAAGGAGCGGGTAAGGCTTATTCAAGGAGGGCAATGACTCAAACACGCTGCACGTGATGATGAACGTAACACAAGGCAGCGGGTTCCGCGCATTGCTTTTAAAAAACCGCCCGGCGGTTTTCTTATAAAAAGAGCCAATTTTGAAAGGGGGAAGCATAATCCATGAACAGCGATTTTATGGATGCATTAGCAACTTTAGAAAGGGAGAAGGGGATCCAAAAAGAGGTTATTATCGAAGCGATCGAAGCGGCGCTAATTTCCGGCTATAAGCGTAATTTTAATCAGGTTCAAAACGTTCGTGTCGACGTGAACCGCGATACGGGCACGATCCGCGTATTTGCACGGAAAACCGTCGTCGAAGAAGTGTTCGATGCAAGACTCGAAATTTCTCTTGACGAAGCAAAAAAAATCAATCCGAATTACGAGGTCGATGATGTCGTCGAGATTGAAGTCACTCCGAAGGATTTTGGGCGGATTGCCGCGCAAACAGCGAAGCAAGTGGTGACGCAGCGGGTCCGTGAGGCGGAGCGTGGAATTATTTATTCTGATTTTATTGATCGTGAAGAGGATATTATGACGGGAATTGTTCAAAGACAGGATCATCGCTTTATTTATGTCGATCTTGGCAAGGTGGAAGCATTACTTCCGTTAAATGAGCAAATGCCGAATGAAACCTACAAGCATAATGACCGGATCAAAGCATATATTACGAAAGTCGAAAAAACGACGAAGGGTCCGCAAATTTTAATCTCCCGTACGCACCCAGGCTTGTTAAAGCGTTTATTTGAGCTTGAAGTACCGGAAATTTACGATGGGACCGTTGAGATAAAGTCGGTATCACGGGAAGCCGGTGACCGGTCAAAGATTGCCGTTCATGCCGATAATCCCGAGGTTGATCCGGTTGGCGCCTGTGTCGGGCCGCGCGGTCAGCGTGTCCAGACGATCGTCAATGAACTAAAAGGGGAAAAGATTGATATTGTCCGCTGGTCTGAGAACCCGGTTGAATATGTCGCCAATTCGTTAAGCCCGTCAAAGGTGCTGAAAGTAAAAGTGAACGAAGAGGATAAAATGACCCAGGTGATCGTACCTGATTATCAGCTGTCACTCGCGATCGGCAAGCGCGGTCAGAACGCTCGCTTGGCAGCAAAGCTTTCCGGCTGGAAGATCGACATTAAGAGTGAATCGGATGCGAAAGAGCTAGGCATCTTTGATGACGAAGGATTTGTGACCGTCGAAGAGCAGGAAGCGTCCAATCAAGATCACAGCTTTACCGCGATAGAAAGCGACGAGCAAGAATAAGAAGGGAGATGGAGCCGTTGAACAAGCGCAAAGTTCCTCTTCGAAAATGTGTTGTAACAAATGAAATGAAGCCAAAGCAAGAGCTTATCCGGATCGTCCGCTCGCCTGAAGGAGTCGTATCCGTCGACCCTACAGGGAAGAAGAACGGCCGTGGCGCCTATATTAGCAACAGTGAGGAAGTGTTTGAGCTGGCTAAGAAAAAAGATGTCCTCTCAAGGCATTTGCAAACAAAGGTAAGTCCGGAGATTTACGATCAGTTAAAAGAAGCAAGCAAGCGGGGAACGAAATGAGCCAGCCGCCGTGGGTTTCCTTTCTCGGGCTTGCCGCCAGAGCGCGTAAACTCGTAACAGGGGAAGAGCTTGTGTTGAAAGAAGTGAGGAGAGGGTCAGCGCGATTGATTCTTCTCTCAGCTGATGCCGCAGAACAGACAAAGAAAAAAGTATTGGACAAATGCAGTTACTACAATGTCCCGGTTCGTCTGATCGCTGACCGTAAGACGTTAGGACAAGCAATAGGTAAAGCAGAAAGAGTCGTCATTGCTCTTACGGATGAAGGCTTTGCGAAAAAGATGACTGCGCTATTGGACCAATGATTCTGGAGGAATGTATATATGAGGAAGATGCGAATATATGAATATGCGAAAGAACATAATGCAACAAGCAAAGGAATTATCGACAAGTTAAAGCAGGCCGGAATTGAAGTCTCAAACCATATGTCAGTGCTTGATGAACAGATGGTCAAAGTGCTGGAAGGAAAGGGTTCAAACGGAGCAGGTGGAGAAAAACCGAATGAGCCTGCAAAAGCGAACCGTCCTTCCAATCCACCTAAGAAGAAAGAAAACGCACGTCCGCAGCATCAAGGCGGGCAAAACCGGAAAGGACCGAAAAAGCCAAATCAATCCCGTTCTAAGCAGCAGCAGAGACCGCAGCGTCAGGAACCGCCTAAAGCGAAGCCGCTTCCGGAAAAAATCACATTTGTTGAATCGCTGACGGTTGGCGAATTGGCGAAAAAGCTTCATAGAGAACCGTCGGAAATTATTAAGAAGCTGATGGCACTTGGCGTGATGGCCACGATCAACCAGGAGCTGGATAAAGATACGATTGAGTTAATCGGTACGGATTACGGGGTTGAAGTAGAGGAAGAAATTGTTATTGATAAGACAGATATTGAAAATTATGTAGACGAGGATAAAGAGGAAGACTTAAAAGAGCGTCCTCCTGTTGTGACGATCATGGGTCATGTCGATCACGGGAAAACGACGTTGCTTGACTCGATTCGTCATACGAAAGTAACGGAAGGAGAAGCCGGTGGGATCACCCAGCATATCGGGGCGTATCAAATCGAAGCGAATGGAAAGAAAATCACCTTCCTTGATACACCTGGGCACGCCGCCTTCACAACGATGCGGGCACGCGGGGCGCAAGTAACTGATATTACGATTCTCGTCGTTGCTGCTGATGATGGTGTCATGCCACAGACGAAGGAAGCGATCAGCCATGCAAAGGCTGCCGGTGTACCGATTATTGTCGCCGTCAACAAAATTGATAAAGAAGCGGCGAATCCTGATCGTGTCATGCAGGAGTTAACCGAGTTTGAACTCGTTCCGGAAGCATGGGGCGGCGACACGATTTTTGTCAATGTTTCGGCGCTCGATGGAACGGGAATTGACGAATTAATCGAAATGATTCAGCTTGTTTCTGAAGTCGAGGAATTAAAAGCGAATCCGGATAAGCTCGCTTCGGGAACCGTTATTGAAGCGGAGCTCGATAAAGGCCGCGGGGCGGTCGCGACGTTGCTTGTCCAAAGCGGAACGCTTAAAGTCGGCGATCCAATCGTTGTCGGTGCGACATTCGGTCGTGTCCGGGCGATGGTCAATGACCTTGGCCGCCGTGTCAAAGAAGTCGGGCCGTCAACACCTGTTGAAATTACTGGCTTAAGTGATGTGCCTCAGGCTGGGGACCAATTCCGGGCTTTTGCCGATGAAAAGACAGCGCGTCACATCGGGGAAGCGCGGATGTCGAAGCATCGTGAAGCGAATTTGGCGAAAACGTCACGCGTGAGCCTGGATGATTTATTTGATCAAATCCAGCAAGGCGATGTCAAAGAAATCAACGTCATCATTAAAGCGGACGTCCAAGGTTCCGTGGAAGCGATGCGCGGCTCCCTCGAAAAGATCGAGGTCGAAGGCGTGAAAATCAACGTCATTCATACCGGTGTCGGCGCGATTACCGAATATGACGTGATGCTTGCTTCAGCATCGAATGCGATTGTGATCGGCTTCAATGTCCGTCCTGATGTCAACGCGAAACGAACAGCCGACGCCGAAAAGGTCGATATTCGTCTGCACCGCGTCATCTATAACGCGATTGACGAAATTGAAGCGGCAATGAAAGGTCTGCTTGATCCTGAATTCGAGGAAAAAGTCATTGGGCAGGTCGAAGTAAGAACAACCTTTAAAGTCTCGAAGGTCGGAACGATCGCCGGTGCTTATGTGACAGATGGAAAAATCACAAGGGATTCCACCGTGCGCTTGATTCGTGACGGCATCGTCATTTATGAAGGAGCGATCAATGCACTGAAACGCTTTAAGGACGATGCAAAAGAGGTTTCCGCCGGCTATGAATGCGGAATTACCCTCGAAAATTATAATGATGTCAAAGAAGGCGACATCATCGAAGCGTACGTTATGGAAGAGATTGAACGTAAATAATGATTGGTGCAGTGCGTTGTGAACTGTTGATTTATGACGTCCAATCACTCAAACAAAAACGTTCGGTCTTAAAAAGCATCCAGACGAAATTAAAGCAGCGGTATAACCTTTCCGTAGCTGAGACAGCCTATTATGACAGTTGGCAGCGTGCGGAGTTGACGCTGGTAACTGTCGCGAATGACCGGGTTGTCTGTGAGCGGGAACTGCAGCGGGCGCTTTCCCTCATTGATGGTCAGCCAGAGGCAGAACGTACGATTACCGAATATGAATGGCTATAGTGAAAAGAGCAGAGGTGATAGGGTATGAGTAATGTTCGTGCACACCGTGTTGGTGAACAAATGAAAAAAGAATTAAGTGATATTATTATGCGGGAGCTTAAAGACCCTCGCGTCAGCTTTGTGACGGTGACGGGTGTCGATGTAACCGGGGACCTTCAGCAGGCAAAGGTCTATATTACGGTTCTTGGGAGCGATGAGCAGAAAGCGGCAACGCTTCAAGGCTTGTCGAAAGCGAAAGGGTTTATCCGCTCGGAAATCGGCAAACGGATCCGTTTACGCAAAACACCTGAGCTGACCTTCGAGTTCGATGAATCGATTGAATATGGCAACCGGATTGAAACATTGCTGCAGGATTTAAACAAAGGTGACCGGTAAGAAAATCAGGAAGAGATGAAAGAAAACCAGGGCTGTTTCAGAAGGGGAAAACCCCTTTTGGTACAGCCCCTCCTTTTGTTGGACAAGCAGAGAGGAAAAGGGGGACAAATGCAATGAATGATCCAAGTGGGATCTTAATTTTACATAAGCCAAGAGGAATGACTTCACATGATTGTGTCGCAAAAATCAGAAGGCTGTTCCAGACGAAAAAAGTCGGACACACCGGGACGCTCGATCCCGATGTGAACGGGGTGCTGCCAATTTGTATCGGCACGGCGACGAAGGTTGTCGAGTATATGTCCGATCATTCGAAAGTGTACGAAGGGGAAGTAACGCTTGGCATCGCGACGACGACGGAGGACAAAAGCGGGGAGACGGTCGCTGAAAAGGCGGTCAATGAAAGATGGTCGAAGGCCCAGATTGAGGACATTCTCCGGTCGTTCGAAGGAGTGATTACCCAGGTGCCACCGATGTATTCCGCGGTGAAGGTCAACGGACGCAAGCTGTATGAATACGCCCGGGCGAATCAGCAGGTCGAACGACCAAAGCGAGAGGTCACCATTCATTCACTGGACCTTATATCCGAGGTAAGCTACACGGAAACGACAGCGGCGTTTTCCTTCAGGGTTCACTGCAGCAAAGGGACGTATGTCCGCACGCTGGCGGTCGACCTCGGCGAGCGGCTTGGCTATCCGGCGCATATGTCGGCACTTGTCCGTACCGCCGCCGGACCCTATTCTCTGGAGCAGAGCCTGACGTTTAGCGAGCTTGAACAAAAACAGGAAACCGATCAGCTTGAGGAGATTCTTTTGCCGTTTGAGTCGGCGCTGACCCAGTTTCCCGTCTGCACGGTCGACCGTCAAACCGAACAGCAGATCAAAAATGGTGCCGTTCTTCCGGCAGAGAAAGGATTAGATCAAAACCGCTTTACCGTTTATAATGAAGATGGTGAATGTTTAGCTGTTTATCAGAAGCATCCGACAAAGGCCGGCTTAATCAAGCCTGAGAAAATGTTTTGGACAGGCTCATAACGTTTGAAATGTGTAGGGAAAAGAGGATTCGTATGGATACCATCTATTTACATCATCCAATTGAAGCGTCCACTTTGAAGCTGCGGCCAACCGTCATGGCGTTAGGTTATTTTGACGGCGTGCACCGCGGTCATCAGCAGGTGATGGCGAAAGCTAAGGAGGTCGCACGCGATTTAGGCGTCACGACTTCGGTCATGACCTTTCATCCCCATCCGAAAGAGGTGCTGCGCAAGCCGCAAACGCCGCTGAAGTATATAACGCCTTTACCTGATAAAGTAAAGCGGATTGAAAGCCTCGGTATTGATACGCTCTATGTCGTGCAGTTCACAGAGGAGTTTGCCCGCTTGACCCCACAGCAGTTTGTCGATCACTATTTAATCGCCCTTGATGTTGTTCATGTTGTCGCCGGCTTTGATTTTACTTACGGCTCATTGGGGAAAGGGACGATGGAAACATTGCCTTTTCATGCCCGTGACAGATTCAGCTATACGGTCGTCGACAAATTTGAACGGAATCAGCAAAAGGTAAGCTCAACCGTGATCCGAAATCTGTTGGCTGAAGGGCGGGTGCAGGATGTGCCGCTCTATCTCGGGACGCATTACACGGTAAAAGGAGAGGTTGTCGACGGGGAGAAACGCGGCCGAACGATAGGCTTTCCAACGGCGAATGTTGCGCTTGGCGAACGGTACCTTCTGCCGAAAAATGGCGTCTATACCGTGACAATGCGGACAGCGGACCAGCTGCTTGAAGGAGTGTGCAACATTGGCGTTAAGCCGACGTTTCATCAGGAAGGGGCGGAAGAGCCGACAATTGAAGTCCATCTGTTTGATTTTTCCGGGGATCTTTATGGAGCGGAGGTCGAAGTGGAATTTCATTCGTTTATCCGTCCGGAGCAACGGTTTAATGGGGTCGAAGAGCTCGTTTCGCAAATTGAAAAGGACAAACAGCAGGCAATGGATTACTTCCGCCAATAACAGCACTTGATTTCGACGCGAAAAAAGAGTATAGTGATAGTTGTACTTCTATGTACAGATCCTGTCCTTGGCAAAGCGATTCACCGACGTTTGCTCGGGATGAGGAGATTATGATAAAGGAGGTGGATTGGATGGCATTAACACAAGAGCGTAAGAACGAACTGATTGCTGAGTTCAAAACGCATGATACGGACACTGGTTCTCCAGAGGTTCAAGTAGCTATCCTAACTGAGCAAATCAACACATTAAATGAGCATTTACGTACTCACAAGAAGGATCATCACTCACGTCGTGGTCTTCTTAAAATGGTTGGTCAACGCCGTAACCTGCTAACATACTTACGTAATAAGGATGTTACTCGTTACCGTAATCTTGTTGATAAGCTTGGCTTACGCCGATAATCATGAAGAAAGCGGGAGTTTTCCCGCTTTTTTCTTGATTTCAAAAGATTGGCAAACAAACATATTTCAGCCAAATTATGTCTGTTTTTGAATGCAGAGGGCGGTTATTGCCTATTTCTTCTTTTATTTTAGTCTGAAATAGGGAATAATACATGATAGATGAATGAATATTGGTGTACGAGAGGAGTACGCGTAATGGAACAAACGAAACACGAGTTTAAAATGGATTGGGCTGGTCGCGAGCTGACAGTAGAAACGGGTCAGCTAGCCAAGCAGGCAAACGGCGCCGTTCTTATCAGATATGGTGATACAGCCGTGTTGTCAACGGCGACAGCTTCAAAGGAACCAAAGGACCTTCCGTTCTTTCCGCTGACAGTGAATTATGAAGAACGCTTGTACGCAGCCGGAAAAATTCCGGGAGGCTTTATTAAACGTGAAGGACGCCCGAGTGAAAAGGCGATTTTGGCGAGCCGTCTAATCGACCGGCCGATTCGTCCGTTATTTCCCGACGGCTTCCGTAATGAGGTGCAGGTAATCAGCATCGTCATGAGTGTTGATCAAAATTGTTCGTCTGAAATGGCGGCAATGGTCGGCTCATCATTGGCATTATCGATTTCTGATATTCCGTTCGAAGGACCGATTGCCGGCGTGACGGTTGGACGTCTTGATGGAGATTTCGTTATTAACCCAACGACTGAGCAGCTTGATAAAAGCGATATCAATCTTGTCGTCGCAGGAACGAAGGACGCCATCAATATGGTTGAAGCAGGTGCCGATGAAGTGCCCGAAGAAGTGATGCTTGAAGCGATCATGTACGGACACGAGGAAATCAAGAAACTTATCGCCTTCCAGGAAGAGATCATCGCGGCAGTTGGTAAGGAGAAATCCGAGATCAAGCTGAAGCAGGTCGATGCTGAACTTGATCAGGAGGTTCGTCAGCTGGCGGAAGCGAAGCTGAAGGAAGCGGTTCAAGTTGCCGAAAAGCACGCGCGCGCTGAAGCGATTGACGCGATAATGAAAGAAACGCTTGTGGTATTTGAAGATCGCGAAGACGTCGAGAAGAGCGACGTTGAAGAAGTGTTGAATAAAATCGTCAAAGAAGAGGTCCGCCGTTTAATTACGGTCGAAAAGATCCGCCCGGACGGCCGAAAAGTCGATGAAATTCGTCCACTGGCTTCACAGGTTCACTTACTGCCGCGGACGCACGGTTCTGGTCTGTTCACACGCGGCCAAACTCAGGCGCTCAGCATTTGTACATTAGGCGCATTAGGTGACGTACAAATTCTTGACGGATTGGGAATCGAAGAATCGAAGCGTTTCATGCATCACTACAATTTCCCGCAGTTCAGTGTCGGGGAGACTGGTCCGATTCGCGCCCCGGGTCGCCGGGAAATCGGACATGGCGCCCTTGGAGAACGGGCGTTGGAGCCGGTCATTCCGAATGAAAATGAATTTCCGTACACCGTCCGTCTCGTCTCTGAAGTGTTAGAGTCAAACGGATCAACGTCCCAGGCCAGTATTTGTGCGAGTACACTGGCAATGATGGATGCCGGTGTGCCGATTAAAGCGCCGGTTGCTGGTATCGCGATGGGGCTTGTCAAGCAAGGTGAGCATGTATCCGTGCTAACCGATATTCAGGGAATGGAAGATGCGCTCGGCGATATGGACTTTAAAGTGGCCGGAACCCGAGACGGGGTAACCGCCTTACAAATGGATATAAAAATTGCCGGTATTAACCGCGACATTTTAGAAGAAGCGCTTGCCCAGGCGAAGCGCGGCCGGATGATTATTCTCGATAATATGCTTGAAGCGATTGCGGAATCTCGTAAGGAGCTGTCTGAATACGCTCCTAAGATTATGACGATGCGTATCAACCCTGACAAGATTCGCGATGTCATTGGACCAAGTGGTAAGATTATTAATAAAATTATTGAAGAAACCGGCGTGAAAATCGATATCGAGCAGGACGGAACCGTCTATATTTCTTCGATTGATATGAAGATGAACGAAAAGGCCCGCGCGATTATCGAGGATATTGTCCGCGAAGTGGAAGTCGGGCAAACATATCTTGGAAAAGTAAAACGGATTGAAAAGTTCGGTGCGTTCGTCGAGCTCTTTAAAGGGAAGGACGGACTCGTCCATATTTCCCAGCTGGCGGAAGAGCGGGTGAACAAAGTCGAAGATGTGGTGAAGATCGGCGACGAAATTCTCGTTCGCGTCACGGAAATCGACAACCAGGGCCGCGTGAATCTGTCACGGAAGGTCATTTTAAAGGAAGAGAAAGAGCGCCAGGAACAAGCGCAAAAATAATGGTTGAGGCTGGCTGTGAAGAGGAGGTTTCATAATCTCCCGATCGTGCCGGCGATGGCTTCGGGGGGTGTATCAAAGGGGAAATGATTCCTTTTTGATGCGCCCCCTAGGCATTAAAAGCTGGAGCGCCTGCAACAGTACTTATCTTACATAAATTTCTTCTAACCTGTCCGACTCATGCATAAACTGGCATGAGAGGAGGGCTGTAGTGATGAAGAAAAAGCTCGTTCATATTTGTGTCTTCTTTTTCATAGTTGTGCTATCAGTCGGCGCCGTCCAAAACCCATTTTCGCTTCACTATATTGGAGAATTGAAAGATGACAGCCAAATGGTCATAAAGCAGCAGGATCCCCTCTATGAAGAAATTGCTGCCCGGGCAGAGGAATACAAAGAAGCGGCGATTGATGCGCGAATTGATAGAGTGTGGAAGGCCGTACCAGGCTATAACGGACGTGAAGTGGATATTGACGCCTCATTTGATAAGATGAAGAAGCTGGGAAGCTTTGCCGAAGAAAGACTAATCTTCCGTGAAACGAGTCCAAGCGTCCATTTAGAAGATTTACCGCCAGCCGGTATTTATAGAGGAAACGAGCAAAAACCGATGATCACATTTTTAGTCAATGTGGCATGGGGGAATGAATATTTGCCGGAAATCGTCAAAGTGTTAAAGAAGTATGATCTGAAGACGACCTTTTTTCTCGACGGTTCATGGGTCAAGAAGAATCCAAGCTTGGCGATGATGCTGGTGGAAGAGGGACATGAGATTGGCAATCACGCCTACTCTCATCCGGATATGAGTACATTAACCGTTGCAAGAATTGAGGAAGAAATAAGCAGGACGAATGAAGTGATAGAGGCGACGCTTGATTTGACGCCGGAATGGTTCGCTCCGCCAAGCGGCAGCTACAATCAGACAGTCGTCGAGCAGGCGGCCAAACATGGAATGAAAACGATTCTGTGGTCTGTCGATACAGTTGATTGGCGCAAGCCTGATCCAAATGAAATGGTGAACCGTGTTCTTTCAAAGCTCCATAATGGGGCGATGATTCTTATGCATCCGACCGAGCCGACCGCGGCCGGCCTGGAGGCGTTGATTAAAGGCATTCAGGCCGAGGGCTACCGCATTGGTCCTGTCTCTGAATTGCTTTCCGAAAAACGGGTGACCTTACAAACACCGCTTGAGTAGATATAGGGGGATGAAGATTGATAAACAGAATTGAACTAGATAATGGTGTGCGCATTTTAGCAGAGCAAATTCCGACTGTCCGTTCCATCTCGATCGGAATCTGGATCGGCACAGGCTCTCGTTTTGAACAAAAGCAGGAAAACGGCATCTCGCATTTCCTTGAGCATATGTTTTTTAAAGGGACGACCTTCCGCAGCGCGGCGGAAATCGCCGAATCATTCGACCGGATTGGCGGACAGGTGAATGCCTTCACCTCAAAGGAATATACGTGCTACTATGCAAAGGTTCTCGACGAACACGCCGGTTATGCGGTTGATATTCTCGCTGATATGTTTTTCAACTCGGTTTTTGATGAAGAAGAGCTGAAGAAAGAAAAAAATGTCGTGTTTGAAGAAATCAAAATGGTCGATGACACCCCGGATGATATCGTCCATGACTTGTTAAGTGAAGCGAGCTACGGGAAGCACCCGCTCGGCCTGCCGATTTTAGGAACGGTCGAGACGCTGCAAACGTTCACCAGTGATACGCTGCGTGATTATATTGACCGCTTTTACACAGGGAGCAATGTCGTCGTGTCGATTGCCGGCAATGTGACAGCTGAGGTAATTGAACAATTAAAGAGCGTGTTTTCGAAAGTAAAGCCTTCAACGGGCTCGTTCAAGCTTGAGGCACCTGCCTTCTTTTCTGAAACAATCGTCCGCAAAAAAGAAACGGAACAAGCTCATCTCTGTCTGGGCTATCCGGGTCTGGCCGTCGGCAACAGCGATATTTATGCTCTCGTTTTGTTAAACAACCTGCTTGGCGGCAGCATGAGCAGCCGACTGTTTCAGGAGATACGGGAGAAGCGCGGGCTTTGCTATTCCGTCTTTTCTTATCATTCCTCTTATCAGGACAGTGGCATGCTGACGGTCTACGCCGGAACCGCTCATCAACAGCTTGAGGATCTGACTTCGGCCCTGCTTGAGACGACGGGTCAGCTTGCCGAAGAGGGGATGTCGGAAAAAGAATTGCAAAATGGCAAGGAACAGCTGAAGGGCAGTCTGATGCTGAGCCTTGAAAGCACGAACAGCCGCATGAGCCGCAACGGCAAAAATGAGCTGCTGCTGCGTAAGCATCGTACGCTCGATGATATGCTTGAAGAAATTAACGGGGTAACAGTCAGCCAGGTTAATTCCCTCGCCGAACAAATTCTGCAGGCGAAACCGTCAATTTCTTTAATTAACAGCACAGGAACGCTGCCGGCCAATCTTCAATAGGCTGGAGAGCTAGGAAGGGGTTGTGTCAAAATTTTGGCACAGCCCCTTCTTTTTTTACGAATTGCCACATACCTATGTAAAAAAGCTGTACGAGGGGAGGGCGTCGCATGCGATTAAGTGAGATAAGCAGTAAGGAAATCATTGACTACCAAAAAGGAGAGCGCCTTGGCATCTTAGGGCAGACCGATTTACTCATTAATGAACAGACGGGGGAAATCGAAGCCTTTATTATCCCGACGATGAAATGGTTCGGCCTGGGTAAGAAGGACCGCGAAGTCACGGTGCATTGGCAGCAAATTAAAAAGATCGGCGAGGATATGATTATCATTGATTTAGAGGAGTATTAAGCAAGAGGCCGCTGAAAAACTTCCTTTTTCGTAACTCGAAGAAGAGTAATGGCTCCGCGCGTTGCTTCGAGAAACCCACTCGAAGCAAGGCTTTTAAAATCAGGCAACGGCTACGCTCATTACGAAAAAGCTGCTGAAAAAGTGAAAATCGTATTTTTTTAGCAACTTCTTAAGTGAGGGTGGCTTTATTTGCTGCCCGGTCGGAGACTTTCACCGGTGTGTCAACGGGTCCATTGCCATTTGACACACCATCTCTATTCAATCCTAACAGTGTAAACGACTCAAGCTTGTCTGAAAAGGAAGCATCTCCTTTTTGGACAGGCTCTTTTTGTGCTGGAAAGAAGGGGAAAGTGCAGCCTGACTTGTATTTTTATCTTTTGAAAATGGGGCGGGAGCCGCGAAGCCGTCGCAAGCCTTGCCACAGCCGGGGATGCACGTTCTTTCAGCCATAAAGATATTCACCCTTCCCCGCCGTACCACATAAACTATGGTTGAATGTTCGAATGGGGTCTAAAGGGAAGGGAGTCGCAGAAAGGAGAACAAGAGCACATGCTAACAGACAAACATATCGTCGTGATCGGCGGGGATGCCCGGCAGCTGGAGATTATCCGCAAGCTGTCGGCCTTGGATGCCAAAATTACGCTTGTTGGCTTCGATCAGCTTAATGACGGTTTTATCGGTGCCTCAAAGCAGACGATCAATGAAGTCGATTGGAGTACAGTCGATGCGATTTTTCTGCCGATCAGCGGAATGAGCATGGAAGGCAAAGTGGATACGATTTTTTCAGATGAAACGATTGAACTGACCGGAGAGCAATTGAAAGAAACCCCTGATCATTGCGTCGTTTATTCAGGGATTACAAACAGCAGACTCGACAGCTGTGTTAACGAGGCAAAGCGCGAACTTGTGCTCCTGATGGACCGGGATGATATAGCTATTTATAATTCAATTCCTACAGCCGAAGGCGCGATCATGATGGCAATTCAGCATATGGAGATTACGATTCACGGTGCAGAAGTGGCGGTTCTCGGCCTCGGTCGGATTGGGATGACGGTTGCCAGAACGTTTGACGCCCTCGGAGCAAAGGTCTCTGTCGGAGCGCGGGAATCGCGGGATATCGCCCGGATTACCGAAATGGGGTTGAAACCGTTTTATATCGAGGACATCGGAAAAGCGCTGCGCAATGTTGACCTTTGTATAAATACAATACCAGCTCTCGTACTGACGGCCAATGTGCTGGCTGAGATGCCCCTGCATGCTTTAATCATTGATCTGGCAAGTAAACCCGGGGGCACAGATTTTCGCTATGCCGAAAAAAGAGGAATGAAAGCATTGCTGGCACCGGGGCTGCCTGGCATTGTCGCCCCAAAAACGGCCGGGCAAATTCTCGCTGACGTGCTGACCGTCCTGCTCGAAGAATAAGAAGGGCAATTTTCACAGGCACGGTTTTAAACAGGGAAAGAATTTTTCGCGTGGATTTGAGAAAAGGCCGCGCCCGCTTCGTACGTCGCTTCAAAGGGATCGGCTGCGCGGCTTTCTTAACTTCATAGAGGAGGAGAAGGAATGAGCTTAAAAGGAAAACATATCGGCTTTGGGTTGACGGGATCTCACTGCACCTATGACGCGGTCATGCCGGAAATGGAGAAGTTGGTTCAGCTCGGAGCGAAGGTGACGCCGTTTGTCTCCTATACGGTGCAAACAACGGATACAAAGTTTGGCGACAGCGCCGATTGGCTGAAGCGGATTCAGGAAATTACAAGCGAGCCGATTGTTGATTCGATCGTCAAGGCGGAGCCTTTTGGCCCGGCGACACCGCTTGACTGTATGGTCATCGCACCGATCACCGGCAATTCAACGAGCAAGTTGGCCAACGCGTTGACAGATTCGCCTGTTTTAATGGGAGCGAAAGCCACACTGCGTACCGGCAGTCCGGTTGTGCTCGGTATTTCAACCAACGATGCGCTCGGCTTGAACGGGGTCAACGTGATGAAGCTGATGGCGACGAAAAACATTTACTTCATTCCATTTGGTCAGGATGACCCGGTCAAAAAGCCAAACTCGTTAGTCGCCAGAATGGAAGCATTAGTGGACACTGTGGAGGCTGCTATAGCTGGCAAGCAAATTCAGCCAGTCCTCGTGGAAAAATTCAGGGATTAACCCGATAGGCGCGGTTGCACAAAAGAAATATTTCCCTTAAAGTTTAATAGAGGAAACGAACAGGTCAGGATATGGTATAATCAATCCAGCCACTCATCGTTAACACTTAAACTGTAGAGAATTTGGAAGGGAGATTACGAGAATCATGACAACAGCGAATTATCACGTGGCCGTTGTAGGAGCAACGGGCGCAGTCGGACAACAAATGCTCAAAACATTAGAGGAGCGTCAATTTCCAATTGCGAGCTTAAAGCTTTTATCATCAAAACGGTCTGCAGGAAAGAAAGTAACCTTTAAAGGGGAAGAATATACAGTGGAAGAGGCAACGCCTGAAGCGTTTGAAGGGGTGCAGGTCGCCTTGTTCAGTGCGGGCGGCTCTGTCTCCAAAGCGCTGGCGCCGGAAGCTGTTAAGCGCGGGGCGATTGTCGTTGACAACACGAGTGCATTCCGGATGGATCCGACTGTACCGCTTGTCGTACCGGAAGTCAACGAAGCGGATCTAAAGGATCATAACGGCATCATCGCCAATCCGAACTGCTCAACGATTCAAATGGTTGTCGCACTTGAACCGATCCGGGAAAAATACGGACTGAAAAAAGTCATCGTCTCCACGTATCAGGCAGTATCCGGAGCGGGACTTGAAGCGATTGAAGAAATGAAGCAGCAAACTAGGGATATCCTTGACGGGAAGGAATTCACCCCGCAAATCCTGCCGGTCAGCGGCGATAAAAAGCATTATCAGATTGCATTTAACGCGGTGCCGCAGATCGATTTATTCCAGGATAACGGCTATACATTTGAAGAAATGAAAATGATAAATGAAACGAAGAAAATCATGCATATGGCCAACCTTGAAGTCGCCGCGACATGCGTGCGTCTCCCTGTTGAAACAGGTCATTCTGAATCTGTTTACATTGAGACAGAGCAAGGCGGAGCGTCCGTCCAGGAGCTGAAAGACCTGCTTGCGCAAGCGCCTGGCATCACATTGCAGGATGATCCGGCTAACCAGGTCTATCCGCTCGCTTCAGAATGCGTCGGCAAAAATGACGTGTTCGTCGGCCGGATTCGTCATGATCTGAATCGCGACAACGGGTATCATATGTGGATTGTGTCCGACAACTTATTAAAGGGAGCGGCGTGGAATTCCGTACAAATTGCGGAAAGCCTCGTAAAGTTAGGTCTACTGTCATAAACGCCTAACAGGCGGATCAGCTCCCTCCTTCTCCGATCAGGAGACAGGGGTGGAGCACCCTTTTAATCTGTGTGGAGAAAAAGAAGGTGTCCGATGAAAATTATTGTACAGAAATTCGGTGGTACATCCGTACGTAATCACGAAAGCAGACAGCAGGCAGCTGCACATGTCAAAAAGACGGTCAAGGAAGGCTACAAGGTGGTCGTTGTCGTCTCGGCGATGGGACGTCTCGGCGAACCTTACGCAACTGACACGTTACTCGGCTTAATTGAGCCGAAGCAGCTGACGAAGCGTGAGCAGGATTTGCTCGTCTCAAGTGGTGAGATTATTTCAGCAGTGGTCTTTTCTAATTTACTTAATGAGCAGAGTCTGTCCGCTGTCGCATTGACAGGGGCGCAGGCCGGCTTTCGCACAAACGATGATTTTACCCAGGCGAAAATTATCGAAATGAGCTGTGATAGGGTCAAGGAAGAGTTGGCGACCCACGATGTTGTCGTCGTTGCCGGCTTTCAAGGCCAATCCGCAACGGGTGAAATTACGACGCTCGGTCGGGGAGGCAGCGACACGTCGGCAACGGCGCTCGGGGCTGCTCTCCAGGCTGAATGGGTCGATATCTTCACCGATGTCGAAGGCGTCATGACCGCGGATCCGCGAATTGTCAAGGAGGCGCGTCCTCTTGATACGATGACCTATAATGAGATTTGCAATATGGCTTATCAAGGCGCGAAAGTCATTCATCCGCGCGCGGTCGAAATCGCCATGCAGGCGAAGCTGCCGATTCATATCCGCTCAACGTATTCAGACAGCCGCGGCACATTGGTGACAATGGAAGCGGGGCAGACGAAGGATGTTCATGAACGGCTGATCACGGGTATCGCCCACGTCGCCAACGTGACGCAGATTAAAGTCACGGCGAAAGAAGGGCAATACGACCTGCAGGAGAAAGTTTTCAAGGCGATGGCCCAGCAAAAAATCAGCGTTGATTTTATTAATATCAATCCTAACGCAGTCGTCTACACGGTGATGGAAGAGGTTGCCGACAAAGCGATTGCAGTACTGAATGACCTTGGTTTTGAGCCGGAAGTCAACCGACATTGCGCCAAAGTTTCGGCGGTCGGAGCAGGAATGACAGGGGTGCCGGGGGTGACGGCGAAAATCGTTAGCGCTCTATCCCAGCAAAATATCCAAATTCTCCAATCAGCTGATTCTCATACGACGATTTGGGTTCTCGTGAAGGAAGAGGATATGAGTAAAGCTGTTAATGCACTCCATCATATGTTTCATCTTGATCAATTAGGGCAACAGCAAGGATAACACGTCGGAGAATTCCCTAAAGAAGGAGCTGGGAGAAATGGAGTTTGGTCATGTGTATACAGCGATGGTGACGCCCTTTGACGAAAAAGGGGCTCTTCACCTTAAGCGGCTGGAGGAGCTGATCGATCATTTACTTGCTAACGGGACGGATGCATTGGTGGTGGCCGGGACGACGGGAGAATCACCAACGTTATCGCCTTCGGAGAAGCTTGAGCTTTTTCAGCATTGTGTGGATTATGTGAAAAAGCGGGTGCCGGTGATCGCCGGTACGGGAAGCAACGATACAAAGGGATCTGTGGAGCTAACGGAAAAAGCGGCGGCGCTCGGTGTTGATGGCATCATGCTTGTCACGCCTTATTACAACAAGCCGTCGCAAAAAGGTCTGTATGAGCATTTTAGAACGATTGCTTCGCGTACGACATTGCCGGTTATGCTTTACAACGTTCCCGGGCGCACAGCCCTCCATATGGAGGCTGAAACGGTGATCGCCTTATCGAACATAAAAAATATAACAGCGGTAAAAGAATCGAGCGGGGACCTCGAACATATGGCAAAGCTGATCACCGAAACGGCAGATGACTTCATTCTCTATACGGGGGATGATGGTAACACGCTGCCGGCGATGGCGATCGGGGCGAGGGGTGTTGTATCCGTCGCTTCCCATATTATCGGGGCGGAGATGCAGACGATGATCGCTCATTTTTTAGATGGAAACGTCAGCGAGGCGGCAGCGCTCCATCGCCGACTATTGCCGACGATGCAGGCGATGTTTTCCGCGCCGAACCCGACGTGCGTCAAATATGCGCTTGAGGCCAAGGGAATTGAAGTCGGCAGCGTACGCTTGCCGCTCGTTCCGCTTGATGAACAGCAGAAAAAAGCGATCGATGCCGTATTAATCTGAAGGGTGCCCAAAGCTTTCAGAAGGCAACCAGGCCTGTTTCAAAAGGAGGTATACCTGTCCTTTTGAAGCAGGCTTTTATTCGATTTAAGAGACGTGAAAACGGATTCGGAGAAAAGCGGAAAGATCATCTAGGGCTCACAGAAAGGTGAGCAACAGGCTCTTACTCTGGCGATGATTCAGTCGGACTGCGAGAGATGTCGTTTCATCTCAAAAATTGGATATCTTTAGGTAATATTGACAGATGAGGAAGTTCAGCTTGTGTTTCAAATTATAAATAAGGTATACTGAAAGCAATGATTTGTTCGGATAAAGAATGGGGCTGTGTCGAAAGCGGGGCAATGATGATGGGCGCGCTGTCCACCTGCAATGGAGAAGCCAGTTAGCAGGCTTTGACGATCTTGCGGCGGCTCCACATACTAAGCGAGGTTCCCAAGTAAGACCGGAGTTGCCGGTGGGACACCTTTTTATGACGTCATGGAGAAAGCCGTTGGCCTGTTCAGGTGGGCAACGGTTGAAGCGTCACGCGGCATTGTTCCTGTAAGTGGGACAGCTCTGCCATTTTAAACGAATAGAAGATCATCTATGCCAAGGATGATAGAACGGATAAAAAGCAACATAGAGATTGATGAAAGTAGGAGGAACGTCCATTGTCAAAAGAAAATAATGAAAAAGTGCGTGTATTTGCCCTCGGTGGAGTAGGTGAAATCGGCAAAAACATGTACGTGGTAGAGGTGAATGAGGACATCATCGTCGTCGACGCCGGTTTAATGTTTCCGGATGATGATATGCTCGGAGTCGACATCGTGATTCCTGATGTATCCTATCTTGTTGAGCATGAAGAACGTGTACGGGGAATCATTCTTACCCATGGTCACGAGGACCATATCGGTGGTTTATCATATGTGTTAAAGAAAATCAATGTTCCGGTTTATGGAACGAAGCTTACCCTTGGCCTAGTTGAAGAGAAACTGAAAGAAGCAGGGATTTTCCGTCAAACAACGCTGCGGTTGATTGATTCAAACAGCCGCCTGAAAATTGGTTCGACCCCTGTCTCTTTTTTCCGAACAAATCACAGTATTCCAGATTCTGTCGGGGTTACCATTGAAACCTCGCAGGGAGCAGTCGTCCATACCGGCGACTTCAAATTTGATCAAACCCCGGTGGACGGCAAGCAGGCCGATATCGGGAAGATGGCTGCCCTTGGTCAGCGCGGTGTCCTTTGCCTGCTTTCT
Source organism: Halalkalibacter oceani (assembly GCF_023715705.1). Taxonomy (GTDB): domain Bacteria; phylum Bacillota; class Bacilli; order Bacillales; family Bacillaceae_D; genus Halalkalibacter; species Halalkalibacter oceani_A. Next base: position 342,463 of record NZ_JAMBOS010000001.1, read on the forward strand.
GACAGTACGAACGCAGAGCGTCCCGGCCTGACGAAGTCCGAAACTGAGGTCGGACAAGGGATCGCCGAAGTATTCGAAAAGACGGAAGGCCGAATCATCGTCACGACATTCGCTTCGAATGTCCACCGGATTCAGCAGGTGATCCAGGCCTCGATTGCAGCAAAACGAAAGCTTGCGGTTGTCGGAAAAAGCATGGTGCGCGTCATCACGATCGCCTCAAAGCTCGGCTATCTTGAAGCACCAAAGGATCTTTTTATTGATATTGATGAAATTGGCAAATACCGGGACGAGCAGCTTGTGATTATTACGACCGGAAGTCAGGGAGAGCCGATGTCGGCGCTAACGCGGATGGCAAAAGGAGCTCACCGACAAATTACAATCACCAATCATGATACGGTCATCATCGCTGCATCGGCGATTCCGGGAAATGAAAAGTCGGTCTCGGGAATTATTGATCAGCTTCATCGAATCGGGGCGGAAGTTGTCTATGGACAAGCCAAGGTGCACGCTTCGGGGCACGGGAGTCAAGAAGAGCTTAAATTGATGCTCAACTTGATGCGGCCAAAATATTTTGTCCCGATCCACGGCGAATTTCGCATGCAGCACGCCCACCGTAAGCTGGCTTTGCAAGTCGGAATCAAGCCTGAAGCGATTTTCCTCGTTGATAAAGGAGAGGTCGTTGAGTTTACGAACAATCAGGCACGCAAAAGTGGCAAGGTGCCATCCGGCAACGTATTAATCGATGGTCTCGGTGTCGGCGATGTCGGAAACATTGTCCTGCGTGATCGCCGCTTATTGTCAAAGGACGGTATTCTGGTCGTCGTCGTAACGTTAAACAAGAAAACAGGCGAATTTGTTGCTGGTCCGAACATTATATCGCGCGGCTTTGTCTATGTGCGTGAGTCGGAAAAACTGCTTGAAGAAGCGAATACACTTGTGGAAGTCATTTTGAAGAAATGTGTCAGTGAACAGGTCAATGAATGGTCTTCACTGAAGAGCAATGTCCGTGAAGGATTAAGCCGCTTCCTGTTTGAAAAAACGAAAAGACGGCCGATGATTCTGCCGATTATTATGGAAGTTTAAGCGCGGTCTATGACCGCCATTTCAGAGATGCCGCATCAGGTTGTAAAAGACCTGCTGCGGCATCTCTTCTTTGTTTTAGGGAGGATGGATGAAACGATAAAAACAAGTTCATACTAGCAAAAGAAGGATGATGAAAGGAGGCGTGTGGTCGATGACAATGGAACAACCTTATGCCGAACAGCCACAGCCGAATCAACCTGCTCCGAAAGAGGAGAAGGGATCGGGAATTTTGGACAAGATTCAGGAGTTAGGTCAGACGAACGTGCCTGATATGGCGCAATCGAACATTCACTGCATGACGGTCGTCGGGCAAATTGAAGGACATATGCAGCTCCCGCCTCAAAATAAAACGACGAAGTACGAGCATCTCATCCCCCAGCTTGTCGCGATTGAGCAAAACCCGAAAATTGAAGGGTTGCTGCTGATTTTAAATACGGTCGGCGGGGATGTGGAAGCCGGGCTGGCGATTTCTGAAATGGTCGCCTCGATGTCAAAGCCCTCTGTTACCCTGGTGCTTGGAGGAGGTCATTCAATCGGCGTCCCGATTGCTGTGGCAGCCGACTACTCCTTTATTGCTGAAACGGCGACGATGACGATTCATCCGGTAAGGCTGACCGGATTAGTGATCGGGGTTCCACAATCATTTGAGTATTTGGACAAGATGCAAGAGCGGGTAATCAGCTTTGTGACGAAGCACTCCCAGATTACAGAAGAAAAATTTAAAGAGCTGATGCTTTCAAAAGGCAATTTGACGAGGGATATCGGGACGAATGTGATCGGAACGGATGCGGTGAAATATGGCCTTATCAATGAAGTTGGCGGAATCGGCCAGGCGCTCGGCAAGCTGAACAGCCTGATTGATGATTATCGGCAGAAGCAGGCCGGCGGAAAGGATGAGGTCATCCAATGATTCTCTATACAATGGTTCCACCAGAATTCATTTTTCCGGAAGAGGAGCAAAGTTACAAGTCCCAGCAAGTGATTTCATGTGAAGCCGGTCAGCTGATCGTCGAACAGCTTAATGCCTCCGAATACCGGATTGTACGGCTGCTGAGCGGTGATCCAATGCATTATTTAAATGAAAAATATACACCCGGAACAGTCATCCAGGCAAAACCGCAATTTTAGCATGTAGACAGGCATAGTCTATGCTATAATTAACTTCATCCAAGAATGGTCGAAGCAGCCAGCAGGCTGCTTCTTAAGTATTGAATGGAAATTGTGATTGAAGTAAAGGGTGAAACGTATGGCAAGACGAAAGAAAAAAAGAAAAACCGAGTGGAAATCCCAGCTAACATTTGAGCTCATCGGTCTCGGATTGCTTGTCATTGCTGTCGTTACATTAGCACGCCTTGGAACAGTCGGCGAAACCTTTGTGCGATTATTCCGTTTTTTTCTCGGGGAATGGTTCGCCGTGCTCGCCTTCGGTTTATTGGCTATTTCCATCTACATTATGGTCAAGCGTCAGCAGCCTAAGCTGTTTACACGGCGAATGACAGGTGCCTATGTGATTCTTCTTTCCATGGCCTTGTTCAGCCATGTTGGTTTATTCAATCAGCTTGCCGGTCAGGAAGGGTTTCAAGACACGTCGGTCATTCGCAATACGTGGAATCTGTTTTGGATGGAAATGAGAGGGGAGATCCCCCCGGCTGATTTGGGCGGTGGAATGGTCGGCTCATTGGCCTTTGCGATGAGCTACTTTTTATTCGCCGAAGCAGGGACTTATTTTTTATGCTTTGTCCTGTTTATGATCGGCTTAATTCTGATCACCGGCCGGTCGCTTTCGGAGCTGATCGGCAAAATGTTCCGCCGCAGCTATCTTTTCTTAAGCGACAGCTTTCGCTCATTCGGCGCTGAACTAAAGCAGATGAAGGAGCGGACGAAGGAAAAGCTGGAAGAAGAGCGGAAAAACCAGGAGCAAAAAAAGAAAAAGCGGCCGCTGCCAGATGAGGCTGATGTCATCACCCCAACGGAGGAGGAGCCCGAGGGTGAGCCGGAAATTGTCGATTTCACCCAAAAACTGTATCCGCCGGCAGAAGTGAAGCAAAAGGTGGAACAAAAGAAAGAAGAGAGCAGAGCAGTGGACGAGCCTGTACAGGAAGCGCTCGTCACAGCCGAGGAGACGAATGAAGCGTATCAGCTTCCAGGCTTCGAGCTGCTCAAGCTGCCCGATAATCCGAGTCAATCCGGGGAAAAACGCCAGCTGACTGAAAACGCGCGCAAGCTCGAACAGACATTAGAAAGCTTCGGCGTGAAAGCCCGCGTGTCAAAGGTACATCTCGGTCCGGCCGTGACGAAGTATGAGGTCAACCCGAGCATCGGCGTCAAAGTAAGCAAAATTGTCAACCTCGCTGATGATCTGGCTCTGGCCCTCGCGGCAAAGGATATCAGAATCGAAGCGCCGATTCCAGGCAAGTCGGCGATCGGCATTGAAGTGCCCAATCAGGAAGTGGCGATTGTCACCCTGCGCGAAGTTCTTGATTCGCCTGAATCACAGCGTGAAAGCAATGTTCTCGCTGTCGGTCTCGGACGGGATATTTCGGGGGAGCCGGTTCTCGCTCATTTAAACAAAATGCCCCATCTACTTGTGGCAGGGGCGACCGGAAGCGGGAAAAGCGTCTGTATCAATGGCATTATTACAAGCATTTTATTAAAAGCGAAGCCGCATGAAGTGAAGCTGATGATGATCGATCCGAAGATGGTTGAGCTGACGGTTTACAATGGCATTCCCCATCTGCTCACCCCTGTTGTCACAGAAGCGAAAAAAGCATCTCAGGCGTTGAAGAAAGTTGTCGCCGAGATGGAACGGCGCTATGATTTGTTTTCCCATACGGGGACGAGAAATATCGAGGGCTATAACGAAACGATCAGACGCCATAATGAAGCCGAAGAAGCGAAGCAGCCGATGCTCCCTTACATCGTCGTGATTGTCGATGAGCTTGCTGACTTGATGATGGTTGCTTCAGGCGATGTTGAAGATTCGATTGCCCGCCTCGCGCAAATGGCGCGCGCCGCCGGCATCCATATGATCATCGCGACGCAACGGCCATCCGTCGACGTCATCACCGGGGTGATTAAAGCGAATATTCCGTCGCGTATTGCCTTCGGTGTTTCCTCGCAAACCGATTCGAGAACAATCCTCGATTCAGGTGGGGCGGAAAAACTGCTCGGCCGCGGGGACATGCTCTATATGCCGGTTGGAGCGACGAAGCCGAAGCGGGTGCAAGGGGCATTTCTCTCCGATCAGGAGGTCGAAGATGTCGTCAACTTTGTCATTTCTCAGCAAAAAGCGCAATACCAGGAGGAAATGACGCCAACTGAGGAGAAAGCGGTGGAAGGACAAGTCGAAGATGAGCTGTATCAGCCCGCTGTTGAGCTCGTGACGGAAATGAACACCGCCTCTGTTTCAATGCTGCAGCGCCGGTTCCGGATCGGATATACAAGGGCGGCCCGCTTAATTGACGAAATGGAAGTCAGAGGCATCGTCGGTCCGTATGAAGGAAGCAAGCCCCGGGAAGTTCTTGTTGAGAAGACAGAGGTGGACGAAGCATCTCATTCATCATAGACACATAAGGGTTGAGGGAGACCGGCTAAGCGACGGCCGTTCTTAAGGCAAAAGCCGGCCGCCCCGCCCCTTTGACAAGAGAGAATGAAAAGGAGTGGAGAGAATGATTAAAACGGATCAACGGCCTCTATATTTACAAGTCATTGACCGCATCAAAGAGGATATTGATAAGAAGGTGTACGAAGAAGGGGAAAAGCTGCCATCCGAGTTTGAGCTCTCCAAACAGCTTGGTGTCAGCCGGGCAACGCTGCGGGAGGCGTTGCGGATTCTTGAAGAGGAAGGCGTTGTCATTCGTCGTCACGGGGTCGGAACATTTGTTCATTCAAAGCCGTTGTTTACGGCTGGAATCGAGGAAATGTACAGTGTAACCGATATGATCATTCAGGCGAATATGACGCCTGGAACGATCTTTTTGTCCTCGTCGGTTCAGCCGGCAACGGAGGAGGACCGGCGCAAATTCGCGCAGGAGGATCTCGATGAGATTATGGAAATTGAACGGGTTCGTACGGCGGACGGAACGCCGGTTGTCTACTGTCTGGACCAGATACCTAATCAGCTTGTCGAAAATCATTCGATCCATGAAACAAAGTCAATTTTCCGTTTTCTTGAAGAAATCGGCCGGACGATTACTCATGCCGTTACTTATATCGAGCCAATCGGCTATCACGAGCACGTCTCGGAAATTTTAGAATGTGACCCGGAATCCTCTTTGCTGCTGTTGAAGCAAATGCATTACGACCAGCTCGAACAACCACTGCTCTATTCATTAAATTATTTTCGTGCCGACAAATTTAAGTTTCATGTTGTAAGAAAAAGGGTGAAAGCATAACCTAAGCTGACTGGGTGAAAAAGGAGATGAGTAGATGATGCCGTTAACAGAGAAGATTCACAGCTGTGATCAGATGACGATCCACACAGTCCCGACGGATAAATATAAGACAACCTCATTAATCATGATGATGAAAGCACCACTTGAACAGGAAACGGTCGCATTGCGGGCGCTGCTTCCCCAGGTACTGCAAAACGGCACCGCGTCAAAGCCTTCGCGGAAGGAGCTCCGTCAGACGTTAGATGATATGTACGGAGCGCTGTTCACGACAGATGTCCAGAAAAAAGGAGAGCAGCACATTATTACGCTTCGGCTCGAGGTGGCCAATGAGCAGTTCTTGTCTGATTCAACGCCATTGTTAAAGCAGGCGACGACCTTGCTCGCTGAAATTCTGCTCAACCCGCGCCTGGAGGGCGACACGTTCGCCAATTCAGTGCTGGAGACGGAGAAGAGGTCCCTCATTCAACGGATCGAATCGGTCTATGACGATAAAATGCGCTATGCTAACATGCGTGTCACGGAAGAAATGTGTAAAGGCGAACGGTTTGCGTTAACCGCTTTCGGAACGGCAGAAGAGGTTCGGGCGATCACAGCCGAGTCGTTGCACGACTATTATGTCAAGGCGATCCGGACGAATCAATTTGACCTCTATCTCGTTGGCTCGTTTGAGGAAGAGCAGGCTCTCGCCGATGTGAGAGAAGCGTTTGCCCCGCTGATCGCGATAAACAAGCCGGCGAACCAATTAGTGACGACCGAAAGCCCCGATGTCGATGAGGTTCGTGTCGTTCACGATGCGCAGGACGTCAAGCAGGGCAAGCTTCATATTGGCTTCCGCACCTATCTCACCTATAGTGACGAAGATTATGTGGCGCTGCAAGTTTGCAACGGTCTGTTTGGCGGCTTTTCTCATTCAAAGCTTTTTATCAATGTTCGCGAAAAGGAAAGCCTCGCTTATTACGCCGCCTCACGGCTTGAAAGCCATAAAGGGATCATGATGGTCATGTCCGGAATCGAGTTTGCAAAATACGAACGTGCTGTCGAGATTATTAAAGAGCAATTTGCGGCGATGCAGCAGGGCGCTTTCAGCACGGATGAAGTCGAGCAGACGAAGGCGATGCTGAAAAATCAAATTCTCGAGACGGCTGACGTTGCGCGCGGCTATGTTGAACTGCTCTATCATCAGGTGATCAGCGGCAGCAAGCGCACGTTGTCAGAGTGGCTTGAGCAAGTCGATGCGGTGACGAAAGAGGATATTGTTCGCGTCGCCAACCATATCAAGCTTGATACGATTTACTTTTTAAAAGGAAAGGAGTGAGCGCTGTGAAGCCTGTGCATTTTTCACAATTGGAGGAAACGCTCTACCATGAAACGCTTGAAAACGGGTTAAGCGTCTACATTTTGCCGAAGGAAGGCTTTAATAAAACGTTCGCTACCTTTACGACGAAGTACGGGTCAGTTGATAATCATTTCCTGCCGCTCGGAAAAGAAGAGGCGATTCAGGTTCCTGACGGGATTGCTCACTTCCTGGAACATAAAATGTTCGAGGATGAAGATGGTGATGTTTTCCAGCAGTTCAGCAAGCAGGGGGCCTCGGCTAATGCCTTCACGAGCTTTACCCGCACAGCCTACCTGTTCTCAAGCACGACGAATGTCGAAAAGAACCTCGATACGCTGCTTGATTTCGTCCAGCATCCGTATTTCACGGAAGAAAGCGTCGAGAAGGAAAAGGGGATCATCAATCAGGAAATTACGATGTATGATGATAACCCCGACTGGCGTGCTTACTTTGGCGTGATTGAAAATATGTTCCATACCCATCCGGTGAAGATCGACATTGCCGGTACAATCGAATCGATTTCCAATATTACAAAGGATTTGCTTTACACATGCTATGAAACGTTCTACCATCCGAACAATATGCTGCTGTTCGTTGTTGGTCCCGTCGACCCTGAGGCGATCATGGCGCAGGTCAAAGCGAACCAGGCAGGTAAGGAATTTGCTGAGCTGACCGAACTTCAGCGCTATTTTGAGCCGGAGCCGGAGACAGTCGCGCGTAGCAAGCATGTCATCACGATGCCGGTGCAAACGCCGAAATGTCTAGTCGGCTTTAAGGAAAAGGGAGCTGACCGTCAAGGGAAAGAGCTGCTAAAGCGCGAGCTTTCCGTCTCTGTGCTGCTTGATGTCATGTTCGGGCAAAGCTCGGAGAATTATCAGGTGTTGCTCGAAGAAGGGCTAATCGATGATTCGTTTTCTTTTGATCATTCTGCTGAACAGGGCTTTGGCTTTACGATTATCGGCGGCGATACAAAGCATCCGGACAAACTCGCTGAGCGCTTGCAGCAGATGATTGAGCGTTTCAAGCAGACGACATTAGCGAAAGAGGAAGTCGACCGCGTACTGAAGAAAAAAATCGGCTCCTTCCTCCGATCACTTAATTCACCTGAATATATCGCCAATCAGTTTACGCGTTACCAGTTTAATGAGATGAATTTATTTGATGTCGTTCCTGTCTTGGAAAGCGTAACGGTGGATGAGCTTCAGGAAGTTCTGGCCGATCATTTTGAATTTGAGCGCTTTACCGTTTGTCAGGTGATGGCGGAAGGGTACAGTCAGTCATGAGAAAGCAGATTTTACTTACGGGAGCATCGGGGGGAATCGGTCAAGCGATTGCAAGAGAGCTGGCTGCTCCAGGCTGCTCTCTTTTTTTGCATTATGCGACCGGGAGCGAAAAGGTCGAGGCCGTCGGCGAGGTTTGCCGGCAAAACGGAGCGGAAGTCACTTATCTTTGCGCCGACCTCACCCGAGAAGACGGAGATGAGCAGTTGCTTTCCGCGTTGCCTTCGTATGCCGCGATTGATACGATCATCCATAATGCCGGAACGAGTTATGCCGGCTTATTTACCGAGATGACAAAAGCCGAAATCGGGCAGGTAATGAACATTCATTTGCTGAATCCGATGCATATTACGAAGGCTTTGCTGCCGGGGATGCTGTCAAGGCAGGCGGGAAACATCATCGTGATCTCTTCGATTTGGGGCCAGACAGGCGCAGCGTGTGAGGTCGCCTATTCAGCGGCAAAAAGCGGGTTAAACGGCTTTGTGAAAGGGCTCGCCAAGGAAGTCGCGCCGAGCGGCATCCAGGTTAACGGCATCGCACCCGGCGCAATTGAGACGGAGATGCTGAACGGGATCGACCGCGAAAGCCTGATCGAGGATATTCCGGCAAACCGGCTTGGCCAGCCGGAGGAGGTTGCGGCGACGGTCAGCTTTTTAACATCAGGCAGAGCGACTTACATAAATGGCCATATCCTTTCGGTTAATGGGGCATGGCATTGTTAAAAACATTTTCATGCATAATTTTTCCCTCCCTTAGAAAAAATATAGAATGAAGTACATTATCAAGGAGGAATTCACATGTCTGTATTGGACAATTGGGAGCAATGGAAAAATTTCTTAGGTGATCGTCTTCATCAGGCGGAGGATGAAGGGATGAGTGAAAATGTTATCTCTGATGTTGCTTATCAAGTTGGTGAATATTTATCGCAGCAGGTTGAACCGAAAAACGAACAAGAACGTATCCTAGCTGATCTTTGGCGTGTAGCGGATGAACAGGAGCAGCATGCGATTGCCAACATGATGGTCAAGCTTGTGCAAAATAACGGCACTCGTTAAGCGGCCACGTCTGACTGTACGTACCGCGTCAACCAGGGAAAAAGCCGGGCTTATCGTAAAAAGATGCAATGGCTCCAAGTCAGGCACGGACCGAAGAAAGCCTCCGGAACGGGCTTCCAACAGCGGAAGCGGACGATGGACATTGCTTTGGACTTGTTCCAAAAGGTAAAATACAACCTTTAGGGACAAGTCCTTCTCTTTTTTTATGCGAATGGATCGGGAGAATAGAGAAACCTGTTTTATTTCCGACAAAGTTCTTTCATTTGTGACGAAAATCCATTATCATGAAAGGTAGAGAATACCAGATGGCAACGAATCGTCTCCTTCGTATCCAGATTTATCATTGCAGTAAAGGGTGGCATAAATGGATGATGTAAAAGAGTGGTATTTAGAATATCATATACATAAGAACAGACCTGGGCTTCTCGGCGATATCTCGTCGTTGCTTGGAATGCTGAAAATCAATATCGTTACGATTAACGGTGTTGACGGGATGCTTCGTGGCATGCTGATCCGCAGTAAAAGCGACGATCAGGTAGCGAGATTCAGGGCGATTTTAGAAACGATTGAGGATATTAAGGTTACGAAGTTCAGAGAGCCCCGCGTCCGCGACCGTCTGGCGATTCGTCATGGCCGCTATATTGAGCGGGATGCCGATGACCGCAAAACATTCCGTTTTATCCGGACGGAGCTCGGTCTGCTTGTCGATTTCATGGCGGAGCTGTACAAGCGGGAAGGGCATTTGCTCGTCGGGATTCGGGGAATGCCCCGTGTTGGGAAGACTGAGTCCATCGTCGCTGCCAGCGTCTGTGCCAATAAAAGATGGTCTTTTATTTCTTCCACATTGCTGCGGCAAACGGTGAGAAGTCAGCTGGCTGATGATGAATTAAGCGAGGATCATATCTTTATCATCGACGGGATTGTAACAACGATGCGCTCGACAGAAAAGCATCGTACACTCGTTCGGGATATCATGCGACTTCCTGCCGTGAAAGTGGTCGAGCATCCGGATATCTTTGTGCGGGAGACTGAGTATGAGTTGGATGATTTTGATTGTATTATCGAACTCAGAAATGATGAAAAAGAAGAGATCACATACGAAGTAGTTGAATCGGGCTTTTCCTCTTTTGATATAAGCTAAGGTGTAGGTAGGTGGTATGATGTCAGAACTAGGTCAATATTTAAAAGAAGTCCGGGAGCAGAAACAGATTACGTTAGACGACCTTCAGCGGACGACAAAGATTCAAAAGCGCTATCTCGTAGCGATTGAAGAAGGGAAATACGAGACGCTGCCAGGGTTGTTTTATGCTAGGGCATTTGTGAAGACATATGCGGAATCAATCGGGCTTGATCCAGAGCCTTTATTTGATCAATACCGCAATGAGCTGCCCAACCCTCAGCAGGAGGCAGTCGAATTGCCGTCGCGTTCTGAACGGACAAAAAAGACAGCCGTCGCACCGAAAAAGCGGACGCGCGGTAATACTCTTCTTCCCGCAGTGCTCGGGATCGCCGGGGTCGCTGTGGTAGTCGTCCTGATTTGGCTGTTAGCGCAATCGATGGGCTGGGGAGGCGACGGCGGTGAAGCGGTTCCGCCTGATATGAATGAAAACGTCGAACTTGATTCCTCCGATGAAGTTGGCACAGATCCTGAGGAAGATGAGAACATCGCGGAGGAAGAGCCGCCGGCTTCGGAGACGGAGTCAGAACAGGAAGAACAACCGGAGCCTCCGGAGCCGGAAGCTGAGCTTACATTTATTGAAAGCAGTGGAAACACTTCTTATTACCAATTGGAAAATGGTCAACTCGATGATGTAAGGATTGAGCTAACAGGCACATCTCATATCGATGTGAAAAATGCGTTAGGGCATACGTTCTTTACCGGAATGCCGTCGGAAGGCGAAGTGTTAACCTTCGATGAGCTCGCAGCCGAGGAAGAAGTGGAGTTTAACTTTGGTGCTTCTCCATACGTCGAGCTTTATATTAACGGTGAACAGCTTGAGTTTCCACTTGATATCGTTCATCAGAAGGTCAATATTACGGTAGTGGGTGAAAACAGCTGATGATTTGAAAGCAGAGCGCTTGCTTTCTCCAGGTTGTCGAACGAAGTCTTCTTTAGAAGCAGTTCGGCAACCTGTTTTACTTTTCGATTAGCGTCGTTTCAGGAAAATGTGGATTTGATTACAAATATGGGGATGAATCGTATATAATAACAGTGCGGCTGTTTACTTGATCATTGTTTTGAAGGAAGGGAACATTTTGAATTTACCTAACAAAATTACGATTTCACGCATCTTTCTTATCCCTTTGTTTATGATTTTTTTACTCGCTCCATTGCCATTCGGCGACTTTGTTTTTCTAGGAACGACGATGCCTGTCGCGCATTTTATCGCGGCTTTAATCTTTATTATCGCCTCGGCGACTGATTGGCTTGACGGGTATTACGCGCGCAAGCTGAACTTGATTACGAATTTCGGTAAATTTCTCGATCCGTTGGCAGACAAATTGCTGATAACGGCAGCGTTAATTGCCTTGGTCGAATTGCAGCTTCTTCCTGCATGGATGGCGATCATCATTATTAGTCGGGAGTTCGCCGTGACGGGGATCCGGCTTGTGGCAGCCGCTGATGGGGAAGTGATTGCCGCCAGCCCGTTGGGAAAGTTGAAAACGGTGGCGCAAATCGTGGCGATCTCTGCCCTAATGTTACATAATTGGCCTTTTCAAGCGCTGTCCCTGCCTTTTGATATGCTTGCGATCTGGATTGCGACGATTTTAACGGTCTGGTCCGGCGTTGATTATTTTCAAAAGAACAAACATATTCTTCTAAAATCCAAATAGGGCGGTTGATGATATGAATGCTGAACTCATTTCAGTTGGCTCAGAACTTTTATTAGGGCAAATTGTAAACACGAATGCCGTTTACCTTTCGCAGGAGCTCGCTCATCTTGGCATCAACGTGTTTTTTCAATCGACGGTCGGCGATAATAGGCAGCGCTTTTATGAGACGCTGAAGCAGGCGCATGAGCGTGCTGATGTTGTCATCATTACCGGCGGGCTCGGGCCGACGAAGGATGATTTGACAAAAGAAACCGTGGCTGAATTTTTAGGAAAAAAACTCGTCCATGACGAAGAATCGCTCCGTTCGATTGAGGCTTTTTTTGAAAGAAGAAACAGGGTGATGACACCGAACAATCGCAAGCAGGCGCTCGTCGTCGAAGGGAGCAAGGTGCTGGCCAACCATTTCGGGATGGCACCCGGGATGGTGATTACCGTTGATCGAAAAATGATCATTTTGCTGCCTGGGCCACCGAAGGAAATGCAGCCGATGTTCAAAAATGAACTGATCCCTTATTTAGTGAGTGGCTCGGGCGAGCAGGCGGCGATTCAGTCGCGGGTGCTGCGCTTTTTCGATATCGGTGAGTCGCAGCTGGAAACGGAGCTTGAGGATTTGCTTGATGCCCAGACGAACCCGACGATTGCCCCGCTGGCAAGTGAAGGGGAAGTGACATTGCGGCTGACGGTCAAGCATGCCGATCCGGCCGAACGAATCAGATTGCTGGATGAAACAGAGAAAAAAATTACCGACCGCGTCGGCGCCTATTTATACGGCTATGACGAAACATCACTGATCGAGCAGGTTTTTTTGCAATTGCTTGAAAAAAACGCTACGATAGCAGCAGCGGAAAGCCTGACGGGCGGCTTGTTTTCTGGGAGACTGACTGCCTTTCCGGGCTCTTCCAAGGTCGTCAGGGGCGGAAGTGTCGCTTATTCGACGGAAGTGAAGGAAAATGTCCTTGGCGTGTCGAAGAAAGTGATTGACGAGCATGGGGTAATCAGTCACCAATGTGCGCGGGAAATGGCAGCATGCGCCAAAGCACAGTATCAGTCGGATGTCGCGATCAGTTTTACAGGAGTTGCCGGTCCGGGAATGCAGGAAAACAAGGAACCGGGAACGGTTTTTATCGGTCTGGCCGGTCTGACGAAGGAGCCGATCAGCTTTGAGCTGACCCTTGCCGGGGGACGTGAGGCCGTCAGGGACCGGGCGATCAAATATGGATGCTTTTATTTGTTGAACGAATTGAAAAGGTGGAATAAAACAGAATGACGATGTATTTTAATGACTTTCAAATTTCAGACTCAATTAAGCGAGCAATTAAAGACATGGGCTTTGAGGAGCCCTCTCCGATTCAGGAGAAAGCAATCCCTGTGATTTTAGAAGGCGGGGATGTTGTCGGACAGGCTCAAACTGGTACGGGAAAGACGGCGGCATTCGGAATTCCGATTGTCGATAAAGTAACAGATGACCGCTATGTGCAAGCGCTGATTTTAACGCCGACTCGTGAACTGGCGATCCAGGTGTCCGGTGAGCTTCAGAAGCTGTCTGCCTACAAAAACATTCGGACGCTGCCGATATACGGCGGTCAATCGATCGGTCATCAAATCCGCGCGTTGAAGCAGGGAGTCCAGGTCGCGATCGGGACGCCCGGGCGGATTCTCGATCATTTGCGCCGTCAGACATTGAAGCTCGATCAGGTGCATACTGTCGTGCTCGACGAAGCGGATGAAATGCTCGATATGGGTTTTGTTGATGATATTGAAGCGATATTACGCCAGGTGAATAAAGAGCGGCAGACGCTGTTGTTTTCTGCGACGATGCCTCCGGCGATTAAGAAGCTGTCGCGCAAGTATATGAATGCGCCGAAGACGGTTTCCATTAACAAAGGCGAGGTAACGGCGCCTTTAATCAATCAAATGTATTACAAAGTACTTGAGCGTAACAAGATTGATTCTCTCTGCCGGATTATTGACAGCGAGGATGTCGAGCTTGGTATTTTGTTCTGCCGGACGAAAAAAGGTGTGGCCGAGCTGACCGAGGCTCTCCAGGCGAGAGGCTATTTGGCTGACGGTTTACATGGCGACTTAACCCAGCCTCAGCGCGATGCCGTGATGAAAAAATTCCGCGACTCGTCGATTGAATTTTTGATCGCCACAGATGTAGCGGCTCGGGGCATTGACGTCGAGAATGTGACGCATGTCATCAACTACGACATTCCGCAGGACCCGGAAAGCTATGTTCACCGGATCGGCCGTACGGGCCGCGCTGGACGTAAAGGATTGGCGCTGACCCTTGTTACACCGCGGGAAATGAAGCATCTTCGTTCGATTGAACAGGAAATTAAGATGAGCATTCCATCGCAGGACGTGCCAACGATTGAGGATGTTGTCGAAAAGCAGCAAAGCTCATGGAAAAAGCTGATTTCGGATACGATTGCATCAGGCGGAAAAGAAGCCGAGCTGTTTGCCCCGCTCGTTAGCGAAATTTTAGCCGAGCATGCGCCGGAGGAAGTCGTTTCGGCGCTCTTGCGGATGAACTTCTCGACCGATACGTCGGCCGATGAAGCGGGCTACAACTTCGGCGATACCGGAGGCGCAAAAGGCATGATCCGCTTCTTTATCAATGTCGGACGCAATGTCAATATGACGCCGAAAATTCTCGCCGATGAAATTTCCGAGCTTGTCGGCATTCCGGCGAAGGCGGTCGGCAGAATCGATATTTTTGAAAACTTTACTTTTGTGGAAGTGCCGGAAGACGTCGCTCCGTTTGTGTATGAAGCGTTACGCTACTCCCGCATTAATGGCGCCCGCGTTAACCTCGAGCCTGCGAAGCCGCGTCCGAAGCGCGAACGCAAACCATCTCCGGCACCACGCCGCTAAATCGTTTAAACATTATGGCTTCGGGCTTGTCTGAAAAGGGAACGATCCCTTTCGGACAGGCCCCTTTCCCTCTTTCCTCCTCCCTGCTATTTCCAACAGACAAAACCCGAATGAATGTTCGTAAAAACTATTGGCAAATGGGATGAAAAGATGTATGATAGAAAAGAACAAAACATAGATTCGCTTTTTAAGGCTTACCTATATATTTTACTAATGATTAGGAGAGATGGATATGAGTGATCGTAAAGCAGCTCTTGATATGGCATTGCGCCAAATCGAAAAACAATTTGGAAAAGGTTCGATTATGAAGCTCGGCGAACAGACGGACCAGCGCGTGTCGACGGTCTCAAGCGGGGCGCTCGCGCTTGATATCGCCCTCGGGGTGGGCGGTTATCCGAAAGGCCGGGTCATTGAGGTATATGGTCCTGAATCATCAGGTAAAACGACGGTGGCTCTTCACGCGATTGCCGAAATTCAGCGTCAGGGAGGCCAGGCCGCTTTTATCGATGCCGAGCATGCTCTCGACCCGGTTTACGCGCAGAAGCTGGGCGTAAACATTGATGAATTGCTGTTGTCCCAGCCGGATACGGGGGAACAGGCCCTTGAAATTGCCGAGGCGCTCGTGCGAAGCGGAGCGGTTGACATGATCGTAATTGACAGTGTGGCCGCGCTTGTGCCGAAAGCGGAAATTGAAGGCGATATGGGGGACAGCCACGTCGGCTTGCAGGCACGTTTGATGTCCCAGGCGCTGCGGAAGCTGTCCGGAGCGATCAACAAATCAAAGACGATCGCGATTTTTATTAACCAGATCCGTGAGAAGGTCGGCGTCATGTTCGGAAATCCGGAAACGACTCCGGGCGGACGCGCGCTGAAGTTCTATTCCTCCGTCCGGCTTGAGGTGCGACGTGCGGAAACGCTAAAGCAGGGCAATGATATGGTCGGAAACAAAACGAGAATTAAGGTCGTCAAAAACAAAGTGGCTCCTCCTTTCAAGCAGGCCGAGGTTGATATTATGTATGGGGAAGGCATCTCGCGCGAAGGCTCGATTTTAGATATTGCCTCCGAGCTTGATATTGTGCAAAAGAGTGGAGCATGGTACTCTTTTAACGAAGAACGACTCGGACAAGGCCGGGAAAATGCAAAGCAGTTCCTGAAGGAAAATGAAGCGATCATGGAAGAAATTGAAACATTAATTCGCGATCATTACGGCCTGAACGAAGAAATTACAGTGGAGCCTGCCAGCGCGGAAGCTCCTGAGGAAATCCCATTTGATTTGAAATAGGACTGACGGGTTTTGCAAATCTGTCAATCTACTAACAGGGCGTTTTCGGCAACCGGCGGAACAAAAGCTGGTCAGCAGCGGGGAGGAAGGTGTGTGTCCAAAGCCTTTCTTCCCTTTTTGCTCCCTGCTGTAAGCAGTGAAATCGGCAAAGCGAGCAGGGAACGGATTTCCTTTCTGCTCGCTTTGCCGTTTAGATGATGGCGGTAACGGAGTTTAAGACAAAACCAGCTTTGACCTCTTGGCAATGGCGCCCCAATAAGTCCGTTGTGAGAAACCGACGACCGTGACGGTTCAGCACATTGCCCTGTAGAAAAAACAACCTTTTGTCCGAGCCCCTTTCCCGCAGCTTATCCAACAATGGAGGCGTACGATGAAATTTTTATATGTAACCGATACTCATATTCGCGGCACGACGCCGAAAAACCGGCTTGATGTGTATGTCGATACGTTGAAAGCGAAGCTCGAAGAAGTCGTGGAGCTGGCGAATCGTGAACAGGTCGATGTCTTGCTTCATGGCGGGGATGTCTTTGACCGGCCCGATTTGGCGCCGAATGTTGTCGGCCAGTTTGCCAAGATTTTCATGAAGGCGGCGATGCCGACATATGTCGTAGCCGGAAATCATGACACGTTCGGTCACAATCCTGAAACGATTTCGCGGACGATGCTCGGCTTGATGGATTCCTTCGGCGTGATGAAAATCATTCATCCCGGTCAGCCGGTACTGGTTGAAAAAAACGGAGTGAAAGTCCAGATCAGCGGTCAGCCTTACCATTATGATCTCGACCAGCGCGATCCAAAGCTTGATTATTACCCGGTTAATGAAACAGAGGCCGATGTTCTCGTCCACATCGTCCATAGCATGCTCGTCGAAAAGGCGTTGCCTGAAGGCATTCCACATACGCTGATCGACCATATTTGGGGAACGACGGCTGATATCATTTTGACCGGACATTTTCACAGCGGCTTTGGGATCAAGGAGCGAAACGGCAAATATATGTGCAACCCGGGTGCGCTGTCGCGTGTTAACAACCACTGGACCGAAATTAGCCGGATGCCGAAGGTTGTGCTCGGGACGATTTCCAGCCAAGGCATTTCGCTTGAAGAGCGCGAGGTAACCGTTGCCCAAAAAGGAGAAGAGGTGCTTGACCGCTCGTTTCTCGAAAAGGCGGTTCATCAGGAAGAACGGCTACACAGCTTTGTCCAGCAGGTGAAGGAAACCTCACAGTTTCAAACACTGAATATGAGCGCGATCATTCAGGATATCGCTTCACTGAAGAACGTCGAAGAGAACGTGAAGCAGGAAGCGCTGCGAAGAATGACGAAGGTAGAAGAAGGATGGAAGGACGGGGAATATGGCTAATATTCACTCAGTACGTCTGGAAAATTTCCAGTCACATTTAGACACATATCTCGAATTTGATGCTGGGTTGAATGTTCTTGTCGGCCAGTCCGACAGCGGGAAGACGGCGATTCTGAGAGGGATTCGCTGGGCGCTGTACAATCAGCCGCGCGGGAGCGATTTTATCCGCGTTGGCGCTGATTTTGTCCGGGTGACCGTCAGCTTTGACCATGGCACAACGATCATTCGCGAAAGAACATCATCGAAAAACCGCTATACGATACAAAAGGCCGGTGAGGAGGATTTGATCCTCGAAGGGTTTGGCATCCACGTCCCCGAAGAGGTGCTCGAAGCACACGGAATGGGAGCGATGCGGATTGACCACGACCATGAACTGATGCTCCATCTTTCCCAGCAGTTAGATGGACCCTTTTTGCTTGAACAGACCAATACCGTTCGGGCGAAAGCGCTTGGCAGGATCAGTGGCGCCCATTTTCTCGACATGGCGATTCGCGATACATCGAAGGACCTTTCCCAGCTCAGGCAGCAATTGAAGCAGGAGGAACAGCTAATCGAAAAGCTGGAGGGAGAGCTTGAGCCGTACCAGTCGCTCCCGGCAATGAAGGAGCAGCTCGATCAAACGGAACAAAGGATGCAGGCGATCAAAGCAAAGCTGCAAAAAAAAGAGCAGCTTGAACGGCTGCGTCAGCAGCAGCAACGGCTTCAACTTGAACAGGAAGCGGTCGCCAGACGTCTGGAGCTTGTTAAACCGGCCGAACAGTGGCAGCAGGCATGGCAGGTGCTTTCAAGCTCGCGTCAGCAGCTTGTTCAGTTTCAGCATTTGCAGGCAAGATGGCAGGAGATGCGCAAAGCGAGTGAAGTGTGCCGCGTCTGGATCGAAAAAACAGCAACTATCCAGCAGGCTAGCGAGAAGCATGGCATCGTCCTGGGCGAGGTCGAGCGCCTGCGTGCGTTGAAAAAAATCGCTCAGCTTTTTCAGCGCCTGCGGCAGGAAGAAGAGCAAGAATTAGGGAAAGTAAAGCAAACGGCGTTCAGCAGCGAGGTCGACGAGGCGACGATTGATCGTATCGCCGGCAGGCAGCAGCGGCTCGCCCAGCTGCAAAGGCTCAGACAGCAGGTTACGGCCTACGAAACGCAGCAGCAGAAGCTGTCCGGGCTGCTTGAGACGCTGCCGCAGCTTGACAGCATGACCGGTCGGCAGGAAGCGGTCGCCGAACAGCATATGAGGCTTGAACAACTTAGGCAGCTGCATGGGCGGCTGAAAGAGTGCAGCGAACGGATTAAGGAAGGGCGACGTTTTATTGCTTCGCAGCAAGCCGAAGAGGAGCAGGCTGAGGAGCGCTGGCGCAAGCATTTGCTTGAGGTTGGAACATGTCCGACTTGCGGACAGTCAATCTGCGGCCATACGAAATCGGAATAAAAGGGTGATTCTATGACAATCGAACAACAACTGGCACAAATGAAAAAAGCGATCGATAAGGCGCGCGATATGCGCTACCGTGCCGAAGCGAAGCTGGAAGAGCTGGAACATCAGAAAAGCCGTCTTCTGGCCGAGCTGGAGGAGCTCGGGGTTAAGCCGGAGGAGCTGGAACAGGAGATTCAGCGGCTGGAGCAGGAAATCGACAGGTCGCTGGCTGAGACATGGGAGCTGATTCCAAAGGAACTGGTTGAGCATGAGTGAGCTCGAGCAACGCCTCGCCAGGCTTGAAAAGCGGCATAAGCAGGCGTACGATCAATGGACGAGACTCGATGCCGAGCGTGCGTTGCTGGAAGAGCAGATAAAAGCGAGGCAGAAGGAGCTCGATGGTTATTTGGAAACGATTGATACATATGAAAAGGCGCGCGTCCTGTTGCAGCAGTCGGCCGAGTATGCGAGGGAGCAGGCCAAACAGCAGATTGAAACACTGGTCACGAACGCGCTCCAGTATGTGTTCGGGCCGCTCTTTTCCTTCCAAATTGAGCTGGAGGAGCATGGAAGCAAGGCGGTGGCCGAATTTTACGTTGTCTCGGAATATGAAGGGGTCAAGGTGAAAACGAGACCACAGGATTCCCGCGGCGGTGGCGTCGTTGATATCGTCACGCTCGCTTTACGCGTCGCTTTGCTTGAAACGGTTCAGCCGAAACGGTCAGGCTCTCTTTTACTCGATGAGCCGGGCAAGCATGTTTCGGGTGAATATGTCCTTTATTTATACGAATTCTTAAAATCATTGAGCACGATGTTTAAGCGGCAGATTATTATGATTACGCATAACTATCACCTCGCCCAGTCCGGTGACAAAGCGTACGAGGTGGCGATTCATGACGGAATCAGCGCAGCCGCTGAAATTGACAACACTTGACATTGGACAGGGTGGGCTATAAAATTAAGTGGAATGCGGTAAATTTTTTGTGTCATATTTATCTTTTCCGCGATCATGTCTACATGTTCTAACGTTTTTAATTAATGAAAGTATGACAAATTTGGAACCCAACAATTAGATAGCAAGGGGAGGTGAAAGAGTATGGATTATATATGGCTCATCTCCATTTTGCTTGTTGTCTCTGCAGGTAGTGCAGTTGTTGGATATCTTGTTCGAAAATCCATTGCTGAAGCAAAGATTTCCAGTGCGGAACATGCAGCAAAACAAATTGTTGATGATGCGAAGCGAGATGCTGAGGCGAGTAAGAAGGAAGCGCTCTTAGAAATCAAGGATGAGGCGCACCGTGCTCGGACCGAAGCAGAACGTGAGGTTCGTGAACGAAGAAATGAGATTCAAAAACAAGAGAATCGTTTGGTACAAAAAGAAGAGATTCTTGACCGGAAGAGTGAAACCTTAGATAAGAAAGAAGAGTCTTTGGAAAAAAGGGAGGAATCTCTCACCAAAAAACAACGACAAATTGAAGAGATGAATAGCAAAGTGGAGGAAATCTTGGCCAAGCAGCAAGCTGAGCTTGAGCGTATTTCTGGATTTTCTCGCGAAGAAGCACGCACCGCGATTCGTCACGAAGTTGAACAGGAGCTTGCGCACGAAACGGCTTTGCTTGTGAAGGAACGGTTTACACAGGCGAAGGAAGAAGCTGATAAAAAGGCGAAAGAAATCCTGTCCCTGGCCATTCAACGCTGTTCGGCCGATCATGTCGCTGAAACGACTGTATCGGTTGTGACATTGCCGAATGACGAAATGAAGGGCCGGATTATTGGACGGGAAGGCAGAAATATCCGTGCGTTAGAGACATTAACGGGGATTGATCTGATCATTGATGATACGCCGGAAGCTGTTATTTTATCCGGTTTTGATCCAATTCGCCGTGAAATTGCTCGTACAGCTCTTGAAAAGCTCGTGCAGGATGGTCGGATTCATCCGGCCCGAATTGAAGAAATGGTCGATAAATCACGGCGTGAAGTCGATGAAGCGATTCGTGAGTATGGAGAGCAGGCAACCTTTGAAATGGGGATTCTTGGCTTGCATCCTGACCTGATCAAAATTCTTGGCCGTCTGAAATTCCGTACAAGTTACGGACAAAACGTGCTGAAGCATTCAATGGAAGTCGCTTATTTAACAGGACTGATGGCTGCTGAGCTTGGCGAAGATGTGAAGCTGGCAAGAAGAGCTGGTTTGCTTCATGATATCGGAAAAGCAATTGATCATGAGGTGGAAGGAAGCCATGTTGAGATTGGCGTCGAGCTGGGGACGAAGTACAAGGAGCATCCTGTCGTCATTAATTCGATCGCTTCCCACCATGGTGATACGGAAGCAACTTCGATTATTGCCACTCTTGTAGCCGCAGCGGATGCCTTATCTGCCGCACGTCCTGGTGCGCGAAGAGAAACGTTGGAAACGTATATTCGCCGCTTAGAGAAGCTGGAAGAGATCTCGGAATCGTTTGAAGGTGTAGAGAAGACATATGCGATTCAGGCAGGTCGTGAAGTACGGATCATGGTTCGTCCTGATGTGGTCGATGATACCCTTGCGCATAAACTTGCCAGAGATATTACGAAGAAAATTGAAGATGAACTTGAGTATCCGGGTCACATCCGAGTCACTGTTATTCGGGAAACACGGGCTGTCGAGTATGCAAAATAAAGTGGCGGGTTTTCGCCACTTTATTTATTTAACGGGTCAAATTGGACAGTTGCACCTTATTCTAAAAAAAATCCCGTTTGAAAAGCCGCTTAACAAATCATACTAAGAGCGAAATGAAATGACTGGAGTTAACGATATGCGAATTTTATTTATAGGTGATGTGGTCGGTTCGCCGGGTCGCAAGATGATCAAGGAATACACGATGAAGCTGAAGCAGGCATACAAGCCGACGATTACAATTATTAATGGTGAAAACGCCGCTTCCGGAAAAGGAATTACGGAGAAAATTTACAAAGGGTTTCTTGATGCGGGCGCCCAGGTCGTGACGCTCGGGAATCACTCATGGGACAATAAAGAAATCTTTTCCTTTATTGATGAAGCGAAAGCGTTAATCCGTCCAGCTAACTATCCGGAAGGAACACCGGGGAAAGGCTACACCCTCGTCAAAGTGAATCAGCTGGAGATTGCCGTTATCAATGCGATGGGACGGACCTTTTTACCGGCGATCGACTGTCCGTTTCGTAAGCTCGACGATATTTTGGCAGAGGTGCGGAAGCGGACCCCGTATATTTTCGTTGATTTTCATGCTGAAGCGACAAGTGAGAAGCAGGCGATGGGCTGGTATCTTGATGGCCGTGTCTCGGCTGTCGTCGGCACGCATACCCATGTGCAAACAGCTGATGAGCGGATTTTGCCGAAGGGAACCGCTTATTTGACCGATGTCGGGATGACCGGACCCTATGATGGTATCCTTGGGGTTGAAAAAGAACCGGTGCTGAAAAAATTTTTAACGACGCTGCCTGTCAGGTTTGAAGTGGCCGCAGGTCGGGAACAATTAAATGGAGTAGTGATTGATATTGACGCCAAGACCGGATTGGCGACAGCAATCAAACGGATCCAAATTAACGATGATCATCCATTTTATACGTAGCAAGGTCAGTCTTCCAAATTAATTTACTCTATTAGGCATATGGGCTGTGATGTTGAAATAAGATGAAGTAGAACTCACATCTTGTACGATTGACGAATGCTGGTTGGCATAGACAATCAATTCAGGGACAACCCACTTTTGTTAACAGAGGAGGTACTAGGAATGGAAGTCTTAAAAGTTTCAGCAAAATCAACCCCTAACTCTGTTGCCGGGGCACTCGCAGGAGTTATTCGTGAACGGGGCGCAGCGGAAATACAGGCCATTGGCGCCGGTGCTTTAAACCAATCGATCAAAGCGATCGCGATTGCCCGTGGCTTCGTGGCTCCAAGCGGCATTGACCTTGTTTGCATCCCAGCGTTTACGGATATTCAGATAGAGGGTGAAGAACGGACAGCGATGAAGCTGATTGTGGAACCGAGATAGGCATACAGGGGCGGACGTCCAAGCAGCATTTGCGGTTACAGCCGCTGTTTGATCTGCTTTGAGATGGTTTGAAAGATCATGCCGGTTAAGAGGCTGGGCAAAAGGTGAAAACAACCTTTTGCCCAGCCTCTTTTTTTGAAAGAGAATAAAAATTTTCGGGCGGCTTCGCGCGTTACGCGGCCGTCTGAAAGAACCCCGCTTTCAGACGACCTTGCATGATTGTAACGGCTCCGCACGCCGCTTCTAAAAAAGCAGCTCTGCGCTTTTTAAATGCGAAGCTTCCCGGCGAACCGTTATGGGGAACAAAAGCCTTGCTTTTTCAGATGAGAAGGACTATCATAATAGCGTTTAAGAGTCTTTATTTCGTCAAAATGGTAGTAATTCTAGTAAAATACTCGGAAATGTGCTAAGCTAATAGTATTTCCTAAGCGCTCAGCATAGAGCGATGAGACGTGATTAAGGGGTGGATAGAGTGAGAGAGCAGTTATCATGGAAAGTTGGGGGCCAGCAGGGTGAAGGGATCGAAAGCACCGGGGAAATCTTTGCCTCGGCATTAAACCGCCTTGGCTATTATTTATACGGGTATCGTCACTTCTCTTCCCGAATTAAGGGAGGACATACGAACAATAAGATTCGTGTCAGCACGAGTCCGTTAAATTCGATTTCAGACGATCTTCATATTCTTGTCGCCTTTGATCAGGAAACAATTGACGTGAATATTCATGAGTTGGCAGCAGACGGGATTGTAATCGCCGATTCGAAATTCAATCCTGCTGTGACAGAGGGCTATGATGTTCAGCTTTTTGCCGTACCGTTTACGGAAATTGCAACAGAACTCGGCACATCTTTAATGAAAAACATGGTTGCCGTCGGTGCGACGAGTGCGATTCTCGGGCTCGCCCCATCTCACTACCAGGAAGTGGTCGAGGATATCTTTTTAAGGAAAGGCGCTTCCGTTGTGGAAAAGAATATGGAGGCAATTAAGGCCGGAGCCGACTATTTCCGCAACGAAGCGGGAGCCAAGATGCCTGATCTTGAGCTTGCTGAAGCGGATGGCAAGAAGCGGATGTTCATGATCGGAAACGATGCGATCGGCTTAGGCGCGGTGACAGCGGGAA
This sequence comes from Halalkalibacter oceani, assembly GCF_023715705.1. Classification (GTDB taxonomy): domain Bacteria; phylum Bacillota; class Bacilli; order Bacillales; family Bacillaceae_D; genus Halalkalibacter; species Halalkalibacter oceani_A. Next base: position 366,501 of record NZ_JAMBOS010000001.1, read on the forward strand.
GCCGTTTTATGGCTGCTTATCCGATTACCCCTGCTTCAGAAATTATGGAATATATGATTAAAAAGCTGCCTGAATTCGGCGGGACGGTTATCCAGACGGAGGATGAAATTGCAGCATGTACGATGGCGATCGGCGCCAACTATGCCGGTGTCCGCGCTTTCACTGCTTCAGCCGGTCCGGGCTTGTCGCTGATGGCGGAAGCAATCGGTCTTTCCGGGATGACCGAACAGCCTCTTGTCATTATTGACACGCAGCGCGGAGGACCGAGTACGGGCTTGCCGACAAAGCAGGAGCAATCCGATTTAATGGCGATGATTTACAGTACACACGGCGACATTCCGAAAATTGTCATTACACCAAGTACGGTGGAAGAAGCGTTCTATGATACGGTCGAAGCATTTAACCTGGCGGAGGAATATCAGTGTCCGGTTATTTTAGTGACCGACCTCGCGCTGTCACTTGGAAAGCAGACGGTCGAACCGCTTGACTTCAGCAAGGTCGAGATCCGCCGTGGCGCACTCCAGACGGATGAGATACCGGCGCGCGAAGATAAAGAATATTATAAACGGTATGAAGTAACGGAATCAGGTGTTTCTCCGCGCGTGCTTCCAGGCACGAAAAACGGGATTCACCATGTGACAGGGGTGGAGCACGATGAAACCGGGAAGCCGTCGGAAAGTCCTGTCAACCGTCAAGCTCAAATGGATAAGCGTTTGAGAAAGCTCAGCAATCTTGAGGCGACGTTCAAGCAGCCGCTTTTCGTTCATGCCGAGCATGAGGAAGCAGACCTGCTCGTGATCGGGGTCAACTCGACCAGGGGAACAATTGAAGAAGCAATGCCGCGCCTTGAAGCGGACGGGATCAAGGTCAATCATGTCCATATCCGCCTGCTCCATCCATTCCCGACAGAGGCACTTAAGCCTCATATTGACCGGGCGAAAAAGGTCGTTGTCGTCGAAAACAACGCGACGGCGCAGCTTGCGAATATTATCAAAATGAATGTGAACAGCGTTCAAATAGAAAATGTCCTGAAGTACGACGGAAATCCGTTTTTGCCGAACGAATTATATCAAGCATGCAAGGAGTTGGTCTAAATGGCAACATTTAAAGATTTTCGCAATAAAGTGAAGCCAAACTGGTGCCCGGGTTGTGGCGATTTTTCGGTCCAGGCAGCGATCCAGCGCGCAGCGGGAAATGTCGGTTTAGAGCCAGACGACCTTGCAGTGATTTCGGGAATCGGATGCTCCGGACGGATTTCAGGCTATATTAATTCGTATGGCTTTCATGGGGTTCATGGTCGTGTCTTGCCGATCGCCCAAGGGGTGAAAATGGCCAACCGCGATTTGACAGTTATTGCTTCAGGCGGAGACGGGGACGGCTTTGCGATTGGTATGGGGCATACCGTCCATGCGATTCGCCGCAATATCGACATCACCTACATCGTGATGGACAATCAAATTTATGGATTAACGAAGGGACAAACGTCACCGCGAAGCGACGTTGGCTTCAAAACAAAGAGTACGCCGGGCGGTTCGGTTGAATCGGCGCTTAATGTAATGGAAATGGCGTTAACAGCAGGAGCAACCTTCGTCGCGCAAAGCTTTTCCAGCGATCTGAAGGAATTGACGGCATTGATTGAACAGGGGATTGCTCATAAAGGCTTCTCATTAATTAATGTCTTCAGCCCATGTGTGACGTTCAATAAAGTAAACACATATGACTGGTTTAAGGAAAACATTACAAAGCTTGCCGATGTCGAGAATTACGATCCGGCCAACCGGATGACGGCGATGCAAACATTGATGGAGCACAACGGTCTAGTAACCGGCTTAATTTATCAAAACAAAGAGCAGCCTTCTTACCAGGAGTTGATCTCCGGCTATGATGAACAGCCGCTGGCAAGCCAGGATCTACAATTAGATGAGGCGAAATTCAATGAAATGATGGCTGAGTTTATGTAAAAACATCCAGGTCGTTCCGGGGAAGGGTCCCGTGGAACGGCCTTTTTTCCTTCCTGTTCCGGAAGAAACGGATGAAGGCCGTTTGAAAGGTCTATTAAAGGAAAAAATTTACTTTCACGACATCTCCAAATAACTTTTATTGTTTGCAGCGGACAAAAAGTTTATAATTATTTATTGTATGATTTGCTTGAAAGGAGCTTTGGAATGAATGAAGACCAACGATTAGGACACGTAACAAATGCAGACAAAGAAGCGGCTACGCAGGACTTAAAATCCTCTGGCAGTAGCCAAAAGGATTACAGCAAATACTTTGATTTCAGCAATGTAAAAGTGGAAATGATGACAGATGGAAAGCAAAAGCTGCGGATTAAAGGCCGGGAGATCGTCATCAATGAGCAGCCGGATTACAAGCAGGGAAAAAGAAGAGGGAAGCAGGAAACACAGGTACTGCGACCGGACAGTCTTATTCCCGAGGATATGAAGCAGATCGGAGCCGGAAAGACATTTTTAATCCGGACATACGGCTGTCAAATGAACACGCATGACTCGGAAAATATGGCCGGTTTGCTTCAGGAAATGGGCTTCACAGCGACGGAGGAAGCAGCTGATGCCGACGTGATTTTGCTGAATACATGTGCGATTCGCGAAAACGCGGAAAATAAAGTGTTTGGTGAAATCGGACATTTAAAGGCATTAAAAAAAGAAAGACCGGAGCTGATTCTCGGCGTCTGCGGCTGCATGTCGCAGGAGGAAAATGTCGTCAATCAAATCATGCAGAAGCATCAGCATATCGACATGATCTTCGGCACCCATAATATTCACCGTTTGCCGGAATTGCTGCGCAATGCCCTTTATGGCAAGGAAATGGTGATTGAAGTTTGGTCGAAGGAAGGCGACATCGTCGAGAATATGCCGCGGGTCCGCCAGGGAAAAACACAGGCATGGGTCAATATTATGTACGGCTGTGATAAGTTTTGCACGTACTGTATCGTCCCTTATACACGCGGGAAGGAACGGAGCCGCCTGCCGGAAGACATTATCGCGGAAGTGCGCGATTTAGCCCGCCAAGGCTATAAAGAAATTACGCTGCTCGGACAAAATGTAAATGCGTACGGTAAGGACCTTGAAGGACGTAACTATGGTCTCGGGCATTTAATGGATGAGATCCATAAAATCGATATCCCGCGCGTGCGCTTTACAACAAGTCATCCGCGTGACTTTGACGACCATTTGATTAACGTGCTTGCCAAAGGCGGCAACCTCGTTGAGCATATTCACCTTCCTGTGCAGCACGGAAATTCTGAGATTTTAAAGCTGATGGCGCGCAAGTATACGCGTGAGCAGTATGTTGAGCTCGCTCATAAAATCAAAATGGCAATCCCGAATGCTTCTTTCACAACGGACTTAATCGTCGGCTTCCCGAACGAAACCGAGGAGCAGTTTGAGGATACATTGTCACTCGTGCGCGAGATTCAATTCGACAGCGCCTACACGTATATTTACTCGCCGCGGGAAGGAACGCCGGCAGCGAAAATGAAGGACAATGTACCGATGGAAGTAAAACGGGAACGGCTGGCCCGCTTAAATGCGCTCGTCAACGAAATTTCAGCGAAGAAGAACCTCGCCTATCAGGATCAGGTCGTCGAGGTGCTCGTTGAAGGGGAAAGCAAGAAGAACCCTGATGTGCTGGCGGGCCGCACGAGAACGAACCGCTTAGTGAACTTTAAAGCGCCGAAATCTTATATCGGGGAAATTGTGCATGTGAAAGTGACGGAAGCAAAAACGTGGTCACTTGACGGAGAAATGGTTGAATTAGCGGAGGTAAAAGGATCATGACAAAATCAGCAATGTATACGCGTGAGGACATTCGACTACGGGCGAAAGAATTAGCGAAAATGATGGCGGAAACAGAAGAAGTAGATTTTTTCAAACGGGCTGAAAAGCAAATTAATGAGCATCTGCGCGTGCAGGAGTTGATCGCCCAAATTAAAAAGCTGCAAAAGGAAGCGGTCAATCTCCAGCATTATGGCAAGTCCGAAGCATTAAAAGAAGTGGAAGCGAAAATTGATGCCTTGCATGAAGAAGTCGATGCGATTCCACTCGTGCAGGAATTTAAGCGCAGTCAGCTTGAAGTAAACAGCCTGTTACAAATGGTATCGAACACGATTTCAAAAGCGGTGACCGAAGAAATTATTACGTCAATGGGCGGAGATGTGTTAAAAGGAACAACAACGAAAAGCCCGTATTTTGATGGCGGCTGCCAATCATAAAACGGAAAAAAGGGTGAAGGCAAAACTGATTAGCATCTGACAGCGAAGGCTTCACTCATAAGGCTTATACATCTGGCAGTGAGGCTGGGCAAAGGGAAAATGCAACCTTTGACCTGGCCTCTTTTTCGTCTTTTCGACTTTCTCGAAAAAAATTTTTAGTAGGTGTAAAAAACGCGCTTTAACAGGGATGGAATCGGGAATGAGAGATATAGAGAGGAAAGGAGAGATCATATACAATGCAGCAGTATAAAGTGATTTTTTCATTAGTAAATGGTAAAAAACAAACAGCCTATTTCACCGAAAATCCGATATCGCGCGTCAATGACTGGATTGAACGCAACGACTGCGTCTGGGTTAGACTCGAGGATATGCGACTGAACCTCCAGCATGTCGTCACGATCCAGGTCGGCAAATTGGCGGAGGCGAATGAACGGCCGGAAGAGGAGGAAGTCGTCGAATGGCTGTAGCTGGCTGAAAAGAGAGTACAATGAACCGGTAAACGAGCGGGATGGGGCGCGCGGCTACGTTCTGGAAGGAATGAGATTGTAGCCGTTACGCAACCTCACCCGCCGTTTTGGCAGGATATCTGAAAACGAAGCGTTTTTCACCGACTGAACCGAGCCTGAGACAAAAGGGTGATGAAAACCTTTTTGCTTCAGGCTCTCTTTGTCTTTTTTCTGTACTAAACCCCACGCTCAAGGCATATCGTGTTACAGATAGGATTTTGTTTTCATGATCTAGATTCATGCACATTGGTTATTCGCCCTGCATAGGATGACAGTGAAGATTTTGACGAACCGCTTAGGCGTAAGCCGTGCCGTGCGTATGACGATGATATGAGAAAGAGGAGGGTTTAGTTTCATGTCTCAGACAGAAAATGGGTTTAACTATCGTGAGATTATTACAAAAGCGGTATGTGGAAAGGGTCGTAAATTCTCTGAAACGACTCATACGATTACCCCTGCACATAAACCGTCAAGCATTCTTGGTTGCTGGATCATTAACCATAAATACAGTGCTGAGAAGAAAGGTGAAAACGTAGAGGTGAAAGGCAGCTACGATATCAATGTGTGGTTTTCCTATAATAAGAATACAAAGACGGATGTCGCCACACAGACGGTCACGTATACAGATGCCATTGCACTTTCAATGAGAGATGAGAACGTATTATCAGCGGAGATGGACGTGATTGCCCGCGCCGTTCAACAGCCAAATACACTGGAAGCGACGATTTCGAAAAACGGAGCCAATGTTGAGGTGCAGGTCGAGCGGGAATTTATCGTCGAATGTATCGGGGAAACAAAGGTGGCTGTAGCGGTCAATCCGGACGGACTGCTTGAAGAGTTTACCGAAGAGGACTACGTCGACGAAGTGAGCGACGAGGAATACGAGAACCTCGACCCGAACTTTCTCCATAAGGAATTTGAAAATTAGTCTAACGGACTGACTCAAAAGTCGACGAACTTGAGTCAGTTCTTTTTGTAAAAAGAAAACCCTAGGCTAGGCCTAGGGTTCCGGAAAGCTTCCAGCGAGGTATGAAAAAAACTCCTTCGTGATGCTACGATATATGTGGTTCGCCAACCAATATATCAAGCAAATGGAGGAG
>NZ_JAMBOS010000020.1 GCF_023715705.1 Halalkalibacter oceani
GGACTATAATACTGAGACTCATCCGGATTTAATCTATTCTTTGTACGCATAAATAAACACCAACCAATATAGTTTATACGTCTATTATAACGCACTTTTGCGATTGGTGTTGTTTATTCCGTCTAAGTTTTTTTTCGCGTTAACAATTCCTTAAAAAGAATTTAACGGTTTATTAACCTTTCATACTTGGTGCCAAGGTATTTTAGAAGAAAGACTTGCCACAAGGAGGTTGCCATGAAAGTAGAACTCCATTGCCATACGAATATTTCGGATTGTCCGCTTTCAATCGAAGCTGTCTTGGAGCTGGCGCTTGAACAGGGAGTTACCCATCTGGCGGTGACGAATCATGACACAACGAAAGGACTTGAAGAAGCGATAGAAACGGGTAAAGCGCTGGGAATCGAAGTGATTCCAGGAATTGAGGTTTCCGGTTATGACTTTAGCAGAGAAAGACGCGTTCACATTTTAGGGTACTTCATTCAACCTGGCCATTGGAAAATCGATGCGCTCTGTCAGCCGCTGCTGGAGCAAAGACACCGGGCTTCGCGGAAAATGGTGGAGCGCCTGCTGGCAGCCGGCTATGAGATTAGTTGGGAGCGCTGTCTGGAACTGGCCGAAGGAGGAACCGGCGTGTACAAGCAGCATATTATGCAGGCGCTGATTGAAGCGGGATATACCGATTCTATATATGGTCCGCTCTATAAAAAGCTGTTCAGCCGCGGACAGAACGGAGAAGAGCCAGGGATTGCCTATATTCCAATGAACTATATTGAGGCGAAGACGGCGGTTAAGGTGATTCGGCTGGCGGGGGGTGTTCCAGTGCTTGCTCACCCTGGCCAATATCGCAATTTTGAGATGGTTCTGGAATTGGTGGAAGCGGGCTTAGAAGGGATCGAGGTATGGCATCCGTTGCATACAGAAGAGCATGAGCAACAGGCGGCGAAGCTCGCCGGCGAGTACGACCTTGTTATGACGGGCGGATCGGATTTTCATGGCTCATATGGGGAAGCGCCGGTGCTGTTAGGAAGCAAAAGCCCGGGGATCGAAGCAATTGAGTCACTTAAATTAAGAAAAGAAAGATTGGGTGTGTAATATGGTGCTTATTAATCAAACGGAAAAAGAAAAAGAGCTTTCCGCATTGCCCAGTATTGAAGAGTCGAGCCGAATTATCAGGAGTGAGATCGGAGAATGGACTTCCATTGGTCCCAATAACCGGATAATCGAATCTTCTTTTGGCGACTACACCTATACGATGGAGGATGTGACTGTTAATTATACCGAGATTGGCAAGTTCAGTTCCATCGCTTCCCATGTGTGCATAAATCCTGTTCAGCATCCGATGGACCGTGTCACTCAGCATCATATGACATACCGGAAGATTGATTATCGTTTTGCTGAAAGCGACGATGAGGCACTGTTTGACTGGCGCCGCACTCACAAGGTGAAAATCGGTCATGATGTCTGGATCGGACACGGGGCGATTATTATGAAGGGTGTTGAAATCGGCACGGGTGCGGTCGTTGGCTCCGGCGCGATTGTCACGAAAAACGTCGAGCCTTATACAATCGTTGTCGGCTCTCCCGCCAGACCGATTAAAAGAAGGTTTTCAGAGGAGGTCGCCGGGAAATTGCTTGAAATAGCCTGGTGGGATTGGACGAGAGAAAAGCTTGAGGAACATTTTGAAGAGCTTAATGATCTTGAAGCTTTTTTGAAAAGGCATGGTTGATGACGGCAGACATGATCAGAAATGAGTTGCTTCGTAATTGAAGATTGTCGGGTAAAAGCAGGTTCGAAGGGAGCAATGTCAAAATGTCCGAAAAAGCGATGCTGGTCGATCGGCTGATTGCGGAAATTCAGGCAGGCAACTATAAACCTAACGACAAACTGCCGTCGGAAAATGAGCTGGCAGATGATTGTAACGTGCCAAGAATCGTGGTGCGTAAAGCGTATGAACGCTTGCAGGAGCTCGGCTATATTTTTTCTGTCCAGGGGAAAGGCAGCTATGTGCAAAATAAAAAGCTGCAAATCCCCCTCATTTTGACCGGGGATACGAGCTTTAGTGAAAAGATGCGGGAGATGCATTACGATTTTGAAACGAGGAATCTGGCCTGCGACATGATCCCCTATGATTCTTTCATCTATCATGTCCTCAGGGCGAAGAAAGAAGAGACGGTTTATAAAATCAGCCGGCTGCGGATCGTCGAGGGCTATCCGATAGCCGTTCATACGTCCTATTTATCGCAATCTACTTTTTCCAATATTGACCGGGAAGGAACAAAGATTACGTCGGTTTTTCAGTATTACCGGCAGCAGGGCTATACGGAGTTTGAGCCGATGAAAAGTCAGCTCAGCGTTTCATTTCCAACAAAAAAGGAAAGAGACCTCTTACAATGGCCAAGCCTCGTGCCACTTCTGCAGCTGGAATCAGGCTGTACAGACCGAAAATCCGGTACAGTCCTCGAATATTCAAAGATCATGTACCGCAGCGACTGCTTTACGTATCTTATTTAAAGAGAGTGAGGCTGGTCAAAAGGTGAAGAAAAATCACCTTTTGACCAGCCTTCTTTTTATGCAGCAAGCTTTTCAATGCCTGGTTATCACTCCCCGCTACGTTCACCGAGTGGCGTGATCATTCCGTCCATACTGACTGAATTCTTCTTTTGGCGGTAGTCCTCTAATTGCTGCTTGCTTTTATTTTCGGCCCATTGATGAAGGGTATCCCGCTCGCCATCGTATGAATAAAAAGGAACGCTAAATCCACAAGATGTTTTTACTGTTTCAATTCGGGCTCGCACAATTTGCCGGGCGCCGGGAAGGATGTTGAAATGCGGTGCCAGCTCATCCCATTCTGCAGTACCTGGCAATATAACCTCCCCTCTGCCGTAAAGGCGTAAGATAAGTGGAGGACCTTCAAACGCTGCAAACATAAAGGTGATTCTGTGATTCTCTTTTAGATGAGCGCTCGTTTCATTTCCGCTCCCTGTCAAATCTAAATACGCGATATCATTCGGCGAAAGAATTCTCAGGACATTATATCCTTTTGGTGAGATGTTGACATGTCCGTCCCCGGATAATGGAGCTGAACCGACAAAAAACATTCGTTGCTTGCGGATAAATTCTTCGTGACTCGCGAGAATGGATGAATAAACTTTTGCCATTATATCGTCCCCTTTTTCTACTATGCTGTTAAAGCCTGTCGTCTTATTACCCTGTGGGGTAACCATACCTTTTGCTGTTTTAATTTTCTTAATAGTATGGTGTTTTCTTTACTTAAGTCAACGGGATCCTTTCGGAATAAGTGTGATTCGTTGATAAATTCCCTCGTCTTAACACGTTTTACAAAAACGATACAAACTTCACTGTTCTTTAACGTGCGCGCACTTGGCAACAAGATACAGTAAAGTTGTCAAGCAAAACGTTCGACGGAGGTCTTTATATGAAAAGAAGACGCAGAACTGAAATTTTAATAAAAGGCTCGCCGACTCTGGCAGAAGTAATGGCTGCAACCATTCTTGAAAACTATGAAGTGAAAGTCATTCAGGAGTCGGAACATGGCCTGGTGATGATGAAAGTCCGGGAAACGTCGCAAAAAAGCCTGTTTTATCCCGGGGAAGTGCTAGTAACCGAATGCAAGGTACAAGTGGAAGGAAAGGTTGGCATCGGCATTGTGACCGGGGACAAGCCGGAGCTGGCGCGGCATCTGGCGATCATTGATGCTGCGTATCAAGCAAATGTTCCTGAAACAATGAAATGGGACGCTCTGCTTGCTAATGAGGAACAAGCCATTGCTGACGTTAAAGCAACAGAGAGGAAATCGATTTTGAAAACAAAGGTGAATTTTGAAACGATGGATATTTCGTAAGGAGGGATAGTGAGTGACATTTGATTATATTCATGATATCCAGACTGTTTATCGAAAAGTGGTGAATGCTACTTCACGGCCGGGACAGCTGGCTGATTTGGCGGAGGAAGTTGCTTTGCTTGAGGAAGATGGCAAAAATGATTGCCCGGTGTCATTCTTACTGCTGGCATTAACGTTATTCGATCAGGAAGTGACATTCACCGTCATGTCTCAAAAAGCGGAAGTTATTTCGAGAATCATTAATCAATTCACATATGCCAAGCCGGTTGACATCGCGCAGGCGGATTACATCTTAATTCTTCAGGATGCGGAAGAGGGCGCTTTGCAGGAAGCCATCATGCAGGCGAAGTCGGGTACGTTAAAAGATCCGCATACGTCAGCAACCCTCCTTGTGGAGGTCGAAGAGGTAACGAATAATCAAACCTGGCAATTAAAAGGTCCCGGCATTCGATCAACAGCATTTATTGATGTCAAAGCAAACGAAGAATGGTTCGAACTCCGCAAAACGAAAAACAGGGAATATCCGCTCGGGATTGACTTCATCTTTATTGATCAGCAACATCAGCTTTTGTCATTGCCGCGCACAACACAAATTACGGAAAACAGGGTGGTCGTCTAATGGGCTATGTAGCAGTTAAAGGCGGAACACAGGCGATTGAAGAGTCGATTAAGCGCTTGAAATTTGAACGGGTGCAGCAGGGAAAAACAATTGAGATCGATAGAATAAAAGCCGGGATGCGCGGACTGATTGATCAGGTAATGTCGGAAAGCAGTCTGTACGACGAGACATTGGCAGCGATTGCGCTCAAGCAGGCGGAAGGCAGTCCGGAGGAAGCGGTTTTTCTATTAAGGGCGTACCGCTCGACGGTCCCACGCAAGCATTATTCACGAGTAATCGAATCGAACGACATGAGGGTTGAGCGCCGGATTTCAGCCAGCTTCAAAGATATTCCGGGTGGTCAAATTCTCGGAGCGACAACCGATTATACCCACCGGCTACTCGATTTTCATTTATTGGAGGAAAGCGATGAGAGCGTGCGGGAATGGCTGCGGCAATACAGCAGTGAGAGCATCCTCGGGGTAGAGACGACCACTGTTCAAACCTTGCCGAAAGTGCTTGATTATTTGCGCAAGGAAGGCTTGCTCCCTCCATGTGACAATAACGATCAGGAGCCGGATGATGTTACCCGTGACAGTCTCGAGTTTCCATCGACGAGAAGCCAAAGGCTGCAAATATTAACAAGGGGACAAACGGGGGCAGTCACGTCCTTTGCCTACTCGGTCATCCGCGGCTATGGGGATTTGCATCCAACCGTCGGCGAGCTTCGCATCGGGTACCTGCCGGTTACGATCAACCATCCGACAGCGGACAGTGAGGACGAAGAGGATGCTTACTATATCGGCGAAGTAAAGGCGACAGAAGTCGAAATGCTGATGCCGGTCACAGTTGAGAAGGAATATGGAAAAAAGGAAATGGAGTTTGAAATCGGCTACGGCCTTTGCTTCGGTCAAAATGAGACAAAGGCGATTTCAATCGGTATTTTAGATTATTGTCTCGAACACCCGAATGATGAGTTTCCAAGTCATAATGAAGAATTTGTCCTCTATCATATTGATTCAGTAGAGTCGACCGGCTTCATTTCGCACCTTAAAATGCCGCATTATGTGACGTTCCAATCAAAGCTCGACAGTGTGCGGAGGACAAAAAAAGACGAAAAGCCAGAGGTGAGAAGCTGATGAATCCGGCCTATAATTTTGCTTTTTTTGATGAAGGTTCAAAGCGTGAGATTCGCCGCGCAACGCTTAAGGCGATCGCGATTCCGGGCTATCAGGTTCCATTTGCGTCGCGTGAAATGCCGATTGGCAGAGGCTGGGGCACCGGCGGCCTCCAGTTAACGCTTTCGCTAATTGGCAGGAAGGATATTTTAAAGGTGATTGACCAGGGCTCCGATGAATCGGTTAATGCCGTCAATATTAAAAAGCTCGTCGTCGATACAACAGGCGTGGAGACGACCGAACATACAGCGGAGGCGACGCTAATCCAGTCGAGGCACAGAATTCCTGAAGTGCCGCTGACGAGTGAGCAGATTCTCGTCCTTCAAGTACCGCTGCCCGAGCCGTTGCGCTATTATGAGCCGAGCGAAAGCGTCACGAAAAAGCTCCATGCCGAACATGAATACAGTGGAGCGTGGCTGATGCTCTTTGAACAGATTATGAAATATGGCAGCATGACGACCGGGGCCGACCATCCTGTTCTCGTCCATGAACGCTATGTCATGGCGCCGAGCCCGATTCCACGCTTTGATAACCCGAAAATGAACGAAAGTGACGCACTTATTTTGCTTGGGGCCGGGCGTGAAAAGAAAGTGTACGCTGTCCCGCCTTATACAAAGGTTGTTTCACTCGATTTTGACGATTATCCATTTGCTCCGGAAACCTTTGAGGACAAGCAATGCCGCCTGTGCGGCTCGACGGGAGTCTTCTTGGATGAGTTGTTTGACGAGGCGACTGATGAGGCAGTCTACCAATGCAATGACACGAGCTACTGTCTTGAAAAATTAAATGCGGCTGAGGTGAAATGAATGACTGAATTTGAAGTTCCGGTGTTATCGGTGAGGAATTTACATAAGCAGTATGGACCTGGCTGCGAGCATTGCCGCGACGAACATTCGGCTGTCTTAGTGAAAAATCACTGCCAGGTTTGCGGAACGGTCTACGCCTGCCGAAATGTTTCATTTGACGTCTTTCCCGGTGAGGTACTCGGGATTGTCGGGGAAAGTGGCAGTGGGAAATCAACGCTGATGCAATGTCTATACTTTGATCAGGAAGTCACGAGCGGCGAAGCGTTTGTCAGCACGTTTGAAAATGGCGAGACAAATTTGTTTGAGCAGTCCTCCCAGCAGCAGCGCTATATTCGCAATCACATCATGGGAAAGGTCTATCAAAATCCGCTCTTGGGCTTAAGAATGAATTTCTCTTCAATCGGCAATATTGCCGAGAAGCTGATCGCGGCAGGCAGCCGTGACGTCGGCATGATGGAAGACAGGGGAGCGGAGCTGCTTAATAAGGTGAACATTCCCGTTCATCGCCGGAAAGAAGCACCGAAGAATTTTTCGGGAGGGATGCAGCAGCGCGTGCAAATTGCCAAGGCGCTTTCCAACAATCCGCCTTTGCTCTTGCTGGACGAAGTGACAACAGGGCTCGACCTGTCCGTCCAGGCAAGTGTTCTCGACTTAATTAAAAGTCTCCAGCGCGAGCTGAACATTAGTATGGTCCTCGTTTCCCACGATTTAGGCGTGATCCGGATGCTCGCGGACCGGACGCTCGTCATGCTGGATGGAATGGTGATTGAGCAAGGCTTGACCGACCAGATTTTGGAGGACCCGCAGCACGGCTATACCCAGCAACTGGTCCACTCTCTGCTTTAATGTCGGCCAACATTCTGATGGTGAGGAGGAAATGCATGTGTACGTAATCACAAATGGAAGATTGATCACCGAGGATACGGTGTTGCACGGCTATGATCTCTTAATTGAGGATGATCGAATTTCGAGAATTGCTCCAATTGGGGAGATCAAATTCAGCGAGGGAATGGAGATCATTGATGCTGGAGGCGGTTTTGTTTCCCCGGGCTTTATCGATATTCATTCTGACTATATTGAGCATATGGCCGCCCCGCGCCCGACATCGCTGATCGATTTTGATTTGAGTTTAAGAGAAACAGAGAAGGAATTAATTGGGCATGGGATTACGACAATGTTTCACTCTCTGTCGCTTTTTAAAGGAACGGAGTATGAATACAAGCCGATTCGTGAACCGGAAAATGTCCGGAAATTTATCGATTTAATTGCACAGAGCCATAAGACGAAGCACCTCGTCCGCCATCGGTTTCATGCCAGATTTGAGATTGATAACATCGGGGAGGTTGATAATCTAAAGCGCTACATCGCTGAAAAGAAAGTACATTTAGTTTCCTTTATGGACCATACTCCGGGACAAGGGCAATACCGTCACTTGGAAATATATCGCCAAACGGTAAAAAGCTATAACAATGTGAGCGACGCCTCGATTGACGTGATGATTCATAATCACCAGACGAAGGAAAAGCTTTCGATGGAGAGCATGAAGGAAATCGCCGAGCTTGCTCACGAACACCGGATTGCGGTAGCTTCACATGATGATGATACGCTTGAAAAACTGGAGCTTGTTCACAGCTTCGGGGCGACGATTAGTGAATTTCCAATCACGCTGGAGGTGGCAGAAAGAGCGCGGGAACTCGGGATGTATACGATTGCCGGGGCCCCGAATGTGTTACTCGGCGGTTCGCATAGTGGAAATCTTTGCGCGGCGGAAGCGATTCAGAAAGAGTCGATTGATATTCTGTGCAGCGATTACTATCCGGCGGCGATGCTTCACTCGATCTTTGCTTTGGTCGACAAATATGGCCTGGATTTGGCGGACATGATGAAGCTCGTCACGATTAACCCGGCCAAGGCGGTGAAAATGGATCATGACATCGGCTCAATCGTCGAAGGAAAAAAAGCCGATCTGCTCATCATCGAAAGAATCAGCGATCAGTTTCCGGTTATAACGAGTGTTTTCGTCGATGGAAAGCTGATTCAAAAAACAAATTATCGGATGTAGAACCTGCTCGAGTCTCTCATCATTTATCGAGGCTGGAAAAGAATAGGAAAGTAGGTGAGCAAGTGCAAGCTCTTCTGGAAATTAAAGAGTTATCGAAATCATTTGACCTTCATAATCTCGGCAAGCATATCCGGGCGGTCAGCGATATTGATATTCAAGTAAATGAAGGCGAATTTGTCGGAATTACCGGCAAAAGTGGAAGCGGTAAATCAACGATTTTAAAGTGCATTTATGGCACATACAGAATCGGCCAGGGAAGTATTTTGTATGAGTCCAAAGCTTTCGGACCGATTAATCTCGCCGAAGCGAGCGAGCGGCAAATGCTTTATTTGCGAAAGCATGAAATTGGGTATGTCTCACAGTTTTTAAATGTGATGCCAAGAACGACGGCCCGGCAGCTGGTGAAGCAGGCGATTTTGGAAATGGGTGAACAGCAGCAGTTTGCCGAAAAGGAAACAGAAAAGATTCTCGCTCATTTTGAATTAGATCCGCCCTTATGGGACAGCTATCCAACTACGTTTTCGGGAGGTGAGAAGCTCAGACTTAATATTGCAAGGGCAATGGTGAAAAAGCCGCGGCTGCTCCTTCTGGATGAGCCGACGGCGAGTCTCGATCAGGACTCGAAAATGAAGGTCAAGCTGCTGATTGAACAGCTGATGAATGAAGGAACGACAATTCTCGGAATTTTCCATGATCTTGAGTTTATGAACCATTTATGTGACCGCGAGTATAACATGCAAAATGGTGTTTTCTCTTATTCTACCAAATTTACTAATCTTTAATAATTACTAATATCGGCTTAATAGTAGATTGACAATAGCTAGCTATAGTAGAAATGGGAAACTAAAAAAGTGAGGAGATTTATGATGAAAAAATCATTGTTATACGTACTGACGCTTGTTTTGTTATTCATTGCTGGTTGTTCTTCTTCAGGCACTTCAGGTCAGGACAGCATTACAATTGCATGGCTTCCGAACGAATCGGGTACCGATCTAACTGAAACACGTGATGAGATTGGCAGAATTATCGAAGAGCAGACGGGCGCGGAAGTTACACATCAAACGACCACTGATTATATCATCGCGATCGAGGCGATTGCTAACGGAAACGCCGATATGGCTTACCTTGGAGCGGTAGGGTACATTGAAGCGAAAAATAGAAATGACCAGGTTCACCCGCTCGTCGTACCATCTGGTGAGTCCGGGACGCTGGATGACGCTATTTACTATAGCTGGCTTGCTGTTGAAGTCGAAAATGCTGACGAGTATAAAAATGGTGATGAGTTCGCGATTGACAACATCGAGGGAAAGAGATTCTCATTTGTTTCAAACAGTTCAACTTCCGGTTTCCGGGTTCCTTCGACTGGAATTGTTGATTACTTTTCCGAGCAGCCTGGGTTTGAAGATCTGACGCCAGATGATCTGCTTGAAGGTGGCGACAATCATTTCTTTAGCGATGTACTGTATGGCGGTTCCCACCAGGGTTCAGCGGTCAATTTGCTTTCGGGCAATGTCGATGTTGCGGCATTTTGTGATACATGTGTAAATAACTACGTCGAGTTGGTTGAAGGCGAGGAAAACCGCCCAGGTTCGATTTACAGAGTAAGAGAGGACGCTGTTGAGCCGTTCAATACGGTGTCTGGTAAAGAGTTCATTTTGATTTCCGTCACTCCGGTTTTAAATGCGCCATTTGTTATTAATGGAGACAATATTGATGAAGAGATGCAGGCCAAGCTGCTTGAAGTGATGACGTCTGATGAAGTCGCGAACAATGAAAGAATCTTCGCTCCTGCTGATTCAGACATCTCCGGATTGTTTTCAAAAACAGCGGACGAGCGTTTAATTGAAGTCGAGGATGCATGGTTCGATCCGATTCGCGAGCTTTCTAACTAATTTGAAATAAGAGGAGAGTTAACTATGACAGCCTTACTGGAAATCAATCATCTGTCCAAACAGTTTGGAAATGATACAAAGGCATTATCTGATGTTAGCTTCTCCGTCAATGAAGGGGAGTTTGTTTCCATCATCGGTCCATCCGGTGCGGGGAAATCGACTCTCCTCCGTTGTATCAATCGAATGATTGATGCCTCGCACGGAGAGATTACCTTTGACAATATCGACGTCATGAATGTCAAAAAGAAAGACTTAAAGAAGGTTCGGACGAAAATCGGGATGATTTTTCAGCATTATAATTTGGTCAATCGCCTGAGCGTGATTGAAAATACACTGCATGGCACCCTCGGGAAAAAGTCGACCTTAGCAGGTGTTCTCGGACTCTACAGTCAGGCGGAGAAAGAGCAGGCGGTCAAAATATTATCAATACTTGGGCTGGAGGATTTCATTTATAAGCGGGCTGATCAGCTAAGTGGCGGGCAGAAGCAGCGCGTTGGCATTGCCCGGGCGCTCGTCCAGGATCCGCGGATGCTTTTGTGTGATGAGCCGATTGCCTCGCTTGATCCGAACTCCGCGAAAACGATTATGGATCATCTGAGGACAATCTCGACAACGATGGGGATCACTGTGCTGGTGAACCTCCATCAGGTGGATGTGGCGCTCAAATATTCGGACACCATTATCGGCATTAACAAAGGCCAAGTTGTCTTTAATGGAACGCCGAAAGAGATGACGAAAGAAGACTTTCAAAGAATTTACGGCTCGGAGGCTGAAGATTTAATCTTTGATATAGGAGGCATCCATGCAAGCTGATTTCTTTGCCCGTAAAAGAAAAAATACTCTCGGATTTATGCTGATTTTAGGGTTGATCACGTTCGGAGCAATCATCATTACCGAGTACAATGTTATCAGTGGCTTTGAATCGTTTCCAAGAGCGATTATATGGATGCTGGGGAATTTCCATCCGACTCAGGAATCTTTAGTCCGTCTGCCAAGTATTTTAAACAGCTTAATTGAAACGTTGCTCGTATCAATCGCGGCGACAACGCTTGGCGCGGTATTTGCGATCCTGTTTGCAGTACTGGGCTCCAATACGACCAGAGTTAATGCGTTTTTCGGAAGTATTTGCCGCGGAATTGCGACGGTCTTTCGGAATATTGATGTGGCGGCCTGGGCGATGATTTTGCTTTTTTCCTTTGGACAAAGCTCATTAACCGGTTACTTCGCCCTGTTTTTCGCTTCGTTCGGCTTTTTAACAAGATCTTTCGTCGAAACGATTGATGAAGTTAGCGGGGGTTCGGTTGAGGCATTAAGAGCGACTGGGGCAAGCTATTTTTCGATCGTTGCACAATCGGTCATTCCGTCCAGTCTTCCGCAAATGATCAGCTGGGTTCTCTTTATAATTGAAACGAATGTCCGCAGCGCGACGCTGATTGGTCTATTAACCGGCTCCGGTATCGGATTTACCTTTAACTTATATTACAAAAATTTGAATTATGATATTGCCGCTCTTGTCGTCATTGCGATTGTCGTCGCCATTCTCCTTATTGAAACCGTATCTAATTATGTAAGGAGAGTGATTTTATAATGGATGTAAAGGAGCAAACGATTGGAGAAAAGCCGCTGCTGCCTTCCGGTAAACGTCTGAAAGTGAAGCTGATGACGAAATCAACGATTGTAATCCGGCTGACACTGTTGACGTTGGCATTCCTGACAGTCTATGCTTTTTTCAGCTTTGATTACAAGGAAATTAATTTTATCGAAGCGATGCTGATCACATTGGCAAACTTGAAGGCGATGTTTTTGGAACCGCATTTTCAGCATTTTACGTTCGGTCATGCCTTTTACCAGGTGTTTATTACACTGGGTCTCGCCTTTTTAACGACGTTATTTGGGGCGATTATCGCGGTCTTTCTCGGCCTGTTGGCCGCTGAAAATTTAACGTCCAAACGGGTCTCGGCTGTCATTAAAGGGATGGTTGCTTTTATCAGGGCGGTACCGACCGTGCTATGGGTGCTCATTTTTGCGATCGCCGCAGGGCTCGGCAGTGTCGCCGCCGTAATCGGCATGACATTTCATTCAGTCGGTTACCTGGTGAAAGCCTATTCCGAATCCTTTGAGGAGCTTGATAAAGGAGTCGTTGAAGCACTGAAGGCGAGCGGGGCCAGCTTCTGGCAAATTATCTTCCAGGCTGTCATTCCGTCCTCCCTCACCTATATGATTTCCTGGACGTTCCTGCGCTTTGAAATCAACTTCGCCGTCGCGGTGGCGATGGGAGCGGCCGCCGGAGCCGGAGGAATCGGCTTTGACATGTTCATGGCAAGTACCTTCTATCTCGACATTCGCGAAATCGGCACGATTACTTACTTTATTCTCATCATCGCGATTTTGCTCGAAATCGTCGCTACTCAGTTTAAGAAAAAGCTGAAAGTGAACGGCTAAAATTGAGACGGGGTGTGTGAAAAAGGAAGGCTTCCTTTTGACACATTCCGTCTTTTTTATTTTTAAATGAAAAAAACGAAATTTTTCCTTTATAATAAAGGGAGTAGACAGTGTAATAATCATGATGAACTAGCAAAAAGCAGAATGAAGGGGAGGAATTGGATGGCTTTGCAACGATTTCGTCAGACGATTGATTCCGAGGAAGAGCTTCGCGAAATTGTCGGGATTCCCAGTAAGCTGGTCAAGAACAAGGTGATCTCTCATTTGGACAGCCACTGCAAGGAGTTTATCTCCAAATCGCCATTTTTGCTGATGTCGACAGCTGATGAGGAAGGCTTCTGTGACGTGTCCCCGCGGGGAGATCAGCCGGGATTTGTTTATATTCTCGATGATAAGCATCTCATTATCCCGGAAAGACCGGGGAACAGAAGGATCGACTCAATGCGCAATATTTTATCAAATGCCAGAACAGGGCTGATTTTTATTATACCCGGGATGGAAGAAACACTGAGAGTCAACGGGAAGGCGACCTTGGTGAAGGATGAAGACCTCCTTGATAAAATGAAAGTGAACGAGCGCAAGCCGCTTTTAGCAATTGGTGTGGAAGTGGAAGAATGCTTTATTCATTGCGCCAAAGCATTTAAGCGTTCAGGCTTGTGGGATGCCGACTCCTGGCTTGAGAAAGAAGCATTGCCATCGGCCGCCAACATTTTATCCGCCCACGCAAAAATTCCAAATGAAGATGTTGCCGATTTGCTTGAAGAAAGCTACACGAAGCGGCTTTATTAATGGAGACTAAGGATTTACAGACAGGTTGGACGACTTGTCTGTAAATCTTTTTTGTTTTGGGCCTGAGGTGACGGGCAAGCACGCTTTGGCGGACAGCGCCTTTTCTTTTTATTGCTGTTTTAGTACGATTGTAAGGAAGGATTATGGCAGCAGATGATGGAAACCTCCTTCGGCTTCAGGATCGAAAATACATAAGAGCGGAGGCAAACAGCTTCTTTATGGACATGGATATGCTGAAACAGTCACTCAACAGGATAAGATCAATGTCTCCGGCATTTGCTGAGGAACAGCCGGAGCTGGCTGAGGCGATTGCCGAATATCGGGCTTTCTATCATTTGTCGGCAAATCAATGCACCTATCAATGCGGCTATATTAGAGCAGGAGAGCAACGTATCTTCGTCCAGCGCTTCATCCCTGAGGGGAAGAGGAAGCAGGAAACAGTGCTACTGCTTCACGGCTATCTCGACCATCTCGGTTCCCTGTCGAAGACGATTCACTTTTTAATGGAGCAGGGCTATACGGTCGTCGGCTTTGATCTGCGCGGACACGGTCTTTCGACAGGAGACAGGGCAACGGTTAAGCAGTTTCGGGAGTATGAGGATGATCTTCATTGCGTATACGAACAGGTTCTCGCCGGCAGGCAGCCTGTCCATCTGCTTGGCCACAGTACAGGGGCAACGGTCGGGCTGCATTATTGGCAGCGGCGGAGAGCGGCATTTGAAAAGGTTATTCTGATTGCGCCGCTTTTGCGGCCGTTTATGTGGCGGCTCTCAACGATCGGGCTGGCGCTTGGCAAACGCTATATAAAGAAGCTGAAGCGGGTCTTCACAAAAAACTCCGAAGATCAGGCCTACTTGAGCTTTACGAAAAGCGATCCGTTACAGGAAAGGGAGCTTCCCCTTGATTGGCTAATGGCGTTGAAGCAAATGATTGACGGAGAAAACGAAGGGCAACCGGTTAAAGAGGCGCTCGCTTTTTTACTGATACAAGGTGATAGGGATCGCACAGTCGATGGCCGGTACGGAAGAAGCTGGGCAATCACCCATTATCCGAAGAGCACCTATGTGTTGATGGACGGTGGCAGGCACCAGCTTTTGAATGAAGAAGCTGTAATCCGTACCCAGACTTTCAGATTGATTGAACACTATTTACGAAGCAAACAGGGGGAATAAGCATGGAACGAATAAAGCTGGCCGAAGAATTGTCTTTTTCACGGCTCGTGTACGGGCTGTGGAGGCTGGCCAATTGGAAGCAATCAAGCGGACAGACACTTGATCTGCTGAAGTACGTTTATGAGCAGGGCATTACAACATTTGATCACGCCGATATTTATGGAAGCTATACATGTGAAGAGCTGTTTGGAGCTGCTCTTGCCAAGGAGCCATCCTTGCGGCAAAAAATTGAAATTGTCACGAAATGCGGGATAGTATTGCCTTCGCCACAGCGGCCGGCACATAAAACGCATCATTATAATACATCCAAGTCCCATATTATAGCCTCAGTGGAGCAGTCGCTTAAAAATTTGCAAACGGATTATATTGATGTTCTGCTCATTCACCGTCCTGATCCGCTGATGAATCCGGTGGAAGTGGCGGAAGCATTTGAGACGTTAAAAAAGGACGGGAAGGTGCGATACTTTGGTGTTTCCAATTTCAAAAGCGATCAGCTGACGATGCTGCAATCGTATGTGTCAGAAAAGCTGGTGACCAATCAGGTCGAGCTTTCTCCGCTTGTTTTGGAAAACATCGAGGACGGCACATTGAATGCTTGTTTGGAGAACAGACTCGCTCCGATGATCTGGTCACCGCTCGCCGGCGGCAAGCTTTTTTCAGATATGAGCGAAAAAGGAGTCCGCGTCCGTGAAACATTAACAGAAGTGCAGAAGGAGATTGGCGCCGGCTCAATTGACGAGGTCGCCTATGCCTGGACTTTACGCCATCCGGCTAAAACAATGCCGATTATCGGCACGCAGAAGAAGGAGCGGATTCAAGCAGCAATCCAAGCGCTGCAATATGAGCTCACCCTTGACCAATGGTTTGCGATTCTCCACAGCTCGCTCGGCCATGAAGTGCCGTAAGAGGGTAGACAAAGCTAGTAGCGGCTGGGCAAAAGGGAAAAACAACCTTTTGACCTAGCCGCTTTGTGTGAACCCGGCACCACTGCTGGCATCAGGAGAAGGAAGGATGTCTTACCCGAGCTTCCTTAATCGGGCAATCAGTTCATTCGTCACTTCAATTGTCGAGAAGGTGCCGCCGAGATCAGGGGTGGTGATTTGATCGGCGAGAAGCGACTCAATGGTACTGAGCAATGTTGAGCCTAGCTCTTCCTCGCCAAAATGGTCGAGCATCATCTTCGCCGTCCATATTTGCCCGATCGGGTTGGCCAGACCTTTACCGGCAATATCTGGAGCTGAGCCGTGTACTGGTTCGAACATGGATGGGTATTTGCCATTGACATTAATATTTGCTGAAGGAGCGATCCCGACGCTGCCCATGATTGCTGCGCCAAGATCGGTCAAAATATCGCCGAATAAATTACTTGCCACGATGACGTCAAACCGGTGCGGCGTAGTGACAAAAAAGGCGGCCAGCGCATCGATATGCTGTGAATCCGTTTCAATGTCAGGATAATCACGAGATATCTCGCTGAAAATCCGGTCCCAAAACGGCATTGTATGAAAAATACCATTTGATTTTGTCGCGCTTGTCAGCTTTTTGCTGCGCTTTTTCGCCAATTCAAAGGCGTAGCGCATCGCCCGCTCCGTCCCTTTGCGGGAGAAGATCGCATTTTGAATGGCGATTTGGTCCCCACCTTGATAGATTTCGCCGCCTACTGAACTGTATTCTCCTTCACTATTTTCCCGTACAACGATCAAGTCAAAATCGTTTGGATTTACTAAAGGAGAGCGCACTCCGTTTAACAGCTTGGCCGGCCGGACATTGATCACCTGTTCGAATTCCCGGCGAATCGTCAGCAGCAGCCCCCATAACGAAATGTGATCGGGCACGACGCTGGGGTCGCCGACAGCACCTAAAAAGATGCTGTCAAAATCGGTCAACTGTTCAAGACCGTCATCGGGCATCATTTTCCCGGTCTCTGTATAGTAATCGCAGCTCCATGGAAAACGGGTGAATTCGAACGAGAGTCCGCCATGGAGCTCAGCAATTGCCGTTAATACTTCCTCGGCCGCTGGCACAACCTCTTGCCCGATTCCATCACCGGGGATACTTGCTACCTTAATCTTCTTCATTTCTATGACTCTCCTTCATGAAAAAAGTTTTGTAAAAACGGTAATAGCTCCTGGAGAACGGCTTCGGGCTGCTCCTCAGGTACATAATGACCGCAGTCGGCAATCGCTTTCCCGCTAACGGTCGTTGCGACCTCTTTCCAGTAATCGAGTACGGGATGACCAGCTAAATTTCCATGATCGCCCCATAATAACAGGCAAGGCTGTGTCAGCTTTCGCTGTGCCTGACGATCAGCCCGGTACTTTGGCAAATCGACTTCATAGGTGGCGCGATAGTCATTTAGCGCGGCCTGATAACCGCCCGGCTCCTTCCAAGCCCGGAGGTATTCCTGCCACACACCCTCTTTCTTCAATTGCGCGACCAGTGCAGGGCTACGGTTAAATAAAAACTGTAAATAAACTTCTTCACGGCCTTCAATTAATGCCTCAGGTAAGTCAGGCACTAATTGGAACGTCCAATGCCAATATTTTCTCGCGGCTTCCGAAACGGAAAGCTGATCGTAAATTAACTCTAACGGAAGAATATCGATAAGGCTAAGCGCGGCGACAGTATCGGGATAATCCAGCGCAAAGCGTCTTGCCACCCTTGCGCCGCGGTCATGGCCGATAAGCGCGATTTTTTTTAGCTGCATCGAAGTGAGCAATTCGTAAATATCCCGCGCCATCGTCCCTTTATCATAGCCGTTGATTCCCTTCGGTTTCTCCGAATCGCCATAGCCTCTTAAGTCGACGGCGATTACATGATAGCGCTTTATTAATTCAGGAAAAAGGTAACGCCACATCAGCCAGTTTTGCGGGAAGCCATGTAGAAGCACGACGGTTTGATGATGTTGCTTCCCTGCTTCCACATAGTGAAGCCGCACATCGTTTACAGCTGCATATTGCTTAGTAAGTCCTGCCTGCTGAAGGTTCTGCCAATCATTCATTTACTGATCACCTCATATCGTAATAGCTTGCTACGTACAGTCTATCGCGTGTACTATATAATTAAAAATGATTTATTTTGAAAAATTCAATCACTTTTTTTGATGGAAAAAGGGAAGGGAGGCGAAAATGGATATTAAGGATTTACTTATTTTCAAAACGCTCGCCGCCGAAAAGAACATTACGAAAACAGCCGAGCGGCTGAACTATGTGCAATCGAATGTGACGGCAAGAATGAAAAAGCTGGAGGCGGAGCTCAACACACAGCTGTTTTACCGTCATCCCCGCGGCATCAGTCTGACGGGAAAGGGGAAATTATTAGTAAAGCAAGCGGAGGAAATTTTGCTGCTTGTTAACGAAACCAAAAAAGCGATCCAGGATTCAGACGAGCCTCATGGCTCGCTTTCCCTAGGAACAAATGAAACAGCCGCAGCAGCCCGGCTGCCGCAGCTATTGGTCAATTATAATGGAAAATTCCCGAATGTCGAGCTATCCTTGCGCGTTGCGCTAACGACACAGCTCGTTCAGGATGTGCTGGAGCATAAGCTTGACGGAGCCTTCGTCATTGGGCCGATTGAAGACAGTCAGCTGGAAGCCATTCCAATCTACCAAGAAGAGCTCGTAATCATTACCAATCCCAAGCAAGACATTAAGCTAAGTGCGAAGAATATTTTGACACGCCCCAACTGTCCGTATAAAACAAGACTCGACCGCTGGCTCGAGTCAAATCAAATGTCTCCAGGCAACCGCTTGGAACTCAGTACGCTGGAGGCGATTTTGCATTGCGTCGAGGCCGGACTCGGTATGGCGATACTTCCAAAGGCTCTTGCCAGTCAGCAGATCAATGAAGGGGCGCTCACCATTCATACGCTCTCTCCTGACGAGCAGACAGTCGATCTCTTTTTCATTCATCGAAAAGACATTTATCTTGACCAGGCCTATCGCGCTTTTTTACGTTTGTTAAAAGAGGAAGAACATAGCCACTAAATACAACCCGCCGCATTTTTCTAAGCGGCGGGTTGCTTTTATTTGGTTGAGTGAGGGGAAGTGAGCGGGGAAAAAGCATGAGATCCAGCTATCTATCGATATATCAATGACGACCTTATAAAGTGTGCGATCGATGGCTTAGCGAGTAAGTCGATGCCCTCTCCGTATTTTAATCCACGCACTCCACAAAGAGTGCGATTGGGACCAATCAAAGCCGTAGCCTCGCAATCTAACATTTCAATCCACGCACCCATAAAGAGTGCGATTGCTGCTCTCACAAATGACGCGCGAATCGGAGCAATTTCAATCCACGCACTCCACAAAGAGTGCGATTCCCTGCTCCCATTGCATCAAAGTTACTTCATTATTTCAATCCACGCACTCCACAAAGAGTGCGATGCTGATGACGGCGAACCACTTGTCCCGCTCCCGCCTATTTCAATCCACGCACTCCACAAAGAGTGCAATAGCCCATTTCCCCCTAAATAAAGGAAAACAGTGCTGATGAGTCCTTTTTATTAACTTTTCTTGGAAATAGAATAGCATAATCTCGTTTAGCGTTACATATTTTTTCATATTTTAGTCTTTTTTTGGTGCGAGTGATCCGGGGTTTTGATGTGTGCTTGGGGTTCGCACCGGTTAGACGCTATGAAAAGCTAAGAGAGATATTTGCTGACGTCGGTCACTTTGCCGTCCGGGAAATCCGTTGATTCGAGCAGATCGACAATCACTTTGGCGACCTGATCTGGAGCAAGCAGCTTTCCTTCTTCCTTATAGCGGCGGAACGTATCGACATGAATGAAATCATTTTTATCGATTGAGCGGATTTCTCCTTGCATCGCCGTGTCCATAATACCCGGGCCGAAGGAGCAAATCTTTGCCGGGTGAGCGGCTTCGGCTTGTTCGACGGCGACGTTGCGGCTGAATAAATCAAGTCCAGCCTTCGCTGCGCCATAGCAGCTCCAGCCGTAAATCGGACGTTGGCCGGCGCCGGAGGAAACGTTGATAATGCGTTTGTCTGCCGGACTGTTTGCGGTGTGCTTGAGAAATTCAGCGGTCAAAAGCATTGGGGCCGCGAGGTTGACGTTTACGTTTTTTTGAAGTTCATCGCTCTCGACTCGCTCTAATGGGCGGGCGGGAGCGAGCAGGCCGGCGTTGTTGATAAGATGAATTTGCTTTGCTTCCTCCAGTTGAATGGTGGTAAAAATTTCGTCCATTAACGCCGGAAGGGCCGCAACATTGCTTAAATCGGTAGCATAGAAATGGTAGCCGATGTTGTGCTGTCCGGCAGCCTGCTTAAGCTCCTCGTTTTCGTTGCGGGAGATACAAATTAAAGTTTGGGCTTCTTTTGTCAGTAATTGTGTGGCAATTGCTTGTCCAAGTCCTCTGGATGAGCCTGTAATAATTGTGTACTTCATCTTTTCCTCCTACTCTTACATAGCTGCTTGTTTTCTTTTTAGTTTAACAGATTAAGGGAGAGGAGTGGATAAAATGAACAAATGTCTTGATTCTTTTGCCGCTTTTTGTATAGTGAAAAGAGAAAGAAAATGAGGAGGGGGAAAATGAATCTTTTTAAAGCGCATTTTGTTCATCCATATACGCAGGTTCCATTAATTGTGTACTTTAATGAAAGTGATGGACATGTGACCTTTGAGAAAGATCAGGAAGTGCTCGACATTTTAATAAAAATGGAGAAGAAGATCGGCAAGGACCGTAAGTTTGTACGTGATCTTCATCGTACGAGTCATCTGTGTAAAACCCAGTATCCGGTCGCTTCTTTTCAGGACGTATTTGACTTTTTAGAAGGAATAGGGGTCGATAAAGAAGACCTGACCTTTCAGCAGCTTTATGTCCATTAATGACTGTCCAGTCCCGTCGGCTTTCTTTAGTCGGTGCGGGCTTTTTTTTAAAAAAAAAGCCTGAGACAAAGGTGGTATCCCTTTTCTTATCTCAGGCTCCTCTTAAATTGCGCTCTTTTCTTACTCATCCTCAACGACAGGATACACGCCGTTTTCATCGTGCGTTTCCGCCCCGGTAATTGGCGGGTTAAAGACGCATACCATGCGCATGTCGGTTTTTGCGCGGAGAAGATGCTCATCGTGCTGATCAAGGGCGTAAATTTCATCTTTCTTGATCGGCCATACTTTATTGTCCTTTAAGGTGACGACTTCTCCCTCGCCTTCAATGCAGTATACGGATTCAAGGTGATTCTGGTACCAAATATGAGTTTCCGTTCCGGCTTTAATAATGGTATCGTGGACTGAATAACCCATGCCGTCTTTCTTTAAAAGCAGGCGGCGACTCGTCCAGTTGTCTGCTTTTACTTCCTGCTCTGTTCCGATAATGTCTTTTAGGGCAACTACTTTCATCTATGATAACCTCCATCAATGTCTGTTTCGTATTTTAGTGTGGCGTGTAGCAGTCCGTTTATGAGCCGACAAGCTCCTTGGCTCCGACTACGGATTTGACGCTTTCCTCAAGAATTTGCAAGCCTTTTTCCAGCCCTTCGTCATCAATGTTAATCGGCGGGAAGAGCTTAAAGACTTCATCTTCAGGTCCCGATGTTTCCATAATTAAGCCGCGCTGGAATGCTTCGGCTGAGACTTTAGAAGCGAATCCTTCAATTTCCGAAGCGACGCCGGCCATGAAGCCTCTGCCGCGAACCTCGCCTTTCATTTCCGGGTACATATCGACGAGCTTTTGCAAGGTCGCTTTGATGACTTTGGCTTTTTCCTGAACGTTTCTTTCGAGGGTGTCATCTTTCCAGTACGATAATGCCGCGGTGGCGGTGACAAAGGCGTGGTTGTTACCACGGAATGTTCCGTTATGCTCGCCTGGATCCCAAATATCCAGATCAGGACGGATCAAGGTGAGCGCAAGCGGCGTTCCGTAACCACCGATTGATTTTGACAGACAAATAATATCCGGTTTAATTCCGGCCTGCTCGAAGCTGAAGAATGTTCCAGTACGACCGACACCGGCCTGAACATCATCAACGATAAGCAGAATGTCCCAGCGTTTGCAAATCGCTTCAATCCGTTGCAGCCACTCGAAGCGGGCCGCATTTATACCACCTTCGCCCTGAACGGTCTCAAGAATCATTGCGGCTGGAATCGCCACACCGCTGCCTCGGTCCTCAAGGAAGCGCTCGAGGTATTCCAAATCGTCGAGGCTGTCGGAGACGAAGTTATCATATGGCATTGTCACGACATGCTGTAACGGTACGCCGGCTCCTTTTCGTTTAAATGAATTTCCCGTAACAGAGAGAGAACCGATTGTCATCCCGTGAAAGCCGTTCGTGAAGCTGATAATATCCGTGCGTCCGGTTGCTTTGCGGGCAAGCTTTAAGGCGCTCTCTACCGTGTTCGTTCCGGTCGGGCCGGGAAACATAATTTTATACTCCATGTTTCGCGGCTTTAAGATTACATTATTGAAGGTTTCAAGAAATTCAGCCTTCGGTGCTGTGGCCATATCAAGTGAATGGGTAACACCGTCGCTGAGAATATATTCGACTAATTTCTCTTTCATATATGGATCATTGTGACCGTAGTTCAGCGCACCGGCGCCTGAGAAGAAATCGATATATTCCTTCCCGGCTTCATCCCACATCTTATAGCCCTTTGCTTTCGTAAAAACGGTTGGAAAGCTGCGGCAATAACTACGTACCTCGGATTCAAGCTCTTCAAAAACCTTCATATCTGTTTTCTTCATGTTTATGTTATCCTCCTTATTCATACATACCTATACTGGGTAACGTATTTGAACAACTACTTTATTCCCCGCTTATCAATGAAGTAAACCTATTTTTGGAGATTTTTTTCAATTGGACCTATTCGAAAAGATAATTCTTTTTCGTGATGGTCACCAGGAAACAGATCTTCAGAGAAACATTCAGTTACTTCGCATCTTGTTTGATAGGTTCGCGCTAAGCGGCGGAAGAGAGCCTGGGATGCTTCATTTGAAGGAGTGATCGTCGCTTCTACATAGGAAATCGCCTTATTTTGGCGCTCGACAAGTTCTTGCAGCATTTTAGAAGCAAGACCTTTGCCGCGTTGGGAAGCATCTACTCCAATTTGCCAAACGAAAACAGCATCCTGTCGTTCTGGAGGAATAAAAGCTGTGATAAAGCCGACGAGCGTATCGCCCTCTTTTGCAACTACGCATGTTTCGGCGAAAAACTCACACATCATAATGTATTTATAAGCAGAATTCTGATCTAACGTTGATCGATTGACCAATTCCCACATTGCAGCGCCATCTTCAACAGTCGGTTTATCGAAATGAATTTTTTCGACTGTCGCTGTGGCAGATGTTAGTTGATTTTTAATAGTGATTGCCCTCCTTACGTCCAATTTTTTTCACATTTTTATCATACGGGGATGGAGAAAAGATCGCAACTTAGCTTATTACGGATTAATCGGCTTAAGACACCCTTAGGTCGGATTAGAGAGACTAAGGGCAGTCATCGCTGTAAATACTGCTAAATGGTTAACATTTCTAACAAATTGAAAAAGAGCGAAAATTGATTTCGGGCTAAAAGTCAATATTGATAAGGGGTTCACCGGCTTTACAAAAAAAGCGGACAGAAAAAAAGCACACGAATCTTTTACTCGTGCGCTTTCGACAAGCTTATTCATCTTTCTTGCTTTCTCGCTTTTTCCTGCTTCATTGCCTCATCAGCAGCGTGAAATTCTGAAGCGTAATTCACTTCCTGAGCCTTTTTCAAGGTGGAATACTCTTCTTTGACCTGTTTTTTCTTGCTTTCCATTTGTATCACCACATTTCCTTATAAACTGTCTATAGGATATGCAATCTTAAATGGGTTATACTTCAGGCTTGAGACGAAGCTCAGGCTTTTTGCCACCGTTTTATTTTCACTACGCCTCTTTTGCCCCGAGCTCGTCAAGTGTAGGCGGAGCCGTTCTCATCATATGAAGATGGTACTGATCCTTTTCAATTTGAAAAAGATGATAATGGTCGCCTGATTGATTAATCATTCGGTAAAGGTCCGGGCGCAGCTCATTCGCCAGGGAACAATAGGGCAGCTTTTGCGCCGCCATTGTTGAACGGATATTTTCTTTTCTGATCCGCATAAAAACGGTTTGAATCTCACTGCTGAAAAATAATTCACTAAAAAAAGCTTCCTTCGCTAATTTGTTATAGCCTTTTCCGAAATAAGGCTTTCCGATCCAGGTACCGAGGAAGCCGCTACCGTCTTCAATATCGTATAACGTTATCGCTCCGATAGGTGTGCCCCATTCGTCAACAATTGTCCGGGAGATGAGTTCGCCGCGTTCTTCTGCTTCGATTGTCTGCTTTGTCAGGAAGACGAATTCATCATAGGAATAAGCCTTCTGCCGAACGAAAGGAAATACAGCCGGATCAATTAACAGGTCGTACAAAACATGACAATCAGCAACGTCCCGCTTTTTTAAAATCATCAAAAAAACCCCCTTTGGACATGGGGGCAGAACATTGGCACACCCCCGAATTTAATGATGAAACGAATCAAATTCAACTTGCAGACTGGCGGTGACCAAAAAACCTTACAAATGTTCAAATAACTCTATATATGTTTAAATATTAAGATTAAACGTCTTTATTGATGTTGAACCGTTAAATAAGGCTGATATTCGCTTGTATGCTCTTGAATACTTCTATATATTAATGGTTTTTTTAAAAAAAAGATACACTTTTTTATTAATTTTTTGTGAAAAATTTTCTCTGTTTTAGTGACTTTTTAACAAATCTTCTAAAGCCTGCTTTGCGTTAGGAAAGTGATAGGCGTAGCCGTGCTTTTCCGCCTTCTCCGGCAGGACCTGCTGACCGTCCAAAACAAGCGTGCTCATTTCTCCAAGCAGGGCCTTCAAAGCAAAGGACGGGGCTGGAATCCAGTGGGGACGGTGGAGAACAGCGGCGATCGTTTTGCCGAATTCCTTCATTTGCAGCGGTGTGGGAGTGGTCAGGTTGAACGGACCGTCAATCTCCGGATTTGTAAGGGCGAAGTCAATCATGCCGATGACATCGCGAATGTGAATCCAGCTCACCCATTGTTTACCTGATCCGAGAGTGCCCCCGGCAAATAACTGATAAGGAAGCAGCATTCTTTGCAGCGCGCCTTCATCCTTGTCGAGGACGATACCTAAGCGGCAATAGACGACCCGGATACCAAAATCGCGCGCACGGGCGGCTTCATGCTCCCAGCGCTGGACGACATCTGACAGAAAATCCGATTCAATTGGGCTTGATTCTTCGGTGAAAACGGCTCTCTCCGAATTCCCGTAATACCCGACCGCAGAAGCATTAATCAGCACTTCAGGTTTCTTATCCAAGGCGTTAAATAGAGCAATGACCGCCCGGGTAGTCTCGATCCGGCTCTGCACTATGCGCTGCTTTCTTTTGGCGGTCCAGCGTCCGGAGCCTATTGATTCACCGGCTAAATTAACAAAGGCATCAATTCCTTCCAATACTTGTTCAGGCTTAGCCTGACCGTTGAGCCATTCCACATAGGTTATTCCGTTTTTCGATGGCTTATTGCCCGCATTTCTTGTTAAAATGTAAACAGTATGACCTTGCTTGACGAAATACTCGGACAGCTTCGTGCCAATAAAGCCCGATCCCCCGGCTATCGCAATTTGCATCGTATATCCCTCCTGAGTAGTCTTTTGTAATCCCTACCCTTTCAACGCTAAGAGTAGACAGTGTTATACTTATTATAGAATAGGGAGGTGCTCCCATGGCGGCGATCATCACAAAAATTACGGCACAAAAACGAAATAAATCACGTTATAACCTCTATCTTGATCGTGGATCGGGAGAAGAGTATGCCTGCAGTGTGGACGAGGATGTACTTATTAAGTACCATTTACGAAAAGGCTTAAAGCTTCAGGACGAGGAACTTAGCCGGTTGCTTGAAGAAGATGAAATGAAAAAGGCGTATCATCTTGCTCTTCATTATTTATCGTACCGGATGCGCTCGATTGACGAGGTACGCAGTTATTTGCAGAAGAAGGAAAAAAAACCGAGTGATATTGAAGCCGTCATTGCGAAGCTGCTGGAACAGCGGCTACTGAATGATGGGGAGTTTGCCCGCGCTTACATTCGTTCGAAAAAAAACAGTCTGCTGAGAGGGCCGTTTAAACTAAAGCAGGAGCTGCTGCAAAAGGGTGTGAAGGCCGATGTTGTTGACCAGGCGTTGATGGAATTTCCGGCTGGCGAACAGGAGGAGCGGATTGCGGCCTGGCTACAAAAGCAGCAATCGCGCAGTCCGAAGCTGTCTGAACAGGCGTGGCGGACTAAATTGGCAAATCAATTGATGAGCAAAGGCTTTACCCGTGAGGTGATCACCGCGGCCCTCCAACAGGTCGAGCTAACAAACAGTGCGGATGAAGAATGGGAAGCGGTCGTCCATCAGGGGGAAAAGCTCTTTAGGAAATATACGAAATACGAAGGATGGGAACGGCAGCAAAGAATCAAGCAGGCCTTGTACCGCAAAGGATTTTCACTTGAAATCATCGAGCGGTTTTTAACGGAACATGAGCTGAAGTAGCTTGCTTTGTCACTGGTTCCTGATTGTCTTATAATGATCGTACAGAGAGGAATGACGAAATGGGTACGAAACGCTTCAGTGAAATGACAGAATTTGAATTAAAGCAGGAAATCGCCGCTTTAAATGAAAAAGCAAAAAAAGCCGAGCAATTAGGAATGATGAATGAATTTGCTGTTCATGAGCGAAGAATGCTGATGGCAAAAGCCTATTTGCTTGACCCGAATGATTTTCAGCCGGGGGAAACATATCCCCTTACCGATGGAGAATCAAGCTTTCAAATATCCTATTTAAATGGTCACTTTGCCTGGGGCTACCGCAATAACGGGACAGAGCTGGAAGCTGTTCCGATTTCCCTGTTAGTGAACGGGAAATAATAGCGGGAGGCAACGGTTCCGTTTAGCAGCCCTGAAGTCAAAGGTGAGAGGAAAGATTTTAAAAATCGAGCGCAAATGTCGCCCACATCGTTGGAGGAGTCAGGGTCAAAAGGCTGTGTTTTCCTTTTGACCCTGAAGCTCATTTGTTATCTTTGGCGTTTTCTTACGTTGTTTTTGAGCACGATTTCATGCTGAGTCATTTGCGTTTCCCCATTAACCTGATCTGCAGCATGTTTTGGATTGGCACGAGGGGAGTCGAAGGGATCTTTATAGCGAACGAATTGTTTCTCCTTACCCATAGCTGGCACCTCCATCATCAGAAAGCTATTCCCCGCCTTTGCGCATCCGATCACGCGGGTGGGTGTTGATCGTTCCGTCTGCGCGCAGCGACTGATGTTCATTACGATTTGGTGATTGTCCTGCAAATGATTTATGATTCGGAAAGCCCTTCGCTTTGTTTCGCATTTTTATCAGCCCCCTTGTGAAGTGCTCAAATGTAGTATAAGTAAACAGGCTGACCACTATGTTGCATAAAGATTGTCAAAGGAGGAAGGCCCGGTGGAAGATCAATTCCGCAAGTTAACAGAACAGTTATTATCAGTCAATCAAGAGCTTTCGGCAGGACAGGCGCGTACCTGGGTCGAGAGCTTATGGGAAGATTTTGAAGTGACGCGGGCAAAAGGAGGCTGGAGCTATCAGGGACCTGAAGTGACCGCGCAAATTGTCGGCAAATGGATTAATCAGTATGGCCCGCATCTGCATCGCTATCAGCCTCACGATAAAAAATTCGCCCATCTTAACAAAGAAGACGATGTAACCCATTAAAAAAGGGTGCGTGCCAAAAGGATCTCTCTCCTTTGGCACACACCCGAAGCGATGTGAGTTCCTCGTCATATGATTATGTCGCAGCCGCTATTCGGTTACGACATTTAACTTTTTTTGCAATGTTTCCTCGCTGAATACCCAGCCTGTATACGAGCTGACGATTTCCAGCTCCTTTGTCAGCTGGACAATTGCGACAAACGGGTAGTGACCTTTGCTGCGGTAGCGCAGGTCGACAAAGCGAACCTCGGTCAATTCTCCTTTTTCCTCAACTTCCCAGCGGTAAGTTGGCGAGAAGGAGAGAAAAGCGGCTAAATTCGGGTCCCGTCTCGCTGCAGAAATCACCGGAATATCAGGAATTGGATCAAACGAGTATTGCTCAAAATACTCAATTTTGTTATCGCGCGATTCAGCGACATATAACAGCTCCGGTGTACGAATGACAAGATGCCACTGGTTCCAGCGAATTGACGGAGAGACAAAAACATGGGTTGCATCGGGATGCAGCCTTTTCGCATGTTTATCGACTTTCTTCTTTTCAGCGACTCGCCAGCTGTAATAAAGCACAAGGAGCAGATAAAGCACGAAAAAGGTCGGCCCGGCTGCAGCTCCGAAAGCCCAAAGTGCAAAAGCAGCCAAGTGGCTGAAAAAGATAAACGGGTCAAAGATATTAATCACACCGAGTGCGATCCATTTATTTGAAATAGGTCTGAGCGCCTGCGTACCGTAAGAGTTGAAAATATCCACAAAGACATGGAGCACAACGGCAATAAAGGACCAAAGCAGAACGAGCGGCCAGTTTGTTTCAGGGGTGAATGCGACAATGCCTCCAGTAATAAGGAGGGGCCAGATAAAGAGCGCCGGCAGGGAATGTGTAATTCCACGGTGATTCCGAATGTAGACAGCGTTGTTGCGCAGCTTTAAAACCGTGTCGAAATCAGGAGCCTGTGAACCGATGATCGTCGCAATCATAATCGAAGTTGGCAGCAATGGATCATTTGCGATTGTAGGGTCGAGAGTCGCTAAGCCGCCAAGAGAGAGGCCCATGACAACATGTGTTCCAGTATCCAAGTTTGCAGACCTCCTTGTTAACATGAAAGCAAAATCAATGTAACACCAGTAAATATCAAGTGAAAATTAGTTTTCTTATACTATAATGTATTTATACCCGGTTAAGCAACGGCTAAAAGAGGAGTTATAAAAATATGACAAAACCTTTACAAATTTTTATGGAATATAAGGTGAAAGAGGCGGAAATTGAGTCATATGAAGCAGCGATGAAGGAAGTTATTCAGGCTCTGCCGGAATATGGGGCGAGCCGGATCGAGTGGTTTGTAGCCGAAGATCAGCCTCATCTTTATGTAGAAATGTTTGAAGTGCCTACACAATCGCATTATCATGTGTTAAAAAAGTTGCGGAGATCAGAGGAGCATTCGCTCTTCCGGACGATCGTCCCTTATATTGAAGGCGGGGCGGAAAACATTCATTGCTGGGCGTTTCAACGGAAAGAATAAGAGGAGGAAAAGGGTGGAGAACGAACTGCTGCAAGATTTTGCAACTGAGTCATTTAGAGAGAGTTTGGTCAACTGGTTTTATGAAAACCAACGGATATTGCCGTGGCGGGAGTCAAAGGACGCCTACAGAGTGTGGGTGTCGGAGATTATGCTCCAGCAAACGAGAGTTGAGACGGTTATTCCGTATTATGAAGCATTTATGCGGCGCTTCCCAACTGCAGAGGATTTAGCGGCGGCGGATGAAGAGGATATTTTGAAAGCGTGGGAAGGGCTAGGCTATTATTCCCGTGTACGCAATTTGCAAAGCGCGGTGAAGGAAGTAGTCGAACAATACGGTGGAAGAGTGCCCGATACAAAAGAAGAAATTTCCTCGTTAAAAGGAGTAGGTCCTTATACAGCGGGAGCGATTTTAAGCATTGCTTACGGCAAACCGGAACCGGCCGTTGATGGAAATGTGATGAGGGTGTTATCGCGGATTTTGCTGATTGAGGAAGACATCGCGAAGCCGGCAACGAGAAAACGGTTTGAACAGGTCTTGTATGTATTGATTTCGAAGGAGGACCCGTCAGCCTTTAATCAAGGCTTGATGGAATTGGGCGCTTTGATTTGTACTCCGCGTTCGCCCGGCTGTCTGTTATGTCCCGTTCGTTCGCACTGCCGGGCTTACGAAGCAGGTGTCCAGGAAGGCTTGCCGATTAAGTCAAAAAAGAAAAAGCCGTTACCGAAGCAGATGGCGGCGCTGATTGTGCGAAACGAGGAAGGCGAAGTACTGATTGAAAAGCGACCCGCCGAAGGACTGCTGGCCCGGCTGTGGCAGTTGCCGAATATCGAAACAGCCGGCGTTGCTAATCAGAAGGAGGAGCTTGCCGCATGGGCGCAGGAGCAATTCCAGGTGGAGGCTCTCAGCAAGCCGGTGCAGACAGTCGAGCATGTGTTTTCTCATTTAATCTGGCAAATTACGGTATATGAAGCACGGGTGAAGGGGCGTCCGGCCGGAGACAGTGACAGCCGGAGATGGGTAACGAAACAGGAAATTGAGCAATTCGCCTTCCCGGTTTCCCATCAGAAAATCATTCAGCATTCAATTTAGGAGGAAATGAAATGGAGCTTCATCTAGCTGATAAAGTCGTTCTTGTAACAGGCGGTTCAAAAGGAATCGGACGAGCGATCGCGGCTGCGTTTAAATCGGAAGGCGCGGAAGTGGCGATCGTCGGACGTGAAAAAGAAGCGCTCGAACGAGTGCGTGAGGAGCTTGATGTTTTCACCGTAGAGGCTGATGTGACGAAAGAGGATGACCGCAAGCGGATAATTGACGAAGTCGTCAACCAATGGGGGCGAATTGATATCCTGATTAATAATGCCGGCGGAAGCAACGGGACGGCGATCACCGAAACGGATGTCGCCTTGTTCTATGAAGCGATGGAGCTGAATTATTTTTCGGCGGTTGCCTTAAGCAAGCTCGTTCTGCCTTATATGAAGGAACGGCGCTCCGGCAGCATTATTAATATTACCTCGATATTCGGCAGAGAAGCGGGAGGTAAGGCGACCTACAATAATGCGAAAGCGGCCTTGATCAGCTTCACAAAGGCTTTAGCTGACGAAGCAATTGCCGATGGCGTGCGGGTTAACGGCGTAGCGCCGGGCTCCATTCTCCATCCAAGTGGAAATTGGCAAAGAAGACTCGAAGAAAACCCCGAGAAAATCAACCGTTTCATTAATGATCAAATTCCGGCCGGCCGGTTCGGCACGCCGGAAGAAATTGCCGATGTCGTGACGTTTTTAGCATCGGAAAGAGCTAGCTGGATTGTCGGGGCGACGCTTAACGTCGACGGCGGCCAATCAAAAGCTTTTTAGCAGCTTTTTCGTCATGAGCGTAGCCGTTGCCTGATTTTGAAAGCCTTGCTACGAGTGGGTTTCTCGTAGCAAGGCGTGCAACGTGCGGAGCCATGACTCTTCTTCGAGTTACGAAAAAGGAAGTTTTTCAGCAGCCTCGGTTTTCACATTTTTTCTCAAGCTCGAAGCAACTGCAGACAGAGCGGAGAACGGAGCCGCTGCCCATCAATCACGCATCGATGAGATGTTGAAAGAGGCAGCATGAAGAGGGCAATGGCTTCACACGCCACAACCCCGTTGTAAGAAACCCACTCACAATGGGCTTTAAAAGCTCGTGGCGGTTACGCTCATTGCTTAAAAGAGTGTCCCAAAGAGCTTTTGGGACACTTCTTTATTGATCATCATTAATCAGGTGGATTTCGCTTATTTTCTGTTTGGTTTCTGCGGTGCCAAGGCGGTACAGCTCTTCAAAGACATCGTTTAGTCCGCGCTGGAATTCGTTTTTATCTGCGTCGCCTGTCTCATCATCAAAATGCCGGAAGGAAAAGAGGTTACCAAGTTCAACATCATGGGCTTGGACCTGGTGGAGCAGATCTTCCAACGCTTTCTTTTCAGCAGGTGTCGCTTCAATTTCATATTCAATCAGTTGTCCGTCATCGACACGGGTCGAGCTGATTGTATCCATACTAATCGGATTTAAATTCACATAATATAATTGTTTTTCCATGAGCCTACTCCCCTTTCTAGCCTTAGCATGTCCAGTTTTGACAAAGATACCCGACCTCCGGGGAGCTGTTTTGCGGTGAAAGAAGAGGCTGCCCCGGCTTTGTTTTGAGCAAAGCCGGGGCAGCCTTTTTCGTTTGAGTAAAGCCTTCCGTTAGTGAGAGAGGATGATCCGTCCGTTAATCTGTTTTTGTTCGACAAGCTCGTGGGCGGTCGCCGGTTCCGAAAATGGGAGCACTTTGCCGACATGCGCCTGTAAGCTTCCCGCCGCGAACTTTTCAGCGATCTCCTGCCCGGCCTGTTTCATTTCTTCTGTTGGGGCAGTTAATAAAAGGATCCCCTGCAAGGAAGCATTTTTTGCGTTGAGTAATCTCCATGGCAATGTCGGCGTATTGTTTACTGGAGAACCGACTGTCACAATTCGCCCACCGATCGCAATCATTTCTAAATCTTTTTCGATATTTTCACTTAATGACATATCAAGAATCAAATCCACGCCCTTTTGCGCAGTAAGCTCTTTCGCACGTTCCACAAGGTCTTCCTGCTTGTACATTATCACATCATCAGCACCCGCTTCCTTGGCGAGCTTCGCTTTTTCATCATCGCCGGCTGTGGCAATGACATGGGCACCTGTCTGCTTTGCGAGTTGGACAGCCGCATGGCCGACGGCACCCGCCGCGCCGAAGATCAGAACGGACTGGTTCGCCTGCAGGGCCCCACGGTAATAAAGTGAAAGATGGGCGGTCATAAACGGCATCGCCAAAGCTGCTCCATCGGTGAAGGGAATCGTTTCAGGAAGTGGGAAGACGAGCTCATGCGAAACGGCGGCAAACTCCGCCGAGGCCCCCTTGGCTCCTGTCGCCCAGACGCGGTCGCCAACAGCGACGCCGGTGACGGATGAACCTATTTCCACGACTTCTCCCGCTAGGTCGAAATGAGGAATGTGTGGGAAGCTGTCGACAGTGCGAATCCCCTTCCGGAAATATGTATCAACTGGGTTTACTCCACTTGCTTTTACGGCAATAAGAACTTCATTTGCCTGAATAACCGGCTTCGCGACTTCTGCAACCTTTAAGACAGAAGGCTCTCCATATTGTTCATAGACTACTGCTTTCATGACGATCGCTCCTTTTCAATAAACTAAACGCTTTCATTTTCATTTTATACGAATGTTTCGAAAAAAAATATAATCTTGCATCAAAAAAACGATAATTCCTTTTCAATCAGCTGTGTTTCAATACGAAACGAAATTCTGTTTCAAATTGAAACGAGAAACGTTTTTCTGTTCTGCTATCCATTGTTTTAACAGGGATTTGGAGTTGGCACGGTCATTGCATAATGATTAATGAAATGATTCTGCAATTGAAGGAGAGAGCTCAAATGTTTTCAGAGAAAATGGATTTGCGTCTGCCTGGTCCGGTTCAAGTCCCTAAAGAAATTCAGCGCGCCATGCTGCAAAGCTTCGACAGTCCAATGATGGACTATCGCAATCCGCAGTTTCAGGAAGTATTGCAACAGACGATTAAGAAAGCGAAAATGATTTTTCAAACGGAAAATCTGGTGATTCCGTTAACATCAAGCGGAGCGTCGGCGCTTGAAGCGGCGATTGTCAACACAGTCGGGAAGGATGACACGATCATCCTTTGTGTGATTGGTTATTTTGGAGAGTATTTACAGAGGATCACGAATCATATCGGCTGTAACGTCGTCCGGATTGAGGCCGAATGGGGCGAGGTCATTGACCCTGAAGACGTCCGCAAGGCACTGAAGGAGCATCCGGAAACAAAGGCGGTTTTCGCCACTCATTGTGAAACCTCTACCTCTGCGCTTAATCCGATCAAAGAAATTGCGGCGATCGTGAAAGAAACAGAGGCATTATTTTTAGTCGATGCGGTCAGCTCGATTGTCGGTGCGCCGCTATATATGGATGACTGGGGGATCGATATCGTCGCGACAGGAGGGCAAAAAGCGTTAATGCAGCCGCCTGGTCTGGCTTTGATTACAGTCAGTGACAAAGCCTGGAAGGTGATTGATCAGTACGACTGCCCGTCCTTCTATTTTGATTTATCAGCTTACCGTAAAAGCCTCGAAGCCGGAGTGGGAACTCCATATACTCCTAACATCGCTCTTGTATGCGGCTTGCTTGAGGCATGCAATATGATTGAAAGAGGAGGAGGAATCGAGCAGGAATTTAAGCGACATGCCGCACTGCGCGATATGACACGGGCGGGAGTGCGCGCCTTGGGTGTTGAATTATTGGTCGCTGACGAAGCGGCAAGTCCGACATTGACCGCAGTAAAGCTTGAAGATGCAGACGAGTTTCGGAAACTGATGCGTGAAACCTTTCATATCGCGCTTGGCGGCGGGCTCGGAAAGGTGAAAAATAAAATTGTCCGACTTGGTCATATGGGCTATACAGACGCAGCCGACATCCTGAAAATGTTCGCCGCGATTGAATTGGGATTGAGACAGTCTGGGCATGATGTTGAGCTTGGAGCTGGAGTCGCAGCTGCGCAAAAGCAATGGCTTGAAAATCCAAACTGTTAATAAAATTCCAAATTTCAACGTGCTCGTTTAAATTGCGTGCTATGATAGAACTATCAAGTCGTAAGGGGTGGACGACATGTCTGGAATCGTTATTTTAGCTCCAATAAACGAATTGGTGGAAGTCGCTCAGGAAGCATGTGAGAAAACGGGAGAACAAATCCCGATCAAAAAAGTTTCCCTGGCGGAGGCTGTTCGCGTCGCGAAGGAATATGAACAGGCCGGCGCTGAAATCATTATCAGCCGCGGGACGGTAGGCTCGACGATCAGCAGTTCCGGTATTACGATCCCGGTCGTGCAAATTCCGATTACAGGCTATGATTTACTGCGGACAATCATGAAAGCGTTTAAATTCGGCGCAAGGGTCGGCATCGCTGATACAGCTGAAGTGCTTCAGGGAGTGGAAAGCATCGAAGCCTCTCTTGGACGAAAAATTGAAAAGGTTCAGGTTCATTCATTAGAGGAAGTCGAAGCGGGCGTCGCGGAATTGCTTGAGCGTAAGATTGATGTATTGATCGGCAAAAATATTTACGTCAACCAGGTGAAAGAAACTGATGTTAAAACGGTCATGCTTTCATCCGGCGTTGAATCTGTCATTCAGGCAATCAACGAAGCGAAAAGCTTAATCGAAGTAAGGCGGGCGGAAATATCGCGCACAAAGCAGCTGCAGGCGATCCTTGATTTTATCGCGGAAGGGGTCATTGCTGTCGATGATAACGGAATGATTACCGTCTGCAATCCTCCTGTCAGCAAAATTCTAAATATTCCGTATGATCGCCTGATTGGAAGACCGATTGAAGAAGTGTTTACAAATTCCCGTATTAAGAAAGTGATCGCCACCGGAAAAGAAGAGCTGAACCGGATTCAAGAGGAAAACGGCGTTAAGATTATTACGAATCAGATTCCGATCAGGCATGAAAATAGCGTGTTTGGCGCGGTTTGTACCTTTCAGGAGCTTCAGGTGCTCCAGCGTCAGGAGCAGGAAATCCGGAAAAAGCTGCTTCATCGCGGTCATGTGACGAAATACCGCTTCGAAAATATCGTCGGCAAGAGCCCTGTTTTTTTAGAAGCGCTAGAAAAGGTGAAGCGCTATTCCCAGGTCGACTCAACTGTACTGTTAACCGGTGAAACGGGTGTGGGAAAGGAAGTGTTCGCCCATCTGCTCCACACCTACAGCAAGCGCTCGGATGGTCCATTCGTCGCTGTTAACTGCGCCGCGATTCCGGCCAATTTGCTGGAAAGTGAATTGTTCGGCTATGTTGACGGGGCTTTTACAGGTGCGAGAAAAGGCGGAAAAACAGGTTTGTTCGAGCTTGCCCATCGCGGCACAATTTTCCTTGATGAAATTGGCGAACTGGACGAATCATTACAGGCCCAGCTGCTGCGTGTGCTCCAGGAAGGAGAGGTCATGCGGCTTGGGGATGAACGTGTCATTCCCATTGATATCCGGGTGATTGCGGCAAGCAACCGCGACTTCGCCAAAATGATGGAAGAAGCCAAATTCCGCGCTGATTTATACTACCGTCTTAATATTCTCGATATTATCATTCCAGCGCTGCGAGAGCGGGCCGATGACATTCCATTATTATGCGAATATTTCATTGCCGAGCTTACGCCAAGCATCCAGCGGGAGATCAAAGGCTTCGATCAGGAAGCGTTAACACTGTTGCAGCGCTACAAATGGCCTGGCAACATCAGACAGCTGCGCAATGTCGTCGAGCGTTCGATGATTCTTTCGCCGGATGACATCATCAGCGCCGAGACGGTAAAAGTCGCCGGCGGCAAAGACTTTGCCGAATATACGACGGCGGAAAAAGGCGAGGTTCAGGAACAGGCGAAGCTGCAAAATTTTGAACGGGACTATATTCTCCAGGTGCTGAAGCAGGTGAATGGAAATAAAACGGAAGCGGCGAAAATACTTGGCATCGGCCGGACGACGTTATGGCGCAAAATCAATAATAAGTAAAGGAGAATGGCCTATGAAGGATACAATGGTATCTTCCTTGTTGGACGATAAGGTGATCACCCGCCTGAAGGAAATCTTTGGCGCTGATCGTGTGATGACAGGGAAAACAGATATGATCACCTACTCGTATGATGCTTCATTTGAAACGCAGCTTCATCCAAGGGAGCCGGAAGTGGCGGTGATCGCCCTCTCAACCGAGGAAGTAAGTGAATGTGTCAAACTGGCAAATGAGTATCAGATCCCGGTCTATCCACGCGGGGCTGCCACCGGGCAAACAGGAGGAGCCGTCTCGACGAAGGGCGGGATCATGATCGACCTGTCTAAGATGAACCGCATTATAGAAATTGACTATAAAAACATGCAGGCAATTATCGAGCCGGGTGTGGTGCAAAATGATTTGAATGAAGCGCTGAAGCCCTACGGACTGCGGTTCCCGCCTGATCCAGGAAGCGCCAATATGTGCACGATCGGCGGCATGGTCGCCAACAATTCAAGCGGGCTGCGCGCGGTGAAGTATGGAGTGACGAGACATTATGTGCTCGGGATGGAAGTCGTCCTGCCAACCGGTGAAGTGATCGTAACAGGTGGAGCGAGATCAAAGGCGCTGAAGTCGGTTTCCGGTTATGATCTCGCTCACTTATTGATTGGCTCTGAAGGAACACTTGGGATTATGACCCGTTTACGGCTTAAGCTTCTACCCCTTCCGGTGACACGGGGGATTGTCTTATGCTCGTTCGAGCAGCTTGAGCAGGCCGGCGAAGCGGTCAACGCCGTCTTCTCGTCAGGGCTTCAGCCATCAGCGATCGAAATTATGGATTTCAACTGCACGAAGGCAGTGAAAATGATGAAGCCCGAGCTTGATCTGCCGCTCGATTGCGAGGCCGTGCTTGTGTTCGAGGTCGATGGGGCGAAGGAGGAAGTCACCTCTCAAGTCAACCGGTTAAAAAAGGTAGTGGAGCCTTATACGAATTTCCTGCGATTCAGCGATGAGCCGGATGAATGCGAGCAGCTTTGGCAGGCGAGAAAGCTTGTTGGCGCCTCGGTCGGTTTGCTGAAGCCGGGCGGTTTCAGAGTATACGGCGGAGAGGATATTTGCGTACCGATC
Source organism: Halalkalibacter oceani (assembly GCF_023715705.1). Classification (GTDB taxonomy): domain Bacteria; phylum Bacillota; class Bacilli; order Bacillales; family Bacillaceae_D; genus Halalkalibacter; species Halalkalibacter oceani_A. The sequence continues at coordinate 37,218 of NZ_JAMBOS010000020.1, forward strand.
TCACGCTTGCCGGAAACGTTGCGGGCGATTCACAACATTGCCGAGAAATACGGAATTGTGTGCGGGATTTACGGTCATGTCGGCGATGGCAATATGCATACCGGACCGGTCATTAACCGCAATAATGAGCTGGAAATGACGAATGTGCAAAAAATGATTGATGATATCCACGAGCTGGCGATTGAGATGGAAGGAACGACGACGGCTGAGCATGGAGTCGGGCTAGTCCGGGCGAAATATATGGATCTGGAGCATGGCGCGGCGATGGATGTGATGCGGGCGATTAAGAAAACGCTCGATCCGAACAATATTTTAAATCCGGGAAAAATGGCATTGCCGAATTAAGAAATAGCGGGAGGTGAGAAAAATGAAAACGCTAACAGCAGAAGAGTCAATGCAAACGTGCGTGCGCTGTGGCGCGTGCCGCGGAGTTTGTCCGACGCTTGATATTACGGGGCGGGAAGCGGATGGGCCGAGGGGACGGGTGCTGATGGCGCGTAGCTTGATTGAAGGTGAGATCCCGGTCAATCAGGAGATTAAGCAGCAGTTGGACCGCTGCCTTCTTTGCTCAGCGTGCGTCGATGCCTGTCCGATTGATGTGCAGGTACCGGATATTGTCATGCTGGCGAAGGAGAAGGTCGCTGCGGCTGTCGAAAGCGGCGCCGCCGTCGCAACTGATCTGGAGAAGCCGTCCTATCCGGTGCGGACCTTTAAAGATTTCTTCTTTGATAAAGTTCTGCCAAACCAGAAGCGTCTTCATCAAGTTGGTCATTTGTTATGGTTCTACCAAAAAAGCGGGCTGCAAACGATCACCCGCGGGCTTGGCATTATGAAGCTCTTTCCCGAACAGCTGCGGATGATGGAGCGCATTACCCCGGTTATGGAAGCGCCCGGTAAACGAAAGCCGCATCCGGAATTTACCGCCCGGACGAACATTGACGCACCGGCGAAAGCCCGTGTCGCTTTTTTTCAGGGCTGTATTATGGACGTGATGTTCAGAAAAACAAATGAAAATTCGATCAAGCTGCTGGCGAAAACCGGCTTTGATGTCGTCACGCCGACATTGCAGAAATGCTGCGGAGCTCTTCATCATCACAGTGGCAAAGTCGACAAAACGATTGAGCTCGCCAAAATGAATATCGAAGCGTTTGAAAAGGCGGAAGTGGATTATATTATTTCAAATGCAGGAGGCTGCGGCGCTGCATTAAAGGAATATGTTGATTTCTTCAGGGATGATCCCGAATGGCTGCCGCGGGCGAAAGCTTTTTCGGCAAAAATTCGAGACATTAGTGAACTGATTCATGAGAAAGGAGAGCTGCCGGAGACCGTCGGAAGGGGGGAACGGGTCACCTATCAGCCGTCCTGTCATTTGCAGTACGTGATGAAGGTGAAGGATGCGCCGGCACAGCTTGTCAAGAAAGTGCCGGAAACCGAATATGTCGAGTTGGCTGATAAAAAGCTGTGCTGCGGCTCGGCTGGAATTTACAACCTGTTGCAGCCGAAGCTGGCGAACGACATTCTCGATAAAAAGATGAAGAACGTGCAGGAAACAAATTCCGCGGTACTGCTCACCGCTAATCCCGGCTGCTATTTGCAAATGAAGCTTGGAATCCATAAAGAGGGCATGGAGGAACAAATCGAAGCGAAGCATGTGGTTGATTATTTAGTAGAGTCGATTGAAAGAGCCGAAGGAGATCAGGAGGAAAGCAGCAAAATCATTGACATACAAGGAGGAGATATTCATGCAAAACTATGAGAAGGTTGGAAGTTTTCAAGTCGCGTCAGAGCTGTACCAGTTTATTAACACCGAAGCACTGCCGGACAGCGGTGTGGAACAGCAGCAATTCTGGGCCGATTTTGAAGCATTGGTCAAGGAGCTGGCGCCGGAAAACAAAGCGTTGCTTGCCGAGCGCGATGCCCTTCAGCAGAAAATTGACGACTGGTACCGTGAGCATGGCGAAGCCTTTGATTTTGCCCAGTATAAATCCTTTTTGACAGAGATCGGCTACTTGGAGCCTGAGCCGGAGGATTTCCAAATTACGACCGATCAGGTTGATGTCGAATTCTCTAATCAGGCGGGTCCACAGCTCGTTGTTCCGGTCAATAACGCCCGCTATGCAATCAATGCCGCCAATGCTCGCTGGGGCAGTTTGTATGATGCCCTTTACGGAACTGATGCGATTTCGGAAGAGGACGGGGCGGAGCGCGGAAAAGGCTACAATCCGGTCCGTGGCGAAAAGGTTATTTCCTTTGCGAAAGACTTTCTTGATAAGACGTTTCCTTTGGACAACGGATCCCATCACGAGGCGACAGACTACCGGCTGATCAATGGCCAATTAACTGTTGTCCTTGAGAAGGGTCAATCTGCGGTTCTGGCGGACGAAGAGAAGTTTGTCGGCTATCAGGGAGCGCCGGATGCGCCACGTTCAATTTTGCTGAAAAATAACGGCCTCCATATTGAGATTCAAATTGACCGCACACATCCTATCGGAAAAACAGACAAAGCCGGCGTGAAGGATATTGTCGTCGAAGCGGCGATTACAACGATCATGGATTGCGAGGATTCGGTGGCGGCAGTCGATGCGGAAGATAAAGTACTCGTGTACCGCAACTGGCTTGGGTTAATGAAAGGCGATCTTTCAGCGACCTTCGCCAAAGGAGGCAAGCAAATTACACGGACGCTTCAGCCTGATCGTCAGTATACGACGGCCACGGGAGACGAGATTACTCTGCGCGGACGCTCAATGATGCTTGTCCGCAATGTCGGTCACCTGATGACCATCAACGCCGTGCTCGATCAAAACGGCGAAGAAATTCCGGAGGGGATTCTTGACGCTGTCGTGACGAGTTTAATTGCGAAGCACACGCTGCTTGGCAATGGCACATACCAAAATTCATCGGAAGGCTCAATTTATATAGTAAAGCCGAAAATGCACGGCTCCAAAGAGGTGGCCTTTGCCAACACGTTATTTGCTCGCGTCGAGAAGATTCTCGGCCTGGAGCCGAATACGCTGAAAATCGGCGTCATGGATGAGGAACGGCGGACATCGTTAAATTTAAAAGCGTGCATTCGTGAGGTGAAGGACAGAGTCGTCTTTATAAATACCGGCTTCCTTGACCGCACAGGGGATGAAATTCACACTTCGATGGAAGCGGGTCCGATGATCCGGAAAAACGATATGAAATCGTCAACCTGGCTCGGGGCGTATGAAAAATCAAATGTACAAACCGGATTGAGTACCGGACTGCAAGGAAAGGCGCAGATCGGTAAAGGAATGTGGGCGATGCCTGACTTGATGAAGGCAATGCTTGAGCAAAAATCGGCTCAGCTTGTAGCCGGGGCGAATACGGCCTGGGTGCCATCACCGACAGCGGCGGCCCTGCATGCTCTCCATTATCATGAAATTGACGTCATTGCCGTGCAAAATGAGCTGAAGCAGAATTCCGAACGCTATCAGGATGCAATACTGGAGCTTCCTGTGGCACAAAACGTTCATTGGAGTGCGGAGGAGATTCAGCAGGAGCTTGATAATAACGCGCAAGGCATTCTTGGCTATGTCGTCCGCTGGGTTGAGCAGGGAGTCGGCTGCTCGAAGGTCCCTGACATTAATAATATCGGCTTGATGGAAGACCGGGCGACGCTGCGGATTTCCAGCCAGCATATGGCCAACTGGCTCCGTCATGGTATTTGTACAGAAGAGCAGGTGCTGGAAACGCTGAAACGAATGGCGAAGGTTGTTGATGAGCAAAACAGCCATGATCCGGAATATCGACCGATGGCAGCTAACTTTGAGGAATCCGTCGCTTTCCAGGCGGCGAAGGACTTGGTCTTTAAAGGAAGAGAACAGCCGAATGGCTATACAGAGCCTATTTTGCATCAGCGCCGGATTGAATTTAAAGCGAAAATAGCGCAAAGAGCGTAACGGCTGACGAAAAAAAGTACGTAATAAGGAGATGAGGACATGCGGACCATCAGAGAGAAGGCATTAGCCCTGCACAAGCAAGCGAACGGAAAATTAAGTGTTGAATTGAAAGTTGACTTAAACAGTATGGAAGACTTAAGTTTGGCCTATTCTCCTGGGGTCGCAGAGCCGTGTACAGAGATTCACCAACATCCGGAGAAAGTTTATGATTATACGATAAAGGGCAACCTCGTTGGCATCATCTCCGACGGCACGTCGGTGCTTGGACTTGGTAATATCGGCGGAGAGGCTTCAATGCCGGTAATGGAAGGAAAAGCGGCTTTATTTAAAGCATTTGCCAATATTGACGCGTTTCCGATTTGTTTAAACACGCAGAATCCGGCTGAAATTATTCAAACAGTTAAAGCGATGGAGCCGACATTTGGCGGCATTAACCTCGAGGATATTTCAGCTCCGAATTGTTTTATCATCGAAGAGCAGTTAAAGAAAGAGATGAACATTCCGGTGTTTCATGATGATCAGCACGGGACGGCGATCGTTACGGCAGCCGGCCTGCTCAATGCTTTAAAATATGTCGACAAGGAAATAGAAGATGTCACAGCAGTCGTCAATGGAGCGGGGGCAGCGGGGATTGCGATTACAAAATTGCTGCTGCACCTCGGGGTGAAAGACCTGATTCTTTGCGATTCAAAAGGCCCGATTCATCAAGGCAGAAGCGGTTTAAACGAAATGAAACAAGCAATTGCCGGACAGACAAATCAAAAGCAAATTTCGACCTCGCTGGCAGATGCGGTCAAGGGAGCGGATGTGTTTATAGGCGTCTCTGTTGCTGGAGCACTGACGGGAGAAATGATTTCGACGATGAAAGAGGACCCGATCATTTTTGCGATGGCAAATCCCCAGCCGGAAATTATGCCGGATGCTGCTAAGGCGGCCGGAGCGGCTGTGATCGGCACTGGACGATCAGATTTGCCGAATCAAGTGAACAATGTGCTTGCTTTCCCGGGTATTTTTAAAGGGGCATTGAGTGTGAGGGCTTCCGAGATTAATGAGGAAATGAAGATAGCGGCAGTATATGCAATCGCCAATTTGATTGAACGGGAACGTCTTACTGCCGACTATGTGATTCCAAACGTATTCGACGAGCGCGTCGTCCCGGCCGTGGCCGAGGCGGTAGCGCAAACTGCTATTGAGACAGGTGTGGCGAGAAGTGCTGCAAAAAGTGATGCTGTCATATAAGGGAGGAAGAATGCAATGAAATTCATCAGATACGAGCAAAATGGCAAGGTTCATGACGGGGTGCTTGAAGGAACAACGATTAAAAAAATTAGTGGTTCGATCTTCGGAGCCTGGGAGGAGACCGGGGAAACGGTAGCAAACTCCGATGTGCAAATAGTGGCACCGCTTGAACCGCGGAATATTATCGGCATCGGCGCGAACTTCGTCGGGAAAACAGACGATTTACCTGAGACATTGCCGGAGATTCCCGTCTTTTTCTTTAAGCCGACCTCGTCCGTGATCGGGCCGGGAGAGGATATCATTATTCCGCCGGCGTTGGAGGAAGTGAAGTTCGAATCGGAACTGGCGGTGATCATCGGCAAGGAGGCTAAAAATGTCGCCGAAGATAACGTGCTTGATTATGTCTTTGGCTATACAGTGGCCAATGACGTCACGGCACCGCAATACTTCCATGAAAATGGCCATTGGACAATCGGCAAAGCATTTGATACGTTCACGCCGCTTGGGCCTGTCATTGAGACGGAGCTTGATCCGTTTGAAGTCAATGTTACCGCGACGTTGAACGGAGTCGAGAAACAAAACAGTCCGACGAACTTGATGATTGTTCCGATCAGAAAAATGATTTCTTATCTTTCACAGGTGATGACGCTCCAGCAAGGGGATGTTATCCTGACAGGCAGTCCACTTGGAGCTGAATTTGTGCGGGATGGAGATCAGATTGAATGTGAAATAAAGGAAATCGGTGTCCTGAGAAATACATTTGTCTCAGAGTGAGGGCGAGACATCACTGGTCAGCATACGGGGTAGGATCAAAGGTTAAAAAACAACCTTTGATCCTACCCTCTTTTTCGTTTCTAAATGAAACGAAGCGTGAACAACATGGTGCAATAAGAAACAATTTTTATGTAAAGAAGAAGAAAAATACGTTGAATGTCAGGCTTTATTTACTGGTACGTTTTTTGCATGCAGCTATTAGGGGAGCATGCACTCAACAAGAGGAGGTGGCCTACATGGGGGTCAGGTAGATGCTGCTAGAAAATGATAGCGCTTTCTTTTCTGTTTTTGGAACTGAACCAAAGAAATGGGGGAGATCATTGTGCAAATGAAAAAAATAGCAATTCCGTTTCTATTACTAGTAATGATGGGACTAATGCAAGCCTGTGGAGGAGGCTCGACGGATGAAGCCGCCGCGGGTGAAGGGCAAGCTGGAGAAGGAGAAAGCTCTGCTGCCGGGTATCCGGAAAGACCGATCGAAATTATCGTTGGATTCGGGGCAGGTGGCGGCAGTGATAACTTTGCAAGAGCGATTGCCAAGGAACTCGAGGATATCCTCGATGCGACGATCAACATCGTAAACCTTGAGGGAGCGGCAGGAATCCACGCTGCCGATCATGTCGCCAGAGCACCGGCTGATGGCTATACGATCTGGTCGATGACTTCGAACTATCCGATCAACCTGGCTTCTGGAAATACTCCGCATGATTTAAGCACATATAAGGCAATTGGACGTGTTCAGCACGATACGATGGCTTTTCATGCATTGAGCGACGGCAGGTTTGCAGACATTGATGATCTGATTGCCCAGGCAAAGGAAAGCCCGGGGGAAATTATGATTGGCGGTACGGGCTCGGCCGGGTTCGATGAGCTTGTCGTCAGGCAGTTTGAAGAAGCCACAGGCACGAAACTGAATTACATTTCTTATGAGGGTGCCGGCGAAATGACGGCAGCGTTATTAGGCGGACATATTGATGTAATTGCCGAGGAGCCTGGACCAGCGATGGGCTATCTTCAGGAGGGAACGTTTAATATGCTGGTCGCTTTTGCTGATGCCCCGTTAGAAGGGTTTGAAGATACCCCGATTTCAACAGACATAGGAATTGACGTCACGGATGGACAAAACCGTGGATTTATGGTTCATGCCGATACCCCGCCGGAGCTTGTCGCGCTGTTGGAGGAAGCACTGCAGGAAGCGAAAGAGCGACCGGATTATAAAGCGTATGAAGAAGCGAACTATTTACATTTGCGTGATGGCTGGTTAAATTCCGAAGACTTTATGAAAGAGCTGGAGAACTTGACCGAGACATACGGTTCGATTTTGGAAGGACTGCAATAACTTGTAAGTCTTCCGCAAAGCTGATGATAGAAAGAGGTGGCGTCCCAGACCAACCTAAAGAAAGCAAGAAACCCGCTTTTCTGCTTAGATCGGGACGACTCTGCTTATCGTTTAGAGGCTTGGATAAAAGGTTGTTTTTTCCCTTTTATCCAAGCCTCTTTTTAACATCCGCACGATTTCCGCACCATTAAAGAGGTAGGTAATTCGATATGCTGGCAATAGTCGGTATTGTTGATTTTGCTGAGCAGCGCGTCAAATGCTGTAATGCCGATCGTTTCAGGGGCCAGTCTGACTGTCGTGACCGGAGGATCGATAATCGAAGCTCCCTCGAAGTCGCCGCAGCCAATGACGGCGACGTCTTCTGGGCAGGACAGGCCCATTTCATGAATAGCTTCAATCGCGCCAATCGTGGTCAGATCATTGACGCAAAACAAGGCGCTGAGTTGCCTGTGCTTCGCCAACAGCGCTTTTGTTGCTCTTTTTCCACCCTCAACTGTAGCGTTTGTAGCGATAAGATAATCCTCATTTATAGTAAGGCTGTGCTTTAATAAGGCGTCCTTGTACCCTTTGATCCGCTCTTCTGTTGACGTGATGTAATTCCTCCTTAGTCCGCAGATTAATCCGATTTCTTGGTGGCTGTGTTTAATAAGATGGGTAGTGGCATCAAAGCCGGCCTGGTAGTTGTTCGCTCCAACCCTTGGTATCTGATCGTACAACGTATCATAGCGATTGACAAAAACAATCGGAAACTGTTTGTCAATCAGCTTTTGCAAGTAGGTTAAATTGCTCGATGTCGGGGATAAAATCAACCCGTCAACCATTTTCGAGTGAAGGAGATGAATGGTTTCCCGTTCGTACTCTTCATTTTCGTTCGTATTCACAAAAAGCAGCTGATAACCTGCTTCCTGCGCACGCCTGCCAATTCCATTGACGATATTGGTCACATGTGAATCGGGAAAGCTGGATACAACTAAGCCAGCTGTTTTGGTTGAATGATTCCGTAAGCTTTGAGCCATTGAATTCGGAACATAGTTATATTTTTTGATAAGATCCGTGATGATTTTATGTTTTTCTGCCGATATTCTTTTGGTCCCGTTGATGACATGTGAAACAGTGGTGACCGAGACCCCGGCCTCCTGCGCAATCGTTTTCATCGTTATTTTCATTATGGAACTCCTAACTCCTCTATCTAAATATGATGGCGTAAATCAGTTCTCTTTGCATTAAGTGTAACGATCCCGTTTATCGAATTCAATGAATGTATCTTTAGAGAGGGAACAGATTATGGTTTAACGATTAACTATTTAGAGAGCAGAAATTAAAGTTTTTTCCATTATACTAAAAAACCGTCTGAAAATGTATGCTTTACTTTACTGATGAGAAAATATTTTGGACTACCATACCTCCTTATTATATAAGGTTTTCAGTCGAGGTAAATAAAAATAAGGCGAAAAAATTAATTTTCAGAAAGTGATTGACACAATTAAAAACATAAATTATAGTCTAATTAGGTTAAACGATTAACCATTTTAGTTTAATTTATTGTTAGTTTAGTAAGTATTTTACTGTTGTTAAACGATTAAATTTAGGAGGTGAATGGAAGTTCGTTTTTGCGTTGGGAATCTGCTCATTTAATATTGACTGAATTTTGAAAAAGAGAGAGAGGCTAAATGATGAAAAAAATAGGTTTGATTGGTGTTGGCGCAATTGGTAAGGGTGTATTGAAGAATTTACAGAAAAACAATTGTGAAGTGCTCGCCTATGATATTTCAGAAGCAGGGCAGGAAGCAATTCGCCAGGCGGGAGGTCTCGTTGCCCATCACCCGCGAGAGGTTGCTCAATTTGCCGACGTAATCTTTTTAAGCCTTCCTGGACCGCAGATCATTAAGGAGCTGTTTTACGGAGAGGACGGAATAGCGGATTCAATTCTCGGCGGAACTAGAATTCTCGATCTAAGTACGATCGATCCGGCGACGACGCGGGAGATGAATACTCTCTGTCAGCAGCGTGGCGCTTACTACTTTGACTGCCCGGTCAGCGGAGGCCCTGCTGGAGCGGAGGACGGAACGTTGACAATCATGGTCGGCGGGGATAAGGAACAGTTTGAAGAAGTGAGGATGTACGTTGAGTACATCGGCGGAAATATTGAGTACATCGGGGAATCCGGATTGGCGCAAGCACTGAAGCTTTGCCACAACATGGTCGGCGCGGCCAATATCGTCGCGTTGGGTGAGGCATTCGCGACAGGGGTGAAGCACGGACTGAATGTTCAAGTCATTGCCGATGTAATCAGAAAAAGCTTGGCAGGCAGCAGATCGTTGGAATATTTCGGACCGAATATTATTGACAACACCTATGAAAATGTTAAATTCATGCTGAATCATATGCACAAGGACCTCGGTCTCTACGTCAGAATGACACAGCAGATTGGAGTGCCTTCCTTTATCGGCGGAAGCGCGTATAACTTATACCATGCTGCGAGAAATAATGGAAAAGGCCCGCTTGATCATACCGCTGTCTGTCAGGTAATTGAACTGTTAGCCGGTGTAACATTAATTGAAAATAATCATCTGCCAAAAGCAGAATTGAAAGCGGTATCATTAGAGGGAGAAAAGAAAGTCGGTTTAATTGGCGTTGGCGCGATTGGCAAAGGCGTGTTGAAGAATTTACGGAAAAACAATTGTGAAGTGCTTGCCTACGATATTTCGGAAGCAGGGCAGGAAGCAATTCGCCAGGCGGGAGGTTTCGTTGCCCGTCATCCACGGGAGGTTGCTCAATTTGCCGACGTGATCTTTTTAAGCCTTCCTGGCCCGCAGATCATTAAGGATCTGTTTCAAGGCGAGGACGGGATAGCCGATTCGATTCGCGGCGGTACACGAATTCTTGATCTGAGTACGATTGATCCAGCGACAACGCGGGAAATGAATGACTTCTGTCAGCAGCGTGGCGCTTATTACTTTGATTGCCCAGTCAGCGGAGGACCTGCCGGAGCGGAAGATGGCACATTGACGATCATGGTCGGCGGGGATAAGGAACGGTTTGAAGAAGTGCTTGCCTATGTCGAATATATTGGAGAAAACATTGAATACATCGGGGAAACCGGATTGGCGCAAGCGTTGAAGCTCTGCCATAACATGGTCGGGGCAGCGAGCATTGTCGCATTGGGCGAGTCGTTTGCAACAGGGGTGAAGCACGGTCTTGATGTAAAAGTAATGGCCGATGTATTTGCAAAAAGCATGAGCAACAGCAAGATTTTGCAATATTTCGGACCAAATATTATTCATAACACTTATGAAAACGTCAAGTTCATGCTGAATCATATGCATAAGGATCTCGGTCTCTATATGGAGATGACGCAGAGGGCTGAAGTGCCGTCATTTGTCGGGATGAGTACCTACAATCTATTCCATACAGCGAAAATTCATAATAAAGGGGCGCTGGATCAGACGGCCGTTTGTCAGGTCATAGAAGATTTAGCAGATGTGAAGCTCGTTGGAAATGTCGCCTCGGTTTAGTAAAAAATATTGATTCAATTAAGGGGGAAGATGAAATGAAGAGGGTAGCTACTAGTAGAAATGTAAGCGCTTTATTGTTGGTGGTCTTTCTTTTATTCTTAGCGGCGTGCGGAAATCAAGCAGCCGATTCAGGTGGTGGCGACGGTGCGGCGGAATCCGGTACGGATGTGGAAGCTCAAGTTATTACGGTAGCGCATCAACAGCCGGATTCGCATCCTGTTCATATTTCATTCACTGAGAAACTGAAGCCGATGATTGAAGAAAACAGCAATGGTCAGCTGAGAGTAGAAATATACGGTGGCGGCCAACTTGGTGGAGAGCGTGATGTCATGGAACAGACGCAGGCAGGGCAAATTCATATCACGCATTTAAGTCCGATATTAGGGACGATTTATGAACCTGTTAACTTAACGGATCTTCCGTATTTATTTCGCGACTTTGACCATGTCGATCAAGTGCTTGATGGGGAATTAGGTCGGGAAATTCTTGATGGTATGGCGGCGGAGACCGGGTTGAGAGGAATGGCGTTTATTGACAACGGATTTCGTCAAATCACCAACAGCAGCCGGGAAATCAATTCGCTTGAAGATGTAAGGGGACTCAGCCTCCGTGTTCCGGAAGCGCCGATTTCTATCGCCAACCTAGAAGCACTTGGAGCGAATGTGACGACGATTGCCTACAATGAGCTGTACAGTGCGCTACAGCAGGGAGTTGTTGACGGTCAGGAAAATGCCTATACAACGGCAGCTTCAGGGAAGTTTTACGAAGTCCAGGATTACGTAGCTGAGACGAACCACATGTACGGGCAAAATATTATTCTTTCCAATGATAAATGGTTTACCGAATTGTCTCCTGAGCTGCAGGAGGTCGTGACTGAAGCGGTTAGAGAGACGGCGCGCTACCATAATGAACTTCACCGGGGACAGGAAGAGGAGAACAAGCAGCTTTTAGTCGATAACGGTATGATTTTGACAACACCGGATTTAACGGAATTTAGAGAAGCCAGTGAAGTGGTCTATCAGAGCTTTTATCAGGAAAATCCGGAGCTTGAAGAGCTGGTAGAAGAAATTCGTCAGCTTGGACAATAAGGCTGTAATACCGTGCTCGCTCTCCTGCTGTGACCTATTCATGGCAGGGCGGTGAGGAATTTAGAAGAAAGGGTCATTCATATGTCCAAACAACAATCGAGCTTACAAATTGAGCAGATGGAAAACGAAGAGGGATTGCAGTCGAAGGAGAAAAACAAACGACTGATTGCACTGGAAAAGGTAGAAAACACCCTCGTGGCGACAATGCTGTTTCTCATCTTAATCGTCGTTATTGCTCAAGTCTATGCCCGCTTTGTGACAGGGAATTCGATTACTTGGGCGGGGGAGCTGTCCCGCTTTCTCGCCGTTTGGTTAATTTTCCTGGGCTCTGCCATTGCGTTACGACGTAATTTGCATATTCAGGTCGACAATTTATACAACAACGTCTCGGAAAAGCTTGGTCTCGTCCTGTATGTGTTACGCGGTCTGATCATCCTGGCTTTTCTCGCGGTTATTTTCGTTGGAAGCCTGGAGATGCTGGAGATCGTCTCGATGCAAACCTCACCAGGTTTGGGGATCAGAATGAATTTCGTCTATATCGTCATGCCTGTCTCCATTTGCTTAATGGTTGTCGTCGTGCTTGTTCAACTGTTTGTCAGATCCAGAAAGAAAAGAGGGTAGCATATGTTGGCTTTGTTGCTTTTCTTAGTCGTTCTCTTTGCTTGCCTGGCCATCGGCATCCCGATCTTCATCGCTCTGGGTGTGGGAACAATCTCAATTTCTTTGTTTCTTACCGGCGGCATTCCGATTTCGATGCTTGGCCAGAAAATGATTACCGGTGTCGACAGCTTTCCGTTGATGGCGATCCCTCTTTTTATACTTGCCGGGGAATTAATGAATACGAAAAGTATCTCCGGGCAGCTCGTCGAGTTTACAAAAGCGATCATCGGACGTGTCAGAGGGGGCCTGGCGTATGTCGGGATTGGCACGAGTATGTTTTTTTCCAGTATTAGCGGTTCTGCTTCAGCAGGGACGGCTGCGGTCGGCGGCATTATGATTCCGGCGCTGAAAAAGGAAGGGTATCATAAGAACTTTGCCTCCGGCGTCATTGCGGCGGCCGGTTCGATCGGTCCGATAATACCACCGAGTATTCCGCTTATTATTTATGGACTGACGGCCGAGGTGTCGATCGGTCAGCTGTTTATCGCCGGCTATGTGCCGGGGGTGCTGATGGCGATTCTCTTTGCGGTAGTCGTGTTTTACCATGCGAAAAAAGAAGATTATCCGATCGGTTCAAAAATTTTCTTTCGCCAGTTTTTGAAAATTTCGTTAAAAACGATTCCAGCCTTTCTCCTGCCTGTTATTATAATGGGAGGAATCGTCATCGGGGCATTTACCCCGACAGAGTCCGCCGCGGTCGCCGCGGGGTATGCGTTTATCCTGTCGGTGATTGTATTCAGGGAGATTTCACTTAAAGAGCTTCCGAATGTCTTTGCGCGGGCGGCTTACGCTTCTTGTGTCATTATGATTGTCATCGCTTCGGCCAATTTACTGTCGTGGACCTTAACGATTCAGCAAATCCCGGCGGCGATGACAGAGAGCTTGTTAACGATTACTGAAAACAAAATTCTTATTTTGCTGTTAATTAATTTTATCGTCATTATTCTCGGGATGTTCCTCGACGCCGGCTCGGTTATTTTAGTCGTCACGCCGCTTTTCTTACCGGCTATCCTGAATATCGGCTATGACCCGGTTTTGTTTGGCGTCATGCTGGCGGTCAATTTAAGCATTGGGGTTCTGACGCCGCCTGTTGGGCTGAATCTCTTTGTCGCCTCGTCGATCGGAAATGCCGGACTGTTTCAGGTGGCAAGGGCATGTATTCCATTTATTGTCTGTATTATGCTTGTCCTTGTGTTGATGATTGTACTGCCTGATCTATTTAATTATTTACCGAATCTGTTTTACGGATGACGGAAAGTTTCAGCAAATTGATTAACGTGTATATGTAAATTAAGAAAAGGATGGTGTTTGTATGAAAACCGAAACAATCACACGGGAGCTTATGCTAATCAACGGAAAGTGGACGGAAGCGGCGGGAAAGGAATTTTTCCAGGTTGAGAATCCGGCGAAGCGGGGCACTATCATTGCCGAGGTGCCAAGAGCGACAGCCGAGGATGTCAATAACGCCGTCCAGGCAGCGAACGAGGCGTTTGACAGCTGGAGAAAGGTGCCGGCGAGAGAGCGGGGCCGACTGCTCTGGAAAATTGCCGACGCAGTGGACGCTCAATTCGAGGAATTGGCCAGAACGATTGCCACGGAAACGGGCAATGCTTTGAAAACGCAGGCGAAAGGGGAAGCGAAGGGTGTCGCCGATGTGATCCGCTATTTCGGTGGAGTCGCCGGAGAGCTAAAAGGGGAAACCCTGCCAGTTGACAATCAGCTCTTCGCCTACACTCAGCGTGAGCCGTACGGCGTGATCGGCGGAATCATTCCGTGGAACGCTCCGGTTCAGCTTGCCGCACTAAAAATCGCCCCGGCGTTGGCGGCAGGGAATACGATCGTCCTGAAGGCTGCTGAGGATGCACCATTAGGCGTGCTGAAGCTCGCTAAAATTTGTGCAGACATTTTGCCGCCGGGCGTCGTTAATATTTTGACCGGTTTTGGCGAGGAGTGCGGCTCGCCGCTGGCGAAGCATCCGCTTGTGAGAAAGCTGACATTTACCGGCTCGACACAAACAGGAAAAATCATCATGCATGAAGCAGCTGAACGGATCATTCCGATTTCGTTAGAGCTTGGCGGGAAAAGCCCGCAAATTGTTTACCCGGATGCCGACAGTGAGAAGGTGATTGACAATGTCATGTCGGCGATGCGTTTTGCTCGTCAGGGGCAGTCGTGTTCAGCCGGCTCGCGTCTCTATTTGCATAAATCAATCTACGATTCCTTTGTCGAAAAGCTGATTGCGAAGGCGAAGCTTCTTCAAGTAGGCGATCCGCTTGATGAGAATAACGATATGGGCTCGATAATTAATGAAAAGCAGTTTAACAAAGTTTGCGCCTATATTGAAGAAGGAATCAATCACCCGGATCTCGAGCTTCTTCTCGGTGGGTTACCGCCTAAGGAAGGTCCGCTTTCGGAAGGGTATTTCCTTGAGCCAACGATCTTCGCCGCTCCTCATGACGATTTGCGCCTGGCGAAGGAAGAAATCTTCGGTCCAGTTTTAATCGTCATTCCGTGGGAAGACGAGGAAGAAGTTATTAAGATGGCAAATAGAAGTGATTATGGATTAGCAGCGTTTATCTGGACGAAGGATACGACGCGCGCCATGCGGACGGCGAACCTTCTTGAAGCCGGCTGGGTTCAAATTAACCGCGGCGGCGGAATGATGACGGGGCATTCGTACGGCGGCTATAAGCAGAGCGGAATCGGCCGCGAATATTCATTGGAAAGTATGATCGAAAGCTTTACTCAGACAAAAAGCATCATGATTGATTTTGATGAATAAGGAACGCTAACGGGCCGGGCTGAAGGTGAAAAACCTTTGGCCTGGTCTCCCTGTTTTTCCGGCTGATTGCAAGCGCTATTAAAATTCAGAATGTGATGTTAAAATATGGACAAGCAGGATCGTATTGCTCCATTTTACATAATCGATTTGGGAGGGGAACGTTTGATGGTACAAACAGTTGGCTTTATCGGTACAGGTGTAATGGGAAAAGGGATGATTAGAAACCTGATGAAGGCGGGCTATACGTTACACGTTTATACACGGACAAAGGCAAAGGCGGAGGAGCTTCTGGCTGAGGGAGCGATCTGGAAGGATACTCCGGCAGAGCTCGCGGCTGAATCGGATGTCATCATCACGATCGTTGGCTATCCGCGCGATGTAGAAGAAGTTTTTCTTGGTGAAAATGGAGTCGTTGAACATGCGAAGGCGGGCAGCTACGTCATTGACATGACGACCTCCTCGCCGCGACTGGCCGTTGATATTTATCAAAAAGCAAAGGAAAAGCAGCTTCATGCTCTGGATGCTCCTGTGTCCGGCGGCGATATTGGAGCGCGCGATGGTAAGCTCTCCATCATGGTCGGTGGAGATGAGGACGCCTTTCAAGCAGTGAAGCCGATTTTTGAAGCGATGGGAACGAACATTAGATACCAGGGAGAGGCTGGCGCCGGGCAGCATACGAAATTAGCGAATCAGATCGCGATTGCCGGCAATATGCTCGGTGTGTGTGAAGCTATGGTCTATGCGGAAAAAGCCGGCCTTGACCAGCACAAAGTGCTGACGAGTATAACGACGGGAGCGGCCGGAAGCTGGTCGTTGAGCAATCTTGCTCCGAAGATGATTGACGGGGATTTTGCGCCGGGCTTTTACGTTAAGCATTTTATTAAGGATATGACGATCGCGCTGGAATCAGCAGAGGAGATGGGGCTGCTCACCCCGGCATTAACGCAGGCCAAGAAGATGTACGAAGAATTGGCGGCGATGGGTGAGGAAAACAGTGGGACTCAGGCGCTTTACCGCTGGTACCAAAGCAAGAGCTAACAAATGGGATCAAAAGGAGCTTCTTTGCCTTTTGGCGAGGGGAAGTTAATCCTGTAAACATGACTGAAGAGCTGTCCTAAAAGGGGAAATCAACCCTTACGGACAGCTCTTTTTTTATATCAATTCAAGCAAACCGCCACCTTGAAAGGCAGGCTCCCAAGGATAAACAACTTACATAAAAAGTGGTTCCGGAAGCACAATAATTCTGTATTTGGATTTTCAAGGAGGAGGGGTCATGTACAGATTACGAAAAGGTATCAAGCGGAAGCCCGTTCAACAGCAGCATGAAAATGAACCTTTTGACACCTCGCTTTCGAAAAACATACAGACGTTGAAGGAGCTTTATTCCTATAAGGTCAATCAAGACTTCGCTGTACGGGAATTCACGATAAAGCATTCCGGCAGGCAAGCGGCATTATTGTATTATCAGTCAGCGGTCGACCCGGGTAAATTAGCCAAGTCAATTATCGAACCGTTGTTGCAGTTTGAAGGTGAAGCGGTTGAATCAATTGTCACGCTTGATAACATCAGCGAAGGATTTGATACAGAAGATGCGATCACGAGCATTAATAATGGGTATGCTGTCCTGTTTATCGACGGCGAAAGCAAAGCGTATCTGTTTAATGTATCCGACTTTAAGCATCGAAATATCGAAAAAACACAAAATGAAAACCTGATCAAAGGACCGAAAGAAGCTTTCGCGGAATCCAGTCTTGTCAATATCTCCATGTTGCGAAAGCGAATTCATGATAAAGACTTTATAACAGAGACGGTGTCTGTCGGCAAACGGCTTAAAGCGGATGTCAGCATTCTCTACATTAAGGATATCGCCAACCCGGAGATCATTAAGGAAGTCAAACAGAGAATCGGAAAAATTAAATCAGACAGTGTACGAAGTGTTGAGCTGTTAGAACAATACATTGAGGACCGCCCCTACTCTTTAATCCCGACGATCCTCTATTCGGAACGGCCTGACAGGGCAGCTGCCTATCTGGAGGATGGTTATGTCGTACTGCTGATGGAAAACTCCTCATCCTGTTTGGTTTTGCCGGTAACCTTCTGGTCCTTTTTTCACTCGGCAGAGGATCGCTATTTACGTCTTCTCTTTGGAAACTTTTCCAGGGCTGTTCGAATTCTGGCCTTCTTTATTACGTTGTTAATTTCAGCTCTTTATATTTCATTGGTCAATTATCATGATGAAATGATCCCTCCTGACCTGCTTCTGGCTATTGCCGCCACTCGGGAGAAGGTTCCATTTCCAGTGATCATAGAAGTATTGATCATGGAAGTGGCATTTGAATTAATCCGCGAGGCCGGGCTGCGTATTCCGAATCCGCTTGGCCCGACAATCGGAATCGTCGGTGCGCTTATATTAGGGCAGGCGGCGGTGGAAGCAAATATTATCAGTCCCGTTATTGTGATCGTTGTCGCTTTGTCCGGCCTTTCTTCCTTTGCGATTGCCGATATTAGCTTTAATTATACGATTCGTTTGTCGCGGTTTATCTTTATCTTTTGCGCTGCTGCCTTTGGAATGTTCGGACTTGTCGGTTGTTACGTCTTGTGGACCATTTATTTATGCTCCATTACGTCATTCGGTGTACCGTTCTTAGCACCTTTAGCACCACATTTCACCTCAGCAGGAGATACGATATTCAGAAGAAACATAAGAAATGAAATTTGGCGGCCGGCCTTTTTAAAACTAAAAGATATGCAGAAAAACCAGAAGGACACATAAGACGGGTGATGATCAATGGACGTAACGAACAAAGTGGGAGTAAGAGAATTTATCGCGGTTATTTTACTGGTGATTGGAAGCAAGTTGGCTGACAACACGCCGGCTATTTTAGTTCAAGAAGCGAGAAATTCCTTCTGGATGATTCCTTTGGTCGCTTTAGCCCCGTTCATCCCCCCGTTCCTGCTTTTTTTGCATTTATTAAAAAAGCATAAAAACAAAAACCTGATTGAGCTTGTCAATCATATTCTTGGGCGCTATGCCGGTTTTGTGCTTGGATTTCTAATTTTTTTAATGACCTTTGCGACGCTCGTTATCGATAGTCGCAGCTTTGTTGAAGAATTAAGCATTTTATATTACCCGAAAACACCGCTTCTAGTTTTGTTGGGCGTCCTGCTGCTCATCTGCGGGTTGGGGGCGAGACTCGGAATCCAATATGTAATGACCGCTTCCTGGGTGATCCTCCCCTATGTGAAAGTGAGCGTTATCTTTTTGTTTATTTTAGCGCTGACGAACAATGAATGGAGAAGGATCTTTCCAATATGGGGGGATGGATTTGATGTCGTCCTGATTGAAGGGGTAAAGAATGTTTCCTTGTTTACAGATTTAGTTTTATTAACTATGGCTTACACCTCTTTAAGAAAAACGACAGTGTATCATCGGGCAGCGTATTGGGGGCTGGGGATTGTCTCACTTGAACTGTGTATTGCTTTCTTACTTTACGCGACGATGTTTGACTATAAATCAATTGACACCGTTGCCTATCATTTTCATGAAGTCACACAGTATATCCATTTAGGAATTTACTTTACTAATATTGAAACCTACTTTATGTTTTTTTGGCTGCTCGCCATCATCATCCGCTTTATTATTTACCTTTATTTTACGACGTGGATCCTAGCCGCCGTCTTTAACATTCAAAACTTCCGTCGGCTGGTACTACCACTTGCTGTATTGACGATTTGGCTCGGCATTCTGCCGGAGAATTCAATTGAATTGACACTAACCTACAGAAAAGAGCTCTTATTTGTCATTTCCTTGTTTTTTCTTACGACGCCCTTTTTATTATGGACAGTGGAAAAAGTGAAAGGAGGGATAAAGGCATGAAGCTGTATCTGTTGTCGGCTTCGTTCTGTTTGCTCCTCTTTCTTACCGGGTGTTATGACCTTACTGAATTAGAGCAAAAAGCATATGTCGTCGCGATTGGCATTGATCAAACAGACAAGCAGGGAATGTACGAGGTTTCATTCCAAATAGCCAATCCGGAGGTGGGGACGACGACCCAGGCCGCCGCGACTGACAAAAAGCCGAAAGAAACAGTGACTTTGGTAGCGCCCGATTTTATTTCTGCTCAAAATACAGCAAATTCCTTTGTGACACGTGAATTGACCTTTGATCACACAAAGGTATTGATTATCTCGGAGGAATTGGCCCGCTCGGGGGAACTGTTAAATATTATCCAGGCGGCGAATCAGGAAAGTCAGTTGCGCAGAGGGGTTCAGATGATTGTCTCCAAAGAAAAAGCAAGTGAATTTCTTACAAATACTGCGCCGCCGATGGAAACGCGCCCTCACAAATATTATCAATTTATGCTGGAACGGGGGCGGGAAACAGGTCTGATTCCTGATGCTGATATTCACCGTTTTTTTCAAATAACGGAGGGGGATGCTGATTTATTTCTAGCCGTTTATGCGGCAAGTATGGCAACGGATAAGGATGTAAAGGGGAATGAAGATGAATTTAGTGCAGGAGAGGTTCCTCAAATGGGTAAGAAGGAAACCCAGTTTATCGGCTCGGCTTTTTTTAAAGAAGGGACGATGATCGACCGGCTGGATGGGGAAGAAACGAGATTGACCTTAATTATGGATAATACTCTTAATATGGAGGACGTGCTGACAACGTATCCCGATCCTATGGATGACCACTACCGGATAACAACAAAGTATATTCAGAAGGATAAAACATCGGTGAAAATCAATTATGTGCAAGATGGAAAAGCGAAAATTGACATCTACATTCCTTTTCATTTAGAGGTGCTTGCCGTTCCGAGTTTGATTGATTATTCCAATAACAAAGAGAATCTTCAACTACTAAGGACGTCACTCGAAACCTATATAACAGATGTGGCTGAAAAATTTATCAAGAAGACGCAGGAAGAATATAAATCGGAACCATTTTACTGGTCGCTCTATGTGAGGCATCATTTCAACACGATTGCAGAATATGAAGAGGCAGATTGGCATAATCAAATTTATCCAAACGCCGACATATCGATTACTTTTGATCTGAAGAACATCCGGTTTGGAAAATTAATCAAGTCCGCCGATTTAGAGGAAGTGAGGGATTAGATATGCTGCTCTTATGGCTTGTGGCGATTGGAACAGCCTTTTACACTGTAGGGATCGCAAGGAAGATTTTCAAGGACGAGGGCAATACGTTTGGAGCGATAATGGTCGGCGTTCTTGCCGTTTCCATTTTGCTTGGTCCGGTGTTTATTCAGTATTTCCGTTAATGGGAATATGGCTAGCTACATGCCGGAGCGAAGTGATTTCTCCCAGGAACTGCGGCGGGCTAGCAGGTCGCGGCAGTTCCGCTCATTGTCTTCGAGGCTGGGCGTAAAAGGTAAAAGGAAAGGAACAACCATTTTGTCCCAGCCGCTGGAAAACAATTAAAACGGATCCAAAAATCCGCGGTGCTCGGCAGCGGAGTGTACCAACCCGCCGCGGCTTTCGATTTCTTCGATGATTTCCCGGTACATCGTTAACCCTTCTGCGTTTACATACGGAGCAATTTGCTGGAAGCTGTGGTGAAAAAAAGCGAGTTCATCATCGGTCCAGCTTTGCTTTTTTATTGTGGAAAGCTCTGTCATATCACGGCCGTCATACATCACATTCCCTCCTCTTTGCCTAGTGTGGCTGTTCGTAGTCGGGGCTATGCGCTATAATGTAAAGGTAGGAAAAGGTATTGTGTGAATTAATCGTTGCTGAAATGGAGGCATTTTAAGATGGAACAGAAGGTAGCCCTGGTCACTGGCAGCAGCCGCGGGATCGGGAAAAATATCGCGCTGAAATTAGCGGAGCGCGGGTATGATTTGGTGATTAATTATGCAAGAAGCAAGCAGGCGGCGCTTGATACGGCGCAGGAAATTGAAGCGCTCGGGCGAAAAGCGTTAGTCGTGAAGGCGAATGTCGGAAAGCCGGACAAAATCAAAGCGTTATTTGCCGAAATTGACGAGACGTTCGGAAGGCTCGATATATTGGTGAACAATGCGGCTTCCGGTGTGCTGCGACCGTTGATGGAGCTGGAGGAAAGTCATTGGGACTGGACGATGGATATAAACAGTAAGGCGCTTTTGTTTTGCGCTCAGGAAGCGGCAAAGCGGATGGAGAAAACCGGCGGCGGTCATATTGTCAGCCTCAGTTCGCTCGGGTCAATCCGCTATTTGAAAAATTACACGACAGTCGGTGTATCAAAAGCGGCCGTCGAGGCGTTAACGCGCTATCTGGCTGTTGAACTGGCGGAAAAAGGGATCATCGTCAATGCCGTATCCGGCGGCGCGGTCGATACCGATGCGTTGACTCACTTTCCGAACCGCGAGGAGCTTCTGGCGGACGCGGCGGCGCGGACCCCGGCTGGCCGGATTGTCGAGCCGGATGATCTGGCGAAAGCGGTGCTCTTTTTATTATCGGACGATGCGAAAATGATTCGCGGGCAGACGCTGATCGTTGATGGCGGGATTTCCCTGCTGGCCTAAAAAATTATTGTATAATCTTACACCTCCCCGGACATCTTAAGTATCGTGGAGGTGATATCACATGGACAAACAACAACAAGCTTCTAAAACAAATGCTCAACAAGTCCGTAAGCAAAACGCTGCTTCTGCGCAAAACCAAAGCTTCAACACTGAGTTTGCGAGCGAAACAAACGCTCAAGAAGTAAAACAGCAAAATGCTCAAGCGGAAGCTCGTAAAGGTCAAGCATCCGCTCAAAAGCAACAACAGCAACAACGTCAACAATAATGTAAGCAAGTTGTCTGACATTGCGTCAAACAGGCAGGGAGCGAACCTAAACGGTTTTGCTTCCTGCTTTTTTTGTCAATGGTGTTCAATTGATGTTGTCGAGAACGTTTACTTTGTGCCTATCTATACATAATTTCCGCTTATTTTGCAGCAAAAAGCGCTAACCATTTCAAAACAGAATAGAACGAGTTATAATATAGAAGAATGAAGAGAATTTTTTACCGCAAGCAAACGTAATAGTAATGGATAGGGTAGGAAAAAAGGATGAGGGAACAAGTGAAGTGAGCGCGCGTTTTTGATGAGACCTACTGACGTCCGAAATTTTGTGAGGAAGGAGATCTTTATGAATTTTCCCAAAGTTGGAAGTCATATTCAGATCCAGAGCTATAAGCATAATGGATCGATTCATCGCATTTGGGAAGAAACAATTGTGCTTAAAGGGACGTCAAAGGTTGTAATAGGCGGGAATGATCGAATACTTGTGAAAGAATCTGACGGACGAAATTGGCGGACACGGGAGCCGGCCATTTGCTACTTTGATTCTGAACAATGGTTTAATACGATCGGAATGATTCGATCCGACGGAATTTATTACTATTGCAACCTTGGTTCACCTTTTACCTGGGATGAGGAAGCGTTAAAGTATATTGACTATGACCTAGATATTAAGGTGTATCCGGATATGACCTTTAAGCTCTTGGATGAGGATGAATATGAATTGCACAGTAAGCAAATGAATTATCCACCGGCTGTCGATGATTTGCTGAAACGGGGCGTCGATGAGTTGATTTCATGGATTCATCAACGGAAAGGCCCCTTTGCTCCGCAATTTGTTGAAAGCTGGTATGAACGGTTTTTGCAATATCGCTAAATAAGTCAGACAGGGGTGTGCCAAAAGGGTTACTTACCTTTTGGCACACCCCCTTCTCAGCGAATGAAAAGGGGGTGGCGAAACTGAATAGCATGAAGCGCTATCTGGCTTTCGTCAAGCCATATTGGAAGGAAATCATTCTGACGGTTTTAATTGGGGTGCTGAAATTCGGCATTCCTTTACTTTTGCCATTAGTGATGATGTATGTGATTGATGACATCATTTTCGCGGAAGCGTTAGCTGATGACGAAAAGCTGTCACTTTTATTTAGAATCATGATTGGCATGTTTTTTATTTTTGTCGTTTTGCGCCCGCCGATTGAGTACTTCCGTCAGTACTTTGCCCAGTTCATCGGCAACAAGGTGCTGTATGATATCCGTGACCAACTGTTTACCCATATTCAGAAGCTCAGTTTGAAATTTTACTCCAATCGCAAGGTCGGGGAAATCATTTCGCGGGTGATTCACGATGTGGAACAAACGAAGACGTTTGTCATTACCGGACTAATGAATATTTGGCTGGACTTATTTACGATTATTATTGCGATTATTATTATGTTGAATTTAAACGTCTGGCTGACAATTGTCGCGATTTCGATGTTTCCGTTTTACGGTTTTTCGATCAAGTTCTTTTACAGCAGGCTCCGTCATTTGACGCGTGTGCGTTCTCAGGCGCTTGCTGAGGTCCAGGGGCATCTTCATGAACGGGTACAAGGGATGAACGTTATTCGCAGCTTCGCGCTGGAGGAGTATGAGCAGGACCAGTTTGCCAAGCGGAATGGGCATTTTCTGACGAAAGCAATCGATCATACGAAATGGAACGCGAAAACCTTTGCCGTGGTCAATACGATTACCGATGTCGCCCCGCTGCTAGTCATTTTCGTCTCCGGTTATTTTGTCATTACCGGACAGCTTGAAGTAGGGGCGATGACCGCCTTTGTGCTCTATATGGAGCGGCTGTACGGCCCGCTTCGCCGGCTCGTAAATTCCTCGACGACATTGACGCAGGCTATTGCTTCGATGGATCGTGTATTTGAATTTATTGATGAAAAGTATGATATTGTCGATCGCTCTTCTGCAACTCCGCTCAAACGGGCGCAAGGCAGCTTTGAATTTGACAATGTAACCTTTCGCTACAATGAAGATGAGGAACCGGTTTTAAAAAATTTACAGCTCAAAGTAGAACGGGGAGAGACGATCGCCTTTGTCGGGATGAGCGGCGGAGGAAAGAGCACGCTGATTAGTCTGCTGCCGCGCTTTTATGATGTGACTGAAGGGCGGATTCTCCTTGACGGCAAGGATTTGCGCGACTATCAGGTCCGAACGCTGCGCGACAATATCGGCATGGTGCTGCAGGATAATATTCTGTTCAGTCATTCCGTCAAGGCGAATATTTTGATGGGGCGGCCTGACGCCACTGACGAAGAGGTAGTTGCCGCTGCAAAAGCTGCTAATGCGCACGGCTTCATTATGTCCCTGCCGAACGGCTATGAGACGGAGGTCGGCGAAAGAGGCGTGAAGCTTTCAGGCGGTCAAAAGCAACGCGTGGCGATTGCCAGAGTCTTTTTGAAAAATCCGCCGATCCTGATTTTTGATGAGGCGACTTCGGCGCTTGATTTGGAAAGCGAACATTATATTCAAGAGGCGCTTGAAAAATTGGCGCGTGATCGCACGACCTTTATCGTCGCCCACAGGCTCTCGACGATTACCCACGCGGATCGGATCGTCGTCATTGAAAATGGCGAAATTGTCGAGTCTGGCAGTCACGAGGACCTAATGGTCAAAGGCGGCAGCTATCAGAAATTATTCGAGGTTCAGCAGCTTTAAAAAGGAAGGCTCCCAACATCTTGCATTTTTGGGAGCCTTCCTTTGTCGTTGGTTTACGAGCATGCGTCTGGCAAAAGGTGAAAATATACCCTTTTGCCAAGCCCTTTTTTCAGTCATCTTCAGGATCTTTGATTTTGACTTCATTTTCTAATTTGTGGTAGTTGAAGAAGCTGTCGACAAGCTGGTCGAGATGTTCAAGCTGCTCTTGGTATTCAATCATTTGCGAGACGATTGGCAGCAGCTGGAGCCACTGCTCATGTGTGGTGCAGTCCTGTTCCCGCAATTCAATAAAGCAGGAGACGAGCTGTTCCTTGCCGCTGTTCATCCGTTCGGTCAATTCCTCCGGATGGTGCGAATGAACTTTCCCGACATAGCGCAGTAAAATCAAGTCATGATAGGCGGTTAAATAGTCGAGCTGTTTTTCAAATTTCTTTTGGATCTTGTCGGAAGTATGATTCAATGCTTCCGCCCGCCGTTCGAGGTTTTTCAGCACACTGAATGCTTTTTTTGTCGTGACGAGCATTTGGCGGAATAAGACAACTTTACGTGCTTTGCCGTATTTGTTCCGCTGAAAATAATTGCGCTCTTCCTTATATAAAAGATACAGGTTTTCGATTTTAATCATGCTCTCTTCCAGGCGGCCCAAGTCTTTTTTCAGCGCGCGCGGGTCAGCGTCGTTGCGAATAAAAAGCATCGTCCACTGGTTGATGTCTTCCGTCGCCTTTTGCAGCTTGTGATAGAGCTTCGTTTCATAGCGCGGTGGAACGAAGACGAGATTGACAATAAAGGCGGAAATCACTCCGAGCAAAATTAAGAAAAAGCGGCCGGTAGAAAACTCGATAAAGTTATCGGCCGGGCTCTCCATCACGATGATAACGGTAATAATCGCCAATGGAATCGTTGAAGACTCGAGCTTCACTTTTAAAATGATCGCGATCGCGATGACGACGACGATTCCGATAACGAACGGCTCATGGCCAAAGGTCATGACGAAAATAACGCCTAGAACCGCACCGATCAGGTTGGCTTGCACTTGATCCAAAATCGTTTGAAATGTGCGGTAAATAGATGGCTGAACAGCGAATGCGGCAGCGAGGGCGGCGAAAACCGGCGGCTCAAGCCCGAGCCATATCGCTAAATACAGGGAAATCATAATGGCAAGACCCGTTTTAAAAATACGAGCTCCAAGTTTCATATAAAAATGATGTCCTTTCTTGTTTTCCGTTTAGTTTCTCTTACATCTAGTATTGCAATTATCATTACTCAATACCCTTCATAAAAGATTACCGAACGTAATATACAATATCTGCCGGAAAGCGGCAAGTGATTTTTTTCAGAAAGATGAAAAGAGGTCTTTTTGAGGAAGCTGCTGAAAAAGGACGATTTTCACTTTTTCAGCAGCTTTTTAGTATTGATTTTGAAAAACTTTTGGAGGAACGAAATGACTGAGAAGCTGTCCCGAAAAGTGGAAATCGACCCGAGGACAACTCCTAAAGCAGCAGGTGGACGCCTGCTTATTTCATCGCTGCGAATGCTTGATCGACCGCGTTTAATGTTTGCCTGATATCATCTTCCGTGTGGGCGATCGTCAGGAACCACGCTTCGAATTTCGACGGCGCGATATGAACACCACGTTTTAGCAGCTCCTTGAAAAAGATGCCGAACTTCCCGCTGTCGGTTTTTTCAGCCTGCTCATAATTTGTGATCCGCTCGGCACCGAAATAAATCGTCAGTGCCCCTTTCAGACGGTTGACGGTGACGATTTGCTGATGCTTCTCGGCAAGAGCCAGCATTCCTTCCTCAAGCATGGCTCCCAGCTGATCGAGCCGCTCATACAGCCCGCCCTCCTGCAATACCTCAAGGCAGGCGATTCCGGCACTCATGGAAGCAGGATTACCGGCCATTGTCCCGGCCTGATAGGCTGGTCCGAGCGGAGCGACCTTTTCCATAATGTCAACCCGGCCGCCATAGGCGCCGATCGGTAGGCCGCCGCCGATGATTTTTCCGAGTGCCGTCATATCAGGCTCGACGCCTAAATAGTTTTGCGCGCCACCATACATGAAACGGAAGGCGGTGATCACTTCATCGTAAATAACGAGAGCACCGGCATTGTGTGTAATTTCGTTGACCGCTTCAAGGAAGCCGGGAGCCGGCTCGACGATGCCGAAGTTGCCGACAATCGGTTCCACGAGAACGGCGGCGATGTCGCAGCCCCATTTATCAATTGCCTGCTTGTATGCGTTGATGTCATTAAAAGGTACGGTGATCACTTCTTTGGCGATGCTCTTTGTCACCCCGGCAGAGTCAGGCGTGCCCAACGTCGAAGGTCCCGAACCGGCGGCGACGAGGACGAGGTCGGAATGGCCGTGATAGCACCCGGCGAATTTGATGATTTTATCGCGTCCCGTATAAGCTCTGGCGACGCGGATCGTTGTCATCACCGCTTCTGTGCCGGAGTTGACAAACCGCACTTTTTCGAGCGATGGAATCGCTTCTTTCAGCATTTTCGCGAACTGATTTTCCAATTTCGTCGGTGTTCCGTACAGGACGCCGTTTTCGGCAGCGCGGGTGATCGCTTCTGTAATATGAGGATGAGCATGTCCCGTAATAATCGGGCCGTATGCCGCCAAGTAATCAATGTAACGGTTTCCGTCAACATCCCAGAAGTAAGCCCCTTTGGCCCGCTCCATAAACACAGGGGTGCCGCCGCCGACGCCCTTATAAGCCCGTGACGGGCTGTTAACGCCGCCGACGATATGCTCTTGAGCTTCTTTATATAAGGCTTCTGATTGTGAATGATTCATGTTATACCCTCCAGCTGTGGTCAATTTGCTAAGAATTCCTGTTCTTATTCAACCATACAACTCTTGTCATCAGCAAGGCCAGCCTCTTCTAAAATGCGCCAGACAAGCATAATGATCAAGGGAGGGGGAACAATGATGACAATGCTTTTATATGGTATTTTAGTTACGGCGACGACAGGGACGATCGTCAGCCTTCTGCTGCTGCTTCGTTACCGACCGTCGCGCGGGGCTTATGCTGTATCTCTTCGTCATTTTACTTTGCTTGTGCTAGTTTACATCACCGTGATCCTTTCCTTTTCCATTCTGTATCTTGGATTAGAGCTGTTGGGCGTTCATGTCTTGGTCGAAGCGAATCATTCGATTCAAGGGCCGATGCCGCATATGCTTGAAGATATTATTTACTTTAGCGCTGTGACCTTGCTTTCAGTCGGCTACGGGGATTTAGTGCCAATTGGAGTGGGCCGGATCATCGCCGTGATTCAGGCGCTTTTTGGGTACCTTCTCCCGGCGGCCTTTGTCGTGACAACCGTCTTCCATGTAAAAAGCAAGGGTGGTTAGTTGTCTTCCAGCTTAAATTCGGCTACGCTTAAAGAAATCGTATGGAAAGGATGATTCGATGAAAGCTCAAATTGGACAAGAAGCTCCTCCATTTACTCTTCCGTCAAGCAACGGAGAAACGGTGTCACTGGCCGACTTTAAAGGAAAGACCGTTGTGCTTTATTTTTATCCAAAGGATATGACTCCAGGCTGCACGACACAGGCGTGCGACTTTCGTGACCGGATTGACGATTTCTCCGGTCTGAATACGGTGATTCTTGGTGTAAGTCCGGACCCGGTTGACCGTCATAAAAAATTTATTGATAAATATGAGCTGCCCTTTCAGCTGCTTGCCGATGAGGATCATCAAGTGGCCGAGGATTATGGCGTATGGAAGCTAAAAAAGAATTTCGGTAAGGAATATATGGGAATTGAACGTTCAACCTTTGTCATTGATAAAGACGGGATCTTAGTGAAGGAATGGAGAAAGGTCCGTGTGAAAGACCATGTGGAGGAAGCGTTGACCTACATTAAAGATGAACTTGAAAGCTGAGTAACAGCTGTACATGAGAGGGATGGCCGGGGAAAGGACTGGCTCCGCCCGTTACATTCTCCGTGAAAGAACCCCACTTTCATGGAGAATAAAGATATTGAACGGGTCCGCGCAATGCTTCTAAGAAAAAGCCTGCGTGCTTTTCTTAAAGGATTTCTCGTACGAACCACGAATCATTCACTTGAATAAATTACTAATGAACACCTAATAGAAATGGGGGGTAACATGAAGCTCTTAGTATGTATTATTGATAACATGTATGCCAATGAGGTAGAAACTCAACTGAGAAAGCAAGGCTATCGAATGACGGAGTTGGCCAGTTCCGGAGGCTTCTGGAGAAAAGGGAACACGACTTTTCTTTTTGGGGTTGAGGAAGCGGATCTTCCCGGGTTATCAGACGCCCTTAAAGCAGCCTGCCTTGATGTGGAAAAGAAGAAACAAAGGGCGAGCAAACAAGAGCATCGGTATACCTCCTTTTTGTTGCAAGTGAAGGATGCGGCTCCTTTGTTAAATATTTGAGAGCGTTGACAGAGAAGGCTTTTGCATATTATACTTATTATAAGGTAAGAATGGTTTTCTTTTGAAAGAGAGGTGCATGACAATGTCTGCCCATCGCTTGCAAGATGCACTTGATGCGTTAAAAAGCACCCGCGTGCGTATGACTCCGCAACGTCATGCGATTCTGGAATTTTTATATGAATCAATGACTCATCCGACAGCCGACGAAATATATAAGGCGTTAGAGGGTCGTTTTCCCAATATGAGTGTGGCAACCGTTTATAATAACCTTCGGGTCTTTAAGGAAGCAGGGATCGTAAAAGAGCTGACATATGGGGACTCATCGAGCAGATTTGATTCGGTTACCTCTGATCACTACCATGTGATCTGCGGGAATTGTGGAAAGATCGTCGACTTTCATTATCCTGGGTTAGACGAGGTGGAAACGCTGGCGGAGCATGTGACAGGCTTTAAAGTTCATAGTCACCGGATGGAGATTTATGGAACGTGCCCATCGTGTCAAGGAGAAAAGGTCAATCATTAAAGGGGCTGGGACAAAGGGTGTTTTTCACCTTTTGCCCAGCCCCTAAGAATGTGGTAAGTGAAGCCATTGCACCTATATGCTCTTAGTGTTTGGTGCCTGTCCGCCACGGACAGGCACTTTCTTATTGCTTCGTTTTTGATTTGCGGTTATAGTTTTCGTCAAATTCTTTTCCTTCAAGTGTTTTATCTAACGTTAATGGCTCGCTGCAATGCATGCAGGCATCAACCCGTCCAAGCATTTTGGTCGCTCCGCCGCAGTTTGGGCATACAACCTGGATCGTTCTTGTTGATAGCATACCGATCCAAAAGTAGACGACTGTGCTTCCGATGACAAATAAAAAACCGAGCAGCATTGTTATCGTCATCAAAATAACCGATTCTCTGAAGAAGATGCCGATATACATCACGAGGATGCCGATAAACACCAGTGATAACGCAAAAGTTCTAATTTTATTAATTTTGTTCGTATACTTTAAAGCCATGATTGTCCCTCCTAGCATGTAGTATAGCATATGGTGGCCAATTCAACATCCGTCCGATTCTGTCAAAATGGCAGGAGATTTCCCCAAAACGTCGAAGAAGATAGTTCTGCATCGGTATTTTTGAGTTAAGAAAGGAGTTTGATGGTAATGGAAGGAACACTGCGTCAATTATATCAGGACAGAGCCGGCTTGGAGGATACGCTGGCCATTATGTTAATTGAAAAGGAGATATCCCCGCTGTCCATTACCGATGGCTCTGAAGTTGTTATTCTTCTTATTCATAATAAGCCTGAAGAGGAATGGCAGGTAAAGCATTATGAGGTGGAAGGCAAACAAGTTTCGTTTCATTTCTTAAGTCAAAGCATGATGCATCAAATTTTAATTTCCGGAAATCAGCGCCGGTTAATTGACTGGCTCGTCAATGGAAAGATTGTCTTTGATCGAAATGAGTTTTTAAAAGGAATTAAAGATAGGATTGAATCCTTTCCACCAGACGACCGCTCGAAAAAGATGACGATCCAGTTCACAAAGCTGCTCAGACGGTTTGAAGAAGGAAGAACCTTGTTCAGACATCAACATTATTTCGATGCGTACAGCCATATGATGCATGCGCTTCATCATTTGGCGCGTTTATCCGTGATTCATCACGGCTATTATCCGGAAGTAACGGTTTGGGAGCAGGTTCGTCATATTGAACCGCAAACGTACAAGCTTTATCAGGAGCTGTTGAAGAGTGAGGAGCCGTTGGAAAAACGGATTGAGCTTCTTATTTTAGCAACGGAATTCGCTGTGCATTCAAAAACAAGTGTCGGCAGTCGGCATTTTCTTTCTATTCTTGAAGAAGGTCCGGCAACGATGGCTGATTATATGGAACATCCTGAGGTCGAGGATTACCGGGTTGATTTGGAATTGTTAGTCCAGCATTTAGTCGAAAAAGGCTTTCTTTCTACAGAAAAAGTAAGGACTAAGGCAGAGGGAATAACAAAGATCATTTATTTTCTTGAAAAAAGATGTTGACGTCATTTTGCAGGTGTGATAAATTATTACTTGTCGCCGATGAGGCAACGAAATAATTTAAATTAACCCTTGACGCGAAACGTCAATCGGTGTTAAGATGTAAAAGTCGCCATAAACGACAACGAGTTCTTTGAAAACTGAACAAAAGCCAAGCGAAAAAAAGGTGACGAATGTCACCGTCAAAAAAGCCAGCGGAGCCTGCACAAGGTTTTGGAAGCAAGAGACGAAGTGGTTTTCTTCGACTATTGCTGAGTGCAGAGTGGAGCGGTTTTAAAAAGTTTAAGAGCTTAATCAGCTCACCATTTTCATGGAGAGTTTGATCCTGGCTCAGGACGAACGCTGGCGGCGTGCCTAATACATGCAAGTCGAGCGGGTGAACCTGACAGATTCCTTCGGGAT
>NZ_JAMBOS010000021.1 GCF_023715705.1 Halalkalibacter oceani
CCTTTGGTCCATCACCGAAGCAAGGAGCGGAGCCGCCACGATCTGTTAAAGTCCGTGGTGAGTGGGTTTTTCACAACGGACTTGTGGCGAGTGGAGCCATTGCTAAAAGGTCAAAGCTAGTTTTGTCACAAGCTCAAAACGCAGAGAGAAACTGCCGCAATAAAAAAGGGTGGTCTTGCCTTTGGTCCATCACCGAAGCAAGGAGCGGAGCCGCCACGATCTGTTAAAGTCCGTGGTG
Source organism: Halalkalibacter oceani (assembly GCF_023715705.1). Lineage (GTDB taxonomy): Bacteria > Bacillota > Bacilli > Bacillales > Bacillaceae_D > Halalkalibacter > Halalkalibacter oceani_A. The sequence continues at coordinate 239 of NZ_JAMBOS010000021.1, forward strand.
AGTGGGTTTTTCACAACGGACTTGTGGCGAGTGGAGCCATTTGCTAAAAGGTCAAAGCTAGTTTTGTCTCAAGCCCAGAACGCAGAGAGAAACCGCCGCAATAAAAAAGGGTGGTTTTCCCTTTGGGCGATCTCCAGTGCAAAGCGTTGAGGTGATTCTAACGAGCTGACATAAGAAAAGCCGCTATGCGGTTTTTCTTATGAGCGTGGAAGCAGGAACAGCAGGCTTTTTCCGATAATCGGGAGGCGCAGCAGCTCCTCGCGCTTAATTAAACCGAGGCGCAGCATCAGCAAGGTGTAGAAGAGGGAGAGGAGCGCGATCATCACGAGCGTATCGGCGATAAGGGGCAGTGTGAAAAATGATTGGTTCTTCAGGAACAGGCCAAGCATGGCCGTCGTTACAATTAGAAAAACAGATTTGATGAACATTTTCGTTTCAATCGTAAAGCTGATCGTTTTCACGACGGAAGCAAAGTGAAGCAGGGTGACAAGCACCATGCCGATCACGACAGCAAGCGCCGCTCCCATAATTCCGAGAGCCGGCTGTGAAGCGAGAGCGAAGATCGCGGCTATTTTGATCACGGCGCCGAACAGGCTGTTCATCATCGCCGCCTTTGCAAGGTTCAACGCCTGCAACGTCGCCTGAAGCGGACCCTGAAAGTAAAGAAAGATGGTGAACGGGGCCATCAGCTTTACGTATGTCGCCACGGTAGGCGCATTGTACATTAAAGACATAATCGGCTCTGCCAGTACATAGAGGACGACGACAGCCATCCCCCCGGACAATAACGCAAGCCGCAATGCCTGATTGAGGCGGTAGTGAATCGTTTTGTAATGCTTGCGGGCGGAAGCTTCACTAATTGCCGGGACGAGCGAGACCGATAACGAACTTGTAATGAATGTTGGCAGCAGGAGAAGAGGAATGACAAAGCCAGCCAGCTCTCCATATTGCTTCGTTGCCAGTACGGTCGTAACGCCGGCCAAAGCCAAACTTTGCGCGACGACGATGGGCTCAAAGAAGAGAGAAAGCGAGCCGATTAAGCGGCTTCCCGTCGTCGGCAAGGCGATCGAGAGCAGATCGTGCAGGGTATGCCGCCCCTCCTTTACATAGCTGAAAAAGCGGCGGCGGACACGAAAGGACTTATTCCGTTTAAACAAGATGATCATATAAACGAGGGAAGCCAACTCGCCAAACACGACTGAGATCATCGCCCCGGCGGCCGCGTACTCCACTCCTAATGGAAGGAAGGCGCTCGTCATTACCGCGACGAGGGTGATGCGGACGACCTGCTCCAGCACTTGAGAATACGCGGTAGGCTTCATATTCTGCTTCCCTTGAAAATAGCCGCGCATGATCGAGGATAAAGCGACAATGGGAACAATTGGCGAGATTGCAATCAGCGGATAATAGGCTCTTTCATCCGTTAACAGCGTATGGGCGACGAAGGGAGCAAAGCCGATCATTGCCGCAGTAAAGACAAGGCTTAACACACTGGTAATCGCCAAGGAAACGACTAAAATCCGTTTGATCCGTGCTTGATCATTTTTTGCTTCAGCTTCGGCGACCAGTTTGGAGATCGCGACTGGAAGTCCCAATTGCGTAATGGTAATAACGAGAAGAAGTGTCGGCACAGCCATCATATAAAGGCCGACTCCTTCCGCTCCCATGATTCTCGCTACGACAATTCTGTTCACGAAGCCGAGAAATTTAGTGATCAGCCCTGCTATGATAAGAATCAGCGTTCCTTTCAGAAAGGTTTGCTTCGTCATGAACAGCCCTACTTTCATAAAAAATGATGGATATTTTCTGCTATTATCTATATGCTTAGTAGTGGGCCAAGCATGACAGAGAATCATAGAGAGAGGGCGAAGAATTTTGTCTGATGATATGAGGGAATTTCTCGTGCAAACGTTCAGTTTCTTGCCTGCCGAGCTCGTTGTTTTGCTCATTTCGGCGATGCCGATTTTAGAGCTGCGCGGCGGGATCATTGTGGCGCATCAGCTTGGACTCTCGTATGTTGAAGCCTTGCTGTACGGTATCGTTGGAAATGTTTTGCCAATCATCCCGATTTTAGTGCTGTTTCGCCCGGTCAGCTCATGGATGCTGCGTTTTGGCGGCTATCAGCGCTTCTATCATTGGCTCTATGATCGCACGATGAAAAAAAGTGACAATGTCGAGAAGTTTGGGGCGCTCGGCTTAGTTTTGTTCACTGCGGTGCCGTTGCCGACGACGGGAGCTTATTCCGCTTGTTTAGCGGCAATTCTATTTTTTATCCCGCTTCAGTCTGCATTTTTGGCGATTTTTGCAGGGGTCGTTATCGTCGGCTTCGGAGTGACGAGCGTGATGTATACGATTTTCTAAAAGGAGGCGGATGATGCATGAAGGAGAAACAGCAATTTGAATTGTGGCGCGAAGATGTAGAACCGGCCCTGATTAGTAAATTAGATGAATTTCATTTTCTCGGGTATGAGCGCGTGACGGTAGAAGAGATCTGGGAATGCGTATTGTACCAGCTTCGCAAACAAAAGGAATTTCTTCATTTACATGCGTTTGTCAATCAATTGATGACATTGAAGCCGCAAACCTACATGAACTGGCTCACGCTAAAATCGTATCAGGAGCCTACTGATTGGTTCGCGGAATATGAAGCGGAAAAATAGACGAATTTTCAAAATCTTAGTGAGAAAATTGACTGCTATTTCGATAAAAAGCTATAATGGCACTATTGCATATTGATGTTTATAGCGATGCTGGAAGTTTGCAGTTGGTAAGACCTGGCGCCAACCGGCGCCAGGGATATGAAGGAGGCAGAAAAGGAACATGGTTAAAAAAGGGCGGATTGTCGCTTTTTTTGTGATTGTCGCTATTCTTGCTGGCATTATCGGGCAAACAGCGATGGGAATTACAAAAGAAATTAAACTGGGACTCGATCTGCAGGGCGGATTTGAGATCCTTTATGAAGTAAAAAATGCCGAGGGTACGGAGGAAGAGATTACCGATGAAACGTTGCGGGCGACGGTAAGTGCGCTCAATCAACGGGTCAATGTGCTCGGGGTTTCAGAGCCTAATATCCGGATCGAAGGGGAAGACCGGATTCGCGTCCAGCTCGCTGGTGTAGAAGATCAGCAAACGGCGCGAGAACTGCTGGCTACGGAAGCGGATTTAACGATTCGTGATGTTCATGATAATGTACTCGTCGATGGAAGCGATTTGCGGCAAAATGGGGCAAGCGCCTCTTTCCGCGCGGATACAAATGAGCCGATTGTCACGTTGACGTTATCCGATGCGAGAAAGATGGAGGAAATTACCCGTGATATGCTGTCACGTCCTGCTTCGGAGAATCTGCTTGTCATCTGGCTTGATTTTGAGGAAGGGGTCGACTCCTATGCTAATGAAGCTGGCAAGCCTGATCCGAAATATTTGTCAGCTGCTGTCGTTCATGAGGTCATTCCATCTAATACAGCGACAATTTCAGGAAGCTTTACGGTCGAAGAGACGCAGTTTCTAGCCGAGGTGCTGAATGCGGGCTCGCTACCTGTGCAGCTTGAGGAGCTTTACAATAACTCTGTCGGTGCTTCACTGGGTGAGCAGGCGATGGAAAAAACAGTCTTTGCCGGATTTATCGGCATTGCCTTAATTTTTGTTTACATGCTGTTCTATTACCGCTTTATGGGTATGATCGCTATTATTACATTGACAACATACATTTATCTCGTTTTGCTAATCTTTAATTGGATGAACGCTGTCTTAACGCTTCCAGGGATTGCTGCGTTAATTCTCGGGGTCGGGATGGCTGTTGATGCCAATATTATTACGTATGAACGGGTAAAAGAAGAGATCAGAGCAGGGAAATCGATCATGTCTGCCTTTAAGGCGGGAAGCCGACGTTCCTTGTCGACGATTCTTGATGCCAATATTACAACGATTTTAGCAGCGGCTGTACTGTTCTCTTATGGGACAAGCTCGGTGCAGGGCTTTGCTGTCATGTTGATCGTCAGTATTCTGACAAGCTTTATAACAGCGGTATACGGCTCACGGGTGCTGCTTGGTTTATGGGTGAACAGCCGTGCTTTAAATAAAAAGTACCGCTTGTTTGGTGTAAAGGAAGGTGAAATAAATGAGCTTTAATTTCCAAGAAAAAAACATCGACTTCGTCAAACACCGGAAAAAGTTTTTTATTTTTTCTTCCGTCTTTACCCTTATTGGATTGATTCTGCTGTTGACAATGGGATTGAATCTCGGAATTGATTTTAAAAGTGGTTCACGCGTAGAGGTCCCGGTTGCTTCTCCGGAGACGGTCACAGCTGAGGTGATTACCGAAGAATTTGCCAGTATCGGCGCCGGCTACGCGCCGGATGACATTACGTTTGCCGATAATAACCGGATTGCCAGTGTCGGGTTTATCGGCGTGCTCGGCCCTGATGAGATTTCAGAGATTCAAACTCATTTTCTGGAAACGACCGGATCGGAGCCGAATGTTAGCACTGTCTCGCCTACGGTTGGACAGGAGCTGGCGCGCAACGCCTTAATCTCAGTACTCATTGCTTCGGTCGGGATCATTATTTATGTGACGATCCGCTTTGAATTACTGTACGGAATCGCAGCAATTGTCGCTTTATTACATGACGCCTTTTTCATTATTGCCGTGTTCAGTTTGCTGCAAATTGAGGTGAATGTACCGTTTATTGCAGCGGTGCTGACGATTGTCGGTTATTCGATCAATGATACGATTGTGACCTTTGACCGGATTCGGGAAAATATGAAGCTTGCGAAACGGGTGAAAGGGTTCGACGATTTGGCTGAGATCGTCAACAAAAGTCTGGTACAGACGCTGGCCCGTTCCATCAACACCGTGCTGACCGTCGTGTTCGCCGCTGCGGCTATCTTTATTTTCGGTGGGGAAGCGATTCGCTCGTTTGCGTTGGCGCTGTTAATCGGGCTTGTCGCCGGAACGTATTCGTCCATGTTCCTTGCTTCACAGCTGTGGCTGATTTGGAAATCAAAGCAGCTTGCGAAAAAGAAATTTCAACCAGCGAAGCAGCCGGAAAGCGAACCGACTGTGTAAAGCTTGGCTTGAGAAAGGGGAGAAACACCCCTTTTATCTCAAGTGCCGGGGGGTGTGTCAATAGGAGTGTTTCTCCTTTTGCCACACCTCTTTTGTCGTTGGCGGCATACAAAAAGGGTGAATGACGGGTGTAAATAATGGTAAACTTAAAAGGACAGCATTCATCAAATAACAACAAAGTGGGTGTTGAAGTGACGGAAGCAGATATACGTTATAAAAAGGTCCGTTTTGCCGCCTGGGTCGGGATTGTCGGCAATGTGATTCTGGCAATCATCAAAGCCGTTGCCGGTATTATGGCGAACAGTCGTGCTTTAGTCGCCGATGCTGTTCACTCAGCCTCAGACGTCGTTGGTTCGGTCGTCGTGCTGATCGGCGTCCGGGCAGCGAAATTACCTCCTGATCAGGATCATCCATATGGACATGGAAAAGCAGAATCTGTTGCGGCGATTATTGTCTCGGTGCTGCTGTTTCTAGTTGGGTTTGAAATTGCCCTGAGCGCGGGACGATCGTTCTTTGAGCCGGTCGAGGTCCCGAAAGTGCTGGCGATTTACGCCGTTCTCTTTTCTATTTTGGCAAAAGAGCTGATGTTTCGTTATAAATATCATTTGGGTAAAAAGTATAAAAGCGATGCTTTAATGACGGATGCCTGGCATCATCGTTCAGATGTCTTTTCTTCGATTGCCGCCTTAATTGGGATCGGAGCTGCCCTGCTCGGAGACTATTTGCAAATCTCCTGGCTCGTTTACGGGGATGCGGCAGCGAGTGCTTTTGTCGCTTTTTTAATTGGAAAGATGGCCTGGAGCCTTGGCAAACAGTCCATTCACAATGCGCTTGACCATGTGCTTCATGAGGAAGATACGGTTGAGATGAAGCGTGCCGCCAGCAACGTGGACGGCGTACTGAATATTGATGAATTTTTCGCGCGGGAGCACGGCCATTACGTCATCATTGATATTAAAGTCGCTGTGAATCCTGACATCACTGTCGAAGAAGGCCATACTATCGGCAAAAGAGTGAAGGAACGTCTGCTTGAGGAAAAGTATGTGCAGGATGTGCTTGTTCATATTAATCCATATAAAGAGAAATAAGAAGGGAGGAGCAGGTTGATGAAAGGACAATCAGGACTTATATTTGGATTGCTTGCCGCTATTATTATTGCTGTGTTTGCGGTGATTAATGTCGATGGAGTCAGAGTCAATTATCTGTTTGGAACAGCAGAATGGCCGCTCATTCTTGTTATTTTAGGCTCTGTTTTCATGGGTGCGATTATTGCCGGCGCGCTGGGAATGGTACGGATTTACCGTTTGCAGGCTGAATTGCGCCGCCTGCGGGCGGGCACCACAAATGCCGGACTTAACGAAACCCTGCCGGAAGAACAGACGGATGGAGCGCTTGAAGTGAAGGGCAACTTTAAGGATGAATCGCCAAAGACGCGGGCCCAATACAGAAAAGAAACGAACCAGTAAATAATTCCTCTAACCGCTTGCTGCATCGGCGCTCAGCCGCCGCGGCAGCCGGGTTGAGTTTGTCATTGTCACCCCTGGATTGCTCCTGTATAATAGGAAGGTCGAGGGGTGTTATTTTATGCTAAAGCCTAAGGCTAGATGGAAAATAAAAGAGCAGCATTCAGATCGAATTGATGAGCTCGTTGAACAGTTGCACATATCGCCGTTAGTCGCGACATTGCTCGTTCATCGCGGCCTGGAGACGGTTGACACAGCAAAGCGTTTCCTTTTTAAAGAGGAAATGAGCTATCATGACCCTTTTTTGCTTGATGGAATGGAGCAGGCTGTGACCCGGATCAAGGCGGCGATTGCCGATAAAGAGAAAATCCTTATTTTTGGTGACTATGATGCTGATGGTGTGAGCAGTACGGCGTTGATGTACAACGCGCTGACGTCATTATCGGCAGAGGTCGATTACTACATACCAAATCGTTTTACAGAAGGGTACGGGCCCAATGAGCCGGCGATCAGACGGGCGAAAGAGGATGGCTACGGGCTGATTGTTACGGTTGATACCGGAATTGCCGCATTACAGGTGGCTGAGGTTGCCAAGGAAATCGGTCTTGATTTCATTATTACGGATCACCATGAAGCGCCTCCTGTTCTCCCCGACGCCTATGCGATTGTTAATCCAAAAAAGCCGGGCTGTCCGTATCCGTTTAAAGGACTGGCCGGAGTAGGTGTCGCCTTTAAAGTTGCCCATGCCCTGCTCGGGCGGCTGCCGGCTGAATGGCTCGATATCGCCGTAATAGGCACGATTGCCGACCTGGTGCCGCTTGTTGATGAAAACAGGCTGCTCGTCATGGAAGGGCTGCATGCTTTACAGGCAACCGATAAGCCGGGATTAATTGCCTTAAAGAAAAAATGTGGCATTCAGGATCAGGTTCAGGCTGATCATGTCGGATTTGGCATCGGTCCGCGTATTAACGCCGCCGGTCGGCTCGATTCTGCTGATCCGGCTGTCGAACTACTGTTAACAGCAAGCGAAGAAGAAGCGGAGCTGTTGGCGACGGAAATCGACGGTTTGAACCGCGAGCGGCAGACCGTTGTTGCCTCAATCACTGAAGAAGCGATTGCCGTCGTTGAAAGGCAGTTCCCGCCTGATGATAATGATGTCTTGATTATTGCCGGCGAGGGCTGGAACGCAGGAGTGATTGGAATCGTTGCTTCACGGTTGGTCGAGCGCTTTTACCGGCCGACGATTGTCCTGAGCCTCGATTCGGAGAAAGGACTGGCTAAGGGCTCGGCCCGCAGCATAGTCGGCTTTGATATGTTTAAAGAACTTTCGAAAAGCCGCGACATTTTACCACATTTCGGCGGACATCCGATGGCGGCCGGTTTAACGATGAAAATAGACGATGTTGATACGTTGCGCACCCGCCTTTGCGCTCAGGCGAAAGAGGTGCTCTCGCCGGAGGACTTCAAGCCGCTGACGACGATTGATATTGTTGCTGGAATTGAAGATATTTCCGTAGCGGTCATTCAGCAGCTGGATAAGCTCGCACCGTTCGGTGTCGAGAATCCGAAGCCGAAGGTGATGCTTGAGGATGTGCACATTCAGGAAATGAGAAGAATCGGTGCCGAGGCCAATCATTTAAAAATCAGCTTTGCTCAGGGTGGCGCCCAGCTGGAAGGTATCGGCTTTCAATGCGGTTATTTGCATGATGAGATGACCAATCAGGCGAAAGTATCTGCTGTCGGCACGCTGTCTGTCAATGAATGGAATGGTCATGTGAAGCCGCAGCTCGTGCTGGAGGATATCGCGATAAAAGACTGGCAGCTCTTCGATTGGCGCAGTGTCCAGAAGGAACGGCTGGCGGATAAACTGCTGGCTCTTCCGGCTGACAGGCGAATTCTTGTGACATTTAAGCGTGACACACCGTCAAAGCTCAAGCTGACTGGGGAAGACGTATATGATGCAACGGAAGGTTCGCTGCCAGCCTGCGCCGAACGCTTTCTTGTTTTGCTTGATGTGCCGCAATCACGGGATCAGCTAAGACAGCTGCTCATCCAGCATGGAAAGCCGAGCCGGATTTATACGGTATTCTTTCAGGATAGCGATTCATTCTTTACAACCCAGCCGAATCGTGAACAATTTAAGTGGTATTATGCGTTTCTCGCCAAACGAAAAACGTTCGATTTAACGAAACATAGTCAGGAGCTGGCCGGCTATAAGGGCTGGTCAAGGCATACGATCGACTTTATGACAAAGGTGTTTGCCGAGCTTGGATTTGTTACGGTGACCGATGGGATCGTTACCGTCGCCGCAAATCCGGAGAAAAAAAGCCTCGAGGCCTCAGAGACGTTCAGGCAGAAGCAGGAAGAGGCCGAGATCGAAAATGAGCTTGTCTATTCTTCCTATGAAGAGCTGAGACAGTGGTTTGCAGAAACATTGATGCAGGAGAAGGAAGAACAGCATGAGCTGACAGAGCATTTCTAATTAAGAGAGCACCAGGATGAACGGCTTTGGACGATAGAAGTAAGTAAGAAGAACTGACCCCGAAAAAGAAGAGAGCAAGGAGACGGTATATATGGATTTCAAAAAGCATATCACGATTGTTGAAGATTACCCGAAGGAAGGAATCCGTTTTAAGGATATTACGACCTTAATGCAAAATGGTCCTGTCTATAAGGCAGCGATTGACGAAATGGCGTCATTTGCCCGCAACAAGCAGGTCGATGTGATCGTCGGACCCGAAGCGCGCGGCTTTGTCGTCGGCTGTCCAATGGCCGTCGCCCTTGAAGTCGGCTTCGTTCCTGTCCGTAAAGCCGGTAAACTGCCGCGTGATGTGATTTCCGTTGATTACGGACTTGAATACGGAAAAGATCAGCTAACGATTCACGCTGATTCGATTCAAAAAGGGCAGCGCGTCCTGATTGCCGATGATTTACTGGCAACGGGAGGCACGATTGAAGCGACGATCAAGCTCGTGGAACAGCTTGGCGGGATCGTTGTCGGCATTGCCTTTTTGATTGAGCTTGGCTATCTTGATGGAAGAGAGCGTCTGGATAAGTACGATCTATATTCGTTAATGACGTTTCAATAAGACCGAAGCAGAAATAGATTTTTTTCAGGGCTGTCTCGAAGGGTTTGCGGTTTAACCCGGCGGGACAGCCTTTTTCTGCGGTCTTGATGAGGATAAGCGGACCGCACTGCTAGAATTTGGCTGAATTAGCATGTCTCTATCGACAATTTTCGTTCTTTCCCCTTTACATACAGCGAAAACTTACCCATAATATAAGGAAATATTGAATCGTAAATAGGTGATTCCATGACGATAGATCAAGTGTTGGAAAAAGCGAGTCTTTACTTGAATGAGGAAGATGTCGCTTTTTTACGAAAGGCTTATGAATATGCGGAGAAGGCCCATGAAGGACAATACCGGAAATCGGGAGAGCCTTATATTTTACATCCGATTCAGGTGGCGGGCATCATTGTCGGGCTTGAGCTCGATCCAAACACGGTAGCGGCAGCCTTTCTTCATGACGTCGTAGAAGATACGGACGTCACCGTCGAAGAAATTACAGAGAGCTTTAATGACCAGGTCGCGATGCTCGTTGACGGCGTGACCAAGTTGAAAAAGTTTAAATATAAATCCAAGGAAGAGCAGCAGGCGGAAAACCATCGGAAAATGCTGATTGCGATGGCCAAGGACATCCGCGTCATCCTGATTAAACTGGCGGACAGGCTGCACAATATGAGAACGTTGAAATTTATGCCGCCTGAAAAGCAGCGCGTCACGTCGAATGAAACGCTGGAAATATTCGCGCCGCTCGCCCACCGTCTCGGGATTTCGACGATCAAGTGGGAATTGGAGGACATCGCCCTTCGCTATCTGGATCCGCAGCAGTATTATCGGATCGTCAATTTAATGAAGCGCAAACGGGCGGAGCGCGAGGAGTATTTATCAGGAGTGATGGATAAGATCGCCGATCATTTAACAGATGTCAATGTCGAAGCGGAATTATCAGGTCGCCCGAAGCATATTTACAGCATCTATCGAAAAATGGTATTGCAAAACAAGCAGTTTAATGAAATCTATGATCTGCTCGCTGTGCGAATTATCGTCAAAAGCATCAAGGACTGCTATGCCGTGCTCGGGGTTATCCATACGTGCTGGAAGCCGATGCCTGGCCGGTTCAAAGACTATATCGCGATGCCGAAGGCCAACATGTATCAATCGCTGCACACGACCGTTGTCGGCCCTCACGGCGATCCGCTCGAGGTGCAAATCCGAACGGAAGAAATGCACCGCATCGCTGAGTTCGGGGTGGCGGCACACTGGGCTTACAAGGAAGGCAAAACGGTCTCTCCCAATAAAAATACATTTGAAGATAAGCTGAACTGGTTCCGCGATGTGATTGAGCAGACCGAGACGAATGATGCCCAGGAATTTATGGAATCGCTCAAGCTTGATCTTTTTTCGGATATGGTGTTCGTTTTCTCGCCAAAGGGAGATGTTGTCGAGCTGCCGGCAGGCTCTGTTCCGCTTGATTTCGCCTATCGCATTCACAGTGAAATCGGCAACCGCTGTATCGGAGCCAAGGTGAACGGAAAAATGGTTCCGCTCGACCATAAGCTGAAAACAGGCGACATTGTCGAGATCCTGACTTCAAAGCATTCCTACGGACCGAGTCAGGATTGGTTGAAGATTACGAAATCATCGCATGCGAAAAACAAAATAAAGCAGTGGTTTAAAAAAGAACGCAGAGAAGAGAATGTGGAAAAAGGCCGGGAGATGATTGAAAAGGAAATCAAGGCGCTTGATTTTGAGCCGAAGGAAGTGCTGACTGCCGAAGCGATTCAAGAGGTGGCCAACAAGTTCAGCTTTGCCGGTGAAGAAGATATGTTTGCCGCAGTCGGCTACGGTGGCATCAGCGTCAAGCAAATTGTCAACCGCCTGACGGAGAAGCTCCGCAAGCAACTCGATCAGGAGCAGGATGACCAGTCATTGGCCGAGGCGTTATCAGATGTGCAGACGACGTACCGTCCGAAGAAAAAAGTAAACTCGGGCGTCACCGTCAAAGGTGTCGATAATCTGCTGATACGGCTGTCACGCTGCTGTACGCCCGTACCCGGTGATGACATTATCGGGTACATTACGAAAGGACGCGGTGTCTCGATACATCGCGCCGACTGTCCGAACGTGCAACATGAGGAGGTAAAAGGCCGTCTGCTTCCGGTGGAATGGGAAGGAACGACCGAACAAAACAAGTCCTATAATGTGGATATTGAGATTACAGGCTATGACCGTAACGGTCTTTTAAATGAAGTGCTCCACGCAGTGACGGATTCGCGCACGATCATCAATGCTGTTTCCGGGCGTTCCGATCACCGGCAGAAGCTGGCGATGATTCATATGTCAATTTCAATTCGAAATATCGACCATCTTCATAAGGTCGTCGAGAAAATTAAGCAGCTTCAGGATATTTATTCCGTCCGGCGCGTGATGCATTAAAGGAATGAGAGGATTGGTAAGATGAAGGTTGTGCTGCAACGGACGAAGCAGGCCTCTGTTGAAGTGAACAATGAAGTGGTCGGCAGCATAGAGGCCGGGCTGACCCTTCTCGTTGGGATCACCCACGAAGATACGAATGACGATGCTGATTATTTAGCGGAGAAAATTGCTCATTTGCGGATTTTTGAGGATGAAAACGGGAAAATGAACCATTCTATTTTGGAGGCCGGCGGACAAATTTTGTCCGTGTCTCAATTTACGCTGTACGGCGATTGCCGGAAGGGGAGAAGACCTAATTTCATGGAAGCGGCCAAGCCGGAGCAGGCCGAGCCGCTTTATCAGTATTTCAACAATGCTCTCAGGCAGCGCGGGCTTCATGTCGAGACGGGAAGCTTCGGAGCAATGATGAATGTCGCGCTCGTCAATGATGGACCGGTGACGTTAATTCTCGAAAGCAGATAACTACGAAGCTGATGAAAAAGTGCTTTCATTTTTAAGTTACGAAAAAGGAAGTTTTTCAGTGACTCCATAAAGACGTACCTTTCGTCTGTTCGCTATGTAAGATTTTTGCTGTTATTGGCTATGATAATAGAAAAAGTCAAGAAGAGGGTGAATGGACGTGCGGGCGAATCACCGTCAACAAATGCATGGCAGTCAGAGGCATTCGATTTTTTCAATTGATTATCACAGCTTTCTTGATCAAGAAGCACAGGCCAGTCATCTCGAACTGGCAAACGAATTCGGCTTATCATTACGAGAAGTACAGCTTCTCAAAAAGAAATTGAACCGTAATTAAGCTATTGACAGCGATCCCGAAGATCCGTATGATTGTTATGAACTTATATGTAAAACCATTCCGAAGACGAGGCATGTCGTTAAGAGAACAGGTAGTAAAGAGAGGAGAGGCCGTGGCTGAAAGCCTTCCCTATCTGCTTAGTGATGAACACCTTTGAGGAGTTTTTCTGAACGGGTACTAGTAGGAAAAGACGTAGGCAGGCGTTAACTGTGTAAAGTGGGAGCCGCTTGGCTCCAATTAGGGTGGCACCACGGGTATAACTCTCGTCCCTGATGATTAATCATCGGGGATGGGAGTTTTTTTAGATTTATAAGAAAAGCCACTGCGCGGTTTTCTTAAAAGGAGGAAGTCAATGAGCATTCAAATTCCACGGGGAACCCAGGATATTCTCCCCGGTGAAGTAGAAATTTGGCAGTATATTGAGGCGACGGCAAAGGAAGTGTGCCGGCAGTATAATTATCACGAAATCCGGACGCCAATCTTTGAACATACGGATTTATTTCAGCGCGGAGTCGGCGATACGACTGATATTGTTCAAAAAGAAATGTACACATTTGAAGATCGGGGCGGGAGAAGCATTACGTTGCGCCCTGAAGGAACGGCTGCCGTTGTCCGTTCCTATGTCGAGAAAAAGCTGTACGGTCAGGCGAATCAGCCGACGAAGCTTTTTTATCAGGGGCCAATGTTCCGCTATGAACGCCCACAGGCCGGACGGATGAGACAATTTGTCCAGTTTGGCGTCGAGGCGCTTGGAAGTGCCGATCCGGCGATTGATGCTGAAGTGCTGGCGCTTGTGATGAGCATTTACGCCAAGCTTGGGTTGAAGAATGTCAAGCTCGTCATTAACAGTCTTGGAGATCAGGAAAGCCGTCAGGCGCATCGCCAGGCACTCGTTGATCATTTCAAGCCGAGCATTGCGGAATTTTGCAGTGACTGTCAGGAACGGTTGGAGAAAAACCCGCTTCGCATTCTGGACTGTAAAAAGGACCGCGAACATCCGCTGATGGGGACGGCGCCATCGATTCTTGATTACTTAAATGAGGAATCGCAAAGCTATTTTACACAGGTGAAAGCGTATCTTGATGCGCTCGACATTCCGTACGTCGTTGATCCGACGCTCGTCCGCGGTCTTGATTATTACTACCATACAGCGTTTGAAGTGATGATCGACGGCGAAGGCTTCGGCGCGATTACGACAATTTGTGGAGGCGGACGTTATACAGGGCTTGTCGAGGATATCGGCGGACCGTCGACCCCGGGAATCGGTTTTGCTTTTAGTATCGAGCGTGTCATTATGGCCTTGAAGGCACAGGAAGTTCCGTTGCCTGTCAGCACGGAGCTGGACTGCTATTTGATCTCTCTGGGAGAAAAGGCTAAAGCCAAAACGGTTGAGCTGCTTTATCAGCTCCGTGCTGCCGGTATTTCAAGCGACAAAGATTACCTCGACAAAAAAATGAAAGCCCAGCTGAAGGCCGCTGATCGCCTTAACGCCCGTTATACGGCGATTCTCGGCGATGATGAACTGGAGAAAGGCTTGATTGTTGTCAAGCAGATGGAGTCAGGTGAACAAGAGGAAGTCGAACTCGAATCCTTTATTCAATATATGAAACAGCATACACAGGGAGGCAATTAAGATGATTGGAAGAACACATCATTGTGGCGAGCTTCGCCCCGAGCATGTAGGTGAAAAGGTTCAGCTGAAAGGCTGGGTTCAAACGAGACGTGATTTAGGTCAGGTGATTTTTCTTGATGTCCGTGACCGTTCCGGCATTGTCCAGGTCGTGTTCAGTCCAGAAGTGGACAAGGGTGCCCTTGAAACAGCCGAGCGTATCCGCAGCGAGTATGTCATTGATATTGAAGGGACTGTCGTTGAGCGTGATCCAAATACAGTCAATGAGAAAATCGCGACAGGCACGATCGAAGTTCAGGCTCATAAGGTGGAAATTCTTAATGCCGCCAAAGCGCTCCCGTTTCAAATTGAAGCTGATACAGACGCTTCAGAGGATGTCCGCTTGAAGTATCGTTATCTCGACCTGCGTCGCCCTGACATGCAGGAGACATTCAAGCTGCGTCATAAAGCGACGAAGCTGATTCGTGACTTTTTGGATGAAGCCGCCTTTATGGAAATCGAAACGCCGATGCTGACGAAGAGCACGCCTGAAGGGGCGCGTGATTATTTAGTACCAAGCCGGGTTCATCACGGCAAATTTTACGCATTGCCGCAATCACCGCAACTGTTCAAGCAATTGCTGATGGTTTCCGGATTTGAGCGTTATTATCAAATTGTCCGCTGCTTCCGCGATGAAGATTTGCGCGCCGACCGCCAGCCGGAATTTACTCAGGTCGATATTGAGACATCCTTCATGGACAAAGAAGATTTGCTGGCGATGACCGAGCAGATGATGGCCCGCATTCTTAAGGAAACAAAGAATGTCGAGCTGACATTGCCGTTCCCGCGTTTAACATATGAAGAAGCGATGAACCGTTTTGGTTCGGACAAGCCGGATCTGCGCTTTGGAATGGAGCTTATTGAGCTGTCCGAGATCGTCAAGGATTCTCCGTTTAAAGTATTTCAGGGGGCACTTGCCGCCGGCGGCATCGTGAAAGGCCTCAATCTTAAAGGAGGAGCAGACAAGCTGTCACGGAAAGAGATTGATGCATTAACCGATTTCGTGAAACAATATGGAGCAAAAGGGCTTGCCTGGCTCAAGGTCGAAGAAGACGGCCTGAAAGGACCGATTGCCAAGTTCTTTGAAGGAGAACTTGAACAGGCTCTGCGTGAAGCGATGGGCGCTGAACCGGGAGATCTTTTATTCTTTGGGGCAGATAAAAAGCAGGTTGTATTTGACAGCTTAGGTGCGCTTCGTTTAAAATTCGGCAAGCAGTTTGATCTAATTGATTCCTCACAATTCAATTTCCTCTGGGTCGTTGATTTCCCATTGGTTGAGTATGATGAAGAAGCAAAACGCTATGTCGCTCTGCATCATCCGTTCACAAGTCCGAAGAAGGAGGATCTCGAACTGCTGGCGAGCGATCCGGACAGCGTACGCGCTGATGCCTACGATTTAGTCTTGAACGGCTATGAGCTTGGCGGAGGATCACAGCGGATTTACAAGCGCGACATTCAGGAGCAAATGTTTAAAGCGCTCGGTTTCTCAGAGGAAGAAGCACGGGAGCAATTCGGCTTCCTTCTAAATGCTTTTGAATATGGAACACCACCGCATGGTGGAATTGCGCTCGGTCTCGACCGTTTAATTATGCTGCTTGCCGGGCGGACGAATTTACGTGATACGATTGCCTTCCCGAAAACAGCAAGCGCGAGCTGTCTCTTAACTGAGGCACCTGGTGAAGTAAGCGTCGAACAATTGATTGACTTAAACTTATCGGTGATCGGCCAAAAGGCAGAGAAGGTCAACGTATAAAGGAAATAAAAAGAAGGCTGTGCGCCCGGGCTGCTTTAACGCAGCTCAGGTCGCTCAGCCTTTAATTGTTGATAAGCTTGAACGAGCTGTTTTGGATCTTCTTTAATATAAAAGGTACGCACGCCCTGGCTTGTGTGCAAATAGAGAAAGCCAAATGCACCTTTGTCCGGCTTTTTGCGAAACGAAATATCAAAAATGGAGGTCAGCGGAAACGTATCATTTTTGACGGTGATCTGATCCTCAAATAATTTCATATCAAAAGATGTTTCAACAATGCGCTTTTCGGTCCAGCCAATTTCCTGCCGGACTTCGATGCAACGCTGGATGGCAAGAAGAGTCATAAGTCACCAGTTTCCTTTCTTAAAGTATAGGCTATCTATCACTTTACCATAGGATCGAAAATCGACCAAATGATTCATTTATGGAAAATTCTGAAATTATGTTATTGAGCCTTGTATATGAGAAGGCGAGCACGAGCTGTTCAAATTAGCAGAGTATGTGAAACCTATTCGAGTGTAGCATGTCAATGATTTCAACTACGTATATCTACACCATAAAAAATTATATGTTAGAACCAGCATAGAAATATTCATCTAAAAACTCGACAAATTTCCTAACCGCTATATAACTTTTGGCTTCGTCAGAGCCATAAATCCATGTATGGCGCTTTATGGTAGAGTTTTGCTTATTAAGAAGAGGAGCATAGATTAGCTCAGTATTATTTTTAAGAGGTAAATCTGGTAAGATGGCGTATCCTAATCCCGACTTAACCATTTCCACGCAAGTTTCACTGCTATCGACTTCCATAACGATATTAGGAGGTTCATTGAAATTTTCCTTCCACCACTCATCAATTAGTGACTTTAAAGAAGGATTAGTTTTAAAATTAATTCTTGGTAATTGTAATAACTCTGAAAATACTATAGGGAACTTTGAAACTAAGGACACATTTTCGCTAGATATACATCTTTTATAATGGTTCCATTCTATATCTTCTCTTAAAATAACGAGGTGAACATGGTTGCTTGCTAAATTTCTCATTAAATCAGAACTGAAACCGGTAATAATTGATACTGTAACTTCAGGATACTTCTTTAAAAACTTCGAGAGCACCTCCGGTAATAAATATTTTGATATAGCACTAGTTGCTCCGATATGTAAAGTGCCGGTCACTTTATCATCAAGAGAACTAATTTTTTCATTAAGTTCCTCCAAATTTTTGACAAATTGCTTTGCGTATTTAATAACCAATTCACCTTGAAGGGTAGGATGAAGACCTAGATTATTTCTATAGAATAGTTTTGTATTAAAAAAGCTTTCTATCTTTTTTATCCTGTATGTTAGAGCTGGTTGAGTCGTATAGAGATCAACGGCTAATTTTGAAATGCTTCGTTCCTTATCAATTTGGGTTAAGATCAGCCAATCTTTATCGTCCATAATCCCCCTCCTCCTAAAAAGAATATTATCACTACTAATTCAATAGGGAAATACCCTGGTGTTTTTCCCATAAAAGAACACAAAGGCATTTTAAAGTAATCAATATACAATTTAAATTATTTTATGAGCAAACATAAACATATTGAATTATCGCGATTTCCTTTATTCAATTATAATAAAAAATGTAACACACTCTTATCAAGCCATTACGTAAAAGGCTTAATCTTCAGCTTATTTTTCAAATAAAAAGGAGGAGTAATTAAAATGAAGGCTCAATCATTAGCAGCTTTTGAAATTCAAGTTCATCCAGAGCACAGTAGAATGCGCCACATTAAAATGAATGAGGCGTTAGTCAATGATTTTTTTGAAGCAGTAAGTCATATTGATGTGGAGAAAATTGAATACGTTCCATTTATGAGGTTTTATCTTGCAGATCAATTCAGAAAACAAATGGGAGAAGAGTTCCAAAGACAAATTCGTGATATATTGCACGATAGAGATACTGGAGGTTTTACCATCGGCGTACAAAATCAAACGGATGACCTTGATAATTATATAAAATTTGCGACAGCTCTTTCGCATTTAATTGGTGTGCCTAATTTTGATGGAATGTCCAAAAAGTATTACGCTCGATTCTCTGTAGAGCATGAGTTTGACAGTGATACGTATCTTCGGAAGGCATACAGATTATTTTACCTGCATACCGATGGTACCTTTGTAAATGAGCAGACAGATTGGGTTCTGATGATGAAATTAGAAGAAAGAAATGCCGTAGGGGGAGAATCTCTTTTGCTTCACTTAGATGACTGGGAAGACCTGAATCAGTTTCTCAACCATCCGTTGGCAACTCAGGAATATGAATTTTCTCAAAAAGGAAGAGCAAGTAAGAATGTGGAGGAAGACGTGTATAATACGACATTCTTCATGAAAAACAATAAACCGTGTATTCGATTTAATGATCAATGTAGTGTGCCCAAAACAATTGAGCAAGCCATTTATCACCAAAAAATATCTGAATCTTTGGAAAAGACAGATAATAAAGTTGCTTTGAAATTGCCAGTTGGAGATTTAATTTTAATAAATAATAACTTCTGGTTACATGGTAGAGATGCATTTAAAGAGGATGTTAATTTGTATCGAGAGTTAATGAGGCAAAGAGGGTACTTTGCAAGTATTTAAGTTTCAATCTTGAAAGATGAATAAACAATCTTAAGGAGGCTATTAAATGACCATTCAGATTAAAGGGAAATTCAACGCAATTCCTCACCCTGTTCACCATCGATTAAAACATATTGAAATTGACGACAATGCACTTACTCAATTTTTAGAGAATATAAAGCATTTTAATGTTGAAAGAATTGAATATGTACCATTTATGAGATTTGCACTTGCTGTAGAGTTACGTAAAGTTTTGGGTGAGTCATTCCAAGAGATGCTAAAAGAAATTCTCCATGATCGAGAAACAGGGGGATTTACAATAGGTGTTAATAATCTAACGACAAATACTGACGATTATATTAAATTTTCTACAGCATTAACACATTTAATAGGGATACCAAATCATGATGCAATGTCGAATAAATTTTATGCGATTTTTACAGTGAAGCATACGTTTGAAAGTGATACGTATTTAAGAAAGGCATATAGGATCTTAGAACTCCATACCGATGGTACTTTCGTTGAAGAAAATACAGATTGGGTATTAATGATGAAAATGTCGGAAAAAGGGGCAGTTGGGGGAGAATCTCGGCTACTTCATTTAGATGATTGGGATGACTTAGGGAAGTTTTCAACACATCCACTTGCTGCGCATAAGTTTAAGTTTTCTTATGCAGACCGAGGTAGTAAAAATATTAAAGATGAAGTTCATAGCCCATCTTTCTTTTACGATCAAAATAAGGTTTGTATAAAATACAATCACCAATGTACACATCCACAAACCATTTCAGAAGCTCTCTATTTAAAAGACATTCAAGATTCAATGGAAAATAGTTCTGGGACCGTTTCGGTTGGTTTACCAGTTGGGCAGCTTGTGATTATTAACAATAAATTTTGGTTGCATGGTAGAGAACCCTTTGTGGAAAACCCAAATTTAGAACGAAGGTTAATGAGGCAACGAGGGAGGTTCATAGGCTAATGTTCTTACCGGGTCCCTCAATGCCAATTGAACGGATCTAGAAATGAAAGCAATAAAACACCTCTCGTCGAAAGTTGCAATAGCAGCGAAAGATTTAATGTAGAGGTGTTTTTACTTTACTGATGTCACCTGTTTATCGTTTATATTTTTTGAAAATAAACATTATTACAAATAAATTAAATTATAAAAATAGTTGAATTTATCTGATAATGTGGTATTGTTTAATTATTGGTCACCTGGTGACCAGTCATCTGGTGACCAATCACCAGATGACTATAAGATTATTAGGAGAGAATAGAATGTACGAATTAAAAAAAATAAAAAAGAAGAGAATTTATGAAGAAGTTATTGTTGAGATTAATAACTTAATTAAGCGTGGGGTTTTGAAAATTGGGGATAAGCTCCCTTCAGAAGCTGAGCTTTCAAAGTCTCTGTCTGTCAGTAAGGCTACCGTTCGGGAGGCGATGAGTGTTCTTAAATCTAATGGGTTAATTGAGGTTAAACCGGGAATCGGTACTTTTCTTACAGAAGCGGAAGGAAGTAATGCGATTACTCCAGTAGTTTCTATGCTACTGTTAAATGAATTTCCTTTAATAGAAGTTTTTGAACTTCGTCGTGCTTTAGAAGTCGAGGCGGTTTCATTATCTGTTGAAAGAGCTGTCGAGGATGATATTAAAAGGCTGATAAAAACTAATCAAGCAATGTCAGACGCAATCTCAAGAGGCGAAACAGCGCTTGCAGAAGATTTTGAGTTTCATCGGTTAATTTTTGAATCAACACACAATAGTGTTTTCATTAAAGTTTTTAACTCGATATCGACTCTTATCAAGGAGGGACTTGCGGCAAGTAAGCAAAGAAACAAAAAAAATCCAATGAGGAACGTAGAAGGGTTGGAGGAGCATTGGAATATTATCAATGCAATAGAAAAACGCGATGCTATTGGGGCACGAAGAGCAATGAGGATCCATCTTTATAATAACGAAACAAGAACTTGGGAAGTAAAAAATAGTCCAACTTTAGATAGGGATTAATTAGGGTTAAATTGATTTTAAAAAGGAGAGGTGAATATATGTCAAATGTTGGATTTAGAATTAAAAGAGACTTTGAACGTGTGAGTGAAGATGTTCTTAAAGGTTTTAAGGGGATTGCATCTCCAAATATAGGAGATGTGATGGGGCGTTTTAGGGCGATGGACCATACGATTAAATCGGTGAACAACCCAGGTATGCACATTGTTGGTAGCGCTTTCACTGTACGGACACATCCATCTGATAATTTATTAGTACATAAAGCGATGGACCTTGCCAAGCCAGGCGATATTATCGTCATTGATGCTTGTGGCGATATGGGTAATGCAATTTTAGGCGAGCTAATGTGCCATTATGCGAAAGTTAAGGAGATCGGAGGCTTTATTGTCGATGGACCGATTCGAGATTTGAGAGCGATTGCAGAACTCGGTTATCCGGTATTTGCAAAGGGAGCTACCCCTCGCGGTCCTTATAAAGAAGGGCCTGGTGAAATTAATACTACCATTAGCTGTGGAAATGTACCAGTAAACGCTGGAGATATTATTATCGGAGATGATGACGGGATTGTTGTCGTAGCAAAAGAAGACGCAATACAAGTGTTAGATCAGGCAAAAAAAGTCCAAGAAAAGGAAGAAGAGATTATTCAATCAATATATAAAGGGAAATGGGATCGAAGTTGGATTGATCGGGCTTTGGAACAAAAAGGATGTGAATATATTGTATGATTCAAAAACGGTACTAATGAAAAAAGATTCGTTAGAAGATTTAATTAGTAAGCTTTTCCTTGCTGCAGGTCTTGATGATTGGCAAAGTAATACGATCTCTCAGCATCTGGTACTTGCGAGCTTAAGGGGGGTTGATTCTCATGGCATCATTAGAGTTCCTATTTATTTAAAAAGAATAGAAGAAGGGTTAACCAATAAACAATTAGAGGTATCAATTGAAAGAGAAACCCCTTCTACAGCTTTAATAGATGCCAAGAATAGTTCAGGAATAGCAATTGCGACAAAAGGAATGCAACTGGCTGTGCAAAAGGCAAAAAAATATGGAATTGCTTTAGTTGGAATTAAGAATTCCAATCATTGTGGGATGTTAGCAGCCTATACACAGTATGCAGCTCGTCAAGATTGTATTGCGCTAGCAACTACAAATGCTCCGCCCAATATGGCTCCTTGGGGTGGGAGAGAAAGGTTTTTTGGTACAAATCCATTGTCGTATGGAATTCCTACCGGGAGTGAAACTTCTATCGTTTTTGATATGGCCACTAGTGTAGTTGCTAGAGGGAAAATTATAAGTGCACATAAAAACAATCAAAAGATCCCTATTGGATGGGCACTTTCAAAAGAGGGAAAAGAAACAACGGATCCACAGGAAGCATTGGAGGGACTATGCTTACCCGTTGGTGGACCAAAGGGCTATGGAATTGCCTTATTGGTAGATGTTATTTCTGGTTTATTTACTGGTGCTTCGTATGGTCCTCATATTGGTGATTTATATAAGGACTTTGAAAATAAGCAAAATGTGGGTCACTTTTTCTTTGTAACCCGTGCAGATTTATTTCAATCCTTACAAGAATTTAAAAGAAGCATGGATAAAATGGTTAAAGAAATTAAACAGATTCCACTAGCTGAAGGAGTTGAGCGGATTTATTTACCTGGAGAAATTGAGAATAAAACAATGAAGGATCGTAAAATAAAGGGAATTCCGGTGTCACCGGAAATTAGGAACGATTTCATTGAATTAGCGATTAAATATCAAATCCCTACTGATTTAATTACACCGTTACAAATGAGAGAAAACCGTTAAAGAGGAGGATTTTTTTGTGAAAAAATTATGCTCATTTTCTTTAGTGTTAATCGTATCAATGGTGATCCTTTCAGCATGTGGGGGGGATTCACAATCTTCAGGAGGAGAAGTTGAGAATGATGGAAATCAAGGCACGACAGTAAGTGAAAGTGATTTTCCGAAAAAACCTATCACTTTAATTGTTTCGTTTTCAGCTGGTGGGGGGACGGATTTGGGCGCACGGTTGTTAGCCTCTTATATTGAAGAAGATTTAGGGGTGCCAGTTTCCGTTGTTAATAAACCCGGTGGTGGAGGGTGGGTTGGTTGGACCGATTTAGTAAACGCCAACCCAGATGGTTATACCATAGGTTATCTTAATACACCAAATTTGATTACTGGTTATATGAATCCAGAGTTAGGAAGAAATGAAGATCTTGATAGCTTTACAACGATTGGGAACCACATGACAGATCCTGGCGTTATCGCGATAAGAAGAGATGATGACCGTTTTTCGACTTTAGACGAACTAATCGAGTACGCTAAGGAACATGAATTAACTACAACTTCAACAGGCGTGGCAAGTGATGATCATACTGCAGCCTTGAAGGTAAACCAAGCACAAGGGACTCAATTTAAAGCTGTTCACGCAAATGGTTTTGGTGAAAATAAAGCGAATGTCCTTGGGGGGCATGTTGATGTGTTCTTTGCAAATGTAGGAGAACTTGTAAGTGATCATGAAAATGGAGAAGTAGAAATTTTAGCTGTTCTAAGTGAAGAGCGATCTCCTTATTTACCAGATGTACCAACTTTTGAAGAAGAGGGTTATGGGAAAGTTTATTCTTGGTCAGCTAGAGGAATTGGTGCTCCAGCTGGTCTTGAGCCAGAGGTTTTAGAGATTTTAGAAAGTGCATTTGAAAGAGCGATTACAAATCCTGAGCAAATTGAGCAGATGGATGCAATGTGGTTAAAAAATGATTACAGAAACAGTGTGGATTATAGGGAAATGTTAGACAAAGAGGCAGAAGAGTTAGAAGGGTTATTGGATCTATTGGATTGGTAAATGATGAAGGTCGGAGTGAGAACCCGACCTCCATTCCAAAAAAGGAGGGTTATAATGAGGAAATGGGCTAATCAAGAAATATGTATAGGGGTTATTATATTTATTTTTTCAATAGTTTTATTTTCTTTATCACTTGGTGTTAGAGGAGAAGCAGCCGTTTTTCCTCTTGGCTTGTCTATACTGTTGGCCTTTTTATCTTGTTCTATTGTGATAAGAGGAATAAGAATAAGAAGAAAAGGTGAAGAAGTGGCAACCCTGCAAGAAGTTGAAGAGGATGTTTTGAGTTGGAGAATATTGGAGTCTCCGCTTACTGTAGCTCTATTTACACTTATTTATATTCTACTAATAACATTTATCGGTTTTTTTCCTGCAACCGTTTTATTTTTCATTGCCTACTTATTGTATATGGGAATTAAAGGGGTGGTTAAATACGTACTAATTATCTCGATTTTTTCTACCTTTATTTACTTCGTATTTATTGTGCAATTAAGAGTCTTCCTTCCTTCGGGAATTTTATTTGATTGAAAAGTGTAAAGGACTGGATTAATTCACTTAAATCAGTATGAGGGAGGATATAAAGATGAGTGCGGAAATATTAATAGAGGTATTAGGTAACATGTTCCTGTGGGAAACAGTTGTCGCCATTATAATTGGTGTAATCGGAGGAATGCTTGTCGGATCTTTGCCAGGTTTAAGTGCAACAATGGCTATTGCTTTGCTCATTCCTTTAACATTTGGGATGGCACCGATAACTGGCTTAGTGCTGTTAGTGTCTGTCTATACTGCTGGAGTTTATGGGGGCTCTATAGCGGCTATTTTACTTCAAACTCCTGGCACCCCTTCATCAGCAGCAACAGCTATTGATGGATATCAATTGACACTACAAGGAAAAGGAGCAAAAGCAATTGGGATTGCGACGATCTCGTCGGTGACTGGTGGAGTCGTTGGGGGGATTGCTCTTTTATTTTTAGCCCCACCACTTGCTTCCTTTTCATTAAGATTCAGTGCTCCCGAATACTTTCTAATTGCTATTTTCGGGTTAACTATTGTAGGGGGATTAGCTGGTAAATCGATGGGGAAAGGAATTGCGGCTGCAGGGTTTGGGTTAGTAATCGGCTGTATCGGGGTTGATATGCTAACTGGTTACCCTCGATTTACATTTGGTCAAGCATCTTTAGAGGCTGGAATTTCACTAATCCCCGCGATGATTGGGTTATTCTCTATTTCACAAGTGATGATGCTAGCTGAAGAGCGCAGGAAGAAAAAGGTAAAGACAACAGTTGCAAAAATATCAGGTGAGGTGCTCCCAACAAGGAAAGAATTTAAAAGTATTTTGAAGACATTAATGCGCTCTTCTGGTATTGGGGTGCTGGTTGGAATTTTGCCGGGAGCTGGGGGGGATATTGGCTCTTGGATTGGTTATAATGATGCGAAACGATCATCGAAAAATAAGGAGAAATTTGGTAAAGGAGCTTTAGAAGGAGTGGCAGGACCTGAATCTGCTAACAACGCAGTTGTGGGAGGAGCACTTATCCCAACGTTAACTTTAGGAATTCCTGGAAGTGCTGCAACTGCTATTCTACTAGGTGGTTTATATATGCAAGGCTTTATCCCGGGTCATGAACTATTTACTGTTCATGCGGTTACCACATATTCCATGATATTTGGGTTTATTATTGCTACTATTACAGTGGGAATTATTGGGTTATTAGCAGCTAAATACTTTGCAAAAGTCGCGAAAGTTTCAAATGGAATTTTAGCTCCTATTATTGTTGCCTTATCTGTGATAGGTTCTTATGCGATTAATAACAATATTTTTGACATTTGGGTTATGCTGGCTTTTGGAATCATTGGTTATTTGATGAGAAAGACAGGGTTTCACCCAGCGCCTGTCGTTTTAGGGATGATTTTAGGACCTATAGCTGAACAAGGGTTAAGGCAGTCATTTATGATGACTTCAGAATCAATTTTAACTTATTATTTATCACGTCCGATTTCAGTGGCGCTCATCATCCTTACTATTGCAACTTTATTTGGCCCAACAGTTGTTAAGTGGGTCAAAATCAAAAGAAATAAAAAGGTAAAAGCAGCATAATTTTTATTTTTTTTTATTGCTCAGGAAGTTCGAAGGATTGAAAGGTGAATGAATTGATGGAAAAGCGGGTTCGAATAAATGATATAAAAAGAAGTCTAAAAGAAACCTTTTTTAAAAGCTATTTAATTTTCTTTATGTGTCTTTTGTATATTGTTCAGTTTTTCCTTCCATCTCCCAATTTACAAATATTTCTCTCAGTTGTTTGTTTAATTGTATTTTTTAGTAGTTTGTCAAAGGCACAATTCATTCCACGTATTTTCAGCTTTGGCATGTTAATAACGGGTTTAAGTCTTTATGTAGGAAAGGGCCATTCTTTTGAAATGATTTCAGACGGGGTACTAGCAAACTTACCGTTACTGGCCCTCTTTGTTCTTGTTCCTCTCATTTCTATCCCCATGAAAATTGAAGGCTATCTTGATTCCGTCATATATTTCATGCGTAGAATTATGAATAAACCAACAAAAATATATGGGGGCCTTACTCTACTATTATTTTTTTTAGGTCCAGTGTTAAATCTAGGTGCCATCAAATTATTGCATGGAATGATAAAAGACTTAAAGATTCATCCAGCCATCCTGGTGAAGTCTTATTTAGCTGGCTTTTCCCCTGTGATATTGTGGTCACCTTATATTGCTTCCGTTGCTCTGGTTCTTTTGTATTTAAATATTCCTATATCAGAATATATCCCCGTTGGAATCACTTTAGCCTTTGTCCAATTTATTGTGGGGAATGTTCTCTTCTGGCTTTGGATCAAACGAAATAAGCTCGTGAGTGAACAGGTAGTTTTACATCCTAGTGAAGAAGAAACGGATAAAAATAAAAAGAAGATTTTAAGTTTATTTATTACATTGCTCTTGTTAATGGGGATTGTTTTTTTTATGGAATCCGTAACTCATTGGCCCATGATGTTTTTAGTTTGTCTTCTTTCTATAGGTTATCCGTTAATATGGTTAATATTTAATGATAGATTCAAAGAATTAAAAAAACATTTGAAAGATTACCAAATTCAGACTTCTACATCACTAAATAATGAAGTCGTTTTATTCTTGAGCGCGGGTTTATTTGGGAGAGCGCTATCTGGTACGTCATTTGCAGCTGGGATACAATTATTTTTTGTTAGCATTTCAAGTGTTTCATTTATTTTATTTTGTTTAACTATAATGGGCACAATCGTCGCGTTAACATTTTTAGGCGTACACCAAATTGTTGTCGTCACCGTTTTATTAACACAGGTTGACCCGAGTTTAATAGGTATTACTCCAATTGGATTCGCTCTGCTTTTAATGACGTCTTGGTCAATAGCTTCTATTATTAGTCCGATTAACCCACTAAACATCATTGTAAGTAATGCGGTAAATGAGTCATCGATTTCGGTTGGCTTAAAGCTAAATGGGGTGTATGTCATCTCAATGGCGATTATTGGGCTAGCCTTTGTAAATATCGTTCATTGAATGATTCTTTTAGAATAAAAGCGTTTCGTTGTATGAGTTAAATTATCTACCTTCCGAAAATCAAAATAAGGAGTACTCCAATCATCAATGACAACCTATTTTTAATTTACCAAAGCATGTAGAGGGTTTGTTTTATAAGAGCGAAGCAACGAGGAGATGTTGTATTATTTGCTTGTATTAGAATGATTCATTTATGGAAAATTCTGAAATTATATTGACAGGATAGTAAGATATTGTTAAGATAATATTAATTTAACAAGAGTCCTGAGATGTTCGTGAAGACTGACTGTTTTGAGCCAACACTTTTTGTACGGGAGCCACCGTTGATTACTGGATTACATGCCTTGCTTCAAGGACGTAAAAAGGTAAGCACATGGCACCCACCTGCCGATGCAGGTTCAAAGCAAAAGGATCAAACGGCATTTTCGGGATTCTTGTCCTACATAAGAATCGTGTGGAAGCTGCCTAAAGGGGCGTTTTATCCCTTGTGAGGCAGCTTCTTTTTGGGTATATCTGCTGTCGCATCAGACCGTAGACAAAACGGCTTTGAGAGATGATTTTCCGGAGGTGGCCCTGTCGGTGTCAGTGCCATCTCACCAGTTTTCTTCAGATTCATGCCAGCAAAAACAAGCATCGCCTGCATTGAATTTCTTCCGGGCCGCTTCAGTTTCGTCCAACGCCCGCCTGCGGAAAGCGTGCCCTCTATCCCGGTAGCGAGGGGTCGAAGAGCCGAACCTTGACTACGAGAAGCGCCAGTAGATATACCAGCTGGCGTTTGTTCGGTTGCCAAATACCAATGCAGCCTTGCGCTTCCGCATTTTGCTGTGGTATAGTCATTTTCGATAAACGTTGGCTAGTGAGATGGAAGGAGTAATGACATGCTACATCAGTTTTCTCGTAATGAATTGGCAATCGGTCATGACGGACTGAATGTGTTGAAAGGAAGCACAGTTGCCGTACTTGGTATTGGAGGGGTCGGGTCTTTCTCGGCGGAAGCTTTAGCCCGCTCAGGCGTAGGCCGTCTCGTTCTTGTCGATAAGGATGACGTTGATATCACGAATGTGAACAGACAAATACACGCGTTGCTCTCAACAGTCGGACGGCCGAAGGTTGAGTTAATGGAGGAGCGTATTAAGGATATCAATCCGGATTGCGAAGTTATTGCTTTAAAGATGTTTTACACGGAGGAAACGTATCAGCAGTTTTTTGACTATGGCCTTGATTATGTAATCGATGCGAGCGATACGATTTCCTATAAGATTCATTTAATGAAACAATGCCTCGAGCGTAATATTCCGATTATTTCCAGTATGGGCGCGGCGAATAAAATGGATCCGACCCGGCTGCGGATTGCCGACATTTCGAAAACGAGCTATGACCCGATTGCGAAGGTTATTCGGACGAAGCTGCGGAAAGACGGGATTCGTAAAGGAATTGAGGTTGTCTTTTCTGACGAACAGCCGATCAAAATCAGAGAGGACATTCGTAAGGAGATTGTGCCGGAAGCGGCTGAACAAGGTCCGATCCGCAAAGCGAAGATGCCGCCTTCCTCTAACGCGTTCGTACCTTCTGTTGCCGGTTTGATTATGGCTGGTCATGTGATTACCCGCCTTCTTGACGGGATTGAGATTAACCGCTAAAGCAAAAAAAACAGCAGGTTCGTACTGCGCCGCAGCCCGTTCGGGATGGCGCAGACGTTACTTGCTGCTCTAAAAATTTATTTTGCCACTCTTTCCAGATTACCGTTCTTATCCATTTTGAACGTAGAAGCCGGTAATCCTTCTTCTTCCTCAAGCAGGGCCATTCTTCTTGCCCGGTTCATAATTTGAATAAGAGATTGATAATCCTCTTCAATAATACTACTATCCTGCTTCATTTTCTGAAGCTCTTTTTCCAGCTCTTGATTCCGTTCCTTCAGCTCCTCATTTTCCTGCTGCAAACGTTCATTTTTTTTCTGCAGCGCTGCCGTTTCCTGATTTGTGTGGGTCAGCGTCTGTAAATAATCAATCACCTTTTCAAGCGACATCTCGCTATCTAGTGAACCAGCCGGACGTGATTGGGGTGCAGGGTTCCACATCGTCCGGACAGGTGGATAATACGAAAAGGAAGCAGCCCGTTTCCGCTCTTTTCTTTCTTTTTTCGCTTCGGCAATCTCTTTTATATAGCGATTTCGTACGACCGCGTTCCAGCGGAATCCGCAGGCGGCCGACGTCCGGTTTAATTCATCTCCAACTTCGTCAAAGGCGCGCAATTGTGTGCTTCCTTCCTTAATATGAGTCAAAACGGTTTCAGCAAGCAAAACATCATCTTCATGCGACCAGGCATCTTGTCTAACTTTCATTCTTTTCATCTCCTTTTTTTAGCGCTAAATACGTCTTGCTACAAATCATTTCCAGAAATCCTTTGTTTTATACAAGGATGATAGAGCCCGGCTTTACGCTTTGTTTTCACAATCGTACAGAAGCCGGTTCTTTGGGGTGGCTTGGTGCAAAATGAAGACCTTGAATGTCCTATGGCACAACTCCAGATGTTTGCCGTTGACGCACACTAGTATTCTCAAAAAGCGCCAAGAGCAGATTAAGCGCATACATACAGTTCTGGCGCCGCTTTTCTATCATTCTTTCAGGGAGGAAATTTGGCGATTGATGACGAAACTATTAGATGACGGAATGAAATGGAGGAAAAAAGATGGTACTTAACAGCTTTGATTTGACGAATAAAGTGGCAATTGTGACCGGCAGCGGTTCAGGAATTGGCAAGACAATCGCGCTTGGGCTGGCGGAAAGCGGCGCCAGCATCGTTGTGACGGAATTGCCGGGCAAGGAAGAGGTCGCCCGGGAGACCGCGGCTGAAATTGAAAAGCTTGGGCAGCAAGTGCTCGTGACGACGCTTGATGTGACAAAGGTTGAGACAATTCGCCAGATGGTCAGTGAGGTAAAGGCTCATTTTGGACGGATTGATATTCTTGTCAACAATGCCGGCATTATTATCCGCAAGCCTTCGCTCGAAGTCACGGAAGAGGATTGGGATAAAGTCCACGATGTGAATTTAAAAGGGACTTTCTTTACGAGTCAGGAAGTCGCCAAGGTGATGAAGGAGAATGGGGGCGGCAAGATCGTCAACATCGCTTCGATTAATGGAGTCGTCGGGTTTTATGAACGGGCGGCTTATTGCTCAAGTAAGGCGGGGATCGTCAACTTGACGAGAGTGCTGGCGATCGATTGGGCGGAGTACGGCATAAACGTTAATGCTGTCGGCCCGAATTATTTGTTGACGCCGTTGACGGAAAAGCTGTTTGCCAATGATGAATTTCGTGAGGATGTGTTATACCGGACGCCAATTAAGCGAATTGGCACCCCGGAAGATGTCGTCGGAGCAGTGGTCTACCTTGCCAGCCCCGCCGCTAATTTTGTCACAGGCCACACCGTCATGGTCGACGGCGGCTGGACCGCCTGGTAGAGCTTCGACGAGTGCAGCCATGGTAACAGGCGTCAGCCCTTAAGCGGCGTGCAGCAAACGAAGCCGCCGTTCTCATAGAATAAAGGTGTGCCGCAGAAGATTTGTTTTCATTTTCTGCGGCACACCTTTATTTGTTTGGGAAGTCAACGTTAGCGCTTTTGCAGTCGTTCGTAAACCTCGGCCAGCGTCTGTTCGAATTTGCTCGTCTGCTTCGGTTCATAATAACGGGCCTGCTTTAATGCAGACGGCAAGTATTGCTGGTCGACCCAGCCATGCTCATAGTCATGCGGATACTTGTAGGACTGACCGCGGCCAAGCTGCTTTGCCCCTTGGTAATGAGCATCCTGCAAATGCTTTGGCACGTCGCCGATTCTTCCTTTGCGAATATCGGCAAGCGCGGCGTCAATAGCCACATAGGCAGAGTTTGATTTAGGTGACAGGCAAAGCTCGACCACAGCGTTGGCAAGCGGGATGCGGGCTTCGGGTAAGCCAAGCCGTTCAGCCGCTTCAATCGCGGCGAGCGTGCGGGCACCGGCCTGAGGGCTGGCGAGTCCAACGTCCTCATAAGCAATGACAAGCAGCCTACGGCCGATGCTAATCAAGTCGCCGGCTTCCAGCAGCCGTGCTAAGTAATGGAGAGCGGCATTGACGTCGCTTCCTCTGATCGACTTTTGAAAAGCAGAAAGCACATCATAATGGGCGTCTCCATCTTTATCATGCTGAAAGCTCTTTTTTTGAATGCTTGCTTCAGCGGTTTTAAGCGTTATTTGCTTGGTTCCGTCGGCAGCAGGATATGTGGAAAGAACGGCAAGCTCAAGAGCGTTTAAAGCAGAACGGACGTCACCCCCGCATGCTTCAGCGAGATGACGGATCGCCTCCTCGGAAATCGACACCTTTTCTTTTCCGAGACCGCGCTCCTCGTCCTTTAACGCCCGTCGAAGGGCAAGCTCAATATCGTCGACCTTCAGGCGCTCAAGCTCAAAAATTTGACAGCGGCTGCGAATCGCTGGATTAATCGAATGGAACGGATTGGCGGTTGTCGCCCCGATCAGAATGAGCAGCCCTTTCTCAAGATGAGGCAGGAGAAAGTCTTGCTTCGCTTTATCTAAGCGATGAACCTCATCTAATATTAAAATGAGCTGACCGTGCATCTTTGCTTCGGCGACGGCGATTTCCATATCCTTTTTATTATTAACAACAGCATTGAGCATTTTCGCTGGTGTACCGGTTGAACCGGAAATCGCATGAGCGATTGACGTTTTCCCGATTCCCGGGGGGCCGTATAAAATCATCGAAGAGAGGCGGTCCGCGTCGACCATCCGTTTCAGGAGCTGTCCCTCCCCGATCAAATGCTTTTGACCGATAAGATCTTCAATTTTTTGAGGACGCATTCTGTAGGCGAGCGGTTGTCGCTTCATGCAAATTCCTCCTTCTGTTTACGGATTTGTACTAACCACAAGTGTAATCGAACCATTGGGAAAAGCCAACTATTCAGATTCATTTTCCGTTCAACTGTAAACGTTGTGTTTTTTCGTGCTATAATAGCAAAGACTTAGATGAACAGTAAGAGGAAAGAGTCCCGGGATCAAGAGAGTCCGTTCGGGGACTTCAGTAAGGCAGAATGCGGCTTCTTTGCTTTGGGATTGGTGCCCGTGGTAGGATATACTTTGCGCCAATGCCACAACTTAGTTGACTTTATCATAGAAAGAGGGACAAAACATGAAAATTTCAACGAAGGGACGTTACGGTCTCACCATTATGATGGCATTAGCAAAAAAATCAGGTGAAGGACCTGTCTCATTAAAATCGATCGCCAAGGAATATGATCTTTCCGAACATTATTTGGAGCAATTAATCGCGCCATTGCGCAATGCGATGCTTGTAAAAAGTGTCCGTGGTGCTTACGGAGGGTACATGCTGGCGAAAGATGCGAAAGAGATTACTGCCGGGGATATTATCCGCGTGCTTGAAGGGCCGATCAGCCCGGTTGAGGTATTGGATGATGAGGAACCGGCGAAGCGCAACCTCTGGATCAAAATCCGCGACGCCGTTAAAGACGTACTTGATCACACAACCCTCCACGACCTCGCAACCTACGAAGACGACGGCGAACAAGAATACTATATGTTTTATATATAAGGAGCTGTCGCAGACAGCTCCGAAGCAGCGAGCAGAGTCTGCGCAAAGATTGTAAAGCAAGAAGGGAATGCTTTCTCCCTTCTTGCGTGCGCAGAACGAAGCCGCTGCAATTTAAAAAAGCTGTCGCAGACAGCTTTGGAAAAAGTGAGAACAATAAAGAAGGTGAATAAAGGTGGAAATGGTGTATGTGGACCATGCCGCTACGTCTCCGCTTCATCCTGAAGTGCTTGATGCGATGCTGCCGTATTTGCAAACGAATTATGGAAATCCGTCAAGCATTCATCAGCGTGGCAGACAGGCGAGACAGGGGCTTGATCAGGCCCGGGCTCAAATAGCCGCCGCTCTTGCTGTTAAGGAGCAGACGCTCGTGTTTACAAGTGGAGGAACGGAAGCCGATAACATGGCTATTATTGGCTATGCGCTTGAGCATGCCGAAAAAGGCAAGCATATCATTACTTCACAGATTGAGCATCATGCCGTCCTGCATGCATGTAAAGAGCTGGAAGCACGCGGCTTTGACGTGACGTACGTCAAGGTTGATGAATACGGACAGGTGAACCCGAAGGACATCGAAGCAGCACTGCGTGATGACACCATCCTCGTAACGATCATGTATGGCAATAATGAAGTCGGTACAGTCCAGCCAATCACGGAAATTGGTGAATTGCTCAAGGAGCATCAGGCTGTTTTTCATACGGATGCGGTACAAGCCTGTGGTGCGCTCGAAGTAAAGATCGCGGAGCTTCCCGTCGATATGCTCTCCATTTCGGCTCATAAGCTGAATGGGCCAAAAGGAATCGGGCTGCTTTATATAAAGAATGGACTTACGTTACGTCCACTGCTCTATGGCGGGGAACAGGAACGGAAACGGCGGGCCGGTACGGAAAATGTCGCCTCGATCGTCGGCTTTGCCAAGGCATTGCAGCTTTCCAATGCTTCTATTAATGAGCGGCGTGACAAGTATCAGCGTTTTACCCATACGCTGCTTGATACGTGGACGGAAAAACAGGTTGATTTTTATGTAAATGGCCATCAGACGGAGCGGCTGCCGCATATTGTTAATGTCAGCTTCCGTGGCGTTAATCTTGAATCGTTATTGATGAATTTGGATATGGCCGGTATTTTCGCCTCAAGCGGCTCGGCATGTACAGCAGGTTCGGTAGAGCCGTCCCATGTTCTTGTCGCGATGTTCGGTGAGAGTAGCGAGAGATCGCAGGCAGCGGTTCGCTTCAGCTTCGGCTTTGACAATACGGAAGACCAAATCAAGTATGTCGCTGAGGAGACTGCTAAAATTGTAAACCGATTAAAGCAGCAGCAGGAGTTTATCAGCTAGAAATAAAGGTGGTGAAACAAAATGAAAAAAAGACCGGAGGATACGCGGGTTGTTGTCGGGATGTCGGGCGGCGTCGATTCCTCTGTAACCGCGCTTCTATTAAAGGAGCAAGGCTATGATGTCATTGGCATTTTTATGAAAAACTGGGATGATACTGATGAGAGCGGATTTTGTACGGCGACGGAAGATTACGAGGATGTGATCCGCGTCTGCAATCAAATCGGCATTCCCTATTATGCCGTTAATTTTGAAAAACAATATTGGGATAAAGTGTTCACTTATTTTCTCGACGAATATAAAGCGGGAAGAACTCCGAACCCCGATGTAATGTGTAACAAAGAAATTAAGTTCAAGGCTTTTATGAATCATGCGATGAGTCTTGGCGCGGACTATGTCGCAACCGGACATTATGCCCGCGTTGAGGAGCAAAATGGGGAATTCCACCTGCTGCGCGGTGTCGATGATAACAAAGATCAAACATATTTTCTGAACGCTCTTTCGCAAAAGCAGCTTTCTAAAACAATGTTTCCGATCGGTAATATGCCGAAAAGCGAGGTCCGGCAAAAAGCGCTTGACGCAGAGCTGGCGACGGCGACGAAAAAAGACAGTACCGGCATCTGCTTTATCGGGGAACGCAACTTCAAGGAATTTCTAAGTGAGTTCCTGCCAGCCCAGCGCGGGGAAATGCAAACTGTTGACGGCGAGGTAAAAGGTCATCATGACGGATTGATGTATTACACACTCGGTCAGCGGCAAGGGCTTGGCATCGGCGGATCAGGGGAACCGTGGTTTGTCATCGGCAAGGATCTTGAGCGGAATGTACTCCTTGTCGGCCAAGGCTTCCATCATGAAGGACTTTACTCTGAAGGCCTTGAAGCGATTGGCATGAACTGGATTTCCAAGGAATCGGTACAGGAGGAAATCGTTTGTACGGCTAAATTCCGCTATCGCCAGCCGGACCAACAGGTGACGGTTTATCCGCGGGCGGATGGTACGGCGAAGGTTTATTTCCATGAGCGACAACGGGCGATCACACCTGGTCAGGCTGTCGTCCTCTATGATGGAGAGGTTTGCCTCGGCGGGGGAACAATTGATCAAGTAATAAAAAAGTGGTAAGTGACAGAAGAGAAGGAAACAGCGGGTGAAGCTGCCTGGCGGTTTTTCTTCGGAAATGATTTGAGGCAGGGCATCAGCTTCGCGCGTTGCGCGGATGTCTGAAAGTGCCCTGTTTTCAATTACCCACAAAGCGATTGCAACGGCTCCGCGCGCGCTTCAATGAAAAGGCGCCTGTGGCGTTTTTCTTAATCGTTAGGAGGAGGTTGAAAGATGAGCTTGAATGAACAAGGAATTGCCTATATGAATGAGGGCAAATATGAGGAAGCGGCGAAGATGTTTAATGATGCTATTGAAGAAAAACCGACCGACCCGACCGGCTTTATTAACTTCGGCAATTTGCTTGGCGTTGTCGGAGAGTATGAACGGGCGTTAACGTTTTTTGATAAAGCGATTGGTCTTGATGAAACGGCGGCGACCGCTTATTATGGCGCCGGAACGATTTATTACAAGCAGGATCAGTTTGAAGAAGCGGCAAAAATGTTTAAGCAGGCGCTCGTCGCCAAGCTTGATGAAAGTGATGTTCACTTCATGCTGGGAATGAGCTATTATCAGCTTGGAGCGCTGCCGCACGCGCTCGCTTCGTTCAAGAGAACGGTCGAGCTTGCTCCACATGATGTCGAAGGACGCTTTCAGTACGGGCTTTGTCTGGCGCAGCTTGAATATATTGATGAAGCGATTGTCGAGCTTGAGCAGGTCGTGGAGCTGGATGATCAGCACGCCGATGCTTATTTCAATCTTGGGGTGGCTTACGCCTATCATGAACGGACGACGGACGCGCTTAAGGCTTTTACACGGGCGCTTGATATTCAGCCGGATCATGCACTTGCCGCCAATGGGAAGAAGACGATTGAAAAGGCTCTGGAGTTAGGGTGAGCGCTCGTGACGGAGGAACATGGCCAAGTTGAGAAGGGCTACATAAAAGGAACCGTTTCCCACATTGTCTTTCATAATGAAGAAAATCATTATACAGTCGCCTACATTCAAATTCAGGCTACGAATGAGGAGATAAAGGAAAAGAAAGTAACCGTGGTCGGCATTTTGCCAAAGCTGGAAGTGGAGGAGACATTTCTGTTTTTCGGTTCGCTGGCCGAGCATCCGAAATTCGGTCTTCAATATCAGGTCGATCAATTCCGGCGCGATTTGCCGCAAACGAAGCACGGCATTATTCAGTACTTATCGAGCAGCCGCTTTCCAGGTGTCGGTGAAAAAACAGCGCAGATGATTGTCGAGACACTCGGTGAGCGGGCGATTACAAAAATTGTCGAGGATCGCTCGTCTCTCAATCAAATCCCGAAGCTTTCAAAAGAAAAAGCCGATGCTTTGTACAGTCAGCTGATTGATCAGCAAGGTGTGGAGCAGGTATTGATGACACTTTCTGAGCATGGCTTTGGCGTGGAGCTGTCGATGAAGGTTTATCAGGCGTACGGCTTGCAGGCCCTCGATATTATTCGGACCAATCCCTATCAATTGATCACCGATGTCGAAGGAATCGGCTTTCGCCGCGCGGATCAGCTTGGCGCGGCAATCGGTTTAACGGGCAATCATCCCGAGCGGATTCGCGCCGGCTGTTTGTTTTTGCTTCAGGAGCTTTGCTTGCAGGAAGGGCATGTTTTTTTGAATAAGGAGACACTATGTGAAGAGGCGAGCCGGCTTCTTTCTTCGTATGACTGCCGGATTTCGGCTGAAGAGATTGACGAACAGCTGCTCGTGATGGATGAAGAAGGACATGTTGTTGAAGAGGAGGGACGGCTTTATTTAAAGTCGCTCTATTTTGCTGAAAAAGGGATTGTGACCAGCGTACGCAAGCTCTTAAGCGAGGACAGCAAGGATGAATTTCCGGAGGCGGAGTTTTTGAAGGCGCTCGGTCAGCTTGAAGAGGAAATGAAGATTGAATATGCCCCGTCGCAAAAAACAGCGATTCAAACCGCCCTCTCCTCTCCTTTTATGATTTTGACCGGTGGACCGGGGACAGGAAAGACAACGGTCATAAAAGGGATTGTTGAGCTGTACGGTCGCCTGCACGGCCTGTCGCTTGAGCCAAGCGCGTATACGAAGGGCAACCCGTTTCCGATTTTACTTGTCGCACCAACGGGAAGGGCGGCGAAACGGATGAGCGAAGCAACTGAGCTGCCCGCGACGACGATTCACCGTCTGCTTGGCTGGAAGGGCGGTCAAGGCTTTGAAAAAGGCGATGACGAGCCGCTTGAAGGGGAGCTGCTGATCGTCGATGAAAGCTCAATGGTCGATATTTGGTTAATGAATCAATTATTAAAGGCCGTCCCGAAAGGAATGCAGGTCATTCTGGTCGGCGACCAGGATCAGCTGCCATCCGTCGGGCCGGGTCAGGTGCTGCGTGATTTTCTTGATTCCGGAATGATTCCAACCGTGCCATTAACCGATATTTACCGCCAGGCCGAAGGTTCTTCGATCATCGAGCTTGCCCATGAAATGAAAAAGGGTAAGATGCCGCCCAATCTCCCTGAACCACAACCGGATCGCCGTTTCTTCCCATGCCGCGGCGATCAGGTCCAGCATGTCGTCGCTCAAATTTGTGGCAATGCGCTGAAAAAGGGCTATACGCCGAAGGACATCCAGGTGCTCGCCCCGATGTATAAAGGACCGGCCGGCATCTTGGCGTTAAATGTCATGCTGCAGGAGCTGTTTAACCCAGCGACGGAACAAAGGCGCGAGCTTCGCTTTGGCGAGGTCGTCTATCGCACCGGCGACATTGTCCTCCAGCTCGTCAATAACCCGGATGAAAATGTCTATAACGGTGACAGAGGAGAGATCGTCGCGGTTTTTTATGCGAAGGAAAATGCGGAACGCCAGGATCAGCTTGTCATTTCCTTTGATGGAACAGAGGTCGTGTATCCGAAAAAAGATCTTAACCAGATTACGCATGCGTACTGCTGCTCAATTCATAAGTCGCAAGGAAGTGAATTTCCGATTGTCGTCATGCCTGTCGTCCGCAGCTATTCGCGGATGCTGCGACGCAACCTGCTATATACCGGGATTACGCGGGCGAAGCAGTTTTTATTGCTGTGCGGGGAACTGCGGACGATGTATGCGGCGATTACGGAAAAGGATGAGTTGCTGCGCCATTCAATGCTGAAGGAAAAGCTCCAGCAGCTCCCGACACAGAGTAAGCTTACAGAATGATGCGCGGCAGGACGTTACAGGCCCGATGGAAAGGCTTTGCTTTCCATCGGGTTTTTTGTAACGGCTCCGCACGACGCTTTAATAGTGGTTACAAACAGGAGCAGTGGCTCCACTCGCCAATTCAAGGAAGAGCGTCGGCTTCGCGCGTTACGCGGCTGGCAAAAAGCCAGCCTTCAAAAGAATGTAACGGCTCCGCACGACGCTTTAAAGAAAACTGCGTATCGGTTTTCTTATGGAAATTAATCACACTTATAGCTAGTTTGTGTTTGCGGTACACTACGAATGTTCGGAAAGGTGGCGAGAGCTTTGCGAACATTTGCGGCGATTGAGGGACTGCCCGTTCTCTCATTGGCAACGGGAGAAGAGTGTGGACATGTCGTTGATTTGCTGTATGATAATGGCGCGGTAGCCGGACTTGTCATTGATGTAAAGGGCTGGTTCAAACGCCATATGATGCTGCCGCTTGAAGTGGTGGACAGCTTTGGCGAGGATGGAGTTATGGTAGCCGACAGTGATGTCCTGCGGCCATTTCACAAGTCCAAAGCAGCGGTGCTGAAATCGGGTCGCAACCGACTTCAGGGGACGCCGCTGCTCACGAGAGAGGGCGAGAAGCTCGGACTGGTAGAAGATGTATATTTTCATGAGGAAATGGGGACAATCATAGGGTACGAAGTGACGGAAGGATTGGTCGCTGACATCCTCGAAGGCAGAAAGGTTGTCAAAAGCGAGGCGAAGCTGACGATTGGAGGAGGGCGCGCAATCCTGACGGAATAGAAGGGAGCCCTATGATGCGTTGTCCAAATTGCCAAAGCAAGGATATTGGAAAAATCGGCACAAATCAGTATTATTGCTGGAACTGCTTTGTTGAAATGAGCATTTCTCAAGGAAAGCTGTCTCTTCATCAGGTTGAGGAGGATGGCTCCTTAAGTTCACTCGATGATTTGTTTGAAGAGCAGGATCTTCAGCTTGATGGAACGTAAGTAAGATCATCTAGGTGGTGACAAGATGAGAAGAGCGATGACTTCGTTAGTCGCATTCGGAATCGGAGCAGCCGCATATTCACTGAGTGATCGGAAAACGAAGAAAAAATTCGATTCACTTATTGCGCCATTAACGGATAAAAAAACGTGGAAGCAACTACAGAAAACAACAATGAACATCATCAAAGCATAAATAAGAGGGTGTGTTAAAAGGATATGAAAGCCTTTTGACACACCCTCAAAGGCTATGAGGGCAGCTTTGCCAAACAGATTGCGTCATAACGGCAGATTTTCGCTCACTGCTTTAAGCCTTAGATAAAGGATGAAAACTACCCTTTTATCAGGTGCTTTAAAATGGAGGGGCAGAGATGGGACAGACTCAACAGAAGTGGATCGCGCGATTATTGATTGTTTTGCTGGTCTTATTTATTTTATACATGCTGTCGCGGTTATCCTTCCTGGCAGAACCGTTTTTGCTCATCGGAAAGGCATTGCTTTTACCAGTCGGAATTGCTGCGCTGTTAAGCTATTTTCTCCATCCGCTCGTTGAAAAGCTTCACCAGAATGGCATGGAACGAAGATGGGCGGTTTCCCTCATCTTTCTGGCTGTGATCGGTTTGATCAGTTTTGTCCTGATTGTCGGGCTGCCGTTTTTGATCGCCCAGGTTCAGCATGCCTTTGCCCAGCTTCCTGGAAAAATAAATGAATTAACCGTGCTTGTCAACCGACTGCAGGATCAGCTCAACTCCTTGCCAGAACCACTACAGTCCCACTCGAAGGAATGGACCGTCCAGCTTGAAGCGTGGAGTGGAAAAGCGTTGGACCAGGTTGAGAAGGTGGCGGTCTTTTTGCTGCATTCTGTTTTCGCCTTTATCGTCATTCCTTTTTTAGTGTTTTACTTTCTGAAAGATTATGATCTCGTCGAAAAGACGGCCTGGTATATAACCCCGCGCAAATGGAGACAACCGTTGCAGCGCTATTTGAAGGACCTGGACCAGACGTTCGGCAGCTTTATCCGTGGGCAGCTTCTCGTTTCCCTTTCGGTCGCAGTGCTTTCGGTGATCGGCTTATGGCTGCTCGGTGTCCCGTATCCGATTTTGCTCGGACTGTTTATCGGGGCGGCGGATTTAATCCCGTATTTCGGCGCGTTTATCGGCGCTGCCCCGGCGATTATCATCGCTTTGCTGGAATCATGGCAGCTGGCGATCTTTACGGCTATCCTGTTAATCGTCATCCAGCAGGTGGAAGGTAATGTCCTCAGCCCGTTCATCGTCGGTAAAACCTTGCATCTTCATCCGATGCTGATTATTATCGCGCTTCTTGTCGGGATTCAGACAGGAGGAGTGATCGGTCTGCTCGTCGCTGTACCGATGCTGGCAGTCGCCAAGGTTACGCTCTGGCACGTGCGCCTTCATCTGATGAACGATTGACATTTGTCAAGCGGCTTCCTATAATGAAAAGGGCAAATAAACATAGTAAGAATACGTTGAAGGAACAAGTATGAAACAGACCGTTTACAGAGAATGGCATCCTAGGCTGGAAGATGCCAGAAGCGAAGGGTTTCAGAAAGCTGCTCCTGAGTGCAGGCAAATCCTGCCGTCTAACCGCGTTATGGTCGAAAGTGATAGGCGACGCTGTCGTCTGTAAATAGGGTGGTACCGCGTGACATAACTCTCGTCCCTTATCCGGGAAAGGGAGTTTTTTTGATGCCTGGCCGACATTGGACAGGTCAGGACACCGTCCGCCTGAGCGCTTCCGTACACCGGCTCTTGGGACAAGCGGGAGCCGCGGCGCGAATTTTTCGTTTTACATACATATCAAAAAGGAGATGATAGAAGATGAAACCTTTAACATCTGCCCAAGTGAGACAAATGTTTTTAGACTTTTTTAAGGAGAAAGGTCACGATATCGAACCGAGTGCGTCGCTTGTTCCCCATGAAGATCCCAGCTTGCTGTGGATTAACAGCGGGGTCGCCACGTTAAAGAAATACTTTGACGGCCGAGTAATTCCGGACAACCCGCGGATTACAAACGCTCAGAAATCGATTCGGACAAATGATATTGAAAATGTCGGGAAAACAGCGCGCCATCACACGTTTTTTGAAATGCTCGGCAACTTCTCCATCGGTGATTATTTCAAGGAAGAAGCAATTGAATGGGCGTGGGAATTTTTAACGAGTGAACGCTGGATCGGCTTTGAAGCGGATAAACTGTCTGTTACGGTCCACCCTGAGGATGACGAGGCTTATGCATACTGGAAAGAGAAAA
This sequence comes from Halalkalibacter oceani, assembly GCF_023715705.1. Lineage (GTDB taxonomy): Bacteria > Bacillota > Bacilli > Bacillales > Bacillaceae_D > Halalkalibacter > Halalkalibacter oceani_A. Next base: position 41,933 of record NZ_JAMBOS010000021.1, read on the forward strand.
TCGGTATTCCCGAAGAGCGCATTATCCGTCTGGAGGGCAACTTCTGGGATATTGGTGAAGGGCCGAGTGGGCCGAATACGGAAATTTTCTATGACCGCGGCCCTTCCTACGGCGATGATGCCAATGACCCTGAGCTTTACCCGGGGGGAGAAAATGATCGTTATTTAGAAGTGTGGAACCTTGTCTTTTCACAGTTTAATCATAATCCTGACGGAAGCTATACACCTCTTCCGAAAAAGAATATTGATACGGGGATGGGTCTTGAGCGGATGGTCTCCGTCATTCAGGATGTGCCAACGAACTTTGAAACGGATTTGTTTATGCCGATCATTCGGGCGACGGAGCAGCAGACGTCTGTTCAATACGGGAAGAAAGAAGAAACGGATGTCGCCTTTAAGGTGATTGCCGATCATATTCGCACGGTCACGTTCGCCGTTGGTGATGGCGCGCTTCCTTCAAATGAGGGTCGGGGCTATGTGTTGCGCCGTCTTTTGCGCCGCGCTGTCCGCTATGCGAAGTTAATCGGGATTGACCGGCCGTTTATGTATCAGCTCGTACCGGTTGTCGGAGAAATCATGGTTGACTTTTATCCGGAGGTCAAAGAGAAAAACGATTTTATCCAGAAAGTCATTAAAAATGAAGAGGAACGCTTCCATGAAACACTTCATGAAGGATTGACGATTCTTGAGAAAATTCTTGAGGATGCCGTAGCCGCCAAGAAAACAACGATTGCCGGTGAGGATGTATTCCGCCTTTATGACACGTATGGGTTTCCAATTGATTTGACAGAGGAATATGTAGAAGAGAAGGGTTTAACGATTGATCGCGAGGGCTTCGAGAAGGCGATGGAAGGCCAGCGCTCAAGAGCGCGCTCGGCAAGACAGGAATCCGGCTCGATGCAGGTTCAGGATGAATTGCTAGGCGAAATTGTCACTGAAAGCAAGTTTGTCGGCTATGAAACATTGGCGACAACGGCAAAGGTCGAAGTACTTATCCATGATAAGAAAAGGGTCGACGTTGTCGGAGCAGGGGAACAGGCGCAGCTTATTTTAAATGAAACGCCTTTTTACGCCGAGAGCGGAGGACAGGTAGCCGATAAAGGGGTTCTGAGCGGAGAGGGTGTCCTCGTTGAAGTGACGGACGTCAGCAAAGCGCCGAACGGCCAGCATCTTCATCATGTGACGGTAAAAGAAGGAACGCTAAAGCAGGGTGCGGAGGTGCGCTGTATCGTCGAAGAAACCGAGCGGACGGCAATTGTCAAAAACCATACCGCCACTCATCTTTTGCATCAAGCGCTTAAGGATGTGCTTGGCGAGCATGTTAACCAGGCCGGTTCCCTCGTTTCCGAAGAGCGTCTCCGCTTCGATTTCTCACATTTTGGCCAGGTGAATGAAGAGGAAATCGCCAAGGTTGAAGCAATTGTCAATGAACAGATTTGGCAATCGCTTCAAGTGGATATTTCATTGAAGAATATTGACGAGGCGAGAGCGATGGGCGCGATGGCTTTATTCGGCGAAAAGTACGGCGATATCGTTCGGGTTGTCAAAGTTGGTGATTATAGTCTTGAGCTGTGCGGTGGCTGTCACGTCAGAAATACAGCGGAAATCGGACTGTTCAAGATCGTGACGGAATCTGGAATCGGTGCCGGTGTAAGGCGGATTGAAGCGGTGACAGGCAAAGCGGCTTATCAATATATGAATGACCAGCTTCAGCTGCTGAATCAGGCCGCGACCAGTTTAAAAGCGAAGCGCGTTGTCGATGTGCCGGCAAGAATTGAAGCGACACAGCAGCAGATCAAGGAATTACAGCGTGAAAATGAATCATTAACGCAAAAATTGAGCAATCTTGAAGCAGGAAGTCTTGTCGATGAGGCTGTGACGGTGAACGGTGTTCAGTTGCTGACGAAAAAGGTTGAAGCGAAAGATATGGACAGCCTGCGTGCGATTGTCGATAAGCTGAAGCAGGATATCGGTTCCGGGGTGATCGTTCTCGGTGCTGTGACAGGCGGCAAGGTCAACATCATTGCCGGGGTGACAAAAGATTTATTATCAGAAGGATACCATGCTGGAAAGATCGTTAAGGAAGTCGCTTCACGTTGCGGCGGCGGTGGTGGCGGCCGTCCGGATATGGCTCAGGCTGGCGGAAAGAATCCGGAGCAGCTTGATCAGGCGCTTGCTTATGTGCAAGAATATATTGATACGATTTCCTAATTTCCTGCTTTTGGTGTACAATGAAAGGTAAACAAGCAATAGAGATTGTTTTTATTGCAAAATGAAAGAGGTGTTTGTGATGAGCTCTATGGACAAGACAATGCAGTTTAATTTTCCGGATGATTCGGTCGATGTTGATGTCCAAGAGGTACTCCTTTCTGTATATGGGGCGCTGGAGGAGAAAGGCTATAATCCCATCAATCAAATTGTCGGCTATTTACTCTCTGGAGATCCTGCGTACATTCCCCGTCATAAAGATGCGCGTACCCTCATTCGCAAGCTTGAGCGCGATGAGCTGATTGAAGAGTTAGTGAAATCCTATTTATCACAGCACCGTAAGGAGAATGAATGAGAGCATTAGGTTTGGATGTCGGAACGAAAACGATTGGCGTGGCTTTAAGTGATGAGCTTGGCTGGACGGCGCAAGGGCTGGAAACGATTAAGCGAAGCGAAGAGGAGCCCGACCAGGACTTTTTAACAATAAAGCGCATGGTGGAGCAATATGATGTTCACACTATTGTAGTAGGAATGCCGAAGAATATGAATGGAACGATCGGACCGAGCGGTGAGCGGAGCGAGCAGTTTGCTGAGCAGCTGCAGACGTATGTGCCGGGCTGTGAGCTGAAAATGTGGGACGAGCGTCTAACGACTGTCGCCGCGGAGAAAATGCTGATTTCAGCTGATGTCAGTCGAAAGAAACGTAAAAAGGTCATTGATAAAATGGCCGCCGTTATGATCCTGCAGGGCTATCTGGATCATAAGGGAAACTAGGAAAAGAGGTGCGACGATGACGCAAGAAGAAAAAGATCGTATTGTGATTCCCGATGAAAATGGGGATGAACATTTATTTGATGAGTTGTTTAAGTTTACGGTGGACGAGACCGGGAAATCCTACATTCTTGTTACACCTGTCGGCGAAGAGGCCGACGAGGATGAAGAGGTAGAAGTATTCGCGTTTCGTTATGAAGACCGTGACGATGAAGAAAATGACATCGCACTCTTCCCGATTGAGACCGACGCTGAATGGGAAATCGTTGAAGAGATGCTTAACACGTTTTCGGAAGAAGATCAATAAGAAGAAACGGGAACATCCAAAAGGATCAGATTTTGGTCTAAGGATGTTCTCTTTTTTTGAAAATGTAGTATAATAAGACGGTGGAAGGGGGAGAAGGATGTCTGATTCCAACGAAAAACCACGAAATGATCTATATGAAGAACGAGTTTCTCAGGCTAAAGTCGTGAGAAAGATCGTCTTTTTTTGTGTAATCGGATTAATTCTAATTGGATCCATCCTGCTTACAAGCGGGTATTTTTATATAAAAAATGCACTTGGCCCAATGAATGAAGAAAATCCACAGGAAGTTGAAGTTACAATTCCGATCGGTTCATCTGCCAGTCAAATTGGAACCATTCTAGAAGAAGAAGGTCTTGTCCGCAATGGAACGTTATTCCGTTATTTTGTCCGTTATAAGAACGAGAGTGGCTTTCAGGCTGGTGACTATGTCCTTTCCACTGCGATGACGATGGATGACATGATCGAGGCGTTAAAGGATGGACGCGTGATTCAGGAGGCGGAACTCGTCTTCACCGTACCGGAAGGATTATGGCTTGAAGATATCGCCAATGTCATTGCCGGTAACACGGAGCATTCCGCTGAAGAGGTCATGGAAGTGCTCAATGATCGGGAGTATATTGAAAGTCTGATTCATCGTTATGCGATGCTGACGGACGAGGTGTTGCAGGAGGGGATTCGTTATCCGCTTGAGGGATATCTATTCCCGGCCCGCTATGATTTTCTTGAGGCGAACCCGCCGATCAAACAAATCATCGAGACGATGCTTGACCGGACGGAGGCTGAAGTGGAGCCGTTTCTCGCCGAGGTGGAAGAAGGGGAATATACGCTACATAACATTCTCACACTCGCTTCGATTATCGAGAGGGAAGCGCAGCAATCCGAGGACCGCTATTTAATTTCTGGTGTGCTGTATAACCGGCTTGAACAGGGGATGAGACTCCAGGTTGACCCGACGGTGTCTTACGCATTAGGGGAGCACCGCTATATGACAACCTACAATGATTTGGAAGTGGACTCGCCTTATAATACGTACTTGTATGCGGGCATTCCGGTCGGACCAATCGCCAGTCCGGGCAGTGATTCGATCCGGGCGGCATTCCAACCGGAAGATACAGACTATCTTTATTTCTATGCGCGTTATAATGGCGAAGTGATTTACAATGAGACATACGAAGGGCATAACGAAACCCATCAAATGTATCGTAATGAATGGATCGAAGCAGAAAGTGAAGAATAGGGGACAGTAGCGCGACCCGCCTGCAGGATTCACCTGCTTCTTCCCGGACAGTTGTCAAAGCCTTGCAAAAACCAAAACGGGGTGTGCCAAAAGGGTTTTCCTTAGGCACACCCTCTCTTACTGGATTGGAGGATCGGAATGATTGAAAAAGAGTTAGCCTATTATCTTCATTCATTACTGCCGGCCCGTCCTGACAAAATTGTCGAGATGGAACGTTTTGCTGGCGAGCATGAGGTTCCGATTATGGATCTGATCGGGATGGAGTGCCTGCTCCAGCAGCTTAAGCTTATTAAGCCGAAGCGGATTTTGGAAATCGGCACGGCAATCGGTTATTCTGCGGGCAGAATGGCCCTGGCGCTGCCTGAGGCGACGATTGTCACCATCGAGCGCGATGCCGAGCGTTATGAGCAGGCGCTGGCGAATATCCAGGCGCTTAAATTGACAGACCGGATTGACGTATGGCACGGCGATGCCCTTGAATTGAGCCAAAAACTTGAATTCGAGTCCCTTTTTGATGTATTATTTATTGATGCCGCTAAAGGTCAATACCAACGGTTTTTTGAGATGTATGGTTCATATGTGAAAGAAGGCGGCGTTGTTTTTTCGGATAATGTTCTGTTTCGCGGGCTCGTCGCCACTGACCATATTGAAAATAAACGATTGCGCCAATTAACGAATAAAATTAAAACGTATAACAGCTGGCTCATGTCCCAGCCTGATTATGAGACGACAATAATCCCGGTCGGGGACGGCCTTGCAGTGAGCGTGAAAAAAGGAAGACCAGGAAGGGGATAGCTATGAACAAAAAGCCAGAGCTGCTGGTGACGCCCAAGGATCTTGACGCTGTGTCGCGGGTATTTGCGGCAGGGGCAGATGCGGTTATCATCGGCGAAGAACGCTACGGACTGCGGTTAGCAGGTGAATTCTCACGCGATGATATACGGGCTGCTGTCACGATTGCCCATGAACAAGGAAAACAGGTCTATGTTGCCATGAATGCGATATTTCATAATGATAAAGTGGCGGAGCTCGCTGACTATGTCGCCTTTTTGAAAGAGGCAGACGTCGATGCGATTGTCTTCGGCGATCCGGCTGTTTTGATGACGGTGCGCCAGGTCGCTCCGGAAATGAGATTGCATTGGAATACGGAAACGACGGCGACGAATTGGTATACTGCTAATTACTGGGGGAAGAAAGGCGCGGCCCGGGCTGTGCTTGCCCGTGAATTGAGCATGGATGAAATTGTGGAAATTAAAGAGAATGCCGAAGTCGAAATTGAAGTGCAGGTGCATGGCATGACCTGTATGTTCCAGTCGAAGCGGACATTAATCGGCAATTATATGCAATTTCAAGGGAAAAATCTCACTGTCGAGCGCCGGACAAAAGACCGCCAATTATGGTTATATGATGCCGAGCGTGAGGCGCGCTATCCGATTTTTGAAGACGAGAACGGCACGCATATTATGAGTCCGAATGATATGTGCATTATCGACGAGCTGGAAGAGATGATCGAAGCGGGAGTCGACAGCTTTAAAATCGACGGCATCCTCAAGGAGACGGACTACCTTGAAAAGGTGACGGCTCTTTATAGAGAGGCGATTGATCTTTGCACTGCTGTTCAGGAACAATATGAGGATAAAAAAGAAATATTTCTCTCTGAGGCCGAAGCGCTTCAGCCGCAAAACCGAAAATTGGATACCGGCTTTTTCTTTAAAGAAACGGTCTATTAGAAAGGAGGAAACGAGATGTCAACCATTGCGGAACGTACAAAAGAAGGAAAACGGATCATTACGAAAAAACCGGAGCTGCTTGCACCGGCTGGAAGTCTGGAAAAATTAAAAGTGGCTGTCCATTACGGCGCAGACGCGGTTTACATTGGTGGACAGGAATTCGGTCTGCGCTCCAATGCCGATAATTTTTCGCTAGAAGAAATGCGCGAAGGCGTGGAATTCGCCCGGAAATACGGTGCGAAAGTATATGTCACGACGAATATTTACGCTCATAACGAAAATATGGACGGGCTTGAGGAGTACTTAAGCTCCCTGCAGGATGTCGGCGTGACCGGGATTATCGTCGCCGATCCGCTCATTATTGAAACGTGTAAACGCGTAGCTCCGAAAGTTGAAGTGCATTTAAGCACCCAGCAGTCGTTGAGCAATTGGCTAGCGGTCAAGTATTGGAAGGAAGAAGGACTGCATCGCGTCGTCCTCGCCCGCGAAGTCGGACTTGAAGAAATGCTTGAAATGAAGAAAAATGTTGATATCGAAATTGAAAGCTTTGTTCACGGCGCGATGTGTATTTCTTATTCCGGGCGCTGTGTCCTGAGTAATCATATGACAGCGCGTGATTCCAATCGCGGGGGCTGCTGCCAGTCATGCCGCTGGGAATACGACTTATATGAAACGAATGAGCAAGGAGAAAAAGCACTGTTCTCGGAAAATGACCCACAATATACGATGAGCCCGAAAGATTTGAATCTGATTCAGGCGATTCCGAAGCTGATTGAAGCCGGCATTGACAGCTTGAAGGTTGAAGGACGCATGAAATCAATCCATTATGTAGCGACTGTCACAAGTGTGTATCGCAAGGTTATTGATGCCTACTGCGCCGATCCTGACAATTTCCAAATTGATAAAGCATGGCTTGATGAATTGGAAAAATGCGCGAATCGTGATTTCGCTCCGCAGTTTTTTGAAGGAGAACCGACATTTGAAGAGCAAATGTACGGCAGTCATCCGAAGCGGACAAAGTATGACTTCGCCGGATTGGTACTCGATTATGATCCGGAAACGTCAATCGTTACATTGCAGCAGCGTAATCATTTCAAGCCGGGAGACGAAGTTGAATTTTTCGGACCGGAAATAAGCAACTTCATACAAAAAATCGAAACAATTTGGGATGAAGACGGGCAGGAACTCGATGCGGCGCGACATCCGCTGCAAATTGTCCGCTTTAAAGTCGATCACCCGGTTCATCCGCAAAACATGATGCGTAAAGAGGTAAGATAATGGTAAGAAAGCCAATTATAATTGGGGTAGCCGGAGGAACGGGCTCCGGTAAAACAACGGTTGCGAAAGAAATTTTTCAGCAATTTAATGAGCAGTCGATCGTATTAATTGAACAGGATGCCTACTATAAGGACCAAAGTGAACTTCGCTTTGAAGAACGGTTAAAAACGAATTACGACCATCCATTGGCCTTTGATAATGATTTGCTGCTGGAGCATCTCCAGCTGCTGGCTGCGGGCAAGGGAGTCGAAAAGCCGGTTTACGACTATAAGGCACATACCCGCTCGAATAAGGTTATTGTTATTGAACCAAAGGATGTCATTATCGTGGAAGGTATTCTGATTCTGGAGGATGAGCGGCTGCGCGAGGTGATGGATATTAAGCTTTTTGTAGATACGGACGCCGATATTCGGATTATCCGCCGTCTACTTCGTGATATCCAGGATCGGGGACGTTCGATTGAATCAGTCATTGATCAATATACGTCGGTTGTCAGGCCGATGCATCTGCAGTTTATCGAACCGACGAAGCGCTATGCTGATATCGTCATTCCCGAAGGTGGACAAAACCGTGTCGCGATTGATCTAATGGTGACAAAAATTCGCACAATTATTGAAGAAAAAGCGATTTTGTAATAGCATAGGGAAAGTGAGGTTGCATTTTAGGGGTAAGCCTTACTTTCTTTCATACATGTAAGTAACTAAGAACTCGGAGACTGCCGAGTTCTTAGTCTACATATGTGAAGCAATTCTATTTTATTTGAACAAGCAGATGAGGAGTGAGTCACAATGGCGGAAGAGAAAAAACATTATATGACAATGGAAGGAAAGCGTAAGCTGGAGGAAGAGCTCGAATATTTGAAGACAGAGCGGCGCAAAGAGGTAGTTGAGCGCATTAAAATCGCCCGCAGCTTCGGTGATCTTTCGGAGAACTCCGAATATGATTCAGCGAAAGAAGAGCAGGCGTTTGTCGAAGGACGGATTATTCAGTTGGAAAAAATGATCCGCAATGCGGTTATGATTGAAGAAGAAGAAGGTTCGGCAAATGTTGTCTCGCTAGGGAAGACAGTGAAATTTATCGAGCTTCCGGACGGAGATGAAGAAGAGTACACAATTGTTGGAAGCGCTGAATCTGATCCTGCTGAAGGAAAGATCTCCAATGATTCCCCAATGGCGCAAAGTTTACTTGGAAAAGCAATTAATGACAAGGTAATGGTGAACACCCCTGGTGGAGAGATGGAAATTCAAATTGTTGATATTCGCTAAGAATGTCCGGCTTGCCGGCCTGTCTCGTACTCGAGACGGCAGGGCAAGCCTTTCATTCGCCTTAAAATACTATTTCAAAATAATAAAAAGATAACTAAGTTAAGTATTTTAATAAAACAATGTAGGTAATCTCACATTGAATTAAAAGCGTTTTCAGATATCTGACATAAATTTGTCATATATTCAGAAAGTTCTTTGTTAGATTTTCTCACAAAGGTATAGAATTTTAGAAAAGTTTCTAATATAATGTAGAAGAATAAGTCATACATGAAGAAAGGAGAATGCTAAATTATCTTTATTATGTCGTAAATTTATTTGTTCTTTTGGACATAATTACAAATGTAGATTTATCCGAATGGACAAATGGTTAGCAGGTAAACTGTTTGTAACTAATTTTTAAAAAATTCAAAAAGGGGCATCAAAATGAAAAAATTACTTGTATTACTAATGTCTGTGTTATTCTTACTTGTCATCGCAGCCTGTGGTGGTTCAGATAACACAAATGAAGGTACAGATGAAGCGGCACCAGGTGAAGAAGCAGCGGGAGAAACCGGGGATGCTGAATTTGAAGAATTAGTCATTACATTTAGTCATAACCAGCCGATTGAAAGCCCGGAACATGTAGGGGCTGAAAAGTTTAAAGAAGTAGTAGAAGAGCAAACTGGCGGAAAAGTAACAGTCGATGTTTACCCTGCTTCACAGCTTGGAAGCTTACGTGAACAAGTTGAAGGAACGCAAATGGGGGAAATTGATATTACGATGCAGCCAACTGCTGTCGTCAGTCCGTTTGTTGATGATATTAAAGTAATTGACCTTCCTTACCTATGGCCTGCAGATGCAGAGCAAACGTATGAAGTACTTGATGGAGAAGTGGGTCAGGAAGTTTTAGCAACTCTTGGACAAGGTGGATTTGAAGGACTTGGGTACTGGCCTGGCGGATTTAAATTGTTCACGACAGGAAACAAAGAAATTCATGAGCCTAGTGACTTCCAAGGCTTAACAATGCGTGTTATGGAATCGCCGCTTTTGATCGAGCAATATGCAACATGGGGCGGAAATGCGATTCCTGTACCTTATGCCGAAGTTTATAACTCTTTACAGCAAGGCGTTGTGGATGGACAAGAAAATCCATTGCAAACAATTTACTTAAATAATTATCATGAAGTTCAGGATAATATTATTGAAAGTTACCATGGCACAATGACATATGTGTTAATGGCTAACCAAGCTTGGTTTGGCGGGCTTTCAGATGAGCTAAAGCAAGTAATTGCTCAAGCTGAAGAAGAAGGACGTACTGCTGCACGTGAAGCATTAAGCGAAGTAGAAGACGAGTACCGTCAGGCGATTATTGAATCAGGCGCGAACTATTATGAATTTACGGAAGAAGAAATCGAAAGCTTCCGCGAAGCATCACTTCCTATGCATGAAGAAGTGTACAATACACCTGAACAACTTGAACTGCTTCACAAGCTTTATGAAGCCATTGACCAAGTAACAGGTAATTAATACGGGGCGTTAACAAATGTTAAAAGCCCGTAGTGGCTCCGTATAGCGCTTGCCACGTTAAGGAGGGTGTCCCAGAAGCTTTCGGGACACCCTCTCTACTCTAAGCAATATGCGGTTCCGCTTCAGCAGGTGGGTAACGAGTCAATGATCACTCCGCTTGCAACAGTAATATGCGTCAGGATGTTCCGCATTGCCGGGAGACGGCGCTTGCCAATCGGGGTTGTCTTTAAAGGTGAAAAGTGATCCTTCAAAGGCATCCCCTGTTCTTTTAGAGTTGAAGAGTTGATGACGTTTCACCACTCTGAAAGAAGGGCAAAGACTCCGCGTAAGACTTTCAGTATAAGGAGAAGGAGAATGAACAATGAAGTGGATCAATCGGATTGAGGAAGCTTTTGTTGGCATTTGTTTACTCGCTGTGACGATTGTGTTGTTTGTTAATATTGTGCTTCGCTTCGGCTTCAGTGCAAATACGAACTGGGCGGAAGAAGTTATTCGCTACGGCATGATCTGGATTACATTTATCGGGGCCGCGATCTGTTTCCGGCGGGGTCTTCATGTTGGGATTGATTTCTTCCTCGATTATTTATCGAAAAAATGGGGCGCGATCATTGCGTTAGTGGTCAATCTGTTTTCAATCATTTTTATGGCGTTTATCTTTTATTACAGCATTGAATTAGTAAAATTCAGCATCGATTCTGGACAGATAACACCTTCGTTGCAAATTAAGATGTTTTATATTTACTTGGCGATTCCGATCGGGGCGCTTCTTTCGCTTATCCATCTGGTCGTTCATACATTCAAGCTGTTTAAGGACCTGCAATCTAACATGATAGAGGAGAAACAACCATGATTACTGTACTGATTGTTTTGATTTTTATCTTTCTGTTTTCAAGTACGCCGATTTTTGTGGCGCTTGGATTGGCCTCTTTTGTGACGGTGCTTTTGACAACGGATATTAACCCGATGATTCTGATACAGCGGCTGTTCGGCGGTCTTGATCAATTTGCGTTAATGGCGCTGCCGTTTTTTATACTGGCTGCCAATATTATGGAGGTCGGCGGTCTGTCTAAACGGATTTTGGATTGGGCCCGGGCAATGGTCGGCCATATCTCTGGCGGGGTAGCGATGACGAGCCAGGTTTCGAGTATGTTCTTTGGTGCGCTTTCCGGCTCCAGTCCGGCGACAGTCGTGGCGATCGGGAAGATTATGTACCCTGAAATGATTAGAGGAAAGTATCATAACTGGTTTGCGGCGGGTCTTTTAGCTTCGGCCGGCTCGGTTTCCTTGATTATTCCACCGAGTATTACGTTAATTATCTTTGGTTCCGTGACAGGAGTATCTGTCGGGCAGCTCTTTATTGCCGGGATCGGAGCAGGTCTCATTTATGGCCTTTCTTCTATTATTTATATTTATTTCTACGCTCGTAAACATATTCTTGAGCGTGATAAACGCGCTACAAGGCAGCAATTGCTGAGCACAACGTACAAAGCCGGTTGGGCTTTGCTAATCCCGGTCATTATTCTTGGCGGAATTTACGGCGGGATTTTCACTCCGACGGAAGCCGCGGGTGTCTCCGCTGTGTATGCGTTATTAATCAGTATGTTTGTCTATAAAGAGATGACACTAAAGAAGCTGTATCGTGTTTGCATCGATTCCGGAATTTTAACAGCTCAGGTACTCGTACTTGTCGCTGCGGCGCAAGTGCTTGGCTGGATGCTGACGAGAGGGCAGGTACCGCAAACAATTGCCGGCTGGATGACGAATACGATTGAGTCACCATTTGTGTTCTTAATAATTCTGAATGTTGTGTTACTGGTGCTTGGAATGTTTATGGAGGGTGTCGCAGCTATTATTATTGTCGCGCCGCTTATTTTCCCAACGGCAATGGCAATGGGAATCGACCCAGTTCATCTAGGGGTTATTATGATTTCGAATTTGGCAATTGGTATGTACACTCCGCCTTTTGGAATCAATATATTTGTCACCCAGGGAATTACCGGGTTGAAAATGGGCGAAATGATGCCGGGCTTACTCCGATTTTTCGCGGTCAATGTCCTTGCCTTGCTCGTCATTACGTACGTTCCGGATGCATCTTTATTCTTACTGCGTCTGTTGTAATGTATCTCGCTAACAGGGGAGGATCGCAAAATGGCCACTTCATTGAAAAAATTACTGAAAATTGGCGGCCTGCGCCACTGTAAGGTGGTGGCCGGCCATCAAGGCCTTGAGAAGACTGTATCTTATGTGACGGTGATGGAAGTCCCGGATATCATCAATTGGTTAAAGGGAAACGAATTGCTGCTCACGAGTTTATATCCGATTAAGGATGATCCTGTCGCCCAGCTTGAATTGATTGATCGTTTGCATGAAGTCGGGACGACGGCGGTGGCGGTGAAACCAAACCGTTTTATTGGGGCGATTCCGGAAGAGATGAAAAGAAAGGCAGATGAATACGGAATGCCTCTTCTTGAAATCCCGGAGGAAATTTCCTATTTGGACATTCTCCCTCCGGCCATGAATGTGATTTTCGATGAAAAGGTGGTTCTTCAAGAGGATCTTGACCAAACAAGTCATTTATTAAGTGAAATCTCTCTATATGAAAACGGGTTAAGCAGTTTTATGGATACGTTGGCGCTGCTGACGAAAACAGAGGTTTATTTGGAGGCGTTGGCCCCTTATATTGAAGTTCCCCCGCAAAAGCATGAGCTTGCTCCTTTAACGACTCAGCAGGTCAACGAACTGAAGGTTGTCCAACGGGCTGTACGGATGCCAAGAAGGAAGCAGGGCGAAGAACTGGAAGATTGCATCGTCTCCCCGATTATAATTGATGGGGAGCTGCAAGGGACGGTTTCAAGCTTCCATTCTCGTTCTGAATACATCGAGATGGAGCTGGCAATTTTAGAAAAGGCATCGATGCTATTGTCATTAGAGTTTCTGCGGAAAAAAGTAAAATACGACATAGAGCAGCAATATCGCAATGACTTCTTCCGTGATTTGTTCTTTAATCAGTTTATTAACAAGCAAGATTTGATGGATAAAGGGAAAATGTACGGCTTCCAGGCGGAGGAAGCATATGTCTGTATTTCTGTCAGCGGCAAGGAAGTGGAGGACGGCAAGATGTTTGCTTCCGCACTAGGTCGGATTGAAAGTGTTTTAACCCAGATTGAAGAGGATATCGTAGTTGGCTCTGTCCGCCATTCCTTATACGTTCTACTGCCGGTGAAAGACAGAACGAAGCCGGAGCTGAAAAAAATGATCGGGCAATTTGCAACAGGAATTAAACAGGTGGTGCAGATCGATGTGTCTCTCGGTGTCGGCCGAACGTACAGTGGAGTAGATGGGTTGCGCAAAAGCTTTCGGGAAGCTGAGCAGGCCGTTGTGTTTGGCCCGGTTTTTTGGAAGGATCAGCCGATTATTTATTTCTCGAATCTGGGGGCTTACCGCTTAATTGCCCTGATTGAAAACAGGGACGAACTGGAGCAGTTTTATGAAGAAACAGTCGGACCGTTGGCCAAAAACGATTTGGACAGTGAATTAAATCTTGTTGAAACGCTTGAACAGTATTTTAAGCATAATGAGTCGCTGACGGAAACGGCAAAGGATTTGTATATTCACGTCAATACGTTGAAGTACCGGCTTCAGAAAATAAAAACCATTTCCGGTTTGAATCTCCAAAAAACAGAGGAGAAGCTGATGCTGAACATGGGGTTGAAAATTCACCGATATTTGGAAAGTGACTGTCGATTTAGATAGTGGAAGGTTCGGATTGTTATCTGAATGAACAAAGGTTAACCACCGCTTAAAACGGAATGTATAACAGCATGAGAAACAACTACGAATAAATTGAGGGTGGTTTTGCATGAATAGAATTCGAGTGATTCAAACATTAGAAAAAATTAGTCAATTAGGCGCAACCGCTAATGGCATGGAACGGATTGCCTATTCGGAGGCGGAAAGACAGGCCAAGCAATTTTTGCGCGAACAGTGCGAGCAGCTTGGGATGACGGTGAGAGAAGATGAAGCAGGCAATCTAATTGCCCGGAAAGAAGGAATTGACCCGTCCCTCCCTGCTGTGGCGGTCGGTTCTCATCTCGACACGGTCTATAACGGAGGAAAGTATGATGGAACACTTGGGGTGATTGCCGGGCTGGAAATCGTCAGAATGCTGGCAGAGGAGGAAATCAATACGCTGCACCCCGTTGAAGTCATTGCCTTTGCCTGTGAGGAATCGGCGCGGTTTAATGCTTCAACGCTCGGCAGCAAAGCAATGACAGGTTTTCTTGATTTGGATTCGCTTCGGTCCTTGAAGGATAAGGATAATCGTTCAATCCAAGAAGTAGTGGCAGAGCAGGGACTGCAATTTGAGTCAATGACGAAAGCGGCCCGCAGCAAAGAGGACATTAAAGTCTTTCTTGAGCTGCATATTGAACAGGGCAGTAAATTAATCGATCGAAAAAAAACGATCGGCGTCGTGACAGGGATTGCCGCCCCGATGCGACTATCACTTACCATTGACGGAAAAAGCTCTCACTCGGGGACAACAGGGATGAAGAACCGGCACGATGCCTTTCTGGCGGCAGCCGAATTGTCACTGGTTGTGGAAAAGGCAGCACTTGCCGAAGAGCAGTATGAAACGGTCGCGACCGTTGGTGTTGTCGATGTTTTGCCGGGAGCCATGAATGTCGTTCCGGGAAAAGCATCGCTCAAGATTGACATCCGCAGCACGAATGGGGAATCAAGAAAGCGCGTCCTTGCCGCGATTAAGCAGGAAATTGCAAGAGTGGAGCAGTCACGCAAAGTAAAGGTGACGATTGATTGGCAAACAGAAGAAGAGCCGGTCATGATGGATGAGATGCTCGTCAAAAAAATGGCGACGATTTGTGAAAATCAGCGTATACCGTATTCCTTTTTGCCAAGCGGGGCGGGCCATGATTCGATGTATATGGCGAAACGCTGGCCAACCGCGCTGTTATTTGTTCCTTCCGTTGATGGGCTTAGCCATCACCCGGACGAATTTACAGAGGCTGGAGATATCGTGACAGGCATTGGAGTCATGAAGGAAGCCGTTTTAGCGTATGCCATTGAAGTTAACAACAAGAGTAAAAGGAGAAAAGCATAATGAAAGCACAACAAGTCACGATCCTGACAAATGTACAAGTGAGTGAACGTTATTGGCATATGACAGTCGATACAAGCGAAATCGGCGAGAAGGTGCACCCAGGTCAGTTTTTTAATATTCTTTGTGAACAAAGCGTCTATCCTTTTTTGAGAAGACCGCTCAGCGTGTACCGCATTGACGATGAGGCGAAGACGCTTGAATTTCTCTACCTCGTAAAAGGGCTTGGCACGACAAAAATGACGGAATTCAAGGCAGGCGAGAAGATTGACATTTTCGGTCCTCTAGGGGTCGGCTTTGATCTGAAGGATGAATACAACTCGATTTTGCTGCTGGCAAGAGGAGTAGGAGTCGCGACATTAGCGGCGCTCGCTTTTGAAGCGGCACAAAAGGGGAAAAAGGTTCATGCGATTCTCAGCGCCCGCAGTGAAAATGATTTGCTTGCTGCTGATTTTCTTGAAGGGCTGGGCGTCAGCGTTTATAAAGTAACGGATGAATCAGGCACGAGCGATGTTGAAAAAGTCGAAGCGTTGATCGGGAACATTATGGGCGCTCAGGCGATTGATGCTCTGTACACATGCGGCTCAAAGCGGCTGTCGCGTCTGATGCAAAGACTGGCGATCGAGCATCAGCTGCCGGGAGAAATTGCGCTTGAAGAGCATATGGGCTGCGCGATGGGCGTATGTTTTGCCTGTGTATGCGATATTCGGGAAGGCGATGACGTGAAAAGTGTCCGCGTCTGCCATGAAGGACCTGTTTTCCCGTTAGAAAAGGTGGTGTTAGCATGAAGGAATTAAAATTAGCAGTTGATATTGGCGGACTAACGTTACGAAATCCGATCATGCCGGCATCGGGTGCATTCGGTCCTGAGATGGATAAGATCATTGATTTTAATCAGCTTGGCGCGCTTGTGCCAAAGAGCATTACAATTGAAGCAAGACCTGGTAATGCAACGCCGCGCGTTTGTGAAACAACGGCGGGGATGATTAATTCAATCGGGATTCAAAGCAAGGGAATTGAGTATTACATGGAGCATTATGTTCCTTATTACGCCCAGTTTGATACGCCGCTTATTGCCAGCCTGTCGGCCGGCTCAGTTGACGAATTTGCTGAATTGGCTGATATTCTTGCAGCAGACAGCCGGGTTGACGCGCTTGAATTAAATATTTCCTGTCCAAATTTAAAAGGAAATGGTCTGGCGTTCGGGATGGATGCTGACTTAACGTACAAGCTCGTCCAGAAGGTACGCGCCGTTACCGATAAGCCGATTATTAGCAAGCTGACACCAAATGTTACGAGCATTCAGGAGATTGCCAAAGCGGCAGAGGCGGGCGGCAGTAATTCTTTAAATGTAGCTAACACGCTGCTGGCGATGGCGATTGATGTAGAGACAAGAAAGCCGAAGATTGGCAATGTTATGGGAGGTCTCTCCGGCCCGGCGGTTAAACCGATTATCGTCCGTCTGATTTATCAAGTCGCGCAGGCGGTTAAGATTCCGATTATTGGCTGTGGCGGCGTCTCAACAGCCGAGGATGCGCTAGAAATGATCCTTGCCGGGGCAAGCGCCGTTCAGGTCGGTACGGCGAGCTTTATTCAGCCGACGGCGATGATTGACATTTTACGGGATTTAAAAGCCTACATGGAGCGTCATCATATTACGGATATTCAGGAGTTAATTGGTCAGGTTCACATTCAAAAAGAGATAAAGGAAGTGGAGCTAAATGAAATGGGACTTAGTTATTAAAAACGGTACGGTTGTCACAAATCAGGAAGAGTTTCGCGCGAATCTGTTTATTAAAGATGGAGTGATTCAGGCAGTTACAACTGAAGAGCTTCCTGGTGAAGCGACAGAAACAATCGATGCAGCCGGAAAATATGTATTCCCAGGCTTTATGGATACTCACGTTCATTCCCGTGATCCGGGCGCAACCTACAAGGAGGATTTCTATCATTCGACCTTGGCGGCGGCAGCCGGCGGTATTACAGCTGTTTTTGAAATGCCGAACACCAATCCACCGATTAACAATCCTGAAAACTTTCAGAAGCAGGTCGACAATCTGGCAAGCAAGGCGTTTGTCGATTACGGTATCTGGGCGATTTGCCTCGGACATTTAAATCTTGATAAGCTCGCTTCCCTGCACGAAGCCGGTGTGATTGGCTTTAAATTTTTCTGGGGCTATGCCGTTCACGCGAAAACATACCAGCTAATGTATAACTATAAAACCGGAATGGAAGATGTTATACCGCCATTTGGCGACGGCGACGTCTATGACATGTTTGCTGAAGTCGCGAAAACAGGTCAAATGCTGGCGATCCATGCCGAGAACAATGATTTGATTCAGCATTTAACGAATAAAGTCGAGGCGCGCGGCGGCCGTACTTACGAGGACCTGCTTGAAGGACGTCCTAATTTGGCCGAGGAGCTTACAGTTCATTCCGGCATTGCGATGGCGAAACAAACAGGCGCCCGTCTTCATATCCTTCATGTCAGCACCGCAGAGGCGGTTGAGGCGATCCGTCAGGCGCAGGAGGAAGGCTATCCAATCACAGCGGAAACCTGTCCGCATTATCTGTTCCTATCGGCTGAAGACTATGATAAGGTCGGTCCACAGATGAAGGTTTATCCTCCTGTTAAATATAAGAAGGATCAGGAAGCGCTGTGGGAGGGAATTAAGGACGGCACGATTTCCTTTGTCTGCTCAGACCACGCACCGCACACCGAGGAAGAAAAGGATGGCGATCTCTGGTCGATTCCGGCAGGGATGTGTGGAGTAGAGACGCTTGCCCCATTAATGCTTGACGCCGCGGCGAATGGCAAGATTTCACGCGCTGATGTTGCGAGCCTACTCGCTGAAGCACCGGCGAAACTGTTTGATATTTATCCGAAGAAAGGCTCTTTACGCGTCGGAACAGATGCCGACATTACGATTGTCGATATGGAGCAGGAATATACGCTGCGACGCGAAGATTTGCACAGCAAAAGCAAAGTAACCGCTTATGACGGCTTTCAGGTGAAGGGCAAGCCGGTCTATACGATCGTCCGCGGCCATGTTGTGATGGCCGAAGGCGAGTTGACTACGATGCCTGTTGGACAACTGATTAATCCAAGAACAATCTAAACGTTTTAGAAGTGCCGCACAAGTCCGGGCAACGGTCTTTCATCATTACGTATAAAGGAGCAGACGACAGTGCGTTTTGTAGCTACCGGAGACAGTTTTATTACGAGAAGAATGACGGAAAAAGAACAGGATCAAGGGTTAGTATCATTAATCGGGGAGGCGGACTGCCGCTTTACCAATCTTGAAGTGACGACTCATCATTATGAAGGCTATCCTTCGGCGATGAGCGGGGGGACATGGGCGATCGCGCCTCCAGCCGTTCTGAGCGATTTGAAGTATTATCAGTTTAACTGCGTAACATGGGCGAATAATCATACATTGGATTATTTGTACGGCGGGCTTGAGGCAACGGAACGCTATTTGGACGAGGCCGGGTTTGTCCATGCCGGTGTTGGCAAGCATCTTGATGCGGCGGCTGCGCCAAAATATTTGGAAAGCCCTGCTGGAAGAATCGCGATCATTGGTGCCACGTCAACTTTTCATGAGTTTTGGCGCGCGGGCAAGCAGCGGGGAGACAGTCTTGGACGCCCTGGTGTCAATCCGCTCCGTTATCAAACGACGTTCTATTTAAATCAGAAAAATATGGAGCATCTTAAGCAGGTAGCCGCGGTTACTGGCATTAATGCCGAGCAGGAGTTAGCTGTCAAAGAAGGCTTTGCTTTGGCTGGTGCCCAATATAAATTCGGTGATTATTCCTTTGAGCTTAGTGAGGAAGAGGGGATGAAGCGCCATTTGCATGAAGGCGATGTAAAAAGAATCCGAGCCGCGATTGCCGATGCGAAACGCCAAGCCGACTACGTGCTGATGAGCATTCATACGCACGAGATGGGAGAGGGACGCAAGGATGTTGCTCCTGATTTTCTCGAAGACTTCGCCCGGCTCTGCATCGATGAAGGTGCGCATGCCGTTATCGGTCATGGACCCCATATTGTCCGCGGGATTGAAATCTATAAAAATCGCCCGATTTTCTACAGCCTTGGCAATTTTATTTTTCAAAATGACACGGTGACGACTCTTCCGCACGACTTTTACGAACAGTATGGGATCGAGGGGGAGGCGACGGTCGCTGACGCTCTCGATATCCGTAGCGCCAACGGTACGAGAGGGCTTGGCGTGAATAAAAAAGTATGGGAGTCGGTTGTGCCACTCTGGGATATGGAAGATGGCAAGCTGACAAATTTACGTTTATATCCGATTGAGCTCGGTTTCGGACTGCCCCGCTATGAACGTGGCTGGCCGAAGCTGTCTGACCAACTTGATGTTCTCTATGACCTGCAGCGCTTATCGGAACCTTACGGAACGAAAATCACGATTAAAGACGGCGTTGGTCACGTATCTCTGTAATCCCCATTCTCTTAATGGCAAATTTATGCGATAATAGGATTCATACAAAATGTCGCAAAGAATGAGGTGAGATGATGAGTAAAGTGGAAAGAGTGAGTTATTTCAGCGAGCTTTATAAGCTGATCAATTTATATTCGTACAAACGCGATCTCGTAGTCGATGAAGAAACGGCAAATTTCTTTGAAAATGTAAAAAAGTATTGCGAGCTGCTTGAGTTGGATTATGAGGCCTTAAAAAAGGAATTTGATCTGCTGGAGCCGAGTGACTTTACCGATAACTAAGACAGGGACCTGTTTACGCCCTGGAAGGATGTATCAAAAGGTGATCAAAGCCTGTTGATGCATCCTTTTTTCGCTAGAATGGCAGGCGATTTGTCCGGAAATCGGATGCTGGTTAAATAGACATGGTTGTAAAGCCTACCTCGCCAATTGGAGAAAGTTCTTGTATAATACGGATGAGAGATAGGAAAAGGAGAGTGGAGTTATGCAAGGGTATCGTTTTGAGCAACGCAAAAAGCAGCGGATCAATCGGATACTAAACATAGCGATTGGGGTCGTTGTCCTTCTGATCCTTGTATTTGGAGCACAGATCTTTTTTGGATCATCTCCTTCTGAGGAAGCAGCACTTGATCAAGAGGATCCTGTTGAAGAAGAACCAGAGCGAGAGTCAATTACCGATCCAGCTGAGCCTGTTGAACAGCCGGAGGAACCGGCGGAAGAGCGAGAGCCGGCGGATCAGGAAGATGAGATAGATGAGCAAGAGATTGATCGCGATCAAGAACAGGATTTAGAGCCTGTTCCGGACGGAGAGTGGGAGCCGGTCGGTACTTCACAGACAGGTGAGTTCACGCCTGATTTCACCCAAGGTAGCACAAATTGGAATGAGATGGAAAGAGCTTTACGCTATGCCACAGGTCTGGAAGAAAATATGATCGTTTGGCGTCTCGAAAATGGCGGCAGTCCAACGAGAGCGCGCGGTGTTGTCAGTGCGCCGGACAGTCAGGAACAGCCGTATGAAGTGTTTATTGAATGGGTTGATGGCAGAGGCTGGATGCCGGTTGACAAGCAACAGCTCACAACCAATCCATACCGCAGAGGATAATAGAAGCGAAGGCGAAAGAATATGGTAGTGTGCGAAGTTTGCAAACTACACGATTTCGAGCTTTAGAAAAAAGGTAAATGTCAACCTTTTTTCTAAAGCTCTTTATAGTGGACTACAGCCGTGTAGACGGGTCGTTCCGTTTTCGGATGGAGGTAGACGCTGTGCTGGACGGAGTGGACGCGCAGCAGCAACGCTTTGTTCTGTTCGATTTTGTCGTTTACCGATGTTTCGAGTGTGTGTAGATCAAAAGCTTCATAGAATTCAATTTTGTCTCCGATTCGGTCTAATTGAATGGTCATCTCTCTTCTCCTTTTTTCGCAAAATTGCCTTTCCGCTAGGGGTTTTTCTTTTATATATTAGCAAAGATGCGTGCAAATGAAAATGAAACCTGTATAATAGGTTTGATGATATGGATAAGGAGTGTTTCGTGTGAGAATAGGGATTATCGGAGCGATGGACGAGGAAGTGGAATTAATTAAAGGAAAGCTGGATGATCGTCAGGATACAACGATTGCCGGCTGCGAGTTTCATCAGGGGAAGCTGGACGGCACAGAAGTGGTCCTGCTGAAATCAGGGATTGGCAAAGTAAATGCGGCGGTCGGCACAACGCTGTTGATCCAGCTGTTTGAGCCGACATGCATTATTAATACAGGATCAGCCGGCGGCTTCCATGAGCAATTGAAGGTCGGTGATATTGTCATTTCAACTGAGGTCCGTTACAACGATGTTGAAGCGACCGTTTTCGGCTATGAATTTGGTCAGGTGCCGGGAATGCCGGCTTACTATACGCCAGATGAGAAGCTGGTCGAAGTGGCGCAAAAGGCTGCTGAAAAGGTCGGCATTCACGCCGTCACAGGATTGATCGTATCCGGTGATTCGTTCATGAGCGACCATCAGCGGGTCGAGGAGTTAAAGCAGATATTCAACAATCCTTACTGTGCCGAAATGGAGGCGGGGGCCATTGCGCAAGTCTGCTATCAATTTGAGATGCCTTTCGTGATCATTCGCTCACTGTCGGACATCGCCGGAAGCGATGCGAAAGTGTCCTATGATCAATTTTTGGAAACAGCCTCCGTGCATTCCGCGAAGCAGGTACTGTTAATGGTCGAGGCATTGCAATAAGTGGTAGCGTCTTCCTCCTTTAACGGAGATTGCATACGATCCTCCTGACGATTCATGATAGAATTGAAGGAGGATGGGGGGAAGTCAGAGATGGATCAACAGCAGAAAGCATTAAAAGATAAAGTGACAGATTACAAGCGCTTCGGCTTTATTTTAGTAGCATTAAGCATGTTTCTTTTCATCGGCCTGCTCGTTCCGGCTCAAGGGCTCGCATTGCATCACCCTGAGCTGTTCATTGCGGCTGTTTTTCTTACATTGGCGCTCGCCGCCTTCTTTCATCGCATGGCGATGAAAGCCGAAAAGCAACTACAGGAAGATCAACAATCATAAATTCGTCAGCTGCTGCTTCATGAGATGAGGGGCGGCTTTTTTATTTGCCTTCAGAATATGATCTGCTCTAGGTGGTATCCTGTCTCTTTTGCTAGAGCCGGGCGAAAGTAGGTTGATCGGCTTGCTCTGCTTAATGATGAAAAAGTTTTCTTTGATGGAAGGGCAATTTGTATTAAAATGACAAAAGAGTCTTTGTCAGAGTAACTGTAAAAATGGGAGAGTGTGGAATGGACGAAAAAAAGCGAACAAATAGACCGCTTGTCCTGGCAGCTGTCATGCTGGCGATGTTTATGGCGGCTGTGGAAGCAACAATTGTCGCGACGGCGATGCCGGGAATTGTCGCCGATCTGGGGGGATTTTCTTTATACAGCTGGGTCTTTTCTTCCTATCTGTTAATGCAGGTTGTCGCCATTCCGTTATATGGAAAGCTGGCCGATCTTTATGGGAGAAAGCTCATTTTTTCAATCGGCATCATTGTTTTTTTAATTGGCTCGTTGCTTTGTGGATTTTCCTTCACGATGGAAATGCTTATTATTAGCCGGGTTTTACAAGGGCTCGGAGCAGGGGCCGTCCAGCCAATCGCGACGACGATCGTTGGCGATATGTATACGAAGGAAGAACGGGCCAGCATCCAAGGGTATTTGGCAAGCATTTGGGGAGTGTCCGCCATTGCCGGGCCATTGCTCGGTGCTTTTTTCATGCAGTATGTGAATTGGTCGTGGGTGTTCTGGATGAATGTACCTTTCGGTGTCCTGTCGATGGGGATTGTGATCTTCTTCCTCCATGAAAATGTCGAAAGGAAACGGCAGTCGCTTGATCTTGGCGGAGCGGGTCTTTTGCTCGTTTCGATCAGCGCGCTGATGGTCGTTCTTGTCCAATTTGACGGGACGATGATTCTTTCCAGAACAGAGCTTCTCCTGCTGGGCGGTTTGTCACTCATCTGCCTGATCTGGTTTTTCTATCACGAGCGCCGGGTGGC
Source organism: Halalkalibacter oceani (assembly GCF_023715705.1). GTDB lineage: Bacteria > Bacillota > Bacilli > Bacillales > Bacillaceae_D > Halalkalibacter > Halalkalibacter oceani_A. Next base: position 65,345 of record NZ_JAMBOS010000021.1, read on the forward strand.
TGCGCCCATTGTCACCTTCTCCCTTTGGCGGCAGAAGGAAATACGATATGCCAATCTGGCTTCCTTCACATCCGGGGCGATGCTGATGGCGGTCTCAAGCTTTTTGCCGACCTACGTCCAGGGGGTGCTTGGGCAATCTCCACTCATCGCCGGCTTAACGCTGACGGCGATGTCAATCGGCTGGCCGCTCGCTTCAACAATTGCCGGAAAAATGATGCTGAAAACCGGCTTTCGCGTCACGGCATTAATCGGCGGCTTTGGCCTTTTGGCAGGAGCGTTCGGTTATTATTTGCTGACGGCATTTCTGCCGAATCCATGGTGGGCCGGTTTCAGCTCTTTTATGCTTGGGGCAGGTCTCGGCTTTTCGACAACGACGTTTGTCGTGTCGATTCAGTCGAGCGTGGATTGGAAGGCGAGAGGGGAAGCGACGGCGATGAATTTGTTCATGCGCCTGCTTGGTGGAGCTGTCGGCGTGGCTTTATTAGGAGGGATTTTGAACAATCGGCTGCGTGCTTTTCTTGAACGGGAAGGAGAAGCCCTATCGATCGAACCGTCTATCGAAACGGTTAACCGCCTGCTTGAAGCAGAAGAGCGGGTTCTGCTCAGCCCGGGGGAGCAGAGCCTTCTGCAGGCAGGACTCTCGTCCAGCCTGGCCGTGGTCTTTCTCGCGCTAACGGTCTTCGCCGTCCTCAGTTTTCTCTTTATCTTGCTTTTGCCAAAAGATCAGGTTGAAGAAAAGCAGGAGCATTAGTCCGGCCTTGTCAGCTCAAGAAAGTGGGTCAGGATTCGTGCCGTCAGACCCCAAATGACATATTGCTTATAGTAATAAAAAAATTCAGTCAGCGTGTTTTTCCGCGCAGCATACGTTCTGCTGTTTGAAATTTGTTCAAGTGGAAAGTGTTCATCCGGCTCAAAATGAATGTTCATCTCATACCGTTTTGGCTCATGTGTGTACAAAAAGGAAAGGGGGACGGTAAAAACATGGTCAACCTCCGCCGGGTTCGGCTTAATGCTTTCGATGTTCTCCAAAACAGCGGCAAATGGATAGATGATGCCGCGAAATGGGGTGACAAGAACATCGAGCGGAGCGAGGGGCTTAATATACTCGCGCTTAAGACCAAGTTCTTCGGTAACCTCGCGCATTGCCGCCAGCTGCGGGGTCGGGTCATCGGCATCAATCCGCCCGCCTGGAAAGCAAATTTCCCCCGGCTGGCTGTTCAGATGATGGGCGCGCACTTCAAACAGCACCGACAGTTCTCCATCGATGTCGACAAGCGGCAAAATAACAGCGGCATTCAAACTGTCTTTTTGAGCGATCACGCCAGCTGATCGGCCGGCAAGCCTGGCTTCAATTTCAGATAGGTCTCTCATGACAATGCCTCCAGTAGGTTATTGTTATAGGAAAGTATACCACAGATTGTAAGCGTTCTTAGCGGGAATGCTCCTGCAATGAAGCATCCCTTTCAAAATAAATGAAATTTATATGTAAGAAGATATGCCAAAGAAGCTGAAACGATGTCAGGAGTGGTGTACATTAATAGCAGGAAAGGTCATTGACCTAGCTTCCAAAATGTTCTCTCTACTCTCCCCCATTGCGAGCGATTCGGTTATCGAATCGCTCTCTTTTTTTAGTGGTTTAGAAAACCCCTGGCTATGCCGGGGGTTCAAAAGAGCTTCTAGCGTGGTATTAAAAAAACCTCACTTCATGATAGGATAAAGTTGGTTTCCCGACCACTTCATCTCATCATCGAAG
>NZ_JAMBOS010000022.1 GCF_023715705.1 Halalkalibacter oceani
CTGAGCCAGGATCAAACTCTCCATGAAAATGGTGAGCTGATTAAGCTCTTAATTTTTTTAAAACCGCTCCACTCTGCACTCAGCAATAGCCGAAGAAAACCACTTCGTCTCTTGCTTCCAAAACCTTGTGCAGGCTCCGCTGGCTTTTTTTGACGGTGACATTCGTCACCTTTTTTTCGCTTGGCTTTTGTTCAGTTTTCAAAGAACTCGCATCGCTCATTGGCGACTTTTCTAATATAACACAAAGATCAAAACAGGTCAACATAAAAATAAAATTATTTTCCCTTCGAAATGCTTGTCTCTTTGTGCGGTTCCAACAATATAGCACGTTTACTAATTAAGTGTCAATAACATTTATCCATATAAATTATTGCATTTTTTTCCTCGTACGCGGCAGGAGATATTTCACACTTTCCTTTGGTGTGACGAGCCTTTTATAAATACTAAACACAATTTGATACTTCTCCTCCATCGCCCGTTTCACAAGCTCATCAATTCGTGGGTCAGATAAATCCAATAAAATTTCTTCCATCTCTCTCTTTAGCATATATTCCACTTCTTGCACTTCTTTTTGATTTAATAAAAGACCTAACACCATTACCACCTCGACAATTGTGACTTTTCAACAGAACAGCTAGGATCGCTATTGGATCTTTTGCTGATATCTTCTAAATTATTTTCGATAGAGGCGCATTTTATTCATATCCTGTCCCCCTTTCTGCATACATTGATCATAAACAAGGAAGAGGAGGACAACCAATGAGATTTGTATGGGTAGTTCACGCCAAGCGGTTAAAGCAAGCATCCCTTATTGTGATCGCAGCCTTATTTACAGCGGGCTTGTTATATGTAGAACGCTCTCATATTATGGTTTTTTCTACTGAGGACGGGCCGCAAGCTTTTTATAAAGCAGAAACCGATGACCAGGTCATTGCGTTAACCTTTAACATCAGCTGGGGAGAAACCAGAGTAAAACCGATTCTCGACATTCTTGAACAGAAGCAGGTGGATCATGCTACCTTTTTCGTCTCGGCATCGTGGGCGGAAAAATACCCGGATTTAGTGAAAGAAATCAAAGATCGTGGGCACAGCATCGGCAGTCACGGTTATCAATACAAGGATTATACAAATTGGGATGATGAACAGGTCAGAAAAGATATCGTCCGCAGCGGAAATGTGCTGAATGAAATCATTGGCGAAAAGCCAACCTTGCTTAGACCCCCGAACGGAGCATTTGACAGACGTGTTTTAGATGTCGCAGAAGGACAGGGCTACAGCATCGTGCATTGGAGTATTGACTCCAAGGATTATCAAAATCCAGGCGTGGAGAAAATTGTTGAAACAGTCGTTCCGCATACCGAATCAGGAGATGTATTACTCTTTCACGCATCTGATTCTGTTAAACAAACCCATAAAGCTTTGCCGATCATTATCGACCAGCTTCGTGATAAAGGCTTCACCTTCAGCAGCATCGAAGACTTAATGGCAAACACGAAATCAACAAATGAAGAAATCCATTAAGCAATAAAAAAAGCGGAATCTCAAAGGGCAATTATTGCTCTCTGAAATTCCGCTTTTTGTTTTTATGATGTTGGCTGACCTGATAATCGGTGAAGGATCAATAACTGCCATGTATTTCCGACAATGAGCGGCGTAAAATAAAGCCAAAGCCACTTCGTATCATTTACCGTTAAAGCCGGAACCCATTCAATTGTTGTGACTACAACTATAAAGAATAAGGCCGGAATAAAGGCGCTTTGATTTGTGTCACGCGCTTTTAAGTAAGCAACCACTAAACCATAAACGAGCAGCAGGGCAGGAATGATCATATAACCAAACATCGTTTCTCCCGGCTCCGCAAAGGCGATATATCGAAAATAGAACAAATCAAACAACACGAAAGCAATAATTACAATTTGAACATAATTCCATAATTTGTGTGATTTAAACAGACCAAGACCGAAGCGATGAACCGTTAAATACGCAAAAAAGCCCATCTGGCTAATGAGCGAAAAAGCGGCACTCATCCCTAAAAGCCAAATCACACCGACAATCAAATTGGCCGCTCCCTCTGACACGTACATTTCATAGTCAAAGGCAAACCCAACGATGGCTCCGCTGACACTTCCAATGATGAGAGTGGTAAAAAATAAATAGACCACTTTTCGACTATTCACAAGCTTTTCCTCCAATGTACACTATTCCTTTCATGATTGTAACAAGCCCGCTTTAAAAATGCCAGTCGTTCAGCTACAAGCATGCATAAAATCCGTGGAAATGTCTCAAATTAATGACAAAAGAACGGAAAGGAGCCGCACGCATGAAAAGGATTATGTATGTTCTTTTAGGATGCCTGCTACTCCCCCTGGTCCTGACGAGTTGTGCAGCGGCTGAGAATGGCGGAAATAGCAGTCCTGATTATGAAAACACCAAAAAAATGATGGTGGATATGCTGAAAACAGATGAAGGAAAAGCAGCAATTCAGGAATTGTTGCAGGATGAAGAGTTGCGTCAGGAGCTTGTAATGGATAATGCATTTGTGAAGCAGGCCATCCAAGAGACGTTGACCTCTGAAGCGGGTAAGAAGTTTTGGCAGGAGACGATGAAAGATCCGGAATTCGCTAAAACATTTGCCGAGAGCATGCAAACGGAAAATGAAAAAATGCTAAAAGCACTAATGAAAGATCCGGAATACCAGGCAATGATGATGACGATTCTTCAGGACCCGGAAATGGAACGGGCCGTCCTGGAAACGTTAAAATCGAAGGAATACAGACAGCAAGTAATGAACATTATGTCTGAATCGTTTGAGAGTCCATACTTCACTGCAAAGGTAAATGAAATCCTGTCCAAGGTTGCCGAACAGCAAATGGAAAAGCAGGATCAAGGCGGTAACCAGCAGAATGAACAGCAAGGCGGAGGCAGTGGAGGCGGTCAGGAAAGCGGAGGCGGCGGAGCCTCTGGCGAAGAAAATTCTTGATAATCTTGCCAAGAGAGGTTCCCCTCTCTTGGTTTTTGATGTTATGAACGCTTCTTACGTTTTTTCGATAACCCGCTTTGCAATTTGCGTATAAATTTCACCAATCGGGTGGTCGGCCGGATAAACAGAAGGCGCAAAATCCTCTTTATCGATTTCCGGCTGTCCTAAAGGGATCTGGCCAAGCAAGTCTGTTTTCAGCTCCTCTTTCAGACGCTCGCCCCCGCCTTTGCCGAATACATATTCCTTTTCGCCGGTCAGCTTACTTTCAAAATACGCCATATTCTCGATGACGCCGATAATTTCATGGTTCGTCTTGATTGCCATCGACCCGGCCCGGGCTGCGACAAAAGCAGCCGTCGCGTGAGGCGTCGTCACCAAAATTTCCTTCGAATGCGGTAGCATCGTATGGATATCAAGCGCCACGTCACCTGTCCCTGGTGGCAAATCAAGAATCAGATAGTCCAGCTCTCCCCATTCGACCTCGCTAAAAAACTGGTTTAGCATTTTACCGAGCATTGGCCCCCGCCAAATGACAGGCGCATTATCCTCGACAAAGAAGCCCATGGAGATTACCTTAACGCCAAAACGTTCCACAGGATAAATGCGATCAGCAATTACCTGAGGGCGCGCCTCGATTCCCATCATATCCGGAACGCTGAAGCCATAAATGTCTGCATCAATAATGCCGACTCTTTTTCCCAGGCGGACAAGAGTCGTCGCTAAATTAACGGAAACGGTCGATTTTCCGACCCCGCCTTTTCCGCTCGTCACCGCGATAAATGTTGTCGTGTTATCAGGGGAGAGCAGCGGAGGCCCTTGAAAAGCAGCTCCTTTCAGTCCGCCAAGCTGCTTGATTTCCTCTTCCGTCAAATTGTCAAAACGCAGACCAACAGCCGACGCCCCCTCTCCTTTCAGGATGTTGACGATCTCCTGTTGAATCTGCATTTGTTCAGCCGTCCCGGTTTTCGCCAAAGCCACCTTTAAACTGACACGGCCATCTTCTTTAATGCTAACTTCCCGGACACCACCCGTTTCGACAATGCTTTTATTAAGGTCGCGATCTTTAACCCGCTGTAATGCTTCCATAACTGTTGATTCATTTATCAATACGGACACCTTCCTTTTTTCCAATATATGCTTAGTATAGCATACTCCCCTTTCGGATGAATCCGTTTGCACTCAGTTTTCCTGCTCCGGAACGTCCTCGTTCGTATAAAAGCGCATGATGCCCTGATAAATCGAGGCCGCCACCTTTTCCTGATATTCCTCGGTTTGCAGGAGCTCCGCCTCAGTCGGATTAGATAAAAAGCCTGCCTCCACAAGCAAGCCGGGGATTTCTGCATGTTTTAGCAAAAAGACATTATGAATCGGTTTCGCCTGCCTTGTTGTGTTTTCAAGGTTTCGCCGGATTTCATCCTGTACAAATTTGGCGACCGCCTCATTTTCAGGAATGGTCCGATTATAAAACGTCTGGGCTCCTCTCCATTTCGGGGATGGGATTGCATTCATGTGAAGGCTGATAAACAGATCCGCTTCCGACTCATTTATGATCTCCACCCTCCGCTTCAAATCCTCGACTTTCCGCTGTCGGATTTGCCTCGTATCCTCTCCGGCCAAATCACGGTCTTCCTCCCGCGTCATCAGCACGAGCGCGCCCGCTTCCTGGAGATAGTCACGCAGCTTTTCGCTAATAAGCAAGGTTACATCCTTTTCTTGCAGACCAGCGCGTGACACAGCACCACCGTCCACTCCTCCATGCCCCGGGTCAACGACAATCACTTTTCCTGATAAAGGAAGATTCCATGTTGACCAAGAGTCATTCGTGATAAATTGATATTGAATAATGAATAATAAACTCACGACTGCCACAGCAAAAGCGCAGCCCTTTATCCATTTTTTCAGATTCACTCCCATCCCTCCTTGTCCCTTCTGTTATATATATATTGGGACAAAGAATAGATTATGAAGTGATTTTGGCCTGAGGACGCTCTTCTTAATGAAGGCGCAGGCGGTATTGCCGCTCCGCTTCCTTAAAGCCGTGCGTCCACCATGTATCAACAAAGCTCTCCGTCGCAACCTTTAAGGAATCAAGCACATACTCATTATCGAGCAGCCAACCCTGTAGCAGGGTGAAGATGGCATGAGTCAGATCAATCATTTCCTCCGCGCAGCGCTGCTTCACTTCCTCAACGGTCTCACCGAGATAACCGAAGCGGCCATATTCCGCCCCGAGCAAATACGCATCAATCGCCATATCCATACAAGGGTCAACCAAAAATGGATGCGATAAGAAATAAAAGGGGACTACTGTTTTAAAATGAGTCTCGACTGAGGCTTTTATTTCCTTTAACGATAACTTCCGTAACAGGCTTCGTTCAAATTTCCACTGCTTCTCCCGACGTCTCTCTGCTAATGTTGTGACAACTGTCATGGCTTCTCCACTCCCATTGCTTTTTCTTTTTAGTATGAGGCGCGGAAAAGCGACACATGCAGTGGAAATGCTGTTGAAATTGTCCAAACAGCCCTCTGGTATTACTAAAAAGCAGTGAACTGGTTGCTGATTTGGAAGTATTTGTCCTTTTTTCAAGGGGTATTTTTGCGAAAAATGATCGATAATATAGTATCCATATTCTCACGATGACTAAAGGTGTTGATAGTATGAAAAAATGGCTTACTATGGTTTTTCTCCCTGTTCTTTTGCTGCTCTTCCTCTCTTCACCCATCCCGGCTGGCGCCGATCCTTCTATTATTGATTCATACGATGTCGTCATTGATGTCGGGCATGGAGGCGTTGATGGAGGGACATCGGCAAATGGTGTGTTGGAAAAGGATCTCAATTTGATCTTCGGACGGAAGCTGATGAAGGAGCTGCAGCAAAAATCATATCACGTTGGTATCACGAGATTAGACGATTATTCCTTAAGCGATGACAGTCCATTCCCCCATCTTCGCCGCCATCTGAGGGATTTAAGACAGAGAAAATTAATTGCGGATGCGCTCAAGCCGAAAGTATTTATCAGCCTGCATGTTAACTGGTCTAAACATAAACAGCGGAGAGGTCCTCTCATCATTTATCAGGTAAGTGGAAAAAGCTATCATCTCGCACGTATCGTTCAGGAGCACTTAAACAACTATTACAAAATCGATAAACATCCGCAAAGGGGCAATCCTTACTTTTTAATGAAGCACCTTGATATGCCCTCGATTATCGTCGAGTTAGGGTATATTAGCAACGGCGAGGATTTTCACGTATTAACAGATGAACAATCACAAAATGAAATCGTCTCCGTACTCGTTCATGCGATTGAGGAGTACCTCCTTCTTTACCCGGCAGAGGGGGCGTGAATATTTTTAATTCTCCCTCTACCCGGATTGCTCTTCCATTGAACAAAGAAAAAGCCCTTCTCCTTTCTGGAGAAGGGCTTGCGGCCTCTGGTAGGCGATTCAGCTAAAACAAAGCTGACGCTTTTTTACTGGCATTATTGTTATATGCTTGCGGATTAATCCCAAACAATATAGCATTCGCGAATCTGTCCGTTGCCCTTCGTGTCGACATAAACCTTATATGGGCCCACTTGATAGATGTCTTCCGCGTTGTTCCTGATCAGTACTTCTTCACTGAAAGTCTCCGTCAAACCATCAGAGTATACTTCCGTAACGGTGACTGTCAGCCTGTTCTGATTCCCATTAAGCCTCTCTACTGTAGCCCCCGGTGTCGCACTGTCAAGAGTGACGACCGGGAGAATGACCGCGCCAAGTAGTTCAGAGCCATCATAGGCAACGACAGCATAATTCGCCTCGGCATCAACATCACTGCCTGCAACGCTGATCAGTGCTTCGCCATTTACGAATGGTGAGGAGGCTACTGAAACGCCGTCCTTTTCCAACACCGCTGTGGAGCCATCAGGGACATCCGCCGTAACGGGGATACTGGCGTCACGCTCACTTACGAGATGCTTCACCGGGGCGAGGCTTATATCCACGCCCACATTTGTTACGTCCTCGTCTACATAGTCCGACACGTACTCATACAACTTAACACGGCTAACCGCTGCATAGTTCTCTAGTGGCTCCGTGCCGCCCTGGCCGACAAACCCGCTTTCGTTGCCGTGCAGCGCATACGTGTAATTGCTGGAACCCGTATGGAGAAATAGCGTTGTCTCCCCGGTATCAGGGTCTATCCCCGTGTGATACCACACCGCCCGATCCAATGCATGATCTCCGATAGTCGTATCTGTACGTAAAGGAGCTGTATCGTCGCTGCTCAAATCCCGCCACAGAATGGATGGAGCGACAAGACCGCCGTGAACGAGACTTAACATGGTATATCCAGTGTATCCGTTCTCGCTTGTGTATTGGCCCGGATCGGGACTCGTTCTTTCATTAAAAATAAATCTCATATTATCCTGGATCAGTTCCGGCGCTATAATCATGTCATCTTCTATCGTGACAGGCGTACCTGCAAGCCCGCGCTTGGCGGTTGTGACCCCACCGGTCGCCGGGACGGATGGTACATTCATATTCGTCAGTGCCAAACCTGAGTTGGCGGAGACAACAATATATGTCTTACCTGACTCAATCGTTTTGGCCAATCTCCAATAATTTTCCGCAGTATTGAAGTCTGTAATACGTGCTGGAGTAATCGGAGCCCAGTTCTGATCCCATAGAGACTTCTTCAACGTCAATGTTTTCAATTCATCATCGTCTATCTTACTTTCCGTATTAATAGTGAGCGTACCACTTGTATGTTTCGGTAATGGCTGGAATTCCTCACTATTGAGCATTGCCAGCTTACCGTCGTCCAGATGATAGAACGCCTGAATTAGTTTCGGTGCGGTTTCGCCGTCACTGAAGCGGATAGTAACGGATGAGCGGTAGCCCGTATCCGCATAGTTTTGGTCATTCCCCCATTCGGCGGTCATATGCCCAAAGTTTATCGTATACGTCGTCGATCTATGCGGCGATTCCTTCCAGGCTATTTTCACCGTCGCCACGGCTGGCTCCCCGGCGCTCACCGCACCATTTGCCGGATTCAGAGTCACGCTGACATCCACATCTTCATCTTGGTATTCATGTGCAAGGTTTGCGGCAGAGAAATCAATATTTGACACGTCCTTTGGCACGTTAACATCAAATTCAGTTTTGCCTCCAACATTGAAAACCTCACCGCCGAATTCAAATGACGTGAGCTCAGGCGGCAACTCATCAATTCCAAGATAGGCCTCCGGATTTACGATCGCCCAATAGGCTTCTTTTGGTTCACGGTTGGAGTCGAATGGCAGCGGGTAGCCCGAACTGCGCCAGCTGTTGTTATCAGACACGCCCCAGAATGTGACGCGTGCTATATCATCGGAGTACTTCTTGTACAGCGCGAACAGCTTGGCGTACATTACCGCCTGCTCCTTCAATTGCGCCTCGGTAGGAGGTTCGTCGGCCGATGTACCGTTGAGCTGTACATCAAGCTCGGTTATGCTGATCTCCACCCCGGTTTCACGATAGATCTTTAGCACTTCCTCTAAATTATCTATATTGAGTCTTGTGTTGTAATGCCCCTGTATTCCGATGCCCTCGATCAGTTTCCTGCCGTTTGCTTCAGGGTGTTCATCCGCGTATCTTTCATTGAGCTCCTTGACCATTGAGGCAATCGCGATTGCTTTATTGGGAAGCTCTTCGTCGTTAAAGTCATTGTAATACAGAGTGGCATCCGGGGCAGCCTCGCGCGCGAATAAGAAGGCATCATAGATATAATCCCAGCCATTTCCACCGTTGGCGTAAGCTTCAAACCACCGGGATGGACGTTCCATTGGATTAATGCCGGATCGAAGCGCGTTTCGCCAATCGGTCGGATTTTCCGGGTTATCCCTCATGGCTTCGTTAACAACGTCCCAGGCATCAAGCTTATAAGGACCCTGACTATAGTGCCCGGCGATTGTCGAAATGTACCTTTGCAGGCTGGCCCTTGCCTCGGTATAAGTCTGACCACTTGGCGGCCAACCAGCTGACTGATTATGCCACACCAGCGCGTGTCCTTTCGTATAGAAACCGTCCTCTTTGACTTGAGTTAACATACTGTCGGCAGATGTGAATGACGGATCGCCGGTTGCATCGCGCCATATGGAGTCCGGCTTCGTAGCGTTTTCTGGCGTCAGTGCGTTAAAGTGAAACTTCATAAAATCATACTTCTCTGCATTGGCATCGCTCAGGTCGTTCGGGCTTACCACATTACCGATAAGAAAATGGTCTTTGTACACTTCTTTCAGCGACACAACCTCTGCCGCTGAAGCATTGATGACCGGCATTGTGGTCGCGCTAAACGAGCTTAAGATAAAAACAAGTGCTAAAAAATACGCCCAACGGCCTCTGGCTTTTTTCTGCAAAATAAATCATTCCTCTCTCGCTTTCATTTCTTCTTTTTTCGTAATTCGCTATTTTGATGGTCATTGGATCATGCCACCCGTAATGGTAACGCTTTCATTTCTGGTGCTTATACGCCCTGATGTCCGTCAGCTACACTCCCATCCTGTTCTATTAGACATTAAAAGTTATATTTGACAGCAAAAGGTGGATCCCCTCTTTTTCCAAAAAGATTTTTTTATTAAAACATGAGCCCTTATGTTTCATTCACTTTGCAGTACTTTTTCAACCCCCACTCAAGCAAGGCTGTTAACGAACATACATTTGCCATTTATTAGCCATTGAATAACAAATAAGTATTCGCATATAATATGAACATAAAGCAAACACTTGTTCTTATTCAGGAGTGAATAATCATGAAAGTGATCTTTTTAGTTGATATGCAGTCATTTTACGCTTCGCTGGAAAAGGCTCGGGATCCGCGTTTAGATGATAAACCGGTCATCGTCGCCGGTGATCCTAAACGCCGATCTGGTGTTGTCTTAGCTGCTTGTCCTTTGGCGAAGAAGCGCGGTGTGAAAAACGCTTCAAGGCTGTGGGAAGCTTTACAGAAGTGCCCGGAGGCTGTTGTCGTACCGCCGCGGATGGAGGACTATGTTAAAGCGGCGACCGGGATCACCGCGATCTTAGAGACATTCACACCGCTGGTTGAACCTTATTCCATCGATGAACAATTTATGGATGTGACAGGGAGCCAAAAGCTATTCGGTTCGCCATATAAGATTGCCCGGATGGTTCAGACGGCAATTTGGGAAAAGTACCAAGTTCGAGCCAGGGTCGGAATCGGTGAAAATAAGGTCCTCGCTAAAATGGCCTGTGATAATTTTTCTAAAAAGAGTAAAGGCGGGGTCTTTTGGCTAAAAAAAGACGAACTTGAGGAACATCTGTGGCCGCTGCCCGTCGGTTCCATGTTCGGCGTTGGCTCACGCATGGAACAGCACTTACGTAACATGGCCATTCGGACGATTGGCCATTTGGCCGCCTGTCCGGTCGAGCGTCTTAAAAAGAGGTGGGGCATAAATGGTCATGTGCTTTGGATGACAGCGAACGGCATTGATTATTCACCAGTGTCCATTGGTTCCCATCAGGGCGAAAAGACGATCGGCCATGGCATGACACTCCCTTACGATTATACGACCCGGCGGGATATTCGGGTCGTGCTGCTGGAGCTTTGCGAGGAAGTTTGCAGCCGCGCACGCCGCTCACATGTCATGGGTCAAACCGTCTCATTAAGCGTGTCAGGAGGGAGCTATATGATACCGGCCGGCTTTCATCGACAGAAGACAATCGCCTCCGCTACAAATGTCACAATGGAGATGTACAGCTACATTTGCGAGCTGTTTGACAAGTTCTGGGATGGATTCCCGGTACGTCGATTAGCGGTATCGCTCGACAAATTGCAGTCGGATAAAGTCGTCCAACTGAGCTTGTTTGAGCAGGACAGAGACCGTCTCTTACAAATCGGTTCAGCTATGGACCGGATAAAGGGCCGCTACGGGCAAACGTCCATCATCCGCGCTTCCTCTTTACTCTCCCCGGGCCAGGCCCGCGAGCGCGCAGCTAAGATTGGGGGACACTACAAATGAGTGAGTATCTCAAGCGAAAAAACTTACTCTGGGAAGGAAGCAGATTCGTCCTTCCAGAGCAAAAAGCAGCCTATTTAGAGCATCAGGCCAATCAAAATAAGCTTCCTCCTCCACTGTTGGACGATCAGGCATTAATGGAAATCGGCATGATTGTGATGGATGCCCTCCAGCGGAAGCAGGAGGTGACCGTTGTCTATTGGGATGATGGCACTTATAAGGAGATTAACGGAGTGGTTGATCTGGTGGATCATCAGCTTCAGCATTTCAAGATAAGCACCGGGTCTGAGTACGAGTACATTCACATTAAGTATCTTAAAACAGTAGAAAGGGTGTAACTGTTATGGATCGGGTAACGGACATTGAGCGTAAAACTTTAACAATCATCAACAATATGTCTCAGCTGCACCGCATACCGACTATTGATGATTTGTGTCAAAAGACTGGCCGTGGCAAACAGCGGCTGCTCCCTGTCATCGAACAGCTCGCCCATGATCGCAAGGTTAAAATACTAAATGCCAAGCAAGTCATTATGCTCCCGCTCCCTCGCTGGTACGAAAGGGAGCTCGAAGAAAAAGCACGCCAAACGAACATCGACCTGTAGCTCCTGGTAATCAGAGAGGTATGTAAATCGCCCAAATTTGAATCCTGATTTACGCATGAAGCAGCTGCTCATGGCGATCACCATGCTTTGAGAAAGGCTGCTCTCCCTTTTAAAAAATAGCGTCCATTACGCATGCGACTTCACCCAATTGCAAGGCTGTATATAAAAACAAACCCCCAACCATAAGTTGGGGGTTTTGTGAAACGTAAAAACTTAACGCTTCGAGAACTGAGGTGCACGACGAGCTGCTTTAAGACCGTATTTCTTACGTTCTTTCATACGTGCATCACGAGTTAGGAAGCCAGCGCTTTTAAGCACTGGGCGGTTGTCAGGATCTACTTCAAGTAGCGCGCGTGCCACGCCATGACGGATGGCGCCCGCTTGTCCTGTGTAGCCTCCACCTTCAACGTTTACGTGAACGTCATATTGACCTTCAACGCCAGTTTCAACAAGTGGCTGCTTTACGATAAGCTTTAATGTTTCAAGATTGAAATATTCGTCCATTTCACGACCATTAATAACGATACGACCGTCACCTGGCAGTAGGCGTACACGAGCAACAGAGTGCTTGCGGCGACCTGTACCGTAATATTGTACTTGTGCCAAAATTAATACCCTCCTATCAATTAACCGCGAAGTTCGTAAACTTCTGGTTTCTGAGCTTGATGTTTGTGTTCGCTGCCTGCGTATACATGCAGTTTCATCCCTTGCGCGCGACCAAGAGTGTTCTTTGGAAGCATTCCTTTGATAGCAAGCTCAAGCATACGCTCCGGCTTGTTTGCACGCATATCGCCTGCTGTTGTCTTTTTCAGACCACCAGGGTGGTTTGAATGACGATAGTAGATCTTGTCATTTAATTTGTTACCTGTTAATTCGATTTTCTCAGCGTTAATGATGATCACGTGATCACCAGTATCAACGTGTGGTGTGAACGTAGGCTTGTGCTTACCGCGAAGGATAGAAGCTACTTCTGACGCAAGACGACCAAGCGTTTGACCTTCAGCGTCTACTACATACCACTTACGCTCAACTTCGTTTGGCTTTGCCATATATGTTGTACGCATGAATTTCCCTCCTAAAAAGAACCATTGCTTTCAATTTTATCAAATCAAGTTAACCATAGTCTCATGTAACATTCCGAAACCCGGGGCTAGTGGGTTTTTGAAATTACCATCTAACATCATATAACATTAAAAACCTATTGTCAACAATTTGTTACACTAGGCCTCGTTGTCATTTGACGATGTCCGGTTATGTTGAAAAATTGGCTGCTCATAGAAGACCCTCCAGAGAAACAAACCGTGTCCCGGCGCTGTTTTTCCGGCCGCCGCCCTGTTCCGCGCATCGCGAATGCGGACGATGTCCTCAGGCGCTCTTCTTCCCCCGCCGACTTCGAGCAGTGTTCCGACAATGATCCGCACCATATTATGGAGGAAACCGTCTCCGATTAAGTCAAAAACAATTTCATCACCTTGGCGATTGACCTCCAAGGTATGTAAGGTCCTCACCTTGCTTTTGACATCGGCGTTTGTCACACAAAAAGATGAGAAGTCATGGGTGCCAAGCAAATGCGCCGCACCAGCGCGAATCAAATCAAGGTCCATCTCATAGGGGACAAAAAAAGCAAGGTTGCGGCGAAAGACATCCCGCTCCTTCCGGTTCAGCACCCGGTAGCGATAATGCTTCCTGACCGAGTCATAGCGGGTATGGAAATCATCGGCTACACGGGCTGCTTCGACGATCCGGATATCGTTAGGCAGGCAGCCGTTCAGCGCCTGCGGCCAGCGTGCCGGGTCAATGGAGAGCGGCGTGTCGAAGTGAATCACCTGACCACGGGCGTGCACGCCGGTGTCTGTCCGTCCTGACGGATGGATCCGAATAAACTCTCCTTTATGAATAATCGAAAGAGCCCGCTCGATTTCCCCTTGAATCGTCCGCTGTTTTTCCTGAACTTGAAAGCCGTAAAAAGCACTGCCGTCGTATTCCACTAAAAGAGCGATTCTATTCAGCATGACGGTCACCTCCTCTCCTCGATATTATAGCAGCCGCAGTGCAAACACAGCGCCGCTCAGCCCAAGGCATAGAGCGACCGCCAAGGAATCGCGCCAGCGCCAGGCGAGCAGGCGGTATTTCGTCCGTCCTTCCCCGCCGCGATAGCCTCTGGCCTCCATCGCCAGCGCCAAGTCCTCCGCCCGCTTAAACGCGCTTATAAACAGCGGTACGAGCAGCGGAACAAACGCCATGACCCGCTGACGCAGCGGTCCGCTCGTAAAGTCAACGCCGCGCGCCATTTGCGCTTTCATGATCTTTTCCGTCTCCTGCATAAATGTTGGAATAAAGCGCAGCGCAATCGACATCATCAGAGCAAGCTCGTGGGCGGGCAGCTTGACTTTCTTTAACGGGCCGAGCAAATACTCCAATCCGTCCGTTAAATCAATTGGCTTCGTCGTCAACGTGAGCAGAGACGTAAAGACAATCAGAGTTAACAGCCGCAGCGCCATAAAAGCAGCCTGCCGTACACCGTGCTCATAGATGGAAAAGGGTCCTGCTGTCCAGAGCACCTCTCCTTCCCGCGTTAACAGGAGGTGAAAGAACACTGTAAACAGGACGAGCAGAAAAATCGGCTTCATTCCCCGATAAATAAAGGACAGGGGGACATTTGATAAAAAGATCAGGATAAGGGCAAAAGCAATGATCAATCCCCCGGCAAGCCAGTTATCGGCCAGAAAAATCATGATGACAAGAATCGCGACACTCACCAGTTTTGAACGGGGATCAAGCCGGTGAAGAACCGAGGTTACACCAACGTATTGACCAATGATAATATTTTGCAGCATCATTCGCCCTCCACAAGTCTCGCCACGTAATCAGCCGCTCTCTCAAGCTCATAATACTTAGGCGTGTCCGCCAGAGCAAAGCGTTGCTTGACTTGCTCAAGAAACCGGACCGGCGCTGGCAGCTCAAGTCCAATCTCACGCAACCTCTCCGCCTGCTCAAAAATGAGCTCACGGCCCCCCGCCATCTCGACCCTTCCCTCATGCAGAACAATAATCTGATCGGCATAACGGGCCGCATCCTCCATATGATGGGTCACAAGCACCGTCGTCGTCTGCTGCTGTTGATGATAGTCGACAAAGAGCTTCATGATCTGTTCATGGCCCTCAGGATCAAGGCTTGCCGCCGGCTCGTCCAATATGAGCACCTTCGGCCTTGACGCCAGCACCCCGGCAATCGCTACCCGCCGCATTTGTCCACCGCTCAGCTCAAACGGTGAGGCTGTTAAAATCTCCTCGCTTAAACCGACCTGGGGCAGCAGCTCCTTTGCCCGCTTCAACGCCCGTTCGGACGGTACGCCAAAGTTTATCGGACCGAAGCAGATATCTTTAGCGACTGTTTCCTCAAACAGCTGATGTTCAGGATATTGAAACACAAGGCCGACCTGCTGGCGCAACGACCTGATATCAATCTTTTTCTTTTCCGCTTTTAGCTCAAATGGTCCGATCTGCACCGTCCCTTTCGTTGGCCGGAGCAGTCCGTTAATATGCTGAATAAGCGTTGACTTCCCTGAACCGGTATGACCGATTACGGCTGTAAAAGAGCCTGAAGGTATTCTGATCGTGCAGTCATGAAGCGCCACCTTTTCAAAAGGAGTTCCTTCCATATAACGATGCTCTACTTCGTTGAAGACAATCTCCATAATTCAGTAATCAACTCCTCTTCCCGCAAACATGCCGTCTCAAAGGATAGACCGCGTTTCTCAAGCTGCCGCTGCATCTCTAACGCAAACGGGACCCGCAGGCCGGCCTGGCGGACAAGCTCGGCATTGGCAAAAACCTCTTCAGGGGGGCCTTCGGCAAGCTTCTTCCCTCCAGCAAGCAGCAGGAGCCTGCTGGCCAGCATAGCTTCTTCCATATCATGAGTAATGGAGATAATCGTCGAACCACGCTGATGAAGCATCGTCATCGTCGCCAGTACTTCTTTTTTGCCCAACGGGTCAAGCATCGAAGTCGCCTCATCAAATACGATGATCGCCGGCTCCATTGCCATAATCCCGGCAATCGCCACCCGCTGCTTCTGTCCGCCGGACAGACGGTGCGGCTCCATCTCTAAAAAGCGCTCAATTCCAATCAGAGCGGCATATTTCTCGATCCGGTTCTCCATTTCCTGGCGATCAAGTCCGATGTTTTCGAGACCGAAAGCCAAGTCATCACGAACCGTCGTCGCGACAAATTGATGGTCGGGGTTTTGAAATACCATTCCGACCTTCTGACGAATCGTCCAGATCGCATCTTCGTCGCGGGTCGACTGCCCCCCGACATACACTTCACCGCTCGTTGGCAGCAGCAGTCCATTGAGCAGGCGGCCAAAGGTCGACTTGCCAGAACCGTTGCGCCCGAGAACCGTCAGCCACTCACCGCGCTCTATCTTCATCGTCAGTCCATTCAGTGCAAAATGCTCGGTCTTTGGGTATTGATAGGAGACACCTGCTAAGCCAATCAATTCAGACATATGCCCCTCCTTTTCTAAAACCAGTGACACTGCGACAAACAAAAAAGGGCTCAGAGTCGGAGCAGGCGTGCCCAGATCTGAATTGCCCTTTGTCGTCTCATCTATTCACTCATATCTGATTATACGAGCTCAATAATCACCATTGGTGCACCGTCTCCACGACGAGGACCAACTTTAAGGATGCGAGTGTAACCACCTTGACGCTCCTCATAGCGCGCTGCGATATCAGAGAACAGCTTTTGGATTGCGTCTTGTCCAGACTCTTCATCCGCTACTTCTCGACGAATGAAAGCAGCAGCCTGACGGCGTGCGTGCAAGTCACCGCGCTTTCCAAGTGTGATCATTTTCTCAACGATAGAACGAAGCTCCTTCGCCTTAGCTTCTGTCGTTTCGATACGCTCATTGATAATAAGATCAGTCGCCAAATCACGGAATAATGCTTTACGATGCGCACTTGTGCGACCTAATTTTGCGTATGCCATGTTCATTCCCTCCTTTATAACAGTTCTATACAATCATTAGCCGATCTCAGAAACAAACTTGATCAATTTAGACTAGTCTTCTTTACGGAGGCCTAGCCCAAGCTCACCAAGCTTCTCTTGTACTTCTTCTAATGACTTCCGACCAAGGTTGCGAACCTTCATCATGTCTTCCTCTGTCTTCTGCGTCAATTCCTGGACTGTATTAATACCGGCACGCTTCAGACAATTGTAAGAACGCACAGAAAGATCGAGTTCTTCGATCGTCATTTCCAGAACCTTTTCCTTCTGATCCTCTTCTTTTTCAACCATGATTTCCGCATTCTGCGCTTGATCTGTTAATCCTACGAATATATTTAAATGCTCTGTTAAGATTTTAGCCCCTAATGAAACAGCTTCTTCAGGGCGGATGCTTCCGTCAGTCCAGACATCAAGGGTTAGTTTGTCGTAGTTGGTCACTTGACCGACGCGGGTATTCTCAACTTGATAGTTTACACGTGACACCGGCGTATAAATGGAATCAATAGGAAGAACGCCAATCGGTTGATCGTCATTCTTATTTCCTTCAGCTAAGACATATCCACGACCACGCTTTGCAGTCAGGCGCATGTGCAAACGGGCTCCCTTTGCGAGCGTAGCAATATGAAGATCTGGATTCAAGACCTCGACATCACTGTCATGAGTCAAATCATTAGCTGTTACTACACCTTCCCCCTGAACATCAATTTCAAGGGTCTTCTCTTCGTCTGAATAGATCTTAAGGGCAAGCTTCTTTAAATTCAAAATGATCGTTGTCACGTCTTCTACAACACCTTCAATTGTAGAAAATTCATGAAGAACGGAGTCAATTTGAACAGATGTCACAGCAGCACCTGGTAAAGAAGAGAGAAGAATGCGACGTAAGGAGTTTCCTAACGTGGTTCCATATCCACGCTCCAGTGGTTCCACAACAAATTTACCATACTTTGCGTCTTCACTTATCTCAACCGCTTCAATATTTGGCTTTTCGATTTCAATCATTAAACAAACCCTCCTTCAAAACGTCGAACTCCGGTAGACTGCAAGGATTGCCGACTGATCGACCAGCAGGCAAATCCCGAGCTTTTCACCTTTTTGTCAATAAGACACATCTCTTAGTCCATTATTGACAGTTTAGGGAAATCTATACAATGATTGATTCCATTACACTCTACGACGTTTTGGTGGACGGCATCCATTATGCGGAACAGGAGTAACATCTTTGATCATGTTTACTTCAAGTCCAATTGCTTGCAGGGAACGGATAGCAGCTTCACGGCCGGCACCTGGTCCTTTAACTGATACTTCAACTGTCTTCATACCATGCTCCATCGCTGTTTTTGCAGCGGACTCAGCAGCCATTTGTGCCGCGAATGGAGTTGATTTACGAGAACCTTTAAATCCTAACGCACCAGCACTTGCCCATGAAATAGCATTGCCGTGTACATCCGTAATTGTCACAATCGTATTGTTAAACGTAGAACGGATGTGAGCGATTCCGGCCTCTACATTTTTACGTTGACGACGCTTTGGACGAGTATTCGTTTTCTTAGCCATATTTTATGCGACCTCCTTTACTACTTTTTCTTGTTTGCTACTGTACGACGAGGACCTTTACGCGTACGAGCATTGTTCTTAGAATTTTGTCCACGAACAGGTAAACCACGACGGTGGCGAATGCCACGATATGAACCAATCTCAATTAGGCGCTTAATGTTAAGGGAAACTTCACGACGAAGGTCACCTTCAACCTTAAACTCTTCAATTGCTTCACGGATACGTCCTAATTCCTCTTCCGTTAGATCACGTACACGTGTATCTTCAGACACACCTGCGTTTGCCAGAACTTCAGCAGCTTTTGATTTCCCGATTCCATAGACATACGTTAGTGCAATCACTATACGCTTATCACGTGGAATATCGACACCTGCAATACGAGCCATGTGCAGAGCACCTCCTTATAAATTATCCTTGCTTTTGCTTATGTTTTGGGTTTTCACAAATGACCATAACCGTCCCTTTACGACGGATGACTTTACACTTTTCACAAATAGGCTTGACTGATGGTCTAACCTTCATTTTCGTTTACCTCCTTATAGTACGGAGTGCACTGATTAAACATGTAATCAGGTCAAAGCAAAACAATCAACGATTATCTTGCTAGTCGCTCTCGCAACGTTTTATTATTTGTATCGATATGTGATTCGTCCACGAGTCAGATCATAAGGTGATAATTCAACCGTCACCTTGTCGCCTGGCAGAATCCGAATGAAGTGCATGCGGATTTTACCGGATACGTGAGCGAGAATCTTATGACCATTTTCGAGTTCAACACGAAACATTGCATTGGGAAGGGGCTCAATGACCGTTCCTTCCACTTCAATAACATCCTCTTTCGCCATAGGTTTACTCTCCTTCCTTCAGCAAATCAGTGTGTTTTTCGAGAAAACTAGCAAGGGCATAACGTAGCTTTCCATTAGTAACACGTCCTGTTTCTATAAAGCTATTGCGAACTTCCTCAGCAATGTAATCAATAAGCTCAACATGATTGATGTTCTTTCTTTTTGAGCGGTCAACTTTGCGCTTGTCGCCATCGGCAATCCCAATAAAACGGTCATCGACCAGTTCAATGATGACACCAAACTGTCCTTGGTCACGTCCTTTGAGGATCTGTACAATTTGACCGAGCTCGGGACTCGGACCTGAGTCTTTCATGATTCCCATCACCTACATCTAAGCTTTTGTCAAGATTTCAAAACCTGATTCCGTTATTGCAATGGTATGCTCAAAGTGGGCACAATTCTTTCCGTCAACCGTCACAACTGTCCAGTCATCGGAAAGCGTGCGTACATAGCGTGACCCGGCATTGATCATTGGTTCAATCGCTAAAACCATGCCCGGTTTCAATCGCGGCCCTTTGCCAGGTGGACCGTAATGAGGAATTTGCGGGTCCTCATGCAAGTCTTGCCCAACTCCATGGCCAACATACTCGCGAACAATCGAATATCCTAATGGCTCGGCATAGGTTTGGATCGCGTGAGAAATATCTGAGAGCCTGCCGCCAGGCTTCGCTTCCTCAAGACCCTTATAGAGGGCCGTCTCCGTCACATCCAGTAACTCCTGATCCTTTGCGCTGATTTCACCAACCGCATAGGTCCAAGCAGAATCACCATGATAGCCATTATAATATGCGCCAATGTCAACGCTGATGACATCTCCGTCTTTAAGCACTCGCTTACCAGGAATGCCGTGCACCAATTCCTCATTTACTGAAGCACAGATACTGCCTGTAAATCCATTATAGCCTTTGAATGAGGGAGTTGCACCATGCGAACGAATCAACTTTTCTGCAATCTCATCCAGTTCCTTTGTTGATATGCCAGGTTGTATATGTTCCTTTAAAGCTTGATGCGTTAAGGCAACAATCTTTCCAGCTTCCCGCATGATCTCGATTTCTCGTTCCGTCTTACAAATGATCATGCACGAAGTCCTTTCAAGAGGCCATCAATATCAGCAAATACTTTGTCAATGTCTTGATCCCCATTTATATTACGCAAATAGCCTTTTTCGCTATAGAAATCAAAAAGCGGCTTTGCTTGTTTCTGGTTCACTTCAAGACGTTTCTTAACTGTTTCAGGCTTGTCGTCATCACGCTGGATTAAGTCACTGCCGTCAGTATCACATTTCCCTTCCACCTTAGGCGGATTGAAAATAACGTGGTAAGTCCGGCCAGAAGTCGGTGACACGCGACGTCCTGTCAACCGGTCCAGAAGGAGCTGCTCCGGAACATCAATATTGAGCACATAATCCAGCTTGCGCCCCATTGAGTCAAGCAGTTCTTCAAGAGCTTCCGCCTGGGCGACCGTACGTGGAAATCCATCAAGAAGAAACCCTTTTTGGCAATCATCCATCGAAAGACGTTCACGAACAATACCAATCGTCACTTCATCAGGAACAAGCTCTCCTGCATCCATAAATGACTTTGCTTTGACCCCAAGCTCTGTTTCACCCTTAATCGCTGCGCGAAACATATCACCAGTCGAAATATGAGGAATTTCATATTTCGAAACAATCCGCTCAGCTTGCGTGCCTTTCCCGGCACCAGGCAATCCCATCAAAATAAGGTTCATTCCCTAATCCCCTCCATCGTTCCGAATTAACACACAGAAGGCGAACGGGAAGATCACATACCTTCCCTGCTCCCCTTACTACTTAATAAATCCTTTATACGAACGTTTAATGAGCTGACTCTCAATTTGTTTCATCGTGTCTAATGCTACACCAACCACGATCAATAATCCAGTACCCCCAATTTGGACAGCTGGAGGTAAATCCATGAAACGAGTAAAGAAAACTGGAATTATGGAAACAGATGTTAAGAAGAGCGCCCCAACAAACGTTAACCGATAGAGGATTCGTGTTAGGTAAACCTGCGTTGTCTTACCCGGACGAATGCCTGGAATATATCCACCTTGCTTTTTAAGGTTCTCTGCCATTTGCTCTGGATTAACTTGAATAAACGTATAAAAGTACGTAAACCCAATAATTAAAAGTGCGTATACAACCATTCCCACTGGATGAGTATAATCAAACACCCTTATAATCCAAGCGGCAATCTCATTATCCGTTCCAAAAAAACCAGCTACAGTTGGCGGAAAGATAAACAGAGAAAGAGCAAAGATGACAGGAATAACCCCAGCAGCATTAACTTTCAAAGGTAAATGCGTTGATTGTCCACCAACTGGACTACGACCTACCAGACGCTTCGCATACTGAACTGGAACCTTTCTCAAGGCCTGTTGGATAAAGATAACCCCAACGATGATCGCCAACACAGCAAGCGCTAGTAAAAGGACAGTAACAATGCTTAAAAACAGCTGTTCTCCTGCACTTTCAATTTGCGTAGCGTAGATTTGGTTAACCCCGTTCGGAATCCCTGCGGCAATACCGGCAAAGATAATGATCGAGATCCCGTTTCCGACACCCTTTGCTGTGATTTGCTCACCAAGCCACATAAGAAAAGCTGTACCAGCTGTCAGCACTAAGGCGATAAACAGGTACGTAGGAATACTTGGATTTGGAATTAACCCGTCAAATATTGAGTTAAAACCAATTGACATTGCTAAAGCTTGAAAGAAACCTAAAACGATCGTTCCATAACGGGTAAACTGAGCTAATTTACGTCGTCCAGCTTCCCCCTGCTTAGCCCACTCAGCAAACTTAGGTACAACATCCATTTGTAACAACTGCACGACAATCGAAGCAGTAATGTATGGCATGATACCCATTGCGAAAATAGAGAAGTTCCCTAACGCTCCACCACCAAACGTATTTAGAAATCCAAATGCATTTGCCTGGTCCATGAAATCAAGAGCGTCACGGTTCGAACCCGGAATTGGAATAAAACTCCCGATTCGAAACACAATGAGCATAAGGAGGGTGAAGATAACCTTACGGCGTAAATCACCCACTCGCATAATGTTGGAGATCGTCCGGAACATTAAATCACCTCAGTTTTTCCGCCAGCAGCTTCGATAGCTTCTACTGCAGAAGCAGAGAACTTATGTGCCTTTACAGTCAAGCTCTTTTCAACCTTACCATTTCCAAGGATCTTAATACCGTGCTTTACGTTCTTCACTGTTCCAGTTTCAATCAGAAGTTCCGGAGTTACCTCAGTATTTTCATCGAAACGGTTTAATGTTTCAAGGTTAACCACGGTGTACTCTTTCCGAGTTGGATTTGTGAACCCGCGCTTCGGAAGACGACGGTATAACGGATTTTGACCACCCTCGAAACCAGGACGAACACCGCCACCAGAACGAGCATTTTGACCTTTATGTCCTTTACCCGCTGTTTTTCCGTTACCAGAACCAATACCGCGACCTACACGGTTACGCACTTTACGAGATCCCTCTGCAGGTTTCAACTCATGAAGTTTCATGTCGACACCTCCTCATTTATGAAATAATCAATTATGCTTCAATTTCTTTTACTGTTAAAAGGTGAGATACCTTATTTACCATACCGCGAATCGCAGCGTTATCTTCCTGAACAACAGTTTGGTGCATTTTACGCAAGCCAAGTGTCTTCACAGTAACGCGTTGGTTCTCAGGGCGTCCGATAAGACTACGAGTGAGGGTGATTTCTAATTTCTTAGCCATTTGCTTTCCCTCCTTATCCTAAAAGCTCTTCTACGGATTTGCCACGAAGTTTCGCAACCTCTTCAGCACGCTTTAAGCCTTTAAGTCCTTGCATTGTAGCACGAACCATATTGATTGGGTTGTTTGAACCCAAAGATTTAGAAAGAATATCGCCGATACCAGCCAATTCAAGCACCGCACGCACTGGTCCTCCAGCAATGATTCCTGTACCTTCTGATGCATTCTTTAGAAAAACACGTCCAGCACCAAAGTGTCCAACGATCTCATGTGGAATCGTTGTGCCGACTACTGGCACTTCAATCAGATTCTTCTTTGCATCTTCAATAGCCTTACGGATCGCTTCCGGTACTTCCTGCGCTTTACCCATACCGAATCCGACATGACCATTTTTATCGCCAACAACAACCAACGCAGCAAAGCGGAAACGACGTCCACCTTTAACGACCTTCGCTACACGGTTGACTGCTACTACTTTCTCTTCAAGTTCCAATGTATTAGGGTCAATACGACGCATTCATTTTCCCTCCTTTATTCTTTAGAATTGCAAACCAGCTTCACGTGCTGCATCTGCGAGAGTGGCTACACGGCCGTGGTATAAATATCCGCCACGGTCAAAGACCACAACTTTATGTCCATTTTCAATCGCACGTTTTGCGACGAGCTCGCCAACTAGCTTCGCTGCTTCCGTCTTTGCTACATTTTCCGCGTCAATTTCTTTATCAAGAGTTGAAGCAGATGCAAGCGTTACGCCATTTACATCATCAATCAACTGAGCATAAATGTGCTTTGACGAACGGAATACATTAAGACGAGGACGTTCAGGCGTTCCTGTGATCGTGCGACGCACATGGGCATGTCGCTTCTTACGTGCCACGTTCTTATTAGCCTTCGTAATCATTGAACGTCATTCCTTTCCGTAGGTTAGTGATTATTTACCAGTTTTACCTTCTTTACGACGAACATATTCGCCTTCATAGCGAATACCCTTGCCTTTATACGGTTCAGGTAAACGTACAGAACGAATGTTAGATGCCAATGCACCAACGCGTTCTTTATCAATTCCTTTAACAACAACTTTCGTATTAGAAGGAACTTCAATTTCCAGTCCCGCTTCAGGAACGATTTCTACTGGATGAGAGTATCCAACGTTCAGTACGAGTTTTTGACCTGACTTAGAAGCACGGTAACCGACACCGATAAGTTCAAGTGCACGCTCATATCCCTTTGTTACACCCTCAACCATGTTATTAATTAAGCTACGAGTTGTACCGTGAAGAGCACGGTGCTCCTTCTGATCCGATGGACGCTCAACTGTAACTTGACTCTCTTCAATGTTGATCTTCATTTCAGGATGAAGCTCACGCTTTAGTTCACCTTTAGGACCTTTTACCGTCAATAGCTGACCATCAAGCGTTATAGTTACTCCACCTGGAATTTCAACTGGCTTTTTACCAATTCGAGACATTCTCATACACCTCCGTTCATTTCAAGGATTCTATTACCAAACGTAAGCTAATACTTCTCCGCCGACCTGCTGGTTACGTGCATCCTTGTCTGTCATTACACCTTTTGATGTAGAAACTAACGCAATACCAAGTCCTCCAAGTACACGTGGAAGCTCGTTTGCCTTCGCGTAAACACGCAGTCCAGGCTTACTAATACGCTTAAGACCAGTGATTACACGCTCATTTGTTGAACCGTACTTAAGGAAAATACGGATCACACCTTGCTTATTATCTTCAATATATTCGTAGTCACGGATAAAGCCCTCGCGCTTTAGAATATCTGCAATTTCCTTCTTTACCTTTGAAGCAGGTAGCTCAAGCTTCTCGTGGCGAACAGTGTTCGCATTACGAATACGAGTAAGCATATCTGCAATAGGATCTGTCATGACCATTTATATTTACCTCCTTCCCGTTCTTGGGATTACCAACTAGCTTTTTTCACGCCAGGAATTTGCCCTTTATGAGCAAGTTCTCTGAAGCAAATTCTGCAAAGTTTAAACTTACGTAATACTGAATGAGGACGACCGCAACGTTCACAACGTGTATATTCTTGAACTTTATACTTTTGTGTGCGCTTTTGCTTTGCAATCATTGATTTCTTTGCCAACGTGTTCCCTCCTCTTCGATTCGATTATTTTTGGAATGGCATTCCCATTTGTGTTAAAAGTTCACGAGCCTCTTCGTCTGTCTTCGCTGTTGTGACGAGTACAACGTCCATACCACGAACTTTATCAACTTTATCGTAATCAACTTCAGGGAAAATTAACTGCTCTTTCACACCTAGTGTGTAGTTACCGCGACCGTCAAAAGCTTTCTTCGAAACACCGCGGAAGTCACGTACACGAGGTAATGAAATTGAAATTAATTTATCCAGGAAATCATACATACGCTCACCACGAAGTGTTACCTTCGCACCGATTGGCATACCTTCACGTAGTTTGAAACCTGCAATTGATTTTTTCGCCTTTGTAATAACCGGCTTTTGTCCCGTAATCTCAGTTAATTCTTCAACAGCTTTATCCAAAGCCTTTGCATTTGAAACAGCGTCACCTACACCCATGTTCACAACAATCTTCTCGAGTTTAGGAACCGCCATGACAGATGAATAGTTGAACTTCTCAACCAAAGAAGGAACGATTTCACTTGTATACTTCTCTTTTAAACGATTCATACGATTGACCTCCTTTCACACTCTGACTACTTATCTAACGCTTCGCCAGACTTCTTAGCAATACGTACCTTTTTTCCGTTCTCCACTTTATAACCTACACGAGTAGGTTCACCAGACTTAGGGTCGATAGGCATAACGTTTGAAGAATGAATTGGCGCTTCTTGATTTAAAATTCCGCCTTGCGGGTTATCTTGAGAAGGCTTGGCGTGTTTTTTCACGATATTCACACCTTCAACAAGGACACGGTTCTTCTTAGGGAACGCTTCAAGGATCACGCCTTGTTTACCTTTGTCTTTTCCAGAGATGACCTTTACAGTGTCACCTTTTTTGACATGCATCTTCGCCATGTTCGCACCTCCTTGACAGGGCCTTTCAATAATCTTCTATTAAAGAACTTCCGGAGCAAGTGATACAATCTTCATGAATTGATTATCACGAAGCTCACGTGCTACTGGTCCAAAAATACGAGTACCACGAGGGCTCTTGTCGTCACGGATAATAACCGCCGCATTTTCATCAAACTTGATGTATGAGCCGTCATTGCGACGAGCACCGCTCTTTGTACGGACGATAACTGCTTTAACAACGTCACCCTTCTTGACAACGCCCCCTGGTGTTGCTTGTTTCACCGAGCAAACAATTACATCACCAATATTAGCAGTTTTACGACCAGAACCACCTAAAACTTTAATACAAAGCACTTCACGCGCTCCAGAGTTATCAGCAACTTTTAAACGGGATTCTTGTTGAATCATTCGGACTTACCTCCCTTCAACACAAGGATTCTATTAGATGATTACCGCTTCTTCCACAATTTCGATCAAGCGGAAACGTTTATCTTTTGAAAGCGGACGAGTTTCCATAATTTCTACGATATCGCCAATCTTCGCTTTGTTCTCTTCATCATGCGCTTTGAACTTCTTAGAGTACTTTACGCGCTTACCGTAGAGGCGATCTTTCTTATAAGTTTCGACAAGAACAGTGATTGTCTTATCCATCTTATCAGAAACAACGCGTCCTCTGTAGACCTTACGATGGTTGCGTTCCATTTAAGCAAACCTCCTTTTTTAGCCGTTGTTAATTCCAAGCTCACGTTCACGCAAAACTGTCTTTGCACGAGCAATTGCTTTACGAACTTCACGAATGCGGGCCGGATTATCCAATTGACCAGTCGCTAATTGAAAGCGAAGGTTGAATAACTCTTCTTTCAATGACTTTGTCTTTTGCTCAATTTCAGCAGTGGTTAAGTTACGAATATCATTAGCTTTCATTTGCGTCACCACCCACTTCATCGCGTTTTACGAACTTACATTTAACCGGTAATTTATGAGAAGCAAGACGTAACGCTTCACGAGCAACCTCTTCAGAAACACCAGCAATTTCAAACATAATCTTACCAGGCTTGACAACAGCTACCCATCCTTCAGGAGCACCTTTACCAGAACCCATTCGAACCTCTAGAGGCTTTGCAGTGTACGGCTTAGAAGGGAAAATCTTGATCCAAACCTTACCACCACGCTTCATATAACGAGTCATTGCAATACGAGCCGCTTCAATCTGACGGTTCGTAATCCAAGATGCATCAAGAGCTTGTAAGCCATATTCACCGAAATGAACTTCAGTACCGCCTTTTGCACGTCCGCGCATGTTTCCACGGTGCTCACGACGATATTTAACACGTTTTGGCATTAACATGATTAGTTGCCTCCTTCCTCTTTGTTCGTTCCTTTCGTTGGAAGGACTTCACCACGATAAATCCAGATCTTAACACCTAACTTACCGTATGTTGTATCAGCTTCAGCTGTACCGTAGTCAATATCAGCACGAAGTGTGTGAAGTGGAACAGTTCCTTCATTGTAGTGTTCAGCACGAGCGATATCAGCGCCACCAAGACGACCTGATACTTGAGTTTTGATACCCTTGGCACCAGCACGCATTGTGCGTTGGATTGCCTGCTTCATAGCACGACGGAATGAAATACGATTTTCTAATTGGCGTGCAATATTTTCTGCAACAAGCTTAGCATCAAGGTCAGCTTGCTTAATTTCAAAAATATTAATGTGTACACGCTTGCCAGTTAAATCATTAAGGGCTTTACGCAACGCTTCAACTTCCGAACCGCCTTTTCCGATCACCATACCTGGCTTAGCAGTAGAAATTGTAATGTTTACGCGGTTAGCCGCACGTTCGATTTCTACTTTTGACACAGATGCGTCTTTTAAACGTTTTTCGATGTACTCACGAATTTTGATGTCTTCGTGTAGTAAATCTGCATAATCTTTATCAGCGAACCATTTTGACTCCCAGTCACGAATGACACCAACTCGAAGTCCGACAGGGTTGATTTTTTGACCCACGCGTTATCCCTCCTTCTTTTCAGTTACCACTAGTGTAATGTGGCTAGTACGTTTGTTGATACGACTCGCACGTCCCATCGCACGTGGACGGAAACGTTTAAGTGTAATACCTTCATCTACGTACGCTTCACTAATTACAAGATTGTTTGGCTCCATTTCATAGTTGTGCTCCGCATTCGCAATTGCAGAATTCAAAAGCTTTTCTACAACAGGAGAAGCAGCTTTCGGAGTGTGACGAAGAATCGCAATCGCCTCACCAACCTGCTTACCACGAATCAAGTCAACAACTAGACGTACTTTGCGAGGAGCAATACGTACTTGTTTTGCTACGGCTTTAGCTTGCATGGGATTGACCTCCTCTCTACCTTACATTAACGTCTTGTTTTCTTATCATCAGCTGCGTGACCTTTGTACGTACGAGTTGGCGCAAACTCACCAAGCTTATGACCAACCATGTCCTCAGATACGTAAACAGGCACGTGCTTGCGGCCATCATAAACAGCGATTGTATGACCGATAAACTCAGGGAAAATCGTTGAACGACGAGACCAAGTCTTAATGACTCTCTTATCATCCTTTTCATTCATTGCTTCGACTTTCTTCATTAAATGACCATCGACAAAAGGTCCCTTTTTCAAACTACGACCCATGAGAAAACCTCCCTTCGTGATTAGCGCTACGGTTCTAACTATTTAGAACCGCAGGTTAATCCCGTTTATTTTTTACGACGACGTACAATATACTTATCAGACGCCTTGTTCTTCTTACGAGTTTTGTAACCAAGAGTTGGTTTACCCCAAGGAGACATTGGTGACTTACGTCCGATAGGAGCTTTACCTTCACCACCACCGTGTGGGTGATCGTTCGGGTTCATAACAGATCCACGAACAGTAGGACGCTTGCCTAACCAACGTGAACGACCTGCCTTACCAATGTTTACAAGCTCATGCTCAAGGTTTCCAACTTGACCGATTGTTGCGCGGCATGTTGAAAGAATGTAACGAGTTTCGCCGGATTTCAGACGCACTAATACATAGTCGCCTTCCTTACCAAGCAACTGGGCTTGCGCTCCAGCAGAACGGGCAATCTGTCCACCCTTGCCAGGCTTCAGTTCAATGTTATGAATTACAGTACCGACAGGGATGTTTTGAAGTGGTAATGCATTCCCTACTTTAATATCGGCATTCGGTCCAGACTCGATCGTTGTACCGACTGTAAGACCTTTCGGTGCAAGAATATAGCGCTTTTCACCATCTGCATAGTTAATTAGTGCGATATTTGCTGAACGGTTTGGATCATATTCGATCGTAGCAACGCGTCCTGGAATTCCATCTTTTGTGCGCTTAAAGTCAATCACACGGTATTGACGCTTATGTCCGCCACCCTGGTGACGTACAGTTAGTTTACCCTGGTTGTTACGTCCGCCTTTTTTGTGTAAAGGGGCAAGCAACGACTTTTCCGGTTTATCCGTTGTGATTTCTGCGAAATCTAGCACAGACATGCCACGACGGCCGGCACTGGTTGGTTTATACTTCTTAATCGCCATATTAGTTCCCTCCTTCTCTAATAGGTTTAAACACCTTCAAAGAATTCAAGTTCTTTGCTGTCAGGTGTTAAGGTAACAATCGCCTTCTTGCGACGAGCTGTAAAGCCTGTGTAACGGCCAAAACGCTTTGACTTACCTTTATAATTCATTGTGTTTACTTTTTCTACTTTCACTTCAAAGATCTCTTCAATCGCATCTTTGATTTGTGTTTTGTTTGCACGAACGTCTACTTCGAACGTATACTTCTTATCACCCATTAGGTCAGTTGAACGTTCAGTAATCACGGGGCGCTTAATGATATCACGAGCGTTTGACATTATGCAAGCACCTCCTCTACCTTTTCAACGGCCTCTTTCGTGATGACTAGCTTATCATGCTTAAGTACATCGAGTACGCTAACGCCGTCTGCTGTAACAAATGTCACACCAGGCAGATTGCGCGCGGAAAGAGCAACCGCTTCGTTATAGTCAGCTGTTACAACCAGCGCTTTGCTATCTACAGAAAGACCAGCAAGAACAGCAGCCATTTCCTTTGTCTTCGGTGCGTCAAGTGCTAAGTTCTCAAGCACAACAATTTCCTCCGCCTGTACCTTTGATGATAGAGCGGATTTGATTGCCAAGCGGCGAACTTTTTTAGGCAGCTTGTAGCTGTAGCTGCGAGGTGTTGGTCCGAATACGACTCCACCACCTACCCATTGCGGTGAACGGATTGAGCCTTGACGAGCACGGCCTGTTCCCTTTTGGCGCCATGGCTTACGACCACCACCACGAACTTCAGAGCGTCCTTTTGTTTTATGTGTGCCCTGGCGTAATGAAGCCTGCTGCATCACGACAGCTTCGTGAAGCACACTTTCGTTTGGTTCAATTCCAAAAACCGATTCTGCTAACTCGATATCTCCTACTTGTGAACCTGATTGGTTAAATAATGCTACTTTCGGCATGATGTGTCCTCCTTTCTTTCAATCTTTATTTTACTTTGATCGCGCTTTGTACAGACACATAGCTCTTTTTAGCTCCAGGAACATTCCCTTTTACTAATAGAAGATTACGTTCTGCATCGACTTTTACGATCTCAAGATTTTGAACTGTAACTGTTTCTCCACCCATACGTCCTGGAAGCAATTTTCCTTTGAATACACGGTTTGGAGCTACAGGTCCCATTGAACCTGGGCGACGGTGATAACGGGAACCATGTGACATCGGGCCACGAGATTGGTTGTGGCGCTTAATTGCACCCTGGAAACCTTTCCCTTTTGATGTTCCTGTTACATCTACTACATCGCCAGCAGCGAAAGTATCTACCTTAACTTCTTGACCAACTTCAAATTCGTCAAGATTTACGTTACGGATTTCCTTGATGAAGCGCTTAGGGGCCGTGTTTGCTTTTGCAGCATGGCCTTGAGCTGGTTTGTTTGCATTTGCCTTCTTTTGGTCAGCAAAACCAATTTGGATTGCTTCATAACCATCCGATTCAACAGTTTTCTTTTGAAGAACGACATTCGGTTCAGCCTCGATTACTGTTACAGGGATGACTTCACCATTTTCAGCGAAGACTTGAGTCATACCAATTTTTCTACCTAAGATTCCTTTGGACATCCGTTACACCTCCTAGTATAATTTCATATTTTGTTTGCCATTTTCATATCATAATTAAATGAAGAATCTTTCTTCATTATGGATTAAAGTTTGATTTCGATATCGACGCCTGATGGTAAATCCAAACGCATTAATGCATCCACAGTTTGTGGTGTTGGATTGACAATATCAATCAAGCGCTTGTGTGTACGCATTTCAAACTGCTCACGAGAATCTTTGTACTTGTGAACCGCACGTAAAATTGTATAGACGGATTTTTCAGTTGGAAGCGGGATTGGACCCGAAACACTTGCACCTGAACGTTTTGCCGTATCAACAATTTTCTCTGCAGATTGATCAAGGACTCTGTGATCATAAGCTTTTAAACGAATGCGAATCTTTTGCTTTGCCATTATAGCCCCTCCTTTATCGTCCATTTTTAGAAACAGACATACTCCGCGAAAATTTCCTACACCGTGCCATGGCAAAGGGGCCTGGTGTGTCAGCAACCTTTCGCATCATCGCTGTCAATGACTAACATTCAACATTATACTGATACATTGCCAGCAATGCAAGTTTAATGCCTATCTTAGCCACACTCATACTATTATATAGATATCCATTACGGATTTCAAGCCTTTTTTGCCGTTGAGTAAAATTTCAACAAAATACCAGCCAAGACGCACTAACTTGCAAAAAAAGAAGAGGCTGCCACCGGGACAGCCTCTTACTGTTAAAACGAATTACTTTTGGATTGAAGCAACAACGCCGGCACCTACAGTACGTCCACCCTCACGGATAGAGAACTTAGTACCTTCTTCGATCGCGATTGGCGCAATAAGCTCAACCGTCATTTCGATGTTGTCACCAGGCATTACCATCTCAACGCCTTCTGGAAGCTGAACGATTCCAGTTACGTCAGTTGTACGGAAGTAGAACTGAGGACGGTAGTTTGAGAAGAATGGAGTGTGACGTCCACCTTCTTCTTTAGAAAGAACATAAACTTCAGCTTTGAAGTTAGTGTGTGGAGTGATTGTACCTGGCTTAGCAAGTACTTGTCCGCGCTGAACTTCATCACGAGCTACCCCACGAAGTAATGCACCAATGTTGTCGCCAGCTTCTGCATAGTCAAGAAGCTTACGGAACATTTCTACTCCAGTACAAGTTGTAGACTTAGGCTCTTCAGTGATACCGATGATTTCAATTGTATCACCAACGTTTAATTGACCACGCTCAACACGGCCAGTAGCAACTGTACCACGACCAGTGATTGAGAATACATCCTCAACTGGCATCATGAATGGCTTTTCTTTATCGCGCTCTGGAGTTGGGATATAGCTGTCAACTGCATCCATTAGCTCGATGATTTTTTCTTCCCAAGCAGCGTCTCCTTCAAGAGCTTTAAGAGCAGAACCTTGGATAACAGGTACATCATCACCAGGGAAGTCATACTCAGATAGAAGATCACGAACTTCCATTTCTACTAGCTCAAGAAGCTCTTCATCGTCAACCATGTCACACTTGTTTAAGAATACAACAAGGTAAGGTACACCTACTTGGCGAGACAATAGGATGTGCTCACGAGTTTGTGGCATAGGACCATCAGCAGCAGATACTACTAGAATTCCGCCGTCCATTTGCGCAGCACCAGTGATCATGTTCTTAACGTAGTCAGCGTGTCCTGGGCAGTCTACGTGTGCGTAGTGGCGAGAATCAGTTTCGTACTCAACGTGTGCAGTTGAGATTGTAATTCCACGCTCGCGCTCTTCCGGAGCACCGTCAATTGCGTCATACGCCATTGCAGTACCTTTACCAGAACGCTTAGCAAGTACAGTTGTAATTGCAGCTGTTAACGTTGTTTTACCATGGTCAACGTGTCCAATTGTACCAATATTGGCATGTGTTTTGGAGCGGTCAAATTTTTCCTTAGCCATGATTCATTTCCTCCCTTAATTGAACAAAATTAATTGAATTTTTATGGGTTGAAAGGTGCTTTACCCATTGATAAATATCACCTTTCTTAGCTTACAACAAAATATTACACGAAACAATTAGAAAGAAAAATTATTCTCCTGTTTGTTTCTTAATAATTTCTTCACCGACGCTCTTAGGTACTTCCTCGTAGTGATCGAAGAACATTGTGTATGTTCCGCGGCCTTGTGTACGAGAACGTAATGAAGTTGCATAACCGAACATTTCAGCTAATGGAACGAACGCTTTAACAATTTGAGCGTTTCCGCGAGCTTCCATACCATCAACACGTCCACGGCGGGCTGTAACGTCACCCATTACATCTCCCATGTACTCTTCAGGTACAACAACTTCAACCTTCATAAGCGGCTCAAGAAGAACCGGGTTACATTTTGATTTTGCGTTTTTCACAGCCATTGATGCAGCGATCTTAAACGCCATCTCACTTGAGTCGACATCATGGTAAGAACCATCATAAAGCTTCGCTTTTACATCAATTACCGGATAACCAGCAAGCATTCCGTTCTGCAATGCTTCCTCTACACCCTGCTCAACTGAGTTGATGTATTCACGAGGAACCGCTCCACCGACAACCGCATTTTCGAATTCGAAACCAGCACCTTCTTCGTTAGGGCTGAATTCAATCCAAACGTGACCGAATTGTCCACGTCCACCAGATTGACGAACAAACTTACCTTCAACCTGAGCAGATTGACGAATTGTTTCACGGTAAGATACTTGAGGTGCACCGACATTCGCTTCTACTTTAAACTCACGCTTCATCCGGTCAACGATGATATCAAGGTGAAGTTCACCCATACCAGAAATGATCGTTTGACCAGTCTCTTCGTTTGTTTCAGTACGGAATGTTGGATCCTCTTCAGCCAGCTTCGCCAATGCCATACCCATCTTATCCTGGTCAGCCTTTGACTTAGGCTCAACAGACAAGGAGATAACAGGCTCAGGGAATTGCATGGATTCAAGAATAACAAGATTCTTTTCATCACATAGCGTATCACCGGTTGTTGTATCCTTCAAACCTACAGCCGCCGCAATGTCCCCGGCGTATACTGTTGAGATTTCCTCACGGGAGTTCGCATGCATTTGCAGAATACGACCGACGCGCTCACGCTTGTCTTTCGTCGAATTCTTAACATAAGAACCGGAATTAAGTGTACCTGAGTAAACACGGAAGAACGTCAGCTTACCAACATAAGGATCAGTCATCACCTTAAACGCAAGCGCAGAGAAAGGCGCTTCGTCGCTGGATTCGCGAGTTACTTCTTCATCAGAATCAGGCACAACACCCTTAATCGCAGGAACATCTAAAGGTGATGGAAGGTAGTCAAGAACCGCATCCAGCATCAACTGAACACCTTTGTTCTTAAATGCCGATCCACAAAGCACCGGATAAAATTCTACGTTAACCGTACCTTTACGGATAGCGGCTTTGATTTCATCCTTAGTAAGCTCTTCACCTTCTAAGTATTTCATCATTAATTCTTCATCAAGTTCAGCAACAGCTTCAACTAATGATTCATGAAGCTCCTGTGCCTTGTCTTTGTACTCATCAGGAATCTCTCTTGCATCGGTACGTGTACCAAGGTCATCTTCATAGAAGTATGCAACCATGTCAACAAGATCGATAATTCCGTCAAACTCGTCTTCAGCGCCAATCGGCAATTGAATCGGATGGGCATTTGCCTGAAGTCGGTCACGAAGCGTTCCTACTGAGTAAAGAAAGTCTGCACCCGTTTTGTCCATTTTGTTAATGAAAACAATACGCGGTACACCATATGTGGTTGCTTGACGCCAAACTGTTTCAGTTTGCGGCTCAACCCCAGATTGAGCATCAAGTACTGCGACAGCTCCATCCAATACACGTAAAGAACGTTCTACTTCAACTGTGAAGTCTACGTGTCCAGGTGTATCGATGATGTTAATCCGGTGTCCCTTCCAAGCAGCTGTTGTCGCAGCAGATGTGATCGTGATCCCACGTTCCTGCTCCTGCTCCATCCAGTCCATTTGGGAAGCACCTTCATGCGTTTCACCAATCTTATGGATACGTCCAGTATAAAAAAGTACACGTTCAGTCGTTGTTGTTTTACCGGCATCAATGTGGGCCATGATGCCGATATTACGTGTATCTTTTAAGGAGAACTCTCTTGCCATAGGGTATTTCTCCTTCCTCTTTCGAACATTTTATTTAATAGAATCTTACCAACGGTAGTGAGCAAACGCTTTGTTCGCTTCCGCCATCTTATGCGTATCTTCACGCTTCTTAACCGCTGCACCTGTGTTGTTGGCAGCATCAAGAATTTCATTAGCTAAACGCTCTTCCATCGTTTTTTCTCCACGAAGGCGAGAGTAGTTTACTAACCAGCGAAGTCCTAATGTCGTACGACGTTCAGGCTTTACTTCAATCGGCACTTGGTAGTTTGCACCACCGACACGACGAGCTTTAACTTCAAGAACAGGCATAATGTTCTTAAGCGCTTGGTCAAACACTTCCATCGGATCGTTTCCACTGCGCTCTTTCACTAGTTCAAAAGCGTTATATAGAATCGTTTGCGCGACACCGCGCTTTCCATCAACCATAATACGGTTAATTAAACGAGTGACAAGCTTGGAATTATAAATAGGATCTGGTAATACATCGCGACGGGCGACTGGTCCTTTACGAGGCATTGTTTCCCCTCCTTTCAACATTTAAACCGAATTTTTTTAGATTACTTCTTTTCCTTTGGACGCTTCGTACCGTACTTAGAACGGCCTTGCATGCGGTTTTGAACACCCGCAGTATCAAGAGCGCCACGTACGATATGGTAACGTACCCCCGGTAAATCCTTTACACGTCCACCACGGATAAGAACGACACTGTGCTCTTGCAAGTTGTGGCCGATACCCGGAATGTAAGCTGTTACCTCAATTTGGTTCGTTAAACGAACACGCGCATATTTACGAAGAGCTGAGTTCGGCTTCTTCGGTGTCATCGTACCAACACGCGTACAAACACCACGCTTCTGTGGAGATGAAAGATCTGTCTGCACCTTTTTAAAGCTGTTAAAGCCTTTGTTAAGTGCTGGAGAGTCAGACTTCTTCACTTTAGCGACGCGTCCTTTACGAATTAACTGATTAATTGTAGGCATGTTATTTTCCTCCTCTCTCTCAATTGTTAAGACCACCGATCCTGGTGGTTCATCGCTAGGCAAAAGGAAAATTTTTGCCAGACGGCTTGCGCCGAATGGCAAAAATCGATCACTTTTTTAAAGCGACAGCAGCTGCGCTAACTTCAATGCCGCAAGCTTTTCCAAGCTTCTTCATTGAGTCAACATATACAAGTGGTATATTCTTGGTTTTCGCTAATGCTTCAACTTTGTAAATTACTCGGTACTCTGCATCAATCGCGATTATGACCTCAGAAACAATACCCTCATCAAGCGCCTTAAGCGTTTGTTTCGTACCTATAATTAGGTCATCAGCCTGTAAAACTTTTTCATAAGACATAAATCATCCTCCAAAGCAACAGGTAGTATCTTAGGCACACTTTGATATCTTATCATCCTCATATGCCAGTGTCAACATCTCTTCAAAGAATTTTATTCGTGAGTGAGAACCTCATCAGCAACTGGAGCTTCTACCTCTTCCACCGCCTGTTCATCATACTTCGAATAAATGTTCAGATCGCGGTAGCGGGACATACCCGTTCCAGCCGGAACAAGCTTACCGATGATGACATTTTCCTTCAGGCCGAGAAGCTCATCGCGCTTCCCTTTGATCGCGGCATCTGTCAACACGCGCGTCGTTTCCTGGAAGGAAGCGGCTGACAAGAATGAATCGGTTTCGAGCGATGCTTTCGTAATACCGAGTAATACCGGCTTACCCGTCGCCGGACGCTTCTTCTCCAGCAGCACCTTCTTGTTCTCATCATTAAACTGTTGAATTTCGATAAGGGAACCAGGAAGCACAGTCGTTTCACCGGCATCGACAACACGGACTTTGCGAAGCATCTGTCTGACCATTACTTCAACGTGCTTATCACCGATTTCCACCCCTTGCATCCGGTATACTTTCTGCACTTCACGCAGCAAGTACTCCTGAACCTCGTTCATCCCTTTCACCTTCAACAATTCCTTCGGATCGATCGAGCCCTCTGTAAGTGGCTGTCCTGACTCGATGATGTCGCCGACTGCGACCTTGAGACGCGCTCCATACGGAATCGTATAGCTCTTCGTCTCCATCTCGCTTTTGATCATGACTTCGCGCTTGTCACCATCTTTAAAGTCGATAACTTCACCATCAATTTCCGAAATGACTGCCTGCCCTTTCGGATTACGCGCTTCAAAAATCTCCTGAATACGCGGTAGACCCTGGGTAATATCGTCTCCGGCTACCCCACCGGTATGGAACGTACGCATTGTAAGCTGTGTTCCCGGCTCCCCGATGGATTGGGCAGCGATAATTCCAACTGCCTCCCCAACTTCGACATCGCTTCCTGTCGCCAGGTTGCGGCCGTAGCACTTCTTACAAACGCCGTGACGCGTGTCGCATGTGAAGACGGAACGAATCATCACGTCTTCAATACCGGCGTCAACAATTTGTTTCGCGATATCCTCGACGATCAGCTCATTCTTTCGAATTAACACTTCGCCTGTTTCAGGATGCTTAAGCGTCTTAAAGGCAACACGGCCGACAAGACGGTCGTACAAGCCTTCAATAACTTCATTGCCTTCCTTGATCGCTTTCACTTCTAATCCGCGGTCTGTGCCACAATCATCCTCACGGACAATAACATCCTGGGCAACATCGACAAGGCGGCGAGTCAGATAACCTGAATCGGCTGTCTTCAGAGCTGTATCGGCAAGACCTTTCCGCGCACCGTGCGTGGAAATAAAGTACTCCAATACAGTTAGCCCTTCACGGAAGCTTGATTTGATCGGAAGCTCGATAATCCGTCCTGACGGGTTGGCCATCAAGCCACGCATTCCAGCAAGCTGAGTGAAGTTCGAGGCGTTACCACGGGCTCCGGAATCACTCATCATGAAGATCGGGTTACTTGTATCAAGCGTCCCCATCAGCTTATTCTGAATAACATCCTTCGCTTCACTCCAGACGGAAATAACGCGGTCATAACGCTCTTCTTCCGTGATCAAACCACGTCTGAACTGCTTGAGAATCTTTTCGACCTTCTGTTCTGCCTCTTCCAAAATTTCTTTTTTCTCAGCAAGAACGACAATATCAGCTACCCCGACGGTGATCCCCGCCTTCGTAGAGTACTTAAAGCCAAGATCCTTCATCCGGTCAAGCATTTTTGACGTTTCGGCAATCGCGAATTTCTTAAATACTTCCGCAATAATATTACCGAGGAAGCCCTTCTTAAATGGCGGAACGAGCTCACTGTTTGCAAAGTGTTCCTTCACATCGGCTGAGCTGGAAATCAGATATTTATCCGGTGTCGCAATTTCAAGGTTCGACATTGTCGGCTCATTCACATATGGGAATGTCTCCGGCAAGATCTCATTAAAAATCAGCTTCCCTACGGTCGTAAGCAACAGCTTATCTACCTGATCCTCACGGAATGTCGTCTTTCCAAGAGAAGCGACTGGGATTGCAACACGGCTGTGCAAGTGCACATACCCGTTCTGATAAGCAATCAATGCTTCATTCGTATCTTTAAAGATCGACCCTTCGCCTAACGCGCCTTTACGCTCAAGCGTTAAGTAGTAGTTACCAAGAACCATATCCTGAGACGGTGTAACAACCGGCTTCCCGTCCTTCGGATTCAAAATGTTCTGTGCGGCAAGCATCAAGATACGAGCTTCGGCCTGCGCTTCAGCTGAAAGCGGGACGTGGACGGCCATTTGGTCACCGTCAAAGTCCGCATTATACGCTGTACATACAAGCGGGTGCAGTTTAATCGCGCGCCCTTCAACAAGGATTGGCTCAAACGCCTGAATACCGAGTCTGTGAAGGGTAGGGGCACGGTTTAACAGAACCGGATGCTCGCGGATGACTTCCTCAAGCACGTCCCATACCTCAGGCTGGATTCGTTCGACCTTGCGTTTTGCGCTCTTGATGTTATGAGCGAGTCCTTTACTGACAAGCTCTTTCATTACAAATGGCTTAAACAGCTCTAACGCCATTTCTTTCGGTAGCCCACATTGGTACATCTTAAGGTTCGGTCCTACAACGATTACCGAACGGCCTGAATAGTCAACACGCTTCCCTAACAGGTTTTGACGGAAGCGTCCCTGCTTCCCTTTCAGCATATGTGAAAGTGATTTAAGCGGACGGTTCCCCGGTCCCGTTACTGGCCGGCCGCGACGACCGTTATCAATCAACGCATCGACCGCTTCCTGAAGCATACGCTTCTCATTCTGCACAATAATGTTCGGCGCCCCTAAATCAAGCAGACGCTTCAGACGATTGTTACGGTTAATCACACGACGGTATAAATCATTTAAGTCAGATGTAGCAAAGCGTCCGCCATCAAGCTGAACCATCGGGCGAAGCTCAGGCGGGATGACAGGAAGAACATCTAAGACCATCCAGGATGGTTCGTTGCCGGAGTTCCGGAAAGCTTCCAACACTTCGAGGCGCTTAATCGCTCGTGTCCGGCGCTGTCCTTGAGCAGTAATCAGCTCCTCTTTCAGCAGACCGACTTCTTTTTCAAGGTCGATATCAGCGAGCAGCTTGCGGATCGCCTCTGCCCCCATTTGTGCGGTAAAAGAGCGGCCATACTTGTCACGGTACGTCCGGTATTCCTTTTCGGAAAGCAGTTGCTTCTTCTCTAACGGCGTATCACCTGGATCTGTGACGACGTAAGAAGCGAAATAAATAATTTCCTCCAACGAACGAGGAGACATATCAAGTACAAGACCCATCCGGCTAGGGATGCCTTTGAAGTACCAAATATGTGATACAGGCGCGGCAAGCTCGATATGACCCATACGTTCACGGCGAACCTTGGCACGTGTTACCTCAACGCCACAACGATCACAGACGACCCCTTTATAACGGACACGCTTGTATTTACCGCAATGGCATTCCCAGTCCTTTTGCGGTCCGAAAATACGCTCACAGAAAAGACCATCCTTTTCCGGCTTTAATGTTCGGTAGTTAATGGTTTCAGGCTTTTTAACTTCCCCTCTTGACCAAGAACGAATTTTGTTCGGTGAAGCGAGGCCGATTTTCATATATTCAAAGTTATTTACATCTAACAAGGGGCTTACCTCCCTTTTGTTTTCCATGACTTATTCAACCAAGTAATGTCTGTAACGATCAAAGAGGGCAGAAAGCTGGAGGGAACCAGCTTACACCAGCTCCCAACCACTTCATTTCGAGCTATACTTTTGATTCGAAGTTAAGATTCAGCTTTTCGCTCGTCTGATCCTCTTCGTCATCAAGCTCCCTCATTTCAATTTCTTCTTCATTGCTCGACAGCATCTTGACGTCCATACCGAGTGATTGAAGCTCCTTAATCAGAACCTTAAACGATTCCGGCACTCCAGGCTCAGGTACATTTTCCCCTTTGACAATCGCTTCGTATGTTTTCACACGTCCGACGACGTCATCGGATTTGACGGTAAGAATTTCCTGCAATGTATAAGCCGCGCCGTATGCTTCGAGCGCCCATACTTCCATCTCTCCAAAACGCTGTCCGCCAAATTGAGCCTTCCCGCCCAACGGCTGTTGCGTAACAAGAGAATAAGGTCCTGTTGAACGGGCATGAAGCTTATCATCGACCATGTGGGCAAGCTTGATCATATACATGATCCCGACCGATACACGGTTATCAAACGGCTCACCTGTCCGTCCGTCGTAAAGCACGGTTTTCCCATCACGGGCCAGACCGGCTTCTTCCAGTGTATCCCACACATCATCCTCAGTCGCCCCGTCAAAAACAGGAGAAGCAACATGAATGCCAAGCTTACGCGCCGCCATACCGAGGTGAAGCTCAAGTACCTGACCGATGTTCATCCGCGAAGGTACCCCAAGTGGGTTCAGCATGATATCGATTGGTGTTCCATCTGGCAGATATGGCATATCCTCTTCCGGAAGAATACGGGAGATAACCCCCTTGTTTCCGTGACGACCGGCCATTTTATCGCCTTCATGGATTTTACGCTTCTGAACAATATAGACACGGACAAGCTGATTGACACCTGGAGGAAGCTCATCGCCATCTTCACGGTTGAAAATCTTCACATCAAGAACAATCCCGTCACCGCCGTGAG
This sequence comes from Halalkalibacter oceani, assembly GCF_023715705.1. Classification (GTDB taxonomy): domain Bacteria; phylum Bacillota; class Bacilli; order Bacillales; family Bacillaceae_D; genus Halalkalibacter; species Halalkalibacter oceani_A. The sequence continues at coordinate 41,110 of NZ_JAMBOS010000022.1, forward strand.
GTGCACGCAATGACGTATCACGAACCTCGCGCGCCTTCTCGCCGAAAATCGCATGGAGCAGTCGCTCTTCAGCGGTAAGCTCCGTCACTCCTTTTGGCGTTACCTTACCGACGAGGATGTCGCCATCCTTCACTTCAGCCCCGACGCGGATAATGCCGCGTTCATCGAGGTTTTTCAACGCATCTTCCCCAACGTTCGGGATGTCGCGCGTAATCTCTTCAGGCCCAAGCTTTGTATCACGGGCTTCTGATTCATATTCTTCAATATGAACCGATGTATACACATCGTCTTTTACAAGACGTTCACTTAAAATAATCGCATCCTCATAGTTATAGCCATCCCACGTCATGAAGCCGACAAGGACATTCCGTCCAAGCGCCATCTCGCCTTTTTCCATCGAAGGACCATCGGCAAGAATTTCACGCTTCTCGACGACGTCGCCTTCAGAAACGATAGGACGCTGGTTGTAGCTTGTTCCCTGGTTCGAGCGGACAAACTTTTGCAGGCGGTACTTATCAAGATCGCCTTTGACTTCCTTACCATCAACTTCTTCAAGACGACGGACCCAGATTTCCTTCGCTGTTACACGCTCGACGATTCCTTTCGTCTTTGAAACAATCGCCGCCCCTGAATCCTTCGCTGAAACGTGCTCCATTCCCGTTCCGACGATCGGCGCTTCCGGTACAAGCAATGGAACTGCCTGCCGCTGCATGTTCGCCCCCATCAGTGCACGGTTTGAGTCATCATTTTCGAGGAACGGAATACATGAAGTCGCGGCCGATACGACCTGCTTCGGTGATACATCCATGTAATCAAGACGCTCACGCGGCACGACCGTGTTTTCCCCGCGGAAACGGGCAATAATATTCTCATCGACAAAAGATCCGTCTTCAGCTAAACGGGCATTCGCCTGAGCGACAACGTAGTTATCCTCTTCGTCCGCTGTTAAGTAATCAATTTGCGAAGTAACCTTTCCTGTGTCAGGATCAACACGACGGTAAGGTGTTTCCATAAAGCCGAATTCATTGACCTTCGCGTAAGAAGAAAGCGAGTTGATCAGACCGATATTCGGACCTTCCGGCGTTTCAATCGGGCACATCCGGCCGTAGTGAGAATAGTGGACGTCACGAACTTCAAAGCCGGCACGCTCTCTCGTTAAACCACCCGGTCCAAGCGCTGAAAGACGACGCTTATGTGTCAATTCAGCTAACGGGTTCGTTTGGTCCATAAATTGTGAAAGCTGCGAGCTGCCGAAGAACTCCTTGATTGAGGCGATCACCGGACGAATATTGATCAGTGCCTGCGGCGTGATCATATTAGGGTCCTGAATCGACATGCGTTCCCGCACAACACGTTCCATCCGTGACAACCCGATCCGGAACTGGTTCTGCAAAAGCTCACCGACAGAACGGAGGCGGCGATTACCGAGATGATCAATATCATCAGTATCACCAACACCGTGCAGCAGATTAAAGAAATAGTTAATGGAAGCAATGATATCAGCCGGTGTAATATGCTTCACATCGCGCTCGACCATCGCGTTTCCAATAACGCGGATTGTTTTTTCGCCATCGTGGTCTTCCGGTGAGTAAATAAGGATCGACTGCAACTCGATCTCCGCATCCTCGACAACCCCACCTGAAGCCCGAACATGTCTGAAGCCGACATTATTTTCGAGATATGGCAAAATACGATCCAATGTCCGGCGGTCAAGTAGCGTTCCTTCTTCGGCAATCACTTCACCTGTTTCCGGATCTACCAATGTTTCAGCCAAGCGCTGATTAAACAACCGGTTTTTTATATGAAGCTTCTTATTAATTTTATAACGGCCCACATTGGCTAAATCATAGCGCTTCGGATCAAAAAAGCGTGATTCCAGCAAGCTTTTTGCATTATCAACTGTAGGCGGTTCTCCGGGACGAAGGCGCTCGTAGATTTCCAGAAGCGCTTTTTCCGTACCGTCCGTATTATCCTTTTCAAGTGAATTACGAAGGTACTCATCTTCTCCCAATAAATCAATGATCTCTTGATCAGATCCAAAACCTAACGCACGCAAAAGAACCGTCACAGGGATTTTTCTGGTGCGGTCTATACGAACATAAACGATATCCTTGGCATCTGTCTCCAGCTCCAGCCAAGCCCCACGATTCGGGATGACCGTAGCAGTAAAGCCCTTCTTACCGTTCTTATCCGTTTTTTCACTGTAATAGACACTAGGTGAACGAACAAGCTGAGAAACAATAACACGCTCGGCTCCGTTGATCACGAACGTTCCTGTTTCTGTCATCAGCGGGAAATCTCCCATGAAGACTTCTTGCTCTTTTACTTCCCCAGTTTCCTTGTTAATGAGACGAACCTTAACCCGAAGTGGAGCTGCATAGGTCACATCGCGCTCCTTTGATTCATCAACCGGGTACTTTGGCTCTCCTAGACTATAGTCTATAAACTCTAAAACCAAGTTCCCCGTAAAATCTTGGATTGGAGAAATATCCTGAAACATTTCCCTCAGGCCCTCATCAAGAAACCACTGGTAGGAGGCTGTTTGAATTTCAATCAAATTCGGCAGCTCCAACACTTCATTAATTCTTGCATAGCTTCTCCGCTGGCGGTGGCGTCCATACTGAACTAGTTGACCTGTCAACTGATTCACCCCTCAAATCTCGCGTTATAGTATCTAAAAATGCATCACACCCGTCCCCTATAGAAGAGCAAAACCGGATGACACACTTTTATAGATTGAGCAAAACCTTTAAAACCGTGCAAGGCAGCAGAAGAACGTCGTAACTTTCTATCTAACCACCAAAAAGAAAACGGGTTTTCGTCAACCAATTTTCTTATTCGACCATTCGATTATTTCAGTATAACCACTTTTCCACATCGTTATTCAACAATTCCCACTTGACATTTGCCAAAATGATGATCTAAAAATAGGTAGTTATACGCATTAAATAACAATACCACAAAAGAAAGGCTCGGTCAAACTTTTTTTGCTTTTATAATAAAGTAACCCTTTTTCTTCTCAACAATCTCCACTTCGGCAAAAAGAGTCTTTACTTTTTCAAGCGCGGATGGCGCTCCTTGCTTTTTTTGAATCACTATCCACAGTTCTCCACCCGGCTGAAGATGCCGCTCCGCCTGCTCAAAGATAAGATGAACGGTTTTTTTACCGGCGCGGATCGGCGGATTCGTTACAATCGCGGCAAAGTCGCGCTTTTCCACCCGGCTAAAGCCGTCACTCTCATAAATGAGACAGTTTTCAACCTGGTTTTCTTCGCTATTCTTTTTCGCCAATTCAAGCGCTCTTTCATTGACATCGATCATATGAACAACTCGGCTTTCATCCTCTTTGGCGAGCGTCAGGCCGATCGGTCCATACCCGCAACCGACATCGAGAAGATCTCCAGCCTGCTCCGGAAAGGAAAAGGCCTCAATTAACAGCCTGCTGCCAAAATCGACCTCTCTTTTAGAGAACACACCACTGTCCGAAAAGAAATGTAGCTTACGACCGCGAAGCTCAAAGCTCCACTTCCTTTCCGCGCTTTCGACAGAGGGTTTCTTTGAGTAATAATGTTCCGACATCCCTTCCTCACTCCTTTCAATGAGAAAGACGCCATAGACGTCTTTTCTTTGAAGCGGCGCGCGCAGCCGCCCCCCTTTCCCGAATGAACACGGACACGTTTATACTTTTTGATGTTTAAAAAAAGGACCCGCTTGCCGCGAGCCCTTTTTCCACTATCGATTACTTAAGTTCAACAGAAGCGCCTGCTTCTTCAAGCTTAGCTTTCATTTCTTCAGCTTCTTCTTTCGCTACGCCTTCTTTGATTGGAGCTGGAGCACCGTCAACAAGTGCTTTTGCTTCCTTAAGACCAAGGCCAGTGATTTCACGTACAGCCTTGATAACGTTGATTTTAGATCCGCCAGCAGATTCTAAAATAACGTCGAATTCAGATTGCTCAGCACCGCCAGCGTCTCCGCCGCCTGCAGCTACAGCAACTGGAGCAGCAGCTGTTACTCCGAATTCTTCTTCGATTGCCTTAACAAGGTCATTTAGTTCTAAAACTGTCATTTCTTTAATCGCTTCAATGATTTGATCTTTACTCATGATAAATCCTCCCTATTTCGTTTTTTTAAAGTATCTTACTAGCTCACGTATCTTAAACCCGGCGTTACACCGGGCGGGTCAACATACATTAAGCGCCTTGCTCTTCCTTCTGATCCGCAACGGCTTTTGTCGCCAATGCAAAGTTGCGCATTGGAGCTTGAAGCACGCTGAGAAGCATAGATAGAAGTCCTTCGCGTGATGGTAGCTCAGCAAGAGCCTTGATTTCTTCCACGCTTGTGATGCGGCCTTCGATGACACCAGCTTTGATTTCAAGAGCTTCGTGTTCTTTCGCAAAGCTGTTAAGAACCTTCGCAGGAGCAACAACATCTTCATCGCTAAATGCGATTGCCGTTGGACCAACAAGCTGTGCATCCAGCTCAGAAAGGTTTGCCTCAGCTGTTGCGCGGCGCGCAAGTGTGTTCTTGTATACCTTGAACTCGACTCCAGCCTCACGAAGCTGCTTACGAAGCTCAGTTACTTCTGCAACATTCAGTCCGCGGTAATCGACAACAATCGTCGCTTTGCTTGCATTAAGCTTTGCAGCGATATCAGCTACAACCTGTTTTTTCTGTTCTAATACGCTCATCCTTACACCTCCCATAGTTTTATCCATACCGTCCGAAAAGCATGTAAAAAGCCCTCATGCAGACATGAGGGCAGACAAACACAGAGTTGTTCTTCTGTATCTATTGCTTACCTCGGTAGGAAGTTTAAGCGGTGTACGCCCCTACTGTCTACGGTATGACATTTTATTTTGACGCACCCGTATCAGGCACTCTTAAGAGTATATACAGGGTACAGGAAAAAGTCAATCGTTTGTTTTATTTGGCAAATGCAGATGCATTGACGCGAATACCAGGCCCCATTGTTGAAGCAATCGCAACGTTTTTCATGTACGTTCCTTTTGCTGCAGCAGGCTTCACCTTCACAAGCGTCTCAATGATCGTTTTCAAGTTTTCAGCAAGCTTCGCTGATTCAAATGAAACTTTACCAATCGGCACGTGGATGTTACCGGCTTTATCAACACGGTACTCTACTTTACCAGCCTTGATTTCATTGACAGCCTTCTCTACGTCGAAGGTAACTGTTCCTGTTTTCGGGTTTGGCATTAAGCCTTTCGGTCCGAGTACCCGGCCGAGCTTACCAACTTGAGCCATCATATCAGGAGTCGCAACGATCACATCAAACTCGAACCAACCTTGGTTGATTTTGTTAATAAGATCTTCTTCTCCTACATAATCAGCGCCAGCCGCTTCAGCTTCCTTCGCTTTATCGCCTTTCGCAAATACAAGGACGCGTTGTGTTTTACCAGTTCCGTTAGGCAGAACAACAGCGCCACGAATTTGTTGATCGGCTTTCTTAGGGTCAACCCCAAGGCGAACAGCCACTTCGACTGTTTCGTCAAATTTAGCTGTAGCTGTTTTCTTCACTAACTCAATTGCTTCTTCAACTTGATAAACCGTATCGCGGTCAACAAGCTTAAGAGCTTCTTGATACTTTTTACCTTTTTTAGCCATGCTATTTCCTCCTCGATTGTGGTTTTAGCGGTAGTACCTCCCACTTATGAAAGGTTGCGACCCCAGATTAGGGTGCAACCTCCAAGAAACTTACCAATTAGTCTTCAATCACAATACCCATGCTGCGAGCAGTACCTTCTACCATACGCATAGCGGATTCAACATTCGCTGCGTTTAGATCAGGCATCTTCGTTTCAGCAATTTCGCGCACCTTATCACGCTTTACTGTCGCAACTTTATTGCGGTTTGGTTCACCAGAACCCGACTCGATTCCAGCAGCCTTCTTAAGAAGAACCGCAGCTGGCGGAGTTTTCGTGATGAATGTAAACGAACGGTCTTCAAATACCGTAATTTCTACCGGGATGATAAGACCCGCTTGGTCTGAAGTACGAGCGTTAAATTCCTTACAGAAACCCATGATATTCACACCTGCTTGACCTAATGCAGGACCTACCGGTGGCGCCGGGTTTGCTTTCCCAGCAGGAATTTGCAATTTAACCATTTTAATTACCTTTTTAGCCACGTGACACACCTCCTTAGTCCGTGATGTGGTTATCGGGCGTTTGTCACCCTCCCACTCAAAAAACGGATGCACTCATGCACCCGATGGCTCATGTAATGAAACCATATCAAACATGAAGATTTTATCACCTTCGCTGTCAGATATCAAGTTATTTCACTAAATCTTTTCAACTTGATTAAAATCAAGCTCCACCGGAGTCTCACGGCCAAACATATTGACGTGGACTTTCAGCTTCTGCTTATCCATTTGAATTTCCTCAATCGAGCCGACAAAATTAGCAAATGGGCCTTCCTTCACTTTAACAGATTCCTTGAGCTCAAAGTCAACCTCGGCCTTCGGCTGCTCAACGCCCATCTGCTTCAGAATCGCTTCCACTTCCTCTTCCAGCAATGGCGTCGGCTTGGAACCAGCTCCGGCCGAACCAACAAACCCGGTTACTCCCGGTGTGTTCCGAACTACATACCAGGAATCATCCGTCATCACCATTTCTACAATGACATACCCTGGAAAAACTTTCTTTGAAACCGTTTTTGATTTCCCGTTTTTCACTTCTGTCTCTTCTTCCACCGGAACAAGGACACGGAAGATCTTATCGGTCATTTCCATTGATTCCAGACGCTTTTCCAAGTTTGTCTTTACCTTATTTTCATAGCCTGAATACGTGTGAACCACATACCAATTTTTTTCCATGTTATCTAGGACGGTGTTGTCCTTCCCTCCTCTATGCTATAAGAAAATCGCATTGCGCCTTTTCTTAGAAGCGTTATACGAAGCCGGCGATCTTCCCCGGATCAACCTGCAAAAGTTACTCAACCAAGCTTACGCCAGACATTATCCGAGCAGGACACGAACAAGTTCGGAAATACCGTAATCAATAATGGCAAAGAACACAGAAATAAAAGCTACCGTACCGATAACAACCAACGTATAACGAGTCAGTTCCTTGCGCGTAGGCCAAGACACTCGTTTCATTTCCTGAACGACATCACGTAAAAACTTTCCAATACCCTTCACTCCGCCAGCCACGGCTTGACACCTCCAGCACCAATCAATATAGACAAACAAGCTCTTATCTATTCGAAATCAGCATTTGTTTTTTAGTTTTTGACAAAAAAGTAACTTCACACACAACATGTCCAAGGTTTAAAACCGTTCAATGAGAAAGAAACTCATCGAACGGTCTACTCATTTTCCGACAGACCATTACCGGCTATATGCCAGTGATTCGGACGCTCCCGCCCGATCACTTTGTTTCACGATGAAGGGTGTGTTCCTGACAGCTCTTGCAGAACTTTTTCACTTCAATACGGGCAGGGCTGGATTGCTTATTTTTTTCGGTTGAATAGTTGCGTGAATGACAAACCTCACAAGCTAGTACCACCTTACTCCGCATCTTGCACCTCCAGCGCATCTTCAAATACACACACTCTTTCACTCTATCACAGGGGAAGGAGGGTGTCAAATGTCCCAAAACCGGGGAAATAAGAAAAAGCGGCATCTATCAACATCTTTAGACGCCGCTTTTTTTACGTTAAGGAAACCCCTTTGAGCTCTACATAACGCTCGAGTTTCCGTTTTACCCGCTGCAAGGCATTATCAATTGATTTGACATGGCGATTCAAGTCCACCGAGATCTCCTGGTACGACCGGCCATCGAGATATAAGGTGAGTACCTGTCGCTCCAGATCGCTAAGAAGTTCACCCATCTTCAATTCAATATCTTCAAATTCTTCCTGGTTGATCAACAGCTCTTCTGGATTGGTGACGCGTGTTCCGCAAATGACATCTAGCAGGGTCCGGTCTGACTCTTCATCATACAATGGCTTGTCCAATGAGACATACGAGTTTAACGGAATATGCTTCTGCCGCGTCGCCGTCTTAATGGCCGTAATGATTTGCCGTGTAATACACAGTTCAGCAAATGCTTTAAAAGAAGACAGCTTATCCCCGTTAAAATCACGGACAGCTTTATACAGGCCGATCATTCCTTCTTGAACAATATCTTCATGGTCAGCCCCTATTAAAAAATAAGATCTAGCTTTAGCACGAACGAAATTCTTGTATTTGTTAATTAAAAATTCAAGCGCGGCGCTGTCCCCATTTCTTACAAACATGACCAAATCGTCGTCATTCACTTTGTCATAACTCGGCTTAAATACGGTTTCTTGAAGGTCTATGCTCACGACAATCCCTCCGACCTTTGCTGTTGTCTCCATTATACGAACATTATATAGCACAGTTTTCCAGCAGGTCAACCACACATCAGCGCTCTCGACGCCATCTTTCAAAAATTTCAGCCATTTCATCGGTAAGCGGAATTTTTGTCGAATGCTGCTTTTTTCGAGTTTTTTCGACTTCCTTGTCTATCCCTTTCTCAATGACCTCCATTTCAATTAGCAGCTCCCGTGCCGACTTCCGCAAAGCCCCACTGCCAAATGTTAAGGATTGCTCCATGAAGTCTGAGGTGGCGACATGAATTCGCGTATCAATTCTTTTCAAGTCATGGACGAGCTTTTCAATTCGTTCATCAGCCGTTTCATTTTTCCTTGTGTAGATCACATCAATGCGGTGATGATATTCCTTCTTCCCGCTTCCTTGCACCATGTGGGCATCAAACACGACTTTCACCCGATAGCCGGTATAAGCCTGATACTCAGCCAGCATCTCCACAAGGCGGTCCCGCGCCAGACCAAGATCCTTATCCTTCAAAGCGCGCAGCTCCGGCCATGCCCCGATCATGTTGTAGCCGTCCACGAGCAGAATATCTTTCATGCTAGGATCGACCCACTTGATTACGTCTCCGGTACACTTCATACATCAGCAGGCTTGCCGCCACAGAAGCATTTAAAGACGTTACATGTCCGACCATCGGAATCCGAATCAGAAAATCGCATTTTTCCTTGATCAGACGGCTAATCCCTTTGCCCTCACTCCCGATTACAAGGCCAATTGGCATATCGAAAGCGGCCTGGCGGTAATCCTCGGTCCCCTTTGCATCTGTGCCGGCAAACCATAAGCCCCGCTTCTTTAAATCCTCCATCGTCCGTGCCAAATTCGTCACCCGTACAACCGGTACATATTCAATCGCGCCTGTTGAAGCTTTGGCGACAACCTGCGTCAATCCGACAGCCCGCCGTTTCGGGATAATGACCCCATGAGCCCCGGCCGCATCAGCCGTACGGAGAATCGACCCTAAATTATGAGGGTCCTCCACTTCATCCAATAAGAGAAAAAATGGCTCCTCCCCTTTTTGCTCGGCCGCTGCAAACAAGTCATCGATTTCGGCATACTCGTAAGCGGCAACTGAAGCCACGACTCCCTGATGATTGTCGCTGTCCACAAGCTGCGCCAGCTTTTGCTTCGGTGCATGCTGCACGAGGACGCCGCGCTCCTTGGCGAGCTGCAGCACCTTTGTCATCTGCCCCTTCTGCGAACCTTCCGCCAGCCAAATTTTATTGATCGCATGGCCTGACTTAAGGGCTTCAATCACGGGATTTTTTCCAATGATAAATTCTTGCGTCATCGAGGTGCTCCTTTCTCATCTTCTGATTCTTGTTCAATGAACGCCACCGCTTTTTTCATCAGTTCATCAAGCCGGCTTTGTCTATCGTGTACATATAAATAGCCAAGCAAAGCCTCAAAGCCGGTCGAATAACGATACGTGTTCAAGTCGGTATTCTTTGGAATCGAGCCTGACTTTGCATTGCGGCCCCGCTTAAAGACCGCTTCTTCTTCTTCTGAGAATTCCTCCTGCTCAAGCATGCGGCGCACGACCGCGGCCTGTGCCTTCGCCGAGACAAAGCGTGTCGCCTCTAGATGAAGGCGCTGTGGCCGTACGGTCCCTTTCGCGATTAAATAATAGCGAATATACATGTCGAGCACCGCATCCCCCATATAAGCGAGGGCGAGGGCATTCAGTTGCTTAAAATCGGTCGCTGTTTCAATTAATTTCATTCCTATCCCCGCTTCCAGCGCACACCTTGAGCTGTATCTTCCAATATAATGCCCTGCTCCTTCAGCTCGTCGCGAATTTGGTCCGCCAAGGCGAAATTCCGTTGCTTGCGCGCCTCATTGCGTTGCTCGATCAAGGCTTCGATTTCATCATCGAGCAATTCACTCTCGGTATGCAGGCTAAGGCCAAGCACATCGGCGAACTCCTGGAACTGATCAAGGAAGGCCGTAAGTACTTTTACCGATGTTTTATCCTCGCGAAGGTAGCGGTTGGCTTCCTTTGCTAAATCAAACAATACGGCAATTCCGTTTGCGCTGTTAAAGTCATCATCCATCTCAACAATAAAACGCTGCTTTAATGCCTCAATCCGTTCAAGCCACTCACCCGCTTCGCCGAAGTCGGCCGACTCCTTGCGCCGGTGCTCCAGGCTGGTTACGGCAGTTTTCAACCGCTCAAGGCCGCTTTTTGCCCCTTCAAGCAGCTCATCGCTAAAATTAATCGGACTGCGGTAGTGGGCGGTCAGCATGAAAAAGCGGACAACCTCTGCAGAATGCTGTCGAATAATTTCATTAGCCAAGACGAAATTCCCGAGCGATTTCGACATTTTTTCGTTATTAATATTGATAAAACCGTTATGCATCCAATAATGAGCCATCGGCTTTCCAGTCAATGCCTCCGATTGCGCAATCTCATTTTCATGATGAGGGAAAGCAAGATCCTGCCCGCCGGCGTGAATATCAATCGTATCTCCCAAATATTTTTTGACCATGGCGGAGCATTCAATATGCCAGCCCGGACGGCCTTCTCCCCATGGACTTTCCCACGAAATCTCGCCTTCCTTTGCCGCCTTCCATAAGACGAAATCGAGCGAGTCCTCTTTGCGCTCATCCACCTCGATCCGCGCCCCCGACCGTAAATCCTCAATTGATTGCGAGGAAAGCTTGCCGTACCCGTCAAACTTTCTCGTCCGGAAATAAACATCGCCGCCCGCTTCATAGGCGTAGCCTTTTTCGATTAATGTCGCGATAAAGGTAATGATTTCCGGGATTGTCTCTGTGACGCGCGGATGGAGGTCGGCTTTCCGGACGCCAAGCGCACAGGTGTCGTGATGGTACGCCTCAATAAAGCGATTGGCAACCGCAAAAACATCCTCGCCAAGCTCATGGGCAGCGCGAATAATTTTATCATCAACATCGGTAAAATTAGAGATGAATGTCACCTCATAGCCGCGATACTCCAAATAACGGCGAACCATATCATAAACGATCGGCGGTCGCGCATTCCCGATGTGAATGTAATTGTAAACGGTTGGTCCGCAAACATACATTTTTACCTTGCCCTCTTCAAGCGGCGTGAACGGTTCTTTTTTCTTCGTTAAACTATTATAAATATGGATTGCCATCCTGCTCATCTACTCCTTCTTACGGTAATTTCTATACATTATGCGAAAGGCTTTTCCTTTGATGAAGAGTTCAGCAGTTCTCTTTCCGAGCGCAATGCCTTTATTTCTTCTTCCAGTTCTTTTAATTTATCGGCAATCGGGTCAGGAAGATTGTGATGGTCAAGCGTCTGTTCGACCCGCTGGCCGTCCTGAATGACAATTTTGCCTGGAATGCCGACTACCGTGGAATTAGGAGGAACTTCTTTTAAGACGACCGAGCCCGCTCCGATACGAGCATTCTCTCCAATTGTAAACGATCCTAGTACTTTGGCTCCTGAAGCAATGAGGACATTATCCTTTACCGTAGGGTGACGCTTGCCTTTTTCTTTTCCCGTACCGCCTAGCGTAACACCTTGATAGATCGTTACATTGTCGCCAATTTCACACGTTTCCCCGATGACAACCCCCATACCGTGATCAATAAACAGCCGCTGGCCAATGGCAGCTCCAGGATGAATCTCAATTCCGGTAAAAAAGCGGCTCACCTGTGAAATAACACGGGCGATAAAGTACATCCGGCACCGTTTCCACAACCAATGCGCAAGCCGATGCGCCCATAAGGCGTGTACACCGGAATAGGTGAAAATAACCTCCAGTCGATTTCTGGCCGCCGGGTCCTGATCAAGCACGACATCAATATCATTCATCAAAGTACGGAAAATCTTCTTCACAATCTCCTTCCCCCTTTACAATAGCTAATCTTCTGCTACCAATACCTCTCCCCGTCTGAACATCAGCTGACCTTCCCCCTGAAAATCAGCCCTCAAGAGTACCCCGGCCTCGCCCAGGACTTCTGTGCTCGCAAATAAACATCCCATACAAAAAAGCCTCTGTGCATAAGAATGCACAGAGGCGCAGCGCGCGGTTCCACTCTGTTATCGCAAGGCATTCCTGCCCCGCGCTCTTTGTAGCGGATAACGACGCCACTCGCTTTTTCCTACTCTCGCATGATTTCAGAAAAAGGCTCAAGGGTGCATTTTCAAAGAAGCGGGTTTCAATCACTTTCAGCCGGGGTGATTGTCTCTGCAAAACCACTGCCTCTTCTACTTTTCCCTCTCAACACGATGATTTTATTGATTTAATAAGCGTCTCAGTCTTGCACTTACGACCGCTTTCCCTAATACTTCAATCGCATCCGGCAGCTCAGGACCATGCGTCTGCCCTGTAACGGCAACGCGAATCGGCATAAATAACTTCTTACCCTTATGACCGGTTGCCTTCTGCGTCGCTTTAATCGCCGCCTTAATGTTAGCCGCGACAAAATCGTCCAACTGATCCAGTTCCCCGGCAAGATGCTCCAGCACCTCCGGAACCTGCTCTTCAGCTAAAATCTCTTTTGCTTCCTCATTATACTCAATTTCCGGCTTAAAGAACAACTCTGTTAAATCAACAATTTCAGCGCCATATTGCAACTGCTCCTGATAAAGGCCGATTAGACGCTTGATCCACTCATATCGTTCTTCATTAAGATCCTCCGGTACCCTGCCTGCTTTCTTCAAATGCGGCAAGGCCAGAGAAACGACAGTATCAAGATCGGCCTTTTTCATATACTGATTGTTCATCCAGGCCAGTTTATCCGTATCAAATACGGCCGGCGCCTTGGAAACACGCTCAAGGCTAAATTGGGCACTAAGCTCCTCCATCGAGAAAATTTCCTCTTCTCCGACCGGGGACCAGCCGAGCAACGCGAGGAAGTTCACGAGCGCTTCCGGCAAATAGCCGAGCTCCTTATACTGCTCGACGAACTGAATGATCGATTCATCCCGCTTGCTCATCTTCTGGCGATCCGGATTTAAAATGAGAGATGCATGGGCAAATTGCGGCGGCTCCCAGCCAAATGCCTGATACAGCATCACTTGCCGCGGCGTATTTGACAAGTGCTCCTCGCCACGGATGACATGTGAAATCTTCATCAAATGATCGTCCACCACGACGGCAAAATTGTACATCGGAATGCCGTCCTTACGGGCAATGACAAAATCGCCGATCCCATCTGATTCAAACGATACTTCTCCGCGCACGGCATCATTAATCCGGATAACCTGCCCTTCCGGAACACGGAAGCGGACGACCGGCTTTAGCCCCTTCGCTTCATAAGCTTCACGCTCTGCCTCGGTAATGTCGCGGTCACGCCCGCTGTATTTCGGCATTTCTCCGCGGGCTTTCTGCGCCTCACGCTCTGCCTCAAGCTCTTCCTCCGTCATATAGCAGTAATATGCTTTTCCCTCTGCAAGCAATTGCTGAATGTATCTTTCGTAAATATCCATACGCTCCATACAGCTGTACGGACCGTACTCTCCTCCGACATCAATGCTTTCATCCCATTCAAGTCCAAGCCACTTTAAGCTGTCTAGCAGCTTTTCCTTGGCGCTCTCCACATTACGTGCCTGGTCGGTATCTTCAATTCGCAAAATGAAGGCCCCACCCTCCCGCTTAGCGAGCAAATAATTAAAAAGCGCTGAACGGGCTCCTCCTATATGTAAATGCCCTGTAGGACTCGGTGCAAATCTGACACGAACTTCCCTTTCCATTGGTAACACCTTCCGTTTCTAGCATATATCTATGCTCATTTTTTTATTTTAGCATCATCGTGATAGTCGTTCAATTCCTCTCACTGCCGTTCAAGTAAAATTACGGCCTGAGCAGCAATCCCTTCACCTCTGCCGGTAAAGCCCAGCTTCTCTGTCGTCGTTGCCTTGACGTTAATTTGGCTCGTTTCCGCTTCAAGCAGGCTGGCAATCCGCTCCCGCATTGCTTCAATGTGAGGCGCCATCTTCGGCTTCTCGGCAATGATCGTACAGTCGAGATTACCAAGCTTAAACCCTCTCTCTTTGATCAGAATCCAGACATGCTCCAGCAGCTTGGCAGAATCAGCATCCTTAAAGCGCGGGTCTGTATCGGGAAAGTGCTTGCCAATATCGCCTTCGCCTATCGCTCCCAGCGCCGCGTCGGCAATCGTATGTAATAGAACATCAGCATCGGAATGACCAAGCAATCCTTTCTCGTACGGGATCGTCACTCCTCCTAAAATGAGTGGGCGTCCTTCTACCAGCTGGTGTACATCAAATCCTTGTCCAATTCTTACCGTCATCCGTTTCGCTCCCTTTCCTTGCTTATCAAGTGGGCCACTGTCATATCCTCCGGTGTGGTCAGCTTGAGATTATGATAGCTCCCCTCTACAATCACGACCGTCCGACCGATCCATTCAATCAGACTCGCATCATCCGTCGCTGTATAACCTTCCTGTTCGGCCTTTGCATGGGCTTGGCGTAACAGTGCCGCCTGAAAAGCCTGAGGGGTTTGCACCGCCCACAGTTCGTCGCGCTTTAACGTTTCAACAACGCTGTCGCCTTCGACCCGTTTAATCGTATCCTTTACCCGGACGGCGGCGATCGCCGCCCCTCTCTCGCCGGCGCGCTCCACAAGCTCGTCAATCACTCTCTGCTCGACGAAAGGACGGGCGCCGTCATGGACGAGAATAATCCCGTCTTCCTCCAGGCTCTGCAAGCCATTGCGGACACTGTCCTGCCTTTCCTTCCCCCCGGTTGCGACCGTTACTTTTTTAAAATCACGCTTATCCATCATCGTGTTCATTAATGCCACTTCTTCTGGATTGGCTACGACAACAATCCGGCGGCAACTCGGGTCCTGTTCAAACAAGCGCACGGTATGTACGATGATTTCCTCTCCCTGCAGCTTTAAAAATTGCTTGTTCCTCCCGGCCTTCATTCGCTTCCCCTGGCCGGCCGCCGGAATAACGACACTGTATTTCATGCTCTTCTCTCCTGTCATAATCGTTCTTATTTTAGCATGTTCCTCTTCCGATTACATATATTTTCTTAGAAGGGACGCATCGAGTAAGAAAAACACTGCAGTTGCCTCCTCAAATCAACCCTAGGGAGCACGGTTTTAGGACATCCCTGACAAGCAAAAAGAGAAGCGCCTCCCTCCTCTTATAAAAAAGAAGGCAAGCGCTACGGTTTGATTATAAGGCTTTTTCCAACAGCTTAGGCTTTGCAAAGATCATCCGCCCCGCACTCGTTTGTAGAACGCTCGTTACAACCACATCGAGATGCTTGCCGATATAATCACGTCCGCCTTCGACGACAATCATCGTTCCGTCGTCTAAATAGGCAACACCCTGGTGCTGTTCCTTTCCATCCTTGATCACTTGCACATTGAGTTCCTCACCCGGAAGTACAACAGGCTTCACTGCATTTGCCAGGTCGTTAATATTTAAAACCGCTACTCCTTGAAGCTCACATACTTTATTTAAGTTAAAATCATTCGTTACAACCATACCTGAAGAGATTTTTGCGAGTTTGACGAGCTTGCTGTCAACCTCGGAAATATCCTCAAAATCGCCTTCATAGATTTCAACATTGACGGGAAGCTCTTTTTGGATTTTGTTAAGAATATCAAGCCCGCGTCGTCCACGGTTACGTTTCAGCACATCGGAGGAGTCTGCAATGTGCTGAAGCTCTTCCAGCACAAATTCAGGAATAACCAATGTCCCCTCCAAAAAACCAGTTTTGCAAATATCGGCAATCCGACCATCGATAATGACGCTTGTATCGAGAATTTTCAGCTGCTTTCCCGTTTCCGGATCCGCTTCCTCTTCGTCTTTCTTTTTGCCGAGACCGCGGGTGAGCATCGTCAAATTCATCAGCTCATCACGCTTTTTAAAGCCTATTTGAAAACCGAAATAGCCAAGGAAAATCGTCACGAAAATCGGAAGGACTGTGCTAACAACCGGGATGTTAATCGCGTTTAATGGGATCCCAATTAAATAGGCAACAATAAGTCCAATAATCAATCCCATTGTTCCAAATAAAACGTCAGGTATCGGCGCGCGGACAATCGCCTCCTCCAACAGCTTCATCACGTTGACAATATAATCAGACAGCCAAAATGTGGCAATAAATAAAATAACTGCTCCAATCACTGCTCCTGCGTAAGAACTGTCTAACCACGAAGGAACATTACCAATATTTAAGATATGGATAAGTTCTGGGATGAATAGAAAACCTAATGTTCCTCCAACAAGAACGAAGAAAAGTTGAACAATCCCTTTTAACATCCATATTCACCTCCTTTTATTATTATAGACAAGTTCTTGATATCAAAACCTATCAAACTGGATTTCACATAAAATTCCAAGATTATTCTATCTTCTTAAACGATCTGTACCGCTTTTCCCTCTTGATTTTTTTAATTTATCATTGTACTTTTTTTCTACCGTAAAGTCAAACAGGATCTGCGTGGCTAAATATGCCGGTCGACGAATAATTGCTCCTGAATACGCGTTAATCCGTCCTTTATCAATTTCGCCCTCGCTTCTCCAATTCCTTCTACTTCATCCAATTCTTCGGTGCTTGCAAACATAATGCTCGTTAAGTCATCATACTTTTCGATCAGATTTTCAATGATCGCCGACGGCAGCCGTGGAATACGATTAAGGATCCGATAGCCGCGCGGTGAAACGGACTGTTCCTGAATATTAATGTTTTTCCCGTAACCGAGTGCTTTAACGATTTCATGCTCATCAAGCAGCTCTTCCGCCTGCAGCTTCGTCAGCTCCTTCAGAATTTCGTTGACGTCCTGCTTGCGATCCTTGACATAATCTTTTAAGAGCCAAACCGCTTCCTTTTCGGTATCGGCGACAAGCTCGCTGAGCTGCATCGTAATCAGCCGTCCCTCATCCCCGAGCTCATTCACATAGTTCAAAATTTCCCGCTTAATCCGCAGTACCATCTGGACGCGATGGATGACCTGGGTAACCTCATGAAACGTCACAAGCTGTTCGAATTCAAGCGCGCCTAAATTGGTAATGCCCTGATCCAGTACAGCACGGTATTTTTCCAATGTTTGAATCGCCTGATTCGCCTTCGTTAAGATCACGCCGATATCTTTTAAAGAGTAGCGATAATCACCTTGATAAAGGGTAATAACATTACGGCGCTGGGAGATCGAAACGACTAAATTCCCCGTCTGCTTAGCGACGCGCTCCGCTGTCCGGTGACGGATTCCCGTTTCATTTGAAGGAATTCCGTTATTGGGTACAAGCTGCGTATTCGCATATAAAATCTTTTTGCCGTCATCGCTTAAAATAATTGCACCGTCCATTTTTGCCAGCTCATAGAGATAAGCCGGTGAAAAATCGCAATTGATAAAGAAGCCGCCATCAACAATCGACGTCATATCATTATGGTACCCAATGACAATAAGTCCGCCTGTCTTCGCCCGCAGGACATTGTCGATTCCCGCCCGCAACGGTGTTCCCGGCGCGACCAGCTTTAATACGCTTTGAATGAATTCATTTCTTTTCTGCTCCTCGCTCATTATGATCCTCCTATTCCAACCTGTAATGCTTCTTCCAATGCCGATACACCAACGACCTTCATCCCTTCAGGGTATGTCCAGCCCCCGAGATTTCGTGCCGGGATAATGGCCCTCTGAAAGCCGAGCTTAGCTGCTTCATGCACCCGCTGCTCAATCCGGGAAACACGTCTAATTTCTCCCGTCAGTCCGATTTCACCGATGACGACATCGGTCGGGCTCGTGATTTGATTTCGAAAGCTGGAGGCGATGCTGATCGCGATTGCTAAATCAATTGCCGGCTCGTCGAGGCGAATCCCTCCGGCAACGTTCAAATACGCATCCTGGTTTTGCAGCAAAAGACCGACCCGCTTTTCAAGGACAGCCATTAAAAGTGATACCCGGTTATGGTCAATCCCGGTCGCCATTCTTCTCGGATTTCCAAAGCTCGTCGGTGAAATTAACGCCTGCAGCTCGACGAGAACAGGCCTTGTGCCTTCCATCGAAGCAACGACAATCGAGCCGGCCGTCCCCTGGGAACGCTCCTCCAGAAAAATTTCCGATGGGTTCACGACCTCCGCGAGACCTAGCTCCTTCATTTCAAAAATACCCATTTCATTTGTCGAGCCAAATCTATTTTTAACCGCCCGCAAAATTCGATACGTATGATGGCGTTCACCTTCAAAGTAAAGCACGGAGTCAACCATATGCTCAAGCAGCTTCGGTCCGGCGATTGAACCCTGCTTTGTCACATGGCCGACAATAAAGATTGCAATTCCTCTCGTCTTTGCCATTCTCATGAAGGCCGCTGTACATTCCCTTACTTGAGCTACACTTCCCGGCGCCGAGGTTACTTCCTCCTGATAGACCGTTTGAATGGAGTCGATGACAACTAAAACAGGCTGGACCTCGTCAATTGCTCGCTCGATTAGCGTAATGTCTGTCTCTGCCAGCACATACAGCTCCTGAGAAGCTAAGTTGAGCCGGTCAGCTCGCAGTTTTGTTTGCTTAACCGATTCTTCTCCTGAAATGTACAGCACTCTTTGCCCCGTTTCCGCCAGCTTTGCCGAAAGCTGCAGCAGTAACGTCGATTTCCCGATCCCCGGGTCCCCCCCAACGAGCACAAGGGAGCCTGGAACGACACCGCCTCCAAGTACGCGGTCAAGCTCCTTCATCTTTGTCCCGATCCGTGGCTCCATGTCGCTCTTAATTGAGACGATCGATTGTGGCTTTGAGTTTCCTGGTGCACCGGAAGTCACGTAACTCCGGCTTGCCTGGCGCGCTGATTGTTCAAATTCCTCCACCATTGTATTCCAGCCTTGGCAGCTGGGACATTTGCCCATCCATTTAGCCGATTCATAGCCACATTCCTGACAGACAAATTTTGTTTTTCGTTTGGCCATCTGCTTGCCCTCCTTGATCCACGTTGCTTCTTTCTTTTATTGTAGCAGAAATATCAGCCAAGGGAGGGTTTCTCCTATATGTATGGTGAAAAGCCAAGGGATTATGCCTCTCCCTTGGCTTTTCTTGCTTATTAGCCCTTATTTCGAGTCATAAGCGAACCTGTATTTACACTTGGAGATTCTCGCGGGTAATAACCGTTAATTCGTTGTCCTTCACGTCAATTAACGCTTTTTGCCCTTTGACGATCGTTCCCTTTAACAGCTCCTCGGAAAGGCGATCCTCAACCTGCTTTTGCAGAGCACGGCGTAACGGCCGCGCCCCATATTCCGGATCATAGCCAATATCGGTGATTTTATCCTTGGCGGCTTCTGTTAATTCAAACTCAATCCCTTGCTCAGCCAAGCGGATTTTGAGCTGCTCAGCCATCAGCGTAATAATTTCACGAACATGCTTCTTCTCCAAAGCATGGAAGACGATGATTTCATCGATACGGTTTAGAAACTCAGGACGGAAGCTCCGCTTCAGTTCCTCCATTACTTTATCTTTCATATCAGTGTATTCTTGACCTTCCGATCCTGTCGTAAAGCCGAGGAATTTATTTTTACGCAATGTGCTGGCGCCGACATTGGATGTCATAATAATCGCCGTATTACGGAAGTCGACGGTTCTTCCCTTCGAATCGGTTAAGCGGCCATCCTCAAGCACCTGCAGCAAAATATTAAACACTTCCGGATGCGCCTTCTCGATTTCATCCAGTAGAATGACGGAGTAAGGCTTGCGGCGGACTTTTTCCGTCAGCTGACCGCCTTCCTCATGACCGACATAACCAGGAGGTGAGCCGACGAGTCGGCTCGTCGCATGCTTTTCCATGTACTCCGACATATCAATTCGAATGACAGAGTCTTCATCGCCGAACAATGTCTCGGCAACGGCCCGGGCCAGTTCAGTCTTACCGACCCCAGTCGGTCCAAGGAAAATAAAGGAACCAATCGGACGCTTCGGATCCTTCAGCCCGGCACGCGCCCGGCGTACAGCCTTGGAAATTGATTTAACGGCTTCTTCCTGCCCGACGACGCGTTCATGAAGAATTTCTTCCATCTTCAAGAGACGATCCGTTTCTTCCTCTGCCAATTTTGAAACCGGAATTCCTGTCCAGCTGGCGACAACCTGGGCAATATCATCAACAGTGACCTCCGTATTCTCTTGGCCCTGCTGCTGCTTCCATTCATTTTTCATTTCTTCAAGCTCTTCACGCAGTCTTTGCTCAGAGTCCCGCAGTGACGCCGCTTTTTCAAACTCCTGGCTTTGAACAGCTGCATCCTTTTCTTTCCGAGTTTCCTCCAAGCGCCCCTCAAGCTCTTTCAAATTCGGCGGCGCGGTATAGGAACGCAGCCGGACTTTTGAGCCTGCCTCATCAATTAAATCGATCGCTTTATCCGGGAGAAAACGATCAGAGATATAGCGGTCGGACAATTTAACCGCTTCTTCGATCGCATCATCGGTAATCGTGACGCGATGATGGGCTTCATAACGGTCGCGCAGCCCTTTTAAAATTTGAATCGACTCCTCAAGTGTCGGCTCATTGACCTGAATCGGCTGGAACCGGCGCTCAAGCGCTGCGTCTTTTTCAATATATTTACGATATTCATCCAGCGTTGTGGCACCGATACATTGCAGCTCACCTCTGGCCAGAGATGGCTTTAAAATATTTGAAGCATCGATCGCGCCCTCTGCTCCCCCAGCCCCGATTAAGGTGTGCAGCTCATCGATAAAGAGGATGACATTGCCCGCCTGCCGGATTTCATCCATCACTTTCTTAAGGCGGTCCTCAAATTCGCCACGGTACTTAGTACCGGCAACGACCGTCCCCATATCAAGGGTCATGACGCGCTTGTTGCGCAATGTTTCCGGTACTTCGTTGGCGATGATCGCCAATGCAAGCCCTTCGGCGATCGCTGTTTTCCCGACACCCGGCTCACCAATTAATACCGGGTTATTCTTCGTTCTTCGGCTTAACACTTGGATGACACGTTCGATTTCCTTGCTTCGTCCGATAACTGGATCAAGACCTTCTTCGCGGGCCACCGCTGTTAAATCACGGGCCAGACTGTCCAGTGTAGGCGTATTGGCGTGGCTGTTGCCCCCGCTCTGTTGCGAAGAGCTGCCAACTTCATTGCTTCCTAATAGTTGCAGAACCTGCTGACGCGCTTTATTAAGACTGACTCCGAGATTGTTCAGCACCCGGGCAGCAACACCTTCCCCTTCACGAATTAATCCAAGAAGAATGTGCTCTGTTCCGACGTACGAATGACCAAGCTTTCTCGCTTCATCCATTGAAAGCTCAATCACTTTTTTCGCCCGCGGCGTGTAATGAATCGTTTTTGAACCTTCCTGGCCTTTGCCGATTAACGATTCTACTTCATTTTGAATCTTGTCGGAACCCAGGCTGAGCGCCTGAAGAGCCTTTGCGGCGATACCTTCTCCTTCACGGATCAAGCCTAACAAAATATGCTCAGTACCAATATTATTATGGCCTAATCGAACAGCCTCTTCTTGGGCTAATGCTAATACCTTCTGTGCTCGTTCTGTAAAACGTCCAAACATCATTGACGTTCACCTCCATGGATTAATCGTGTTTTTCCTGTTCCAGTTTCATTCGCTCTCTGATTAATGTTGCTCTTCTTTCATCACGCTGGCTTGAAGATAGGACATCGCCGGCGTACTGCTGGAGAAACCCCGGCTGAGTCAAGATCATCAGTTCATTTAAAATCGTCGCGCTCAGCCCTTGAATCAATCCCAGATCAATTCCCAGTCTAACATCTGATAAACGCTGGGTCGCCTCTTTTGATTCAATTAGGCGGCTGTGGCATAGAATGCCGTAGGAACGATTCACCCGGTCCTCCAGCTGCAGGCGCGAGTGATCCAACAGCATATTGCGCGCTGCACGTTCCTGCTGAATAAGTTGCAGCACGACCCCGCGCAAATCCTCAACGATGTCTTCTTCCGATTTTCCAAGCGTAATCTGGTTCGATATTTGAAAGAGATTACCTAATGCTTCGCTACCTTCACCGTAAATTCCTCTAACAACAAGCCCTAATTGATTAATAGCTGGCAGAATCCGGTTTAATTGCTGCGTCATTGCAAGAGCCGGCAAATGCATCATCACCGACGCGCGTAACCCCGTGCCGACATTCGTCGGACAGCTTGTCAAATAACCGCGCTTTTCATCAAAAGCATAAGTAAGTAATTCTTCTATCCAATCATCAATCGCATTGGCCGTTTCAAGCCCCTTCTCAAGCTGAAACCCGGGCCATAGACATTGAATGCGCAAATGATCTTCCTCATTGATCATGATGCTGACAGCTTCTTCTTTATCCAGCAAAACGGCTCCATACTTTGAATTGTCAGCTAAATGCGGACTAATTAAATGTTTTTCGACTAGGACGCGCTTTTCATTTGTTTTTAATTCATCCATCGGGACGAGTTCAAGCCGTCCAACCGTCTGAAAAACCTGCTGGGTAAGGGCCTCGCCTATATGCTTCGAAACCGCATAAGATTCTTCCATTGAGGCAAGAAGAGGAAATTTATATTCCTCCAGGTTTCTCGCAAGCCTGATTCGACTGCTTAGCACAATATCTGAGTCCGGCCCGGCTTTTTTTGTCCATGGACTGAGCGCTTCGGAAATAAAATCTTGGAGTGACATTTCTTACTATCCCTCCCTTTTTTCGTTTCTTTGTTCTAATGCACGGATTTCATCACGAAGTTCAGCTGCTTTTTCAAACTCTTCTTTTTCAATATACTGTTTAAGCTCCTGCTTCAGTGCGTCAATTTTTCTCTGCAATTGAATTCCGCCGCCAATTCGTTGCGGAATCTTGCCTGCATGTGCCTGATTTCCACTGTGGACGCGCTTTAAAATCGGATCAAGCTTCGTCTCAAAGCTTTTGTAACAATGAGCACATCCGAAACGGCCGACGCGAGTGAACTGCTCATAGGTCATTTCACACTTGTCACATACAAGCTCCCTCACACTTTGAACCTGTCCCTGCCCTGTTTGTAATGGCTGTTCAAAATGCAAAAGTCCCGATAACAATTGATGGATGGAAAAGCTGTTTGTTCCAGGAAACTGTTCCCCTTTTTCCTTCGCACACTGCTCACATATATGAAATTCTGTCTTCTCACCGTTGATAATTTTTGTGAAATGAAGGCTGGCTTTCCGTTGATTACATTCCTGACAAAGCATTTTCTCCCCCTCCCTGCTATGCTTCTTTATACTTTAATGTTTTAAGCATTGCCTTTAAAATATTGGCACGCATCTCATCACGATGAGAAACATTCGCCTGATAATGCATCCGGTCAACGGCACTGATCATCAGTGTCGCTTCTCGCTTTGTCACAGCCTTTTCTTCATATAAGCGGATGATAATATTCTCCGCAGTATTTTGATCGACCTTCTGACCAATAATATCAATCATTTGGTCAAACAAATCAACATGGTCGTGGGGACTGATTTTAATGATGCGAATATATCCGCCGCCACCTCGTTTACTTTCTACTAAATACCCTTTTTCAACAGTAAATCGTGTTTGAATCACATAATTGATTTGTGACGGTACACATTGGAATTTTTTTGCAATTTCGCTCCGTTTTATTTCCAGTAAGTCATCCCCGCTCTTTTTTATTGTCGCTTTCAGATATTCTTCAATGAGATCGGATATATTCCTCATAGAGTGTCCCCCTTCCCGCTTTTGACTTTGACTATCTTTGACTTTAAAAACATTATAATGGTTATTTTCAAAAAGTGCAACTTATCTGCTTTTTATTAGTATAGCCATTCCTCTTCGATTGATAACAGCTGTTTCGTTATATGTATCAACTTTTTTTAACGACGATAGAGGATCACGCCACGCTGAAAAACAGTTGGTGTCATCCTCTATGCGCCATGATCTTAAGAGGCCAATACTTCGCTGACCACTTCATGAGGTTTCACATTGGTGAAATTTTTCTTTACTCTATCAATATGCTTATAGGTGATATGTTGTTCAAATTCCTGCAGTAATTCAGGCGGACCGACTAAATATAATTTGCTCCAGTCCTGCTGCTTAGCTTGTTTTTGAACAATCACCGCCAGCTGCTTATACCATCTTGCCTGATTCGCTTCAAAGCGTTGGTCAACCTGATCGCGATGTGTCGCACCGGAGGCTGTCCTGTCTCTGGAGGCAAGACCTTCATATTGCTTCCAATCTTCATCTTCCACATCCCATTGGTAGCTCATTTCGCTATCCACTTCTCCTAAGCTCGTTTCGATGATCGTGATCTCTTTCTTTTGTACCAGGACTACTCCTGAACGTGGGAAGGTTTCTTGAATATCGTAAAGCTGGTCCAAAACGGGGTGGTTCTCCCAATGAAATTGATTTTCAACAGGGACGTTCAGCTTCTTCAATACCCAATTTCCATCAGCTGAGGCAATCACGACTACACTTCTTGGCATTTCTGTTTGCAAATCATGAACGGCATTCGTCACCCGTTTTTTTATTTTTCTATAATCATTAAGGTACCGGTCATCACTAACTTGGATGTATTCTTCAAGCTTCTTCAAACCATTTTTGAGACGGATTTTCCATTCTCCTTTTTGCTGATCCTGGTTTGATTGATCCGTGTTTAAATAAATCGTCAGGCAACCTTCTTCACACCTTTGCTCTTTCAACAGTTGGAGTTCCTTTTGCAACGTCATTTTACTCCTCCTTTAAAATTGAAGATGCTTCCACGTATGATCACTTTAACCGAACCAGCTTTTATCTAAACCTATTTCAAGGAGAAATAAATGCCCCAACAAGTTTACACGGTCTATGAGCCATCTCAGGACAGCACTCCGTCTGCCCTCTACTTTTTTAAGACAGTGCTCTTCAGGCCTTGTGCGTTATCTTTTGTGCAATAAAAAAGCACAATCCGCTTGGATTGTACTTTATCGCCCGGCAACGTCCTGGCTCTCCATTTGTCTTCTACGGGGATGATCCTCATGTCGCTTTCCTCTGGCCTCTTTTCATGAAGTCCTACGAAGACAAACGGCTCGTCTCACAGGGGGATCATGCTGCTTTGCTTCGCTGCTTACTCATGAAGTTCCATCGGCTTTTTCATAGAAGCGGCTCGTTCTTCCGAACGAGTGCTCTTCAGGTCTTGTGCGTCATCTTTTGTGCAATAAAAAAGCACAATCCGTTTGGATTGTACTTTATCGCCCGGCAACGTCCTACTCTTGCAGGAGGAAGCCTCCAACTACCATCGGCGCTGAAGAGCTTAACGACCGTGTTCGGCATGGGAACGGGTGTGACCTCTTC
>NZ_JAMBOS010000023.1 GCF_023715705.1 Halalkalibacter oceani
GATGTCTTTTTCCTTTCCTCAGAATTAAAAATGTCGAAATGTTTCGAATTATATACGGACATTATAATCGACTAATTCTGGACAGGCAATACCGTCAACTTTCGGTAATTTAAGGGTGTCAAAAACATTATAGCAATGGGAACTTCTTTTTACTATGTTTCAAAATCATTTTACAAGGACCAGCTTCAAAATGATGTAGAGAATCGTCTGTCTGCCCATCGTGAGGTTATTGAGGCAGAAATGGCAGCGGAATCTCTTGAACATGTGGTTATCATGGAACAAAGGGAAAAGGAAAATTCATTTATCATTTTTGATAAAGAATTTAATGTTAAGGCCAGTACAGATACGATACCCGAAGAATGGCTTGATCGATACCGAGGGTGGATCAACAATTCTACTTCTCTTTTAGAGGGAAGAACAGACTTTGTTGATACTATTGCGCACCATATTGCCCATGTCTGGTCGTTTGAGCCGCTGATTGTTGATGGACAAGTGATCGGATATCTCTTTATCGATCAGGATACAGGGAATTTTGAGGAAACAAGACAGAACCTTTTGGTTATTACCATGATAATGGGGATATTCACTCTTATGTTATCTGGAATTTTGGCTATTTTCTTTTCGAGAAAAATCACATTTCCCCTTGTTCAAGCCCGAAATCTAACCCGAACGATTGCAAAAGGGAATTTTGATGTCCAACTTTCTAGTAAAGGAAAAGATGAATTGGCTGATTTGATGAATAATATTTCCTCCATGGCGAGGCAACTTAAAGGGTATAGAGATACCCGCCAACAATTCTTATCGAATGTCTCCCATGACCTTCGAACACCACTGACATATATTAAAGCGTATGCAGCTCTTTTGAAGGATCAGAAAGTAGAAACTGATTTAGTTCAAGAACAATCATCTATAATTTATCAGGAAGCCATTCGAATGGAGAGTTTAGTTAAAGACCTTTTTCAACTCATGAAGCTTGAAGAAGGTAAGGTCTCAATGAACATACAAAAAGTTGAGCTGGTTGATTTCATTAAAGGCGTCACCAAAAAAGTTAAGCTTTTAGCAGACGAGAAAAAGATTGGCTTACATGTTTCATCGTCACATGTCGACATAATTTCTAGTATTGATCCTGAACAATTAGAGAGGGCACTGTTGAATATTTTAAACAACGGCATACGGCATACAGCACCAGGTGGGCGGATTGAGCTAGACATTAAAAAATTGAAAAATAAAATCACAATTAGAATCAAGGACAATGGAGAAGGAATCCCGGCTGAAAGCCGTCCTCATATCTGGGATCGCTTTTATCGGGTCGATAAATCTCGTTCTACAAAGCAAGGTGGAAGCGGCCTAGGTTTGGCGATTACTAAACAAATCATCGAACGGCACGGGGGAGATATTCAAATCGAAAGCACGGTTCATGTGGGGACGACATTTATAATTCATTTGTATAGGGGGTCTGAATAAAGCTTAGAATGTGTGCACTACTCTAGGGTTGGAAACTTGACTTATTTCTTGTTCCATTAGTCCGAGTCATTAATATTTAAGCCTCTTGGATCTAAATCCTTGAGGCTTTAACTTTTAAATATTAAGACTAGCCTATCTCTTTTTTACCATGACTACATTGATAAATCCAAGAATATGGATAAACCATACAACAACAACCAACAGGAGAAACGGAATCCTTAAGACATTTGGGATATGTGGAACGTGAAGAAATAAAAAATAGAATGTGTGCAGGGCGACTAAGATATAATAAATATGCACACGTTGCTGGACGTATTGCCAAGCTTCTTTACCTAAGAATTTTATGCTTTTTTTATTTGAGGTGAATAAGAGTATAAGTAAATAAAGCAAACAAACAATGCCAAGGAGATTCCCAATCGCAAAACCGGGATGGATATCGAAGCTATTCGCAAATGGATTAAAGACCACAAACAACATCATAAAATTCCATCTAATCCAACCATCGAAAATAATGTAGACATGGGTGAAGGCTGTTAAGCCAGTCCAAATTCCTAATTCTTTTCTCCAATTTAAAAATAACTTCATCTTGTTATTAAGCTTTGAAAGTGATCCAATTATAAGAATCGCCGCTAAGTATAGAACTGATACGTCAGCAAATGCTCGGTTCCAGGCGTGCATTGGATCCCAATCACTTCTTAAAAAGAGAAACAGGGAAGTAAGCAACGCAGTTAACATGAACAAAGTTATATGTTTCTTTACCTGACTATCCAATTATGTTCATTCCTCCTAGTAATCTTTATTCTAATGCTAGTCTAGAAGATCCATTTGTTAGAATTGTGAAGAATGGAAAAATTATTATCTTTCTTTCGTGTCTAACAAAGAGATTCACCTAAGTTATGTCTAACATTGTGGTAATATTTACTAAATGGTATTGAAATAAGCATTTCAATATTGTATCCTAAAAATAGCCGGTGGGAGACCTCCGGCTATTTTTGCGTTCATAAAAAAGAGGCAGCCCACCGGCCTAGGCTGCCTCTTTTTTTGAGGTGGGGAAAACGGAAAGGAGGAAAGCAAATGGCAACGAAAAATTTAATGCAAGCACGGTTGTCACTGATCCATTTAGAAGAAGATCAATTTGGAGAAACGAGACAACGACGAAGTGGTTACCCTGTGAAGATTGACGCAGACGTTAACGCACTTTATGATGTCTCAATCGCTCTCAGTAGCTTAAGTTCGGCATCGCTTGTGGGAATTACTTTATCTGAGGAAAGTACATTGGCATAAAACTAAGGTGGGAGGAGAATTGAAAAATGGGAGAACAAACACTGGAATTACGGTTTAGAAATGATTTAGGACGGACGATAGCCATTCGCGTCTTAAACCCTCGAGAAGATGTTACAGCGGAAGAAATCTCTGGAGTGATGGATGTCTTGATGGAGAATAATGTCTTTGCTGGAGCAGTCCAAGCGCTTGAAGCAAAAATTGATGCTCGTATTGTCTCTCGTGCGGTTGAAACCATTATTGTATAGTCGTTCTAGCCTGGGGAGGAATTTGATCTTCCTCAGGTTAGTAGTTAGGAGATGAAGAGAGTGGAAGAATTAATAAAACTCATCTCGAATGTTGGATTTCCAATTGCCGTCGCTTCCTATTTATTGGTTAGGTTAGAACCGGTGATAAAGGAGTTGCAAAAATCCATTGCCGGATTAACGATGGTCATAGCCAAACAAAATGAAGTGACACAGGAACAGGTGAATCAGCTGATGGATACGATCAAACGAGAGCAGGGAAAACGATGAAGATGATGCTCCCTGATCAACAGACCAGGGAGCGAAAAAGGACTTGAAATGTTAACATCGAATAGTATCTTCGAAATGGAAAGGGGGGCTGATGAATGAAAAACAAGCTACCGGATTTCAGGAAACAAAGTGGCTATTCACAAGACAAACTAGCAGAAAAACTTGGTGTTTCAAGACAAACCATTATTTCAATTGAAAAAGGAAAATATAATCCTTCCCTTCCATTAGCATTGGTTATGGCGAAATTATTTAATACGTCGGTAGAAGAAATCTTTTATTTAGACGAGGAGGATTTAAAGAAGTACATTAAAGAATAAATGCAGGAGGCAAATAAAATGGCATCTCAAAAGAACTTTTTTATCATAGGGGTATTGTTATCATTCATTTTTGTCGTAAGGCTTTTTCTCTTTGTTATGACTGACAATAGGGATACGATTGTGTATGCTGTGGAACTCTTGAATTGGGGGTCTGTCGCAGTAATGGCTTTTTGTTATAGTTATCTTTTCCCTCAATTTAAGGAAAAAGATGAAAGAGCGCAGACTATAAGGCAAAAAGGGATATATTACGCTATGTTTGTAATGATAATCTCTCTAATTATAATAATGCTACTCATTCAATATAGTATTTTATCTTTAACAACCCTTGCAGTCGTACGAATTTTAATCTCATTAGTGCTTATAACCATTTCATTATCTTGGGTTATACTTGCAAAAAAAATGTAATACGAAACGATGAGCATCAAATGAATCAACGACTCCATTCTGCACTCAGCCAGGAGGAAAAACCATTTTCCTCCGGCTTTTAAACTCGTGTGCAGTTTTCATTATCGCTTCCTGGACGTGTGTTTACACAGTGGCTTTTTGCAGCTTGTCGATGAATTTCAGTGATCGTCCTGTGCCGATTGCGACGGATTCAAGCGGTGTAGGGGCGATATGGACAGGGACGTCGATCTCGGTTGCAAGCCATTCCTGAATGCCGTTGAGCAGGGCGCCGCCGCCGGTGAGCATGATGCCCCGATCGACAATGTCGCCGCTCAGCTCGGGTGGACAGTCCTCCAATGTCGAGCGAATTGATTCGAGCAGCTGGAGCATATGCTCCTGAATGGCCTGCTGAATTTCTGTGGAGCGCAGCGTAACGGTTTTTGGCAGGCCGTTCACGAGGTCGCGTCCTCTAATCTCCATCGTCATTTCCTCATGGGTAATTGGAGCGTAGCCAATTTCCATTTTGATCTGCTCGGCCGTGCGTTCGCCAATTAGAACGTTGTAAGACTTTCGCACGTATTGAATAATGCCTTCATCGAGCTTGTCGCCGCCAATTCTGACGGAGCTGCATGAAACGACGCCGCCGAACGAAATGATCGCGACTTCGGTTGTTCCGCCGCCGATGTCAACGACGACATTGGCAACCGGCTCTTCGACAGGGAGGTCGGCGCCGATTGCGGCTGCGACCGGTTCTTCAATGACATGAACCTGTTTGGCACCGCAGCTTTTCACGGCGTCGAGAATGGCCCGCCGTTCGACCGAAGTCGAGCCGGAAGGAGCGCAGACGACGACATTCGGCTTGCGCATGGCAAGGCCAAGCTGCTTGCTTGCTTTTCGCATAATCGCTTTCAGCATTTTCGAGGTCATATCAAAGTCGGCGATCACGCCATCCTGAAGCGGACGGACAGCGACAATATTTGCCGGCGTCTTTCCGACCATGCTTTTCGCTTCGAGGCCGACGGCCAGCACCTCCTGCGTTTGGGTGTTTATTGCGACAACGGAGGGTTCGTTTAAAATAATTCCTTTTCCTTTGCTATATACAAGTAGGTTCGCAGTTCCTAGGTCAATTCCAATTTCAACATTATTCCACATTTTTTTCACCAACTTCATAGATTTCATTGTCTAGGGTAACATTTTAACAATGAACAAACTCGAAAAATAGAGACGGAACGCTTATCTTCTATGTAAGAATATGAGAGAAAGTCAAGCGGATAAAGAGATTCGGTGGATTTAATGGAAAACGTTGCTAAAAACGCCGGTGCTTAGGTCTTAAGCCTGGTGAAGGAGGGAGGAGGGTGTTGAAGTTTTTTTTCTTTGGTTGGAGTCATAATTTGAAGCAATGGCTCCGTTCTGCACAAAATCCGTACTGAAGAAAACCACTTCAGTACGGATTTTTAAAACGAAGTGCAGACTTCGCACACTGCTTTGAGCTTGAGACAAAGGGGAAATTGCCCTTTGTCTCAAGCTCTATAGTAAGGTGGGGAGGTGACAAGAGCGTAGGCCAAGCATAACCTGCTCTTACACAAACAATACCCGACTCCCTCCGGATTGAAACCTGTTTCTTTTTTCAATTATCGTCTGGCGATCCGTTGCAAATGTAATGTTAAATAAACCGCTTCCGCCTCGGGCACTTTTTTTTCTAATGATTGCTCCATCATTTCCAAAAGACTCGATGCCAATTCATAGCAAACGGGGTACTGCGCCTGGAGAATGTCTTTCAGCGCATCCTGGTTATCGTCATACTGATCCTTGTTGATTAGTTCGATCGAATGGCGAAGATGTCTGACGAGGCGTAAGTAGTTGATGTCTTTGCGGTCAATTGACAGCTGCAACGTGTTCTCCACTTCCTGCACCATTTCTCCGATCAGTCGCGTATGCTGATTGACTTCCTGAATGGAACGCTTCGTCAGCGCGCTGTGAATGTGGAGGGCGACAAAGCCGATTTCATCCGGCGGGATCGAGATCGAAAGCTCCTGGTTCAGCCGGGCGATAATTTCGGCGGCGACATCAAATTCTTTCGGGTAGGCAAGCTCTGTTTCAGGCAGGAAAGGATTCTTAATATCCATATTCTGCTTGACGCGTTTCACCGCATAAAAAAGATGATCCGTCAGCGCGCTGTGAATATGCTCGTGAAGGTGGATTGAGAAGCGCTCCTCGACATGCTCAATCACGTCGTTCATTAACCCGATAAAATCTTCATCTATATAATGCAACAGTTTTTTATAGCGTTCCTGTTCTTTTGCTTCCTTTAGGACAAAGAACTTTTCAGCCTGTTCACCGGCCACGAGTTCGCCGTTTTTTTTACCGAAGCCGAGTCCTTTGCCGATTAAAATGACTTCATTGTAGTCCGGGTGATGCGCTATAATAACATTATTATTTAATACTTTTTTGACAGCTAGCATAGCTTCCCCTCCCGTTTTCATCATAGCGGGAATGCGGGGGAGCGTCAATGAACGAAGCTTTAACATTCTTGGCTCTTCTGGCTGCACTTCCCTATTTTTATAAACTTTACTAGAAGGAGAGGCGGACGGATGAAACCTTTAACGATAGACGAGATTAGGCAGGTCGCTGCCAGAATCAATAAACGGACGTATGACTATGAAGCGCCATTTCTGCAAAAGGTCGATCAGATTTTGGACGACAGTGAAGGCAAGCATGTCGAGACGGTGCTTGGTGAAGCCTTTACTGGCCTGCTTGCCCAGGTTGACGATGAAATCAAAGAAATTGAAAGCGAGCTTGGAGTGCGGCCGAGCTGCGCGCTTGGCTGCGATCATTGCTGCTACTTTCCGATTATTGTAACGCGGCTTGAGGTAAAGCTGATGCTAAAAGTGATCAAAAGCTGGCCGGCAGCGCGGCGACGGAAGATTGCAGCGCAAATAGACCGGTATGTAACGACGTATCAGGCTGAACTGAAGGAATTGGCCGAGCTGGATTTTCGCAAAGATCCGGCATTTAAAGAAAGGTATAAGCAAAAAAACCTTCCGTGCATCATGCTCGATCAAGAGACCCGGACATGTATGGCATATGAAATCAGGCCGATTCCATGTCGCACCTATTTGAATTACGCAAGCCCGGATGTTTGCGGGGAGAGTCATGTTCCGGCGGAGCCGCTCAGCTTCGAATTTCTCTACCCTTTTTATGTAGAGGGGATGGATGAGGTGCTGACGGAAATTCTTGAAGTGGTTGATGACAGCGCGCTCGGTTTTTCCTATCCACAGGATGCCGCCGAGGTTCATTATCTCCCATTGCTGCTGCAGGAGGAATGGAGAGGGGGAGCTGTCATTGCCGGAGAGTAACGAAGAGGATCGCCCGATTTTAATGTTTGACGGGGTGTGCAACTTATGCAACGGTTTCGTCGATTTTATTTTACGTAAGGAGAAGGATCACCGCTTCTTGTTTGTTTCGCTGCAATCTGAACGGGGAAGGCAGCTGCAGGAGCAGTTTGCGATATCGCCCGCGGTTGACTCTGTTATTGTGATTACCGATAATACGGCTCATTTTTATTCGGATGCTGTATTTCAGGTAGTTAAGGCTTTGCCTTGGTATTTTCGGCTTCTGCTCGTACTGCGTGTTGTACCGAAGGTCGGACGTGACCGGCTCTACCGGCTTGTCGCGAAAAACCGCTATCGTCTATTTGGCAAACTGGAGAGCTGCCGTCTGCCGACCGCCGCGGAAAAGGACCGGTTTTTACAATAGCAGTTTTTTCTTATTTTAGTCTTAGGAAAAATCATGGTATGATATATGTATAGAAATAGACTGCCGGAATGTCTGACACGATGCGTTAGTATGAGAGAGAATCTGGGAGGGATACCGATGGAAGAGAATAAAATAGCTGTCTATCTTCAGGAAAGACTGGCAGAAGCGAAACGTCAATTTGAAAGAACGGTGGACTGTAAGCACACGGAATTTGATGATCTCTATCCATATATGACAGAGCAGCCGCAGTTTTTCTGGTACAAACGCTATGTCGCTTGGCAGGAGCTGTTAACAATCGTGAAAATTGCGGAAGATCTCGATGTTCCGTGGAAGGACTTGTTTCTCGAAAAGCAGGCTTCCTTCGTTGAAGCAAGAGTGCTTGATGCGAAGGTGCTGGATAATTGGTATGAGGAAGAGCTTGAAGCAGAATCAGCACAAAATGATAAAAAATAACGAATATCCGCTATTGGAATTCCGTTCCTTTAGCGGTTTTTTCTCGGGGTTTTCCTGAATGACATTACTTTGGGCAAACCCCTCCTTGTTGTGTTTGTTGTGAAAGTCTAGGAGGAATAGGGATGAAACCGACACAAACCATTCGTCAGAAAATACGGCTGTTTCTCATCGTGATGATGCCGATTTTAGTGACACAGCTTGGTTTATATGCGATGAATTTTTTTGATACGATGATGTCCGGGCAAGCGGGCGCGGAGGACCTGGCGGGAGTTGCAATCGGTTCCAGTTTATGGGTGCCGGTCTTTACCGGGCTGAGCGGTGTGCTGCTTGCTTTGACGCCGATTATTTCCCAGACGATTGGCGCTGGCCGTAAGGAAGACGTTCCGTTTTCTGTTTTGCAGGGTGTGTATTTATCCGTTTTTCTTTCCGTCGTGATTCTGATCAGCGGGGCGTTCGTCATCGAACCGATCCTTGGTTTTATGAGCCTTGATGCGGATGTTGAGTATATCGCTTATCATTACTTGATCGGACTTGGCTTTGGCGTGCTGCCATTGTTTATTCAGACGGCCCTGCGTTGTTTTATCGATTCGCTCGGTCAGACGAGGGTGACGATGCTCATTACCCTAATTGCGCTTCCGATTAATGTGTTTTTTAATTATGTTCTTATTTTCGGCAAGCTCGGCTTTCCGCAGCTCGGCGGAATCGGAGCGGGCTATGCCTCTGCTGTAACCTATTGGGTGATTTTGTTCATTACGATTTATTTCGTCAGCCGGGTGCGCCCGTTTGCGGCGTATGGCATTTTTAAAACGTTTGTTAACGTCTCGCTTTCGAAATGGAAGGAAATTTTATGGCTCGGTTTGCCAATCGGGTTTACGATTTTCTTTGAAACGAGCATTTTTGCCGCCGTTACCTTGTTAATGAGCACATTTGATACGGCGACGATTGCGGCTCATCAGGCAGCGATCAATTTCGCTTCGTTCCTGTACATGATTCCACTGAGCATGGCGTTTACATTAACGATTGCCGTCGGCTATGAAGTCGGGGCTAAGCGGCTTACTGATGCGAAGCAGTACAGCAAGCTCGGGATGGTCATTGCGATCGGCATGGGGATTGTCGCGGGAATTATCATTTTTCTCTTGCGTGAACCCGTTTCCCGTCTTTATACGATTGATGCGACTGTCGCTGTCCTGATTCAGCAGTTTTTAATTTACTCGATTTTCTTTCAGCTTTCTGATGCGATTGCCACCCCGATTCAAGGGATTTTGCGCGGCTATAAAGATGTCAATATTCCATTTTTGTTCGCGTTCGTTTCCTTCTGGTTAATCGGGCTGCCAACAGGATATATTCTCGCCAATTACACCGACTTCGGCCCGTTTGGCTACTGGATCGGGCTTATTACCGGTCTTGCCGTCGCCGCCATTGCCCTGCTGGGCCGCCTGGCAAAAGTGGAGAAAGGCGCAGCTCAAAGCCGGCTTGAAGGCTGAGGTGGCTCTGGGATCGCTTACGCATGACAAGAGCTTGAGACAAAACTAACTTTGAACCTACTGGCAATGGCTTCACACGCCGCAAGCCCGTTGTGAGAGACACACTCACAACGGGCTTTAACGTCGCATTTCGGCACATGGCTTAGCGCTGGTCGACCTTCCTTCCTACGATAAAAAAACAGCAGCCCAAACCATGGCCTTCCTTGGTTTGGGCTACTACTGCTTAATTTAATGTAATATGAGAGTCGCGATGCTGGTACACTCCATCGAGCTCATCGTCAATATCCTCTTCAATTTCTTCGTTCGTCGGCAAGGAATCATAGCTTTCAACAATTGTAAATGTTTCAAGGCAGAGCAGATGATAAGGGTATTTCTCACCATGATCGCAAATGATCGCGTAAAGCTTGTTTCCTTTCGTACTGACCAGATCCCCCGGCTCCTGAACCGACCGCTTCCGGTTAATCGTGATATTCACCTGACATCACCTCTTTTTGACACCCAGTATAGCCAAAGAAAGAAGTAAATATACAAGGACTCGTCCGAAAAGGTTGGTTTTTTCCTTTTCGGACGAGTCCTAAGCAATGTGCGGAGTCGCTACATCATTTATAAGCATAGAGAGGAGTGGGGTTCTCCTCTCTATGCGAGTAGCGAACGAAGCCATTGCAGCATCCTGAAACAGCGGGGAAGGTTCTTCTCTTCTTAACTTTGCGCAGAACGGAGCCGCTGCTATCATCGTGCGAAAAATCCAGAAACGGCAGGCGGGGACTCTATTACGATCCTCTTTGAAATGGAGATCCCTTACTGTTTCTTCTTATTCGCTTTGTTGCCGCCCTCGTCGACAAGTTCGCTGGCGACCTCCTGATTAAACAGGTTGCGTTGCGGTGTTTGGTTATTGGTCAGGGCTTTGTTTTTTTGCGGTTGACGTTTTTTCATCGAAGCAGCTCCTTTTCTTCATTTGTGAAATAGCTCTTTCGCTGTTAGTATTTCTGTATTGGCAGAATTTATAAAAGCTTTTCACAGACAAACGAGGAGAAACAGCTCTCGGAATAGGAAGGTGCAGACATGGCAAAGCAGAAATTTTATGTAGTGTGGAGAGGGAGGAAAACAGGGATCTTTCCTACATGGGCGGAATGTGAGGCGCAGGTGAAGGGCTTTACCGGAGCCCGTTTTAAATCATTTGCGACAAAAGCAGAAGCGGAGAAGGCGTTTAACGAGGGCGGCTTCAAACAATCAGCGGCCAAGCGTTCTGAACCGCTGACGACGTTTGATGAAGAAATTGATTACGACAGCATTTCGGTCGATGTTGGATGTCGGGGAAATCCGGGTATTGTGGAATATAAGGGCGTCGACACGAGGACGGGAGAGGTGCTGTTTTTTCATGATGAAATTCATATCGGTACAAACAACATGGGAGAGTTTTTGGCGATTGTCCACGGTCTTGCTTATACGAAGCAGCGTGGAGAGACGAAAACGATTTACTCCGATTCTTTGACGGCAATTAAATGGGTGAAGCAGAAAAAGGTGAACTCTTCGTTAAAACGAACGGAGGAAACAGCCTATATTTGGTCCCTCGTCGAACGGGCGGAGCGCTGGTTACAGACAAACATGTATCAAAACAAAGTGAAGAAGTGGCATACAGAGAAATGGGGAGAGATTAAAGCGGATTATGGACGTAAATAATGATCCTCCTTCCCCGGCGCTCCGGACAGGCTGTCCCTGAAAGATGGTTGTAAAAAATCGAAAAGAGATGGTGAGACAGATGAACGAGTATACGCAGTATGACCTGGTCGGAGTAGGGATTGGCCCCTTCAATCTTGGACTGGCTGCCTTAGCGGAGGAAGGAACGTCCTTAAAGACGGCTTTCTTCGATCAAACCGAAGTCTTTCAATGGCATCCGGGAATGCTGCTGGAGCAGGCTAACTTGCAGGTGCCGTTTCTAGCTGATTTGGTAACGATCGCCAATCCGCAAAGCCAGTATACGTTTTTGAATTACATTCATAAACAGAATCGGATGTTTCCGTTCTATTTTTTTAAGCGTTTTGACATTCCTAGACAGGAATATAATGACTATTGCCGCTGGGTAGCAACTCAGCTGGCAAACTGTCATTTTGGCTACGAGGTTGTCAATTGCCGCTATCAAAAGCAAGATGGCGGTTATCTTCTGACGATAAAGGATGTTCGGACCAAAGAGGAGAAAATCGTGCTGGCACGTCATGTTGTGCTTGGGACAGGAAGTGTTCCCCTCATTCCGCCCCCGCTTCAAGAAGTGCTCAATGACGATGTCATCCATTCCGGCAGCTACCTTCATTATGCAGATGAAATGAAAGAAGCGCGTTCGATTACGGTCACCGGTTCAGGTCAGAGCGCCGCTGAAATTTTTTATGACTTGTTGAAGCAGCAGGAGGATCATCGCTATCAGCTCACCTGGTTAACGAGGTCGGCCGGCTTTTTCCAATTAGAATCGGGAAAGCTTGGACAGGAGGTCTTTTCTAACGATTATGTCGATTATTTTCATCAGCTCTCGTTTGAGCAGCGGCAGGATGCCTTGCCGACCTTGGAAAGCTTACGAAAAGGCGTCGAGGAAGAGACACTGAAAGCCATTTATGAGCTGCTCTATTATCGGTCTGGTGGAAAACAGCGGCTGCCGGTCAGAATTCAGGCTATGACAGAGATAGACGGAATTGTGCCGGAGGAGCAAGGCTATCGGCTTGAATGTCAACAGTGGCAGCAGGACAAGTCGTTTACGCTCCATTCAGAAAAGGTGATTCTTGCCACCGGCTACAAGCCAAGCCTGCCCGACTGGCTGCTCAAGATGGCGAATGAATTGGAGTGGGAGGACGACAAGCGCTTCGCCGTTACCCGCGACTACCGATTGAAATGGAAAGAAGAGCGTACCGGGCATATGTACACATTGACGAATCTTGAACATACTCACGGAGCCGGGGCGACAAACCTCGCCTTATCGGTTCAACGGAACCAGATGATTCTTAATGCGATAGCGGGAGAAGAGGTGTATCCTCTACCTTCACAGACCGTTTTTCAGCAGTTTGGAATTGAGGACAAAGAGGAGTAACAAAGGAGACAGTGGTGTCGAAGAGGCTTGGCCGAAGGGGTGTTTTTCCCTTTTGTCAAGCCTCTAAGCAGTGGGCCTGTGGCAAGTGAAGCTGTTGGCATTTGGTCGTTTTATTCCAAAAATTCAGAAATGTTATTGAATTTTTTTGGGAGATCAGCTAGGATAGAAATATGAAAGCCCTTTCAAAAAATCAGGTTCATTCCAAGGTTTATAGAGGAGCAGGCTGAGAATTTTTTAGCCGCAGCCCTATAAAATAAATAAGCAGGCGAAGGGGAGGTTACATGAAAGTAGGAGTTTTTGCCGTGTTGCTGGCCACTGAACCATTACACGAGGTACTTGATTATTTGCAGAAAAAGGGAATAAATACCGTGGAAATCGGGACTGGAGGCTTTGTGGGGAATGCGCATTGCAACCCTTCTGAATTGCTTGCCAATCCAGAAAAGCTGGCAGCCTTTAAGGATGAATTTGAATCACGCGGTATGGAAATAAGTGCGCTAAGCTGCCATGGGAACCCTCTGCACCCTAATGTCAAACGGGCTCAGGAGGATCATCAGACTTTCGTTGATACAGTCAGGCTTGCAGCGAAGCTGGGGGTTGAGAACGTCGTGACGTTTTCCGGATGTCCTGGTGAATCAGAGCAGTCGCTGTATCCGGTATGGAACACGTGCACGTGGCCAAATGATTTTGCTGAAGTCTCCAAATGGCAATGGGAAAAGAAAGTAATTCCGTATTGGAAGGAGCAGAATGCGTTTTTGGCGGAACAAATTGTACGCGCGTCCATTGAGCCGCACCCGGGCTTTGTCGTCTATAATACGGAGACGATGCTGAGGCTGAGAGCAGAATGCGGAACTCAGATTGGCGCTAACTTTGATCCGAGTCATTACTTTTGGCAGGGGATGGACCCGGTCGCTTGTATCCGTGAGCTGGGCAAGGAAAATGCACTCTTTCACTTTCATGCGAAAGATACGAGAATTGACCAGCAGAATTGCGCACTTAACGGCGTACTCGATTTAAAAAGCTATCGTGATCTGGCGAACCGCTCGTGGATTTTTAGAACAGTTGGGTATGGGCATGGGGAGGAGATTTGGAAAGAGATTATTAGTGAATTACAACGGATCGGCTATGAGGGAGCGATCAGTATTGAGCATGAGGATGGATTGATGAACCATCTGGAAGGGCTCGAAAAAGCCATCTCCTTTTTACAAAGCATCATTATTGAAAAACAGGAGGTGGAGATGTGGTGGGCGTAGAGAAGCGTAAAATCAGAATCGGCATGGTCGGTTATAAGTTTATGGGGAAGGCACACTCTCATGCGTATCGCGATGTTTCCTTTTATTTTGATAATCAGGTTGAACCTGTTCTTCAGGCAATTTGCGGCCGCGATCAGGCTGCGGTAAAGGAAGCAGCAGAAAAAATGGGCTGGCTCAGCTATGAAACGGACTGGAGAGCACTGATCGCTCGTGACGATATTGATTTAATCGATATTGTAACCCCGAATAGCAGCCATGCGGAAATTGCGATTGCTGCGGCTGAAGCCGGGAAGCATGTGTTTTGTGAAAAGCCGCTGGCGATGACATTGGAGCAGGCGAAGCAGATGCTGGCCGCTGTTGAAAAAAATAATGTGCTTCATATGATCAATCATAATTACCGTTTCGCCCCGGCTGTGCAATTTGCCAGAAATCTGATCAAATCAGGGCGTTTAGGAAGGATCTATCATATTCGCGCCACCTACTTGCAGGACTGGATAATGGACCCGCAGTTTCCGCTTGTTTGGCGACTTTCCAAAGAAGCGTGTGGTTCAGGGGCACATGGGGATTTAGCCGCACACAGTATTGATTTAGCGAGATTTCTTGTAGGTGAATTTAAAGAAGTCAGTGGATTAATGGAAACCTTTATTAAGGAGCGGCCGCTAGTCGAAGGGAGTTCCGGTTTAAGTGGAAGTGCGTCAAGCTCTAAAACAGGACCGGTGCATGTCGATGATGCCAGCTTATTTCTCGCCCGTTTTGAGAATGGGGCAATCGGGACATTTGAAGCGACGCGTTTTGCCGGCGGGAATCGAAACGGCAATCGCTTTGAAATTAATGGCGAAAAAGGCTCGCTTCGTTGGGACATGGAAAAAATGAACGAACTGGATGTTTATTTTCATGACGATGAAGTTAATGTTCAAGGTTTCAGAACTGTAAGCTGCACGGAAGAGGGGCACCCATTTGCCGCTGCCTACTGGCCGGCAGGACATATTATTGGCTATGAACATACTTTTATCAACCTGGTAGTAGAATT
Source organism: Halalkalibacter oceani (assembly GCF_023715705.1). Lineage (GTDB taxonomy): Bacteria > Bacillota > Bacilli > Bacillales > Bacillaceae_D > Halalkalibacter > Halalkalibacter oceani_A. The sequence goes on from NZ_JAMBOS010000023.1 coordinate 15,008, forward strand.
ATTAAAGGGAGTTGAGAAAGGGGAAAGTCCGGCGCCGAACTTTGTTGATGGGATGAAAAACCAGGCAGTGCTGGAAGCCGTTGAGCGTTCTGCAAGCTTGAAAAGGTGGGTCGCCCTTTCAGAACTAGAATCAAACTTCAGCTAACAATTGTACGCGCGTACAATACTAATTTTTCCAAGTTTTGAACGCGGGTACATACGAGAAAGGAAGAGCAACAATCGCAACGAGAAAAGATGTCGCAAAAATGGCAGGAGTATCAGAAGCAACCGTATCCCGTGTCTTCAGTGAACAGGATGCTGTAAAGGAGCATACAAAGCAAAAAGTTTTAACCGCAGCAAAGACGCTTAACTACTACCCAAATGTGATGGCGAAAAATTTTGCAAAACGTAAAAGCGGGAACATAGGGGTGATTTTACCCTATTTACCAAAGGTGAAGCTGTTTTCTGTTTATTATTTTTCTGAGATTTTAAATGGAATTGGTGAGGCGATTGAAAAAGAGGGCTATGACATGCTGCTATTATTTCAGCGTGTCGGCCAGCCGTACGATTACAAAAAGTATTTTCTGAGTCATAAGATCGATGCAGCGATTATTTTAGGCTCGAAGGATTCTCATGAAGAAAGGGACTCTCTGCGCGAGCTAAGGGATGCCAGCTTCCCTTTCTGTCTGGTCAACCAACATTTTGACGGTGAACAATTTTGTGAGATTGATGCTGAGCATGTAGCTGGCAGCTATACTGCTGTGACTCATCTGATTGAGCAGGGCTGTCAGAATATTGCTTTTCTCAATGGACCACTTGCTTATTCGAACAGTCTTGATCGCTTGAAAGGCTATCAGAAAGCCTTACAGGATCATGGCTTTGCACGACAGGAGCAGGCAGTTTTTTATGGTCAGTACAGTCTTACTAGTGGCTATAAGGCAGCTGATGATCTGTTATCAGGTCAGCTCTATGACGGTATTGCGGTTGCTAATGACAGAATGGCGATTGGCCTCATGCAGCGGATGAAGGAGCTTGGGATCAGGCCGGGAGCTGATATCGCGATTGTTGGGTATGATGACTCCGATGCTTCCGCGATGTGTGATCCGGCTTTATCAAGCGTCCATGTTCCCTTTTTCGAAATGGGAAAGCGATCTGTCCAGCAGCTTGTTAATCAGCTGTCTGCTCCACAAATGAAGCTGTTTCAAGAGAAACTGGAAACAAGGCTGCTCATCCGTGAGAGCTCTCAACGAAATCAGGGCAATTAAAGAATGCTCATGTAGGAGTAGGAGGAACTGGTGATGAAAAAGGCATTGATATTTCAAGGGGGCTGGGAAGGTCATGAGCCTGCTGAGGTAGCTGAGATTCTGGCCGGCATTTTAAAGCAGGAAACGTATGAGGTTGATATAACGGATACATTGGAAACGTTAGAAAAGGCTGAGCTAACGGGCTATGACTTAATCGTGCCGAATTGGACACAGGGCACGATCACGAAGGAGCAGCTTCAGCCTCTCCTTGACGCTGTTGCCGCCGGTACAGGGCTGGCCGGGTTGCACGGAGGAATGGGAGACAGCTTTCGGATGGCAGTGGATTATCAATTTATGGTGGGAGGTCAATGGGTAGCACACCCGGGCAATGAATTTGTTGAATATCAAGTCCGGATTCTTGATCAAGACCACCCGCTTACCGAAGGAATCAATGATTTTACCGTCGTTTCTGAACAGTATTATATGCATGTTGACCCTGCTGTAAAGGTTCATGCGACGACAAAGTTTCCAATTAGTGAAGGACCACATGAGGCAAATGGCGAGGTTGAGATGCCGGTCGTTTGGACGAAACGCTGGGGGAAGGGAAAGGTCTATTACTGTTCTCTGGGACATGTGGCAAAAACGGTGAACATGCCGGAAGTCATTGCCTTAATGCGAAACGGAATGGTCTGGGCGACACGATAAGGGGGCGGATTGACGATGAAAATTGGCGTTATTGGATGTGGGAATATTAGCAGCATCTACCTTGAGAACTGTCAATCGTTTGCTGAAATAGAAGTAAAAGCTTGTGCAGATTTGCACCGGAGTAAGGCAGAGCAGCAGGCAGAGAAATACGGAGTTCCTTTTGTTTACACAGTGGAAGAGCTGTTAGCGGATCGGGAGATTGAGGTTGTCATAAATTTGACGATTCCAAAGGTTCATGCTGAAGTTAGCCGGCGTGTGCTTGAAGCAGGTAAGCATGTCTATGTGGAAAAACCATTAGCGGCCGAGCTTGACGAGGGGGAGGAGCTTGTCGCCCTTGCCGCACGGAAGGGATTGCGAATTGGTTCGGCACCGGATACGTTTTTGGGAGCCGGCATTCAAACGTGTAAAAAGCTAATTGATGAAGGGGTTATTGGTCGGCCGCTTGCCGTCACCGGATTTATGCTGAGACCGGGACATGAGAGATGGCACCCCGATCCGGCATTCTTTTATGAACGGGGCGGCGGTCCGATGTTTGATATGGGGCCATATTACTTAACGGCATTTGTTCAGCTTCTCGGTCCGATGAAGCGGGTGACCTGCTCGGCCTCCAAGGCCTATTCAGAAAGGGTCATTACGAGTGAGCCTAAATACGGAGAAAAAATTCCTGTGGAAACACCAACCTATTTGGCCGGAACAATTGAATTTCAAAATGGAGTGATTGGCACACTGATTACCAGCTTTGATACGTTTGCCAAAACTGACTATCCGAATATTGAAATTTTCGGAACCGGTGGTGTGCTGCGCGTCCCCGACCCAAATCGCTTTGACGGACCGGTCTATCTGAAAAAAACGGGAGAAGACGAGTGGCTGGAAGTAGGGCTGACACATTCCTATGACTATAATGCGCGCGGGCTGGGCGTACTAGACCTTGTCAGAGCGATAAGAGAGAATCGTGAGCACCGGGCGAATGGAAATGTCGGGCTGCATGTACTTGAAGTGATGCATGGCTTCCATAGAGCAGCTGAGGAAGGACGACATTATACTGTGAAGAACCAGTGTGATGTTCCGAGGCCGTTACCGGAAGAGAAAAAACAGGCCAAATCTTGAAAGCGCTATCAAATAAGAGAGGAATGATGGGAATGAAGAAGTTCCATTTGTTGTTACGTGCTTTAGTCATTTTGCTTGTTCTGGCAGCGTGCTCTCCAAGTGACGAAGGAAGCAGTACCCCGGATTCGAATGAGCAAAATGGTGATAAGAAAGTAATTGATTTTTGGCATATTGATCCCGGTGTGAGAGAAGAGGTTTATATGGAAGCGGTGGCCCGTTTTGAAGAGAAGCATTCGGATGTGCAAGTCAACGTCCTGCAAATTCCAAATGATGATTATAAGCAGCGGATGGTCGTTGCGATGTCAGGTGGGAATCCGCCGGATGTTTTTCACAGCTGGGGAGGGGGCTGGCTGGAGGAATTCGTTCAATCTGGTCAGGTGAAAAATTTAACTGATGAAGATATTGATTTTAGTCAATTTGCCGAAGTGGCTTTAGACAATTCCACGTATGACGGAAACGTTTATGGGCTGCCGCTCGGATTATCCCCTTATGTCTTCTACTACAATAAAGATATTTTTGCTGAACATCATTTGGAGGTGCCTGAAACGTATGATGAGTTACTGACGATCATTGATGTGCTAAATGAAAATGATGTCATTCCGATCGCTTTAGCGAATCAGCCAAAGTGGCCGGGAGCTTTCTTCTTAATGTATTTGGCTGACCGGCTCGCCGGGGAGGATCTCTTTCTTGAAGCGTATCATCGTCAAGGAAGAGGGTTTGATGACCCTGCCTACGTTCAGGCAGGAGCCTATATTCAGGAGCTGGTAGAACGAAATGCCTTTAACCCGGGCTTTAACGGCATTTCCTATGATGCCGGTCAGGGGCGGCAGCTTATGTATTCCGGGCAGGCAGCCATGATGCTGATGACAAGCGGTTTTGTGAATAATATGCGTGATGAAAGCCCCGACTTTGAAGAGAAAATGGGAGTCTTTAACTTCCCGGCGCTCTCAGAGGGGGAAGGTGATCCTACCAATATTAGTGCGGGAGCATCCCCGGTATGGTCTGTTTCTGAACACGCCGAGCATGCTGATCTTGCTGTCGAACTTATCAAGGAATTGACGAGCGCAGAAACGGCACAGGCATTTGTCGACCGGACGGGTACAGCAGTCGCGCTGACAGGAATCGAAAGCAGTGATCCATATGTGCAAACGTTTATGGATATGATCGGCAAGGCCAATTCCATCCAGTTTCCTTATGACCAGGTACTGCCACCGGCTTTAGGGGAGCTGCATAAGGATACAACACAGGAAATTTTAGGATTAACGATGACACCGGAGGAAGCGGCGGCGCAAATGGAAAGCAAGGCTCAGGAAGAGTTAGAGTAGACTGCGGCGGAGACGCGCCATCCCTATTTAAACTCATTCTATTATAAAGAAGGGGATATCTAATGAATACTGTGCTAAGTACAGAAGCAGCGATTGTAAAACAATCAAAAAAGCAGAAACAAAAAAAGGCCGTGACGATTGCGCTTTTCGTTTTGCCAGCGCTGCTTGTTTATTCGGTTTTTATACTTTATCCAATCGTGGCGACGTTTCAATACAGTCTCTTTAGCTGGAGCGGCGGCCAGGGCGAACGGACATTCATCGGGTTACAAAACTATACCGTCCTGTTGGCCGATCAAACATTTTGGTCGGCCCTGCAAAATAACATGATGCTGATCTTAGCCTCTGTTTTCATTCAGATCCCCTTAGGCCTGCTTATGGCTTTAGTCTTATTCAGTCCAATTAAAGGGATTAAGCTTTTGAATGTGTTGTATTTCCTGCCGTATTTGATGTCGACGGTGGCGATCGGCCTGCTATGGATCTTTATGTATGATCCAATTAATGGTCCAATGAACCAGGTTGTTCAATGGTTTGGATTCGAACCGGTTGCCTGGCTGGCAGATCAAAATACGGCAATGATCGCTGTCCTCCTCGTGATTATCTGGCAATTTGCACCATTTTATATGATTTTATTCAAAGCAGCGATGGTCGGCATTCCGGATGAGCTGTACGAAGCAGCAGAGATCGATGGAGCAAATGGCATTCAGAAGTTCTTCTCGATTACATTTCCGGCTTTGATCCCGACAATCGTGACCTCGTCCATTCTGGCAATTGTCGGTTCCTTAAAGGCATTTGACATCTTCTATATTATGACTGGCGGGGGACCGGGGAATGCAACGGAAATAGTAGGCACCTATATGTTTAAACAAGGATTTATTCATTTCAATATGGGCTATGCCAGCACGATTGCCGCGATGATGTTCATACTGGCGTTTATCAGTGTTCTAATCATTCAAGTATTCGAGTATCGACGGAAAAAACGGGGGGCATTGCTATGAGACCAGTAGAAATGCTGAAAAGAATCCTTCTTTATGTTCTGGCAATCTTATTATTGCTGTTTACTGTCTACCCCTTCGTCTTTATGATCGGTACGTCATTTAAAAGTATGGATGAGTTTTTTGCGAATCCGTTCTCGATTTTGCCGCAGTCATTCACAGTCGAGCATTATCTATCAGTGTTTGATATGGGTTTAACAAGCTATTTTGTGAACAGTCTAATCATTACCACTTCCGCGGTTATTATTGTCGTCTTTATTGCTGCTTTAACAAGCTATCCACTGAGCCGGATCAAATTTAAGCTGAATCGTCCTTTGTTTTTGCTCTTTGTAGCGGGAATGATGCTGCCGATTCACGCCACCTTAATTCCTATCTTTGTCATGACGAATAACTTTGGAATTTATGATACGCTGCTGGCGTTACTTGGCCCGTACGTCGCCTTCAGCCTGCCAATCTCGGTCTTCATTCTGACTCAATTTATGCAGGAAATTCCAAGGGAACTGGAAGAAGCAGCGCAAATTGATGGAGCAAGTCATTGGCGGATATTCTCAAGAATCATTTTTCCGAATGTGGTCCCGGCAATTTCTACAATTGTCATTTACAATTTTGTTTTTCTTTGGACAGAATTCATCTTTGCGCTGATTCTCATTCAAACGCCTAGCAATATGACATTGCCGCTGGGGTTGCAAAATTTTTATGGCGAGTTCTCGATAAATGTACCTGGCCTTATGGCAGCCTTGGCATTGGCCAGCTTACCAGTACTGCTATTGTTTATTCTTGCCCAAGAGCGAGTGGTGAAAGGCTTATCTGGAGGAGCGGTCAAGGGATAGTGCAATAATCCGGCAAATAAGCTTGAGACAAAGCGAGTTAGCATTAAGTTCGTAGCGGTTACGCTCATAGGGCTGGCCAAAAGGTTATTTTTTGCCTTTTGCCCAGCCCTACTTTATTTTCGCAAAAATCCGAATAATACATAGACGAACATATTGAAATTAATTATAATGGATTAATGAACAAAATGATTGAATAGTAGTTTAATATCATTTTAAACGAAAGAATATGTAAGAATGACTTACCATTTGGTTAGGGGGAGACAAGATGCACGTATCATTTGATTCACATCGTTACCCATACTCGTCGAAGCGCAATGTCGTATACGGCAGACGGGGAATGGTTGGAACATCTCAGCCGCTCGCCGCAGAAGCGGGTCTCGCTATATTGAAAAAAGGTGGGAATGCGATTGACGCCGCGATCGCGACAGCAGCCTGCCTCACAGTGGTGGAACCGACATCGAACGGAATTGGTTCCGATTGTTTTGCCCTTGTTTGGACAAAAGGCAAGCTACATGGATTGAATGGGAGCGGGCAGGCGCCACAGCAGCTGTCGATCGAGGCTGTAACCGCAGCGGGGCATAAGGAACTGCCTAAGCACGGCGTCGTTCCGGTAACGGTTCCAGGCACACCGGGCGCCTGGGCGGAGTTATCGCGAACGTTTGGGAAGCTGCCGTTGGCGGATGTGTTAGCACCGGCGATTGAATACGCTGAAAATGGCTATCCGCTTTCTCCAACCTTGGCTCATTATTGGCAGGAGGGCTATCGTCAATTTTCATCTTATCGGGAGCGAAAGGAATTTGCTTCCTGGTTTGAGACATTTGCGCCAAATGGTCGTCCTCCACAGGCTGGTGAAATCTGGTCCTCGCCGGGTCATGCCGAGACATTGCGTTTAATCGGAGAAACAGAGGCGAAGGCGTTTTATCAAGGGGAGATCGCCGAGAAGATCGCGGCGTTCTTTAAAGAGCATCAAGGATTCTTGCGTCAGGAAGATTTGGCCGCTTACAAGCCGGAATGGGTCGACCCGATTCATACGGACTACCGCGGCTATCAAGTATGGGAAATTCCGCCGAACGGGCAAGGACTGGTCGCCCTTGAAGCGCTCAATATTTTAAAGGGCTTCGAGTTTAATGAGCGGGAGAATGGCGCTACCTATCATAAAATGATCGAGGCGATGAAGCTCGCGTTCATTGACGGAATGACTTATATCACCGATCCGCGGCATATGACGGTGACGCAGGAGGAGCTTTTATCGGATCAATATGCAGCCGAGCGGCGCGCTTTAATTGGAGAGGAGGCCTTGCATCCGCAGCCCGGTACTCCGCAGTCGGGCGGCACTGTTTATATGGCGACAGCTGATGAGGAAGGAAATATGGTTTCCTTTATTCAGAGCAACTATATGGGCTTTGGCTCCGGGATTGTTGTACCGGGTACGGGAATTGCGATGCAAAACCGCGGCCGCAACTTCTCGCTTGATCCGGCTCATGATAATGCGCTTGCGCCGGGAAAGAAAACGTATCATACGATTATTCCGGGTTTCTTAACAAAGGGAGATCAGCCGGTCGGTCCTTTTGGCGTAATGGGTGGCTTCATGCAGCCACAGGGTCATGTCCAGGTGGTGACCAATGCGATTGATTTTGCTTTGAATCCGCAAGCGGCTCTCGATGCACCACGCTGGATGTGGTCCGGTGAAAAAACGGTCTATCTCGAGCCCCACGTCCCACAGCATATTGTCCAGGAGCTGCGACGGCGCGGTCATGATGTTCATATCGGTTTGGATGTCGGGCTATTTGGCAGAGGGCAGATCATTTGGCGCGATCCGGAAACCGGCGTACTCGCAGGCGGAACAGAACCAAGAACAGACGGACACCTAGCTGTGTGGTAAAGAAGATATCAAAGGGGTAAAGTGTCCCTTTTGATATCTTCCTGAAGAGCGAGCGAAGGCGGCGCAAGGTATATTAAGACAGGAAGGGGAGCGCATTTTCTCTCCTTCCGGTCGCGCGCCAGCCAGAGCCGCAGTAACTCTCAGTCAAAAGGGTTTGATATCTTCCTTACAAATTAAGGCCGCTGCGGCTTTTAAAGCGGCGTAAAAGAATATGACTTTCGACGCGGGTGATCCCTTCAAGGGCATAAAGCTCCTCATTAATAAAGGATTCGAGCTGTTCAAAGTCATCAACGAGAACATGCATGTGAAGGGTGCTTGGCCCTGTCATCTGATAGCAGCTTGCCACTTTGGGGTTTTCCGCTAGAGTTTCGGCCACGGAAACAAGGGACGTTGGCTCACAATCCACCTCAAAAAAGGCAGATACTTTCTTCCCCACTTTGTCGGAATTGATGACAACACTGAACTTCTCGATGACCTCGGCTTCAATCAGCTGATTAATCCTTTCGCGAACGGCGACGCGGGAAAGCTTTAATTCCTTCGCGATGTCGACATACGATATACGGCCATTCATTGTTAAGAGCTCAAGAATCTTTCGGTCTGTTGCATCTATTTTCATTTGCAGGCCCCACTTCTTTTGCTTTGTTTTGTATCTTATCATGATTGCCGCCTTATGTGTAGACTACTAAGGACGAGGAGGTAGTCTCCTGATGAAAGGAGTAAGAACATGAATTGGAAAACGAATAAAGATTTGTTTGTCGCCTTTTTTCGGGCGGGTATTCTCGGCTATGGCGGCGGACCGGCAAGCATCCCGCTCTTTCATAAGGAAGCGGTTGAACGGTACCGCTGGGTGACAGATGAAGAATTTGGCGATATTCTCGCCCTGGGAAATGCGCTTCCCGGGCCGATAGCGACGAAGATCGCTGGATATATCGGCTATCGTCTGGCAGGCTGGAGCGGACTTGTCTCGGCCATTTTGGCAACGGCTTTGCCTACTGTATTGTTAATGATCGGACTTATGGGTCTGTTAACAAGCTTCCGGGATTCTTCGGTCGTGCAAGGGATGACGCAGGCCATTACACCTGTTGTGGCAGTGATGATGCTGACGCTGACGTATTCCTTTTTCAAGCAGTCGAAAAAGGGACTTGGTTTGGGACTGAGTATCGCGCTTGTGATTATCAGTTTACTGTTTTATCAAGGCCTGGCCGTTCATCCGGCGATCATTATCGGCGCTTTGTTGGGATATGGTCTTTTGGCAAAGCCGCGTAAAGATAAAGACACGAAAAAAGGAGAAAGCGCATGATTTATCTGCACATTTTTTTAGCTTTTTTTATTCCGAATATTGTCGGCTATGGCGGCGGCCCGGCCTCTGTTCCACTGATACAGGAGGAAGTGGTCAACCGCTACGGGTGGATGACAGTGGAGGAATTTGCTGAACTGCTGGCGATTGGAAATGCGCTTCCGGGACCGATCAATACGAAATTGGCCGGATATATCGGCTATGAAATGGGAGGAGTGTTTGGTTCGTTTGTCGGTCTGTTTGCGACGATAGCGCCTTCCCTGCTGGCGATGGTCTTTTTGCTTGGGCTGTTATATAAATTCCGCAACTCTCCGCGGGTGAAACGAATGACCGGTCTGATCCGGCCGACGATTACCGTTTTGCTTGGTGTGCTTACATGGGAGTTTTTCGGAAGCTCGCTGCAAGGAGCAGGGCTTGGTCACACGATTGTGCTGGCCTTGGGCAGCTGGGTGCTGATGGAAAGAGTGAAGCTCCATCCAGCATATGTGATCGCCGGCTCACTTTGCTATGGCGCGCTTGTTTTAAGTTGAACAATGACAGAAAGGAGCCGGAAGGAAAAACTTCCGGCTCACTTTCTGTCACGATTGATGTGCGTCTTCTGTTTTTTATCAATTATCCAACGGTTTCGTACAACCCCTGATTATCTTTTGCCTCGAGGCCTGGTGTTACTGGGCCTTTTTAAATTCTTTTTCATTGTTTTGAGAAGAACGCTCATCAATGCGTTTTTCAATTTCGGCTAAAGCCTTTGGATCATTTAAGAGCTCTTTTTTGTTCTCGGATACAAGTTCTTTAAATGATGCTACCTGTCTTCTCATACTGGAATCACCTCAACTCTTAGGATGTAAGTTCATTATAACAACAGATGATGTGGAAAGAATGAAGGAATTGTTACAATTTTGCGAAAAAAGAATTTTATTAACGATTATTGTCGAATATGTCTATCGACAGAAAGCCTTACATACGTTAAGAAAAACAGGGTTATGAATAGGGGATGTGTTGTTTATCCATGATAAAGGCAGGGGGAAGTTGGCATGAAGGGCTGGTATCACTGGCGTCCGGTTAACCCGCGGTTAATTGAGGACTTGTTGAAAACGGAGAGCTCAGATATGCTTACGATTGATTATTTATCCGTGATTGCGAAAACAAGTGAAGAACGTCAGCTTTGGCGGCTCCTTCTTGACAGCAGAAGAAAAGATTATATTCTTTTAAAGCAGGTGTACAGCTTGCAAACCGGGACTTCCCCTGAGGTTGACCAGGAGGTTTTTCAAAAGCCGGAATCATATGAGCAGGGCATGCATGCCCAAATCCGGCAATCGGGACACAGGCTATCTTTGCTTGAACAGGCTTATCAGGAAGCAGGCGATGAAAGAATCAGGCAAGTCCTTCAGCTCCTCATTCATCAGCATCGGTATGAAGGAATGGTTTTTAGACGTTTAACTGCTTTACAATAAATAAAAATTATTTTTCAAAAAACTATTTACATGGACAGATTATGTTGTTAGAATATTTTTAACATTTAAAAGGGCGAGCACTCTTTTATAAATAGAAAATGAGCGAATGCTCAATCGGCTGCCGCCATAAATAACATCAAGGGAGAGAGAAGCTATGACGGTATCAGAAAAGAAAGCATTGGAAGAAATGCAAAAGAAGCTGGAACTTCTTGCGACGGAGATTAACGACTTAAAGAAATCAAGTCAAAATGGCTTTGAACAATTAGATACGGATGACTTGCTGACGCAGGCGTATAACTAATAGACAGAAGGACTCCCAGGCCAGGCTTGGGTTAGTCCTTTTTTTGTCGGACTTGCCCTGCGGATAGAACTGGTAGACCCTTGGCTTCAATGGTAAAATGAAAGAAAAGCGGAGGAGGATGGATGATGGTGAAAAAGTGCACGATGTTTTGTAAAGGAGCATGGATAGGAGGCGCCATTGCTCTTGGTGTTCTGCTGTCAAAAAAGGAATACCGGGAAAGAGTGGCAAAGGAAGCAAAACAAGTCAAACAGTGCACGGTGGATGCAGTGAATTTTGTCCGGGATAACCGCGAGCAGATTATCGCTCACATTCGTGAGACGGCAAACGAAGTCTCCACCATGATGCGTGACATTAGCGAGGATGTTAAGCAGCTAAGTCAGGCCGCAAGTCATCTGAAGGAAAGCTCCGAGGAGATTGTCAAAGCAACAAAGGAAGCAGCGGCGGAAATAAAGACCTTGAAGAAATAGACGGACTGACAGCTGAAAATGTTTATGTATAGAGTCCGGACAACGGGACATGATAAGGAGCGAGGAAGCAGCAGCAGCTGTTTCCCATCCACCCACCGTTTTCAAGATAATGTTCAAAGATGCAACAGGCTAGTAACGTGAATTGTAAAAGGAAAGCCTTTCTCGAGGTGATTACGTTGGAGAATGACAAATATTTTCAAGAATGTTTTTAACATGAATGAAGGTAGGTGTCTCCAAAAGACAAACATCGTTTCGACCCCAGATTGTTCATTGAATAATCATGCTTGAGCGGTAGTGGAAAAAAAAAGAAGGTGACCACCTCGCGTGTGTCACCTTCTTTGATCTTTAAAGGGAGAGTGAGCGTATGAGCAAGAAAAAGAAGCAAAAGCAAAGCGCCAATCAAAAACATAATCATAAAACGAGCAGTTCAGCTAATAAATCCAATCAATACCATTAAAAAAGCTCGATCTGCTCTGTGAGCGTCAGTGTGTAAAGTCCGGGCAAAAGGTGAAAATCCTTTTGTGACGGGCTTTTCTTAATGATGAGCGCGTGGATGTACGGTTTCTGAGAACGTAAAAAGTGGCGGAATACATGACGGCGTCGGTCAACGCTGTTACAATAAAAGGAAGAGAGGGAGGGATAAGGCATGGATTTTCACATGAAGGAGCATAGCTTTACGACCGATTTGGAGTTTGGTCAGCTGGAAGTATCGGGGAATGAGGAATACGGGTTTCGGCCTTACCAATTACTAGTGTCGGCGACTGCTGTTTGCAGCGGGGGTGTGCTGAAGAGGATATTGAGGAAGCAAAGAATCACGTTTGAAGATATCCGTATTCATGCTGATGTGAAGAAAAGTGAGCATGGGGCCAATGAAATAACGGACATTCACCTTCATTTCACGATTGCCGGCACGGATGCTTCTGAAGAAAAGGTGAAGAAAGCACTGGAAATCACACGCAAAAACTGCACGATTGTCCAATCGATCAAGGATAGTATTAACATAACGGAGAGCTTTGAACTGCAATAAGCAACGTACAGAAGCAATAAACTGATGATGCTTATTGTTCTGTTCTTACATAATTGTACAAGATAAGATAAAAGGACGTCGGCTTGAAAGAAAACCGACGCTTGTAAAAAATGGTGCAGTGGGGGTTTTAGCGAGGGAAGGGATGACGATTGACACAGGAAAATCAACTCGATTTCACAGAAGGAAAAATCCTCAAAAAAATGGTGCTGTTTTCGTCGCCAATATTCATCAGCAATCTGTTACAGTCTTCCTATCAGCTGATTGATTCGATTTGGGTTGGAAACTTACTTGGAGCGGATGCTCTCGGTGCCATTTCAATATCGGCTACGGTCGTGTTTACGGTCCTGTCCTTTATTATTGGCTTAAACGGTGCGACCTTGACGGTAATTAGCCAGCGAAGAGGGGCGAAGGACGAAGAAGGACTGAAGGATTCGCTGAATGCGTTTGTGTTCGTTCTCGGCTTGCTCGCACTTTTGCTCGGCTTGATTGGCTTTTTGTTTTCCGGCGCGATTCTACGCTTTATGGGGACACCGGAAACTATTTTGCCAATGGCCCAGGCGTATTTGCAAATTAATTTTGTCGGGATTCTCTTTTTATTCGGCTATAACTTTATCGGGACGGTCTTACGCGGGATGGGTGACAGCCGCACGCCGGTCCGTTTTATTTTGCTTGCTGTTGTGCTGAATGCTTTTCTTGACCCGCTTTTTATTTACGTGCTTAATTTCGGAATTGAAGGAGCAGCTTACGCGACAGTTATTTCACAGGGGATCGCCTTTTTATATGGGCTGTTCTATTCAATTTATAAAGCAAATGTTCCTTTTCAAGTGCCGAAGCTGCCGGAGAAGAGATATTTTATTGTCCTGTTTAAAATGGGGCTGCCGGCCGGGCTTTCGATGATGGCCATCTCAGCAGGAATGATGGCGATTATGACCGTTGTTACAAGCTTTGGTGAACAGGCGGTCGCCGGATTTGGCGCCGCTCAGCGACTTGATAATTTGATTATGCTGCCGGCTCTCACGCTTGGGGCGGCGGTCAACAGCATGGCCGGGCAGAACATCGGGGCAAGGCAGTGGAAAAGGGTCAATGAAATTGCCAAGCAGGCGATTATCCTGATTATCGTCGTCTCCCTGACGGTAAGCACGATTATCTTTAGCGGCGCAGAAACATTTGTCAGAATCTTCGTCCAGGAGGAGGAGACGGTGGCCTTTGGCGCGATGTATATCCAGATGATCGCCTTCTTTTACCCATTTCTCGGGATCAACTTTGTTTTGAATGGAATCGCCAGAGCAGCCGGAGCGATGTTTCCTGTGCTCATTTTGAACATCATTTCATTTTGGGTGTTGCGCTATCCGCTGACTGCACTATTTGCGTCCTGGTTTGGAGAAGAGGGGATTGCGATTGGCATGGGAGTAAGCTTTGTCATTAGCAGCGTCGTGGCGACCGGCTACTATTTCCTCGGAAATTGGCGTAATATCAGTGAAGAGGTGATGACAAGCACCGAAAAACAACCGCAAGAGTAAAAAAAGAAATGGAGAATTCAATGAAACCTATCATGATTCGTTTAATAAGCTATCTCGGTGGATTGCTTATTCTATCTTTTGGCATTACGTTGACGATTCTGGCCGGGCTCGGTGTCGGCGCCTGGGACGCTTTAAATGTCGGATTGGCGAACCGGACGAACTTTTCAGTCGGCAATTGGGTGATTTTTGTCGGGATCGCGCTCATTTTGCTTAATGCGCTGCTCGGCAGACGAAAGCCGGAGCTTCTTGCGCTCGTCACTGTGATGGCGATTGGGTATTTTATCGATTTTTGGCTGATTGTCGTTTTTGACTATCATTTATTCAGCGGCTTTTTGCTTCAGCTGACCGTCCTTCTTCTCGGCGCGGTCATTATTGCTTTCGGGATTTCGGTTTATTTGCAGGCCGAGTTTGCCGTCATCCCAATCGACCGTTTTATGTTTGTGATCAAAGATTTATTAGGTGTTCGTTTAATGGTGGCCAAAACGATTTCTGAGCTTATCGCCTTAACGGCTGCCTTTGTCGCAGGCGGGCCGATCGGACTTGGTACCGTTCTTGTGACGTTTTTGATCGGACCGATGATTCAATGGTTTTATCCGCGGGTGGAGAAGCGGATTAATTGGCGTGAATCGTTGTAGCGACATGGAATTTTCATCGGAGAAGCATCCTCCTTGACCGGATCGTGGATAAATTTTTTAACAAGGCTCACACTATGAACAAAAGAGAGCTGAAAGTTAAAAGGAGGCTTCGAAGATGAAACGATTTATCGCTGTATTCATGCTGGTCTGCCTGTTCATCCCGTTCGGAAATGCGCTGGCTACCGAAGGTGACAAACAAGAAAAGCAGTCATTTCAAATTCCTAATTCCGTGTTGAATATTTCCAAGGAAAACACGTATACAAATCCTACTCAGGACTTGCCATATTTGCAGCCGAGCACGCTTGCTCAAGAACTGATGGAGACGACAGAGGTGAAAATTGAGAACCCGGACCTGATCCGAATTTTAAATGAATCGACGATTAACGATTCGAAATTAGCACTTGGCTTCCGTGCCTCCATTTATTTAGGGGAGTGGCCGCTTTCCTATGATTCGGCCGGAACCGAGGTGAATTGGGAATACCAGAAGGTCAACACGAACTATTTGGACAACCGCGGCGGACGTACACCGCAGAAGCTGACGTATCATCAGGAGCAGCAGAAAAAGGTCAATGGCGGCTTAACCGCGAAAATCCCAAACAGTGAAGCCGTCAAAAAGATGATGATGATTAAAGCGGCGGAGCATACGAATTTGCCATTATCGTTTGAGACGGTGATCGGGCAGGGAACGCGGAAAAACAACACCTATAATATCGCGCCGAAGCAGGTCGGCTATTTGCACAGCTTCGTGCCGGCGGTCAATGAAAAAGGAAAAGTGACATATGGCGAGGTGTATTTAACGTTTAAAGGCGGAAAGCGGAAGCTTGAAGTGAAAAACGTCACCCAGCAAGGCGTCGGCTCGTGGATTCCGGTACAGGATCACCTCTCGTTTTCCTTCATGTCGGCGAATCAGCCTAGATAAGCTGTCTTGAATAAATGCATGCAAATAACGCTCAGATTTTCCCTGCTGAGCGTTATTTGCATGCTATTTGAATTGTAACTGATAAGCAAGAGCATTACTGAAAATACTGGGATGAACTTTTTCCATTCATACAAAAGCTCCGATCTCGCTTCGGCCATAATCCTTTATAGATTCGTCTTCTTTTTTGTAAAGTCAACGTCCTGGTAATAGGCGTTTTTGACAAGGAGATTGGGGCCGAGACATTGTACGCTTGGGCAATGACAATGTAAGGAGGCAGCCACGGTGGAACGGTTCCACGTTTCAAAGGCCTCCGGCAAGGATGTCGTGCGGATATCACCCAATGGCGGCGTATCGCCGAAATCAGTCACGATGATCTTGCCGTCAAAAATATTAATGTTTAAGCGTGAACGCCCATCGGGATCGTTGCGTACGGTCACATTCTCTTCGGCATAGAGCCTCTTTTGTAAAGCGAGATCTTCTTCATTCATGCTGCACGGATAAAATGGCAATGTGCCGAACAGCATCCACACCTCTTTGGCACGAACGTCGAGCAAACGCTGGATTCCGGCGCGGATTTCAGCGAGACTGGCGACCTCAAGCTGACTGGCGAAGTCACTTGGAACATCTTGCGACTTCGCAGGAGCATTCATACCAACAAATCCACTATCATACATAGGGTGAATTTCATGCCTTTTACAGCCCATTTCCTCAACTACCTGCTTATGAATTTTTTCTAAGTGGGGTAATGTATTTTTATTAATCATTGTCTCAGCAGATACTAATACTCCCATTTCAGATAAAGCCTTAGAGTTAACAATCATCTTGTCAAATAATGCTTTTCTTTGTTCTCTAGTGGGCTTTCTTTCCATCATAGCAAAGCCAGTATCTATAAACTCATCCTCTGTACCCCAGTTATGAGATATGTGTAGTACATCTAAGTATGGTGCTATTAGCCTGTATCTATCTAGGTCTAAGGTTAAGTTAGAATTTATCTGAGTGTATATGCCTCTCTCATGAGCATATTTCAATAATGGTAATACATAATTATCTACTGACTTTAAGGACATCATAGGTTCTCCCCCTGTGATGCTCATTGTTCTCAGGGTAGGTACTTCCTCTAATCTTTGCAGTAATAACTCTAAAGGAAGTGCTTTAGGGTCTTTATGTGAAAGAGTGTGTCCTACAGCACAGTGTCTGCATCTCATATTACAGAGGTTAGTGGTAGTAAACTCTATGCTAGACAGAGTAGGCTTACCATGTTGCTTTACATCTAAATAAGCCTCCCAAGCATCAGTGTCAGGTGTCTGTTTACTTTTGGTAATAGTTTTATATTGTTCCATTTACATTCTCCTATCTTATTACTACTTTATCATTATGAGTAATCAGGGTAACATATGTCAATGTAGCAAAGCTCATTGAGCCATTGAATGTATAACATCTTGTGTCTAAATGAATACCTGCTATAATAAGGTCTGTGAGAGAAATAGGGTCTACATAAAGCAAGTAAAGGGGAGATTTCAGCATAAATGGTAACAGTCAATGCAGGAAAAAAACTAGTAGCAATCTATGTTAGAAAATCAAGGTTGAAGGATGCAGATGCGCTAGAGATAAGTAGACAACTAGAGTTACTAACTGACTATGCAGATAAGAACAATATGGAGTATGAGATATTTTCTGAGGAAGGTAGCTCAGAGGATTGGGATGGTAGACCTGAACTACAGAGGATGATGATGGAGCTAAGGAGAAACATCTATGATGGAGTCTTAGTTACAGACCAAGATAGATTGACTAGAGACATAACAGATTTTGGTCTTTTTGTAAGGTTTATGAAAAATGAGGGCTTAATGTTATTCACTCTTAATAAGACATACAACTTTATGAATGATGATGACATCTTTACATCAGGAATACAGTCTGAGATGGATAATCACTTTATGAGGATGACAAAGAGAAAGCTCAGGAGAGGAAGAATACAAGCAATTAAAAAGGGAGTTTACTTTGGGATAGCTCCTTATGGATATACAAAAAATGAGCAAAAGCATCTACTTCCTCATCCTGAGGAGTCTAAAGTAGTACAGGACATCTTTAACATGTATGTTCATGAGGGAATGAACATGACTGAAATACAAGAACAGTTAGAGCTGAGGGGCATTAAGAACAGGAAAGGAAAGTCTATAAATGTCAGGGCTTTGTCAATTATCTTAGACAATGTAGCTTACAGAGGGGTAGTACATTATGAGCTTACAGGTGAGGATGTTATTACTGTAGAGGAGGCTCATCCTGCCCTAGTAGATGCTGAGACATTCAATAAGGCTCAGGTATTAAGAGTTGAGAGAAGGAAAGTCCCTCAGAGTCAGCAAAAAGGACTTTATACGTTATCTAAGCTGATTGTCTGCTCTAAATGTAAGCAGACATTATCCTTTTGTATGAAATATGGTAACAGAGAGGGCAGAGCTAAGTTAGACAAGTCCAGTAGACATCTATACTTACTAAACTGCTATGCCTCTAAAGGTGCTAGGGCTAAGGCTGAGATGAAAGGTCTAGAAAGATGCTCAAACAATGGCATTAAGATAAGCAGATTACAGGAGGCAATACTAAACAAGCTCAGGGAGCATCTAACAGAGATAGATGCAGAGATAGAGGCTGTTCTTTCAGGTAGTAATGACATCATTAGTAAGGTAGCTCAAAAACAGCAGGAGCTTACATTACAATACAATCAATTAGATAAGCAGAAAAAGAATGTACAGGATGGCTTTAAAATGGGCATTTATGAGGCTGAGGAGGCTCAGGCTGAGATTAGAACAATTAAAGAGGCTCAGTTAAGCATTGAGCAGGAGCTTAAAAACTTAGAGGGAGCAGATGCTAAAAGTGAGGTAGAGAAACAGAAAAAGCTTAAAGCTAAGATAGAGCTTTTATTGTCTATGGAGCATACAGTAAATGAGTCTAATGAGACCTCTATGAGAGCTAACAAGTTACTACATGATGTTATTGATAAGGTTTGGTACTGGAAAGAAAAGAATGATGTAGGTGGAGAGAAGCCTTTTGAGATTTCAATAGAGTACAAATAAGGGGGAGCATCATGAGCAGGACTGTAGGATATATGAGAATTAGTACAACTAATGAGTCACAGACTTTCTCTAGACAGGAGGCTCAGCTACTGGAACAGAGAGCAGTGGAATGTCAACACTAAACTGAACAATTTCCTAAAGGTGTATCAACTTGTATTCAGTAGGGGTTAAATAATCTAATGATCCATGGATTCGGATATTATTAAACCAATGAACGTAATCAAAAAGTTCAAGGTCAAGTTCGTGTTGGTTAGAGAAAACCGCACCACGAACGAACTCTGTTTTTATGGGCTTAAAAGTGGCTTCTGCTATGGCATTGTCATAGGGCGTTCCTTTCTCACTCAATGAACGTTCAATCCCAAAGGTTTCTAAAGCCTGGTCAATAAGTTTGTTCTTAAACTCACTTCCTCGATCTGTATGGAATAACTGAAGCAAAGGCACGTTGAACTAACTCAGCACTTTTATGAGGACCAGCGCTGTAGCCGATAATTTCACGATTATATAAATCTACTAAAACGCATATATAATGCCATCTTTGTTGAACGCGCACATACGTTAAATCACTTACAATCACTTTAAGTTCTTGATCTTGATTAAATTCTCGATTCAGGGTATTCCCTACTTCCGATTCGTTACATGATGATTAAGAGGGCTTAAATTGAGCAACAGTATACTTCGAAACAAGTCCTTGATCTTTCATAATCCGGCCGATACGACGTCTGGAAACTGTCCAACCTCTCTTTTTAAGTTCAATCTTAATCTTTCTTTGGCCATAGTTATCGCGACTTTTCTTAAAAATATCGATGATCATTTCGGTTAATTTTTCATTCTGATCATCTCGAATTTTTGCTTCATAATAGTACGTACTTCGGGCAATTTGTAGGTCGGCGCACATTGCTGATACCGAGTATTTGTGGCGGTTGTTCCGGATCACATCTACTTTCGTCCCATGATCAGCGCGGCTTGCTTTAAAATATCATTCTCCATTGCAAGCTTTTGGTTTTCTTTTCGCAGCCGAATCAGTTCTTCCTGTTCTAGTGTACGGTTGTCTTTTTCTTCAAACGAACCGCTGTCCTGGTGCTGCCGAACCCATTTATCAAAGGCAGAAGGCGTTAGCTCGTATTCTTTGATAATTTCAGCTCTTGGCTTACCAGAAGCGTGCAAATGAACGATTTGTTCTTTGAATTCTTTAGAAAAACTTCTTCTCACTCGTTTGGTCATTTTTAAATCTCCTCGGCTCTTATTTGAACCAAGTGTAACTGACCTTAACTAACTTGTCCAACTAAGTGTAACCTATCCAGGGCAAAACAATTAAACAACAGGGAGAGGTACAGTATGAATAAGGAGATTACAGATATAGAAAAGCCATATAGTAAGATAGCTGAAATGTTGGGTAGACCTCAGCCAAATCCTGAGGATATTCATGTAAATGATAAAGGAATTATTATAATAGAAGTAGGTAGACCTAATATAAATAATTTAGTGAGGAATGCCCTGAGCCTGTAAGGTTTTAAGGCTTTTTTTATTTGTCTAATTAATGGAATGAAATATTAAACATACTATACATCAGATGAACCTCGTGACGCTGACAGCCCATTTCCACAATTTGCTCATGAATTTTTTCAATATGAGGCAAGGTTCGTTTATTGAGCATCGTTTCAGCGGAAACAAGCACCCCCTCGCTTGTCAGGGCCCTCGCATTGTCTACCATGCGATGAAACAGCTTCGCACGATGGGCGAAGCTCGGCTTTCTGTCCATCACGGCAAAGCCGATGTCGGCAAAATCATCAACGCTGCTATAATTGTGAGAAATATGAAGTACATCTAAATACGGGATAATCTTTTCATACCGCTTTAAATCGAGCGTTAAATTCGAATTGATTTGCGTCCGGGCGCCTCGTTCGCGGGCATATTTCAGCAGGGGAACGACGTATTGATCAACCGATTTCAGCGAAAGCATCGGCTCTCCGCCCGTGATGCTGAAGGCGCGTAAATGCGGGATTTCATCGAGACGGCTGATCAGCAAATCAAGCGGCAGCGGCTCGGCTTCCTTTGTCGTCAACGTATAGCCGACGGCGCAATGCTCGCAGCGCATATTGCATAAAGTGGTCGTCGTTATTTCAATATTCGTTAAGGTAAGCCGGCCAAATTCTTTCATATCCTGATAAGCTTCCCACGGATCATGGTTTGGGGTAATTGCCGGTAATGTATGAATCACAAAACATCGTACTCCTTTTTATTGTAGCTCCTATAACTAAAAAAACATCATGCCACTATCATACCGTATCGGCACGTGAAAATTCCACCCTGCAATCCGCATTGTTCAGAAGGAGGCAATCTGTTAAACTTTGAATACGATACTTGCAGTTTGAAGGAGAGAATCTATTTGGGCGGAGCAATTCACGATAAAAAAACACAATTACATTATTTACAAAATCGGTTTGATCTTGTTATGCAGATGCTGGAAACGATTGATCCTGACGAAGCGGGAGTGGAAGAGATTGACCGCCTGCTCGCGATCCTCGATGAGATTGAGCTGAAATGCAAGCAGTTCAGACATGATTGGTCTGAATAAGGAGCTGAATGGCAATGAATGTCTTTTTCATTCGTCACGGAGAGTCAATGGGGAACCGGCAGGGAAAGATTCAAGGTTCAATGGACTTTGAGCTGTCCGAGCTCGGTAGCAAACAGGCCCATCTGCTCGCCGTTTATTCCGAAAACTTAGCACTCGATTATCTTTACAGCAGCGATTTAACACGGGCCTATGATACGGCAAAAGCGATTGCCGCACACAATCGGCTTGACGTCAAAAGGTGGACAAAGGTGCGTGAAGTTCACTTAGGGCCGTTGCAGGGGCTGTCCCGTTCCGACATTTATGAACGCTTTCCGGAGACGAAGGAGCGTTCGATTTTGACCTCGGGACTGGACGGAACGGAAAGCGTTGAGCAGCTTACACAGCGCTGCCGCTTGGTCGTTGAACAGCTGCTGCTTGCCCATCAAAATGACAATGTAGGGATCGTCTCGCATGGCGGATTTATTAGCATTTTGCTGACCTATTTGTTAGCGGGAGAGCAGTGGCCGTCTCTGCACCGGGCATTCCAGATTGGCAATACGAGCATCACCCATGTGGAGTGGACAAAGGAACAGAAGCCGCTGATCCACTATACGAATCAGACGGTTCATCTCTCCTCGTTACTGGAACCAAGCACTAAAATCGGCTTGCTATAGGAAGGGCAGACCGGACTTGGGTAAAAGGTAAAAACAATCTTTTATCCAAGCCTTATGCCAACTCTTTCCTCGCGATAATCATGCTACTTTTTCCTTTCGGAATGTTTCGACTAGCATTATAATAGGAGAGGATGAATGTGACTAAGGAGATTACATAGAGGAAAGGGAGAGGAAAATGCAAAAGCTACAAGAAAGCATGTACCAATTGATTGTCGAAACGTCTACCAACCTGCCCAATGATGTCCGGCGTGCTATCGTGAAGGCCAAGCAGCAGGAAAACGCAGGGACGCGTGCGGCGTTATCGCTTTCTACGATTACAGAGAATATTGAAATGGCGGATGATAAAATTTCGCCGATTTGTCAGGATACGGGAATGCCGACCTTTAAAATTAAAACGCCGATCGGAGTCAATCAGCTTGAAGTGAAACGGGCAATTCATGCAGCGATGGAGCAGGCGACGGCGGATGGAAAGCTTCGCCCTAATTCCGTTGATTCGTTGACAGGCAAAAATTCAGGTAACAATCTCGGTGAAGGAACGCCGGTCATTTACTTTGAACAATGGGAAAAGGACTATATCGACGCGCGCTTGATTTTGAAAGGCGGCGGCTGTGAGAATAAAAACATTCAATATAGCCTGCCAGCTGAGCTTGAAGGACTTGGACGGGCAGGACGCGATCTTGATGGTATCCGCAAATGCATTATGCATTCTGTCTATCAGGCACAGGGCCAGGGATGCAGCGCGGGCTTTATCGGCGTCGGCATCGGTGGAGACCGGACTTCCAGTTATTCGCTGGCGAAGGAGCAGCTGTTCCGCACCGTGGATGACGTCAATCCGAACGAAGATCTGCGCAAGCTGGAGGATTATGTGATGGAACATGCCAATGAGCTTGGCATTGGAACGATGGGCTTCGGCGGGGAAGCGACACTGCTCGGCTGTAAAATCGGAGCGATGAATCGTCTGCCGGCCAGCTTCTTTGTTTCCGTTGCCTATAATTGCTGGGCATACCGCCGTTTGGGCATTGTCATTGATCAGGAAACAGGCGGAATTAAGGAATGGCTTTACAAGGACGGAGAGACCGTTGACTTGAATGCCGCATCGAAGGAAGTGGCAGTTGCGGCCGAGGAGAAGAGCGAGGTCCGTGAGGTAGTGCTGGAAGCGCCGATTACGGAAGAGAAGATCCGTGAGCTTAAAGTCGGAGATGTCGTCATTATCAATGGCATGATTCACACAGGCCGTGATGCGATCCATCACCACTTGATCGATCATGATGCGCCAATTGATTTGGACGGTCAGATCATTTACCACTGTGGTCCGGTTATGCTGAAGGATGACAAGGGTGAGTGGCATGTGAAAGCGGCCGGTCCGACAACAAGTATCCGTGAGGAGCCGTATCAAGGCGATATTATGAAGAAGTTCGGCATCCGTGCTGTCATCGGTAAAGGCGGGATGGGGCCAAAAACGCTGAAAGCGCTTGAGGAGCACGGAGGTGTTTATTTAAACGCGATCGGCGGCGCGGCGCAATATTATGCCGACTGTATTAAGAAGGTGCACGGCGTTGACCTGATGGAATTCGGTATTCCGGAAGCGATGTGGCACCTCGAAGTAGAAGGATTTGCGGCGATTGTCACGATGGATTCGCATGGTAACAGCCTGCATGCTGATGTCGCCAAAACATCGCTTGAAAAGCTGGAGCAATTTAAAGAGCCAGTGTTTAAATAAGCAGCAGAAAACAATTGCAGGGATGTCTCGAAAGGCCGACGGCTGGTCCTTTTGCGGCATCCCTTTTTCATAAGGAGGGGTAATAGTGGATTATCGCGACTACCAAAGGAGGCAGGCAAAGGCGCTTAAATGGGCAGAGCATTTTATGCTTGGAGCGGCCCTTCTTTAGCTTTTCTATGGTGCTTTAACGGGCTTTGCCACTTTTTTTGCGGGAAGAGGGGGGCAGGCTCTCCTTTACTTCGTTTTTATCCTGATCATCTGCTACAGCTTTTCCTCCTGGTTTTCGCATTTAGCGAACCGGGACATCAAACCGGTTAGGCTTGACAGTGAGGAAACGCTTCTTACAGCTGGACGCCTTCTGTTTACATCAGATATGCATTGGCTGCGGCGCTTTCATTTCTTTTCGTTGGATGGCAAGCGTGTCGCCTATGTTGAAGAGGAAGTCTCCTTTCTCCGGCTTTGGAGCGGGCTTTTCCGTTTGATCGGGTTGAGGATGCTGCTTCCTGTAAGAATGACGTTTCAGATTGATCAAGATCGTCGATTGATGCTGCTGAAAAAAGCGGGAATGTCAGCGCCGTTCGTTCTGCTTGATGAGGCTGGAGAAGAAATCGGTTATTTCACCCATGATTGGCGGGCTCTTTCGCGCTTTGACGTTCAGCTCCATCAGCGTGGAGTCCAGATTGCGACATTAAGCGGCGGGCTCGGCGCCATGGAATTTAAGGTAATGGACAAGGAATCACAGCAGCAATTGCTTTTTGTCAGGACAGGCGGAGTTCCGACCGAAGCAATGGAATTATTTTCAAATGGGGCCGATATTATTGATCTCGATCCAGCTATGAGTGAACAGCGGCGTCTGCTGGCGCTTGGCTCATTGGTCGCGTTATACACGTATTATCAGATTAGACGTTGAGCCATACATAAACCATTTCCGCAAGTGCCACACTAACAAAAAAATGAGGGAGATTGATACATCATGCCGAGAAAAATCATCGTTCTTCTTTTCCTCATGCTGGCGTTCGTGTGCGCAACGAGCATCGAGCCGGCGCTCGCTTATAGCAACAAAACGTATAACTGGAGCTATAAGCCGGAAAAAGACAACAAACCGGTCACAACCGAACCTGTTTTTGAAAAATTGCTGGAGGATACAAATGGCGTCTTTATCGGCGATACGACGAAAAAAGAGCTCTATTTGACATTCGATAATGGCTATGAAAACGGCTATACCGAAAAGGTGCTTGACGTGTTGCAGGAAAAGCAGGTGCCGGCGACTTTTTTTGTGACGGGGCATTATTTGGAAACCGCGCCGGAGCTGGTCCAGCGTATGGTGGCTGAAGGTCATATCGTCGGGAATCATTCCTGGCATCACCCGAGCCTGCCAAGCGTCGGCGATGGACGTTTGATTGACGAGCTGCAAAAAGTGAAGGAGGCTTTCGCGGAGCTGACAGGTGTGAAAGAAATGAATTATTTACGGCCGCCACGGGGGGAATTTAGTGAGCGGACGTTAGCATTGTCGGAAAAAATCGGCTATACGAATGTATTTTGGTCAATGGCCTACAAGGATTGGGAAGTCGACAAGCAAAAGGGCGGCCAGTATGCCTACGATCAAATTATGAAACGGATTCATCCCGGCGCGATCATGCTGATTCATTCGGTCTCAAGCGATAATGCCGAAGCGCTGCCGAGCGTGATTGATGAGGCGAGGGAACTTGGCTATGAATTCAAAAGTCTTGACGACCTGATGCTTAGCAAGCAGCTGCAGCAGTTCCCCTTTCCGCAATAAAAAGAGATATCGTTGGCAACATCCGGCAAAATGTGATACATGTAAAACAAGATAAGATCACGATACTGTTGCTTTGCTCAAAAAGTGAACAGGGAGTTGGAGGAGCGTTTCATGGAAATAGGGATCAGTACATTTGTTGAAACAACACCAGATGTGAACACGGGAAAAACAATTAGTCATGCCGAGCGCATACGGGAAGTTGTCGAGGAAATCGTCCTCGCCGATCAGGTCGGTCTTGATGTATTTGGCGTCGGCGAGCATCATCGCGAGGATTTTGCCGCTTCTAATCCAGCGGTCATCCTGTCTGCCGCTGCT
Source organism: Halalkalibacter oceani (assembly GCF_023715705.1). Taxonomy (GTDB): domain Bacteria; phylum Bacillota; class Bacilli; order Bacillales; family Bacillaceae_D; genus Halalkalibacter; species Halalkalibacter oceani_A. The sequence goes on from NZ_JAMBOS010000023.1 coordinate 40,800, forward strand.
TCGCAAACAAAGCGGATCCGTTTGACGAGCGCGGTCACCGTCCTTTCATCGGATGACCCTGTTCGCGTCTTTCAGGAATTTGCCACGCTCGACGCAATTTCAAACGGACGGGCGGAAATTATGGCGGGACGGGGATCCTTCATCGAGTCGTTTCCGCTCTTCGGCTACGATTTGCACGACTATAATGAGCTGTTTGACGAAAAACTGGATCTTCTGCTGCAAATCCGTCAATCGGAGAAAGTCACATGGCAGGGCAAGCATCGTCCGGCGATCCGCAATTTAGGCGTCTATCCGCGCCCGGTGCAGGATCCGCTGCCTGTCTGGATTGGAAGCGGCGGCAATCCTGAGTCGGTCGTCCGCGCCGGTACACTTGGCCTGCCGCTCGTGCTGGCGATCATCGGCGGCCGCCCGCTTCAATTCGCGCCGCTCGTTCAGCTCTATAAGCAAGCTGCCGCAGAAGCGGGTCATGATCCGGAGAAGCTGACCGTCGCTTCTCACTCCCATGGCTTCATTGCCGAGGATCGGGAAGAAGCGGCTGACGCTTTTTTCCCGTCAACGCAGCTGGTGATGAACAAGCTGGGCAAAGAGCGGGGCTGGGGCCACTATGGCCGGGCGAGCTTCGATGCTGCCCGCAGTCTGGAAGGAGCTTTGTATGTTGGCGATCCGGACACCGTCGCCGAGAAAATCATTCACCTCCGCAAGAACGTCGGCATCACCCGCTTTATGCTCCATGTTCCTGTCGGCTCGATGCCGCATGAGCAGGTCATGAAAGCAATTGAACTGCTCGGCACGAAAGTCGCACCAAAAGTGCGGGAGGAAGTGGAGGGGCTGTAGTGGCTCCGTTCTATTCAAAGAGGCTGTGACAAAAGGTTGTTTTTTTACCTTTTTGTCACAGCCTTTAAGCAATGAGCGGAACCGCCACGATCTTTTAAAGCCCGTTGTGAGTGGGTTTCTCACAACGGGCTTGTGGCGTGTGAAGCCATTGCCAGTAGGTCCAAAGCTAGTTTTGTCTCAAGCTCGTTTTTTGAGATGTAAATCAATTCGTACTTTTTGTTCCTAATTTCCCCCATAGCGATCTTTTAAGAAATTTTCCCCTTGCCTCTAAATTCCCCTGCATAATAAATCAATGCAATCACCGGCAAGGTCAGACCAATCAGTAAGGCCGTTTCCCAGCCGCCGCGGGCATAGGCCCATCCGCCAACCGCGGATCCGAGCGCACCGCCGGCAAAGAAAATTGCCATAAAAATCCCATTAAGTCGGCTGCGAATCTCGCCGCTCAGTGAAAAGATCGCACGCTGTCCGAGAACCAAATTCGCTGAAACCCCCATGTCGAGCAAAATAGCCGTTGCCACTAACGTAATCAGCGCGAACATTGAACCGCCTTGGATAACGAGCGGTAGAATGAGGGAAATGATCACCAGCGCGAGCGCAACTCCGGTCGCAGGGCGAATCCATCCTCGGTCGGCAAGACGACCGGCAATAGGCGCGGCAAGCGCTCCGGATACACCAAGCAAGGCGTACAGCGCAACGCCCTGGTGGGAGAATGAAAAGACAGGCCCAGTCAATAATAAAGGAACTGTTGTCCAGAACAGGCTGAACGTTCCGAATAAACAAGCGTGATACATCGCCCTACGCCGCAGAACCGGTGTGGTCTTTAACAGATAAAACATCGAGCTGAGCAGCTGCGGATACTTCGTTGTCGTGACTGGTTTCCTTACTGGCAGTGTCCGAATCAGAATAACGGCCAACACGAGAATGGCTGCGGCCGAGAAATAATAGACGGAGCGCCAGCCCAAATATTCCGCCATCATACTAGAGACAGGGCGGGCAAGCATGATGCCGAGCAGCAGCCCGCTCATCACGTTCCCAACGTTACGGCCGCGCGTCGCTTCTGGTGATAGGTGGGCGGCGTATGGCATGAGCATCTGCGCGGCGACCGATCCAATTCCAATAAAGAGAGAGACAGCGAGAAAAGGAATTGCGCTTTTGACAACTCCCGCCACCGCCAGCGCAATTGTTGTGAAGAACAATAGTCCGGCAACAAGCTTCCGGTTTTCAATCATATCGCCCAAAGGAACGAGCAGCAATAAACCGATGCCGTAGCCGATTTGGGTCAGCGTGACGATCAGGCCTGCCGCCTCGGAAGATAATCCGAGCGAGGCGCTGATCGGGCCGACTAGTGGCTGCGAATAATAAATATTGGCGACGATTAAGCCGCATGCGGTGGCAATAATGAAGATGATCCGCGCTGAAACAGCAGGCTCTCTTGCCTGCTCGTTGATTGCAACCATGGTCAAGCTCCTTTACTAGAGAAAAAGTTGTTCAGAATCCGCTGGCAAATACTTTTACCGCCCGACGCCAGCTCCCTTCTTTTCCGATAAATAACAGTATAATCGTTTCAGTATGATCAGTCTAATTATTTTGATTAATTAAAAAAAGAGAATCCCTGGTTGGCCGATGAGAATATGTCCGGCTTCGTCACTGGCATTACCGTCCCGGTAGACGGCGGTTTTTTAGCGTATTCCGGTGTATAGTGGTCAACGACAAAGACCCGATAAAGGAGCAGGCTTCCGGGCCGGTGCTCGGTTTTATCGGGTCTTTTTTTATAGGCGTGAACGGATAAAGTCTTGTGGGGGCGTTCTTATGTTAATTGGAACAACTCTCTTGGCCGATCGCAGCGGCAATTGTTTCAAGAGTGCTGACGTCTGTGACGTCAAAAGCGATTGGCTGGCGGCTGCGGACGACCATCATCCCGATCTCTTCTTCGGATGAATTGGTAATCGGGAACTTCAGCTCTCCATTACATTCCCATTTTAAGTCATCTTCCAAGTCGGAGGCAGCCACAAGCTTATGGTCAAGGTTTTCATACATATAAATCCCGACCCAATCTATGTACGGAACTTGTTCAACTAAACTTTCCACTGTTTTTTCAAAAATGGAGTTGAGGCTGGCGCGTTTGTAGACGTGAGCCATAATTTGCAAGGATGCAACATCTGTAGGTATTGACAACGGTAATCTCTCCTCTGCTTTCGATTCCTCTCCTATTTTAGCAGACAACGACCTTCTTTCGGTCTAGTAAGTTTAGGAAGTTGGAAAACGATGTGCTATAATGGGTGCGCATAAACTTGGACGGAGATGAGAGCAATGACGAACAAAGCATCAAAGCAGGAACAACCAGTAAAAATCGAAGTGGGACAACGGTTTCCCCTCACAATAAAGCGGCTTGGCATCAACGGCGAGGGTGTCGGTTATTTTAAAAAACGGGTCGTTTTTGTCCCCGGTGCGCTGCCAGGCGAGGAGGTCGTGGCGGAAGTGACGAAAGTGCAGCCGCGCTTTGCCGAAGCGAAGGTCAAGAAGCTGCGCAAATCATCGCCGGACCGGGTTGCTCCTCCGTGCCCGATTTACGACTCCTGTGGCGGCTGTCAGCTTCAGCACATGGCCTACCCGGCAACATTGCGTGAAAAGCGTGACATCGTGAAGCAGGCATTTGAACGTTATACGCGACTGAAGCCGGAAGAATTAAATGTGAAAGAAACGATCGGCATGGATGATCCGTGGCACTATCGTAATAAAAGCCAGCTGCAAGTTGGCAAACATAATGAAAAGGTCCTTGCCGGCCTGTACGGAATGAATTCGCATCAGCTGATTGATCTGAGCGACTGTATGGTCCAGCATCCGGCGACAAACAAGGTCACCGAGCAGGTCAAACAAATCCTGGAGGACTTGCATATTCCAATTTATAATGAGAAAAAACGAAAAGGAATCGTGCGGACAATCGTCACCCGTGTCGGCTTTGCGACAGGGCACATCCAGCTCGTGCTGATCACGACGCAGAAGGAGCTGCCAAAGCAAAAGCTGCTGCTCGATGAAATCACACGGCGCATCCCTGAAGTAACCTCGATTCTGCAAAACATCAATGGTCAGAAAACGTCGCTGATTTTCGGCGAGGAGACCGTCCATCTTGCCGGGGAGCAAGTCATTCAGGAAACGTTGGGCGATGTCTCCTTCGAGCTGTCAGCCCGGGCGTTTTTCCAGCTGAACCCCGAACAAACGGTCAAGCTGTACGACGAAGCAAAGAAAGCAGCTCAACTAAGCGGTACAGAAAAGGTCGTGGACGCCTACTGCGGTGTCGGCACGATCGGAATGTGGCTTGCCAAGGATGCCGGGGAAATCCGCGGCATGGATGTCATCGCCGATTCCATCGACAATGCCAACAGGAACGCCGAGAAAAACGGCCTCACCAACGCCCATTATGTCGTCGGCAAAGCCGAAAAATGGCTGCCAAAATGGGTCAAGGAAGGCTGGAAACCGGACGTCATCGTCGTCGACCCGCCAAGAACCGGCTGCGACACCGCCTTGCTGAAAACGATCATCGAAGTCAAGCCAAAGCGGTTCGTCTACGTCTCCTGTAACCCATCAACGCTCGCCAAGGATATAAACGAACTGGTGAAGGCAGGATTTAAGGTTGAGTATGTGCAGCCGGTGGATATGTTTCCGCATACGAGTCATGTTGAGTGCGTGGTAGGGATATATCGTGAAGGATAACAGTTAAGGGAGAGACAGTTGTATGAAATGAGGGTTTACTGAAGAACAAGATAAAAGAATATCAAACGTGGTTAAGGATTTGGAAAGTGAGATAGAAATCATGGAAGAATGGCTAAGGTGTATTCAACAAGTGATTCAATTTCCTTTTTATACAAAAGTGACTGAGTGGCAGGATGATACGTCGATTGTTCAAGAAGGAGATTTATTAAAAGTACATGCAATAGGTGATATTGATGATAAGTATGGTATTATTGCAAATACAAGGTTTGGTAGGAAGAAGTTATATTTTCCATTATGTGAATTAGAAGCCATAGATTTAAGTGATATTGAGAAAAATGTCTTACAGGATTATGCAGTGTGGTTTGCTAATAAGTAATACTGTGATTGTAGATCCTGTTGAGTGTGTGGCGAGGATGGTAGTCTCAAAAGTGCTATGAAAAACTAGCACGGTTCATACTACCTACCATTTATTAGGTGGAAAGGCCGCGCTATCGCTCTTGACAAACACGCCAATGGTTTATTCAGAGGTCAATCAAGGGCGAAGGGAACAAAAGTAGGCATGCCAAATAACCCTTGACTTTTTCCATTTTAAACCATTGGCAAGTTCGGTTTGTCAAGAGTTCGCTTCGCCGATAGCTGAATAGGGCTCAGCTAAACAAAAGTTAGGCTGACTGTTGTTGTTGAATCCAGTCTTGAGCTAATCCAATAAGGGCTGTCCATCTCGCTGGCATGGTTGGTAGCTTTTCTAATTCTGGAATTGTTACTGGCACTTTACCTTCAAGTGAAGAATGTGGGCGCAAGAAGTTAAAGTAAGCCACAAACAATGTCACAAAAGAAACAGATCCCTGTTCAGAACCAAAGCCGTGCGTCGAACGATAATTCCCTTTAAACGTGCGATTTAGTCTCTCGATGATTTGCTTGAGAGGTCGATACTCTCTAGAGACATCGTCTTCATTTGTTAGCCCGATGACCTGTTTTACGTCAAACGATATGTGGTTCTCTGCGAAGAAATGCTGTGCCAACAAGTAAATAGGGTTACCATCTACTACAAATTGTAGGTTTTCTGGTATTTCTTTCAGTTTCACTAGTACTTCATCAATCGCTCGTATCGCTGTTGCGGTGTCGCGATTTGGTGATACTGGATACGAAAGAATGACTTTCTTGACCGCATCAAAAAAGAAGAACAGGTAATGCCAACGACCGTTGACCCGGATGTACGTTTCATCCCCACAGAATTGATCCGAGAGCTCATACGGAAAGTAGTCAATATAAGGCTTAAGCCATAACGCGACGCTGTTTTCGTAGTTTAGGATACTTTGATGGGAGACAGACACGCCGTGAATATCCTTCATGATCGCGGCCGTTTTACGGGCCGATAATCCGTAATTGACATGGTACGTCAAGATGAGCCCAAGTGTATGCGGTGAAACATACAATCTTGATAAATCGACTTTTGGCTGCTTTGGTGATTGTTTGGATAACGGTTGATAGTCGATGTGGAACTTCCGGTAAATGTAGCGTACTTTCAGCGATTGTGGATCTTCTTTAAATTGTTTTTTCTCTTTTTTGGTCATGGCGCTCAAGTTTTTTTGATAATAGGTACACATATCATTTTTGCACTTAAACACGTGAAAATCTTTTCGTTCTTTAATTTTTTCTAGCGTTTTAAGGCAGTGAGGACACTTAAGAATGGCCTCTTTCTGATAACGACTTTTTTTATTGAAAACACACGCACACACCTTACATTGATATTGTCCTTTTCCTCCGTTGTTTGCGTACAAATACGCAGAAGGAGCACCACACTTCGGACAACATAATGTAGACGGTACAGGTGTAGAATTGGCTCGACGACGTACTGGTTTTAACGGTTTTCCTTTGGATTGAAGGTATTCCGTTAATAAAAGCTGATAATCGAGCTTTTCTACCTTTTCAATGATAGGTAAATCATCAATTTGAAGCTTTCGATAAGGCTGATTAACAGGAGCTTCTTTTGGTTTATCGAACATGCTTTTTCCAATCAATAGAGTAAGCAAAGTTCGAATAATTTGTTCTTGATAGTTTATAAAAGTTAATAAATAGGTTATAATTTGAGGGTACAAATTGTCACTTCCTTTTCTGGAATTGGGTGTGTGGTAACCTCAATTATCTACAGAAATCAGGGAGTGGCAATTTTTTTGCTTATAAAGCCCTCTAACATAGGATTTAATAGCCTATTTTTATATAAAGTTTTGACAATACGTCAAGGGGAGGCGAAGGAAAGATATGAAGAGTTAGCCTTAGCATATTTACAAGAGCGTTTTCCAACGAAGCCTCATTTAATTGAAAGTTCAATTAAAGTTGTGACGAACACACCTGTGATGATCGCGGTGACGTCTGATATTGCCTCGAATGAAGCTGATTCAAAAGATAATGAATATGCGGTTTGTTGCGCGATTCATTCAATGTGGTTAGCTGCACAAGAATTAGATTTAGGATTTGTTTGGAGAACAAGAGGAGTCGGTCTTGTTCATGATCAGCGCCTGCACGATTTTATTGGCGCACCTGAAGGGAAGAAAACGGTTGGGATGATCTTTTTAGGTTATCCTGATGCCAAAGAACTAGAAGAAGCAAAGCCAAAAAAACGTACGCCATTTGTAGAAAAGACGGTCTGGCTTTAAGAAAAGAAGATCTGGAGGCAGCAAATGTTTACTCAAGAAGAAAAAGATGCCCTTTACAAGGTTATTTATAAAAGAAGAGATATCCGTACCTTTTTACCTGATCTAATTCCTGAAGAATCATTACACAATATTCTTAAAGCTGCTCATCATGCACCGTCTGTCGGCTTTATGCAGCCGTGGAACTTTATTATGGTGACATCAGACGAACTAAAGGAACGACTTGCTTGGGCAGCTGATAAAGAAAGAAGAGCACTTGCGATTCATTACGAAGATGACCAAGGAAAAGAAGAGCACTTTCTAAAATTAAAAATTCAAGGAATAAAAGAATCTCCGCTAACGATATGTGTCACTTGTGATCCGACTCGAGGAGGATCGCATGTCCTAGGGCGTAATTCAATTCCTGAAACGGACCAATTATCAACTGCTTGTGCAATCCAAAACATGTGGTTGGCTGCTTGTGTGGAAGGACTGGCAATGGGCTGGGTTAGCTTTTATAAAAAGCAAGATGTACGAGATATTCTAGAGATTCCTCCCCATATTGACCCAGTTGCTTTAATGACAGTTGGCTACACAGATCATTACCCAGATAAACCGATTCTTGAAACATCTAAGTGGGAAGAGAGAAAGAACTTAGATCATCTTTTATTTGAAAATAAATGGGGCTATAAGTGATGAGTATAGCCCCTTTTTTTATTGCGGCCCAAAAGGTCGAATCGATAATCAGTGCTGATGCGAGTAAATCAATGACCCACCACTTAACGACCTTTTTGACTGTTTGAAGTGGGGGTATCCTTGCCGATTTTAGATGGAAACCAAATGAATCATATGTATCCTGTTGCTTTTTTTAAAACACTTGCTTGATGTCATTTGAATGAAAATGCTCCTACATGCAAACTATTTAATGTGAATTGAATAGATCTGCCCTTATCAATACACGGTTTATGGGAAGAGGATAGATCGTTGCTATTTAATGACAAAAGGTCATTAAGCTCTCACTAAATCTTCTGTAAAGGAGCGCTTAAGTTCTTCAATATTTTCGTGAATTGTTTCGATATCTTTCAGTTGTTGCTCAATCGAGTGGCTTATATTAAGAAGGTGAGCTGTATTTTGTTCTGTATTTCGGGATTCTGCCTCCATGGCACTCGCAATTTCTTGACTTGCACTCGTAAGTTGGGTGAGGTCATCTGTCATAGCAGTGATTGCTGATGAATTTTTCAAAACCGATTGGATCATCGCTTCAAAACGTTCGTTCATTTTAAGAATTTGCTGTGAACTATCTTTTACTTCTTCAACCCGTTCTTCTGATTGAATCACAGAATTATCAACATCTTGCAAGATATAGTCAACATTCTCAGTGATTTGTTTTGTCGCTTCTACGGAGCGCTCAGCTAGTTTTCGCACCTCATTCGCAACGACTTCAAAGCCTCTCCCATGTTCTCCTGCACGTGCTGCTTCAATGGAAGCATTTAAGGCAAGTAGATTCGTTTGCTCTGAAATACCATTGATAAGGGCAACAATATCTTTGATTTTTCCAATCTGATTGGCTAGCTGAAGCATCGATTGTTTATTTTCATCTGCTCGTTTGGAAAGCTCCTCAATCGTTTTCGTGACTTCTATAATATCTTTCTTCCCTTCATTAGCTTCCTGACTCATGTCGTCAAAAGACGTGTTAAGTGCTATTAATTTATTGGACAAAGAATCCATTCCAGAACTTATTGATTCTGTAATACTAGTCGTTTCCTCATATGTACCTAGTTGAATCTCGGATTGAGAAGCGACTTGTTCAGAAGCATGATTCGTCTCATCGATATGTTTACGCAATGAATGAACTTTGTTTGATAATGTGATGGCTTGCTGTTCAACAGCATCAATTTGACGTTGTTGATTTGATTGAAAATCCTGAATGCTAGTAAAAAGTGAATTCATTTGATCTCCAAGGATAGCGATCTCATCATTGCCTTTCATATTCAAGCGCACATCGAGGTTTCCTTCTTCAAATTGAGCAATCGTTTTAGCCATTTTCTGTAATGGTTTTATGACAAGAATGTTTAGTAATAATGAAATGATAATGGTTGCTACAATGACATTCATGAAATTGCTAAGCCATACACCAACGATGCCTAAATCAATATCTGTTGCATTAATTGCCGATAAGATCATATTTGAAATCGTGGTGTTAAGAAGTAACACTAAAATTAGAGCACCGATAAAACGGATGCGTATTCCTGACCAAATGGTAGGTTTATTCATAAGCAATCATCCTCCGAAAAATAATCATTGTTATACAATTAGATTAGTAAACTCCTTTTCTGATAGCGGGCGGCTAAAATAGTAGCCTTGCATGACATCACACCCAATTGATTGAAGATAAGTGAGTTGTTTTTCATCCTCGACTCCTTCTGCATCGACTTTAAGGTTTAAGTTGTGACCTAGATCAATGACTGATTTTACAATCACTTTATCGAGAGCCTTTTCACTGACAAAACCTTTATCGATTTTTAGGTGATCAATCTGGAACTGTCTTAAATAACTTAAAGATGAATAACCTGTTCCAAAATCGTCAATTGAAATTTGAATACCAAGCTCTTTTAATCGATTAATCATTTGGCGAGCAGTTTGGATATTAGTCATTAAGATATTTTCAGTAATTTCAAGATTTAACAAAGAAGGTGGGAAATTAGTTTCTTCTAACGTTTTCTTTACAAAATTAATGAAATGCTCATCTTCTTCAATTGCATGATACAAATTTGTTTTAACTTTTAATCGATTAACATTTGATTCATTAAGATTTTTACAAAAGATGAGTTATAACAGCTGCTCTTTTTTTGCTTTTTTGAGTGCAGCATCAGTATTTTTAAGTAAAATATCCTTATTTGTTCCATCTTCTTGATAAGTAGCAATTCCTGTAGAAAAGGATAACATAAATTTGTAATTGCCGATTTAAAAATGCTCACCAACATGCTTCTTTAGTTTAGTGACAAAAGAAAATCTTTTTAATGATAAGGTATTATTTGTTTAATTGAATTTATCTTTGAATTCTTCTCGTGGCCTAGGACTTCAGATATACTTAGTATACTGTCTTTTTGTTCCACCTATTTAGTCTCCTTATCTGTCTAAAAAAAGTGTATTGCTTCTAGGTAATTAATTTTAGTCGATAATACCTAAACCTGCAATACCCTGAAAATAAACTTTCAAAACATTAAAGTCCTAGATTATTCATAAGACCATCACAATCGAATGAAAGCTACCACAATGTGTAGAAATCAACTACTTCTAAAGAATGTATTGCGTTTTTGACTTGGATATAGGGCAGAAATTAATCTTTTGACTTATAGAACGCTTCTTAGATGACCGTTTGAACGGAAAAAAGGCAGACTTATCCCTTTGTACGTAACGCAATTTCAAAAATTTAGGATGTCATAGGATGTTAGGCTTGGATCATCCGGAGCGTCTTGAAGAATTCCTCTTGGTAGACAAAGGATTTCGATAGCTTCAAATGAAGATATCGACCAGATTTTGTCAGTTTCGCTCCTGTTTTGATCATCAAGCTTCTAAACGTTCCCATTCGGTACGATTTGATGGCAGGAGAAAAGAACAGGTTTTTCGTAGCGATATGCAAGTTATACGCAACAAGGGCCGTCATCATTCTTGCGCAGTTGGCCGTATAATCATGGCTGCTAGTATATTTACAACCGAAATCATTTTTGGCTTCCTTAATAAACAGTTCCATTTCTCCGCGTTTTTTGTAAAGACGGAAGACCGTTTTTGGGTCAGCAGTTAGGTCTGTTACGATAAAAGTATGGGTAAAGAGAAGTTCGGTTGCTTGTCTTTCATACCGAACGACTACTCTTCTTGGACGATCCCAGGAGCCTGCCTGATAATCAAACTCATCATAATGAACCTCCTCGGATTCAGAGGAAAAAGAGGGAGCGGGGCTGATTTCCTCTGCCATAGCGTGAAGCTTGGCATTGGCTTTTAAACGAATGGCGTAACTCACTTCTTTGTCTTCGCATGTTTCATACAGGGATGGAATGGCAAATCCACTATCGCCGCGAACGAGTATATCCATATGCGGAAGCTTATTCAAGTAGCTGTCAATGATGTCGCTTACCATGTCTTCCGCCCCTTTGGATGTATATTGTTCACCAGGGCGATTGACCGCAGAAAGACACATGCCTGTCATACAATCGAACGCCATTAAAGGGTGAAATCCAGTTGTCTTGTAATGGGTATTAAACGCGCTATTTTCCTGATTTCCATAGGTTTGGAAATACATGGAATCGACATCGATGGTGAGCTGATGTTGATCTAATCGTTTGTGAGTGTCGATACTTGATTGCAGGAGGAAATCATTCATTTGGTCGATGTTTTCGGGTGTAAAAGCTCCATATGTTCGTGACACAGTTGGTTGGCTAGCCAAGTAATCCTTTTCTGTAACCTGAGTAAAGACCGGATCGTCCACAAGACGTTTCGCAGCGTAATCACGATGGTACCCTGCTAGATGTTGAAAGACTAGTTGTTCAACAACAGATGGGTAGGTATGGTCTGGTAAATGACGCTCATCTTGAATATGAAGGGTGTCATGAAGAGATTGAAAATAACCGATTTTATGTGCAGACTCTTTATAAAGAATCAGTCCTCCATCCGACGTGATTCTTTCATGAGATAGACCAATTTTTTTGTACTCTTTTTTCACTTTTTAGGTGAAAGGTACCAGTAGAGAGAACACTTGGTACGTATTCGTTTGGGAGAATTTTGGATTTTTTGGTGAATAATCTAGGTATAAGTATAAACAGGAAGAAAAAAGAATTGATTTGAAGAACTGAATGATAAAAATATGAAAGGAATGAACGAAGTGAGTGATGAACTGCTAAAGCAAATTCTCACTGCAGTAAATGAGTTAAAAGAGCAACAATTGAGTACAGACCAAAGTATAAGCGCAGTTTGGGAAGAAATAAAAGGGTTAAAAGAGCAACAATTGAGTACAGGCCAAAGTATAAGCGCAGTTTGGGAAGAAATAAAAGGGTTAAAAGATCAGCAATTGAATTCAGACCAAAATGTAAGTGCAATGCGTGAGGAAATGAAAGGGTTAAAAGATCAGCAATTGAATTCAGACCAAAATGTAAGTGCACTGCGTGAGGAAATGAAAGGATTCAAAGATCAGCAATTGAATTCAGATCAAAATGTAAGTGCAATGCGTGAGGAAATAAAAGAAGTAAAAGACGAACAAGAAAAAATGAGTAAGAAAGTGGATAAGATCGAGAAAACCTTGGATTACAACACGCAAATGACAGAAAAAACGCTGGAGTACGCCATGAATATCGATAAATACCAGCATGATCATGAATGGTATGTAACAAAAAAAGTCATGCAACATGACAAGGAAATTTTGCAGATTAAGGATAAATTAAAGATGTAGCCGTTTGGAATCCTGGACAAAAAAGTGTTTATCGACGAATGATTATCTTTATTCCAATTTACAAACGAAAAATTCTTGAAAAAAGAAACCTAATTTGATAGAGTAAAGATAAGCTATTTTGCAATGCAAGGTAGCTTTTCAAAGGCTGACTATATTGTTATACAAGATACTTGAGAGGGACGTATGTCCTTTCTCTTTGCGTCACTATATTGCAATGCAAGGTAGGTGAAGAGCTTGTCGGTACGAAGCCAATTGTTAAAAGGGATTCTCGAAGGATGTATTCTCGCTGTGATTTCAAAGGAAACGATATATGGCTATGAGCTTACGATGAAGCTTCATGCCTTGCGCATCGAAGTAAGTGAAGGCTCCATTTATCCTATTTTACTCCGGCTTCAAAAGGAAAAGCTGATTGTCGGCGAAATGAAGAAATCACCGAGTGGACCAAACCGTAAATATTACACATTGACGGAAAAAGGCGAGGAAGCGCTTCAGGATTTTAAAATGCATTGGATACAATTAAAAGGCCCCGTGGATAAACTGCTGGGAAAAGGAGACGAAGAGTGATGCGTGTGAAAGAGCTGATCGAAGAGAACAATCGAAAGCGCGAACTGCTAGACAAAGAAAATGAAAATTATTATGAGGGACTGCTGCTGTATATCCGAACGTCATTTAATAAATCGGAGCAGGAAACGGAAGAAATCTTAATGGAAGTGCTCGACCACCTCCTTGAAGCACAGGAAGAAGGGCGGACAGCCGAAGAAGTATTTGGAGATGATCCAAAGGCATACGCCGAGGAAATTGTCGGCGAGCTGCCAACAGCGATGCCGAAAGAGATCGTAAAGATACTTTCCATGATGGGCTTGATCTTTTTAGGCGTTTTCTCTTTTTCTACAGGGCTGTTGGCGACCATCCTCAGTTACGGCTTCGATATGGGGGACACGATTTATCAATTTTATTTAGGGAGCTTGGCCGTCAGGGTGGCTGGTTCGATTCTCGTCGCCTATCTTTTGGTTGAAGGGGCATTAAGGTATATCCGCTGGTCTGCTTTTCGGTCGATAAATAGAAAAAAAGAATTTATCCTCTTATTTTTGCTCGGTGGAGGAGCATCGGGGCTTGCCATAGCTGGCCTTTATCTTATGCCTTCGTTTGGTGTTCCTTTCGAATTTCCTGTTTACTGGCTAATCCCGATTGGAGTTGTCTTATACGGAGCTGGGAAATGGGTGGGGAAGAAGTGATGAAAACAAAATAATGAGGAAATCTAACCAGAGTCGATATGAAGCAAAGAATCAGGATCATCCTAGAAAACATGCAGGAAATCGGTATTTAACCTGTAACGATTGCCGGGAACCGGGAGTCGATGAATGAGCAGGAAAGCTGTGGAATTCAAGCGGATAATGCGGTAAGCTTCAAGAAAGAGAGTCGAAATGGAGGGGTATGATGAAGTCGTTTCTGTATTCCTTGCTGCTTTCAGCCGGGTCCTATGTCTTCCTTATTCTTTTGGCGGTGGTTACAGCAGGTCAGACCGGGTTTGTGCAAATGGCCGGGTTTATCGCAGCGGCTATTTTTTTCTTGTCAGCTGTTCCGTTTCATCGGGCGTTGTACCATGGGAGCAGGGGGGCAGAGCCGACGTATACAGCTTACGTGCCGCCTGATGAACATTTGCATGAGCGAATGGCGACACGGCACAAAGAACCGAAAAGCGCCGCAAGATCCATTTTGCTGTTTGCCGCGGCAAACACTTTGCTCATTACGATCATTCTAGCACTTATTTTTTAACGCTCATCTGCTCTTTCCAGGATTGCCCGGGACCTCAGTGAAGTGTTGCTGTCATCAAACGGCTGAAGCGAGGGTTTTCGCTGATGTGGCGCATCAGGGAGTGACCGGGCAGACAGGTGCCTATCAGTCTGGCAATATCTAAGGAAGTAACAGGGGATGTAGCTGATTCTGTAGCAGAAACGCCGGTTGCAGGAGGCTCGCCGCCATCAAGGCTCTGCTCAATTTCAACTGAACAGCGTGAAAGGAAGGAGGGGGCAAGATGAATCTCATTGAGAAGTGGTATTCGATGATTATTTTGACAGCGGTCATTGTTGGCTTGAGCCTCGGCCAATTCGAATCGATCAGCGCTCATGCCGAGCTGGTAATTATGCCGTTGCTGGTAGTGATGCTCTATGTGACTTTCTTGCAAATTCCGTTCCAGGACATCACGAAATCAGGTAAATACGTCACGTTTACTATAACGGCATTATTGATTAATTTTGTATGGACACCGCTGTTCGCTGCCGCTTTGGCGTTCGTATTTCTGGCTGATCACCCGGCGATCTTTATCGGCTTTATGATGCTGATGGTGACGCCGTGCACGGACTGGTACTTAATTTTTACCGGAATCGCGAAAGGAAATGTGGCGCTTTCGACAGCGATCCTTCCTTTAAATTTAATTGTGCAGGTTATTTTGCTGCCGGTCTATTTGCTCGTGTTCGGAGGCGCGACCGGTGTCATTGAGCTTTCGCTTTTCGTCGAAAGTGTCACTATCGTGTTAGTCATTCCATTTGTTTTAGCGTTATGCACAAAAGCTTTTCTAAGGCAGAAGCGTCAACTGGCAGATCAGCTGTTAGCAAGGGTCAGCACGCTGCCGATCGTGTTTCTCTGCCTGGCGATTGCGGCGATGTTTGCTTCGCAGGGAAGGGTGCTGCTGGCGAACCTCGATGTCTTATGGTACATGATCCTTCCGCTTTTCTGTTTCTTTTTCGTAAACTTCATCATTAGTCAAAAGGTCGGTCAGCTGATGAAGTTCTCCTATAAAGACCGGGCAAGCTTAAGCCTAACAACATTAGCGAGAAATTCCCCAATTGCACTGGCGATTGCGATGACGGCGTTTCCCGATGAACCATTAATCGCCTTAACGCTCGTAATTGGGCCGTTGCTCGAGCTGCCCGTTCTCGCTCTCGTGGCGCAGCTTTTGTTATCGCGAAGGAAAAACGAAGTAGAAAATGATTTTCTGAGGTGAGAGGATGTCGATCAAAGGAATCAATCATCTTTTGTTTTCTGTGTCTGATTTAGAAAAGTCGATTGAGTTTTATAAAAATGTCTTTGAGGCGAAATTACTGGTCAAGGGGAGAAGCACCGCCTATTTTGATTTGAACGGGATGTGGCTTGCTTTAAATGTTGAAAAAGATATTTCACGCAATGATATAAACGAATCGTACACCCATATTGCTTTTACAGTCGGTGAAGCAGAGATTGATTCTTTATACGAAAAGCTGGTAAAGCTCAATGTGACGATTTTGCCGGGGCGCCTGCGGGATGAAAGAGACAAGCGCTCGCTATATTTCACCGATCCGGATGGTCATAAATTTGAATTTCATACAGGGACGTTACAGGATCGCCTTGAATACTACAGACAGGTTAAACCGCATATGGAATTTTTCGATTGAATACGATGTAGGACAAAATCCAGGCTGCTAAAAAAGTGAACCTTCACTTTTTAGCAGCCTGGATTTCTATACCCAACTTAGAGCATGAGAGAGAGGTTCATAAATTCGCGCAAGGAAGCGGACAGATGCTGATCTTTGCGGTAAATGAAGAGCGTGTTGACCTTGCCGAATTGTCGTGGAATAGGGTGCAGCACCAATTGAGTTGCTTCGCTGTGCTTTTCGACGACGCTGCGCGGAAGCAGGCTGACCCCGAGCCCGGCTGAGACGCAGCCAATAATCCCGTCGAGTGTGCCAAGCTCCATCATCTTTTCCGGAATCACCCCTTCATAGCGCAGCCAGTCCTCGAAGCGGGCCCGGTATGAACAGCCGTTGCGAAAGACGAGAATGGTTCGGTTTTCGATATCTCGTAAAGAAGAGAGAGGCTGATGGAGCGTATCGGTGAGAAGCACAAGCTCCTCTTCAATCACCGTTTCGCAGACAAGATCGGGATGCTCGATGGGACCGGCAACAAATGCGCCATCAAGCTCATAGTGAAGCACGTCTTGAATGCTCTGTTCGGTCGGCCCAGTTTTTAAGGTCAGATCAACAGCGGGATGCTGGCGGTGAAAGGTTGAAAGCAACGCTGGCAAGCGGACCGCGGCCGTCGTTTCCATCGAACCGATCGTTAGAGAGCCTTGTGGCGTTTGATCATCCCTCATGACGCTTTCCATTTCTTCTAAAAGCTGAAACAGTTCATCCGTATAGGAAAGGAGTAATTTTCCTTTTTCGGTTAAGGTTGTACCGCGATTATGGCGATAAAAAAGCGTCGTTTGCAATGTCGCTTCCAATTGACGGATTTTGGCGGTGAGATTTGATTGTGCATAGTTGAGCTCATTTGCCGCCCTGGAAATACTGCCTAGTCTGGCAACAGCCTGAAAAAATCGTAATGCCTGAAAATCGATCGGAATCCCGCCTTTCCTATTGGCATATAAAATACAGATAGCAGAATATCTATTTTACGTATTATACCATATAGCAAGAAGCAGGTAAGATAAAAAAGAACGGAGGTGAAAGAGTGACGAAGCATCCTTTGCTCCTTTTGACAGGAGGAATTTTTGCCTTAATGGTTGCGATGGGGATTGGAAGATTTGCCTATACCCCGCTTCTTCCCCTGATGCAACAGGCGCTTTTCTTTACGGATGCAGACGCAGGCTATCTTGCTTCAAGCAATTACGCCGGCTATTTAATTGGAGCCTGTTTAGCGGGAATGCTTCCTTTGGCTAAAAGCAAAACCTTTTATGTCAGGACCGGCCTGGTGGTCAGCATTGTGACGACGCTCAGTATGGGGTTGACCACTTCCTATTTTCTAATGCTGCTGCTACGGCTTGTTTCCGGAGTGGCGAGCGCGTTTATTTTTGTGCTTGCTTCAAGCATCGTGCTCGATAAGCTGGCAGCGACGGGGAGAACGAGCTGGTCGGGTTTGTTCTATTCAGGAGTCGGGCTTGGAATCTTTTTCTCTACCTTATTTATTCCCGGCTTGCATCATCTGTTTGATTGGCAGGGAGTCTGGATTGGACTGGCGGCTGTCAGCGCACTTCTCGCGCTTTTCATTTGGCTGTGGCTCAAAGATTCACCTGGCCCCGCAACGAAACGGGAGCAGCAAATTAGCGCCATGCCCGCGCCACCCCGCAAGTGGCTGCCATGGTTAATCGTCTCCTATGGGTTGGAAGGGCTCGGCTATATCGTAACCGGAACGTTCATTGTCGCGATTGCCGCCAATACACCGGCCTTTAATGGTGACGCGACAGTTGTCTGGACGGTTGTCGGTTTGGCGGCGGTGCCATCCTGCATCATCTGGTCGATGCTCGCGAAAAAAACGGGCTATAGCAAGGCGTTGATGATGGCGATGGTTCTTCAGGCCGTGGGGATTGCCCTGCCTGTCTTTTCCTTGTCGCAAGTCAGCTTACTCATCAGTGCCAGCCTGTTTGGCGCGACGTTTATCGGCATTACGACATTGGCAGCGACACTGGGGCGGCAAATCAGTCCGACAAACAGCAACCGCGTCATTGGCTATTTAACGGCGGTTTATGCCGGAGGCCAGATGATTGGTCCGACACTTGCCGGCATCCTCTCCTCATACACGGGGAGCTATCATTCAGCTTTAATCGGAGCTGCGAGCGCTGTCTTCATCGGTGCGTTCCTGCTTGTCGGCGGAATTCGATACGAGCAGGCAGCTCCTAACAAGGAAAGGGGACATTTGCATGCCATATATAAACATTAAAATAACGAAGGAAGATGTAACACAAGAGAAAAAAGCGGAGCTGATCCGCGGAGCGACGCAATTGCTCGTCGATGTTTTAGGAAAAAATCCGAATACGACAGTGGTGACGATTGATGAGGTTGAAACGGATAATTGGGGGATTGCCGGCGAAACCGTAACGGTTCGGCGCGCAAAAGGTCACTAGCATCAAAAAGGAAGTATCCGGGCGGGCTGTTCGATTCGGTCCGCCTGTCTCTCTGTTGTAAAAGTAGCTGTGGGAAGAGCGCCGCCTACTGCTTCTAAGAAGAGCCGCCGCGCGTTTTTTTGATCGTCAGCACGTCTTTTACGACGAATGAGGCACAAGCAATTCGTTCAGAAAAAACAGTATCGTCCTGCGCAAAAAAGTTCAGCAGCTGGTAGCGACTTTCTTCTTTACGTAAGCCATATTGTTCAATTGTCAGGTTGGCATGATCGGCAATCCAGTATTCAGCTACGCCGAAGCTTGCATACGATTCCAGCTTTTCGGTCCGGTCCTGTTTCGCTGTGCTCGGTGAGATGATTTCAATGACCAGATCGGGCGGTCCGACGATAGCATGTTCTTCAATAATATGTTCACGACTTCTGTGGATTAGTAAAATGTCCGGCTGCCTTGTCTCTTTTTCAGAGAGAACGACGTCTATTGGGGCATCGAAGATAATGTACTCTGATTCGCATGAGTCTGTCAGTGTTCGCTCAAGCTTGTGACTGATACGCTGATGGGTCGTGCTTGGAGAAGGCTTCATTTCCAGGACACCATTAATGATTTCATACTGGTTTCCATCTTCAGGCAAGCGGTAATACTCGTCAATTGTCCAATTGTTTTCTTTAATACGCACCGGCTGAGGTTTTTTCTTTGTCATCTCCTTAGTCCTCCTTATTTTTCGATCATTTGCCCCGCGAAGCTATTCTGATGAAAGTACTCCAGTTGCTGTCATTATATAATAATGCTAAACCGGATGAAAAGCGGATTACCGGTATTTTCGTGCGATAGTTGGCTTGCGTGAGGTATGATGGAAGCAGGATTCATCAAGAACAGGAGCGTGAGTGGATGAAGAAGCCGAACGTAAACAAAAATGAAGTAAGGCAGCCTGAAGAAATCTGGAACGCGGTGATTGCAGCGCTTGTGGAATATGAGTATCCGACAGAAAGTGAGGCAGTCAATGATGCGTTCAATCTGTTTCACTACTACTCCGGGATGGAAAGCGGCGGCCATGAAGGCTTCCTTTCAGCGGCAGAGGATATGATTGAAGCGGTAGGAAGTGAGCATTATTTTCAGGAGCTGATAGCCGCACTTGAGAAGATTGGCGCTCATGACTGTGCGCGAATTGAAAAAGCATATGGGCAAAAATTATGGAGCTTGTATCAAGCGCTCGAACATGATGAAAGCGAAGAAGATCCGTTTTACAGGCTAATTGAAAAAGCCGATGAGGAATATGGCCGACTTGGCGGGAAGCTGGAGCAGATGCTGGAAGGTTACTTTATAGAACATTACCACGACTTCATTGATGTCGTGGAGAAGTAAGGTTTCAAAGAGCAGGGGGCAACTTTCCCTGCTCTTTTAGTAGTGTAATGCGAGAAAAGGCGTGAGATCCTTTGCCGGCATGGCCAAGGTCTGAAAAGACAGCATCTAAGCTGTGAGCATTTTCGCGCGAATGATCCACTCGGCCAGCAGTAGGTTGATGATCCAGCAGAGCCAGACGGCGATCGTGTAGGATGCACCGTAGGAAAAACCGACTGCATGATGGCTAATGGCGACAATGATATAAATTGTCATGTTGGCGAAGGAGAGCAGGAAGCTCCTTGTTATCCAGCGGCTATGCAAACCAATCTGTCGTTTCCTGGCATAGAAATAGCCGAGAAATGTCGTGACGAGCCACAGTGTATTTAATACGAGAAACCCGACGGTGCTGATCCAGCCTCCTGTTGCAAAGAAAGAGACGTAGACACCGGGAATGAAATTCAACAAAATCGACAGCACATAAATTCGGCCATTCCAGCGGTGAAAGCTCAGCGACTTTCGCCGAAGCGCCTTAATCACCCCAAGAGGGCCGGTTATCAGAGAAATGATGGCAAGAGCAATGTGAAGCTGGACCATCAGCAGCCAAAGCGCTTCATTTGTAAGCAGTTGATCCTTGCGGGAAAGAAAAGAGTTTAGGCTTGGATCAACGATGAAATTTTTTGAAAAGGTATGCAGCACCCACATCAATGAGAATGAAACGAGCAGGATTATTATCATTTTTTTCATAAACGAGTTTCCTTTCTAAGAAAACAGCTGACGGTTCGTCATGATGAACAAAGAAGCAATAATCATTAACGCTGTCAGCCAGCTGTACGCTTTTATTTTTGCGAGATGCGGCTGATCTTCAGCGTTTATCTGCTTCAATCGTTTTGTCATCATCCCGATCAATCCGGCTGCCAGGATGAGCAGGCATACAGACAGTCCGACCCAGAGCATGGAAGGGTGGGCTGAATAACGGACAACCAGCCAGCCTCCTGTCACGAATAAAGAAAGCAATGCATAATGACCGGCCCGGGTGAGGCTGATTATCGTTTGCAGGGCTGCCTTTCGCTCCTTGCCTGTCCGGCGGGTAACCGTGTGAACGACGAAAGGCAGCGAAAGGAAACTACCGAGAAACAAGGCGCTGACGACATGGACGAAAACAAAGAATGAATACATGGCCGTCACCTCGCTAGGAAATCCGTCTGCCAGTTAATCTGGATGCTGGAAGCAGACCGGCTTTTGCCTCTCCACGGAGCTGGTCATTCTCGACAACCACGCGGAATTTGAGTGAAAGCCGCATTGGTTTAGTGACATTCATGAACCACGTTCCTTCATTTCCTGCAAACGTGAGACGCTCCAAGGGGATGGTTTCCTCTCCTTGCGTCGCTGTCCCGGTGAGCCGGCCCTCCTTGTGAGAGAAGTTAAATAAAACGTCGAGTTTTCCGATTGGGGTGGCGATCGTCGTCTCCCATTTCCCCTCAATGTTTGAACGGGTATCTGTTTTGGACAGAGCAGGGAGCTCAGCTTCGGCTTGCTGCTCTGGCTTTACCGGAGCGCTGCCGCTGTTCCTCCAGACCGTTCCCCGGCGCTCGTAGTCAAACAGCTGTTCAACAGAGAGAGCAATCCGCGGCCCAAGCTCCCGTTCGACTAAATATAGAGCCACATCCAGTCCCGAAGTGACACCGCCGCCGCTGACAAGGTCGCCATCATCGACGACGCGGGCATGAACAGGAATGGCGTCGACCGCTTTTAACAGCTCCATTCCGAGATGGTGGGTGACGGCATGGCGCCCTGATAATAAACCGGCCATTGCTAAAATGAGTGAGCCGCCGCACACTGTCGCGAGCAGAAGATCAGGCTTTCCCACCGCCTCTTTAAGAAGAGGACCTAATTCTGTATTGGCGGTCTGCTGTAGTTTGTGCGGAATCGAGTCCGGACCGTCATCAACCGCTCCGGCCGCCCCGGGAACGAGGATTAGGCCGGAGCGCGTTGGATCAAGTTCGGCGCTTGCCGGAAGAGCCAGCTGGTTAACGCCGCTCTGCACAAGCCGCGCTCCTTCGGCCGAGACGAGCTCAACCGTGATTTCTTGATCGCAGCAGGCCGCGGCCGCTGTAAATACTTCATACGGGGCGATAACGTCCAATACATCAAAGCTGTCAAACAGGACAATCTGAATATGCATGGTGGTGACCTCCAATTTGAGTGTTATCTTTCTACAAAATGAGAATAGCAATCAGATGTCTCAAAATAAGGAGCAAAAGCATCACAAAAGGATCACAACTTGTTACGTTCGTTTGTTGCTTGTGGGAAAAATGGTAAACTGGTTGTGGTTGAAAGGGGTGGGGATCGATGAAGCATACGGTGTTAATCGTCGACGATGATCAAAGTATTGTTGAACTGTTACGTGACTTTTTACGGAATGATGGATTTGAAGTGATAACAGCCTATGACACCGGACAAGCGCTGGCCCTGTTTGCTGAAAGTAGAGTTGACTGTATGATCATTGATATTATGATGCCGGGACCGGACGGTTTTGAATTATGCCGTCACATTCGTCAAAAAAGCAACGTGCCGATTTTGTTTCTAAGTGCCCGCAGCGACGATGTTGATAAAATTCGCGGGCTCGCTCTCGGAGGCGATGACTATATCGTCAAAACAGCTTCGCCAGGAGAGATCATAGCCCGGGTGAAAGCTGTGTTGCGCCGTGCCGCCGGCCGGCAGGGCAGAGAAAGCATGGTGCTGCGTTACGGCGGGCTTAGCTTGAATGTAGCAACGCGGGAAGTTGAAATTGATGGGAGGCAGACATCGCTCACCCCGAAGGAATACGAATTATTAAAGCTGCTGGCCGAGCATCCTAAGCAGGTGTTTACATATGAGCAGCTGCTTGAGAAATTCTGGGCTGGAGTTGGCGATAAACATACCGTGCGCGTCCATCTCAGCAGACTGCGCGAAAAAATTGAAGCGGAGCCGAATGAACCGCAATATATTGTTAACGTTTGGGGGATTGGCTACCGTTTTATAGGAGAACGAGATGAAAACGATTCGGATTCGTAAATTTACCTTGCTCAGCTTATTTTTTATTTCGCTTGTTCCGTGGGTGTTCTTAGTGACTGCTCATGTCATCAACACAAAGACTTTCAGCTTTGATCTGACGGACTCTCAGGAAGCCAATTTTGAACAGACAGCGCGGCTGATTGAAGCCAATATGGAAAACTGGACAGATCAGGCCTGGCAAAGGCAATTTTCCACTTACTTGCAAGAGCTGGATGTTGAGGTGGAGATTGTTTCAGCTGCGGGTGAGGTGATTTTTCAATCAAATTCTGCGGGGGAGAGCCGCTTTTCAATAAGTGAACAATTTTCGCTTGTCGAGGATGGAAATGTCACAGCCCGCGTCCTCATTTATCAGCAAAATTCCCGGGCGATTCAGCTGATCGCGGCGTTTGCCGGATTTCTTCTGGCGCTGTTTCTCATTGGTCTGGCGATGAGGCGCTGGGTCATCACACCGCTCGAGCAATTAAGCTTCAATGCGCGCCGGCTGGCGGATGGGGATTTTGAAGTGGAGCTGCCTTCCTCGAGAATGAAGGAAATCGCCGATGTAGGTGACGCGTTTCGCGTGATGGTGGCA
Source organism: Halalkalibacter oceani (assembly GCF_023715705.1). GTDB lineage: Bacteria > Bacillota > Bacilli > Bacillales > Bacillaceae_D > Halalkalibacter > Halalkalibacter oceani_A. The sequence continues at coordinate 64,256 of NZ_JAMBOS010000023.1, forward strand.
GGGCTTACTGAGTCGTTCCGGAAGCAGGTTGAGCTTGAAGAGGAGCGTCGTTTTGTCATAGCGGCGGTCGCCCATGATTTGCGCACTCCTTTATTCGCTTTGCGCGGCTATTTAGATGGGCTCGAGCAGGGAATCGCCCGGTCGCCGGAGCAAGTCTCGAAATATGTTGCGGTCTGTAAGGAGAAGTCGGGCCAGCTTGACCGGCTCGTAGAAGAACTGTTCACTTTTACGAAAACGGATTATAGTGAAAGTCCACTTCAACAACAGCCGGTCGACTTTGGCGAAGTGTGCAGGCGAGCGGTTGAGACGATCAAACCGCAGGCGCGGCAGCGGGAGGTATCTATTTTAGTAAAAGAGGCTGAGGCATCATGCTCTGTACTCGGAGATGGGCATTTACTGGAACGGGCGCTCACGAATATGTTGGACAATGCGGTGCGGCACACCCCTCAAAATGGTAAAATTGTTATCGAATATGATCTAATAGCTGATAATGTCCGCTTCATGATCCGTGATGAAGGAGCCGGCTTCACCGCTGAAGAGCTTCAGCGTGTTTTTGAACCATTGTACCGCGGCGAGGAATCGCGCAACCGGGCGACAGGCGGAGTTGGATTAGGATTAACGATTGCCCGGAGAATCATTGGGCGGCACGGCGGCGAGCTGCATGCCGCTAATCATCCGGACGGAGGAGCGATGCTGAACGGTTGTATTCCTGTGAAGACTGAAAATGGATAAGTTGAGAGGGCGGGATGATGATGGAAAAATATTATTATGCGGTGACGTATGATGTTTGCAAGCATGATGATTTTTGCATAGATATGAACGAATATCCGGTTAAGGCCGCCGCTGACATGAAAGAGCAAGCGAGCATATTAGCTTATCAGGATAAAGCCTCCTTAGTTAGAATCTATGAAACGAATACAGGGGAATTGGAAGGTGGCAAACTGTATAAGGAATACACATTTCCACAATATGATTGCGGCTGCGGTGGCTAAAAGGAATTTAGTTTCCTGCGCTCGTACAACCGTCGCTACGAGGAGTCTCAAAGAGTTGAAAAAATCATTTTGAGGCTTCAGACCGTAGACGAAACGGGGCTGTGACAAAAGGTTGTTTTTTTTACCTTTTATCCCAGCCTTTAAGCAATGAGCGGAACCGCCACGATCTTTTAAAGCCCGTTGTGAGTGGGTTGCTCATAACGGGCTTGTGGCGTGTGAAGCCATTGCCAGTAGGTCCAAAGCTAGTTTTGTCTCAAACTCGTTTTTACGTTATTTTGTCTCTTTTGGGTTCGTGACACTGGAGGATGTTTGTTTCTCCAGTGCCAATTGGCTAATTTTCTTAGGTTCATGGAAGCAATAACAAGCATCGCCTGCAACCCATGCTTTTGTGTTTCAAATCTGCAAAGACACATTCAATCATTGCTTTCCGTCTTACATAGATCTCTCTATTTATGGTCAAGCAACCTCCCATTTTTTCCCCTAGCCAAAGCGGACGGGATGGGAGGGGCGACTTCTGCAGGAGGAGAGGACAGGTTGAAGCCCTTTTGAGGCTTTTTTTTTCTTAGACGGCACAACTAACACAATGGTTTAGTTGTGCCTTAACCATTTGGTTTCAAGATTGTTTAAATATTCATTTGGTGCCTTCTTGAACCTTCTTTGTTTTGTATGTGTGTAAATAC
>NZ_JAMBOS010000024.1 GCF_023715705.1 Halalkalibacter oceani
TATCAAGTAGATTTGTAAAATGAAGGGGGAGCAAAGGATTGCTTCCTCTTCATTTTGGACAGTGAATCCGTCAGTTTTAGGACAATTAGCGCCGTCAAGATCCAGACATTGTAGAACGTCATTAACAACATATTTTTAAAATTTTTTTAAAAAGCAGTAAACTTTGTCCTTGCACTAATTTTCTAAAATACTTTAATAGTATCTTTATGTAATCGGATTTCTTCATTAATAGAATTAAACTCATTTTTCAGATTGGAATTATGAATGCCCTTCTTTTCCTGATTTTAATTAGTAAACTTCCATTTCCAAGTTAGTTCGTATATTTTGTTCTAATTGAATGATAAAGGCTGCCCTCAAGGAAAGATTTCCTTTTAAGACAGCCTTCTATTATCCTGTTATAATTTCATCGCCGGGCCAAAAAATTCATAATGTTTCTGTTCCTCATTGATTCCCCAACTTGTTAAAATCTGATCGACAGTTTTCATAAAACCAACCGGACCGCAGAAATAAAAATCAGCATTCTTTTTTTCAATAATTGTTTGAAGCCATTCTTCATCAATATAACCAGCCTTATCATATTTTGGATCTTCAGAAGCCGGCTGCTCATAACAGTAAAATGCCCGCACATGCTCATGCTCAGCGGTCAGCTGATCCACTTCGGCGCGCAGGGCGTGATGCTTGCCATCCATTGCCGCGTGAATAAAGGTTACGTCTCTTTCTTGCTGTTCCCGCACCGCAGTTTTCAGCATACTGACAAGTGGTGTTAAACCTACGCCTCCACTGATTAGCACTAATGGACGAGCGCTCTTCGAAAGGATAAATTCACCCGCAGGGGCACTGACTAACAGTTCATCACCTTCCTGCAAATGTTGATGGAGATACGTCGAAACCTTGCCTTCCGGTTCTTTCTGATCCTCGCGCTTTACACTAATACGGTAATAATCCTGTCCCGAGACGTCCGATAAGCTGTATTGGCGAATATGCGTATATTGTTCACCCGGAATTTCAAGCTTTACACTGATGTATTGACCCGCTGAAAACGGAGGAAGTATCTTACCGTCAACCGGTTTCAAATAAAAGGATGTGATCACTTCACTTTCTTTCACTTTACGCTCAATCACAAATGGTTTGAAATCCGCCCAGCCTCCCTGCTGCGCTTCCGTCTGCTCATACATCTCTGCCTCGACCGAGATAAAAATATCAGCGATGACCCCGTAGGCGGCAGCCCATGCTTCCAGGATTTCTTCTGTCGCCGCTTCCTGCAATACGTCCTTGATCGCTTGCAGCAAGTGTTCACCTACGATTGGATAATGTTCTGCTTTGACCCCCAGGCTCCGGTGCTTATGGGCGATCTGCTTGACGACAGGTAAAATCGTTTCAAGCTGATCAATATGCACCGCCGCAGCATAGACCGCATTCGCTAAAGCGGCCTGTTGTCTGCCTTTCTTTTGATTCGCATGATTAAAAATGTTCAATAGCTCCGGATGATTGGTAAACATCGTCTGATAAAAATGTGTTGTGATTTTCTCCCCATGCTCCTCTAACACTGGTACTGTTGATTTAATAACCTCAATTGTTTTCTGATCTAACATTTTAACTCCCCCTACCCCATTAGTTTATGAAGCTAGTTTCATTCTTTCACTAATGGAGGTTAAAAGCAATATTTTAAATACTTCTTTAATAATTTGGACACAAATCTTACGCATTACATGCCATTTCTCTTTTTTGATGATACCATTAATGAAAAGAGATTTAATGGATTCAGGTTGCCACCCTTAGAAAGGAAAGATAACATGCGCTTAACAAATTATACAGACTACTCCTTACGCACATTAATTTATTTGGCTGTACGCAAGCAGGAAAAACTGGCGACTATCAAGGAAATCGCCGACAGTTACCACATATCGAAAAATCATCTGATGAAGGTCGTATATGAGCTTGGAAAAGCAGGCTATCTTGAAAACATTCGCGGTCGCAACGGGGGGCTCCGTTTAGGAAAAAGCCCGGAAGAGATTAACATCGGTCAGGTTGTCCGGCTGATGGAAGAGGATTTTCATACAGTCGAATGCTTTGATCCAAGTAAAAACCTTTGTGTGATTTCACCATCCTGTCGTTTAAAGGGAGTATTGGGCGAAGCGATGCATGCGTACCTGTCAGTGCTAAATAAATATACGCTGGCCGATGTACTCGTAAATGAAGAGGAGCTGTTCCAGCTTTTGCGTTTTGAATAGACGAAAACAAGCAGCCGCCCCAAAATAAATCCTTTTTGGGGCAGCTGCCTTACTGATGACTGACAGTGATGCCTAAACGATGCTCTCTCACTTCACTCTGCATTAATTGTTGTTATTGTTGTTGCTGTTGTTGTTGTTGCTGTTGTTGTTATTATTATTGGAAGACTGGTTGTTTCCCGAAGAATTTCTTCCTCCCTTTTGACCTATCTCCTGAAAATGCTCTCTATCATGCTGACGGGCATTTTCTTCTCCACCCTTTTTTCCAATCTCCTGATAAAAGGAACGATCATGATTTTGGCTTGTCTGTTCGCCGCCTTTTCTGCCAATTTCTTCGAAGTGCTCTCTATCGTGCTGGCGAGCATTCGCTTCTCCACCTTTACGACCTGCTTCCTCACGTGTCATGTTTCCAGTAGAATTGTTTGTAGCCATTTCCATCATCCTCCTTGAAAGTTTTATTGGGTGTTACATAACTCTATGTACCAACATTAGTGAAAAGCAAAACCCTAATTTATAACTTAATTTGATAATTAGTGCATTTTATCTATTATATGTAATTTATTATCTTTTTCTTATTACATAGGTTTCCGTCTTCCTCACTATGTAAACGAAACAATGATAGAAATAGGCACATTGGTTTCCTTTCTTCCTATTTATTAGTAAAATAACTACGTGGAGTCCTGACGAAACCGTTCCATTCAGAAGAAACTTCACAAATGCATTACATATTAGCAGACCGATTGAAAACTAAAGGAGGAACAGAGATGACACATTTATTTTCCCCGTTTTCCTGCAAAGGACTTACATTAAAGAATCGTATCGTGATGGCGCCAATGTGCCAATACTCAGTCGAAGCCAAAGACGGCAAGCCGAATGATTGGCATTTTACACATTACACGTCTCGGGCGGTCGGCGGAGCCGGCCTGATTATCATTGAAATGACCGACGTCGAGCCGGATGGCCGGATTACGGACTATGATTTAGGAATCTGGTCCGATGATCATGTTCCGGCTTATGCGAGAATCGTCGAAGCGTGCCATAAGCACGGCGCAAAAATGGGGATTCAAATCGCCCACGCAGGCCGTAAAGCGGAGGATGCCGAACTTCCTGTTTCCTCATCAGCAATTGCCTATGATTCAACCTTCAAAGTGCCAAAGGCGTTAGCCAAGGATGAGATTAATGCCCTTGTGGAAAAATTCCGCCAGGCGGCAAAAAGAGCTGTTCAGGCCGGTTTTGATACGATTGAATTGCACGGGGCGCATGGCTATTTGATTCATCAATTTCATTCCCCGCTTATTAATAAGCGTGATGACGAATATGGAGAGAATCTGGCCAAATTCGGCGTCGAAGTCATTCAGGCGGTAAAAAGTGAGCTGCCGGCAGAAATGCCATTGCTGATGCGTGTCTCGGCAACAGAGTTTTCAGCTGGCGGATATGACGTTGCCCACATGTTAGATATCTGCAAGCAGTATGAAGCTGCCGGTGTCGATATTTTTCATATTAGTGCCGGCGGGGAAGCTCCGCTCGAAGTTGCCGGAATGGGTCCGCACGGCAAACCAGGTACGCACTCCGGTTATCAGGTACCATATGCGCAGGCGTTTAAGCAACAATTTGACCTGCCAATCATCAGTGTCGGGAGACTGGACAGTCCAGAACTGGCTAATGCGGTCATCGGCAACAATGATGCCGACTTAGTAGCGATTGGTCGCGGTCTGCTGCGCGATCCATATTGGCCGCTTCATGCTGCCCGCACGCTCAACCATAAAATCGACATTCCGAAACAATATTCGCGAGCATAATCGTTTTTTAACTGGGGGAGATCCTTATTATCTGGTTAACGATTTTACTTTGTTTAATTTGGGGATTTAATTGGGTCGTTATGAAAACGGCCCTTGATTATTTTCCTCCTGTCCTTTTTTCGGCCATTCGGTTCTGTTTAGGGGCGGCAGTCCTATTAGCTGTTTGCTATTATAAGCGGATCCCATTGCCGCAAAAAGGCGATTGGAAATGGTATGCGATTTGCGGCCTGCTTCAGACCGCCTACGTCTTTACGATCAACCAACAGGCTCTTCAGTATCTTGATACAGGAATTACCAGTTTATTATCTTTCACGATGCCGTTTTGGTTCGCCTTCCTTGCCCACTTTTTTCTCGGTGAACGGTTGACAGCCCTAAAGATCACAGCACTTTTTTTAGGGATTATCGGGCTTTTTTTCATTCTCGAAATTAACCCACTTCAATTTGAATGGAGCGGACTGGCCTTTATCATGCAGTTGCTCGTTCTATCGGGGTCAGTCGGCTGGGCGGTTTCAAACATTATCGTAAAGAAGATTCTCCAGAATCATAATAAGATCCAATTCACGACTTATCAGATGGCGATTGGAGCCGTCGGATTATTGGTCTACTCCCTTCTCTTCGAAAGAGGAGAATCCATTCAATGGGGGATACCTGCTGTCTTAGCCTTGCTGTTCGCTGGAGTGATCGCCTCTGCGTTTGCGTTCGTGCTATGGTTTTATTTACTTGAAAAGGGCGAGGGTGGCAAGGCGTCCCTATCATTACTGCTCGTCCCGATGATCGGCGTCCTTTGCGGCTGGCTTCTGCTCGGGGAGTCGATTCATCCTATTTCAATCGTCGGGATGGTGTTGATCCTCCTTGGAATCGGGCTCGTTAACCTGAATGAGAATCATCAGCTCCGCTCCCCGTTAAAGCTGAAAAAGAAAGCGATGTAAGCCGGTATACAAAAAAAGAGCTTGAGATAAAAGGATAGCTTTTCCCTTTTATCTCAAGCTCGAAGCAATGCGCAAAGTCTGAGCCTGCTTGTTACATCCTTACCGAGGACACTCGCTTTGATAAAGATTTGCCCAGAACGGGGCCACTGCCATGTTTTTCATTCTCATCTTCGTCTTTCTGTCCCAACCCCGATGCTTCAACTAACGTTTATCGACGGGATTGTTCCTGCTCCTCAGCTTCTTCCGGCTCAGTTCCTTCCGCCTCGGCTTCAACCTCAATTTCTTCTACCCCGGTTTCCACGTCAGCTTCATCACGGAAGTCTTCGAAGTCTTCGATTTCTTCAGCTATTTCTTCAAAGTCGCTGTATTCCTGAGCTGCATTGCTATCGTCAAGCTGGAATTTATTCACCTCGGCTAACAACGTTTGTGAAAGTTGCAGAAGTTCAGTTGCCGAGATATTCACTTCTTCAATCGCCTTAATTTGATTTTCACTTGATGCCATCACTTCTTCACTTGATGCAGCGGACTCTTCCGATACTGCGCTTATATCCTGCATCGCCGCTACTAAATTACGAGATGATTCCGTCGCGGTCGTAAGAGCATGTCTAATTTTCTCTGTACTCTCTTCAATTCCCGTTACATGCTCAACAATATCGTGGAACGATGTTAGCGTCTGATCGACGGTTACTTGCTGGCGCTGATTGTATATTTCCAACTTCTGCGCTTCCGAAGTTGACGCCGCAATTTTTTCATTGATCGTCTTAATGACTTTCTGGATGTTATTTGTTTCACCCTTTGTCTTCTCTGCAAGCTTGCTTACTTCATTCGCGACGACAGCAAAGCCTTTTCCAGCTTCTCCTGCCCGCGCCGCTTCGATTGCCGCATTCAGAGCAAGCAATCCAGTACTCTCTGAAATTTCCTCAATCGTCACAAGAATTTTAGCAATTTGCTGAGACTGGTTCGCTACGTCCTCAACACTGTTGATCACCGTTTGAGCCAGAGCTGTGTACTCTCTTGACGTCTGATCAAGCTCGTTGACGACTTCGATACCGGCCTGTCCACGCTCACTCGTTGTTTGTGCCTGAACGGCAATATCTTCAGCATGTTCATTGATCGTATTAATTTGCGCAGTCATACCATCAATTAAGCGCGAGCCCTGCTCAATATCGCTCGACTGCTGCTGCGCTCCTATCGCTACCTGCTCAATTGCCTTACTGACCTCATAGCTTTGCGCCGTCGTCTGTTCAGAAACAGCGGATAAAGACTCTGACGAGGCCGACAGTTGATTGGCAGCACTCTTAACCTCAATCATCGACTTTTGCACTTGGGCCGCCATCTCATTAAAGGTGCGTGCTACTTTGCCAAGCTCATCCTTCCCGCTGTCTTCCACCCGGTAAGCCAGGTTTCCATCGCCGATGATTTCCGCTCCGCTTTGCAACTGCTGTACTGATTTTGAAATCGAACGCAGGACGATCGAACCAATTCCGACAAGAAGGAGCAGAATAACCGCACTTACAGTCGCCATAATGATCATCAACATTCCCATCAGGCTTTCTTTTTCCTGAACAATCCGCTCATAGCTTTCTGTAAGAACATTGTTAATGTTTCCGACTTCAATATCCATCGTACCGATGATTGATTGGAAAACCTGGGAGGATGAAAGCTGGGAAATAATCAGCTGCTGAATTGAATTAAATATCCCGGTATAGGAATTTAACGCATTGATCAGCTCCTCCTGCTGGGCCTCCGGATAATTGCCGCTCATAATTCGCTCGGCAATCTGTTCTCTTACTTGTGAAAATTCACTGACCGGAATCTGGTCGGCGATAAAGTCTTTTTCAATCATCCGCAATTCTTGGAACAGCTGTAATGTTACTGTATCATTTTGCGCTCTCAGCAACGCGTCAAATTGCTCCGCCGCCTGGTTCAGCTCCCCACGTTTGCCGCTGTCAGGCCCATATCCGATTTCCTGCTGCGTTTGAACGAGCTCCTGAAAGCGTGTCGAATACATCGTTGAATATTGAGTTAAAATCCGGCTGCTTTCACTGATCGCGTCATTGTTCGTCATGCCGGCAAGCTCATCGACCGCTGCCTGCAGCTGTGTGATTTCACTTTCCACCGCGACAACATTTTCCTCATTGAAGGATTGCAAAAATTCAGATTCGTTAACCCGAGCCTGGTTGGCATGTAACAGGATCTTCTGTCCTAAGTTTACCGCCTCAACAATCCGGTCGGTTTCATTATCCATGACTACTAGTTCATTATAAGCATAATAAACAGCTCCAAGTAATAAGACAAATCCAATTACCGCAGTTAAAATAATTCCAATAAGCTTCTTACGAATACTCATACTGCCCTCCTTAGTCCTTCTTACACAAAAAAGTATACTTTTCTAAAACATCCTGCCAATTATGTATAACACTCCTTCATTTGGAATGGTACTATTATACCTTACCACAATGAAAATAGTTCTATAAAGAAATTTTTTCATATTTACTTATTTTTCGTCAGCAATTTACAAGATCCTACCCTCAAGAAAGCGGGAGTGAGAGATAATTGTTTTTTTCGTTTGCCAAAGCCTTTAAGCAATGCAGAGAACCGTCACGATTCTTGCAGTGGGTTTCTCACTCCGGATTTGTGGCATGTGGGGTCAGTGACTTCCATGTATCATCCCGAATAGTCCTTTTTGATCAAAAAAAGGAATGATCGCCCTCTATAGGCAGACCATTCCTTTTGTAAAACAGCAGCTTCAACTTACTTTTTTCTTCCAAACCCCGAGAATCAGTGCGGTGACCACGGCTCCTGCAACTATCGCCAATGCATAAAGGAGCCAACTTCCGTACACAAGACCGATGACAAATGCCCCACCATGCGGCGCAGGCAGCCCGATGCCGAAAAATGCCGTTAACCCGCCGGCCACCGCCGCCCCGATAATCGCCGCAGGCAGCACCCGCCCGGGATCCGCCGCAGCAAACGGAATCGCTCCTTCCGTAATAAAGGAAGCTCCTAGCAGGTAGTTCGTTTTTCCTGCTTCACGCTCTTGTTTGGTGAACTTGCTTTTAAAGAAGCTCGTCGCCAACGCGATCCCAAGCGGAGGCACCATCCCTCCCGCCATGACCGCGGCATGCGGTCCGAAGTTGCCGGCATCAATCATTGCAATGCCAAAGGTAAAAGCCGCTTTGTTGATCGGACCTCCCATATCAATCGCCATCATACTCGCTAGGATGACGCCGAGCAGAACGATATTGGTTGTTCCCATCCCTCCAAGCCAGCTTTCGAGTGCGGAGTTAAATGCGCTGAGCGGACTAACGAGAAAAAGCATCGCCATCCCGGTTAGAAAGATATTCAGCACCGGATAGAACAAAATCGTCCGAACCCCGCTGAGCGCGTCAGGCAGACCGGCCAGCATGTTTTTAACCATCAGCGCGATATAGCCGCCGAGAAAACCGGCAATCAGCCCTCCAAGGAAACCGGCTTCGCCGTTGAACGCGATTAAGCCGCCGACCATCCCGGCGGCAAAACCAGGCCGGTCAGCAATACTCATTGCAATAAACGCCGCAAGCACCGGGATCATTAATGCAAAAGCCGTGCCACCGCCGATCGCATCAAGCATCGCTGCTAATGGATGATCTAAGTCGATATCGATCATAAAGGAGATCGCGATTAAAATTCCACCGCCGACAACGAACGGAAGCATATTGGAAACCCCATTCATCAAATGCTTATAAAAGCCCCCGCCGCTTGTTCCTTCTTCCTTCCTATCCTCCTGCTTCGAGCCATGGTACACTGCCGCATCCCCAGCTAAAGCCTTCTCCAGCAACTCCTTCGGCCGCTTGATCCCATCAGCCACGGGTACCTGAATCAGCCGCTTTCCGGCAAAACGCTCCAGCTCAATTTTTGTATCGGCGGCAACGATGATTGCCTCAGCCTGCTCGATATCCTCAGCGGTTAAGCGGTTCTTCACCCCGCTCGAACCATTGGTTTCTACCTTACATGAAATATTCTGCTCGTTTGCTGCCGACTTCAGCGCATCCGCCGCCATATACGTGTGGGCGATTCCTGTTGGGCAGCCGGTGACAGCGAGTATCTGGTAGCCTTGCTGCCCGTCTTCCTCGTTCTGCTCTTCCTCAACCGCCTCCTGCTCTTTTATGTCAATCGCATTGATGACATCATCCACGCTTTCAGCCTGAAGAAGCGCTGCTCGAAAGCCTTCATCCATCAAAAAAGTCGACAGACGCGAAAGTGTCGCCAAATGCTGCTCATTTGCCCCGGCAGATGCGGCGATCATAAACAGCAAATGAGTCGGCTGTCCATCAAGCGCATCATAATCAAGCCCGGCTGTCGAACGGCCAAAGGCGATCGCTGGGGTGCGAACCGCTTCACTTTTGGCGTGCGGAATCGCGATCCCGTCGCCAAGCCCCGTAGTACTTTGGTTTTCCCTCTTCCAAATCGCCTCTTTGTAGCCCGCAGCGTCTTCAAGACGGCCGGCTGAGTCGAGCTTGGCAACAAGCTCATCAATCGCGCTCGCCTTATCCTTGGCCTCCATCTCTATAATCACGGTGTCTCTTTTTAATAGATCGGAAATTTTCACTTTACTCACCCTTCCCATATGCTGGCTTTAATCGTCGCCGCTAATCTCTCCACTTCTTCCCGTTGGCAAAATGTCGAAGAAAACGCCGTGGCACTGCCGGCCGCGACTGCAAAGCAAAAGGCCTCCTTGAGGGCAAGCCCCTCTTTCTGCGCCGCTAAAAATCCAGCCACTACCGAGTCTCCTGCCCCGACCGAATTTTTCACGGTTCCCTTCGGTGGAGAAACGGCAAAAATCTGGCCGTTGGCGCCAAGAATCGCCCCTTCTCCGGCAAAGGAGACAAGCACATAGTGAACCCCTTGTTCATGAAGCTGCCTGATAAAGGGAAGCGCCTGCTCAGGTGTGGAAATCACCGTACCAAACAACTCGCCTAATTCATGATGATTCGGTTTAATAAATGTCGGCTTCGCCTCCAGCACCTGTCGCAACGGCTCACCACTCGTATCCACAAACACCTCTGCTCCCTTAGCTTGCGCTTCGGCAGTCATCGTTTTATATATTTCATGCGGAAGTGACCCCGGGACACTGCCCGCCAGGACGAGCGTGTCACCTGGCGAAAGAACGGCGAGCTGCTCATACAGCCGGCTGAGAGCCTGTTCATTGATGACTGGCGAGACGCCATTAATTTCGGTTTCCTTGTGCCCTTTTATTTTGATATTAATCCGCGTATCACCCTCGACCGCTGTGAAGCTCGTCCCGATGTCTTCCTCTTCGATCACGCTTTTCACAAACTCACCTGTGAAACCGCCAATAAAGCCTAACGCTTCACTGTGATGTCCAAGCCGCTTTAAGACGCGCGACACATTGATCCCTTTACCGCCCGGTTCCTTCCGGTCAGCCGCGGAACGGTTCACCATCCCAATCTTGATCTCATCTACCCGGACAAAATAATCCAGCGCCGGATTTAATGTCACCGTATAAATCATAGCGATACCACCTCAATATTCGTCATCTGTCTCACATCGCGCTCTTCTTCGACCTTTGAACTTGTAATCAGCGTCACCTCGTCGATCGCGGCAAATTTCGCAAAAGCAACCTCGCCGAATTTCGAGTGATCCGCTACGACATATGTTTGGCGCGAGCGCAGTTTGGCATATTCTTTAATAAAGGCTTCCTGCGGGTCGGGAGTCGTGCAGCCGTCCTGCTTTGTCACCCCGTTCGTTCCGAGAAAAGCTTTATCAAAGCGGAATGTTTCCAGCGTTTGAATCGCTGAGCGCCCGACAAAGGCTCTCGTGCCTGCCTTCACTTCTCCCCCAACAACATGTGTTTCGATTTCCAAATCAGCCAATAGCCCAATGTTCATCAGGCCGTTCGTCACCACAGCAACCTTTTTATTTTTAAGAAACGGAATCATCTCCAGCGTTGTCGTACCCGCATCGAGAAAAATACAGTCTCCTTCTTCGACGAAGGCAGCTGCTCTTTCAGCAATCGCTTTCTTTTCCTGAATGTTTTTGACCGTTTTTTCAGCCAGTGTCGGCTCTTCAAGCTTTTTTTGCAAACGAGTCGCCCCGCCATGAATCCGCTTTAATTTTTTCTGCTGTTCAAGCTCGGTTAAATCCCGGCGGATCGTCGATTCGGAGCTTCCCGTTTCATCGAGCAGTTCCTGGATACTTACCGTCTGCTTTTCCAGCAACAGTCTCAATATTTTTTCGTGTCGTTCTACTGTCAGCATGTACCTTCACCTCATTGCCTTACTGATTTCATTATACACGAAAAACGATTATTTTCAATCAAAAACGATCAACTTCAATCAATAAAACCCAAAGCGTTTACTGTCATTCCGCCTCATTTAGAAACAAAAAAACTGACTCAATAGGTAATCTCCCTTTTGAGTCAGTCTGCTTACTTCAATTCGCCACAGCCGCCTCGGTAAACTGGCTGTTATACAGCTCGGCATAGAAACCATTCTGATCGAGCAGTTCCTGATGCGTTCCCTGTTCGATAATGTCGCCGTGATTCATGACAAGAATTCGGTCCGCGTCACGAATCGTCGAAAGCCGGTGGGCGATGACAAAGCTTGTGCGGTCCTTCATCATTTCGTTCATCGCCTTCTGGATGTTCATCTCTGTCCGTGTATCGACGTTACTCGTCGCTTCATCAAGGATTAGGATCAGTGGGTCCGATAAAATCGCCCGGGCAATCGTCAACAGCTGACGCTGCCCCTGCGAAATATTGGCCGCGTCCTCGCCTAGCACCGTATCGTAGCCATCCGGAAGCGTGCGGATAAAGTCATCGGCATACGCACTTTTCGCCGCCTGAATGATTTCCTCCTCCGTCGCCCCTTCCTTGCCGTAGGCGATGTTTTCCCGAATCGTTCCATTGAACAGCCATGTGTCCTGAAGCACCATCGCAAAACGGCTTCGGACCTGCTCGCGACTCAGCTTCGCATAGTCAATTCCATCCAGTAAAATCCGCCCGCGGTCAACTTCATAGAAGCGCATCAGTAAATTAATCAGCGTTGTCTTTCCGGCTCCGGTCGGGCCGACAATCGCGACCGTTTGACCAGGCTCGACTTCAAGTGTCACATCATTAATGACAGGCTGATCTTTATCATAGCCGAACGAGATATGATCGAAGGTGATACGTCCCTTTATTCGATCTAAGTCGGTAATGATTTCCTTTTCCGGCTTTTCTTCCTGCTCGTCAAGCAGCGTAAAAATCCGTTCTGCTGAGGCTAAGGCCGATTGAATCATGTTGGCAATCCCGGCAGCCTGAGCCATCGGATGAGAAATTTGCTGAGTATACTGGATAAAGGCCTGCACATCACCGATACGAATGCTGCCATTGATAACGAGAATCCCGCCGGCAATACTGACAAGCACATAGCCAAGGTTACCGATAAACGTCATCATCGGCATCATGATTCCGGAAATAAACTGTGATTTCCAGCCGGCCGTATAAAGACGGTCATTCATCTTATCAAATCGCTTAATCGCCTCTTCTTCATGACCGTAGGCTTTCACCACCTGATGGCCGGTGAACATTTCCTCAATATGGCCATTCACCGCTCCAAGCTCTGCCTGCTGATTGACAAAGTACTTTTGCGAGCGTCCGGCAATAAAGCGGATAACGAGAACGCTGAGCGGCAGCGTCACGCAAACAACCAATGTCAGCAGCGGATTAATGACAAGCATCATCACGATAATCCCGACAATCGTAATGACTGATGTGATGATTTGTGTCAGCGCCTGCTGCATCGACGTATTAATATTATCGATATCATTTACCGCCCGGCTGAGCAAATCCCCGTGCGAATGCTTGTCGAAGTAGCGTAACGGCAGCCGCGATAGCTTTTCATTCACTTCCTTCCGCATACTGGCAATCATCCGCTGTGACACACCGGCCATTACATATTGCTGAACGTACATGAATAACGAAGACACGGTGTACAGAACAAGCAGCCAGAACAGAAGCTGCCCGAGAAAGGCGAAATCGACTCCCACCGACTGCACGAAACTGTCAAACAGCGATGACGTCGCATCCCCAAGCAGTTTCGGACTGATGACGTTAAAGAGAGTCCCTATTAACGCCGCGATCCCTACAAGGATCAGCTTACCGGCCTGAGGCTTTAAATAACGGGCGAGCCGACGCAACGTTTTCTTAAATTCCTTCGGCTTCTCGCCGGGCATTCCCGCCGCCTTGTGCCCGCTTCCGAACGGGTTTCCGCCGCCACCGGATTGTCCGGCTTTCATTGTTGGCTTTTTTTGATCGGTCATGCGCTCTCCTCCTCCGATTGCTGGGACGCGACAATTTCCTGGTAAACGCCGCAGGTTGACAGTAGTTCCTGATGCGTGCCAATTCCGGCGACTTTCCCTTCATCCAGCACGATAATTTGATCGGCATCGACGACCGTGCTCACCCGCTGGGCAACGAGCAGAATCGTCGCCTCTGCTGTCGTTTCCTTTAAAGCCTGGCGCAGCTTAGCATCGGTCTTATAGTCCAGCGCGGAAAAGCTGTCATCAAACAGATAGATTTGCGGCTTACGGGCCAGTGCCCGGGCAATGGAGAGCCGCTGCTTTTGCCCGCCTGACAGATTGGCCCCGGCCTGATCAATTTCGGCGTGAATCCCCTTCTCACGCTCACGGACAAATTCACCAGCCTGCGCTGTTTCGAGCGCATTCAGTACTGCTTCATCGCTGATTTCTTCGTTTCCAAAACGAATATTGGCGGCAATCGTTCCGGTAAACATCGATGCCTTCTGCGGGACGTAGCCCAGCTTATGACGCAGCGTCTGCTGGGCCATCGCCCGGATATCAACGCCGTCGATTTCAATCGAGCCGCTCTCGACATCATAAAAGCGCGGAATTAACTGAAGCAACGTTGACTTACCGGCCCCTGTGCTGCCGATAATCGCCGTCGTCTCTCCCGGCTTCGCCTGAAAAGAGACCGATTCAAGCGCCGGCTTCTCGGCTCCCGGATAACGGAACGTGACATCTTTAAAAGCCAGCACGCCCCGTCTTTCATTTGCTTCCGCCGCCTCCTGCGGATCCTCGATGTCCGATTTCATTTGCAGCACTTCATTGATACGTCTCGCTGAAGCCTGTGCTCTCGGAATCATCACAAATGCCATCGAAAGCATGACGAGTGAGAAGAGAATCATCATTGCATATTGCAAAAAGGCCATTAAATTTCCGACCTGCATCTCGCCAGCGTTGATCCGGATCGCCCCGAACCAGACGATCGCGATATTCGTATAATTCATTACGATCATCATCACCGGAAACATGCTGGCAAGAATCCGGTTGACGCGAATCCCTGTATCACGGAATTCCTGATTCGCTTCATTAAATCGCGTCTTCTCAAAAGAAACCCGATTAAATGCTCTGACTACCCGTGTCCCAATTAACGTTTCCCGTAACAGCAGGTTAAGCCGGTCGGTTTTTTTCTGCAATTCACTAAAAAGCGGAATCGCGCGCCGGGAAATGAGCCAGATCGCCCCGCCCAGCACCGGCAGCGCCGCAAGGAAAATGAGCGATAAAACGGCATCGCGCGATATCGCCAAAATAATCCCGCCGACGAGCATCAAAGGTGCTCTTGTCATCATCCTCAGCATCATATTGACGACATCCTGGACCTGTTTAATATCATTCGTCGTCCGCGTAATTAAAGAAGCAGCACCGATTTTATCATATTCCTGCAATGAAAAATGCTCGACATGGACAAACAGCTTGCGGCGGATGTCACGCCCGAAGCCGAGGGCGACCTTCGAGGCGAAAAAGGTGACGAAGACCGTCAGCACAACAGCGAGAATCGAGCAAACAATCATCCAGACGCCAATTTGCAAAATATAGCCAATATCACCATTTACGATTCCAATGTCAACAACATCCGCCATCAGTGTCGGCAAGTAAAGCTCTAATAAAATTCCTCCAAGTGTCAGGAGCAGAACGAGTCCAACTTGCCATTTATACGGCTTTATATAGGTCAGTAAATTTTTCATGCTTTTCCCCTCATTTTATCCATGAACTGCTCTTCAATATAATTAAGAGCTTTCGTCAGTAATTCAGCCAATTTATCACTATCTTCCTTCCCAAGATAGGCCGTTAACCCTGAGAAGATACTGTAAATATTTTGTTCTATTTCCTCGGCGGCTACCCATCCTTCCTCTGTTAAATGGATTCTCACCACTCTGCCGTCCTTCGCATCCCGCTGGCGCTGAATCAAACCTTTTTCTTCTAACAGGTTGACCTGCTGGGTAACAAACGGTGACGTTACCCGCAAAGCGACGCTGAGATCGGATACTTTCAGGCCTCTCGAATTGCTTTTTTTTAATAGATAAAGGACTCTGCTTTCACTTGTTTTATGGTCAACAGATCGAATATTCGTTTCAAGCTGTTTACGGTGAAGCCGTATAAAAAGCTGGATAAGCTTTTCCGTTTCCTGATCCATTCCCTTACCCCTTTCCAGCCAAATTAATTAAGTAACTAACTTATTCAGTATTCTTCATCATACTCTTTCCGGCTTGAAAGTCAAGAATCTTTATCAGCCAAAAGGTTTACTCTTTTTCCAGAAGGGAAAACGTACATCAACAGCTGATTGGAGGTGTTGATCCCATGCCGTGGGACACAAAAGATTACCCGAGTTCATTGAAAAATCTTGACCCGGCCATCCGAAAGAAAGCGATTGAAATCGCCAATGCGATGGTCAAGGACGGCTATGAGGAAAGTCGTGCGATCCCGATTGCGACGAAGCAGGCGAAAGAATGGTATGAGAATGCAAGCAAGCAGGAGATCAAGCAGATCAAACAGGCCGGCGATCAGGAACTGCAATCCCACAAGAAGAACAGCAGCAGCCGGCCCGAGCTGATGGATAAAGGGGAACACGTCCTTGCCCATGAGGATGGCTGGGCCGTTCAGGCCGAGGATGCCAAACGACCTTCAGAAGTGTTCAGCAAAAAAGAAGAGGCGATTGACCGTGCCCGAGAAATCGCCAAAAATAAGCAAACTCATCTGATCGTCCATAAAAAGGATGGAGCTGTACAGGAAAAGACCTCCTACGAGCCGAAATAAAGACGGACGAAAAGCTAAGAGGCCGGTCAAAAGGCTCTCTGTTTTCCCTTTTGACCAACCCCTCTAGTCCGCGCTTTGATCAGATATATCAGAAGCAATCCTGCTCATAAACTCCTCTGCTGCGCTGTAGCCCTGCTGCCGCAAATACCAGTTATTCGCAGCCGCTTCAATCAATCCGGCGACATCGCGTCCGGGCTGGAGCTGAATTTCAATGGTCGGTACTTTCACGCCCATATAATCAGTAAATTCCGCTTCCTGCTCCAATTCATTGTTAAGCGCATCCTTCTCCCACTTCGTCAGGTTAATATCAAGCGCAATCCTCGTCTCCTCCTGAAACGCCTTGCGCCCATACATTCGCACAACGTTTAACAAGCCGACGCTCCGCAACGCCAAAAATTCCTTCGTTTTCTCATCATGGGTTCCTAACAGCGTCTGTGGACTGAGCTTCTTTAAGACGACGATATCATCAGCGACAAGCCGATGACCGCGTCCGATCAACGTATGAGCCGTCTCACTTTTCCCTACACCTGAATTTCCGCGCAGCAAAACACCGATCCCGGATACATTGACGCACACACCGTGAATCGACATTTCCGGCGCCATCTCCTTCACTAAATAGGCATCCAAATACGTTATGAACTCCGATGTCGTTTCAGGCTTGTTCGTGATAAGCAGGGGAATCCCCTCTTCGAGACAATACTTCGTCAAATAGGTAAGCCCTTCTTCTCCCGCCGTTACAATAAAGCAGGGGGGATGATAGTGAACAATGTTTCCAATCCGGATTTTCCGTTCTTCTTTACTTAGCTTATGCAAATAATTAATTTCTTTTCTGCCGAGAATCTGTATTCGTTCTGTCGGAAAAAAATCAAAATGACCGACGAATTCCAATCCGGGCCGATGGACCCGTGACTGGGTAATCAGCTTTTCATTTAAGTTCTCGCCCGCCAGCACGCGCAACGAAAATCGCCGCACCAGATTTTCAACCGTTATCGTTTTTCCGCTCATACCCGCCTCCTCCAGCCTTCTAACCTTCGATTATACTCAATATAGAGGAAAAGATCACCCTTGACGCATTATCGCCAGCAAATTTTCAGCATGTCCTCATCAGGCCCTTGCTTCAGCCTTTTTTCCATTCCGCAGCCAGCATGCCGTAAACGACCGTATCGACATAATGATCATAGAGCCATTCCGCCTGGCGAAGCGTCCCCTCCTGAACAAAGCCAAGCCTTTCAGGGACCGCTCTGCTCTTTGTATTTTCGACCGCTGCCCGTATTTCTACTTTGTTCAGCTTCAGTTCAGTAAATGCATAATCCGTCAACGCCTGCGCCACCCGCGTCATAATTCCATTTCCCTGATAGTCCTTCCCTAGCCAATAACCGATATAAGCGGTTTGATTCGCCCGGTTGATCTGATTGAAGCCGGCCACGCCGACAGCCTGGCCGCGATATAAAATGACGGTCTGCAAACTTCTGCCTTCAACGAAACCCTCCAGCGACATTTTGATAAACGCTTCCGTGTCTTCTACCTTTGTCGTCCCATCAAGCCACGGCAGCCACTGGCGCAAATATTCCCTTGAACGCTCGGTTAACTCGAATACTCTTTCACTGTCTTTACCCTCGATCAGCTTCAGCGACAGCTCATCGTCAATTTTATGGATAAACAAATGACCCCCTCCTATCAGCACATCCTTTATCGACGAAGTATAATAAACCTGCATGAGCTAGTCAAGGAGATCTTTGGTTTGACGATTTGCTATAGCCGTTATATTCTCCTTTGCACCCGCACCTGCTTATCTCGTTTATAGGATCATTTTCAATGACGGAGCCGGCTGGCCCCTGTGAAAGAAGAAAGAGGAGGGGCAAAAGGTTGTTTTCCCTTTTGCCCCTCCTCTAAGCAACGAGTTTAGCAGCATTATAATAGCCGGTTAACACTGAGGATGAAAGAGCGCTTTTACATAGCCCTTGCCCCCATTTGTCATGTCACGGAATGCGTTTGGTCCTTCTCTTAGTGGCAATCGATGGGTAATAATCGGTTCCACCCGGATCGCGCCTGTCTTCATAAAATGGACGGTCGCCTCCCATTCCCGGCCTGGAAACGGGGAGGAGAGCGCATTCCACGAGCCATAGAGACGCAATTCATTGCGGACAATTTTCTCAAAATAAAAGCGTTCGACATTCACGTCACCGTAGGGGATTCCGAGAAAAACGACTTCTCCGCCTTTTTTCGGCAAGGCGAGCACTTGCGCCGAAGTGACAGGAGAGCCTGCCGCCTCGACTGCAAGGTCGACGCCTCGGCCGGCCGTCTTCTGATACATTTGTTCGTGGACCGGTGAGTGAGCGGCATGAATGATCACGTCAGCGCCGAGCCGCCTCGCAAGATCGAGCTTTGCTTCGTCGATGTCGATCGCAAAAACCCGCTTCGCGCCAAAAATTTTCGCCCATTGAACCGCCAGCAGGCCGATGCTGCCGCAGCCGATAATCGCGACATCCGCTCCAGCCTGGATTGTCGTTTGATAGAAGCCATGAGTAACGACCGCGGACGGTTCAATGAGAGCGGCGGTATCATAGTCAATCTCTTCCGGCAAGGAAATGACGTTCCGTTCCGGTAGCGTCACATAGGTTGCAAACGCGCCGGGATGCCGTGCCCCGAGCACTGTTAAAGCTTCACATTGCGATAGCTTCCCCTGCTGGCAGCTTGGGCAGCTTCCACAATGAAAGGCGGGACAACCCGCCACCCGGTCTCCTACTTGGACGCTTTGTACATTCGCCCCTACTTCTTTCACGATACCGGAGAATTCATGACCGAATGTCATTCCTTTGACGTAGGGGCCTAGTTTTTTATACCGTGATAGATCAGAACCGCATATGCCGGCAGCCATCACTTCAATTATGACGTCATCTTCGGAATTGAGAACAGGCTCTGGCATGTTCATATAACGGATATCCTGCACGCCATATAAATTTAACGCTTCCATACTACGCCCTCTCCTGACCTTCACTCGTTTTCTTCATTTTCGGCTTTGCGAGAACGCTATAGAGAGCAAAGCCAACGATCAGCGAGTTGAAAATCATTTGGTAATCCACATAAAAGCTGACCAGACCTCTTAATGGACCCAGCATAAAATCAAGCATTAGCTCGACCATGTTTCATCACTCCGATCTTTTTGCACCTTATTGTTCCTCCGGGGTTAAAAGCACTTTAATTGCTTCTCCGCTTTTGATTGCTTGATAGGCATCTTCCCACTGTGTAATCGGAAATTCGTGTGTGACAAGCGCCTTCGCATCGACCTGTCCTTTATTCAGCAGCGCCAGCGACGGCTCCCAATCGGCCGGCTTCTGGCTCCGGCTGCCGACAACGCGGATTTCTTTTTGAATGATTTTCTCCAGATCGAAGGACACTTCCGCTGTCGCAAACAACCCCACCTGGCCGTACTGCCCTTTCTTCCGTAAAAGATCAAGTCCCTGCTTAGCGGCCGCCGCTGCCCCTGAGCATTCATAAACGACATCAGCGCCATATCCGTCCGTCAAAGAGCGGACGAGCTCTTTCACATCCTCTTCCTGCGTGTTGACGACATAGTCGATTCCGAGCTCCTTCGCCTTTTTGAGCCGGAGTTCATCATTGGTCAACCCCGTAATGATGACCCGTGCTCCTCTGCTTTTTGCGACCTGGGCCGTAAAGAGCCCGATTGGTCCTGGCCCAATGACAACGACAAGATCACCGTTTTCAATCTTCGTTTTTGCCACAGCATGATACGTGCAGGCGAGCGGCTCCGTCATCGCTGCGGATTGATAATCAACACCTTCCGGCAGATGATGCAGGCTCTCTTTTCTGGCGATCAAGTATTTGGCAAAACCGCCATCGACCTGTGTACCCAATCCTTTGCGATGCGGACAAAGATTATAATCGCCTGACTGGCAATAGCGGCATTCCCCGCAAACCTCGAATGTTGTCTCCGACGTGACGCGGTCACCCACCTTGAAATCCTTAACCCCCGCGCCGACCTCGACGATTTCTCCGGAAAACTCATGACCGAGCGTCACCGGGGTCCGTACTTTATAGTGGCCTTCATACGTATGAATGTCCGAGCCGCATATCCCGGCGTACTTCACTTCGATTTTCACCTGGTTCACACCCGGCACCGGTTCTGGTTTTTCTTGAATATGAAGATGGCCAAAGCCGTCTTCTGTTTTGACCAATGCTTTCATTCTGTCGCCTCCTAGCCTG
This sequence comes from Halalkalibacter oceani, assembly GCF_023715705.1. Lineage (GTDB taxonomy): Bacteria > Bacillota > Bacilli > Bacillales > Bacillaceae_D > Halalkalibacter > Halalkalibacter oceani_A. The sequence continues at coordinate 20,278 of NZ_JAMBOS010000024.1, forward strand.
TTGCTCTTTGCTCCTATCAGCTGAATAAAGCAAAAAGCTTTACGATAATATAATTGATCATGTTGCCGCCCTGATCGATGCTTGAAATCAGTCCCGCCCCTTCAGGGATGTTGAAATTGCTGTCGATCGCCATTTGCGTAAAAATCGGCGCAACATCTGTCGCAATGTAAAGGGAAATCGCAATCATAATCGTACCGACGATAACCGAATGGACAATATTCCCGCGTGCCGCTCCGACAATAAAGGCGACAATAAACGGGATCGTCGCTAAATCACCAAATGGAAGCAGCGCATTTCCCGGCAGCACGACCGCCATAAATACCGTGATGGGTACTAAAATCAAGGCAGTTGAGATCACCGATGGATGCCCTAACGCGACAGCCGCATCCAGTCCGATATAAATTTCCCGATCACCAAAGCGCTTATTTAACCATTCACGCGCCGATTCTGAAACAGGCATTAGCCCTTCCATTAAAATTTTGACCATCCGTGGCATTAAAACCATCACCGCCGCCATGGCGATCCCGATCTCGATCACATCACCGATGCTGTATCCTGCCAGGAAGCCGATAGTCGCCCCTAGGACAAGACCGATAAACATCGATTCTCCTAAAATACCAAAGCGTTTTTCAATTGTTTCCGGATCGACATTCCACTTTTTCACCCCGGGAATCCTTTGCAGACCTTTGACTAAAAAAATTCCCGGCGCGTATGAAATCGTACTTCCCGTTGCGATTGAAACCCCCGGCAAGTCGTAAAACTCGCCGATCATCGGTGCCGTCCAGTCAGCAATTTTCAGGCAAACAATTTGGAAAAGAACGGCCGCAAGTAACGCCAGCACAACCTGGTTCGTAATCGTGTAGACCATCGCCGCTGTGAAAGTATAATGCCAGAAGTTCCAAATATCGACATTCATCGTCTTCGTTGTTTTCGTCGCGAGCATAATCACATTGACCATTAAGCCAAGAGGAATAATAAATGCAGCAACAATCGAGGCCCAGGCAATTGACGATGAAGCCGGCCAGCCGATGTCAATGACATTTAATTCGACGCCGAGCCGGTCCACCATTCCCTGCGCCGCTGGACCTAAATTGTGAACGAGTAAATCAACGACCAGAAAGATTCCAACGAAAGCGATTCCAATTGTCAGCCCCGAGCGAAATGCTTTGCCCGGCTTTTGCCCAAAAATCATCCCGAGGATAAAAATCGCGACCGGTAAAATAACCGTTGCTCCTAAATCTAAGAACGCTTGAATGAAATTCACGAAGCCCTCCATCTGTCTTCCCCCTTTTTTCCGAGCAGAGTCCGGCTTCCTCCAGGAGGGGAAGCCGAGTCATTTATTTCATCTCTTTCCTACGCTTTCAGCGCTTCGAGAATCTGTTTCTTTGTCTCGTCTGTTCCGATCCCGGTTAAAAATGAGCGGGCGTTAATAACCGGAAATGGATATTCCACTTTCGTCATCGCTGTCGTGACGAGAAGATCTGCTGTATCTTTATGACTTGCCACTTCGGCAATTTTAATTTGGACTAAATCGATTGTTAAATTATGCTCTTTCGCCATCTCTTCAATCGCGTTGTTGACAACCGTCGATGTGGCGATCCCTGCCCCGCAGGCCACTAATACTTTTTTCTTTTTCATCGTTATTCACCTCCTTCATCCGATAAACTAGTTAATTGATCTGTTAAGTATGTTTTTAACGTTGTCGAATCCATTTCGTTGACAATCTTCTGAAGCTTTTCTTCACTTTGTAGAATAAGCATTAATTGCTGTAACAGCTTAAGCTGGGAATGTGCCTCATCCATCGCCAGCATGAAGACGAGCTTCACCGGCACTGTTTCTGTCGGAGCTCCCCCCATCACGCCGAATTCAACCGGATGACGCAAGACGGCGACGCTGATCGACTTCCGCCTGACATGCTCAACATCTGTATGGGGAATCGCTACAGCTACTCCGCCAGTTGGGAGACCCGTTGAATATTCTCCTTCTCTTTTAATGACAGCCTCAACATAGCTCTCCTTGACCAAGCCGTGATCGACCATATTTCTTCCCATCATTTCTAAAATATCTTCCTTTGTTTCCCCGACGAGATCTAGCAATATCGTTGATTCATTCAGCACCCATTCGCTCATGATTCATGCTCCTATCCTGATAAACTCTCTTTCTCTCAATCATGTGAATACATCTCGATCAAGTCATAGATTTCAGCAACAGTTTTGGCCTCGATCATCCGCTGCCGGTCTTTTTCCGAAGCGGCCAGCTTGAATAGCTGCCTCAACGCCCGGATGTGTTGCTGCTTGTCAACAGCGGCTATAACGATCATCAACTGGACGTCCTCCTCGGCTGTAAAGGCGACCGGCTTCTGTAAGCGCAATAAGCTCATCCCTACCTGCCTGGCTCCTTGTTCGGGCGCCGCATGCGGGATCGCAAGACCGGGTGCAATGATAATATAAGGATCGCGCACCGGATTACGGACGAGCGCTTCGACATACCGCTCTTCCACAACACCGCCTCGAACGAGCGGCTCTGCCGCAAGGCGCAACGCTTCCTCCCATGATGGAACCGAATGCCTGAGCGAAATATACCCGGGTCGGATTAATTCACGTAAACTGACTTTTTCGTCACCGTGGTCAATTGCCGCCACCTGTTGCTGATTTTGGAACAAATAATAGCCAAGCTCTTTTTTTAATCCTTTTTCATCCTCGATCCTCGTATAGTTCCTGACAATATCGATGACATAATCCAAGTTAATTTCATTCGGATTATAGCCGTGAAGGTCTTGCATCACCTGTTGCTTCAGCCGTTGTCTTTCTTCCCTGCTGAGAAACGTCTTCGTTACATAGAGCGGCTTTTCCGTTTCAAGCTTCGTTTGCGAGAAGACGATATCATAGGAAAGATGATATTCATAAAATTCCCGCATCGATAACGAGTCGAGAAAAATAAACTCCGGGAATAAGCCGCTCAATTCCTGAAACATCAGCCGCGATACAGACACCCCTTGAGGACAGACGACAATCGCCTTAACTTTCTTTTCAATGCTTTCCCCTTGTCGTGTCATCCAGGAGCCGATCAGCATCGTAATATACATCACTTCCACATCGGGCATTTTAGCGCCGATGACCGTTTCAAGCGGACCAAGACTTCTCCGCACTAAATGAAGCAGCTCCTGATATTCCTGGCTGAAGGACTCTTTAACCCGATCCATTTCCGTCAGCTGATATTTGATGCGATAATACGCCGGCTTAATATGCTGTAGCAGCTTTTTGAACAACAAATCCCGTTCCTGAAAGTACACGCACGCACTTTGCTCAAACAGTCTCAGCATATCGGCAATCGCTGTCTGCAATTGCGGGATCACCGGATCACCCTTCACCTCCGACCAGTGAATATTGGAGGTCAGCACATGCAAGGTCATATACAGTCGCTCCTGGACCGGAACTTTTGAACCAGGACGAAAAATCTCGTTTGCCACCTGATATTCCCTCGTCTCCGCCAGTTCCTGATAGCGTGCTGGAAAAGGCTCTAACAGGCAGCCATTTTCAATTCGTCTTAGCACAAGGAGAAAGACATAGGGCATCACTTGAAGCTTTTCGTCAGTAAATTTAATAGCCAGTTCGCTTTCCACTTTTTCGATTTGCTTGTTCAGCTGATCAATTTCAGCTTGTTCAATAGAGGCGGTCGCCATGAACAGCTTTTTCCCGGAATGAATGCCGAAAATGAAATTCGTCACCCTGACCAGCAGCCGGCGAATATGAAGCTCGTTCCCTTCCAACAGATAGCCGGATTTACGAGAGTAACGTACACTCAGCCCATATTCAAAGGCATAGTGATGCACCTGCTTCAGATCACTCAGGATCGTGTTCTTGCTATAACCAAGCTCTGAATGAAAATGAAGAAGGGAAAGCTCCTCTTTACTGCTGATGAGCATGAGAAGAATCAGATAAACCCGTTGTTCCTCTGTTAAAAACTGAATAGTCTCCTGCTCAACGGGAACGTGCTCACGATTTATCTTCGCAAAAACAGAGTGATCAACAACAAAATGACCTTGTCTCGTCCTTTCGATCTCAGGAAGCTCTTCTTGCTTGAGCCAGCTATTTATTTGCTTAATCGTGTACCCTAGCTGACGTCTGGATAATTGATATTTCTTCACTAATAAAGCGCTTGTTACGTTTGGATTACGTGCTAACTCATTAAGGATCTTTTGACTTCGCTCATTGAGTGCCAACCAAATCCCTCCTTGCAAAATCAATTATATCACCGGGAAGCACATGGAAGTATGCGCTTTCATCCCAAATTATGGAGCAACGATTGTACAACTTCGCGCTCTACTATATCATTCAATACCGATAAATGGTAAAAAAACCAACTTCCAAATGTCGTTGGTTTTCGTCATAATAGTTGACTGCGTTCGCGGAAACAAGGTCTTTATTCCCTACTATCTCCTGAACCGCCTTTCACCTGTTCGAACATCACAGCCGCCCTCGGTTTGTTTTTATAGTTCCAATGGTCTATAATAACCTGCCACCCCTCGATGAATGTTAAGAGGATCGGGAGACCGATTTACATAATTATTACTTTCTCTTCACATTAGTTAAATATTTTGATGTTACGGTAAAAAAGATTGAAAAATCGAGTAATAAGGAGGAGGATCATGAAAGTGATCAAAAAAAGGTTAAAAAATTATAGTAGCAGATTGGCAAAAACAGCATTGGCTGCGGCTCTTTTCTTTTCAGCATTCGCCGGGGCGGCTCATGCTGACGCCGCAAACGACCGCGGTTCCGCGAAAAACGTCATTTTATTAATTCCTGACGGGATGGGGATCAGCTACTTAACGACAACCAGAATCTTTAAAGGGGAAGAACTTTCTTTTGAACGCTATGTAAAAGGATTAATGAAAACTTATTCATCAGACACTAATGTCACCGATTCAGCCGCTGCCGGGACAGCAATGGCAACCGGCTACAAAACAAATAACGGCATGATTTCCGTTACTCCGGATGGCTTAGAGCCTGATTCCATTTTAGATGCTGCTCGTGAAAGCGGAAAAGGGACAGGCCTTGTGGCGACTTCAAGAATTACGCACGCCACTCCAGCCGTTTTCGTCGCCCATGACCCGAGCAGAGGAAACGAAGTCGCTTTAGCACAAGATTATATCCCAAATGTTGATGTCATCCTTGGTGGAGGACGGGACATGTTCATGACTGAAGCAGATGGCGGCAGACAGCCGGAGCGCGACTTGATTGCCGAGGCAATTGACGCTGGCTACGAGTATATCGAACATCGCGATCAGATCGCTGATGTGACGTCTGATAAAGTGCTCGGTCTGTTCGCGATGACTGACTTGAAATACGAAATCGACCGCGACACTGAAAGCGTCCCAAGCCTGGCGGAGATGACGGAGCTCGCCATCAATTCTTTAAGTCAAAATGATGAAGGATTTTTCTTAATGGTAGAGGGCAGCCAAATTGACTGGGCCGGCCATGCCAACGACCCTATTGCGCTTATTCATGACATGCTGGCCTTTGAGGAAGCGTTCGATGTTGCTTTGGAATTTGCCAGAAACGATGAAGACACATTGCTAGTTGTTGTCGGCGACCATGAAACAGGTGGATTAAACGTAGGAAATACACCAGGTGGTTACATGGAAAACATTCAAGTGCTGCGAAATGCGACCGGAAGCTCCAATGCTGTTACGGAAGCACTGATTGACGCCGCGGTTCAGACAGATATCAGCTATGCTACTGAGCAAAACGGTGAATACTATGTGCCGTTAAGAGAGATTGTCAGCAGCCTTAATGGTGAACTTGAACTTAAAGGGCGCACCGTTAACCTCGACGTACTTGGAACGAGTACAACAATTAGCTTAAATGGATTGCCTAAAACCTTTGATGGGCCACTCGTTCTCGATAGAGGCACCACATACGTCAATGTCCAGCACTTTGCTGAGCTGCTTGGGCTGCAGGCCGGCATCGGAACAAGCGAGGACAAAACGACTGCTTATTTCGTTGACATTCAAGCCGCAGCTGGTCCTATTCTCGGTCTTGACTTGAACGAAGATGATTTTACTACATTAACAAGCGTCAATTGGGATCAGAGAGGGTCGTTGACCGATGAAGTTGGAACGGTTGTTTCAGCGCATGCCTTGTTGAGCTGGGGATCGCGCCACCATACCGGTGAGGAGCTTCCTCTTTATGCTTACGGAGCAGGTGCCAATCAATTCGTCGGCCTGATTGACAACACGGATTTACCGCGGATTCTGTCTTATTTGATGGATGTTAATCTGTTCGAAAACGAAGATGAATTCATGCAAAAAATTGAGGAACGCAGAAGCTATTAATGATTAACGAAGACCGGGCCTCCGAGCAGAAGGCCCGGTTTTCCTTCTGATCAAGCGCTGTCCTTCCCTCCACACACACGACAAACCCGCGACTCATCCCTGAAATCGCGGGTTTGCATTTGACTGTTTATTCAATCACACGTGCTACCATGACAGAGAATTCAGCTCTCGTAATATCGCGCGATGGTCTAAACGTTCCATCTAAATAACCTGATGTTACTTGATTACTCGTTAAGGCTGCTATATACGGATAGGACCATGAGCCTTCACTCACATCACTGAAAGAGGCGGAACTGTCTCCACTTAGTTCATAAGCCCTTACAAGAATAACGGCCATCTCCTGGCGGCTCAGTCTGCCATCCGGCTTAAATGTGCCGTCCGGATACCCGGTCAAAATTCCGGCACTCTCCACCGCGCCGATATCTGCGGCTGCCCAGTGCCCTGCCGCCACATCAGCAAAGCTACTTTCTCCGTCCTCCAGTCCTAATTCCCGCGCGATTATTCTTGCTGCTTCCGCGCGGCTGATGCTGGCATTCGGTCTAAAGGTGCCGTCCGGATATCCCGAAATTAACCCCAGCTCTACTAAAGTGTCAATATAGTCAGCAGCCCAATGGCCTCCTACATCGGCAAAGCGTGGCTGCTCCTCGGGCTCGTCAATTGGACTCTGCTCAAGCGGCGGCGCGAATTCGGTCAGCAGCTGAGCCTGCGTCTGCTGCTCCAGCGCGTACCCCATTCCGAGCACATCACCATCATCCCAGGCGCGCCCGACCAGCTGCATCGAAATCGAATAGCCGTGTGGATTCAAGCCAACTGGTACGACGACTGTCGGCAGCCCGACGTTTGACGTGAGTACACCCGTGGCCCGGTCCGCAGTCAACTGAGCGGCCGCGCTGTCGTTATTGTAAACATCACTGAGAAAGCCCGGATAAACGACGACATCAACATCATATTCATCCATCCATTCAGCAATCACTTCCTTGTAGCGCGCTCTGTATGCCAGCCATTGCTCTACTTCTTCTTCCGTCATCCGCTCCCGTTCCTCATAGTCACGTTGATTGTATAACAGCACATCCGGGGAAGAACGAACTTGATCACCATTCTGATATGGAAAATCTTCATGCAGTTCGATATAACGGGCCCAGCCTTCGCCATTCATGTTAAGGCTCGGTCGGTCGCCGGCGTTTGGCGGCTCGCTCATCTCAATCATCGTCGCCCCACCTGCTTCAAGATCAGCAAAGTGTTCGAGTGTCGCTTCCCCTGTTCCATCATCAGCAAAGGAGGACTCGAATGAGGAAGGAATATAGCCGATCCGCTTTCCTTGTAAGGCGTCACGATCAAGATACTCCGTCCAATCATCCGGCTTGTAGGCATCCGCATCTGCTGTCAGCATATCAAGCTCATCCGTTCCTGTTGTGACGTTGAGAAGATAAGCCAAATCCGTTACCGTTCTCGCGATAGGACCGACGTAATCCTGGCCCCATGTAAGCGGCATTACGCCATGGACACTCGCCATTCCATCCGTACCGCGGAACGTCGTCAAACTCGCTCCGACCGCCGGTGCATACAAGGATACCCCCGTCTGAGAGCCTAACGCCGCCGGAGCCATGCTCGTTGCGACGGAAACTGCCGATCCACCACTTGATCCAAAGGACGTCTTCGAAGGATAAAGAGCGTTCCACGTTTGCATCCAGCCGCTTTCGCTAAAGCTGCCCGAATTCGCAAATTCAGATGTATTGGTCTTTCCGATAATCACAGCTCCCGCCTGTCTCAACTGCTCCACTTGATAGGCATCCGTAGCCGGCTCCCATCCGGCAAGCGCCCGTGAACCGCCAGTTGTCGGCATATCCTTTGTATCAATAATGTCCTTGATCGCAATCGGAATACCGAGCAACGCTCCTTCTGCTCCATTGCTCCGGGCTTCATCCGCTGCTCTTGCCTGTTCGATCGCATCGTCAGCAACATGGACAAAGGCATGGAACCCTAATTGTCCTCCGTCATAGGCGGCAATTCGGTCCAGATAGGCGCGGGTAATTTCCTCCGATGTTGTCACGCCCGCCTGCAAATCCCGTTGCAGCTCAGCGATTGTTTTGTTCGTTACATCATACTCAGCAGTCGTATACATCTCCGCTTCTGCCGGAGCCTGCGGTACATCCAATCTCGGAAGCTCCGGGCAGGCGGCTTCATCAAACTCCGCCAGCTGTGATAAATCCCAGTTGCCAACCGTACAAAGCTCTTCCGTCGTCAAATTGGAGAAGTCCGGTTGCTCCGCCAGCTGTTCCAGTGACTCCACTGTCTGCTCGGCACCTTCTTCCCCGGTCTCACCGGCAACGACAAATCTGACAAGCGACTTCGTTTCCCCAGGTTCTATCTCCAATTGATGAATAAGCCCGTAAAAGTTGGCCTCATGTCCGGTCGTGGCCAGCGGCGTTTCAAATGGGTTACGCTGCTGATTCCCCGTGCCCTGTAATGCGCCAGCAAACGGTTCTGGGCTTCCCAGCACAACCCCGACTGGATGATCCTCTTCATCAGGAGTCGCCACAAGCAGCCATGCATCCTCACCATCGATCATCAGATCACCGCTAGAGGTCGCTTGAACAGCACCTTGATTGTCTCCAGTTCCATAGCCGAGAGAGCCGCCAAACGATACGTCAACCGTCACAGGCTCATCGGCAATGTTCGTAAACGTATCAAAAAACCGTGCCGTATTCGTCTCCGCAGCAAAATAGATTTCACGTGTAATCAGGACATCTCCGAGATTCACAGATTGATTCGTCTCAAACGTAGCAGCGCCGTCAAACTCCAGCCCGAAGCCACGCATCATTTCCCCATTTAATCGCGGCTCAGGTGAGGCCGATACTTGAACAAAAATATTTCCAAACCCTTGCATCGGTGTTCCAACTGCCCGCCGAATACTGCCTGTGTCCAAATTAGGCGGAGCCGCATCATGAAACTCCCATTCTACGCCATTATCTGAAGGCAGGCTTGTCAGGGCCAGCGCGCTGTTCACCGGCACTAATCCAATGATCGCCACCATCATCACAATAAGTGCGAGAAACCGTGGTTTCCTCCTATGTACATGCCTTACCTCATCGGCTTCAGCTGCCGAGTGTCGGGGTGATCGGATTCGTTCTTTCAAGTCATTACTTGTTGGCATCGTTCTCCATCTCCCTTTTCTAAGTTGTTGAAAATAACTGAATCTTAGCACGCAAAAAAGACACTTGTCTATTTCTCTGTTACATAAGCTAACATATTTTCTTAGCTTACTAGATTCGTCATCCACCCGTTCCTGCGCAAAGCGAAGGCGATTTCAGGCGCGGTGATCCCCTCTCATGAAGGCGACGTCAAAAGAATAGCGAGAAAAATACTTGACTACGCATAAGAAAAAGACCGGGCAAAAGGTTGTTTTTCTACCTTTTACTCGGTCCTTTGGCACTGCTAGTTTTGGTTTAATTGTCTCAAGTCCTGCGCTCATCCCGCAAAATAACCGTCATGATGACCAGGAGCAGATAAACCGGATTTAACAAAATACTGAACACATCTTGAAAGTTGATTAGTCCAGCATGAGGCCTTTTCTATCTCTCTTCTTCATTCTTAAAATTTGACCTTTACGTTAAAGCCTTTATACTTCCCTCCTAATTTTTTCCTAGCCATTGTGTGGACCCGTGATCATCACGATAAAGCCGCTCCCAGCAGACTGACTAACACAGCGCCCAGAATAAGCAGAAAGAACCTGACCCTTGCGTGAATCAGGACATTCCAGTCCATTCCCAGCAAACTTCCTACGACGAGCCCGGCAACTATAAAATCATTAAAGCCAATCCCACTGAAAAAATCACTTAAAATGCTGACCATGCTTTCTGGACAGAAATTAAAATAAACGAACCAGGCCAAGAATGTAATGAACTCGCCCATATATCAAGGAAGGGACCACGTTTTGCAGCATGTAAAGCATCCGCTCTAGTCTGCTGAACCTGCTTCCCCTCACTGAAGACATGGCTTTGCAAAGCAAAAAGGCGGTGTAAAGACATCCGCCTCATTATTTATCACATTGACACAACGTCAGGAGAGCGCCGCTACTTTACGCAGGACGTTTATAAATAAATAATTCATGCTTTTCGATTGATACGTCGTCTGATTAAAGCTACCAGTGAGATAAACATCCATTGCCGGTAAATAGAGCATAAACGAACCACTCGCACCGAGATGACCCCATACCGTATACTTTTGCGTAAACGGAAGAAATTGCAGCTTCATCAGTCCATAGCCATACTTCAAACCGAGCTGCATCGTTTTCCAGCTTTGCATAAGAAGCAAGCTCTCCTTTGTGATCAATTGATTCGTAACGAGCGCTTTCATAAAAAGCAGCAAATCGTTTAGTGTACATACTGTCTGGCCGCCGGAATAGAAACTGCTGAAGCTGCGGTATTGCTCAACATTTATTTTTACATCATCAAGATAAAGATCGGCGACCGGATACTCACTTTTGACAGCAGGGCTGGAGAACTGTGACAAATAAGAATGCCTCATGCCGAGTGGCTGAAAAAGATACTCATGCAATACTTCCTCGTACCGTTTTCCCGTAATAGCCTCAATAATCAGCCCCAGTAAATTATAGCCGGTGTCCGTATAGTGTACGCCTTTCCCCGGTGGAAAGCGCGGCTTTAAATGCGCCTTCGACCACTCCACCGTTTCTTCCGGTGTCCAGAAACGGGCAGGGTCATCAAGTATTTCCTGGAGAAATGACTTCTGGCGCTTCGGCTTATCCTCAAAGAAATCGGGCAGTCCCGATGTATGACACAATAAATGTTTAATTTGAATTTCATTTGAATACTCTTTTCCTTTACAAATATGAAGACCCTCCATCAGACTTTGCGGTAAATAATCAGCAATCGGGGCTTCAAACTTGGCAAGACCTTGTTCGATCAGCATGGCAAAGATAACCGAAGTGAATGTTTTTCCGACACTTGCCGTATGAAAAGGCTGATCCGGATGCGCCGAAATACCGTCCGTCTGTCCTGCTGCCATAGGCCAATGAATGCCAAGACGATCCGAGTGAATTAATAAATGAACATTATGCAGCTTCGGATCCTTTCTTACTTTGGCACTAAGATGGTGCTCAATTTCCTGTTGAATCGCTTCATGCTTCATCCAATTTCCTCCCCTTCTTTTATCTGTCCACATTGACATTTTTCGGAGCAACCCAGACTGATCCTCCACTCGTCATCCTGTTATCCTTGCCACTTTCGCGATCCTCCAGGCCGCCTCGACGATTTGCTCCGCTGAAAGTTTCTTCTCAGCGCATATTGACTCTTTATATATATATCGTTTGTTATATATCATATGATATATATTGACGAAAAAACAGCTTTTTTTGAAAGACAAGCGCATAAAAGGGCTGGGAAAAGGGAGAAAAACAACCTTTTGTCCAGCCCCTCTGAGGCAATTTATCATCGTTTAAGCATTCCATACGATTCTCTCCATCGCCTTCACCGTTCCAAGATGCATGCTCTAATGGGCAAGTAACAGATCAAACAACTCGCCGATCACCTCAGCTTGAATAAAATTGTTCACATCCTCTACCGGCTGCATAAATTTACCAGAAAATGTATCGCAAATCTCCCGCGCCTGCCGATCAAGCTGCTTTATAATCATTGCGGGAGCCGGTGGCGACTCCGACCAATCTGCCGGACTTGTACCCGCTGAAAAAAAAGTCTTATCCTCAGTCGGAATTCGCGAACCAACGCCTGATATTGTAAAAAGCAGCTCGTCCGTAATCGTCAGCACATGGCCAACCTGCCAATGCAGGTTATTCGTAAATCCCGCAGGAACAACGTCCCATTGACTATCGGTCAGACCGGAAACTGCCTCGAGCAATTGGCTGCGAATGTCAGCAAACAGATGTAGCGTAAAGCGATCTGACATAGTGTCCCCCTTTTCTTAGAGCGCTTCGATAATGTCGACTTTTCCGCCGTACCGCAATTCAGGCCAATTTGCCGTTAACGAAGTCGCCTCTTCTAATGAGTTTGCCTCGACAATTGAAATACCGAATATGTCTCCTTCATACTCATCGACCGCATCGCCCGTAACTGTCCTCCTGCCATTCCCCGCAAAACGTGTCACTTCATTTCCATTCTCCTTCAGTTCATCAAGCCAGCGCCACAAGTCACGAATGTTCTGCTCAGCCTTTTCTTCAGGAACATGCCCGCCTCGATAAATAAATAGAAATCTCAACTGCTTCAACCTCCTTTTACTTCAGTTGCATTTTGAAACTATTTTAAATTATAATGAGTGAAAAGATATCAGTCAAGGGGGTCCTCAATATGGACAAAACAAAACGAAGCAGACGGTCGGACTGTCCGATCTCTTATTCTCTTGATTTGCTCGGTGATTCATGGTCGCTTCTGATCATCAGAGATATCGTGTTCGCCGATAAGAAAACGTTCGGGGAGTTTCTTGCCTCCGATGAAGGAATTGCCCGCAACATTCTGACCAACCGCCTGACAACTCTCGTTCAGAAAGGAATTTTAACGAAACAGCCGCATCCTTCAGACAAAAGAAAAGACCTCTATCAGTTAACAGAGGCCGGGCTCGACTTGATTCCGGTTTTACTTGATTTGTCATTGTGGGGAGCCAAGCATGAACCTGAAACCTCAGAAGCCCAAGCATGGCTGGCTAACGTCCAAGCAGACAAGGATACCCTCGTTCAGCTCATCCGCGAAACGGTAAAAGATGGCGGATCGGTTTTCACCGGACCAGATAGTGTTATCGAAAAATTGGAGCGGTTGGAAAAGATGGAATAACAGGTACCATCATCAGCCGTAATCCAATCGTCCATCATCGCAATCGAGAAGAACTCGTTCGCGTCCTATTTATTTATAATGAGATACAACAATAGTGAGAGGATGGGAGATATGGCGAATATTGAACAGCTACAAATGATTCATGCTCCGGCTGCTGAGGTGTATCAGGCACTAACCTCGGCCGAGGGGCTTGCTGAAGTTTGGACGAGAGACCTGCTCGTTCAGAAATACATCGGAGCGGTGAACGAATTTCATTTTGGCAAGGGCGACCTGGCGAAGATGGAGATTATCGAGCTTGTTCCCGAGCAGAGAATCGTCTGGCGTTGCATTGATTCAGACCCTGAATGGATCGGAACAACGATCTCCTTTGAATTGGAAGAGAAAAACGATCAAACTGTTCTAACGCTCTGTCATGCGAACTGGCAGAAGGTCACTGACTTTTACCGCTTCTGCAATTATAACTGGGCGATGTTTCTGTACAGTTTAAAACGGTATTGCGAAGAAGGCGAAGGCATGCCTTATCAAGAGCGAACATTTTAAATAAAAGAAAGCAGCCTTTTCTTCCGCGAAAAGAGAGCTGCTTCCTTTTCCATTTACAACTTGAAAATCTTACAGTTTAAACGACAGACCCGCTTCCGCCAAAGCGGCTCTCAGCTTTGGCAGCGAGGAAGGACCGATGCCATGCAATTGCAAAATTTCCTTTTCCCGATAATTCGCCAGCTCCAGTAACGTCGTAATGCCGGCATGCTCAAGTGCGCGGCGGGCCGGAGCCGACAGCCCCGCCAGAAATCCCGACGTCGGCTTGCGTTTCTGCTCACAAGTCGGACACACCGGGCAGTCGCTGCTTTTATAATAGCGGTGTCCTTGGTCACAGATGCGCAACGTTTTAGTCGAAGTCATCACCATCGCCTCCTTTTTCCTATCATAGCACAGCTAGGCGGAGAATCGCTGTCGCCTCCAAATGGCCAGTGCCACCGCTCCCATCCACAGATAAACCGCGGCATAAAGAACGCGCTGCAACAAGCCGCCTGGCAGGTTCATCCATTCAGGCTGATAAAAAAGAAAGACGAGCGCTGCCGTCGTTCCCGCCCAGCAAATAAATGTCCAAAGCGCCAACAGCGGCTGCGTACGACGAATCGCCAGCCCAAGAATAAGCAGCGCCGGGATTTGCACGATCATTCCCGGGATGGAACCGAGCGTATGAAGCCAGAAATCGACATCAGCCGGAACGATCCCTGCCATCATGTTACTCAGCCCGTGCACAACGAGCAGCCAGAGAGCGGCATCAACCTTCCTTCCGGCCGGCCACCACGCTCGAAGGCCGAGTGCTCCCACAATCGTCGCCAAACCGCTAAGCGTAAATGACCAGTTAATGAGCAAATGATAGGGCGAACATATTTCATTCTCCGTTAGCATGTACGCGCCTGTCCCGCAAACCGTCACTCCGAGATCGCTCATCGGCTGATGAAGAACATCATACGGGGCGGTTACATTCAATATCACGACGTATTCCACCAGAAAATACGCACTTATCAAAAGCCAGCCCAGCCAGCCGCCCCATTTCACAAAGCTGTGGCGGCGGAAAGCAACTATAGCGGCCAGTACTGTCAAGCCGACGATCGCCATCATCATATACGCTCCGGACATGACTGTTCTCTCCCTTCCTTAATCACGACTCTGACCTCGTTCATAGACTGCATAAGCGTCTTCAATAAAGTCGAGAAAGGCTGGCTCCAGCGGATAAAACTGAACCTCCTTCGACAGTTTCGGAGACTTGCGCACGTCCCACAGCTTCGCTAAAAAAAGCGGCTCGTCGCCAAACGCTTCTTCTGTTTTCTCGGCCATTCGCCGGATAATGCGCTGCACAGACACCGCCTCAGGCCCGGCGTCCTGCACTCTCTTTAACTGTCCCAGCAGACCAATCCATTCAAGCGAATCGGGATCTTCACGATTAACATTTGGTAACCGCTCCCACAGCATGTTCTCATCCTCGTCAAAAAACGCTTCACGAAAGCGCCGCTTTTGCGCTTTCCCCTGCCCGCTCAATTTAATCAGCTGCTCCAGCATTTCCATCCTCACTTCGCCCTCCAGTGCATGGGTGTGCAGTAAGCCACGCAAGGAAGCCTCCATTTTATCCAGCTTCCGGCGCTCCTCCTGAACATACTTCATTTGCCTGCTCAAGCCTTCCGCCCAATTCCACTTCGGATCGGTTAACACATCGCGAATTTCCCGCAGCCGAAAGCCCACCGACTTCAGAAATTGGACCTGCTGCAGCTTTTTCACATCATCTTCACTGTATAAGCGGTGTCCTCCCTCCGTCCGGCCGCTCGGCTTCACAAGCCCGATCTGATCGTAATAACGCAGCGCGCGCACTGTCATACCAGTTTGCTTCGTTAAAACCTGGATCGTAATCATCTCACGCTCCTTTCCCACCCCTATCAGTGTCAATTTTGAAACCCTCGAAGTCATTATACAAGATGACGCAGCGTCATCTTCAAGCGCAATAAATAGTTTACTATTTACTAATATAAATTCTATATATTCCTTAAATGGCATAATCGTTTTAACAACATGATTGCTTTTGACATGCATAGATGGAAATACGGAGGTGAATTCCTGGAGTAACTATAGCACTCACTAATTAAACAGTGCTGAAAATTAACAAGTTGGGGAGAGGATGCAACATGAACGCGCAAACTTTCAGCGCCCTGGCTGAGCCCAACCGCCTAGGTATCGTCGACCTTTTGCTGCAAGGACCACTCCCGGTAGGAGAAATTGCGAAGCAGTTACAACTCAATCAGCCCCAAACCTCGAAACATCTTCGGGTCCTTTGCGACGCTGGCCTTGTCGAGGTTCAGCCAGTGGCCAATCGTCGAATTTATGGTCTAAAGCCTGAATCGTTTCAAGAACTCGACAGGTGGCTCGACTCTTACCGTCGGTTGTGGGAAGCCCGCTTAGATCGGTTGGATGATTATCTCAAAGTGTCGCAGGGCAAAAAACCATTAAATTAGCACGAATGAAACACACTCTGTCTGAAAAGGAGAAATTAGGATGTCAAATAACGAAATAATCTCACGAGTAGAAAACGATCGAATTTTAGTCCTTGAGCGCATTTTCGATGCGCCCCGCGATCTCGTATTCAGCATGTTTAAAGAGGCGGAGCATCTGAAGCATTGGTGGGGTCCCAGCGGTTGGGAGCTTCCGGTTTGCCACATTGATTTCCGCCCAGGCGGCATATGGCATTTCTGCATGAAGTGTACTGATCAAAATCAAGGTGATTTTTACGGAATGGAATCTTGGGGCAAAGCCGTTTATAAGGATATTATCGAACCGGAAACGATTATTTACACCGATTACTTCTCGGATGCTGAAGGCAATATCGACGAAAGTATGCCGTCTACCGAGATCACATTAGAATTCATTGAACTCGATGGTAAGTCGAAGCTAATTAACCGTGCTGAATATGTGTCTGCCGAGGCTCTCAAGTCCGTTATGGACATGGGTATGCTCCTAGGCATCACTGAAACCTGGGACCGTCTGGAAGTTTATTTGAGTGGTAAGTGAAGAAACGATAATGAAGATAAGACAAAATTAAGTAGCACGGAGTAGAAATGGAAACACTTGCCAGAAGTCAAATGTAAGAACCCCACTCAAGACGAAGCTGCTGAAAAAGTACGATTTTCACTTTTTCAGTAGTAATGAGTTACAAAAAAGGAAGTTTTTAAAAGTGACCTACTCAAGACGGGCTTTCACTCATTGCTTATGGGCTGGGAAAAAGAGACCGCCCCCTCTTTTGCCCCAGCCCCATTATTTAATAAAATTAACCATATCGTCCGGCGAGATCAGTTCAAAATTCATGGCCAAATTTCGGAAACCACGAGATGTGCCGCCTCACCCGCCAACTTTCATACAAAAGATCCCCTGTCGGCCCTATAAGTTTAACTGCTTAAAAGCCTCACGAATCTTTTCCTCTGTGATTGGTTTTGTGATATAGTATTTGGCTCCACTTCGCAACGCTTGATAAAGAAGGTCCTGGCTTCTATTTCCGCTGATAATGATAACCTTTGCCTTTGGAAAAGCCTTCAAAAGCAGCTGGAGAGCCTGAATGCCGTCGATTCCCGGCATGGCGATATCCAAAGTGACTAACGAAGGCTGATAGTATTCATACGCTTGAACCGCCTCTGCGCCATTGGATACTTCATCAACGACAGCATGACCTAATTTCAAAAAAATATCTTTTAACAGTAAACGAAAAAAAGGTGAATCATCACAAATTAAAATACGTTCCATTTCATCATTACTCCCTGTACTCTTTTTAAAAATGCAGCATCGCTGTGCGACCCGCTATAAAAAGTTGCGCCCTCTGACATCTGATACTGACCGTATGAAAAAAGTCAACTACATCCGATTGCATATAGAGTCCCTGTCGACTTCCTACGGGGATTTGTGCCTGGATAATCGAACTCATACTTTTCCTATTGTATTTCCAGTATTCATAGAATGTAAGTAGACACTTTCATGTACACCTTGTCTAAGCGCAAAAGAAAAAGCCTCCATGACAGAGACTCTCTAGCAAACAGGGTATAGTAGTGTAATCGTCGTTCCCTTCCCGATCTGACTCGTTACTTTCACCTTCCCCCGGTGGGCATTGATTATTTTTTTAACATGGAACATCCCCAGACCAAAATTCTGGCCTGACTTATGCTTCGTTGAATAAAAAGGTTCAAATATATTTTTCAGCTGTTCTTTGTCCATTCCCCTGCCCGTATCGGTAAAATGTAACTTCACGTGACGTTTCGTCCGTTCCACTCCAATTGTCAGCTGACCTTGCCCATCCATTGCTTCGATTGCATTGCTAATAATATTCGAAACGCATTCTGTCATCAGCGTCCGATCAACATTCAGCACCACGGAAGAGTACTGTTTTTCGAATGAAACCGAAGTGTGATCAAAGCGGTCGATCACTTCCTCCAGGACAAGCGCAATATCAGTCGGTTCAAGCTCGACGGACAGCCTTCTCCGTGTTAGGTAGGACAGCTTTGACACCATCTCCATCAGATGATCATTGGAACGCAACAAGCTGCTCAGATGATCATCGACCACTTCATATTGCTTCGCTGCAAGGCTCCGCTGTATATTAAGCGCATGTAATTTATTTTTTGATATCGCGTTTTTAAATGCATGCTGCATCAAGCTCGTCCCGAGCTGCATCTTCGTGAGCACAGCCGTCGATTGGAAACGGGTGAAGACATTGTATCCATACAAAATCAAGCCTGCCAGCAAGCTGCTTAGACATAAGATCGGAATCAGGATTAACAGCTCTACAGGGGATTGAAAATAGCTGCCCTCCAATTGAAGAAACAATAAAAACGCTTCAGGAATTAAGATGATCATCCCGAGACCAACATATTGCAGCTTCTTGACCTTCTCCTTTTCTATCCTCAACAGTCCTTTGACAAATAAGACAATGGAAGCGAGCATATACGGAATTCCCCAGCTCAAAATATAAGAATAGTTGATCCAGGAAGTCGTGTACGCATCGGTAAAGACAAACGCCAGCAACACCGGAATGAGCAGCATGCCGGTAATTGCCGCTTTCTGGTAACCGGCGAAATGAATGAAGAAGATAAGAATCAAGTAGTACGGAAACGCATGAACGCAAATATTCAAAAAGGCCGTAACCACAAACAGCACAGCCAAGGCCATGTCACCTGCGCCTAAGGATATTAAATGCGGGAGTACAATTTTTTCCAGTCCAACTTGCAGTCCACTCATACCTACCGTAAACAAAATTAGTGCTCCCCATACGAGCAGACGGTTTTCTCCCTGCTTCGCCAGCAAATATAAACTAATCGGGGTCATCACGAAAAATAACAGCAAGAAAAAAGCAACAATCATTTCCCGGCTCTCCTTACTCCAGCAGCCCCCATTTATGGCACTTATCTGCTAACTCCTTCGTCGGGCGGCTCCAGTGAAATTTCTCCAATATCCGTCCGACTCGCTTTTTCACCGCTGACAGACTTACACTGTTCATATCAGCAATTTCCTGCTGCGTCTTCCCCTCCAGAATAAGCTTCAACATTACGACATCATACGGATTTAGCAGCTTTTTTTTCTTATCATATACGAGTTTTTTTAGCCTCGGCCCGTACTTCGTAACCTGCTCACTCATCGCATTGGCAATCACCGCAGGAATTTGTTCAAATTCATTTTTATAAACAAAATCATATGCCCCGTTCAAAAATGCTTCATTAAACACTTCATCATCATCTTCCAAAGAGCTTACCATAATGACTTTCACCGCCGGATACTTGTATGTAATATCCAGTGCAGCATCCAGGCCAGTTGCATTCTCCTCCCCTAATAGAATGTCCATAAGCACGACATCAACCGGTGTTTCATCGAGCGCCGCCATACAGGCTGCCATATTGTCTACACAAGAAGTGATCGTAAACCCGGTTTCGTTGGAGAAGTACGCTTGCAACCCTTTGCTCCAGTCCAGATCATCTTCGACCAGCATCACTTTCGCCCGATTCAAGCTACTCACTCTCCCTTCTTCTCTATTAAGCTATTATCCTATATTTTCATCTCGAAATGGAGTAGACAATTTCGTGTGTACCAGATTATTATATGCCTTTCCGCCAACCATAAAAGTGATTTTCCCAAGCCTCTTTCTCCATTGTAGCATTGAAGATGTTAATGCGATTATTCTCTCTGTTCAAAGAGGACCTCTATGTTCCTTTCCTCGATCAATAACAATTTGCTCCGTCTATTGCAGGCGATGTCACTTTTTCAAATGAATGAACATAAAAACACAATCCGCTTATATAAATGGTACTATTCCGTTTATTAAAGAGGTGATTGATTATCAAGCTATCCAGCCCCTATCACGAATATGTCTGTGAGACCTTTCAAGCCCTGACAGATGCTTTAGTCCCCGAAACTCCTCCAATGCAGCACGGTTCGTATGTTATTGATTCGGATTTGAATGTTCATGAGTATGTCATTCATGCGCTTAATCATGAAATTACGATTCAACAGCAGTTCTTTCTGACTCCGATCCCGCTCGCTTATCCAACTGCCTTGATGCTGGATTCAGCGGCGGCACAGCTCATAGCTGCCGGACAGCTGCAAACTCCTTCGAAAAAGTCGAATGCCAGAGGGGCATTTTCCAGTCTTGTCCGCCAGGATCGAATCAGAGTGTTAGCTGCGCTTGAGGAACTGAGAGTCGATGTTAATGCTTTACCATCTCCTTACACGAATAATGCCGGAATGGTGAAATACGTTACAGACGCCTTGAACCGTTTGTCCTTATTTGGTTATTATTCCGAGTGGTCGGCTTACGGTTCGACAAGACTGCTGCCACCTGACCAGCGGCGCCTTCAATTTTTCCCTTTAAGTTGGCAGCAAGTCGGATACCCTGGTGTTTCGTTAGGGTATCGTGACTTTCGCGGGTTTTTGATGAAAATGCCGAGAAATGGGGAAAGCGGAAAATGAAGAATCCAGATGTTATTATTATCGGTGCAGGCGGCGGCGGGGCGGTTGTCGCCAAGGAGCTAGGGGAATTAGGCATTCAAGTACTCGTCCTTGACGCCGGTCCATGGTTTGGTAACAAAAAATGGGCTGATCCGAATCAACAGCGCGGCTTGGCTAAAGAAAGCTCCGACCCGGCAGATTTGGACGGCGCGCTCTACCGCAAACAGTTGACGAGACGAGAAAATGATATGAATGATATCGTCGGTGGAAAGTTCCGCTGGGGTCCCGCCGATCGCAGGCGCAGTCCTTGGAACAGAGAGGTCCCTGATCGGGCGGTTTTGTGGCAAAATGCAGGGATTGGGGGAACGACTCTTCATTACTATGGCAACTCCCCGCGCGCGTACCCTGAAGCAATCAGCGAGTGGCCCCTTAGCTATGAAGAGCTGATCCCCTACTATGAAAAAGTAGAAGACACTTTGCCAGTGGAATTTGCTCCGACGACATCAAAGGAGGCCTTGTTCTATTATGGTGCGGAGCAGGCCGGGTTTTCACTTAATCAGACATTGGATGTGACGGAAAACGGGTATCGGCCCCAGCCGAATGCGATCCTGCCACCAAATGAGCATTTGATGAATCCAGAATATTCATTAGAACAATTAAGTCATATGGAGGGCTGTACGTTAAGTGGACATTGTGCGCAGGGTTGTCCTTATGGGCCTTCCCTTGAACGGATGGCAAAACGATCAACCAATATAAGCTATGTGCCACTGGCGATGAAAACGGGGAATGTGACCTTTCGTCCGAATACATTCACAACAAAAATCTTAACGGAGACCGGGGCTGATGGTCAGCCCTCTGCTGTCGGTGTAAGATGCCGCGATACATGGACTGGAGAAGTCGAGGAGATTCGGGCCAAAGTGGTCGTTATGGCTGCGGGGACTGTCGAAAGCCCACGCCTGTGGCTCAATTCCGACTTGCCTCATAACCCTTGGGTTGGGCGGGGGTTGACGAATCATTTTATGGACACAGTCACAGGTACGTTTGATGAGCAAACATTAATGAAGCTGCTCGACAGCCCGATGGCGGCTCCCTTTATCGGACATACATCGGGAGCGCGCCTTGATTATCCTGGGCTCGGAATGATTGAAACATTAGGGGAAAGCCCTGGGCTGAGCGCACAGGTTGTTTATGGTACGAGCGAGGTCGGATATAGTGAATTTGTTGCTTCGGACTTTTGGGACCAGGAAGGCAGAATCGTCGGCGATCAGCTTGCTGAAGCGATGAGCAACTACAAAAACAGCCTGACGATTGCGATCTTTACAGCTGACGACGTTCATTACCGAAACAGAGTCGAAATCGTTCCTAATATTACGGATGAACATGGCCCAATCCCGCTTGTTCACTATGTTCCCGGCAAACAGGACAGACAAAGGCGGACGGAATTGGCCAAAATTGCCGCGGCTATTTTACGACAGGCCGGGGCCCATACAATCCACCGAAGCGTTCTCCCCCCTAATGTTTACATTCATCTAGAAAGTACGATGAGGATGGGGTTTGTCGTCGATTCATCATGCGAAGCCTATCAGGTTCAGCGCCTTTACATCACAGACAATAGCAATCACTACAATTCAATTGGAGGCCCCAACCCGACCTTAACGACACAGGCACTTGCCACACGCACCGCAGAACTGCTGGCAAAAAAATATTTTTCGTAATCAACACCCGTAGACATATTGGCGCCTCGTGAAGTTGACAGTTATTTTATATAGAACGGAATTAAGAAATGAGGGGGAAATGATGAAAAACCCGGATGTCATCGTCATCGGTGCGGGTGGCGGGGGTCCCGTAATCGCCAAAGAGCTTGGGGAAGTGGGTATCCAAGTGCTCGTCCTTGAAGCTGGTCCCTGGTATGGAAATAAAAAATGGCCCGAGCCTAATCAACATCGCGGGTTAGCGCAGGAAAGTTCCGACCCGCAGGACCTGGATGGATCTCTTTACCGCAAACAAGTAACAAGACTTGAGCATGACATGAATAACCCGGTGAACGGCAAGTTCCGCCTCGGGCCGGCGGATCGCAGGCGGAGTCCCTGGTATCGAAACCTTCCTAACCCGGGCTTATTATGGCAAAATTCCGGAATCGGCGGCACAACGCTTCATTATTGGGCAAACTCGCCACGCGCCTTTCCTTATGCGATCGATGAAGGGTGGCCGATCAGTTATGAGGAGCTGATTCCCTATTATGAAAAAGTCGAGAATACGTTGCCGATAGAATTTGCGCCGATGACCGCAAAAGAAGCGCTGTTCTTTTATGGGGCGGAACAGGCGGGCTTTTCGCTTAATCGGACGTTAGATGTGACAGAAAGCGGATACCGCCCCCAGCCGAATGCGATTTTGCCTCCAAACGAGAATTTAATGAACCCCGAGTATTCATTAGAACAATTAAGTCATATGGAAGGCTGTACGCTGAGCGGACATTGTGAGCATGGCTGCCCTTATGGCCCTTCCCTTGACAAAATGGCAAAACGATCGACGAATGTCAGTTATGTTCCTCTTGCAATGGAAACAGGAAATGTAACGTTCCGTCCGAACACTTTTACGACAAAAATATTGACTGAAATGGACGCCAACGGCACTGTCTCCGCCATCGGCGTCAGATGCCGGAACACATGGACCGGCGAAGTCGAGGAAATCCACTGCAAAGTCGTCGTCATGGCCGCCGGTACAATCGAAAGTCCGCGCCTATGGCTTAATTCCGATTTGCCACAGAATTCCTGGGTAGGCAGGGGATTAACGAATCATTATATTGACACTGTAACCGGGATCTTTGATGAAAAAACATTAATGGAGGTCATTGGCAGTCCCACTATCGATCCATTCGTCGGCCATACATCAGGCGCAAGACTCGACTATCCAAGGCTTGGAACAGTACAAGATATGGGCTTAAGTCCAGGTCTGCTGGCAATGATGCACTATGGCTCAAGCCAGGCTGGTTACAATGAGTTTGTCGCTTCCGGATTATGGGACCAAAAAGGAAGACTCACGGGCGCCGATCTGAAAGACAACATGGATGACTATCGAAGATCCCTCAGCCTTTTGCTCATAACGGATGATGAAATCCAGTTTCAAAACAGAGACCCTCACACAAAGGACGAACATGGCCCTGTAGCCGCCGTACACTATACACCAAGCAAAACAGAAGAAAAGAAACGAATTCAATTAACCAAAATAGCGATGAACCTCCTGCGCAAAGCAGGAGCGCGTAAAATTCACCGCAATGATATCGCCGCCAACTTCTACATCCATCCTAAATCGACAATGCGAATGGGAAAGGTGGTTGACTTGTCATGCGAGGCCTACCAGGTCAATCGCCTCTATCTCGCTGACAACAGCGTACAGGCCAACGCGATCGGCGGGACCAATCCGACATTAACCAGCCAGGCACTTGCTACACGAACAGCGGAATTGTTGGCTCGGAAGTATTTTAGCAAGTAGGCACATATGACACCCATTCGTTTGATGTAGAAAAAACACGCACACTTTTCTCTTAGGGTGTGCGTGCTATTGAGAACGAAAGCACATGTTACGCGTATTTTGATAAAAAAAGCATTGGGTCATTTGGCCGCTCTAAAAAAGTGTTTCCCCTTATGCCCGCAAAATCTTCTCCATTACTTTTCCCTTTGCCAGCTCATCGATCAGCTTATCCAAATAGCGGATTTCTTGCATCGTCGGTTCTTCGATAGTTTCCACTCGGACGCCGCAGACCACCCCTTTGATCAAAGCCCGGGAAGGGTTCATTTTGGGAGCTTCGGCGAAGAACGTCTCAAAGTCAGTTTGCGTTTCCAGTTGCCTTTCTAACTCTTCCTGACTGTACCCGGTCAACCAGCGGATAATTTCATCGACCTCTGACTTTGTCCGTCCTTTTCTCTCTGCCTTCGTAACATAATGGGGATAAACACTGGCGAAACTCATTGTATAAATCCGGTGTTTGGTCATGATGTACCTCGCTTATTATCGTTTTCCTTATCTTAACATGAAGACGAACCGGGCAACACCTGACTGTCGCTTCCAAAAGATGGATAAGATGCTTTCTTAATCCCTCAATTCGGCCTGTCTTACCAACTCACCCTCAATTTTTGAATCTGTTACTTACATAGCGTTTACCCAGCATCACATTAAAATTGCTGCCTATGGAATTAGTTAAGGTGACGCTTTTGGGAAGGAGCATTAGTTAACCTTCTTGTTGTATTTAATTGATTAATAATGAAGCTGAAAAGGTTGGGAAATTACCATTCACTTTGAGTCGATCTCTCTTCCGAGTTTTTTCAGGATGTCGCGATTCAAAGTCTCGCGCCAGTTTTCCGTGTATGTGTTGGCACTGCGCAAGAGTTCGTCGCAAAATGATGCAACATCTTCACCGGTTATTTCCAAAACATGCTTGCCGTCCGCCGCTCCTGCTTCAAACAGCTCGATCAGGTCATAGTGGATCTTCATCATGTCATAACCGGCTCCCGCCGCGAACATCCACATGTGACCTTGAATTTTCTTAAATACGTATTGATAATCTTTCGGCAGCGCCTCCACCCTTGCCATCTGTTGCTTATACTCACGCTTGCTCTCAAACATTTTTTTGATATTTAAATAATTGTCAAAAAATCCAGACATCCTCTTATTCCTCCCTTAATTGATTAATTTTCTCCGAGACAAACTCCCACTTTTTCCAGAACCTTTGCAACTCCTCGCGCCCCGCTTCGTTAAGCACAAAAAATTTTCGCGGCGGACCCATATCAGATGCCTTTTTGCTGACCTCTACCAACTTGTTTTTTTCAAGGCGGACCAGGATAGTGTAAACGGTCCCCTCAACCACATCTGTAAAGCCGAGAGCGTTTAACTTCCGGGTGATTTCATACCCATAAGTTTCTTGACGGCTTATAATTTCAAGGACGCATCCTTCAAGCACTCCCTTGAGCATCTCTGTCAGGTTTTCCAGTATACTCACCTCTTACTATTCTGTATAACTAATATTCAGTATTACTTACTACCACTACATAGTATTACAGAATAGCTATTTTGTAAACAGTATTTTAAAAAAACGGTCCTATCCCCGGGTCTCTTCCAACAGTCCATGTACAAAATGTGATCAATCCAATGAACTGATTTTCAAAAAACAGACTCCGGACCGGCTTTATATGCTTTGGGTCCCAAGCGAGCAAAAGGAAGACCGCTCCTTATGAGCAACCTTCCTCCTGCTGGCGATATAAAAATAAAAATGTCTGTTTTAGTTAAAAATCATCTTCCATTTCCCGTCTATCTCTTTTAGCTCTATTTTGGCATCAGCTAATTCCAATTGTCTTCCATATGTACTCATTACAATAGCCTTATCTAGTAAATCAGAATTTCCTTCTAAAATGTCGTGATAAAAAAATCTTGTAAGACGTAATAGTCACCGAAATCATGCTGTACTACGAAGTAATTCTCTATAGAAAAATCCTCTATCTGTTTTATAAAAACCTTATACGTATGCTTAGCAAAAATCGTATATAAGAAATAATAGGTTCCACTATCAGATTCAAGGTCTTGCAAAATGAGATGACGTCCTTTCTTGAGCATTTTCAGGATTAAGTGATGCTTCTCCATACTCATTTCAATACCTAGGTACGATAGCTCTTCCTCATTTTCCTCGTGAAAATCGTTTACAGTTAAACCGTTTAGAATATTATCGACGTTCGCCAATGTTACATGCATAGAAGTTATCCCCTTTTCAACAACATCTACAGGATCATGAGGTTAATGTCATTACCCTAAGAAAGTATGGATCAGCTTAAGGCAATTTTGAACAATCTTTTCCGGCGCTTTTTCATTAATAGGAAAGCCTCGTACGCTTAACATATGAAATTACATATATTTGGAATATACATCCCCCTGCAAAAAAATTAAAGTATCGCGTCATGACAATGGGGTCACTTCACCTTTCCCTTTAATCCAGTGATCATAACTTCCATCCCAAACTGAAATTCTTGATCCATGTCTGGAATGGTCAAGTTTATTGAAGGTGTCTCTAGAACGGGATTAGCGGACTCTTTATTAGCGATTTCTAAAAAACGGTACTCCTCTAGAATGAATGAAATCGTGTACGTGTTGAAGAACCATAGAGCTGAGAAAGCCTCTTTATGCCCCATACCTGCCTTCTTAAAGATATCATGCATCTGCTCAATTAATTGTATGCGATAAGGAGTAGTCGGAGCGGTTTCAGCTATAACAATGGCGGAATCTCGAATAGATAAAAGTTTGCCCCGCCATTCTTTCGCGAGCATCATTATTTGTTCATCCCAGTCTGCCTCTTTATCCGGAAGCTGAATGTTTTTACAAATTTCATCAGCCACCAATTCGAGCAATTCGTTTTTATTTTTTATGTGCCAGTATAATGAGGCGCTCTTAATTCCTAACCTTTCTGCAATATTTCTTATCGTGATGCTTTTATAACCTTCTGTCTGCAGGATCTCTAGTGCAACATGTACAATTTGGGACTTATCTAACAATTTATGATGTGCATCGTTATCCGTCATCAACTCTAAGCACCCCTTTCAATCAAATGTTATCCATTATTTTAGCCTATTTTTAGAAAAAGTTGAATTGTTACTTGACAGTGTATCATTTCCGAGATAACCTATCACTGATAGTTAAACTATCGTCGATAGGTTGGCTGTACATTTATATGAGGATAAGGAGAGAAAAGATGATGAAAAGTAATTTAACTTTTGTTGCATTAATTTGTTTGATCACGGTGATTGGTTTTGAACTGGGTGGAGCGATTTATGAAGGAGTCGTTGTTGCTTCCCAGTGGAGTACTTATCCACCAACATCCTTTGCCATTCTTCAAGGAGATTATGGGTTGCCTGTTGAGCACTATTGGATACCTCTGCACATGATGGCTCAAATCCTAATCATCGTTGTGTTGATCCTGTGCTGGAAGGCTAAAAGAGTGAGGAATACAGTACTTATGATTGTGGGTCTTTACTTAATACTCAGAATTCCTACTTTTTTGTACTTTATTCCAGAACTTAATGTGTTTTCAACGACCGATCCAACAGGGCCCTTTTCTCAAGAGTTGAAAGACCGGGCGGATCTATGGGCGAACCTTAGTACAGGTAGAACGATTATTATTGCCAGTATATATGTGCTTTGTTGGATATCTCTTGGTCGCTTTAGACAACACAATCAAAAAATCTTGATGGATGCACAGGTAAATGTCTAATCTTATCTCATTCAAGAGGGGATGCTATAAATTATTCAGACATTGATTTGGCTTTCCCCTTCTCTCCTAGCCTTGGCATTACAAAAAGACCATCTCATCGTTTTTTTTATCTAAGGAGTCAAGGGGATATCCAATTCTTTTGCGAATTTTCCGATGATGTTATTTCGATAATGCAGATCGCTGCGGTTGAATTGATCGCGTATCGCTCACCGACATCATTCGCCTTACTTCCATGATAACTATAAATTTTAACGCGTTATTCCGTGTCGACCTCTTTCCAATCCGGTTCCTTTCGAACAAAAAGCTTTAACGTCATAATTGCGAATGAAAAAGGGATGATTCCTAAAATAACGATTTCCATCAGTCCAGGTGTCGTCGATGTTAATTCTTGATTATGCGGGCCAAACAGTTGTTGCATAGTTTGAAAAGCAACATGAAGACCTACCGCACCCCAGACATTTTCCGTCATAACACGAACCATGCCGATGATAATACCAACAGCGAAAAAGAAGACCATGCGCTCCACACTTAGTGCGGCACCGATGCTTACCGCGAACAAGACAAATAGTAAACTCTGAACGCCAACCGCCTTCCACTTAGCAAGTGACGTATTTAAATTCCGATAAAAATAGCCCCGGAAAATAAGCTCCTCCGGCAAAGCCTCGTACATAAATACGAGGATGAGCAACGCAATGATAGTCAGTACTAATGAGCTAACCGAAACGTGGAACTGTATCTCTGTCCAATCAAACAAGACAAAAATAATGAGCGCGATCCCTGCTGGAATCAAGTAGCTGAGTCCTCCAAAAACAAACGGCTTCCAGCCCTCCTTGAACGACGTAAGCCGCAATCCTGCCCATGACCGTTTATCCACATATTTGCGTGCAAAAACAATTAAGGGCAATACGAGACTGAATATTAGTACTGCAGACAGTACATGGGTCGTCCGATCATATTCTCCCCCTGCGCCCATCCAAATACGTATGGCTTTGGATAGCCACCAAACCATACATGTGAGGACGAAAACAGTAACAATGCGCCAAACAGTTGGCAAACGTTGATTCGTCATATGTACACACGCTCCATTCTTTCTTACACTATTTCAAGTGATCTTACTTGATTGGTGTTATTCCACTATAAACGACATACACTCGCAATTGTAGTGACCTAAGTCACTGACCGAAAACATGGAAAGACTGACCCGGATAGATGGGTTTGATCGCCGCAGGGCTCCCACGATGACTCCAATCTGCTCTCCTTGTTCCAAGTCCCAATTCTAACCCGATCTCCATCACGCATGCCCTTTATTTCCCAATCAAAATCACTCTGATAAAACTGACAGCTTGGATCACTTCCCTCGAAATAAGTATGAGCCAGGTTAGCCTCTTCTCAGCCATTCCTGCTTTCCTAACACGATACTTTCGAACTAAATCACCGTTTGCTTTCAATGACCCCAATTTTCATTTTTTAATGAGCAGCCAAATCCTTCCCTGTAAACTGTCTTGGCTTTTCAACATCAAGCGGAATGCGTTTGGGTTTCGGAGATATGACCGGTTGCGGAACCGGATTTTACTTCATCACCAATTCAAAGATCACTCATTCGGGGTGGGATAAGGAGCCCGTCCTCTCGCTACCACAACATTTGACGTAGAACCTCTTTAAATAACAAAAAAACAACTCAGGCCCCCGCCTTAAGTTGTTTGATAAAATAAGTTACAAAACATTAGATTATTGGATACAATGCTCGTTTGATTACGGTTCCCGGATAGCAATACTGGGATTGCCTGAAATGCTCTTTACTCATTTCTTGCGAGTTTAAGGGCACGTTGTAAAAAATCCGCTTCAGACATTTCTCCTTCGATACTTTTTAAGATCATTTCTTCCCCACCCTCAGGTAAGTATTGACCTTCAATTTCTAGAGACGCTTTAGCATTGCGAAATGCATATTTCGTTTCTTCATTAATCATTGAAGTGATTGCCATAATGATCCCCTTCCTTCTAAGAGGTACTTACCTTTATTACACCCTAAAACTTACTGTTTTTACATAAGAAATGATAAGCTCACTCAACTCTTTACCTTTTTAAAAACAAAAAACGGCATCTCTGCCGTTTAAAAGTTGATGGAGCCAAGGGGGCTCGAACCCCTGACCTCTATGCTGCCAGCGTAGCGCTCTCCCAGCTGAGCTATGGCCCCGTATTTGGATTTGTATCGGACAACATCTAATTTACCTCTCTTCCGCAAAAAAGTCAAGCATAAATTAGATGGGAGGCTGATTAGAAAATCAGCTCCAGCACCCACCAGGCGACACCGGCTATGACGGCGACGATTAGGGAGCTCATGAGATTTTCCAGTGTTAGCTTGCGTTGCTTGACAATATCGAATATAAGCCAGCCGCAAAAGATAGCAAATGCAAAGACAATCGCAGAAACCAAGTCGCTCTCTCCTTTTTTCACTCATGCTATTTATCGTAACAGAGCGTGACTGATCCGGCAAGAGCTTGGCAATACTAGCTGACAGGAGAATTAGAAATGAGGAGACGTTATGCTACAGTGGTGGATGTTTCGAACATTAATGGGAAAGGTGCCGTTTCTCGTAAAATTACTATTGGCGATTCTTTCCATTGCCTGCCTGATCGGCGGAGTCGTTCATTTGCTTGAGCCGTTGAAGTTCCCAACCTGGTTTGATGGGATTTGGTGGGCATTGGTCACGGTGTCCACGGTCGGCTACGGTGATTTTGTACCGGTGACAATTGCCGGAAGAGCCTTGGCGATTTTGCTGATTTTCGTCGGGGTTGGGGTGATGACGTTACTTGTCACGACTCTTGCCTCCATCGCATTTTCAACAAATCAATCATTTCGTTATGGCGAGCTCGCTTTTTTGGGTGAGGGACATATTATCGTCATTGGCTGGAACGAGCGAAGCAAGCATACGATTGAAAATGTCCGGGAGGTTCAGCCGGGAACGCCGATCGTGCTGATTGACGAAACATTGACTGAAGCGCCTCCCGGCTATAAACAGCTTCACTTCGTCAAAGGCAACAGCAGTGAAGATGCTGTGCTGAAACAGGCCAATATCGGCCTCGCTCAAAGTGTGCTGATTACTGCCAAGCAGCAGGGAAATGAATTTACGGCTGACGCGCGGACGATCCTGACGACGCTGGCGGTCAAAAGCCAAAATCGTGATGTCTATACGATCGTCGAAATTTTGACGAAGGAACAATTAGAAAACGCCTATCGGGCCGGGGCTGATGAGTGCATTGAATCAACCACGCTGACAGGCGCTGTTCTCGTATCCAGCCTTCTCCATCACCATATGAGTGATGTTGTCGGCGATTTACTGAAATTTGATCAGATGAATCAATTATCGTTTCAGCCGGCTTCTGATGATCAGGTTGGCTATCGCTTCATTGACGTCTTGAAAGCGGGCTATGACGACGGTGAGCTACTGATTGGCCTTAAACGCCGGGAGCGTGTGCTGCTTCATCCGCCTGCCGAAACACTCGTCCAGGTTGACGACGAATTAATTATGATTATCCGGCGCCTTAATAAAGTAAGGTGAGCTCAAGCTCTTGAATAAGGTTCCGGGCCGTCGGCATAAATTTCGGATCAAGTGAAGCATCCTTATCCACCGGCTTCTGGAATTGATTGACAACGCTGTTGTACGACATTCGAAACAAGCCGTCGAACGGATCCGCATCCTCCTCCAGGTCCTCTTGATACTGATGATTGAGCAAGAACGGCTGCCCGAGTTCAACCGTCACGCCGCGCTGTTCCAATTCGCCGTCCACCGCCTTAAAGGGCACGCGTAAAAACGTGTAGCCATCCTGTTCATCAATTTTATAATCAAAGTAACCGTGATCATACTCCCAGCCGCCGCCTATGCGATAACCAAGCGGCTTAAGCTTTTCCTCCAGTACACTCAGCTTATATTGTTTCCCCTCGACAGAAGAAGGAAGTGCAAGCATCCGGCTTCACCCTTTCCAAGAAATTCACTCTTGGTCGTAGTGTAGCCTGCTCTTGCTGCTTTTATGTAAAGGAGAGTAAAATCGCCGGCAGCGGCTGTCTTGCAGGGTGTATTATTTTAACCTTGCCTCAAGCTCGGCTTTTTCTTTCTCGAAGCCGGGCTTTCCGAGCAGCGCAAACATATTTTTCTTATACGCCTCGACGCCGGGCTGGTCAAACGGATTAACGCCAAGCAGGTAGCCGCTTATTCCGCACGCCTTTTCAAAAAAGTAGACGAGATAGCCGAAATGGAATTCATTTAATTCCGGTATGTGGACAATCAAGTTAGGCACGCCGCCATCAGTATGAGCGAGCATCGTTCCTTCAAACGCCTTTTTATTGACGAAATCAATCGTTTCCCCGGCCAAATAATTTAAGCCGTCCAAATCGCTGTCCGTCGTCTCAATCGTCAGTTCCTCTCTGACTTTCCCAACATGCAGCACTGTTTCAAACAGGTCACGCCGCCCATCCTGAATATATTGGCCCATGGAATGAAGATCGGTCGAAAAATCGACCGCAGCCGGAAAGAGACCTTTGCCGTCCTTTCCTTCACTTTCGCCATACAGCTGCTTCCACCATTCACCGACAAAGTGCAGCGCAGGTTCATAATTGACCATTATTTCAATGCTCTTTCCTTTGTTATAGAAAATTTGCCGGATCGCGGCGTATTGATAAGCTTGATTTTTTACCAAATCAGGAGTCGCTAAATCTTCGCTTGCCTGACGTGCGCCATTCATCATCGCTTCAATATCAAGCCCGGCTGCAGCAATCGGCAAAAGCCCGACCGCCGTCAGCACGGAAAAGCGGCCGCCTACATCATCAGGGACAACAAAGGTCTGATAGCCTTCCTCATCGGCTAATGTTTTCAGGGCACCTTTTTTCCTGTCAGTCGTGGCGTAAATTCGCTTTCTTGCTTCCTCTCGTCCGTACTTCTGTTCAAGATATTGACGGAAAATCCGGAAAGCGATCGCCGGCTCGGTTGTCGTTCCCGATTTAGAAATCACATTGAGCGACACATCCTTTCCGTCAAGCAGCGTCAGCAAATCCTTGATGTACGTCGAGCTCATATTGTGACCGACGAAAAAGATTTGCGGTGCTTTACGCTCCTCTTTCCCGAGAAGATTGTAAAAAGAATGCTGCAAGGCTTCAATCGCAGCGCGCGCTCCTAAATAAGAGCCGCCAATTCCGATCACGAGCAGCACGTCCGAATCCGCCTTTATTTTCTCGGCCGCTGCCTGAATCCGGCTAAACTCTTCACGGTCATACGCTGACGGTAAATCAACCCAGCCAAGATACTCATGACCCGCTCCGGTCTTCTGATGAAGAGCCTCGTGAGCGGCTGTGACCGCGTTTTGCATGTACGTTAATTCATCCTGCTGAAAAAATGAAAGGGCTTTTGAATAATCAAACTGAAGTGTCATCGTTCCATCTCCTTTATCCAAACAAACATGAGGTCATCCCCACTTTAACGAATCCAGCCTAAAGAAGCAAGTTGTATATACAAGATTACCTGCATTCCTATTTGGGAAACCTCTTTGACATTCAAAAAAGCGGGATTGAGACAAAACTAGCTTTGTGCCTATTGGCAATCGCTTCACACTACAAGCCCGTTGTAAGAAACCCACTCGCAGTAAGGCTTTCAAAATCAGGCAGCGACCGCCCTCATTACGAAAAAGCCGTAGAAAAAGGGAAAATCAACCTTTTTCTACGGCTATGCCTTATAAAGCAGCTGTTAAAATATTCTCCACATCTGCCTGCGCTAACTTTTTGAAATTCCCGAACTCCCCGCGATTTGAGGCGATTTCAGCCATTCGCGTTACCTGGCTATCATCGATATCGTAATCAGCCAGCTTGTTTGGCGCACCGAGCGACGTCCAGAATTCAGTCAGGCGAGCGATGCCTTCCTTCGCAATGTCCTGATCACTTTTCCCTGCCGGATCAACGTTAAATACGCGGGTTGCCAGCTGAACATGGCGCTCGATCCGTTCGTCCAAGGTATAAGCAAGCCAGTGCGGAAATAAGATTGCCAGACCGCCGGCATGAGGGATATCATAAACCGCGGATACGGCATGCTCCATATTGTGGGTGGCCCAATCACCTTGCAGCCCCATTTGCGTAATCCCATTCAAGGCCATTGTTCCGCAATAAAGAATCGTTTCACGATGCTCTTCATTTTCTAAATCATCAAGCAGCTTTGGCGCTGTCTCGATTACTGTGAGTAAAATCGATTCCATAATCCGATCCTGCAACGGTGTATGATCCGCCTTGTGAAAATAAGCTTCAATCACATGGCTCATCATATCGACGATGCCGTAAACGGTTTGATCGCGCGGAACCGTTAGTGTATTTTTCGGATCTAGAATTGAAAAGGCCGGATAGGAATAGACGCTGTTCCAGCCAAGCTTTTGATTGATTTCCCAATTCGTGATCACTGAATTTGGATTCATTTCCGAACCTGTCGCCGCCAACGTTAAGATCGTCCCTAACGGCAATGCCCCTGTCGGCTTTTCCTTCTTCGTGATCACATCCCAAATGTCGCCGTCGAACTTGGCTCCTACCGCAATCGCCTTACTCGCATCAATGACGCTTCCTCCGCCAACAGCCAGAACAAGCTCAATATCATGCTCACGGCACAGGTCGATCCCTTTTTGAACAGTTGTCAAACGAGGGTTAGGTTCCACTCCGGCAAGTTCCACTACGGAAGCACCGATTGACTGAAGCTGGCCGATCACCTGATCATACAGCCCATTTCGTTTGATGCTGCCCCCGCCGTATACGAGCAGCACACGTTGCCCGTACTCTTGTACCTCCGCAGCCAATGCGCTGTTTTGTCCTTTGCCAAATATTAATTTTGTCGGATTGCGAAAAATGAATGGATTCATCATACCCCTCCTTGTTTATCGTCTCTTCTATTATTACCAATTGCTCAAAAAATGTAAACGATTGGCACTTACGATAGATGCATAATTGTTAAACTGTTATCTCATGCTATGGGTAAGACACAACCACAACTTGTTGTGTACATTCTTCGACAATGGAGGTGAATAAGTTGAGCGGTATTCAACGCACAGCGTTAGTATTAGCCATTATCGGCGCAATAAACTGGGGTCTGATTGGCTTCTTCCGCTTTGATTTAATTGCTGCAATCTTCGGTGGACAGGCAGCGGCATTTTCACGGGTCCTTTACGCAATTGTTGGTTTAGCTGGTCTCTATTGTATCTCTATTCTATTCAAGCCTGATGAAGAGCTTGAACGCGTTCCGGAAACCCAACGTTAAGTAGCCGGCAATGGATGATGCGCTGCCCGTCAGCCCGGAGCAAACCACTCCCGGACGATTTAAAATGGGCAGAGCAGTGCCGCACATTACGTAAAGAGGGTGTCCCGCTTGTGGGACACCCTCTTTTCTATTATTTTTTCGCGCGTTTGTTAAGGTCGGCTTGAATTTCATTTGATTGCTTCAACCATTCTTTAAGCTTATCCTCAAGTGTGTTAAAGCCCTGCTGCTGGCTCTTTTGTGGCTGTGGCTTACGTCCTCCCGGTGCGCCGCCCCCTGCGTTACGCGGCTTAGCCGGACGAGCCGGACGCTCAGGTGCCTCTTGTGTAGCGCGAATGGAAAGAGAGATCTTTCCTGAATCTTCCTCTACGTTCATAATTTTTACTTTTACTTCATCGCCAACTTTCAATACGTCGTTAATGTCCTTTACAAAACCATGAGCTACTTCTGAAATATGAACAAGCCCCTGCTTTTTGTCATCAATCGCTACGAAAGCACCGAACGGCTTAATGCCTGTAACCTTTCCTTCTACAATACTGCCTACTTCATAATTTGACATACACATACATCTCCTAAATAATTTTTAACCTTTTGATTTTAACACAGAAAGGTCCTTTACGCAAAAAACAGTTCCTTTTGAACAATTACCCGTTTTCCGGGAAAGAAAACAAGGGACAGACAAAAGGTTGTTTTTTCCTTTTGCCCAGCCCCTAAGCACGGTTTGAGGCGTTCAAAAACCTACCCCTTCAGCCGGCCGTGTGTCAGAACACGCTCCTGCAAAGTAAGCTTCAGATCCCGTTCATATTTTTCCAGCTTATATTCACTCGCCTTATCAATCAAGGTAATGACCGTGCCGGCTTTCCCCATTCTTCCAGTCCGTCCAGCACGGTGCAAATAGCTGTCAGGATGGGCGGGAGCGTCAACCTGGATCACATGGGTGATGTTCTCGACATCAAGTCCCCGTGCCGCGACATCCGTTGCCACGAGGATATGGATCTCTCCTTGTTTAAATTGCTGCAGCGCCTGCTTGCGCTCCTCTTTTGACTGTTCAGAGGAGAGAGCTAACGCCTTCACTCCTTTATAAGTAAACTTATCAACGGTCTCATAGACGGACTCCAGCTGATTGACGAAGACAAGTCCCTTCGTAATGTTTTCTGCGTGAATAATCCGTCTGGCGACATCAATTCGATCCCGCTTGTCCACTCTGACAAAGAGATGCTCAACTGATTCCGTCTGCAGCAGACCACCTTCGGCTTCGACCTGGATGACAAACGGAACGGCATCGGCGATCTGCGCCTGAAAATCGGTTGGAATCGTTGCTGAGACAAATAAAAACTGCGTATCACGGCCGGCGCGCTTGGCGATTTGCAGCGTCGCTTCCCAGGAGGGGCGCTCGGCGATCATCCGGTCTGCCTCATCAATCGCGACGACTTTCACTTCATGAACCTTCAGCTTCTTCATTTCAATTAATTCAAGCAGTCTGCCAGGTGTTCCGACCGCGATTTGCGGCTTTTGCTTTTTTAGACGTTCGACCTGGCGTTTAATATTCGCCCCGCCAATAAAGGAGCCGATTTGCAGCGGATAGTCGGCTGTCAGCTCCTTCGCCACTTCAACGATTTGCATCGCCAGCTCCTGTGTCGGTGCCAGTACAACTGCTTGCAGCCCCTTTTGCGCGGCGTCGATGTTGGCCAGCATCGGCAATAAGAATGCCAATGTTTTCCCGGTTCCTGTTTGTGAACGGGCAATGAGCGACTGACCGGCTAACGCCTCAGGCAGCATTTTTTGCTGAATATCGGTTGGCTCCGTGATCCCTTGCTTGGCTAAAGACTGCTGCAAGTAATCGGGTAATTGTTGAAAGATTGCATTACTCATTTCCTGTCCCCTCATTTCTGCCATTTTCCACACGGCGCAACTCATTTACTTTATCATCATTAAGCTGTGACAGCTGATCAAGAAACGACATTTGAAACGAACCGATCCCCTTTTCCGCTGTTTCGCGATACGCCAGCTCGGCAGCGATTCCGTAAAACGCCACCGCCTCAGTCGTCAGCTCAAACATCCGCTCACCGTCAAGCGCGCTAAAGGCGCCGATGACCGCACCGAGCAGACAGCCTGTCCCAACGATTTTCGTTAACCATGGATGACCGTTTGCCACCTTCAGCATTCGTGTTCCGTCCGTGATGACATCGACTTCCCCGGTGACAACGGCGACGCAGCCAAATTGCTTTGCTGCTTGATGGGCCACATCAGCCGCATCACCTGAAACTGCGCCGTCGACTCCTTTGACAGCGGCTTCCACGCCGACCAGGGAAGCGATTTCTCCACCATTTCCCCGCAGGACGTCGACCTTGACTTCGGCTAAAATTCTCAGGCTCATCTCCGTGCGAAACGTGGTTGCTCCAGCGCCGACAGGGTCAAGAATGACTGGTACCCCGGCTTGATTAGCAGCCTTACCCGCTTTGATCATGCTCTCAATCTGCTCTGCTGAAAGCGTGCCGATATTTAACAGCAGTGCTCCGGCGACGGCGGCAAAATCAGCGACTTCTTCCTGTGCGTACGCCATAACAGGGGAAGCGCCAATTGCCAGCAGTCCGTTCGCCGTAAAGTTCGTTACGACCGTGTTTGTCATGCAATGAACAAGGGGATTATGCTCCCTCATCTGCTCAAGTACTCTCATCTATTATTCACCCTCCATCTTCGGTATAAAAGTTCCAGTTATTGGTCAAACTGGTTAGTACCATCGTAATCCCCTACACATAAAGCAGGGTGACCCATCTTTGGAAGCTTGACTCGGTTAAAAAGTCAACTTCCTATGAGTCACCCTCTTTTTTTTGGCTAAGCTTACAATTTTTTCAGCAGGCTTCCGATTCTCTCAACAGCCACCTCTAAATTGTCCATCGAAGTAGCGTAGGAGCAACGAATATGTCCTTCACCGCCAGCACCGAATACATGCCCCGGGACAACGGCCACCCGTTCTTCCAGCAGGAGCTTCTCGGCAAACTGTTCAGAGGACAGACCCGTTGAAGCGATTGATGGAAAGGCATAAAACGCGCCGCCCGGTGTATGACAGCTTAAGCCGATCTCCGCAAAAGATTTCACGATAAAATTGCGCCGCTGTTTATACGACTGCCTCATCTTCTCGACGTCATCCATCCCGCTTTGCATCGCTTCAAGCGCTCCGTATTGGGCCATCGTCGGAGCACACATTAAGCTGTATTGATGGATTTTCAGCATCGCCGCGAGCAGGTCAGGCGGAGCTAATACATAGCCAAGGCGCCAGCCCGTCATCGCAAAAGCCTTCGAAAAGCCTGAAATTAAAATCGTCCGCTCTCTCATATTTGGTAATGATGCGAAGCTGACATGATCTTCATCATAGCTAAGCTCGGCATAAATTTCATCCGAAAAAACAAGTAGGTCGTAGCGTTCGACGATTTCGGCGATTTCTTTCATTTCCGCCGCATTCATCGTAGAACCGGTCGGATTATTTGGAAAACAAAGCATAATCGCTTTTGTTTTCGACGTAATCGCCGCCTCAATCAACGCCCCCGACGCTTTAAACTCATTATCACGATTCGTCCCGACAGGAACCGCTACGCCTCCGGCCATTTGCACGAGCGGGGCGTAGGAAACGAAGCTCGGCTCGACGACAATTACTTCATCGCCTTCATCGAGAATCGCGCGCATCCCGATATCAATCGCTTCACTTGCTCCGATCGTTACGAGAATTTCACTCTCCGGATCATAGCTGACGGAAAAACGGCGCTCCATGTAGAAGGCGATTTCTCTTCTCAGCTCAATCAGCCCGGCGTTGGCAGTGTAGGCGGTAAAACCGCGTTCAAGCGAGGAAATGCTTGCTTCCCTTACATTCCACGGCGTTACGAAATCGGGTTCTCCGACACCGAGCGAAATGATGTTATCCATTTTTGAAGCCAAATCAAAAAAGCGTCTAATCCCTGAGGGCTGGATCGACTGCACCCTTTTTGAAAGGCGGCTGTTCACTTTCGTTTGCGAGGGCGTCATCATGGCGTCACCACAATACGGTGATCTTCTTCTCCTTGCTCGAATACGACCCCATCATGCTTATATTTTTTCAATTGAAAATGAGTCGTCGTAGAGATGACCGTATCAATTGTTGACAGCTTCTCAGAAACGAAACGCGCGACTTGAGACATCGTCTTTCCTTCAATCACGACAGAAAGATCATACGCTCCGGACATTAAATAAAGAGCTTTCACTTCCGGGAAGCGGTAAATACGCTCCGCTACTTCATCAAAGCCTACCCCTCTTTGTGGCGTAACTTTGACATCAATAACGGCTGTCACGCTTTCCTGCTGTTCTACCTTACTCCAGTCAATTACCGCGGAATAGCTTAAAATGACCTTTTCTTCCTCAAGCTTCTTTAAAATCGCGCTGACCTCTTCCTCCGTTGCATCGACCATCTTTGCTAAAGTAGGCAAGGAGACGCGACCATTTTCTTCGATAATTTGCAATATTTCTATCTCTGTTCCCTTCATCCCTCATACTCCTTCCATCGAGGCTCACATTCATCTTTATTTTGTATTTTATTTATCATACCATATCAGGGATTCGAGCACGAATTGCTTTTCGATCTTTTTTAACTTCTTTCTTTAATCAGGAGGGTCAGGTTTTCTTTCTTTAAGGAGGGGAACGATATAGAAGAAAGCTCAGCCTCATCGATGAGTGAGTCAGAAAAAAATGGAGGTGAGGGTCTGATGGAGCAACCAGCTCGCTCACGCTATGCGTTGCTGATTATCGATATGATTAATGATCTTGAGTTCGAACATGGTCCCTGCTTATTCCCATATGCGTTTGAAGCGGCAAAACAAATCACCATCTTAAAAAAAAGGCTGAAGGCGATTGGGGTACCGATTATTTACGTCAATGATAATTATGGGAAATGGCAGTCCGATTTCCCCGGAATTGTCGACCATTGCATGAAAGAGGGGATGACCGGCAAGCCGATCGTCGAGCTGATCAAACCAGATGAAGACGATTATTTCGTCCTGAAGCCGAAGTTCTCCGGCTTTTTCGCGACACCATTGGAACTGCTGCTTACGCATTTAGAGGTCGATACGCTTATTATTACAGGCGTCGCCGGCAATATGTGTGTTCAGTTTACCGCCAATGACGCCTACATGCGTGACTATAAGCTCATTGTTCCGGCAGACTGTGTTGCGTCAAATACAGTCGACACCAATAACGAAGCGATTCATTTAATGCGCGACGTCCTGAAAGCAAATGTCTCCCCGGCAAAGGAGATTGACTTTGAATAAGAAAATCACTGTGCGATTTTCTTAGAAGCACTGTGCGGAGCCGTTACAACGGCCTTAGTTCTCCATGAACGTGAGGTTCTTTCATGGAGAGCGTAACGCGCGGAGCCAGTGCCTTCCTCGAATCTCCCCATAAATTTTTGTACTTTCTTTTGAACGCGCGGAACAAGTCGTTCTTCCTTTATAAAATCGCTGCCGGAAGAGATTAGACATTCGTAATAAAAAAATGGCTGAGCCGCCTTTTAGCAGCCCAACCACTTTTCATTTTACTTAGCCAAATACTTGCTCCAGCTCGGCCTTGTCCTGTTCAAGCCAAAAGCGCATCAGTCGCTTGGCTCCTTCAAGGTCATGGAGCTTCGCCTGCCCGCATTGCTTTTCCGTCGCTGCCGGAACTTCGTCCAGTTCAACCGAATAGGTCATCGTTTTTTCAAGCACGTCGATGATTTCTTTGACTGTTGGGGAACCGCTCATAATTAAGTAGAAGCCGGTTTGACAGCCCATCGGCGATAAATCAATGACATCAAAATGCTTGTAATCTTCCGCAAAACGGCGAATGTTAAGCGCAAGAAGATGCTCCATCGTATGGATCACATCCGGCTTCATCGCCTGTTTATTTGGCTGGCAAAAACGAATATCGAATTTATTAACTTCTCCATCTGTTCCGACGACATGCTTTCCGCAATGTCTTACATAGGGCGCCTTGACGATCGTATGATCGAGCTCGAAGCTTTCAACAGTTGGCATAATATGTTCAACTCCTTAAAATTGGCTAGTTTCATTATAACAGAATTCAGCCTGGCCTTCATCGTTTACCATCGACCTCCACCGGAAGCTGATGCTCAGCAGCAAACGCTCGAAGATGCCCGCTGAAATCGCTCGGCTGAAAGCGGTGAAGGCGCAAACGCATACCTTTTTTCACATAAATGAGGACGATCGTCCGCTCGCCGAGATGAATAAAATGCAGCTTCTCAATTTGTCCGGCCTGAACGATCCGCTGCTTCACCATCAGGCCGAGCAGACGAATCTCATACCGCAGTCCATCGTCTGACACATGGAGGCGGTAATTGGTCGTCATCGCGGCCACAAAGAAAAACAGCAGCACATAAGCGAGGTAGGAATAGTGGGATTCCCAGGCGTATGCGTACGTCAGCGTGACGATAAATAACAAAATCCAGAGAATCTTGCCTTCCTTCGCGTAATACGTCGCTTGCCCGCCCTCCTTGTCATCAGGCCGTTGTTGCGTCGTTTCGTTCATCATCATTTCTCCCTTCTTAGGACCGGTACAGCTTTTCCGTTTTCCATTATACATGAGATTCAAATTCGGGTAAGGTAGAATAAGAAAGAAGGTCGTTTCTTAAGAAAAACGCTAGTGTCCTTTCTCGTATCAACCGGCAATTTTTTTACTTTCTGATCTTTGGACAAAGGAGTTATGGAATGAGACAGTCACGTTTTTTTACGATATTCATTAAACAACTTAAAACAGATCCAATTCCCGACTGGGCAGCGACCCTCGCTTATTATTTCATGCTTTCGATTTTTCCACTGCTGATCTTCATGCTCGCCCTTATTCCCTATTTTAACTTGGACGGGGATATGATCGGTCAGCTCATTCACGATTATTTGCCGGCCGATTTAGCCGACTTAATTTTAACGACGATTCTTGAAGTCGTCAGCGAGCCGCAAGGAGGGTTATTATCTTTCGGGATTTTGGCGACAATCTGGTCAGCTTCCAACGGCGTCAATGCCTTGATCAGAGCTGTCAATCGCTCCTACAATATTGAGGAGACCCGCAATTTTTTTAAGCTGCGTATTCTTTCGATTTTTCTCACGCTCGGGATGATCATCGTCATCGTCGCCACCTTGCTGCTTCCTGTTTTCGGCAACGTGATTATCCGTTTTATTGAAACGTACTTCTTTCTGCCGGAGGAGACAGCCGTTCTGTTGAATATGCTGAGATGGGTAATCGGCATTGCCTTGATGACGTTCGTTTTAATGATTTTATATTGGGTGTCCCCCAACGTTCGTTTAAAATTCAGGGATGTGATCGTCGGGGCGCTTACTGCAACGGTCAGCTGGCAAATTATTTCCTTCGCCTTTTCTTCCTATGTCAGCAACTTCGGCAATTTCTCGGCGACGTATGGAAGTTTAGGAGGCGTGATTATTCTGATGCTCTGGTTTTTCCTGACCGGCTTAATTCTCGTCCTCGGCGGCGAGTTGAACGCATCGCTCTATTTGCAAAAAAAAGACAGAATTCCTCCACATAAATAATCTACCATGTATAAAGCAAATGATTTTGGACATAATGGTAGCAGATTGCTAGTTAAAGGAAATGGAGTTGATTAAGATGAATAAAACAGAACTCGTTCAGGCAGTAGCAGAACGCACGCAATTATCGAAGAAGGATGCGGGGAACGCTGTCAATGCAGTATTTGATTTAATTACAGAAACGATGTCTTCAGGAGATACCGTTCAACTAATTGGCTTCGGAAACTTCGAAGTACGCGAGCGCGCCGCCAGAAAAGGCCGCAACCCGCAAACTGGAGAAGAAATTGACATTGCAGCAACAAAGACACCGGCCTTTAAAGCTGGTAAACAGCTGAAAGAAGCTGTTAAATAACAAAAAAGCGAGGAGCTTCCTCGCTTTTTTGTTATTTGTCATGGGATCGTTACTTTTTTATCATTTTGTTAGCATGATATCCCGAAGTGATTTGATGTCTTTCCTTATGAGCCTAGTTGTCGGCCTCATTGTATTAGTTCTCCTCTTTCTCATTACCCATCTCTTTCAGCTTGAGTGGCTAAAAACGGCCAACTATTCAGTCTGTCGACAAAGTCGACAGGTTTTTTTGTTTAGTAGTCAGGGTTCGACGCTTCGACCTCGCTACCGGGATGGGGGGCACGCTTTCCGCAGGCGGGCGTTGAACTAACCGGCAAGCCGGTGGATTTCAACCTGCCCTTCCCTCCTGCAGGAGTCGGCCCTCCCATCCCGTCCGCTTTTTCTAGTGGGATACCGTGAGTACAGCTCCAATCCAAGTGTGTGTCAGAACTGTCCAGTGCTTTCTCAATGTACCAAAAACAAAGACCATAAGAAGCTGGTTTTACGCCACATTTGGCAGGATGCGTTTGACGAAGCTGAAGGGGCTCGAACAAAATTCCATGCAGGCGATGCTTTTGCTGCCTTGAATCTGAAAAAACTGGCGACATGGCTCTGGAGGAACACTAAACCGACAGTCCCATCTCAGGAAAACCATACAAAAAATGTAAAAACGGATTTGTGAGTCATATCCCAAAGCCGTTTTGTCTACGGTCTGTATTCCTTTGTTTATTTTCTTTCGTTAGTAGTGACCATCATTATTGTGGGATTTGTGAAAAAGCGAAGAAAGGAGTAGCTTCAGCAGCTTTTTTTCTTCGCGTTACGAAAAGGAAGTTTGGCAGTGGATTCTTCAGCCCAGCAGTGTTTTCAAGGTTGAGTTAGCGGCCTGTCTAATTTTATAATCCGGATCGTGTCCATACGCTCTGACGATTGGTTCAGCTATCTCCTTATATTTACGGCCCTCTGCTGTCGAAAATAGTTTGATCACATTTTCCACTTTACATTGCCATTATCGCTCTGCCGCCACTCTTCGATTTTCTGAAAAACGTGCTCCGGATAGCACCTTAATAAGCCGTCGACGAGAGCAAACGGCCCTACATTTTTTCGCACATAACGGCTGTCATCTGTCATGAGCTTCTCGATAAGGCTGAACATACGATCCGCATACTCTTCCTTTTTCGCTTTACTGACATATTTAATCGCCACCGCAACAGCTCTTCTAATATTTTCTGAGGGATGTTCAACCCACTCCTCATTCACATACTCGATAAAAGTCAAAAAAATCGCGCGAAAGTATTTTCGCTACAGCACCTGTTGTCCGCGATACGAAGTAATCGTTTATTTACTTTTTCTTTATCCTACGCATATGCCGAAGCGCATACATGCGCGGCAAGCTCTAATGAAGCGGGGGAATCCTGTTGATCGAGCGCCTCAGCATGCTTCATCCGCGCTTCATCATCATCTACTTGCAAAACTTGCTGTAAGACAAGCTCTTTATGTGCGCTGCTGGGCGTCCCTCTTGTCGCTCTTTCAAACTGGCGCAAATAGTCCAGTAAATCAGCCATATTCTTATTTTTGATGTCGCTTGCAAAGATTGCTTTATCCATTTCACTCTCCTGATTATTATGTCTCCAACTTAAATCTACCAATATACAAGAAGGAAATCAAAAGTATTTTTGGAAAAAATATTTAAAATCATCTATAAATATACCGATAATACAAATGAAGAGAAATTTCAATTATG
Organism: Halalkalibacter oceani; assembly: GCF_023715705.1. Lineage (GTDB taxonomy): Bacteria > Bacillota > Bacilli > Bacillales > Bacillaceae_D > Halalkalibacter > Halalkalibacter oceani_A. The sequence goes on from NZ_JAMBOS010000024.1 coordinate 65,041, forward strand.
GAGGTAGATTCAATGAAAAAAATTTTTTGTTTTTTAATTTTATTTATTTTCATTCCCAGTTTAGTGTTTGCAAACACTGAGATTTTAGAACAAGAAGAAGTACTCATCGACAAAGTTTCTTTGGAAAAGCTTAACAAAATTAATGGTGATGTAGGAGAAATTGTTGGCAATCTTGAAAAAATTGATCAGTCGCCTTTAGAAAAAAAGATTTATTAACAGTAGCATTGCATAAATAAATTCTACTAATGTCAAATCACTGTTTTTTGGTCACTTATATAAGTCTGAACATTCAGATTTTATGTTATTCAGGTCAAAGTGAAAAAAGGGCAACAGGTAAGTAAAT
>NZ_JAMBOS010000025.1 GCF_023715705.1 Halalkalibacter oceani
CGCCGCCAGCGTTCGTCCTGAGCCAGGATCAAACTCTCCATGAAAATGGTGAGCTGATTAAGCTCTTAATTTTTTTAAAACCGCTCCACTCTGCACTCAGCAATAGCCGAAGAAAACCACTTCGTCTTTTGCTTCCAAAACCTTGTGCAGGCTCCGCTGGCTTTTTTTGACGGTGACATTCGTCACCTTTTTTTCGCTTGGCTTTTGTTCAGTTTTCAAAGAACTCGAATCGCCAATGGCGACTTTCATATCTTAACAAACTCTGTAGAGCTTGTCAACAATATTTTTTATTTTTTAAATCGCTGTCTTAGCGACAAGAAATAATATAACACTAATAATTTCTCTTTGCAATACTTTTATTTCATCTTTTTTAAAAACAATCGCTGCACACTACGAGAATCATGTGCAGCGTTGTTGCCAGTTGTTCTTACGGAACAGTTATTGCCGTTTTTCGTCCTTATTCCCCTTCACGATGTCTCATCTGCGGGAACAGGAGAACATCACGAATGGAAGGCGAATTGGTAAGTAGCATAACAAGACGGTCAATCCCGATTCCCAAACCGCCCGTTGGCGGCATTCCGTACTCAAGTGCTTCTACGAAGTCCTCATCCATCATTTGCGCTTCTTCGTCACCTTGCTCCCGTTCAATCAGCTGCTGTTCGAAGCGTTGCCGTTGATCAATCGGGTCATTAAGCTCCGTAAAGGCATTGGCATGCTCCCTGCCGACAATAAATAACTCGAAGCGGTCAGTGAAACGCTCATCCTCGGCGTTCTTCTTAGCCAAAGGGGAGATCGCCACCGGATGGCCATAGACAAAGGTCGGCTGAATTAATTCTTCTTCAATAAAATGCTCGAAAAATTCATTGACGACATGTCCATACGTCATCGTTTCTTTTACCGGCACGTTGTGTTCCTTAGCGATAGCCCGCGCTTCTTCATCAGACATCTCCTGCCAGAAATCAACACCTGTCTTTTCCTTAATGGCATCCACCATATGAACCCGTCTCCATCTTGGTTCCAAATCCACCTCGTACTCGCCGTAAGTCACCTTTGTCGTTCCAAGCACTTCCTGGGCGATATGGGCGATCAGCTGCTCGGTCAGCTCCATAATATCCTGATAATCGGCATAGGCTTCATACAGCTCAATCATCGTGAATTCCGGATTGTGGCGCGTCGAGACGCCTTCATTACGAAAAACACGGCCGATTTCATATACCTTCTCCAGCCCGCCGACAATCAGCCGCTTAAGATGTAACTCAATCGCAATCCGCATATAAAGCGTCATATCTAACGCATTATGATGAGTAATGAATGGACGAGCTGAAGCTCCGCCTGCAATCGAATGCATCGTCGGTGTTTCCACTTCGAGATAGCCCTTTGAATCAAGATACCGGCGCATTGATTGTAGGATTTTACTGCGCAAGACAAACGTATTCCGCACCTCTGGATTCATAATTAAATCAACATAGCGTTGGCGGTAGCGCTGCTCAATATCCTTTAACCCGTGGAATTTATCTGGCAATGGTCTCAATGCTTTTGATAACAGTTTAAAGTCCGAAACCTTGACTGACAGCTCGCCAACTTTTGTTTTAAAAGCGGTTCCTGTCACCCCGACAATATCGCCAATATCAATCGAATTAAATAGCTGGTACTGCTCTTCTCCGACTGCGTCCTGGCGCACGTATATTTGGATTTGGCCGCTCAAATCCTGGATGTGGGCAAATCCAGCTTTACCTTTTCCTCTTTTCGTCATAATTCGGCCAGCCAAAATCACTTCATGGTTTGTTTCTGAAAGTGCCTCTTTCTCCACTTCCCCAAATGCCTCATTCATTGCAGCCGCTGTATGAGTCCGTTCAAACCTCGAACCGAATGGATCATGGCCCTGCTCCTGTAATTGAGCCAGTTTTTCTCTGCGGACTGTCAGTTGGTCATTTAATTCAAGCTCCTCAGCCATACATGTATCATCTCCTCTTTATCATTAAAAGAACCGCTTTTATGTCAAACGTACTTTATGTAGAAAAACTGCCAGCGCTATACACTGGCAGTACACTTGTCCCAAAGGCATTATAGTGAAGTCAAGCGCAAAAGTCAAACCGCACTTACTTCCTTGGCTACATTCTCTTCCAATTCTTCCACATAAGTATACAATGTTGTCGCGACATCTTCTCTTGTTTCAAAGCTGTTAATCTTGTCGCGAATCCGGCCATTCCCGGACATTCCCTTCAAATACCACGCAGCATGCTTGCGCATTTCCCGAACGGCGACATGCTCACCTTTTAGATCAATTAGACGATCAAGATGCGTCATGCAGACATCAATTTTCTCACGCGGGGCCGGCGGCTCTAACAGCTTACCTGTCTCAAGATACTGCACGGTCTGGTAAAGCATCCACGGATTTCCGAGGGCCGCCCGGCCAATCATCACTCCGTCTACTCCTATCTCATCGAGCATCCGGCGCGCTTCCTGTGGTGTCGTCACATCGCCATTGCCGATGACCGGAATGTTGACAGCCTGCTTCACTTCCTTAATAATGCTCCAGTCAGCCTTCCCTTCGTACATCTGCACGCGGGTACGGCCATGGACGGCGACTGCACTGCCGCCTGCACGCTCCACTGCACGGGCATTTTCCACAGCAAAGATATGATCGGCATCCCAGCCGATCCGCATTTTAACCGTAACGGGCTTGTCAACTGCCTCAACGGTCGCTGCGACCATCTCATAAATTTTATTCGGGTCGAGCAGCCATTTCGCCCCGGCATCACACTTCGTAATTTTCGGAACCGGACAACCCATATTAATATCAATGATATCGGCATTTGTATGCTTATCAACAAACTTGGCAGCTTCAACGAGCGTTTCCTTTTCTCCACCGAAAATTTGTAAGCTTAACGGCTTTTCACGTTCGTCGACATACAGCATGCTGAGCGACCTTTCATTCTTGTTAAGAATCGCTTTATCACTCACCATCTCTGCACAGACAAGGCCCGCTCCGAAGTCCTTTGCGATTAAGCGGAAAGCCGGGTTACAAACTCCTGCCATCGGCGCCAAGACAACTTGATTTTTCATTTCGATATCGCCAATTTTAAGCACAAGCTTCACCTCCCTGTAAATCTGTCTTTTATTTTGAAGTTAATTCTGCTCTTGTAATTTGGAGCACGGTCACGATTTGAGTAAGCAATTCCTCATCAGGCTGACGTTGGCCTCGTTCCACTTCACCCAGAACAGAGACAGAGATGCCCAATTCCCTTGCAAAAGCTTCCTGCGTATAGCCCTTTAACTTTCTGAATGCTCGAATGCGTTTTCCGTATATGCTGGCTTCCATATTTTTATCCCTTCTTTATCCGGCAGCTTTTCACATAACTCTTCGATAGACGTTCTTTTTGTCTCCACATAGAGCTTAGGTTCAAGCTCCATAAGGGGAACCATTACAAAGGCTCGTTCCCACATCCGTGGATGGGGAATGATCAGATGCTCCATCTCCATATTTTCTTGATCAAACAGCAGAATGTCAAGATCTATTGTCCGTGGTCCCCACCGCACCTCTCGCTTGCGCCCGCATTGGAGCTCAATCCGCTGGGTAACTTCCAATAATTCACTTGCCGTCAAGGAGGTTGCCACCTCAATGACCATATTTAAAAAATGTTGCTGGTCAACATAGCCTACGGGATCGGTTTCATAAATCGAGGAACGGCGCAGGACCTTGATCGCTCCCTCATCACGAAGCAGGTTGATAGCCTGTTCCAAATAAGCCTGACGGTCCCCTAGATTTGAGCCTAAGGCGATAAATGCATGATGGTTCATGAGCGTGACCTCGTCAGCTCAACAGCCACGGAGCGGTAGTGCCCCGGAATCGGCGGGTCAGGCTTGATCACTTTGACGGTGCAGAATTGAAGTCGTTCATAAGACCGCAAAAGCTCAGCGGCGATTTTTTCGGCCACTGTCTCGACCAGCTTGACAGGCTTCCCTTCAACAATTTTGCGAACCTGCTCATACACAGCGCCATAGTCAATCGTTTTGTCAATCGCATCGGTGCTGCCGGCCTCCGACAAGTCCATCCCTAGAACGAGGTCAACGAGAAAGCGCTGACCCAGTTTGTTTTCCTCCGGGAAAACACCGTGGTATCCATAGAAGGTTAGTTCATTTAAATAGATTTTATCCATTTTTCTCTCCCTTCTTCATAAGCACGTCCATCATTTTCACCATCCGCGCCATTTCCTTAACATCATGAACACGCATGATCTGACAGCCTTTCATCACCCCGTAACATACCGTGGCACCCGTTCCTTCTAGCCGTTCATCAACGGGCAGCTCAAGTGCCTTCGCAATCAGAGATTTCCGCGAAGTACCGAGCAAAACCGGATAGCCAAGCTCGACGAACACATCAAGGTTCCGCATCACATCAAGGTTCTGTTCATGTGATTTCGCAAAGCCGATCCCGGGGTCAAGGATAATCTGGTCGCTTTTGACTCCAGCTTCACGACAAAGCTTGATGCTTTCCCGCAAATCTGCCTTCATATCCTCGATTAAGTTGCTGTAGACGGCTTCACGGCGATTATGCATCAAAATAATTGGCACCCGATAATCAGCGGCGACATGGGCCATTCTTTGATCCCATTTTGCTCCCCAGACATCATTAATCATCGTCGCTCCTGCTTCAATCGCCTGCTTCGCCACTTCTGCCTTATACGTGTCAATCGAAATGGGCAGAGGAACCGCCTCGGCGACCGCATTAATCACGGGCAGGACACGCTTCAGCTCTTCTGCTTCATCGACAGGAACGGCATTGGGCCTTGTCGATTCACCACCGATGTCAATAATATCAGCACCCGCTTCATAGAGCTCACGCGCATGGGTGACCGCCGCTTCCACTTGATTGAACTTTCCCCCGTCCGAAAAGGAATCAGGCGTTGCGTTCAAAATCCCCATCACGAGCGTACGCTGCCCAGTCTCTTGTAAAACACGGTTTTTCTTATTTCGTCTTTCCCTCATACTGAACCTCCAGTAAGTTCATCTTTACTCCATAACCGTTGCCGATAGTGTTGAAACGCGTCCGACAGCTTCCTGATAAGGAGCTGATCTGTTTGATACGTTCGCTGACCACAAGAGCGTAATGGCACGATTTCCTGAATCGAATTCGTGACAAATGCCGCATCGGCCTCAAGCAGCGCTTCCGCTTTGTAGCAGCCGATCTCGACGGGAATTCCCCACTGTTCTAACAAGGCCAGCACGAACTGCCGTGTAATGCCGTCTAAAATGCCTGTCTGCAAAGCTGGCGTATAGACGACGCCCTTTTTGATCCAAAATATATTGGAGACAACACCTTCAGCTACGATGCCTTCTTCTGTCAAAAAAATACCTTCCTGATCAGAAGCATCTCCCAATTCCCGCTTTGCCAGTACATTATTGAGATAATGATGGGATTTCAGCCTCTTTTCCCCTTCTGGCGTGTTTCTCTTTATCTGTAACAGAACCGCATCCTTCAGCTGAGCTTTCACCGGCGGCAGCGGCTTCATATAAACAATGACCGTCGGCTGCTCATAACGCCCAGTATACAGCCCTAGCTCCGCCGGTCCGGCTGATACATTCCAGCGCACATACGCATTTTTCAGCTGATTGGCTCGAAGCAGGTCTGAAAGAATGGCCAGTGCTTCTTCCCGCTCCATCCGCCATTCAATCGCCACTGTCTGTAAACCGGCATGCAAACGGCGAAAATGGTCATCCAGTAAAAACGGATGACCACCATCTACGCGAAATGTTTCAAACAGCCCGAGCCCGTACATATAACCATGATCAAACGCCGAAATTTTCGCTTCGTCCCGACCGACAACCTTGCCGTTTACGTAGATGAACACACGCGGTTCTCCTTTCGATAGGTGTCAACGAAATTGCGGAGCAGCTGCTTGCCGGCCGCCGTCATGATCGATTCCGGATGAAACTGCACGCCTTCAATCGGCAGCTCACGGTGCCGGATTGCCATAATCTCACCTTCCACGGTTTCTGCGGTGATCTCAAAACAGTCAGGCAATGTCTCCCTTTTGACGATCAAAGAGTGGTAACGCGTCGCAGTTAACGGGGAGGGCAGTCCCGCAAAGACCGTTTGGCCTTGATGAAGGATGTCCGATGTCTTTCCATGCATAAGCCGTTCAGCGCGGATAACGTCGCCGCCAAATACCTGGGCGATGGACTGATGGCCAAGACACACACCGAAAATCGGGATCTTACCTGCAAAATAACGAATCGCCTCCATGCTGATCCCCGCTTCATTTGGACTGCACGGACCAGGGGAAATCATTAAAAAGTCAGGATTTATTTCCTCGATTTCAGCTAACGTCACCTGATCGTTACGCTTCACTACCAGCTCATGGCCCATTTCCCCTAAATATTGAACAAGATTGTACGTAAAAGAATCGTAGTTATCAATCATAAGAATCATTGCTTTTCCTCCTCAGCTCAGCTGTTTCTGTTTACTCATCTCTTCTTCACTAAGCTCAAGCGCCCGCCAAAGCGCTCGCGCCTTCTTCAACGCTTCTTTATATTCAAATTGCGGCTCTGAATCAATCACAATACCGGCTCCCGCTTGAACATGCGCCTTGCCATCGTGACAAAGCATCGTCCGGATCGTAATATTAAGCTCCATGTTCTCATCAAAGCCGATCCAGCCAATCGAGCCAGTATAAATCCCCCGCCTCACCGGTTCGAGCTCCTCAATAATTTCCATCGTTCTTACTTTTGGCGCCCCGGTAATCGTTCCTCCCGGAAAGGTCGCCCGGATGACATCATAAAGATCATAGCCGTCCGCGAGCGATCCTTTTACGTTCGACACAATATGCATCACATGCGAGTACTTTTCAATTACCATTAGCTCATCGACTTCAACCGTCCCATAGGCCGAAACACGACCGAGATCGTTTCTCTCAAGATCGACAAGCATCACATGCTCGGCCCGCTCCTTTTCATTATCAATCAATGTCGCAGCAAGCTGCGCATCCTCTGCATCCGTGCGGCCGCGCGACCGTGTGCCGGCGATCGGCCGCGTACTTAGCTGCCTCCCGTCCTTTTTGACAAGAAGCTCCGGCGATGCACTGACGAGCTGAAAATCAGGCGTATGAAAATAGCTCATATAAGGGGACGGATTGAGCTTCCGCAGTCGGTCATAAACATCAAGCGGCGCCGTTGCCAGTGCCTTTGTTTGCCGGACAGAAAGATTGACCTGGAACACATCTCCCGCCGCAATATATTCTTTTATTTTCATAACCGCCCTGCAAAACTCCTGTTCCGACAACGAGGCTTCTACCGAAGCTTCGCCGTTTTCTTCGGTATCCGGCCGATTGTTCCTTACTGCTGGCGCCGGCGACTGCCATTGCTGTTTGTACTGCTGCAATCGACCCTCGATTTCTGCCTCCGCCTGCTGGGCGCCGTGAACGATGATCCACAGCTCGCTTTGTTGATGATCATAAATAAACACATCATCAAACAGCATAAAATAAACGTCCGGCAAGCCTATATCATCGCCCGCCTGTACAGGCAGCTGCTCAATTTCGCGGACAATATCATAGCTAAAGTAACCAATCGCTCCGCCTTGAAAGGGCGGCAGCTCAGGAATCGTCTCAAACGTATAAGGTGAGAGAATGCTTTTTATCCCTGCTAACAGCGGCCCGTGCTTCACTTCTGTTTTTCCATTCTGCACCACTGTTAAACACTGCTCTTTCCCTGATAAAATCGCAAACGGCCTTAATCCGATAATACTGTACCGTCCACCGCGGCCGCTTTCCAGCAAAACATGGTGCGGCTCTCCGGCTGCAAGACCTTTATAGCGCTCATACCAACAATCTTCTGCCAAAGAGAAGGACGACACTTTTTTGACCCGGCCTGACTGACAGTTCACAAAACGTTGCTCCAAAGAGGTCCCTCCCATTCCAGTTCCTTTTTGTCTATTCTACATGAGAACGGAACGAAAACACAATAAGCGATCAAGAGCGGCTCGTTTTTCCACCCTGAATAATAAAAAAAGTCCAGAGCTTGAGACAAAAACGAGCCTTCGACCGATTGGCAGTGGCCTCACACAATCGGCCACGCCTACGCTCATGACGAAAAAGCTGCTGAAAAAGTGAAAATCGCACTTTTTCAGCAGCTTCCTCGCCACAAGCAACTTATTGTTCTTCAAATTGATAAAGCGGCGTACTGAGATAACGCTCACCGTTAGATGGAATAATGGCAACAACCTTCTTGCCTGCTCCGAGCTTTTCGGCGACCTGTAAGGCAGCGTAAATCGCGGCACCTGATGAAATACCCCCAAGAATTCCTTCTTCGCGGGCAGCACGACGTGCATATTCAAACGCCTGCTCCGTTGTCACTTGAATGACTTCATCATATATTTCCGTTTTCAGGATCTTCGGCACAAAGCCTGCACCAATACCCTGGATTTTATGCGGTCCAGGATTTCCACCGGATAGAATCGGTGAATCTGCCGGTTCAACAGCTGCAATATGGAGGTTCGGGAAATGCTCCTTTAAGAAGCCGCCTGCTCCTGTGATCGTTCCTCCTGTACCAATCCCTGAAATAAAGCCATCCAATTGGCCTTCAGCCTGCTCAAGCAATTCTTTTCCTGTCGTCAACCGGTGAACTTCAGGGTTTGCTTCATTTTCAAACTGCTGTGGCATGAAATAGCCATTTTCCTTCGCAAGCTCCGTTGCTTTGCGAATCGCTCCACCCATCCCTTCAGGACCAGGAGTGAGAACAAGCTCGGCTCCGTAAGCACGCAATAGGTTGCGGCGCTCTAAACTCATTGTTTCAGGCATGACCAGCTTTGCTTTGTATCCTTTGGCGGCAGCGACCATCGCTAAACCGATTCCTGTATTTCCACTCGTCGGCTCGACAATCGTGTCGCCGGCCTTAAGGGTACCGTCCTTTTCCGCCGCCTCGATCATGGCAAGCGCGATCCGGTCCTTTACACTGCTTCCCGGGTTCATAAATTCAAGTTTTAAATAAACATCGGCATGTTTGTCTGAGACTAAGCGATTTAATTTGACTAATGGCGTTTGACCTATTAATTCAGTAATAGATTGTGCAACTTTCATCGTGACGCCTCCTCAATACCAAGTATTTTTATTGGTTTTATTAAGATTATAGTAGCAGACGTTTTCAGATAAGTCAATTAAGTTGTTTATTTTTTTCCAACTATTTTGACTGCTCGTATAACGCTTCCAATTCTTCCTTGGAAATGTGGTACGTTTCGTTGCAAAAATGACAGCGTGTCTCTGCTCCGCCATCTTCCTCGATCATTTCCCGGATCTCTTTTCTTCCTAAACTGACGATCGCATTTTCGACCCGTTCTTTCGAACAGCGGCAGGCAAAGCTGATCGGCAGCTTATCAAGCAGCTTTACGTTATCATCGCCAAGCAGTGCCTGAAGAATTTCCTCCGGCGGCATTCCGGCTTCAACGAGTTTGGAGATCAGCGGAATGGAGGAAAGACGCTTTTCAATTTGATCAACAATCGCATCGTCCGCTCCCGGCATCAATTGAATAATAAATCCGCCGGCCGCAAGAATCGAATTATCCGGATTGACCAGCACCCCTACACCGACAGACGACGGCGTCTGTTCGGAAGAAGCGAAATAATAGGTGAAATCATCACCAATTTCGCCTGATACGAGCGGCACACTCCCGGTGAAGTTCTCTTTTAAGCCAAGGTCCTTGACGACGGACAGGTATCCATCCGTGCCGACCGCTCTGGCGACATCAAGCTTTCCTTGCTGATTGAGCTCAAAATGGGTTTGCGGATTGCTTACATAGCCCCGCGTTTCTCCAGTCGTATTAGCATCGACAATAATCGCTCCAATCGGTCCCTTTCCTTCAACTTTGATCGTCAGCTTTGAATCACCTTTAAGCATCATCGCCATCATCGTTCCCGCCATCATTGTGCGCCCTAAGGCAGCCGAGGCCGTCGGCCATGTCCCCTGACGGCGCACCGCTTCATTGACCATGTTCGTCGCGACAAGCGAATACGCTCTTACTTTTCCATTAAATGCTGTGGCCTTTATTAAATAATCTTCCATATGATTGTCTGTCCTTCCTTCTTCTTAAATATTTCTTTCATAAATCATCTGCAGCCCTTTTAGGGTTAAAAATGGCTCGACGACATCAATTGAGGTTGCTTCAGAAGCGATCAGCGCCGCCAGTCCTCCTGTCGCAATGACGGTAGGCTCCTGTTTCGCCTGCGCTTTCATCCGGTTGACAATGCCGTCAACCTGACCGACATAGCCATAATAAATCCCGGCCTGCATCGCGTGAACTGTATTTGTTCCAAGCACTTTGGCAGGCTTGGTTATTTCGATTCTCGGCAGCTTTGACGCGCGAGTGTAAAGCGCCTCAGCTGAAATTGATATTCCCGGGGCAATAGCGCCACCCATATAGTTCCGGTTCTCATCAATATAGCAATACGTGGTTGCCGTGCCGAAATCGACAATCACAAGCGGGCTTCCATATAAGTGTATCGCGGCGACTGCGTTGACAATCCGATCAGCTCCGACATCTTTTGGATTATCATATTTAATGTTCAGCCCTGTTTTGATGCCTGGTCCAATCACCATTGGCTTAAGTTCAAAATATTTCTTACACATTTGCTCAAGCGTGTACATTATCGGCGGGACGACTGAAGAAATAATGATTCCCTTAATCGCGTCAATCGAAACATCCTCATGATTAAATAATGCCTTAATTGACATTCCCCATTCGTCCTCTGTTTTCTGCCGGCTTGTCGCCATCCGCCAATGATACCGAAGCGACCGCCCTTCATATACACCAAGTACAATATTTGTATTCCCGACATCAATCACTAATATCATGATCCACCACCGCCAGCTTTTCTTATTACAACATCCTCGGCAAATTCCCCTCAATTATAAAACATATCCGCCCGTTTTGCGAAATGTAGGACCTGTTCAGGACAGCCATGTACGGAGGTTTAAGAGCTTACGGATGACCAAAGTGCAAGTGAAGCCATTGAATCCTTCTGCCTTTTTCTTTCAAAAAAAAGCGGGAAGCGAACCAAGTCGTCGCTTCCCACCCGCATTACGGCTGCTTTAGTTATCTTCTTTTTTAGGTGGCACTTCATCCTCAGGAGACGTTTCAGCTGCATCCTCAGCTGTTGGCTCAGATTCATCTTCGCTCTTACGCATCTCGTCATCCTTTTTTGAATGGATATTCACCTTAACGTCACCATCTTCAGAAGGCTTTTTGTTCGTATGATGGTTCTCTGGCAGCTTGCCTTCGTTAATCAGTGATTTAATCTGCTCAGCATCAAGCGTCTCAAGCTCAAGCAATGTCTCAGCAACGAGATCGAGGCTCGCTTTGTTTTCGACAAGGATTTCCCGACAGCGTTCATAGCACTCTTTAATGATACGCTGTGTCTCCATGTCGATTTCGTGGGCAATCGCATCACTGTAGTTTTGTTCATTCTGAATATCCCGGCCTAAAAACACCTGACCGCCGGAATTAGAACCGAATTGCATGGGTCCAATCTTGTCACTCATCCCGTATTCAGTCACCATTTTACGGGCAATCGCAGTCGCACGCTGGAAGTCATTATGCGCGCCTGTACTGACCTCGCCAAACTGAACTTCCTCGGCAACACGTCCCCCGAGCAACCCGACGATCTTATCAAGCAGCTCCGGCTTGGTCATGAAATAGCGGTCTTCCTTTGGAAGCATGACGGCATAGCCGCCCGCCATTCCCCGCGGAACGATCGTCACTTTGTGAACCATATCGGCATTTTCGAGCTTCACCCCGACAACGGTGTGACCCGCTTCATGCCACGCGACGATATTCTTTTCCTTTTTCGAGATCACACGACTCTTCTTCGCCGGACCGGCAATGACCCGGTCAATCGCTTCTTCCACATGAATCATGCTGATCTTCGTCTGGTCGTTTCGCGCAGCGATTAAAGCCGCTTCATTCAGAAGGTTTTCAAGATCGGCCCCGGAAAAGCCTGGCGTCCGGGTCGCAATCGCCTTCAGGTTGACATCATCATTTAACGGTTTATTGCGGGCATGAACTTTCAGAACCGCTTCACGTCCAATCACATCCGGACGGTTGACCATAATCTGACGGTCAAAGCGTCCCGGACGCAATAAGGCCGGATCTAGAATATCAGCACGGTTCGTCGCGGCAATAATGATGATCCCTTCATTGGCGCTGAAACCGTCCATTTCAACAAGCAACTGGTTTAATGTCTGCTCACGCTCATCATGTCCTCCACCGAGACCTGCGCCACGCTGGCGGCCGACGGCATCGATTTCATCAATAAAGATAATACATGGAGCGTTCTTCTTCGCATTCTCAAATAAATCACGGACACGGGATGCCCCGACACCGACAAACATCTCAACAAAGTCAGAACCACTGATCGAGAAGAACGGTACACCGGCTTCCCCTGCAACAGCACGCGCCAGCAAGGTTTTCCCTGTTCCTGGAGGTCCAACGAGCAGGACACCCTTTGGAATCCGCGCACCAATGGCCGAGAATTTACGTGGATCTTTTAGAAATTCAACAACTTCGACAAGCTCCTGTTTCTCTTCATCAGCACCTGCCACATCTTTGAACTTCGCTTTTTTCTTATCATCGCTAACGATTTTCGCCTTACTCTTACCGAAGTTCATCACGCGGCTGCCGCCACCCTGAGCCTGGCTTAGTAAGAAGAAAAAGAGAATGAAAATAATGATAAACGGAATGATCCCTGTAAAAAAGGTCACCCAACCGCTCGTTTCATCCGCCGGCTGGAAATCTAATTCAAACGTGCCCCCCGTAGCTGACTGGGCATTCATCAACAGCTCAGCCGTTTGCTCGCTTTGCAAGGCGTACGTTTCAAAGAACTCTCCTTCACCATGATTCGTAAACTGCCCCCGTACAAGGTATACCTGGCGAACAGGCTTCACTTCAAGGTCGCGCACCTCACCCTGTTCGAGTCTCTCTGTGAATGTGGTAAACGTAACCTTTTCTGTATCTGTCTGATCAGAACTAAATACATTTACAATCCCGACAATAACGAGAAAGATAAGTAAATAAAAAATGGTGTTACGAAATATACGATTCATCCTTGACCTCCTCCCACAAGCAATATAGCTTTGTTTATCGTATCACAAATGATCTTTTGTCCACAAACGTTAACTCTCATAGATCTCAGGCTTCAGGATACCAATGTAGGGAAGATTACGATACCGCTCAGCATAATCCAGCCCGTATCCTACTACAAATTCATCGGGTACGATAAACCCAGCCATATCTGGTACTAAATCGACCTTTCGTCCTTCCGGCTTGTCTAAGAGGGTCACAACCTTCACTGTTTTCGCCTTACGATAATGAAACAGCTGAACAAGATAGCTTAACGTCAAGCCACTGTCGATAATGTCCTCTAATATCAGCACGTCCCGTCCTTCTACGGAAGTATCGAGGTCCTTTATTATTTTGACCTCTCCTGAGGAAACCATACTTTTTCCGTAACTTGACACATCCATAAAATCCATTTCAAGATGCGTATCAATTCGTTTCGTCAAATCGCTCATAAAAGGCATCGCACCCTTTAGAACCCCGACGACAAGAGGGAAACGCCCGCTGTATTCTTCAGTAATCTGTCTACCCAACTCGCGGCACTTTTCCTGAATCTGTTCTTCCGTAATTAATATTTCTTGAATTTCGTCCCTAATCAATGGCCAACAAACCTCCTGTTATTCAATCGGAACTATCGGTTAAGTCCGCTTTCATTTTCCCTTGACGGCAGCAAACAACCACGCGTCTGCACTGGCTGTCATCCACTACCTGTGCCATTCTTGTACGATGCAGGTAAGGAACCCAAAGGACTTCCCCGTTTCCATCCACAAGGATTGGCCAGCTTTCACGTTCTTGCCTTGGAATCTTACGGTCAATAAACAAGCGTCCCACTTTTTTCGTTCCTTCCATCCCTCTGCAAGCAATCCGGTCACTGCTCTGTCTCTTTCTGATAATAAGCGGCTCAGTAAGCGCCTCCTTATCAAGAACGATCTCGTTTTCCGCTTCGGTAAAAGTGGCATCCTCTGTTATGTATGCCTCAATCACCCAGCCTCCAAACTCAACACGCCCCGGAACCGGGAGAATATGCTCCTGCTCTTCCAACGTATTCCCCTGAGCAGTTGAAAAATGACAAAAATCATACTCGCGGCGAACGATACATGAGCGGGATAGGTGATATTCCCATGTTGTTTTATCCTGAATCATCAATTCGAGGATCTGCTCAATATGTATTGAGGTAATCGATGGAGAATTTTTCCCGTAAAGATAATTTAATATTAGATGAATCAACCTTCTTTGTAAAGGGAGTGCTACGCTCAGAAGGGCCTCACAGGAAATTGTAACGTTTCGTTCACTTTTTCCAATCATCACGGACGATAAACTTTCCTCCGCCAGCTTTTGTAACATTCGTTGATCGTCATCCATCCATTCGTGCCATCGCTGCATATGAGTGTGAAGCTGTTGATTTTCCCGTTTAAGGACAGGCAGCACATCCTGCCTGATCCGGTTCCGCGTATAGGTCCGGGCGTGATTGCTCGAATCAAAGCGTGCGTTTAAACGGTGCTGTTTACAGTAATGCTCAATCATTTCCTTTGTTATTCCTAAAAAAGGGCGAATCACCACTCCATCCCCAAGCTTTCTCATAACCGGAATACCATAGGCGCGTAACGGCAGCCCTCCTCTGATCATTTGCATCAGCACCGTTTCCGTCTGATCATCGCCGTGGTGGCCCGTCGCCAGCTTGCTGTTTGGAATGTCCGCAAGCAGCTCACTAAACCATTCGTAGCGCAGCTTGCGGGCTGCCACCTGTGTCCCCTCACCACTGGACGCGGCATACTTTTTCACGTCAACCCGCTTGCTGTACAATGGAATCCGGCGCTCCTGACAGAACTGGTAAATATACGCCTCATCTTCATCAGCCTCTATGTCACGCAGCTGGTGATGAACGTGGCACGCGCGGACGTCGATCAAATAGCGCGTCCGCTCCTTCCATAAAAAGTCGAGCAAGGCGATGGAATCCGGCCCCCCGGACACCGCGACAATAATCGTCTCGCCCGGCGTAATCAGCTGATGCCTGCCAATGAACCTATGGACGTCGTGCTTCATAGCGTTGTCCGATCCCTCCTTTTCCAAGTGAGAAAACGGAAAGGGCAAACACAAGACCCGCGGCGATCGCTCCAGCCTGAAGCATCGTTTCAATTCCTATTTGCAGCCCGTTTAAATAATCCCCGTCGACAAAAGCCAGCATCGTAAAGTACGCCTTACTTCCAGGCACGAGCGGAATAATGCCAGGAATACTGAACGTTGTCACCGGCACGCGGTACAGCTTCGCCATCACATGCGAGCATGTCGCGCTTGCCAATGCGGCCACGGCCGTGGCAAATACGACGGTAATCCCTAAGGTAGGTAAAGTCGAGTATAAAAACCATGCTAATGCCCCAATTGCTCCACCAACCCAGAGTACCCGCTTCGGCACATTAAAAATTACACCAAAAGCGACGGTTGCAATAAAACAAAACAGCAGTTCAACCCACATTCGTATCTCCCCTTACTAGGCTTACAAAAACAAGGCGATCGCCAACGCAATTCCTGTTGCAATCGAGAGGGCGGTAATAATAGCCTCTGCTCCCCTGCTCACTCCGGCAATAAGGTCTCCCGACATCAAATCACGAACCGCATTCGTCAGGGGGATACCCGGCACAAGGGGCATGAGCGTTCCGATAATAACCTGATCAAGATTTTCGCCCAACCCGAACCAGACAAGCCCAATCGCCAGCATGCCACTGAAAAAGGCCGACATGAACTCCGCAAAAAACTTAACCTTTGTATATTCCTGTAACGTGACGATGCTCCAGCTTGCGGCAAAGCCGGCGATAAAGGCCGGCAGCGTATCGGATACGTCCCCGCCAAATAAATAGGAAAAAGCCCCGCCTGCTACACCAGAGGCAGCGTGTAAGAGCAGGCCAGGATAATGGCTCGGTGCTTTCGCGATCTCATTCAGCTGCCGCAGCGCCTCGTCGGCATCGATTTGTCCATTAACAAGCTCCCTGGAAACCTGGTTAACGAGCGTTACTTTATTTAAATCCTGATTGCGATCATCAACACGGATCATTTGCATAAAGTCTCCGCGTCCTTTTTCTTCAAATGAAAGAAAAATTCCCGTGGTGGTCACAAAGCTGTGAACATTATGAAAGTGAGCCGATTTTGCCATCCGCTCAAGCGTTTCTTCGACGCGATAGGTTTCTGCTCCGTAGGTAAGCATGATTTCGCCCGCTAACATGCAAATATCCATCATTCGATCCGCATTCATGCTGACGCTCCACTCCTTCTCGCTCGATCCCTACATCATTTGTCCAAATAAGTATAGGATATATGCCAGTAGAAGAAAAGAGGTTAACAAGAAGATTTCAACAAAGTAGGAAGGTTTTCTTTCCTTCTTTTTTATCGTCCTCCGCTTTGTTGATTTGCTTTTTTTCACCTTTGAGCGCGGGGACTGCACCGCATCTTTGGAGAGAATATCCAGCAGACCGGCCCTCATGGATTGAGCGTCATCATATTTCCCTTGAAGCGCACGCATAAGTACATCACGGTACCTTTTTAACGACGGATGGCTCTCGATCCGCTCTTTCAACAGCGCAAGCGGCTTCTCGCCCCGCTTTTCAAACCGGTTCGGATAGGCGCAGTTGATCATAATCATCGCCACTGCAAACAGGTCGTAGCCCGGCTCCGCCTTCCGGGAGCCAAGACCCCAGTAACCACGGTCAAAGAACTCGGTATATTCCTTGATCGAGCGTCCGAGCAATGTGGTCCCTCCGACATCAAGCCAGCGAATTCGCGGAGGCGGGCCGACGACGAGAATATTATCCGGCTTTAAGTCGCCAAACACCCAGCCGGCGGCATGGAGGCGCTCCAGATCACCGAGCAGCTGAACCATCAACAGCCCAAGCCATTCCGCACCACGGTTTTGCATATAATGAATCAGACCCGGACCTTTTAAGTATTCCATTGCATAGAACGGGTAGGTACCACTCGTTGTCACGAGGTCATCAACGTCAAGCAAAGAAGGTCCAAGGACTTGCCCTTGGACCTTTGAAAAATGTTTAAGCACATTTACTTCGGACGTGATTGACATATTATTGATGCCAACTTTCAGGGCAACAAGTCCGCCGGCTGATTCAGCTAAGTAAACCGTTCCGTTCGCACCCGCCCCAAGCGTCCTGACAATATGATAGGGATTCCGGTGCCATTTCCCGACGATTTTTGTACCAGCTAATAGCTTACATTCCTGACTCTTTGAGTAGCTGTTCCTCATCACCAGCAATCAAACTCCTTCTTGAGCCTGACGTTGAAAACTTCGAGAGCGCCTCTCGCAAGGCCGGCCCAGTCGGTGTCACTCCACCGGAAGACAATTTTTGGAAAATTCCTGTCAATGCCGTCAATTGAGGTGTCCAATCCAGCAGCTTGTCGACATCCTTTCGTTTCCCGGGAAACGAATAGAGAGAGAAGCGGTTCGATCCCATGCGTGACGTGAGACTAATCGACAAATCAATCAACGACTCCTGCACCATTGGCAATTTATTGTTCATGCTGGCACTCGTATCAACAAGGATTAACACCTCAAGGCTCATCGTTTCCCCGAGCTCGTCCACGACCTCCATCACCTGGCCGCGTTTTTCCGGAGGAAGGTCCTCCATTTCCTGATCCGCTCCGAGAATCTGTTGCAGCTCTTTGTTCACGACACCGTGAATCGTCTGTGTCATTGCCTTTCGCGTCACCATTTGCACCGTTTTCGTCAGCTGCTTCGCGTAGACAATTTGGCTCACCCCGCCACCCGACAACGCGATTGCTTCAATTTCCTCAATTCCCTGCTCATTTAAGTGATTGTCATCAACAATACCAATCACATTTACCGTAATGCCCTGCTCCTTTGCCAAGGCGGCAATCGCCACCGGATCTTCACCTTGATTTGAATGACCGTCAGTAAGTAACAAAATTTGCTTTAGCGTTCCTTTACTCATGATTTTCCCCCCAAGTCATTTGAATGTTATCATCATTCACTAGCTTGCGAGGTTTTATACATCTATCTAGTAAGGAGTTTCTTCTTGTTTAAGAGAACGAAACAGCCCGCTGTGCCTTTTTCCGTGTAAAGGAAGGCGCTTTATAGAGCGGGATGGCCGCCCACTTCGGTGTATTCCGCTTCACCTTGGCGACGATCACCGTCATGTCATCATTGATCGAACCTTGTTCGGAGCGGATGATCTTCTCCAGCAATAGGTCCGCCACCTCCTGCGGATCATCGGTTTTCAGCTCGTTAATCACCCGCTTCATCCACATTTCCTTGTTCTCGACATGCTTCGGCGCATCATAAATCCCATCGCTCATCATGATCAACAGATCTCCCGCCTTTAACTGTTCGCTCACGACATCTACGTCAAACTCCTGGATCATCCCAATCGGCAAATTATTCGCCTCCACTTTCGTGACATTGCTTCCCCTTTTAATAAAGCTCGGAATCGAGCCAATTTTCAAAAATTTTGTCGTAGCATCCTGTAAATCAATCATCGCCAAATCAAGGGTTGAAAAAATTTCGTCCGTCGAGCGCAATGACAGCACAGAATTGACCGACTTGATCGCAATCGTTTCCTCAATGCCCGACTGTAAAATCTTTTGCAGCAGCTGTAACGTCTCATTGCTCTCGAGATGGGCTCTTTCCCCATTGCCCATTCCATCACTGATCGCGATCGCGTACTTCCCCGATCCAAGCTCAATCGTCGAATAGCAATCGCCCGATACCCACGCACCACCCTTGGCGACATGGGCAACTCCTGTCTCGACGACAAACTGTTTTATCGAGCTGAATGAAACATGGCTGTATCCGTTCGGATAAAAAGCCGCTTCCTCCTGTTTAACGACAACGGTTTCATTTACAATGTCGGACAGCATCGGGGCGATTACCTTTTCACATTGCCCATGCCCGTTATCAGCAGAAATGCTCATTTCAATTTCAATGTTCCCTTTCTCGAGACTATATATATCAATATGACCGATTTCCAGCCCTACACCGCGCAAGGCGTCAAGCATTTGCTCCTCCTGATAATGATGGGCCTGCTTTTCCTTTTGTATTTCCTTCGCGAAGTCACCCATCACGCGCGACACCCCTAATAATTGGTCGGCGACGAGCTTACGGCTTTCCAGCACCTGCCGCTTCAATTTCTGATTCACCTGATAATACTCATGTTCACTCGCGATCGTCTGAATGACCTTTTCCGGCTTAATACACAGCTTCTTCCATTCTGAGAGCAGCATTTGATTTTTGATTTCCCCATGCTCCTCTGTTTCTGTCATAATCCTTTGCATCGAATCATATGTTTTAGAAAAGTTCTGCACCCAGCAGCGTTCTTTTTTAAAGCAGGTTTGGCAGGTTTTTTCGGTAACATTGCTCAGGAAATAATCGGTCTCCCTTTCCTCCTCCTCTTCATTCGCTGTTTGAGGGAAGGCCTGAAAGCTGCTGGAAAGTGTCTGAAATAAAGTCGAGAACTGTTCGACGCGACCTGCCGTCAAATCACGGATTTTCCTTACATATTGCTGCTGCTCCTTCGAATGCTCAACGGTTCCCGGAATAAAGCGGGCAAGCCGCGTAATCAGATCTTTAGGCGTTAAGAAGAAGATCAGTATCGCCGCCATTGATTCCATTAAGGTGACCGATACTTGTGTAGCTCCTTCACTATAGAGACCGATTAAAAGGGTTCCGACAAGCAATCCGAGAGCGACGCCGGTTCGCTTTCCTTCTTTTAATAAGCCCCCGAGCAGTCCGGCGAAGGCGAGCAAACTCATCTGGTATAAGCTGGCAACACTCGCCAGGCTGAGAATCAGCCCGGTCACGACACCGACCGTTGACCCGATTGCCGCCCCGCCAACGAAAGCGAACAGCAGAACGAGATAGCGCGCCAAAATATGTTCAACTGTCATATCATACATCATCCAGCCGATTGTCCCCGTCATTACAGAGGCAAGCATAATGATTAAGCAGACAATTTCTTCATTTTTTAACGGCTGCTGAATTTTCTTCGCCGTAATCAACGGCACACTTTGCATAAAAATCATCGTTAAGATAAAGCTTAGTCCGGCTTCAACTGTCGCCATCATCAGCGCGTAATTCGTCACGAGCCCTTCACTGACATAGACGAGCCCCAGCCTCGTCACCATGCTGGCGATAAAGACGGTATAGGGGAGAAAACTCTTCCGCTCCGTGATAAATTTCGTCACGACCTTTTGAACGAGAACAAAGGTGATTATCGCGGCAAGGACAAAGACAACTTGTCCGTGATAGCTCAAGAGCGCACCGGCAACAAGCGAGAGTGCGGCGATTCCTGCCCGTTCACGCTTAAGCAAGTAGACGGCAGCTAAATAAGGGAGAACAAACGGGGTTAACTCGGATAAAATCATCGCTCTTCCTAACAAAAAACCAATGATTGCTACCAAAAGTCCATATTGATAAAAAATGGTATTTGCCATTGCTGAAGCTTTTTTTCCGGCGTTTCCGATCATCGACCAGTCTGTCCATTTTGCTTTTGCTACCTTCCACATCATTTCATCCACCACCCTAATCAAATTGTTGTCCTAATTATAAACAGAGGATGCTTTCATTTTTTGTCAAAACAGCCAACGAAAATCAAAAAAACGTTCGACTCGTTTCGTCCTAAATAGGTAGCGATAGCTATAGTATTCAAAAAAAGTCGGCGCCTTCTCACTCTTTATGGAAGATAATTGGAGTCTGTAGGGAATGCTGAGGAACAAAAAAAGGTTGATTTTCTCTGAAAAGAGGAATATGTGAATTTCGCATAAGAAAAACGCGTAGCGTCCTTTCTTAGAAGCACTTTGCGGAGCGAGTGGTGCAAATTACTTTGAAAGAACTCAGAAACTTTTTTAGAAAGCTACGCCCTCTTTCTTAAAACGCAAAAAAACAGCTGATCATCGTGATCACCTGTTTTATTCGTAATATGTATTGGTAGCGGCGGAGGGAATCGAACCCCCGACCTCACGGGTATGAACCGTACGCTCTAGCCAGCTGAGCTACACCGCCATTTCACTTATTTGCGACAAGTATTAATATACTTGTTTTATCCTCATAAGTCAAGCATTAATTTCAGATAATGATTTCGGCGCAGCATTTGGTCCCGCATCTGACGTGCTCCTGAAAAATCAAACCGTTGTATCAGCGCTACAAAACGCTTCGACATTCATTAAAAAAAGCCGCCCCGCTCTCGCGAGACAGCTTCATTCTATTCCAAAGATAGCAGCAAATTATCCTCGACGGGCTCCTCGACCTCCACGCTTCGCTTCTGTTTGACGCTTCAATGTTGAAATACGTTCTTCGCTGTCCTTTAAAAACCGGCTCATCTTGTCTTCAAAGGAAATGCTCGCACGAGCTTGATTTGGTCTCGGGCTTCGTCCTCCACCTTGGGGACGAGAGTTGTAAGGGCGACTTGGTCTGGCTGGACGCTCAGCACCTTCTGGTCTTGGAGGACGAGCAGGTCGCTCAGGTCGGTCTTGGGCTTTGCGAATCGACAGGCCGATTTTCCCGTCCGCTTCCACGTTAACGACCTTTACCAAAACCTCGTCTCCAACTTTCAAGAATTCATTAATATCCTTGACATAATTGTCAGCTACTTCACTGATGTGTACAAGGCCAGTAACCCCACTCGGCAGCTCTACAAATGCACCAAAATGAGTGATTCCCGTAACCTTCCCCTGTAACTTGCTGCCTACTTCGATTGACATGAAAAAATAGATCCTCCTTAAGAAATCTTAAAAATGTTCACTTGTATATATTATACCTGAATGCGAAAAAGAGTGTCAATCTGACGAACGTTCCGGTAATTTAAATAGGGTTTCACCCGGTTTGGACAGGTAATAGTCACGTCGCGCCACCTCGGCAATATAATCCAGGTTATTGTAATTCTCTATTTCCTGCTCCAACCGCTGCTCCTCAGCCTGAAGCTGCTGAAGCTGCTCTTCCAGAGCCAGTTTCTCTTGTCTTTTCTCTTCCAGTGAACTTGTTTGCGCATAAATCGTGGCGATGCCAACACATCCGACGACAATGGCCAGAATAGCCAGAGCACTTAATCGTCGTATTAATCCCCTGCGCTTTTTCGTTTGAAGTTGAATCTCCTGTTCACGCTGCTGAGTATATGCTTTATCCAATGTTCGAACCCTGGTTGCACGATTTGCGGACATGTTATCACCCCTTACTCTTTCTTTTTCCTCATCGCACTAATAAATTCCTTTATTTTCTTCAACATCGGTTCCAATTTCTTTATATGCTTTAATAGACCTGTCCATCTTAACAGCAGGAGGACCAGACCTCTAAGCGGAACAAAAACAAGACGGAGCAAAAACAGGATGACAGCGATACAGCCTGTTACTATCATCATACATAAGGAATACAGCAGTTTCAATATGAAGGTGACCGGCTTAATGACAAGATATTGAAAAAGACTGACAATGCCCCTGTAAATTGAAACCGTCAGCAAAATACACCGTTCCAACAAACCTCGATAAAAGCGGCGGAGAATTGCCTGATAGGCAGCATAGCCGCAAATAAGGGCTAAGAAGACATAAAAACGGATTTCCCCGTGATTGGTTTGCAGCAGAACATAAAATACGACAAGCGCCTGCATCAACCAAAATAGCACATCGTTGCAAGCAACAAACCAATGAAAGGAGTTCCTGCGCTTCGAAAACCGGTGATACGTATCAATCGCCGCACCAATATAGCTGCCCATCGCCACCATGGACAGCATCGTATAAAGTTGCACGCTTAAGCTCACTTGAATAACTTCCCGAAGAAGCCTTTCGATTTATCCTGATGACCTTGATCAAGATAAACGAGGTCAAAGATCTTCCCTTCGATGGAGACATTCCCAAGCTCCACGTTCAGGTTTTTCATATGCAGGTTTTGACCGCGCACAGACAGGAAGCCCATCACCGTTTCGAGCAGAAATTCCTCATTATCGAAGCTTTCAACCTGCTTCACTCCCGTTATATCAAGCTGTCTCCGCCCTTTTAATGTAATATCATGGTCATTACTTTGCCGCTCTCGCCCCATCGGTGTACCGAATTCATATGAATGATCCATCCCATGACCCTCCTCTTTTTTTACTCTCACCGCATTATATGAAAGGAGGAGGGAAATTAGAACAAGCCCTATTCAGCGGTATTCGACGTTTCGCTGACGATCGTATACATCGTACCGGCTTCTTCCTTGCGTACAATATCACGGATCGCCTCGACCCTGACGGTAACCGTCTTCTGGCCAAACTTAATGACAAGCTCGTCTCCCGCCTTCACCGTCGAACCGGCTTTCGCCACCTGTCCATTAATTTGAATTCTGCCTTTGTCACATACTTCCTTCGCCAATGTTCTTCGCTTAATTAATCGTGACACTTTTAAAAATTTATCTAAACGCATCGCTATTCTCCTCCCGTTCCAGCTGCTTTGCCTGCTCCCATCTCTCATCAAGCTCCTCAAGAGTCAGCTCAGTCAGCACCCTGCCTTCCGCACCGACCGATTCTTCAATATAACGGAAGCGTCGTTTAAACTTCCGGTTAGTTCGCAGCAAAGCCTCTTCTGGATCAATTTTATAATACCTTGCTAAATTGGCAAGCACAAACAGGATATCGCCAAATTCCTTCTTCATTTCCTCCCCGGCTCCCGCTTTCAATTCGACCATAAACTCGTTGATCTCCTCCTGAAGCTTCATCCAGATCGGCGCCGCCTCGTCCCAATCAAAGCCGCCCTTCGCAGCCTGCTTTTGCAGCTGTTCCGCTTCCATTAGCGCTGGCAAACCTTTTGGTATACTGGCCAATAGGGAGCTGTTTTCTTCTTTCCCTTTTTCCTGCTTTTTAA
This sequence comes from Halalkalibacter oceani, assembly GCF_023715705.1. Lineage (GTDB taxonomy): Bacteria > Bacillota > Bacilli > Bacillales > Bacillaceae_D > Halalkalibacter > Halalkalibacter oceani_A. Next base: position 23,951 of record NZ_JAMBOS010000025.1, read on the forward strand.
TAGCATCCCAGTTAACAACGACTTCCTCTGCATCACTCACGCTCGTTTCGCCAAAAACATGGGGATGACGCCGGATCATTTTTTCCGTGATCGCATAAATAACATCCTCAATCGAAAAATAGCCTTCATCCTCGCCGATTTGCGCATGCAGCAAAACTTGAAGCAGGACATCGCCCAGCTCTTCAACAAGATGCTCCTCATCCTGCTCATCAATCGCTTCAAGCACCTCATATGTTTCTTCCAGCAAGTACTTTTTCAGCGACTGATGGGTCTGCTTCTGATCCCACGGGCAGCCGCCCGGACCACGCAAGGTTGCGATCACCTTTCTCAGCTTTGTGAATTCACGATAAAGCATCTCCTCTTTATGTACCGGGGGCACATAGACCGCGGTTAAGTTATTCAGTGTCGTCCGTCGATCAAGATCGTAAAGCGGGACCCGGATCAGCTCCTCATCACGTGAGCCGGCAGCAGTGACGATCGTCACCTCATAATCATCCGGCAAACGCTCCATTAATGTCAGCTTAACCTCGGAAGCAATCATCGCATCATAGACCTGGACAATGATAATATGCTCGGTCAACACAAGCTGATCGCGCTGCAGCGCTGTTCCATCAACAATTTGACAGCCTTCAATCGGATCGATCCGCAAGGCAGTATACATCGCATCCAAAAAGCTTTGCCCGCCCAAAATTTTCAGCTTAATCGTACCCTTCGCTTCCTCCGCGACAAGCAGCTGAACTGTACGCTCTGCTACAAAAGGATGGCCGGGAACGGCATAAATGACCTCATCTTCCGCACTTGCTATCAGCTCGCCGACAATCGCCTGATAGACAGCATCAAAATCCTCGTGCTGTTCATACAAGGCATCAAACGCCTTAACAGCAACCCCTTCCTCCTTTAATGCCTGGACAGCCGGATGCTCGGCCGTCCGCACATAAACGGCCTCCTGCTTTACTAAATAACGGTAGATTCCGAGCGGCATTTGCTCAATGTCACCGGCCCCTAAGCCAATAATGATTATTTCTTTCATCTCATCCGCTCCTTTTTACTAATCTTCTGATCCGCTTCAGCTTAGGAATCGTCCGCCACTCCCGTTCTGAAAAAATCGGGAGATAGACAACACCTGCCGCAATAACACACGCTCCAAGCCCGGCCGTACTGAGGGCGACGACTGCATCACCAAGTCTGCTGTCAGGAATGAGCAAGCCGCTCGCTTCTCTCCAGGCGAGAGTAAGCAGTCCCATTGCCAGCAATAGTCCTCCTATCCAAAAATAAACCTTGCCGCTCCCGAAAAAGAAAAGTTGATGCCGTTGCAGCACGACCACCGCATAGATGACCATTACTGTCAGCGCGGCAACGGTCGACCAGGCAGCGCCGAATGTGCCGAAAACCGGGATGAGGACGATATTACCGATTGTTTTTACACCGAGTCCAATTCCAACAGCCAATGCAGGATAACGCTCAAGGTGATAGCCTTGCAAAATACCGGCAAGCGTGGCAAATAAGGAGCCGACGACAATCGCCAAAGCGACCACTTGTAACACGTCCGAGCCAGCACGATCTGTAAACAGCATATGATTTGTCGGTTCAATAATGACGAGTAAGCCAACCGTTGCCGCTCCTCCTACTAAAAGCGCCAGACGATAACAAAGATATTGATACAATCCGGCCCGTTTCCCACGCTTTTGCGCAACCATGTTGGCAAGCAAAGGCACAATCGCCAGACTAAGCACGGTCGCCAGCACCACGCCAAGCTGGAGCAATGGCTGGCCCCGGTCATAAACCCCTTTAGCAGCATAGGCCGCCTGCTCTTGAAGCCCGTTTCTCGCCAGCAGCCGAATCACGGTCAACGCATCGACGAGCTGAAAGAGGATGAAGACAAGTGCGCTCATGCTGATCAGCAGTGCCTGGCTCCATAAGGCGGTCATTTGCTTTCGCAGGCGCTGCCACGGAAGATGCTGCGGCAAAATAAGCTGCCGCAGCCACGCCCCCTTGTTCAACAGCTGAAGCACGAGAAAGCCGGCCGTCACCCCAGCAATCGAGCCGACCGCCGCTCCGGTTCCGATTTGATACACATCAGCCCCTTCATGGAGAAGCGATATCGTTATCGCTAAAATACTGCCGACGCGCACAAGCTGCTCGATCATATGAGAAGCCGCTGTCGTTCCCAGCTCGCCCCGACCCTGGTCATAGCCCCGGCTCGTACATAAAGCCGGCAATAACAAAAACAGAAAACTGATCGCCCGAATCGGTCCCGTCAGCCCGCGGTCTCCCATCAGCACCGCAAGCGGTTCAGCCAAGCTAAAGAGAGCAATCCACCCTAGCAAGGCGCCGAACAGCTGACTGTAAAAAAAGATACTGACGATTTCGCTCGCCTGTTGCTGATCAGCTTGCCTGAGCCCGGCGAGCTGCTTCGACAGCACGACAGGAAAGCCGTACATCGCCAAAACCGCCATAATGCCATATAACGGATAGGTTTGCTGATAGACGTAAAAGCCTATATCGCCAACCATATTTTGAAAAGGAATTCTGTAGATCGCACTTAGCAGCTTTGCCAAAACCGCTGCCCCTGATACTAATAAAAAGCCATACCAAAAAGAAGGCCTGTTCTTCGTTTCTATGTCCAATCACCTGTCGCCTCACTTTATGATCCAATGCTCCTCTATCATACTAGAATAAGAGGACCGACGCCAAGCCGATCCGCGAACATAGCGCTCAGGCGAAAGATTTTTTTACCCTTTGCCGAGTCCCCCAAGCATGAGCGTAAGCGCCCTGCCTTCTAAAGTCACGAAAAAAAGCCCGCCGCCATCCCGTTTCCGGGACGGGCCGACAGACCAAGCACCTTAAAACTCTCGTCCACTTCCTATCATCGTTTTCCCCGCTTCCCCCATTCAAACAAAAGAGCCGTGACAAAAAGGATCAATCCCCCTTGTCACGGCTGCTTTATTGTTCCATTTGCCGGGCGAGAAAACTTGCTGCCGTTTCGGCAAGCTTCTGTTCAATTGTCCCGGATAGCTCCTGGTCCTTGCTGAATAAGACGACGGCCCCAATCGGATCCCCATTTGCAATGATCGGAGCAATGACATAGCCTTTCAGATCATCCAGATGGTCACCGACAAGATTATATTCTCCACTCTTGACCTCAACCTTCGTTTGTCGCTCGTTCATCACCTTCTCAACGATCTCACCGACACTTTTGTTTGTATATTCCTTTTTCGGTGCGCCTGCTACAGCAATAAATGTGTCGCGGTCAGCAATTAAGACGTAATGATTTAAGCTATCATATAAGGCCTCAGCATATTCCTTGGCGAAGTCGCCAAGCTCTGAAATAGGTGAATATTTCTTAAGGATGACTTCACCATCGCGATCAACAAAGATCTCCAATGGATCTCCCTCGCGAATTCGCAATGTTCTTCTAATTTCCTTCGGTATGACCACACGTCCTAAATCATCAATGCGACGTACGATTCCTGTTGCTTTCATATTGACTAGCCTCCCTTTCTAATGATGTGAGTACTTGGTGAAGTGGAATTATCTATAGTATCTTTCTTAGAAAAAGAACTATTCACCAATACATGAATTTCTTTGGCTGCTTACAACATCAATCCATAAGAAAAGACAGACGCCTGTATCGTCTGTCTTTCCTTTGAAGCAGCATGCGAAGCCGTTACAATCTGTTGAGGATGACTGAAAACGGGGTTCTTTCAGTCACCCGTGTAACGCGCTAAGCCGACGCCCTTCCTCGAATCAACCCGAAAATGTTCAGCCCTCCTTTAAAAAACCAAGGAAAGGGTTTCCCCGGATTAACCACTGTCCGTTTTCCTGTTTAATTCTTTTTCGCGTCTTCAATACCACCGATGATCGTTTCAATCATCGTCAGGAGCTGTTCATCGCTTAACGTCTTCGTTTTAATCGAGAATTTGATTTTTTCTCCGGCTGTGCCGAGAGCAACCTCGCGCCCAAGCTGATGAGCGACTTCAAACAGCTTTGCCCCGTCAAGGTTCTGTGTCGCTTCAGCCGATACGAGAATGGTCACCTGATTTTTGCCTTCAACAATCTGCTCGATTTTCTCCTGATTGGCTTTCAGCTTTATCGCCGTTAAGCGCAACAGAAAGTCCACCTGCTTCGGGTATTCGCCAAAGCGGTCGAACATCTCCTCCTGGAGATCCTTTATATCTTCAACCGTTTCGGCTCCCTTAAACCGTTTGTACATCTCGATCTTTTGCTTTGCATCATTGATGTACGTCTCCGGAATATAAGCATCGACCTTAACATCAATTTCTGATTGGAAACGTTCTTTCTTCGGCTTATCGCCTTTTCGTTCCTCGATTGCCTCCTTCAGCATTTGCGAATAAAGGTCAAACCCGACCGATTCAATAAAGCCATGCTGCTGCGACCCAAGCAGATTCCCGGCTCCACGGATCGTCAAATCGCGCATTGCAATTTTAAAGCCTGATCCAAGCTCGGTAAATTCCTTAATCGCCTGCAGCCGCTTCTCCGCTACTTCCGTTAATACTTTATCACGTTGATACGTGAAATAGGCATACGCGACACGATTGGAACGTCCGACACGTCCACGGATTTGATAAAGCTGGGAAAGACCCATTTTATCGGCGTCATAAATAATGAGCGTATTTACATTTGGTATGTCGACCCCGGTCTCGATAATCGTCGTCGTTACCAATACATCGCTGTTGCCTTCCAGGAAGTCAAGCATGATCGTCTCTAATTCCCGCTCGTTCATTTGCCCATGAGCGTAGCTGATACGGGCATCCGGCACGAGCATCGACAGCTGCTCTGTCATCCGCTCGATATCCTCGACGCGGTTATAGAGAAAATACACCTGACCTCCGCGTGTTAACTCCCGCTCAATCGCCTCGCGCACAAGGGCGGCATTGTATTCAACGACATACGTCTGAACGGGAAAACGGTTTTCCGGCGGCGTTTCAATAACCGACAGGTCGCGAACACCAAGCATCGACATGTGCAGCGTCCGCGGAATCGGAGTCGCCGTAAGCGTCAATACATCGATATTTGCTTTTAGCTGCTTAATTTTTTCTTTATGCGTCACACCAAAGCGCTGCTCCTCGTCTACAATAAGCAGGCCAAGATCGTGAAACACCACATCCTTCGAGAGCAGCCGGTGCGTCCCGACAATCAAATCAACCGTTCCGGCCTTCAAGCCTTTAAGCGTCTCTGTTTGTTCCTTTTTTGAACGAAAGCGGCTCAAGACGCCAATTTTGATCGGATGCTCGGAAAAGCGCTCCTTAATCGTTTCATAATGTTGCTGGGCAAGGATCGTGGTCGGCACAAGGATGGCGACCTGCTTCCCGTCCATGATCGCTTTAAAGGCGGCGCGAATCGCGACCTCTGTTTTCCCGTAGCCGACATCGCCGCATAATAAACGGTCCATCGGACGCGGACGCTCCATATCCTTTTTAATTTCGAGGATCGCTCTTTTTTGATCCTCTGTATCCTGATAGGGAAAGGAGGCTTCAAATTCAGCCTGTTCCGGCCCATCGCCTGAGAAGGCAAACCCTTTGCTCGCTTCACGCTCGGCATAGAGCTTGATTAAATCATCGGCAATATCTTCGACCGATGACTGCACCTTCTTTTTCACCTTTTTCCAATCACTTCCACCCAATGCATAAATTTTCGGATCCTTCTCTTCCGATCCGACATACTTTTGCACCTGATCAATCTGCTCGACCGGTACGTATAACTTATCGTTTCCTTTATAGCGTAGGTGGAGATAATCCTTGTGGAGGCCATTAATTTCTAATGTCTCCACGCCTAAATATTTTCCGATACCATGATTCGTATGAACGATTAAGTCACCGACTTTAAGCTCTGAATAGCTCTTAATCCGTTCGGCATTCGATAATGTTTGCTTTCGCTGCGGACGCTTCGCTCTTTTCTTCGCGAACACTTCTTCTTCCGTAATCACAACTAACCTGCTCGAAGGCAATTCAAAGCCGCTTTGCAGGTTTCCAACCATAATATACGTTTGACCTTCCCGTAACTCTGTGGAGCGTTCCACAAATCCGGCTTCTATTTGCTCGGCCTCAAGGTTTAAGGAGAGCCTCTGCGCCCTTTCCTTGGAGGCGGCAATAAAAACGACCGTCTGTCCCGCCTTTTTCCAGCGCGCCACTTCAGACTGGAGCAACTGCATTTGACCGTGAAATTGTTGCATCGATTTGCACGTGATGCTGATCACATTCTCAGGATTGGTCTGTGCGACATGCTTCAAAAATAGCGATAAATAGATAATCGGATAATGAGAATGCTTTAACTGCTCGAAAACCGCCACCGACATTGAGACGTCGTGAATGATTTCCCCTTGTTCCAGCAGGGCGATATTCCACTCCGCTTCTTCCTTATCGAGGCTTTCGGCCATTTCCTTGACCCTTGCCAATTCATCAACGATCAACACGGCATTGGCTGGAAGAAACGACAGCAGGGAGTGCTCACCTTCATAGTAAAGCGACATGTATTTATACATTCCCTGAAAGGTCGACCCTTGCTTCAGCTGTCCGATCTCATAAGAAATATTTTGCGAAAGCTTCTCCTTCGTCTCTTTTGCGCGAACTTCCTTAAGCGTCTTCGCCAGGCCTTCCGTCAAAGCAGCAGCCGCCTGCTCATAATGTTTCTTCTCGAGCAGCACCTCCTGAGCCGGACCGATCCTGACCGCCTTCTTCTCTTCTTTTGAGCGCTGATTCTCGACGGAAAAGGTTCGAATTGAGTCGACCTCCGTGTCGAACAGCTCGATTCGAATCGGATCCGGTTCAGTCAACGGATACAAATCAATAATGCCTCCGCGCACGCTGAATTCACCGGGCGAGGCAATCATATCGACACGCTGAAAGCCCATTGCCACTAGCTTACTTATCAACTGGTCAATATCGCCGATATCGCTTCCAAGCTCAACATCGATTTGATGATGTCTCCAAACGCTTACCGGGGGCAACTGGCGTCTGACTCCGGCAAGCGGGGCGATGACAACCCCTTTGAATCCATAAATCAGCTTATTTAACACGTCAATACGTTGCGCCTTCATCTCCGGGCTCGCTATGGCGATTTCTGCTGAAATAAGCTCATTGACTGGATACAAAAGAATCTGGTCTTCCCCTAATAAATCAACCAAGTCATCATACAACTTCTGAGCCTGATACAAATTATGTGTAACAAGCAGCATCGGCCGCTGCGCATCACGGTAAACCGTAGAAATAAATAACGTCCGTGCCGATCCGGTTAAGCCCGATATAAGCTGCTCCTTCATATTCGCTTCAAGACTCGTTGAAACCGCTTTTATCTCATCATTATTTTGATAATATTGCTGCAATCCTAACATGCTGTTCCCCCTGTTATTCCAGTAACGCCATGGTTAGTGTTCAATTTATATTTATTCTGTTAATCTCATAAAAGCACTGTTTACTGTTTATTCTTGCTAGAAGCCTAGAATCCTGCTTTATCCTGATAAGAGACAGAGCTTCGCCCATTGCTTAAAGGAGGTCCGCACGATGGTTTTTCAGCCGGTTTCCTTTGTTTGCTTATCCAGAGCGGAACGACCGCCTGTTGCTGAAAGGCGGTTCATTGCTTAAAGAGGTTGTCCCAAAGCGTGGCTTTTGGGACAACCCCTTTTGTACTGCTCATTCTATTGTATCATTCTGTCCAGCTCATGTAAGCCGGGATTTCGCATAAGAGCCTCGTGACAGTCCTCACATATAACATTCACATGTATATCACCATTCGGCTCATATGTCAACATATCGGTTCGTTCCGTGCTCGTCAAACTGTCAAAGCCTAGCGCTTCAGCCCGCAGCTCTTCATCAATCGCTCCAAGCTCGACCTGGCAATGACGGCATTTGTAATGAATCGCCACCGTATCAAGCTCCTTTCCCGCTACTCCTACCTTTAGTATGAGCAAGGCGGAAAAACTCTATACGACGACGCTCAATTAAATTGATTCATCACTTCAAGAAACGGCTTCGTTGTCCACGCCTCGACGGCCTTGGCTACCAGTTCAACCGACTCTCTAACCGACTCTATTTCCTCGGGATAATAGTTCCCCAATACATAATTAACGACCGTCTCCCCGTTGCGCGGCCGGTCAATTCCGACGCGAATCCGGTTAAACTCCTGTGTACCCAAATGCGAAATGAGCGACTTAATTCCATTATGACCGCCGGCACTTCCTTTTTGCCGCAGCCGGATTTTCCCCGCCGGCAAATCTAAGTCATCATAGATCACAACGATATCCTCAATCGGTATTTGATAATAATCCATCAGCGGACGTACGGATTCCCCTGACAAATTCATATAGGTCAACGGCTTCAACAGAAACACTTTCTCACCGTTGACGACACCTTTACCAAACACCCCTTTAAATTTGCTTTGGTCGAGTGCAATTCCCCACTCTTCTGCACAGCGATCGACACAATCAAAGCCAATGTTATGGCGCGTGCCATCATACTTGCTTCCTGGATTGCCCAGCCCGATTATTAATTTCACCCTCACCCGCTCCCAACTTTACTTCATCTCGCTCATCAAAAAAGATTCCCTTCCTGTAAAAGAGGCGCCGCATCTGTTAAAAGCCTAGAGTGGAGTGGGATTCTCCTCTCTAGGCGGGTGCAGCTTTATTTATTTGAATCTTATTCCTCTGTTTCTTTCTGCTCTGTCTCTCCAATCACTTCCGGCTCTTTCGCCTCAGCCTCTGTTCCTTCAGGCTCGACTTCTGCTGCCGGCGGCTGGACTGTCACAATTGTTTCTTCATCATCGCTCGTGACCTCAACCGGGACAGTTGACCGAATATCAGCTACTTGAATCGAGTCGCCAATCGTCAGCCCGGAAATATCGACGCTGATTTCCTCCGGAATATCCGACGGCAAACATTTCACGTTAATTTCGTACATTAAGTGAGAGACAATGCCGCCTTCCTTCTCACCCGGTGCATCACCTGTTAACCGGACCGGCACCGCCGCATCAATTTCCGAACTCATATCGACTTCAAAGAAATCAATGTGGAGATATTCGTTTTTCAGCGGATCGATTTGCAGATCATTGATCATAACCTGATGCTTACTCTTCCCGGATACGTCCAAAGAGAATAAGCCGTTTTTTCCAACCTCTCTAACCGTTTTCAGAAGGTCTACTCCTTCCACCGCGACAGGCTGACTTTCAATTTTGTTTCCGTATAATACAGCCGGCACATAGCCGTCCTTACGCAATTGTCTCGTTGCCGAACCTTTCAAATCATCTCTGGGACTTGCTTTTAAGATCGTAGTCATCTCGCCTCACCTCAATCATTGTTTTCAAGTCTATATCACTTGTATTCCCTAAATGAGTCAATTTAAACCACTTACTTACGTTTTCGCAATATCCCGCTTCCTATGAAGCTGCTGAAAAAGTACGATTTTCACTTTTTCAGCAGCTTTTTCGTCATGAGCGTAGCCGTTGCCTGATTTTGAAAGCCTTGCTACGAGTGGGTTTCTCGAAGCAAGGCGCGCAACGCGCGGAGCCATTACTCTTCTTCGAGTTACGAAAAAGGATGTTTTTCAGTGGCCTCCTTCCTATCGGGGTTCATTCACCAACGACGGATCGCTCTATTAATCAAACAATGTGCTGACCGACGCATGCTCATGGACGCGAATAATCGCTTCAGCCATCAGTGGCGCTACAGAAAGCTCGGTGATCTTCTCGCTTTTCTTATTCTCATCAAGCTCGATCGTATTCGTGACGACAAGCTCTTTAATTTTTGAATTGTCAATCCGCTCCATCGCCGGCCCTGAAAGCACTGGATGCGTACAGCATGCATACACTTCCTTCGCTCCGTGCTCCACCAACGCGTTCGCCGCCAAAGTAATCGTTCCGGCTGTATCAATAATATCATCAATAATAATCGCCGTTTTCCCTTCAATATTCCCGACGATATTCATCACCTCGGCCACATTCGGACGCGGACGGCGTTTATCAATAATCGCGATCGGAGCTTTTAAACGGTCAGCCATTTTTCTGGCACGGACTACACCACCGTGATCCGGGGAAACGATAACAATATCTTCTAATTGCTTTCCTGAGAAATAATCGGCTAAAATCGGTACACCCATCAGCTGGTCAACCGGAATGTCGAAAAACCCCTGGATTTGCGTCGCATGAAGATCAAGCGTCAATACGCGCGTCGCCCCTGCTGTTTCAATCAGATTCGCGACGAGTTTCGCCGTAATCGGCTCACGGGCGCGTGCTTTCCGGTCTTGACGCGCATAGCCGTAATAAGGGATAACGACATTAATCGTTTTGGCCGATGCGCGCTTCATCGCATCAATCATAATTAACAGCTCCATAATATGTTCGTTGGCAGGAGCTGAAGTCGATTGAATCAAATACACATCGCAACCGCGGATGCTTTCTTCAATGTTGATCTGCACTTCTCCATCGCTAAAGCGCGTCACTGAGCTTTGACCCATCGCGACACCGATATGCTCTGTAATTTCATGAGCAAGACCTTTATTTGAATTTAATGTAAAAACCTTTAAACTTGGATCACCGTATTTAGCCATTTTTATGATTTCCCTCCAAAAATTCATTACACCTTAGTGGTTATTGTTTGCCTTTTTGATACTCTTCTTTATTTGTCTGTCTTGCCCGCGCGATGGATAATGCTTCACTCGGCACATCATCGGTAATCGTAGAGCCTGCCGCAACTAAAGCGTTTTTTCCAATCGTAACCGGTGCAATTAAATTCGCATTGCAGCCGATAAAAGCCCCGTCTTCAATGATCGTTTTAAATTTGTTCTTGCCGTCATAATTAACGGTTACAGCCCCACAGCTGAAATTAACCCCTTCGCCGATTTCACTGTCACCGATGTAGCTTAAGTGGGAGGCTTTGCTTCCATTTCCAATTGTCGATTTTTTAATTTCGACAAAGTTACCGATCCGCACGTCATCGCCGATCGTCGACTGCGGGCGAATATGGGCAAACGGTCCGATCCGTACGGCCTTGCCGATCTCACTATCATGAATGACCGACTGTGAGATCACAGTTCCGTTATCGACGACACTATCTTTAATTTCGCTGTGCGGCCCAATGTCACAGTTCTCTCCGATTACCGTTTTCCCGTGGATGATCGTCCCCGGCCGGAGTACGGTATCCCGACCGATTGTCGCCTCACTTGAAATATACGTTTGCGCCGGATCGATCATCGTCACTCCCTGACGCATCCAATAATGATTAATCCTTCTTTTCATAATATTCTCTGCCTCTGAAAGCGCTATCCGGTCATTGACCCCCATTGTTTCTTCGAAATGCGGTGTTTGATAGGCAGCGACTTTCTCTCCGGCATTTTTCAATAATTCAATGACATCTGGAAGGTAATACTCCCCCTGAACGTTGTCATTGCCGACCTGCTTCAGCATCGCAAACAGGCTCGCGTTGTCAAAGCAATATGTCCCGGTATTAATTTCACAGACGTTCCGTTCCTGGTCGGAGGCATCCTTGTGCTCAACAATTCGTTCAACAAGCCCTTTTTCGTCGCGGATAATCCGTCCGTATCCGGCAGGGTCTTCCGCTATCGCGGTCAGGACGGTTGCCTTCGCTCCTTCTTTTTCATGACAGTCTAGCAACTTCCCGATCGTCTCGGCCGTCAGTAAGGGTGTGTCTCCGCATAGGACCACCGTTGTCCCTTGCTCTCCCTTTAACAGGCTTTCTGCCTGCATGACGGCATGACCTGTGCCAAGCTGTTCTTCCTGGACAACGTAGGAGACCTGATCTCCCAGCTGCTGCTTGACAACTTCAGCGCCGAAGCCGACAACTGCCACCTTTTTTTCAAACCCTAACGCTGTGACTTGATCAACGACATGTTGAACCATCGGTTTTTCACATACTGGATGAAGCACTTTATACAGACTTGACTTCATCCTCGTTCCCTGTCCAGCTGCTAATATGACCGCAAAACGACTGCTCATGGTTTCCCCCCAGGTGTTCCTTTTTCCCTTACGAATATATCCTAAAACCAAGGGTATTTCAAGGAGATGTCGCAAAAGGGTATTTTTAATCTTTTGTGACATCGCCAAGTTGAAAACCGTCCTTGTGCACGCGACCAAAAGAAAGGAACCGCTTGCTATTTTTACCAGTCAAACTAACGGGAGTGCTTACGATTAGTGATGAGCTTGCGAATCGTGGGCAAAAAGTGAATCACAAGAAGGTTCAACGGATTATGAAAGAATTAGGTTTAAAGTGTATTGTACGTATGAAAAAATATAAGTCTTATAAAGGGACTGTTGGGAAGATCGTACGAAATATTTTAGATCGTCATTTTACGGCAGACGCCCCAAACCAGAAATGGGTAACGGATATTACGGAGTTTACATTATGTGGCGAGAAGATTTATTTGTCACCTGTTTTAGATTTATTTAATGGAGAAATTATTACCTATACACTTGGCTCTAGACCAACGTATTCGCTTGTTTCAGGGATGTTGGAAAAGGCTTTCGAACGCCTACCGGAAGAACATCAACTATTGATGCATTCAGATCAGGGATGGCACTATCAAATGAAGCAATATCGTCAAGCGCTAGAATCGAGGGGAATTGTACAAAGTATGTCTCGTAAAGGAAACTGTTACGATAATTCTGTAATGGAGAATTTTTTCGGGATTATGAAGTCTGAGTTTCTCTACATAAAAGAGTTTGAAAGTGCGGAGCATTTTAAAAGCGAATTAGAAACGTACATAACTTATTACAACACAAAACGGATTAAGGCAAAATTAAAAGGCATGAGCCCGATACAATATCGAACTTATGCCCAACCCGTTGCCTAATGAGATAACTGTGTCTAACTTTTTGGGGTCACTTCATAGTCGTGGAACCCTCATTGTGATTTAAGAAGCACCCGCTTCTTCATATTCAACTTCTTCATATTCGCCTGCTTTGTCGTATTCAGCCAGCACAGCCGTTTGAATCTTTTCTCTTGTTTGAGAAGAGATCGGATGGGCAATATCACGGAATTCTCCATCAGGCGTTCGCTTGCTCGGCATAGCTACAAATAGGCCGTTATTACCATCGATTACTCGAATATCATGCACCACAAATTCATGGTCAATCGTAATGGAGGCAATAGCACGCATTCTGCCTTCTGTATTGACTCGACGCAATCTGACATCTGTCACCTGCATGTTGGTCACCACCTCTAGAATGTTATTCTTGCTATAACAATTCTCTAAAAAGATGGCAATTCCTTCTTCTAAATCAAAAAATTAAAAAACATTTTAAATGTAAAGGTACCATCGTCGCACAGAAGTTCCCGAAACCGTTTATTCCCCTTCCATTCCGGTTTTCCGGCAGATCCTTTTTACGCCTTCACAAGGGCGATCACTTCAATTTCTACCAAAACATCCTTTGGCAGACGAGCGACCTCCACACACGAGCGGGCGGGCTTGTGCTCACCGAAATACTCGCCGTACACCTCGTTAATAACAGGAAAATCATTCATATCCTTAATAAAAACGGTCGCTTTGACGACGGAGTCAAGAGACGCACCCGCCTCAGCCAATACCGCTTTTAAATTGTTGAACACCTGGTGAGTCTGTTCTTCCACCGTGCCGTTGACAAGCTCTCCTTCAGCAGTGAGCGGAATTTGACCGGAGCTGTAAAACATATTATTGACAATGATTCCCTGAGAGTAAGGACCAATGGCGGCTGGCGCATTGTTTGTATGTACAATTTTCATTTTATTTTTCATCCTCCAATGTGACTGTTTTTAATAAATCCAACACATTTCCTGGTTCGACCGTAATCGTCCGGTCTTTAACATTGACTTCCGAGAGCCGTGTGATCGACATGTATTCGTCAACAAGTCGTTCTTCGACCCCGACCGATTCAACGAGCACGCCAATTCCGACAAGCTCCGCCTGAAATTCATCAAGCAAGTCCATCATCCCGCGGATCGTACCACCGGCCTTCATGAAGTCATCGACAATAAAGACGCGGGAATTTGGCGCAAGGCTTCTGCGGGCAAGCGTCATCGTCTGAATACGCTTTGATGAGCCCGAGACATAGTTGATGCTGACCATTGAGCCTTCGGTAACGAGATGATCCCGCCGGACAATGCTGACCGGAACGTCCAAATACTGGGCTACGGCATATGCAAGTGGAATCCCCTTTGTCGCCACTGTCATGACCGCGTCAATATGTTTATTCGCCAGCACGGACGCAAACACCTGCCCAACGCGCTGAATAAATCGCGGGCTACCGAGTAAATCCATCATGTATAAATAACCGCCTGGCAAAATCCGCTCCGGCACGGCAAGCTGATCAATCAACTCCCGCATAAACACTTGAGCCTGGGCATAGTCAATTCGTGGAATAAACTTCACCCCGCCGCTCGCTCCCGAAATCGTCAGCAAGGTGCCATAGCCTTCATCCTCGAAAATTTCTTTAATAATCACCAAGTCTTCGCTGATCGAAGACTTTGCCGATTGATACCGTTCTGAGAAATGAGTTAGTGAAATGACCTCGTGTGGATGCTGGAGCAAATAATAGGTCATATCAACAAGACGACCGCTTCGTTTAAGCTTTTTCATGCTACCTCCACAAAACCGAATATTTTCCTTTAACATAACATTTTTATACGGTTTCTAGCAAGTATCTGTTGAGCGAATCAGGCGTACCGCGTACACATCCTGACAAAAGCCTCGCAACCCGTTATAAATGCGGTGGAGCCGTGATTCGTGTTCGACCAGGCCGAATACCGTCGGTCCGCTGCCGCTCATCAGGACGCCGTTCGCCCCGAACCGAAGCATCTGCTCTTTAATATGGCGCACCTCTGGATACATATCCAATGTCACCGATTCCAATACGTTATGGAGGTTGGCGCATATCCCGGTGAAATCCTGCTGTCTGATCGCCTCGATCATCCGTTTTGTTGGCGCATGCTCAATGTTTTGAAGAGTGAGCCGCTTATAAATATCTGCCGTCGAAACGCCAATAGGCGGCTTTGCCAAAATCACCCAGCAGGAAGGAGGAGCCGGAATCGCCTCAATGATCTCTCCTCTGCCAGTTGCCAATGCTGTTCCACCATAGACACAAAAAGCGACATCCGAGCCGATCTCCTTGCCGATCTCCGCCAGCTCGTCCAATGAGAGCTCCAGCTTCCACAGCTTATTTAGGCCTTTTAACGTTGCAGCGGCGTCACTGCTTCCGCCAGCCAGTCCGGCAGCCACGGGAATCCGCTTTGTAATATAAATCGAAACGCCCTTTTTCACATTCATTCGCTTTTGTAATAATTCCGCTGCCTGATAGGCCAGATTCCGCTGGTCACTCGGGACAAACCCTTCGGAAACATCGATGACAATTTTCCCGTCATCGGTTTCGGTTAAATCAATCCGGTCGGCTAAATCAACTGTTGTCATAATCATCTCCACCTCGTGGTAGCCGTCCGGTCGTTTATGAAGAACATCCAATGTTAAATTAATTTTTGCTGGGGCCTTTACTGAATATCTCACTTTTGTCACCTTCTACTCATTCCATTTGCTTACGCTATTTTATCACTTGTTTGCTGAACATACCACTCAAGAAGTATCCCGTCGCTTCCCGACAAAAAACAAAGGATGCCCAGAAGGTCAGTTTCGACCCGCCAGACATCCTGTATACATAAGAGAATGACTCTTCTCTTATGAATTGTCACGATTTGCTAATTGGTTTTCTGCTATTTCAATGGCCCGTTTCACCATATTCCCGGCATCTCTCGCTTTAATACCGCCCCAGCCTTCCTTTTGGACCGTATCATAGAAGCCAAGCTCCTTTGCCAGCTCTTCCTTAAAGCGCTCTGACATGACTCCTCTGCGTCTGCTCATGTCTCAACCACTCCTTTTTGTAGGTTAGCAATGTCGTGACATTCTTAGTGTGGGCAGCCGCAACACAAATATGCCTCCCTGAAATTAACAGGAAGGCATATTTGACTTTGTATCCAATCGACGCTTACGCTTTGGAAACCGTTGAATCAACGTTATCCTCGCAAAGCATAAGTTCAACTGTTTCTGTAAGGATATCAGCATAGCTGTATGAAACTCGCTCGAAAGCATTTTCTTGTTCATCTAATTTCACAATGAAAACAGACGGGTATGTTTCTTCGAGTAGACCAGTACGCTCTGACGTTTTACGACGACCACCATTTGCTTTAATTGTAATCCTCTTACCAACATTAGCATCCAAGGCACGCTTAATGTCTATTAACGTTTTTGCCATAACTACACCCACCTCACTCTGTATTTAGTATAGCACAGCTTGCATAATTCGTCAAATAAATTTTAAATTATAACAAGCAAACAAGAATATTGTCAATAAATTTCTCTTCAAACAACGGTTTTTTTACGTTCCTGTCATTCATTGTTCGTTAGTATGCCTTATTCACCGCGTAATATGTATGGAAATAAAATCAGGAAAAACCAAAAAGGATATGCACCCCGGTCTGGTTTTGCACATCCTTCAGCTGTTCAATTATCGACTTTCAGCGGCATCCCCCGCCTCATGACACCCTTCGTTTCAATCCCTCCGAGTCCTTTCTCCCCCGTAATCGTATTGCGCAGCACATCCGTTAACCGGATCGATTCCATAAACGATGTCAGGCTGATTCGGGCGGCAATATAGACAGGATCAAGGGCGTGAATATTGACGCGGTCCGGTGAACTGGCGAAATTCGCTCCCGCTTTAATTAATGTCTCAAAGTGAGATTGGCACGCTCCGGCAAAGATGATCAGCTCATCGCGGTGCCATGTCTGCTTCCGCGCCACCCGGACGCACTCGGCGAAATATTTTGTATGCCGATATGCGCGCAGATCCCGTTCATCGCCTTTTGTTTTTAAATAGGCGTCATGCCCGGTGATGACGACAATGTCTGGTTGTACCATTTGCAAAAGCGACTTTATTTGTTCAGGCATTTCTTTCTCATGTAAATGAACTCCGTATACCGGCACACCAAGCTTTTCATACAGATCGGTGCACTTCCGCAAATATAAGCTATCCCCGTCGATATGAAGCACTCGTCCCCTCAGCTCAAAGTAGTTCGGACTCGTCGTATATTCCGACGTTACCTCGTACTCGCTTCGCTGCTTCATCAGCTTCGCATCTTGTCTGAACAAGCGATAGGAGTTCTCTTCAAGGGCTTTGGCTTCCTTCTGATAAACTGTCCGTTCTTCTTCGGAAATGAGAACGAGGTCCTCCACCGGCGCATCCGCGAGCAGACGCATATCCTCCCCGGCCAATTCGGCTGTATTGTCCCTGATGGAAACGACCCGAAATAATAAATCGCACTCGTATGAAAGGCGGGCAACGATATCTCCTTTTTTCAGTTTCATCGGCACGGCCTCCTCTCCCCTTAGGCTATGTCAAAAGAGGAGGGAGTGTGCTAGGCCTTCGGCAACCTTTTATATAAGCTGTCGCTCAGACGGGCAAATTCCTCAAGCGAGAGTGTTTCTCCCCGGCGCTGCGGATCAATTCCAGCCTCCTCAAGCGCCGCAAGCACTGCTGGCTTCTGCTCCTTCGTGCTGTGATTATGAATCAGATTATTTAATATCGTTTTGCGGCGGTTCGCAAAACAGGCATGGAACACGCGGAAAAAATAAGCCTCATCTTCGACTTGAACGGCCGGCTTATCACGCAGCGTCAATCGCAAAACAGCCGAATCGACCCGCGGCTGCGGAACGAAAACCGTTGCTGGGACGGTCATGACTTTTTCGGCTACCGCATAATATTGCGCGGCAATGGAGAGCGCACCATAATCCTTCGAACCTGGGGCAGCGGCGATCCGGTCCGCCACCTCGGCTTGAATCATCACCACAATTCCGCGAATCGGCAGCTTTTCTTCGAGCAGCTTCATCAGAATCGGCGTCGTCACGTAATACGGCAGGTTGGCGACGACCATCACATCGGATACATCGGACAGTTCAGCCGCCAGCGTCGCCTGAAGATCGGCCTTCAACACATCTGAATGGACAATCGTCACATTCTCATAGGGAGACAGTGTTTCTTCCAGGACAGGCAAGAGCCTCTGGTCAATTTCAAACGAGACAACTTTTTTCACCCGTTTTGCCAGCTGCTCCGTCAGCGCCCCGATTCCCGGACCAACCTCCACCGCGCCGGATTCCGGGCCAAGCTCGGCCGCCTCGACGATTTTGTGAAGAATATTCGTATCGATCAAGAAATTTTGCCCCAGGCTTTTTTTAAAGCTGAAGCCGAATTTATCGAGTATTTCCTTCGTTCGCATTGGTGTCGCAATATCTTTTGTCATTCGTTGTTTTCCTCCTCAAACAGCTGATGAACAGCCCGGGCAAATTCCTCTGCTGTAATTCGAAACTTCTGCAACCGTTTATGAAATTGCTTTCCATTCGCGTAGCCGATGTTCAATATGATTCCAAGACGCTCCCGGCGCTGTTTCGCTTTCGGCCCGGCAATTAATCCTGCGTCGAGAAGAGCCTGCCGGTCAATAAGCTCTTTTAGCGCTTCCTCTTCTTTCTTGGCATGCCTCAGGGCGTACCTGATTGCCTCCGGTGAGGCGTTCTCTACGCCCAAATCGTCTTTCTTCCGCGAAAGAGCTTCTCGCTTTGGTAGAAATGCATGCTTACAGGCGGGGATGCGCTCACTGATAATCCGTCTGATTCTCTCTCCGGGATAATCAGGGTCCGTTAAAATAATTACCCCTCTCCGCTGCTGAGCCAGCTCAATTTGCGCCAGCACTCTTTCATTTACCGCCGAGCCGTTCGTTTCAATTGTATCGGCGTCGACAGCCCGCTTAATCGCGACTGTATCGTCTTTTCCTTCCACCACAATCATTTCTTTAATCTTCATCATTATTCTCCTAACAACATTCCTTATTCCATTGTAGCTTGTCTTGCGGCTGACGGCAAAAAAGCGCTGACCCCAAAAAGGTTGATTGGTACCCTTTGGGATCAACGCCAAAGCAATGCGGAGCCCTGCATCATTTCAAAGCTTATCTTAAAAGTGACTGCAATCAGCAAAAAACCAAGGCGCAGCGCCCTGGTTTTCTTATCAATGGTGGTTGCTTGAAACGCGAAATCGAGATTCTGATCAAGCTAAGAACAACGCTTCGCGACAAGGTGTGCCACGAAGTCTCCCCAAATCAAAACAGGCCTCTAGCGGTCCGCTGAATTGCCGCCCGGGCAAGAGGCGTTATCAGCAGACTTACCTGTTCTGAATAAGCCTTTTTCTTTCCTGCGGCCAATTCAAGCAGGTGTGGCTTACGGGGTTTTTTTCCCTTTGCCACACCACAGCTTGTGTGTTTTAGTTCAGAATCGTAATCTTTACTTGCTTTCTTCCCCATCGTTGCGCATCTGCCTTTGTCGGCACATGAACATCAATTTTATTCCCCTGAATCGCTCCACCTGTATCCGCAGCGACGGCTGTTCCATAGCCCTCTACGTGGACGCGGGAGCCTAACGGGATCACATTGGGATCGACCGCAATCACTTTCGCATTGCGGTTGTTATTTAAATTGATTCCTGTTGCCGTTACACCGCTGCAGCCGTTGCACTGAGCCGTATAAGCGGTTGCTGTAACCGTCAGCGTGCGGCCTTCCCCGCCCTGACTGGCAGAAGCTGTTGATGGAGCTTGACTTCTCGCAACAGTCGGAGCCGCCGGACGCGTTCCAACCGCGACGATTTTGTCTGTGCTTTCCCGAACAGTCTCTGTCTTCACCAGCTCGCGGGAAACCTCTTTGCCATCTTCAAGCACGACTTCAAAGTGCTTTTTCACCCGTCCTTCTTCGCCTTCCTGAACGACGGTTTCCTTGCCGCTCTCCAAACTGCTATCCTTCCGGGTTACCGTCCCGAATTCAACGGCCTCTTCCACCACATCGGTGACTTTTTCTACACGTATCACTTTAATGTCTGTCTTCTCGTCTATCCGTTCTTCCAACGCTGGTTCGACGCGATCAAGTTCACCTAATGAAACATCCTCTTTCTCTAAAAAGTCAGCGACAGTCGTCGAAGTTGTCCAAAAATCCTTTTGTTCACCGTCACTAGAAAGCACTACCTGAAAGGCAGATTCATAGACCAGGCTCATTTCGTCCGCAATTTCGGTTTCGAGTGAGGGCTTAAGTAAATCGTGCTCTTTGTACTCAATATTTAGTTCATGTATAAGTTGTTCGACATTATCTGCTGTGGTCCATACCGACTCTTCTTGTCCGTCAATGGTGACAAAGACCTCCTTGGCCCTATCCCATGTAAGAGCCATATTGCCTGATATCTTTGTATCTAAACCAGGTTCAACACGGTCATACTCTTGGACATTCCAATCCTGCTCTCTCATCAATTCGGCAACTGTAGATGCGTGCGTCTGCACCGTAAGATTCTCACCATCAATCGAGATCGTTACCGTAGCCTTTGTCGTCTCATAAACTGCGTAAATCATTCCGCATACGAAGAGAATAAGACTGATGACGGAGAGTACCACATTTCTCCAAAAGTGGTTGACTGGAAGAATTCGGAGCTTATTGGCTTCCATGTCATGCATTCCTCCTTCTCAACGTCCGAATTATATACACTCAGCCTCCCTTTGTCAACTTTTTGATTTTGTTTCTTCGCCGCATCGACCTTATTATCCATGAACGAGCCGGCAAAGAAAACAAAAACTTATCGACACGTCCACTGTATGCAGTTCATCTCTTGTGTAGAACTTTTTCGAACGAATGAGTCGTTAGACAAGCTTCGTCAACAGGCGTCAGAACCGGCTATCAAGAAATGCCAAAAAGTTTTTTTGCATTTTCTCTCGTTGCCGCGCTGAGCGCTTCATAACTCATCTCTCTCAGGCTGGCAATCTGCTCGGCTACGAGCTTCACATAGGCCGGCTCGTTCCGCTTGCCGCGATATGGATGGGGCGCCAAATACGGGCAGTCGGTTTCAATCAGCAAACGGTCAAGCGGAATCGCCTGGGCAACTTCCTTTGGCCGCCTCGCATTTTTAAACGTTACCGGCCCTCCCAAAGAAATATAAAAATTCATATCAAGACATTGTCTGGCGATTTCCACACTGCCACCAAAGCAGTGCATAATCCCGCCAACCTCACCTGCTCCTTCTTCCTTCAGTAAATCAACGATATCCTGATCAGCTTCGCGGTTATGAATAATAATCGGCAGCTTCACTTTCTTTGCGAGGCGAATTTGTTTACGGAACACCTCTTTTTGCACATCCTTCGGTGACTTGTCCCAGTGATAGTCGAGTCCCATTTCCCCGAGAGCGACAACCTTCGGATGGGAGGACAGCTCCTCCAACCAGGCAAGATGCTTATCGGTCATATCAACAGCATCCACGGGATGCCAGCCGACCGCCGCATAAAGCTCCTCATAACGTTCAACGAGTTCAAGTGCCCGCTTGATTGTTTTTTCATCAAACCCGACAACAACCATATTCGTCACGCCGGCTTTCCGGGCGCGTGTCAGCACTTCGTCCAGATCATCCTCGAACTGATCCGCATTCAAATGCACATGGGTATCAAATAACATAACGATCTCCTTTTTTATTATGGTAAGAAAATTTCCGACCAGTAAAAATAATGCGTACCCGATTGGAAAGAGGTCGTCCAAAAGGAGTGAAAAATCCTGTACAGACGACCTTTTACCACAGGTCTGTGACGTTCTCCCCGCAGGGACCTTTTACATCGACCATGGGCGAAACAAACATTATTTTACCATCATTACATATCTTCCTTTATTTTACTTTCGCTCCATTTGGCAGATTACCATCAATCGTAGCAAGTTGCAGCTTTTTTCCTTTTGTTCCAGCGAGAATCATTCCTTGCGACAGCTCACCTCTCAGCTTGACCGGCTTCAAATTGGTTACACAGATAACTTTTTTTCCGACCAAGTCGTCCGGTGCGTAATACTTCGCGATCCCGGACACGACCTGGCGCTGTTCGTAACCGAGATCAAGCTGGATTTTCAACAGACGATCCGCCCCCTCAACAGGCTCGGCGCCCAGCACCTCGGCAACCTTTAATTCAACCTTTGAGAAATCGTCAATCGTAATCTCGTCGACTTCAGGAACATCTCTGTCGTCTTTCTTATTTTCATCAGCCCGCTTCACCGTACCGCCCATTTGCGTCACGATATAAGCCACTTCTTCTTCCATATCAAGTCGTGGAAAAATCGGTTCGCCTTTTTGCACGGCTGTTTTAGCCGGAAGCTGACCGAACGACCGGAGCGATTCCCAGCTCGTGTGCTCATCCGTGACGCCGAGCTGTTCCCAGATTTTCTTCGGCGTGCTAGTCATAAACGGCTGCAGCATCACCGAAATATGACGGAGCGATTCAGCAAGATGATACATCACCGAGCCAAGCTCCTCTTTTTTCGCTTCTTCCTTTGCCAGCATCCACGGTTGGGTTTCATCTATATATTTGTTCGTCCGGCTGACAAGCTGGCCAATCGCTGTCAACGCGACGGAAAACTCCATTTCCTCCATCGCCGACTCGACCTTTGTCACTGTTGCGCTGACAAGCTCAACAAGCTCCCCGTCAAACGGCGTCGCATCCTTCACATAGGCCGGAATCTCGCCGCCAAAGTATTTATCAATCATCGCGACCGTACGGTTCAACAGATTGCCGAGATCATTGGCGAGATCATAATTGACTCGCTCCACAAATGCTTCCGGCGTGAACACACCATCCGAGCCGAATGGCACCTCTCGCAGCAAATAATAGCGCAGCGCATCAAGGCCGTAACGATCAATCAATGGCACCGGATCGACAACATTCCCTTTTGATTTCGACATTTTTCCGTCCTTCATCAGCAGCCAGCCGTGTCCGAACACTTTCTTCGGCAACGGCAAATCAAGCGCCATCAGCATGATCGGCCAGTAAATCGTATGGAAACGGACAATTTCCTTGCCGACAAGATGGACATCAGCCGGCCAATACTTGCGGTAAAGCTCCTCATTTTCAGAGCCGTAGCCGAGCGCCGTTATGTAGTTCGACAGAGCATCAATCCATACATAGACGACATGCTTCGGATTGCTTGGCACTTTAACTCCCCACGTAAAAGAAGTCCGCGAAACGGCCAAATCTTCAAGACCTGGCTTAATGAAGTTATTAATCATTTCATTTTTGCGCGACTCCGGCTGTATAAAGGAAGGGTTTTCCTCATAAAACTTCAGCAGACGGTCGGCGTATTTGCTCATTTTAAAGAAATACGATTGCTCCCGGACCTTTTCGACCGGATGACCGCTGTCAGGGCTTTTTCCGCCGATAATCTTTCCATTTTCGTCCTTGATCGGGTCGACAAGCTGCCGTTCCGTATAGAAGGTCTCATCAGGAATTGAGTACCAGCCTTCATACTCATCCAAATAAATATCACCCTGTTCAAGCAGCTGCTCAAAAATTTGGGCAACGACCTTTTTATGGCGCTCCTCTGTCGTCCGGATAAAATCATCATAGGAAATGTCGAGCTTCTTCCAAAGCTCCTGAATACCGGCGACAATTTCGTCAGTAAATTGCTGCGGTGTCTGCCCCTTTGCCGCCGCCTTCTGCTCAATCTTCTGCCCGTGCTCGTCCGTCCCGGTCAAATAGCGCACATCGTAGCCGCGCAGACGCTTATAGCGCGTCATCGCATCTCCAGCCACCGTCGTATAGGCATGGCCGATATGAAGCTTGTCACTCGGGTAATAAATTGGTGTCGTTAAATAAAACGTCTTTTTTTCTGTCACGTTCATTTCCTCCTTTTTTGCATAGAAAAAGCCCTCATCCGCATCGGGACGAGAGCGACTCTCACGTGGTACCACCCAGCTTCCCCTTCACTTCGCAGCAAAGGGCTCATGAAGTCTTCGACGACTTCCTCTGTTAACGCCAGCTACGTCATCCCCTTACGGCTTAGCCACTCGAAGATGAACTCCTCCCGGGACCATTTTCCGACCATCCTCTATACCGGTTTCCAGCTCCCCCGGCTCTCTGCATAGCACACTAGGCTACTAATAGACGACCCTGTCGTACTTATCCCTTCATCGGATCAACGCTTATCTTTTTTTCTCCATTATGTCTGGATTATACCCAAAATATACCGAAATCAGGCGATCCCGTCAAGGCTCGGTATACAGCGTAGCAAACGGTGTCTTTTCTTTTTTCAGCAAACCGTCGCGACTAAGCCGGTCAAGCTCCTTCTTCCATTGCTGCACATCCCAGCTTTTCTGTGCCGCTTCATTTAATGAGGTCAACTGATTCATAATGCTCGTTTCCGCCAGCGGAAGCTGTGGCTTGAGCGCCTCAAGCAGCTGGCTGCTGTCCTGCTGCTTCATCTCCCGCAGCTCGTCGAACGGGTTTAACGTATGTGGACTGGCCGAATGCGCCATCCGGATCCGGACAGCCATCGTCCGCCCCATGATCGCTGAGGAAACAAAGACATCCCCGGAGCGAAGATAAGGCAGCCGCTTTCCCTCCTCATGCGTCAAATCGGTCTCTTCCTTGATCGTCTGAATATCGGTGCCGCGCACGGTACGAAAGACGAACTTTGAATTAAGCTGGGCCGTTATCGTCTCATCAAGCAGCGTCGGACGCTGCGTCGCAAAAATGAGAAAGACTCCGTACTTCCGGCCTTCCTGGGCAATTTCCTTGAGCACCGACTTCGCCGGCGCGTCAAAGCCTTTCGGCGCAAAATTATGAGCCTCATCGGTCACAATGACAAAAGGCGGGAAAAACTCCCCCTGCAGCTGCTGGAGCTTTGCATCCTTATAAGAGCGGCGCTTACCGTATAATGCGCCGACGACATAGCTCGAAAACACTTGCAGCAGCCATACCGGTCCCTGAACGACAACAAGCTGTCCACTATGGATTCCTTCTTCGATTGAGCGGATATTTTGCTGGAACAGTCCGGCCTGATTAAGCCGGTTCACCCGCCATTGAATCCCTTTCACCGAAGCAAGCGGCAGGCTGCCGAATTGATCAAGCAGCTTGCGGTATGTATCAAAGCGCTCCAGCTCATCCCGCGTCATCCCGCCGTCGTGCAGCATCGCCTCCACTTTCTGCTTCCCTAATTCCAAAGCCGCGGCAAGGTTGGCAATCCGGTCGCTGAAGGACTGGTAGCTGTCCCTGCGTTTATGCGTCGATTGAATGACGTTAATCATCGACTCGGTCAACGAGCCGGCAGCCGACAGCAGCCGTTCCACATCACGAACGGACAAAGCCGAAAAGTCAACCCCGACATCTCTCCCGATTTGAACGACGATATAACGCTCCTCATAATTAACTGACTCTGTTGCTCCCTCAGCCCGGGAAGAAAAATTCATCTCAAAATGAGGATCAAAAACGAGCGTCGGAATGTGCAACTTCATCAGCTCCTCCAGCATCACCCGCAAGCCGAACGACTTCCCTGAACCAGAACCGCCGAAAACACCAATATGCGGGTATTGCTGCATCGCCCGGATATCGAAAATGAACGGAACACCGTTCTGTGGACGGACGCCGTCATGGTCCTGCACCGAAAGCAGACCTTTCAAGGAAGCCGGAATCGTCTCGCTAATAAAGTCGGTCGACTTCACTTCTCCAAGAACGAGCCCTTCCTCCGGAGCAGTCTTGACCAACAAGGAAGAAATTTCATCAAAATGGGGATGGCGCACCTCGGCTCCGGTCTGGATCGGCTGGACCGCTTCCTCAAATAGTCTTACTTTCGCTAAGTGGATGTCATCCGCTCCAATATCATAGCCGATATGCTCAAGCGTTTTTAGCACTTGATCATCAGCCAGCCCTTTATCAAAGCCCATCGGAATATAACGGTTATAGGAAAAGGTTTCGACCACCTCTCCTTTCGGCTGGTACAGGTCTCCATCTTCAATGACGACCATTTCATTCATGCGAAATTTATGAACCTTTGACGCGACGTATACTTCATGCTGCGTCGTTACCCCTACAACTTGCATCAGCCTTCCTCCTTCCTCTTTCTCCTAATACGGACGGTAGTTTCTCTTTTTGGCAAAAAAGCGGTGTTGCAGCTCCGGGTCGATATATTGCTCGACAAGCGCTTCAACCAGTTTATCAGTGACGCGCACCTCTCTGTCGATATAGTCGAGCCAGAGCGGAATGCCGCGCCCATCCTTTGGCGTTAGCGTCGCGAGCAAATTGCCAACCTCTTCCTTCAGGTGGGCCTGCTCCTCTAGCATGTCGAATCCGGTAATCGCCGGATCAGCGCTCGGCCGCATCCAGACAGACTGCAAGCCAGCCTTATGCTGAATCGTTTCGACATAAACAAGCTCATCACGCTCCAATACCCCGAATAACAGGTCGCGGTCGAACGCCTGAGGCCGATTACGGTACATATGAAATGCTTCAAGCTTCATTAAATTTTCCGTCGTGATTTCTTCCGACACGCCAATTAAGACGACATCCTTTTCAAGCGCCTTTTGCCGCAGCCTTTCCCATTCTTCCTGGGCATCAATCCGATAATGATAGAGCGCCCCGTCCATCAGCAGCAGCCCGACATCCCTTTGTTCAAGCAATTGAAAAGCAGCCTCAAGCTCCAGCTTGGCCAAAATATGCGCCCGCCAATTTTTTCCCTGGTCTTCTTCATCATTTTTTTCCAATATAGGCGCGTACACATCTGATGTTAAGCATTGGTGGCCAGTTGTCGTTTTTGCGAGCGCCTGGAAAACGTAAAGCACATGAGGGGGCTCTCCCTTCGTCTGGTTGACAGAACCGTCAACCCCTGCCACCTCCCGTCCATGCAGCCACTCGGAAATGGTTTCTGTCGAATATCGACACATTTGTCGAAATTCCGCACCTGCCTTAAGAAGATTTTGTCGAATAATCTTTTTATCCTCTTGATTATGCTGATATGTTGCTTTTATTTTTCCATTTATACCCTTGATCTTTTCTACTAATAAAGAGGATATTTCCAGCAAACTCGTTCCCTCCATTCTAAAATCCCTTATTTGCTCCCGTTTTCTTATCATTTTTTTGAAATTTCACGAATTTTTACATAGTTAGACAAAAAAAGAATTGACTCGTTTTGGAAACACTGGTATTCTTAGTTCAGATAGAAATATGTCGAATAATGACACATCATTATAAAATATATACTTTTGAGAGGGGAAATAGTAAATGAAATCTACTGGTATTGTTCGTAAAGTTGACGAATTGGGACGAGTTGTGATTCCAATTGAACTGCGCCGCACACTTGACATCGCTGAAAAGGATGCACTCGAAATCTATGTTGACAATGACCGCATCATTTTGAAGAAGTACAAGCCTAACATGACTTGTCAACTTACTGGCGAAGTGTCCGATGACAACCTTTCCATTGCCAATGGAAAAATCATTTTGAGTCCACAAGGTGCCGAAGAAGTGTTGAAAGATCTTCAAGAATACCTTGCGCGCACTACAAAAGCCTAACAGATGATCGTTCCGGAGATGTCTCCAAGGTGTAAAAGCCTTTGAAGACATCTTTTTTTTTGCGAAATGAGCTGCGGCGTTTCAGTCAAGCTGATGAAAAACTGCGTAAACCTCCCTTTTCGGAAGACCGCGATCCTTTGCTGTTTGCTTAATCGCTTCCTTCTGGTTCATCTCTAATCCGATATAATGATGAACATGCTGAATGACGCTCAGTTCTTCCCACCAGACATCAGCCTCTGCCTGACCATCCGACCCTTCAACGACCAGACAAAATTCACCTTTAATTGTTCCTTCCTCACACCAGCGTAATGCCTCTTCAACCGTACCGCGCTGATACTCTTCAAACTTCTTCGTCAGCTCCCGGCAAATGACGATCCGCCGATTTCCGAGTACCGTCAGCAACGCGTTCAGCGTCTCCTTAATCCGGTGAGGCGCCTCATAAAAAAGCAGCGTCGATTCATGCTGCTTGACCTGCTCCAGCACCGCCTGCCGCTGTTTGTTCTGCCTTGGTAAAAAACCGATAAATTGAAAGCGGTCCGCGGGAAGGCCAGATGCAATCAGACTCGTCAACGCGGCATTCGCCCCGGGCAGCGCCACAACGGGCAGCCCTACGGCAATCGCCTGCTGGACGAGCTCTTCACCAGGGTCTGAAATGGCCGGCATGCCGGCGTCGCTGACAAGCGCGATCCACTTTCCTTCCTGCATGTGCCGAATCAACGTCTCTCCTGCCTTATGCTTATTATGCTCATGGTAACTGACGAGCGTGTTTTCGATCTCAAAATGGCGCAGAAGCTTTATCGTCTGTCTCGTATCCTCGGCAGCGATCAGATCAGCCTCTCGGAGAGTGCGTACTGCCCGATAAGTCATATCCTCCAAATTTCCGATCGGCGTCGGTACGAGATAAAGTCCACCTTCGTTCCTTTCGGCAAAGCTATTTTGCTGCTGCATTGCAATTATCCTTTCTCACTGTTTGCTGTTGATCGGCGTTGTTTTCATAAACGGCACGAAACGCCGCGCTGTATTCCCCTTTTTCATTATAAACGGTTAACGGCGGCAAGCAGATCATCCCTGCCTTCCCATCCTTAATGCCCTCTAACAATACCATGTTTGCTTCTTTACCCGCTTTCGGGTGAATCAATTGCATCCGCTTCGGCTCAATACGATAGGCACGCATCAGCGTGATCAGATCACCAAGCCGCTCAGGCCTGTGGACAAGGGCGACCTTCCCTTTTTGCTTCACGCATTCACTGCAGGCACGGATCACATCATCAAGCGTGCAGTGGATCTCATGTCGGGCAATCGCAAGATGCGGATTAAGATTCCGCTCGGCGATTGTCGCTGTTTGAAAGTACGGAGGATTGCATGTTACGACATCGAACGAGTCACGCCTGATATCCTGCGGCAGCTGCTTAATATCCGCCTCAATAATAGTGACCCGACTGCTGAATCGATTCGCCTCCACCGTCCGCCTTGCCATATCGGCAAGACGCGCTTGCAGCTCGACGCCAATGATCTCCGCCTTGGAGCGAGTCGCCATCACTAAAGGAATGACACCGTTGCCCGTGCATAAGTCAAGTATGCGGCCTTTCTGAATCGGCAGATGCACAAATCTGCCTAGCAGAATCGCATCGATTGAAAAAGAAAACACATCCGGACTCTGGATCACGCGCAGCTCAGTCCCGGCAATGTAATCCCAGCGTTCGCCTTGTAATAAATCCACTGCTTGTTGTCATCTCCTTTTCTTAGAAGCACTGTGCGAAGCTAATGCCAGTGCCTTCCCCAAAATCGCTCCTCTAAAGAAAAGGTTGCCCCCAAGCCGACAATATCGACCTGCTCGGGACAACCTCGCATACTGCTTATTTCTGATGTAAGAAGGACAGGCAGAATAAGCAATCATCTCCATCTGAACGAATGCTTCCATAATGTGTATTACAAATATGAAAACCTTCTTGATATAATCTTGCTAAATTATCATACCCTTCGCCGACAAGAGGCTTTTTTTGATTTGGTTCTTTCTTTCGATTGGCCTTCGCTTCGCTTTCCTGCTGCCCTTCCAGACGTTCGCGCAGCTTTTCATTTTCAATGCGGAGTGAATGATTTTCTTCTATTAAAAAAGCGAGCTGTTCTTTTAGGCCGCGCACATCATGATGAAAGGAACCGACCCTTTCTTCAAGCTGACTCATTTGCTTAAATATTGCCTTTTTGTCCACTCTGCTCACACCTCATTATTCTGTGGCTTCTGTTGGCACAAATTCTTTGTTGAATAACTCATCCATTGTGAATTCGAGAATCCGCTCTCCATCAGCCAGCTCCACCTGAATTAAACGTTCAAGGAGATTAAGCCCAATCACCTTTCCCTTTCCATGAGGTGTTTTAATCCGCTTTCCGATATCAGGAAGCTGCTGTTTCGCTGATTCATACATGTCATTCTCATATTTGAGGCAGCACATCAGCCGTCCGCACAGTCCTGATATTTTGGCCGGGTTCAGCGAGAGATTCTGATCCTTCGCCATTTTGATCGAAACCGGCTCGAAATCACCGAGAAACGAGGAACAGCAGAGCACCCTTCCGCAAGGACCGATACCGCCGAGCATTTTCGCCTCGTCCCGCACACCGATTTGCCGTAATTCGATTCTCGTCCGGAAAATCGCCGCCAGATCCTTCACCAGCTCGCGAAAGTCGATTCGCCCATCTGCCGTAAAATAAAACAGCACCTTATTCCGATCAAATGTATATTCTACATCAACAAGCTTCATATCGAGCTCATGGGCCGTGATCTTCTCTGCGCATACCTCAAAGGCTTTCTTCGCCGCCTCGAGATTTTCCTGGACTGTTAATTTATCTTTCTGTGTGGCAATTCTGATTACCTGCTTTAACGGCAGGACGACATCATTTTCACCGACTACTTTCGTTCCGATTACAACCCGTCCATATTCAATGCCTCTTGACGTTTCAACAATGACGGATTCTCCTTCCTCCAACTGAAACGTACCAGGGGAGAAATAATAGATTTTGCCCGCTTTTTTAAAACGGACGCCCACAACTTGATGCAATCTTCTATCCCTCCTGTATTGTAAGCAACAGCTTCTCCATCAGGAGCTGCAGATTCGCATTGGCTTGAAGCTGTCTTTTTGCCTCCTCGACAAATGACATCTTTTCGCTGACGCGATCATGCGAGCTTGAGAACGCCTGTTGTTCGATTTGCTTCTGCTGATCAATGTAGGTCAGACTGTCCTGCTTTCCAACCTTGATGTACATCACATCTCTCAGCCATAAGAGCATCATATCAAGGCCTTTTTCCTGCTGCCAACGCTCCTTGCATAAAGGAAGCCACTTTTCCTGCAACGTAAATAATACCTGATTTGGCCGTTGATAAAGCTCTTCCATCAATTGTATCACTACGCTTCGTGCTTTCGCAATCCAATCTCCCTCTAATAGGGTGATTGCCTCGTTGTAATTTGTTGTCAGTCCAGCCAATAAAGCAGCATTCCCGCTAGAAATCCCTTCTCCTTCCAGCTTGTCTACAAACAACTGACGCGGCAAGGGGGCAAAGCTGAGCTGCTGACTGCGCGAATGAATCGTCGGCAGAATTTTCTGGCGTCGCTCTGTCATCAGCACTGCCAACGTATCCGCAGTCGGTTCTTCCAGAAATTTCAGCATGCTGTTTGCCGCACTGGCTGTCATAAGATCAGCATGGTTGATGAGATAAACTTTTTTTCCTGACTCGACGCCTCGATATGTAAATTCCTTTTGCAAGTATTCAACCTGATGCTTCTTGATCGACTGCCCGTCCGGCTCGATAACATGCACATCAGGGTGATTGCCATGTTCAATCCGGCGACAATCGCTGCACGTTTGGCACGGCTCGGCGCCCGCCCGGTTCCGGCAAAAGAAGCTCTTCGCTAACTGAAGAGCCACCTGCTGCTTTCCTGTCCCGCTGCTGCCTTCGAACAAATAGGCATGCGCCAGCCGGTTCTTTTCAATGACTTTCGTCAGCATGAGCACCACTCTCGGCTGCATGACGCTTAACTGCTCCCATGATTGCATTGCTGTTTCCACCTCAAAACTGCTCAAATTGCTCGACCGGCAGGACAAATACGGTCGCTCCTCCAACCTGCACCTCTACCGGATACGGGACGTAGGAATCTGCATTGCCCCCCATCGGCGAAATGGGAGCGACAAGCTGATCACGGCTTTGGCAATTTTCCTTAATGATCGCCATCACGTCGTCGACATGCTCATCCTCCGTTCCGATCAGAAACGTCGTATTACCGGCCTTCAAAAACCCTCCCGTACTTGCCAGCTTCGTCGCCCGATAATCAGCCTTTACAAGCGCATCTGACAAACGGTTGCTATCCTTGTCCTGCACAACAGCCATGATTAGTCTCATCTTTTTTCAGCTCCTTTTCATAATCGCTACTTTATCATTTGAGCATCTAAAAATGCTTTCACCTGACGAAGCGCCTCTTCCTGTACCTGCTCGATCGCCTGATTGGCATCAATACGTCTGATCCGCTCGGGGTATTGTGCAAGCACGAGCTCGTAACCGGCGCGCACTTCCTGATGAAAGCGAAGGTTCTCCTGATCAAGCCGGTTCAGCTCACGGCTGCGGTCGGCTTCAATTCTGGCGAGACCGACCTCGGGCTCCACATCAAAATAGAGCGTGATATCCGGCATATACCCTTCAATCGCAAACTCATTTATCGCTTTTACTTCCTCAAAACCAATTCCTCTTGCATAGCCCTGATAGACAAGGCTGCTGTCAATAAAGCGGTCACACAACACAACCGTTCCTGCCTGTAATGCCGGAATGACCTTTTCGACGAGGTGCTGGCGGCGGGCGGCAGCGTATAACAACGCTTCGGTGCGGGCATCCATTTTTGTATGGGCAACATCGAGAATCACTGCTCTGATTTGCTCGGAAATATCAATCCCGCCAGGCTCTCTTGTACGCATCACCTTATGCCCTTCCTGCTGTAAGCGGGCCTCGATGTAGTGCAGCACGCTCGTTTTGCCAGCTCCTTCTCCGCCTTCTACGGTAATAAAAAGTCCTTCCTTCATTATCTTTCCTCCAACTCTGTCACTAAAACCGATTCAAGCTCCGGCTGACTACCCTGAAACGTCGCTCCCGCCTGCTGCAGCCGGCGAATGCTTTCCACTGCACGGTCCGTGATCGTTTCCCCTTTGATGACAAGCGGAATTCCAGGCGGGTATGGAATGATCGTTTCAGCGGCGATCTTGCCGCTCGCTTCCTGTAAACGGACCCGCTTCTTTGGCATATGAGCCAGCTCTCCAGCAGAGGCATGAAGCCTTGTTACCCGGCTGATGTCAATTGGAAGCTGCTTGCTCTCAGCCACCAATTCATGCGGGCGCAACAGCTCCTGTAATTGATCGATCGCCTGTTGCGGCACCGTTCCCTTGCCAAGGCCGAGCGTTAGCAGCACATGGCGTTCATCGGCCATTTCCGGGTAAAGCCCTGTCTGATAAAAAAGCTCCTGAAGCTGATAACCTGTTAGATTTGTATTTGATTTAATTGTAACTTTTAACGGGTCGAAATGATACCTTTCTTCCGACCAATTTACGATTTTTATTTGCTCTATTTCAGCGAGCCTTCGCTTCAGCTGATCAACCTCGTCAAGGATCGAACGAATGTCGTTCGCCTCCAGCTCTTCAAGATACGCCCTCGCCCCGTCAAGCGAAGCAAGCAGCAAATAAGACGGGCTGCTCGATTGGAACATCGCCAGCGTCTCCTTCACGTTGCCGCGCTGCACTTGAGTCAGCGTGCCGTTCAGATGCAGATAGGAGCTCATCGTCAAGGCCGGCAGCATTTTGTGCGCCGATTGGACGACGGCATCCGCCCCGGCTGTTAAGGCTGGGGGCGGAAACGGCTCCCCTAAGCAAAAATGAGCCCCATGAGCCTCATCGACGACCACCAGCAGACCCGCCTTCTTCGCCACCTCCAGTACCGGCTCAATCGCCAGACTGACGCCAAAATAATTCGGATAGGTCAATACAAGTCCTTTTCCCTCGGGGTAATTGGCAAGTGCTTCCTCAAGCGCGGCCGCTGTAAGGCCGACTGCATGCCCGGTGCCCTTATCATATTCCGGCCCGATCAATATCGGCTGCACGCCGGCGATCTCAGCTGCATGGAAGACCGACTTATGGCTGTTGCGTTGAATAAACACCCTGTCACCACGGGAAAACAGAGCATATAACATCGCTAAGTTTCCGACTGTCGTTCCTCCGACAAGAAAGAAGCTTTCCTGGGCGCCGTACAGCCTGCTCGTTGCCTCCTGCGCCTCCTTAATCGGTCCCTCCGGCGCATGCAGGTCATCAAGACCGATCAGTTCTGTAACATCATAGCCGAGCGCTCCTTGGAACTCATCTCTCAGGCTCGGATGAAAAAAGCTCCCGTTTTTATGACCAGGAACATGAAAGGAATAAGGCTGCTTTCGGCGATGGTCCTGCAAAGCCTGAATTAATGGAATACGTGCTTTCCCCACGGAGGAAAACCCCCTTACAAAAACGCTACATAATTTCTTCTATTATATAGGACACCGCCCGCTTGCAACAAACTTCTTACAAAAAACGCTCAAGTGAAAGCCGCCGCAGCTCAACCACATAAAAAGGGTACACTTCATCATCAACATTCACATCGACAAGCTTCTGTTCACATTCTTCACATACATGAACCTCGCACAGCTGAATGCCGTCTTCCTTCTGCTGTTTACATAAGACACAAGTGTCGCCAAGACGAATCGTCATCGACTTTTTTACTGGCATTTAGATCACCTCTGCCATCATTATCGGCGCCGTGACGCCGTTTCATACGTTTTCACTATCATATTCGGCGCGGCGGATCAACGTGCGTGTACCCCCTCCCTTTTCTACTATTCCATTAAATGATATAATCTAGTAACTTTACTTTTCGAGGGGATTAAATGATATGCATGCAAACCTACTGAAAAAAGACGGAATTTTTCCTTCTGTATGTTCACTTGATTGTCCAGATCAGTGTGGCCTTCTCGTGCATAAAGAAAATGGAAAAATCGTCAAAGTCGAAGGAGATCCCGATCATCCAGTCACGAAAGGAAGCATTTGCAACAAGGTCCGCCATATGACGGAACGTCTATACGATCCGAAAAGACTGACCACTCCCCTGAAACGAACGGGGAAAAAGGGAGACGGCCGCTTTACGCCGATTACGTGGGATGAAGCAATTGAAACGATTGTCTCTAACTGGAAGCATTTCATAAAGGAGCATGGACCGGAGTCCATTCTTCCCTACAGCTTTTACGGCAACATGGGAAATATTAATGCCGAAGGGATGGACCGCCGCTTTTTTTACCGACTCGGAGCAAGTCAGCTCGAGCGGGCAATCTGCTCTGTCGCCGGCTCAACCGGCTATAAGTATACAATGGGCGGTAGCGTCGGAACAGACCCAGAGGAAACGACGGAAACGAAGCTGTTCATCATGTGGGGGATCAATGCCGTCAGCACGAATATGCATCAGATGACGATTGCCCAGAAAGCCCGGAAAAATGGCGCTAAAATCGTCGTAATCGATGTCCATAAAAATCAGACAGGACGAATGGCCGACTGGTTCATTCCGATCTGGCCCGGCACCGATAGCGCGCTGGCGCTTGGAATGATGCATATCCTCTTTGCTGAAAAGATGGTCGATCGCGACTTTATGAAGGAATTCACCGTTGGCTATGCGGAGCTGGAGGAGCATGTCAAACAGTACGATCCACAAACCGTTTCCGAGATTACTGGCGTGCCTGTCGACGATATTTACGAGCTGACACGGATGTACGGGACAACGTCGCCATCGTTTATCCGGATCGGCAACGGACTCCAGCACCATGATAACGGAGGAATGATTGTCCGCACGATCGCCTGTCTCCCTGCTCTCACTGGTGCCTGGCAGGTAAAAGGAGGAGGGGCAATCAAGTCAAATAAAAGCTTTTTACGCCATAATAGCGCAGCGCTCCAGCGTCCGGACTTACTTGAAAACAAGCAGACGAGAACGTTCAATATGAATCAGCTCGGCAAGGTGCTGCTTGAAGCCGATCCCCCGGTTTATTCGTTGTTTATTTACAATGCTAATCCGGCTGTTGTCACACCGGAAAGCAATAAAGTCCGAAAAGGATTAAGCCGGGACGACTTGTTTACCGTCGTGCACGATCTCTTTTTAACGGAGACGGCCCAATACGCCGATATCGTCCTACCGGCGGCTTCGGCCTTTGAACAAACCGACTTTTATGCTTCTTACTGGCATCACTATATGCAATTGCAACAGCCTGTGGTCGAGCCATATGGGGAAAGCAAATCGAATATGGAGGTATTTCGTTTACTGGCGGCAGCCATGGGCTATGACGACGAGGCTCTCCAGGCTTCGGATGAAGAGCTGATCGAGCAGACACTTGCCCAGTCGAACAGTCCTTTTGTCAAGCATATCGGCTACGAGGACTTGGTGGAGAATCACTACGTCAAAGCTGATCGGAGTTCATTCTCGTTGAAGAAGCTCGATACTCCGAGTGGAAAAATTGAGCTGTATTCCGAATTGATGGAGAAGGATGGCCATCCTCCTCTCCCAACATACACGCCGCTAGTGGAAGAAGAGACGTTCCCGTTTTTATTCGTACCGGGGCCAAACCATAATTTCCTGAACTCGACTTTCTCCAACAATGAAAAGCATATTAAATTTGAAAAGACAGCGAAGATTCATATGAATAGAAAAGATGCAGAGGCTTTAAATATCGAGGATGGCGAGCTTGTCCGCCTCTGGAATGAGCGCGGAGAATGTGAGCTGACGGCCGCTGTCGGAGAGAACGTCCTCCCCGGCGTTGTCGTCAGTCAGGGACTCTGGGCTGATATGCCGGGAAAGAAGCAAACAGTCAATGCCCTCACGCCTGATCGATTGGCTGACATGGGCGGCGGAGCGACCTTTTTCTCCGGTCGAGTCAATGTGGAAAAGATCAGCTTAGATTAACGACGTGTCCTGCTGAAATATATGATGCTGTAACAGTGAGCCAGGAAGTGGATTTCCTGGCTCACTTTGTGCAGCCGGGCAACCTTGTTTTTTTTGCTTTGAAGCTTTGGGCAGGAGGTTTACAGTGCTTTTCGATGAACAGAGTGGCACTGACTTCAAGCCGGGCTGTAAAAATCAACCTTGTTATACCTTAAACTTGCCCGTCGCGTCTTGCAGCTCTGTCGATAGCTGACTTAATGCTTCCGCCGAGCTGGCGATTTCCTTCATCGAGGCCAGCTGTTCTTCCGCACTGGCAGCAACCGCTTGAGCAGAATCTGCATTTTCGACAGATGCGTGCTCCATCGAAGTGAGCGCTTCATTGAGTTGCCCTGTATGCCGCAGGATTTGTCTGGTCGCCGTCATGACGTGATTCATTTCGCCTGTTACACGGGCAATCGCCTCAGCGATACTTGTAAACGCTTCGCCAGCCTTGTGAACGACTTTTGTACCGACCTCCACCTCGTTAGTGCCCTTGCCCATTTCATCGACTGCCTGAGCTGTGCCTTTTTGAATCTGCTCAAGCATCCCTGATATTTTCTCGGCTGACTGACGTGATTCTTCTGCCAGCTTCCGAACCTCATCAGCGACGACCGCGAATCCTTTACCATGCTCACCTGCCCGAGCCGCTTCTATTGCCGCATTTAACGCTAATAAATTCGTTTGCTCAGCGATTGTTGTAATAAGGGTCACCACATGATCAATTTCTTTCGTCTGCTCACCTAATTGCTGAATAAGCACCGCTGCATGTCCGACTGTTTGTTGAATTGTACTTATTTGTTGAGCAGCCTGTTCTATTGCCTCCTCTCCCTCCCGGGTCTGATGGGCCGCCTCGTCTGCCAGCAACGCCACACCATTTGCCGCCTGTGTAATTCTCTGGACACCCTCATTTACATGCTCCGCCGAGGTTTTGCTTTCTTTTGCTTGTTGAACCGTCTGCTCGGAGGCCGCAGAAACAGCTTGAATTGCCCCGGCAATCTGATTCGTTGCCGCTGCTGACTGTTGCGAGCTGGCAGACAACTGCTCTGCTGTGGCGGCCACCTGCTCCGACATCACTGATGTTCTTTTCAGCAGACCACTTAAATTTCCTGTCATATCATTAAAGGCCGTTGATAACTGACCTACTTCATCCTTTGTCTGTATTGATATCCGCTCACCTGTTAAATCTCCAGTTGCCACAATTGTAACCTTTTGTAATAGCACCTTTAACGGTCTTACAATAAGATTGGCCATAAATAAGGCAATCAGAATACTGAGAACGAACATACTCCCCGCAATGACAGCGGTTACATTAAGAAGTTGACTGCTTCCTCTCGCCATCGCGTCCAGCTGTTGAATCAGCTCCTGCTCTTCCCTCTCGGCTCCTTCCTTATGCCGCTCCATCAGCCCGTTCGCCAACGGAGTCACCTGGGACGACAGCATCCGAATGGCCTGATCACTATCCTCCGTATCGGTGCGGCTAAAGATTTCCGTTTCCAACAGATTGGTCCATACGTCGCTTTGAATCATTAATTCTTTGATCTCGTCGTCATTCGTATTCTCAACAAGCCAATTCTCCAGCTCCCTGCTCTCTACTGTTAAGGCCTCGAACTGCTGCAGCGTCTCCTCTCTCCCGACTAGCACATAATTATTTGATAAAGCAAGCCTTTCAGAAATATTAAGTGCTAACCTTTCTCTCACCAGTACAATGGGAACCTTTTCTGATCGTAGCTGTTCAATCGACTTTGTCGTTTGCTGAATGCTATAAATACTGTAAGCAGAAAATGATAAAAGAATTAAAATAATGACTGAAAAACCAAGCACTATTTTTGACTTAATACTCTTCATTTTACCCCCCACTTTCCTCCTAGTACATTACTATTATCCTATATCATAATATAAAAATTGGAATGTTCATACTATTATTAATACTTATCCCTCAGAAATTCATCCTTCCTTATGCAGAAAAAACACAACCCATTAGGATCGTGTTTTACGGTCCGCAACCAGAGTGCTTTGCTTCGCTGTTTTCTCACGCAGTACCCATCGGCTTTTCATAGAAGCCGCTCGTTCTTCCGAACGAGTGCTCTTCGCGCCTTGTGCGTTATCTTTTGTGCAAATAAAAAAGCACAATCCGTTTGGATTGTACTTTATCGCCCGGCAACGTCCTGGCTCTCCATTTGTCTTCTACGGGGATGATCCTCATGTCACTTTCCTCCGTCCCCTTTTCATGAAGTCCTACGAAGACAAACGGCTCGTCTCACAGGGGGATCATGCTGCTTTGCTTCGCTGCTTACTCATGAAGCTCCATCGGCTTTTTCATAGAAGCGGCTCGTTCTTCCGAACGAGTGCTCTTCAGGCCTTGTGCGTTATCCTTTGTGCAATAAAAAAAGTACAATCCGCTTGGATTGTACTTTATCGCCCGGCAACGTCCTACTCTTGCAGGGGGAAGCCCCCAACTACCATCGGCGCTGAAGAGCTTAACGACCGTGTTCGGCATGGGAACGGGTGTGACCTCTTCGCTATCGCC
>NZ_JAMBOS010000026.1 GCF_023715705.1 Halalkalibacter oceani
GATGTCTTTTTCCTTTCCTCAGAATTAAAAATGTCGAAATGTTTCGAATTATATACGGACATTATAATCGACTAATTCTGGACAGGCAATACCGTCAACTTTCGGTAATTTAAGGGTGTCAAAAACAAAGAAGGAACCAATTGGGCGATGCTTTGCCTTAAGACCAGCACGAGAGCGACGGATTGCTTTTGCTACTTTTTTGACAGCTTCATCTTGACCAATTACTTTCCCTGCTAAATTGTCAGCAAGGTTTTTCATTTTCGCTGAATCATCAGCTTGAAGCTTTCCAACAGGGATGCCTGTTTTCTTTTCGATAATGCTTTGAATGTGCTCCACATCAACGACAGCTTTTTCGTCTTCTTTATTTTGTAGACGTTTTTCAAGCGTTGCTTCTTCATCCCGGAGTTTAGCCGCGACTTCATAGTTTTCTTCTTTTAATGCTTTATCTTTTTCGGCAGAGATAGCAGCTAAGCGTTTCTCAATCTCATCATGACTTGTCACACCTGCTTGTAGATTCATTTTTGAACCAGCTTCATCGAGTAGATCAATCGCTTTATCTGGTAAGAAACGATCTTGGATGTAGCGATGTGATAACGTTACACACGCTTTAATCGCCTCATCTGTATAGCGAACATTATGGAAATTTTCGTATTTGCTTTGAATACCTTTTAAGATTTCCATTGCTTTATCAACAGTAGGCTCATGAACTGTTACTGGTTGGAAGCGACGCTCAAGCGCTGCATCTTTTTCAATTGAGCGATACTCTTTTAACGTTGTCGCCCCAACGACTTGAAGTTCACCGCGTGCAAGCGCAGGCTTCAAGATGTTCCCTGCATCCATCGAACCTTCTGCAGAACCAGCTCCAACTAATAAGTGAATTTCATCGATAAATAAAATCACATTTTTACGTTGTTGTAATTCAGCAATCAATTGTTGAATACGTTGTATGAGTAAAATGTTTGTGGGAGAAGAATTAACCTGATCAACCAGGTAATGGAAGTTCATTACCTGGTTGATCAGGCCACCAAGCGAAAGCGCGGTAGGGTTTAAGCAAAATGCATGAAAAAAAGGGTCTCTCCTTGGTAGAATCATAGTCGACAAAAAACCGATTCAAAGGAGAAACCCTATGCAAAAGAATAACACAGAATACCCAACTTTAAAAGAACTTGAACAGCTAGTTTGGAGGAAGTTACAGGAAACCTTCTCAAGTGTGATGACCTGCATACTAGAGGAATATGACGAAGAAATTATGCAACAACGTGATAAGCAACGCTTCCATTATAAAGATAAACGGCCTCTAAAAATAGACAGTTTATTTGGTGAGATTGAGCTGAAGCGTTCCTACTATCGAGATCGTGAAACAGGCAAATATGTTTATCTCCTTGACCAGTACCTGCAATTTGAGGGGATAAAAGGTTTAGCCCTTTGGTAGAAGAAGCCGCGATTGAGCTCGCTGTGACAAGTCCTTCCTACCGAAAGGCATCGAACACGCTTGAGACTCTTCTTGGTTATCGTGTCATTAGTCATGAAGCCATTCGCCAACATCTGTTAGAAGTAGAAGCGACGCAGAAAGACCGTCAGCCTATCACACATCCAGTATTGTTTATCGAGGTGGATGGACTGTATCTAAAGCGACAAGAGAAACGAATCAAAGGGAAAGAAGAGAAAATCGCAGCGGTTCATCAAGGCTGGGAGGTCAACGGAAAAAGGGTGAGTTTAAAGGAGAAGCGACATTATGTTCATCGGGGGAAAGAACCGTTTTGGGAGGGGCTTGAGACGTTTCTCATGGAGGCGTTTGACTATGATCCAGCGGTGCATCGACTTGTCATTAACGGGGATGGAGCGACTTGGATTACCGCTTGTCGAGACTATTTTCAAGGACGAGCCTTCTTCACGATTGATCGTTTCCATGTGGCACGTGATATCAGGAGACTGTTTCGAGATCACAGGCGTTATCGAGCCAGCAGAAAGCCCTCGCAAAGTACGATGGAGAAACACTTATAACAGAGCTCAACAGTGCAGTGGGAACGCTTGAGACAGAAGCGAAAGAAGAGCGTTTAGAGGCGTTGATTCATCAGCTTGAACAGTACCCCGAAGCATTGGGAGATTACAGACAATGGCTGAAAGATCAGGGGATTGATCCGACAGGGTTCCGCCCAATGGGAAGTGCTGAGGGAACCATGAGTGTTTTTGCGAAACGTTTGAAGAATGGACGAAGTTGGGTTGAAAAAGGCGCTAGTGCCATGATGACAGCGATGGTTGCGTTAATGGATAAACTCCCTCTCAAAACACTAATGGGACGCGTTGAAAAATGGACAGAGCCAAAGGAAGAACGTCCTCCCAAGTACTTTGTGGAGAAGGTCGAGAGTACAATTGGCGAAGCGACACGAAATAACATCATGTATCTCAAACAAAGAGCGAATATTCCAGTTTACCGAGCACTGAAAGACTTGAAAGGCTTTTAAAAGCCCTAAGATTCTTAACAGAGGAGAACCCTAACATTCTGAATTCGCTTACACCTATGAGAATGGAAAATATTCCTCCCACAAAAGGTTGACACAATCCAAAGAGAGCCTCCATTTGGTGGCAGGCTGTTTGTATGGTAAACTAATGAATGAAAGAGGAGGTGGGTAAGGATGCTGGAAGTGATTTCGGAGATGATGATGCTTTGGTACAGTGTCATTCTAACAGTATGGCTCGTCACAGCTTTTGCAAAAGCGAATATCGTACTGATGGAATGGGAGCTCCGGATGAGTTCACGGAGACAATGGCTGAAGCTGGAAGGCGGTCAGCCTCCAGGGATGCTCCTTATCCCTTCCCAACGAAGCAGCTATCGGCCGAAGATTCCGAACCGGGCCGATCACCATAAATCAGATGAGGAAGATCCTTCCCTTGTTGTTTGCTGACATTAGTGAAAACAACAAGGAGGATTATGAATGAAAAAACGATTACTGCTAGTGATGATGATTGGGCTGGTCGCCCTTTTAAGTGCGTGTGGAGCGGCGAACCAGGCTCCGATTACGATGGAGACGGAAGGATTTTGGAATCACTTCTTTGTCTTCCCGATGTCGTGGTTATTGATTCAAGTCGCGGAGCTGTTTGATGGCAGCTATGGCTTCTCAATTATCGTTGTCACGATTGCGATTCGGCTGTTATTGCTGCCGCTCGTATTGAAACAACAGAAGAGCGCGCGGGCGATGCAGGCGTTGCGTCCGGAAATGGAAGCCTTGCAGAAAAAGTTCAAAGCCGGTGATAAAGATCCAAAGAAGCAGCAGGAGATGCAAAAGGAACTGATGGGTCTCTACCAGACACATGGCGTCAATCCGCTTGCCGGCTGTCTGCCGCTCTTTATTCAAATGCCGGTTCTGATGGCGTTTTACTTTGCAATTATGCGGACGGAGCAAATTGTGCTCCATACGTTTCTATGGTTTGACTTAGGACAGCCTGATCCTTTTTACTTGCTGCCGCTCATTGCCGGCTTTACGACATTTTTGCAAGTGAAAATGACCGCTACAGGGCTGCAGGATCAGATGAAAGTGATGATGTATATTATGCCTGTCATGATTATCGTCGCCGGTATTACACTTCCCTCGGCCTTATCGCTTTATTGGGTAGTGGGCAACATCTTCATGATTATTCAAACATATTTTACCGTGACAAGATTTGAGCAGAAGCGGGCGGAAGTAAGCAACTCATAAAGTGAGACAGCAGAGCCTGGGAAAAGGGTTGAGATTATCCTTTTCCCGGGCTCTTTCTGTTATTTGCGCCCAAACCGGAAAGTGTGCCATAGACATTCACCTATTTTGCCTTTGCTGAATAAGGTAGAGTGAAGAGGAGGGAAGAGCAAATGACGAGTCAGCTTGAACAAATCAAAATGCAGTGCCAGCAATGTATCAACCAGGCGGTCCATGTTGAGGTCAATGGTCAGCATGGCTATAACGGAGTCGTTGAACACGTTGATGATGAATATGTTTATTTAATGGTCCCTGTTGATGAAAACGGACAATACCTTGACCTGGCAACGATGAATATGAATGCGATGCACCCAAATGGAGCAAACCAGGCTGTTCAGCCGATGATGAGACAGCAGATGGGAGCGCGTTATCCGTACAATCCATACTTTTCTCCGTATCCGTTTTACCCATACCCGCCGCGCCCTTTTGGCTGGAATCGCCTCGTTCTCCCATTAGCGGCCCTGACGGCTCTGGCGATTCTTTAACAGAATGAAAGAGGCTGGGAAAAAGGTTGTTTTTTTACCTTTTTCCCAGGCTCTAAGCAATGAGCGGAACCGCCACGATATTTTAAAGCCCGTTGTGAGTGGGTTTCTCACAACGGGCTTGTGGCGTGTGAAGCCATTGCCAGTAGGTCCAAAGCTAGTTTTGTCTCAAGCTCTTTTTTCGGAGAAAAGGAAAGTCGTCTTTTAAGGATTTGTTCATAAAGAGTGGCGGCGTTCCGCACTGCGCACAGCAGGAAGAAAAGAAGCCCGTATTCCTTTTGGCTTCCCCGGGAAATAATAGCTATAACGAATTCAGGAGAAAAGAAAAAATGCAGTGATATTATGAAAAAAGTTGTATTTCTGCATAACTTTTTCTAGGAAATGGTGTAAAGCTCGTTTCAAGCGGGAAAATACGGTACAATATGAGGTATAGAGAAGGAGGAATGAGCGATGAAGCAATATCTCGTTTATTTGGTGGAAGATGAGGAAAATTTGTCTGAAGTATTAAAAGCTTATTTAGAAAAAGAAGGCTGGGAGGTTCGTGTCTTTAATGACGGAGATGCGGCCCGGGACGCGATTACGGACAAGCCTCATCTCTGGATCCTTGATATCATGCTTCCTGGGACAGATGGCTATCAGCTATTAAAAGGGATTAAAGAAGAAACCGATACACCGGTAATCTTTATTTCCGCGCGGGATCAGGATTTGGATCGCGTGCTCGGACTGGAAATGGGCAGTGATGACTATTTAGCTAAGCCATTCCTACCGCAGGAGCTGATTATTAGAACGAAAAAACTGCTAAACCGTGTTTACGGGGCATCCACTCAAGATCAGAAAAAAATTGAGTTGAATCAATATACGATTGATCCAGTTGGACGGACGGTTATTGATGAAGAAGCAGACGGGGAAAAGCTTGTTGATTTAACGACAAAGGAAATGGACTTAATTTTATTGCTTACGGGAGAAATCGGCAAGGCTTTTTCACGCGAAAGTATTATCGAGCATGTGTGGGGAGAAAACTATTTCGGCTCAGAGCGGGCCGTTGACGATGTCGTCCG
The DNA here is from genome assembly GCF_023715705.1 of Halalkalibacter oceani. GTDB lineage: Bacteria > Bacillota > Bacilli > Bacillales > Bacillaceae_D > Halalkalibacter > Halalkalibacter oceani_A. The sequence continues at coordinate 5,275 of NZ_JAMBOS010000026.1, forward strand.
CCGCGTCAGGAAGAAAATGCCACGCATTCATTTAGAAACGCTCTATGGCTACGGCTACAGGGTTCTATCTTCATGATTAAAGTGAATTTAACGCAGCGGATCTGGCTTGCGTTTATTTCATTAATTGTCCTCGTCGGTCTTTCTATTATTATTATTTATCCGATTTCAATTAAAGGTACATTAACAGAGGAAACGTATCGCATCATTGAGAACGAGCAGCTTCGCTATGCGTATCCATTGCTTGATCTGATCAGCCCGAGGCGGGATGAGCCGGGCTTTGTTGAGCGGCGTGAAGCTGGCTCGGTCGGACATTTCTTTATTTATGATACGCTTGGCCGGTCTCCGGAGGGACAGCCGCCGCCGACAGAGGTTTTACAGGAAATGGCACAAAACGCGTACAACCAGGAGGCGAGCCGCGGTCGCTATGAAATCCAATACGGTGGAGCGACGGTTTTCTATGTAATTGCCAAGGCGCAAATTTCCGGGAATCCGGCTTATCATATTACGTATATGTGGGACACGTACCGCGATGAAATGGTCAACCGTCTCTGGGAACGTCTCGTCTATATTCTGTTAATTACAAGCGGTCTCAGCCTGCTGCCGGCAATTTGGCTGAAGCACTATTTGCGCCAGCCGCTGATCGTGCTTGGAAACCATTTGGATCAAATTGCGAACCGGGATTGGAAGGAACCGTTGAAATGGAAGGGCGATGAAGATTTCCAACGGCTGTCCGACCAATTTGAGAAGATGCGACAAAACTTAAATTTGTACGATCACGCGCAAAAGACTTTTATTCAGCATGCTTCTCATGAATTAAAAACCCCGATTATGGTCATTAAAAGCTACGCTCATTCGGTAAAAGATGGCATTATGCCGAAGGAAAATATGGAAAAAACGATGGACGTCATAGTTGAAGAAGCGAACCGGATGGAGCGCCGCGTGATTGATATGCTTTATTATACGAAGCTTGACTCACTCAAGGAAGAAACGCCGAAGCATGAGGATCTTGTCTTTGGCGACCTTGCCTTTCAAATTGAAGAACGCTTCCGCGTCCAGCGAGAGGATGTGAAGATTCTCGTTGAAGGAGCGGATACGCGCTTCAAAGGGGACCGTGAACAACTGGAGGTTTTGCTTGAGAACCTCGTTGAAAATGCGTTGCGCTATGCGCAAGATACGATCTGGATTAAAGCCGAAGCAGATGAACAGCGGACGAAAATTATCGTTGAGAATAACGGGGAGCATATCCCGGCCAGCGACTTGCCACAGCTTTTTAATCCATTTTATAAGGGGAACAAAGGGAAGTTTGGTCTTGGGCTGGCGATTGTAAAACGGATTTCAGAGCTGCACAATGGCTATCCGAAAGTCGAAAACAGCGATGTTGGCGTCAGATTTGTCGTGACGATTCCGAAGCAGGAAACTGAGCAGGGCAAGGCGGCGCGCCGGCATAAAAGGAAGGCTTAGACGCGGCGCTTGTTACTTGAAGATCCGGGACGGGGAGAGCGAGCCTGTCAACTGAATGAGCCTTCTCAAAATCAGGGGATGTGTCAAAAGGAAAAACAACCTTTTGGCACATCCCTCTATGCTATACTTATAGAAAAGAGACGATTAGCGATGAAGGAGAGGTTGATGAATTAATGGGAAAAGGGATTCGTTTTCAACAGGTCGGCGACCGCGTTGAAACCTATTATTTAATTAAATCGGCGACAAAAGGGATTGCGAGCAACAATAAACCTTTTTTAACGCTCATTCTTTGTGATCATACAGGGGAAATTGAAGCGAAGCTGTGGGGCGCTTCCCCTGAAGATGAAGCGACGTTTAAAAGCAGGGTCATCGTACATATCCAAGGGGAAGTAACGGAATATAGAGGCCGGCTGCAAATGAAAATTAGCAGTATCCGGCCAACGAGCGCGATCGACCAGGTGAAGGTTGCTGATTTTGTTCGCTCCGCTCCGATGGCTCCTGCTGAAATGCTGGAGCAAATCACGCAATATATTTTTGAAATGAAGAATGCTAATATTCAACGGATTACCCGCCATCTTCTGAAAAAGCATCAGGAGGCTTTCCTCGAATCACCGGCAGCGACGAAAAATCACCATGAATTTGCCTCGGGCCTTGCTTATCACGTTGTCTGCATGTTAAATGTCGCCAAAAGCCTTGCTGCGCTTTATCCGAGCCTTGATACCGACTTGCTCTATGCCGGGGTTATTCTCCATGATTTAGGAAAAGTACGCGAGCTTTCCGGGGCGATTGATACGACGTATACATTAGAGGGAAAGCTGCTTGGTCATATTTCGATTATCGTCAATGAAATTGCCGAAGCCGCAAAGGAGCTTGGAATTGAAGGGGAAGAAGTGTTAATGCTTCAGCATATCGCTCTGAGCCATCACGGCAAAGGAGAATGGGGCAGTCCAAAGGCGCCTGTGCTGCGTGAAGCGGAAGTTCTCCATATGATTGATAACATTGATGCGAAAATGAATATGATGGATCGCGCGCTTGAGCGGGTTCAGCCGGGAGAATTTTCCGAGCGGATCATGCCAATGGAAAACAGAACCTTCTATAAACCGAGCTTTCATGAAGCGCCGCTTGATCTTTAATTCTAGTTCTAAACCTCCGGGCTTGTACATAGATATACAGTAGTACAAGCTGCATGGAGGGAAGGAAATGGAAACAAAACAAAAAAACACACGACGGGCATTATGGTTGTTAGCTGTTTTAGTACTCGCATTTCTCTTGACTCAAACAAGACTTGGCATGATCCTTTTTTCAAGTCCCTGGTGGGTTTATCTCGTCATCATCGGAATTATCGTCAGTGGCTATTTCTCGCTGAAATATACGTTGGAGGACAAACGGTACGAGCAGGAATGGATTGAAAGTGAAGGCAAGGTCTACCTTGAGCGGATGGCGGCCGAAAAGGATCGGAGAAATCATATGAAAGAAGCTGTCTCCAAGGCGAAAAACACGCTCTAAAGACGGATGAAAAAAACGAGAGCGGGTCAAAAGTATTTCACCTACATGACTATCCGAACAAGGGAAAAGAGGGGAAGCCGCCGCTCCTGAAAGCGTGCCCCCCATCCCGGTAGCGAGGCCGAAGAGCCGGACCCCTGACTACGAAACAAAAAGAGCTTGAGACAAAACTAGCTTTGAACCTATTGGCAATGGCTTTAAAAGATCGTAGGGGTTCCACTCATTGCTAAGGGGCCGGGAAAAAGGTGAAAAAACAACCTTTTTCCCGGCCCCTTTTTTTATTCAGCCGCTGATTCGCTTGCGTCAGAAGTGAATAAATCAGAAAACTGCTGATCGCGGATATCGATGTCAGATTGCTCAAGCAGTTCATTCATCACTTCTTCCGTTGATTTGGACTGCTCCTGGATCAAAATTTGTTCAATGTCGGCAGCGAAATCTTCATAGCTTGCCTTTTGCCCCGTTACTTTAATAATATGGAAGCCGTAATCGGACTCAACCGGCTCACTGATTTCCCCGACTTCAAGTGAAAAGGCCGCTTCTTCGAAAGGCGCAACCATCCGTCCTTTGCCGAAATAGCCAAGTTCTCCACCGTTTGCCGCCGATCCATCAATCGAATACTCCTCGGCAAGTGCCGCAAAGTCTTCGCCAGCCTCTAGCTTGTCCAATACTTCCTGTGCGGTTGCTTCATCTTCCACTAAAATGTGGCTTGCTTCAACCTGCTCTGAAAACTGCTCGCTGTTTTCCTCATAATAAGCCTGCTTAGCTTCTTCCGTCACTTCCACATCGGCTGAAGCCAGCTGCTGTAAAATGAGAGGAGGGATAATGTATTCCTCAGTAAAAGTATCCAAAGAGTCTGCTTCGATGTTAAATTGTGAACGCAGGACATTGAGCAATTCTTCATCATCCTGAACGCCCAAATTGGTCCGGAACTTATCAAGCTCTGCCTGAATTTCTTCATCTGTCAACTCAATATTTTCTCCTGCTTTCAGCAGGATATCGCGCCGAATCATTTCTTCTAGTGTAGCCTCACCGTAGCGCTGCTTTAATGTATTGACGAATTCACTTTCAGTAATTTCTGTTCCATTCACTACAGCTACAGCTGTTTGGTCATCTGCCGCTTCATTATCATTACAGGCAGCTAACAAAGTTATGCAACAGAGGCCGACAGCGGCCAATAAATGCTTTTTCATTCCATTCACTCCTCAACTTCTGACGAAACATTAAAGTCTGTCTCTTCACTTAGATAACTATACCATAGTTCCTTAGCAGAGATAAAGAGGTCAAATAAGTTCCACCGTCAAGTAAATGGGAAAAAGGCCCAGTACTTATCCTTATGACGTGCATAGAATATTCTAACCAAGTAAGGAGGAGGTGTTACTATGTCTAACGCATACCAAGGTGGATTTGCGTTGATCGTCGTATTGTTCATCTTATTAGTCATTGTAGGTGCTGCTTGGCTATAAATGAGCAAGGATTCAACACCTTTGCGTAATAGAGCAGCTCCATATCAAATCAAGGAGGGAAAAACAATATGAGTCACGGCTACAATAACAGCTTCGCGCTATTGGTCGTCTTGTTTATCTTGTTAGTGATTATTGGGGCCTCCTGGTGGTTCTAATAATGAAAGAGATGCCTCAGCAGGACTGGTAAGACCTGCTGAGGCATCTCTGAAGCAGCGTGAAGCCGGAGGGCAGTTTATTCTTTCCTCCGGCTTCGCACAGTATCGAGCCGCTGTAGCTCGTTTTCAGTTAGTGGGAAACTCTCCGGCGCAGCCTTCAGCAATGGACAGGCTGCTTTTCACTTCTTCTGGGCATGCTTGTAGCCTGCCTATGTAAACAGAATCTTAACATATGTAGAAGTAAGTAAAATCGTAATAAGAATATTAATGGTTCGGAAAAGCTTCGGCTGCTTTTCAGTCGGGATCTCGCGCTTGATGCACAGAGCATCTGTCATCGAGTTAATCATGAACAGAATGAATAGCGCAAATAAAATAATAAAGAAGACCATGTCTCTGCCTCCTGACGGACAATGATAGTTAAACTTTATCAAAAGTTGACTGAAAAAGATAGGAAAATAGCTTAATTTATCTGGAGTGTTTATAATTTTGTCATAAGAGGGAAAGAGGGCGATACGGACTTCGTTCCGGAGGAGGAAAATATGAAAAAAATGGACAAGGTTAACTGGAAGGTCGCGTTTTTCACTTTGTTAGGCATACTCGTTTGTCTCGGTGTTGCCTGCTTGATCATCATCCTGCGCCTTTTTCCTGCGGCGGATGAAAATTATTTTGTACCAAAGGAGCGCGGGGCAGAAGAAGCCAGCTTTTTGATCCAAACTGACCGCAGCCGCTTAAATACATATTTAGCTAAGTATTTGCAGGAGCAGGAAAGCGAGGTTTCTTATTTGATTGAACTGACGGATGAGGAGGTTCACTTCCGTTCCTCTTTGCCTGTCATGGGGCAGAATGTGGCGGTTGAGATGGACTTTTTCCCGGTTGTGGCGGAGAATGGCGACTTGCTGCTGGAAGTGAGAAGTGTCGCTGTAGGACTGTTGCAGCTGCCCGTTGAGCGGGTGCTTCAACTGATTGATGCCTGGGTGGAGCGCCCTGAATGGGTCAATATTTATCCGGGAGAGAGGCTGGTGGAGGTCGGCATTACCGAACTCGAAGTCGGCGAAAATGAAGTTTTTTCATTCCGGATGGTGACCTTTGATTTGCCGAATGACCGAATTGAGCTTGAAATGATCGCAAACGAATCATAACAATAAGAAAAGGGTGTCACAAAACGAAATCGTTTGATCGACACCCTTGGTTAAGCAGCCTGTTTCACTAAAATATGAAACCCTTCTGCATGATTTTCGATATAGCTGTTCTTTGGCGCTTTAATGAGATAGGACGCATAAATGAGATCGAAAAAGGCAAGTCCGAAGTGGATCGAGCTCATAATCGAAATATAAGCGATATAAGCAGGAAATGCGATCGCTGCTGCGGCGCCAACCGTCGTCAGCACGAGCAGAGGCATCAACAAAGAAATTAAAAATAAATCACGTGACACCGGCTTCGTCATCTTAACAGCGAGCGTCGGAATGATGGAAAGCCGCTCTACTTTAAGCAGCACTCTTTTCCCGCAAAGCCAGATCGGGATCATATGAAGCACTTTGTGAACGAGAACGAGCACGGGAATGCTGAGAAGAAACAGGAAAAGACTTATATTGGTTAATTGTGAGGCTCCGACAAAGGAACTCACCGCTAAATAGTACAGCAGAAAAGAAAAAAGCATCGTACATACTGAATAGAACACGAGGCGTGACGCTCCGTAATCCTGTGTAATGCGTATGGTTTTCCAGCAATTCATAATGGGTGCCACCTCCTCAATCTAATTGCTTAATTTACGCCTGTTTTGCAAAAAAATCAAGGGGCTGATGAAAAATAAAAGGATTTCGACAATAAAAACCGCTTTCATGAAAAAAAGCCGCCTCAAATCGGGTGTTCTTCCCTTTTTGAAACAGCTCCCAAATCAGGCGGCTTTCTATCTTTTTTTCACGAGCTTGCCTTCCTCTTCGGTAAATTCTTCATCAAATTTATGCAATGTTTCTTCAAAAATTTCGACAAAATCAGGGCCGTAAATATGGCGGACGATACTGATCAATTCTGAGAATTCAGGGAATTTACCGTAAAGATTACGAATTGGCAAGGCTCCCTCGTATACGCCGTAAGTAGTAGGCTCATAGGCTTCGAGAGTTTGCAAAAATAAATCCTGACCTTCCTGCGTCAAGCAGACATAGGTGTTACGTTTATCGTTTTCCTTTTTCGAAAAAATGAGCAATCCTCTTTCTTCCAGTTTTTTCGAGAAATTGAAGGCGGTCGAGACATGCATAACACCAAATTTCGCAATATCTGAGATAGAGGCTCCATCCAGATGATACGCGATCCATAAGATATGATGCTCATTAATATTAAGGTCGAATGGTTTAATCCACGTTTGCCAGTCCTTCTCTACTGATTTCCACAATGCTTTACTTAGCTGCGCTACCTTATGGCTGAAAATAACAGATTGTTTTAAGGAGCAAGGTATTTGGTGATCCATCTTTCTCCCCCCATCTTAAAGTTGATTATCCCATCAATCTGTCCGAGTCAGAGAAACTATTCATGAATAGTTTATCACTATTCCGATCCAAGAAATGAGCAGTGATAACTTATTCGTTACGCAATGAAAAAAGGGAAAACCGGAGATGTCTTTCAAGGAAACCCTTTTTTCAGACATCTGCCGGAAATGCTTTCATTCATTCGGGCTTTTCATTCTTGTTCATTTGTTTTAGAGCGAAAAACGAGTCATTTTTCCTTACCTTCCTCCATATATCTAATAGGCAAGGAGGGATTTTATGGAAGCATTTATTTTGTTATTGATTTCAGTTTTTTTACTTTCCATATACGGCTTTATCTATGTGTCTTACCGTCTCCTTCGGAAAGTGAAACAGGAAGAGAGGTCGCAATTTAAAAAGACCTTTTTCATCCTGTTGTTTCTTGCGGTGCTGAGCGGCTCAAGCGCTACCTGGCTCGTTCTTCCATAAGAACGAGAAAAGGAGGAAGGAACCGGCTTTTATTATTGTACAATATCGGCTCGCCTTTAACGGCGATAGCTCTTCATATAGTCACTCAGCGCTACACATGCTTCCAGCGGAACAGCGTTATAGGTCGAAGCGCGGCAACCGCCGACGGAACGATGCCCATTAAGACCGACAAAGCCGAGTTCCTTCGCCTTGGCAAGGAAGCGTTTATTTTCTTCTTCGCTCGGCAGGTTGAACGTAATGTTCATCAGCGAGCGTGAATCTTTTTCAGCATGACCGCGATAAAATCCGTCACTTTCATCAATCGCGTCATAAATCAGCTTCGCTTTTTCTTCATTTCTTCGTTCAATCGCTTCAATTCCACCCTGGTCTTTGACCCATTGCAGCACTTGATTCAGCATATAAATCGAGAATGTCGGCGGTGTATGATAAAGAGAGTTCGCCTCGCTATGTGTCCGGTAACGTAAAAGAGTCGGCACATGGTCAACCTCTTCCTCAAGAAGGTCTTCACGGATGATAACGATCGTCACACCGGCTGGACCGAGATTCTTCTGAGCACCGGCATAGATCATGCCGAATTTTTCAATCTCAATTTTCCGTGAAAGAATATCACTCGACATGTCAGCAATTAAAGGAGCATGCGTCACAGTCGGGAATTCTTTCCATTGTGTTCCGAAAATCGTATTATTCGAAGTGAGGTGAACATAGGCGTCATTCTCATTGTATGTGATAGCATCAAGTGCCGGAATAGAGCGGTACTGTGTCTCCTTCGTCGAAGCACCGACCGCAGTGTCGCCAAGAAGTTTCCCTTCTTTCAGTGCTTTCTCTGACCACGAGCCTGTTAACAGGTAGTTTCCAATCTTCCCGGGCTTTAAAAATTGCAGCGGAACCATCGCGAATTGGAGGCTGGCGCCGCCTTGTAAAAACAGAACCTTATATGAATCAGGAATCGCAAGCAGTTCCTTCAGTAAGGCAATTGCTTCTTCATGAACAGCTTCAAAATCCTTGCTGCGGTGACTTAATTCCATCACGGACATGCCAGTGCCGTTAAAATTCGTTAATTCAGCCTGCGCTTTCTCTAAGACGCTTTTTGGCAAAGCTGATGGACCGGCATTAAAGTTAAAAACTTCCTGCATTTTCTCCACTCCTTTAACTCTTCACCACATTAATAGGTGTTAGATTATGATTATCGTACCATAGTTTCGCTAAAAAATGCTTAGTTTTTTATGTATTTTCAGAATGTTCAAGAGTTAAAAAAAGGGTATGCTTTCAAAAGGTGGATAGCTCCCCTTTTTTTAGTTCGAACACCGGACGAAACCACTGGTTCTTCAGTCATGATGATGCCTCATCTTGTTAGATTTAACGACGGAGTCATCATTATATAATGAAAATAATCCTGGGCCTTATAAATAACTGGAAATGGCTTTTGCCAGATCATGCAGCTTGTCACCGCTGTACTGGGAGCTGTTGTCTTTCCAGACAGCGCCAAAGCCGTCACCCTGCCCATAACGCGGAATTAAGTGGACATGGTAGTGAAAGACAGTTTGACCAGCATCCTTACCATTATTATTTACCATATTCAACCCCTTCGGTTGAAATGCAGCTTTCTGCCCGTTCGCAATCGTTGGAATAACCGAAAACAGCCGGCTAGCTTGTTCTGCTGGAAGCTCAAATAAATCTTGGTGATGATTTTTTGGAATGACAAGCGTGTGGCCCTCGGTTACCTGGCTAATATCGAGGAAGGCCAGCACATGTTCGTCTTCGTATACTTTTGCCGCTGGAATGTCGCCTTTCACAATTTTGCAGAAAATACAGTTTGCTTCAGACATCTTCCGTCATCCTTTCTAGAACATGTTTTTAACCACTATAACGAAGGTCGACAATTGTGGCAAGTTGAGAAATAAGAATCGTACTTTTTTTGTTGGAAAAGACAAGGAGGCCCGGTCTTTTTTCACAATTTCGTCTTATTTGACCAGTTTGGAAGAATGCTATAATGAAAACGGTCGACGTATTAGCCGGAGGTGATGACGACATGAAGAAAGCCCGGTTTGTTCTTGCGGCTGTTATGCTGTTCTTATTCAGCGGCTGTCAAGGCACAGAAGAGAGCCATCATTCACATACAAATGAACTTGGTGATGTGCGGGAAGCAACTGCTTCACCTGATAGTATGCCTGAATTTCTTACTCATTATGCAGAACCGATTGGCGAGATCTACGCACTTGTTCCCTCTTATCAGAGCGTTTTGGAACAAATGCCTTGCTACTGTGGCTGCGGAGAGTCAGCCGGTCATCGCAGCAGCTATGATTGCTTTATTTATGAGCATCAGGCTGATGGAGGCCTTGTTTGGGACGATCACGGCGCGAAATGCGGAGTCTGCCTGGAAATTGCTCATCTTTCAATCGAATTGCATGATCGTGGGGTGTCAATCAGTGAGATACGTCAATTTGTTGATGAGCGCTACGAGGAAGGCTTTGCCAAACCGACTCCTACGCCTCAGCCTGGAGCGGCAGCATCATAATAGGAGAAGCGTTTTAGGAGAGCCGGTATACATTGAAAAAGATAAAGCGAGTCCGCTTTGCATAAAATAACGGAGGCTCACTGTTTCGGTCAGGCACACTTCGTTTGCCGCTTTAAGCCTTGGACAAAAGGGGAAACAGACCTTTTATCGAAGCTGCTGAAAAAGTATGATTTTCACTTTTTCAGCAGCTTTTTAGTAATGAGCTAGGCGCGTAACGCGTGCAGCCATAACTCTTCTTCGAGTTACGAAAAAGGAAGTTTTTCAGTGGCCTCCTTTTTATCCGGGGCTCTAATCAAACTTATTGCAGATTGATAGCACTATAAGAGAGAACAGCGCCGAGTGACAGAAGCAAAGCCGTGTTAAGTGAACCATAGGGCAGTAGTCTCTTTATCTGTGTGGGGCTGGTAGCGAAGCGCCCTTCGGTAGAGGGTTTTACCATCATTCAGAGGCTTCGCAAAAAAGGTGGTTTCTCCCTTTTTTTCTATGCTGTGCAGGACCCACTGGTCGCGGCTGACAGTAATTTGGTAAGATAAGCTTTGAAGGAGAGTGGTAATGGTGGCAACTGGGATTAAAATTGAAGGGCTGACAGGGGGATATCACCAACGAAAGCCCGTGCTTCATGATGTGACGTTTGAAGTGAACCATCAGGAAATCGTTGGACTAATCGGCTTAAATGGGGCCGGGAAAAGTACAACGATTAAGCATATTCTCGGACTGCTTCAGCCGCAAAAGGGTGAAGTGAAGGTGGAGGACATCCGGTTCGAGGATAATGTTAATCAGTATCGTCGTTCCTACGCTTATATACCGGAAACTCCAATATTATACGATGAGCTGACATTGTGGGAGCATCTTGAACTGACCGCGCTCGCTTACGGGCTGGAAGAGTCCTTGTTCGTCGAGCGGGCCGGGCACCTGCTGGCTGAATTTAAAATGGAAAAAATGAAGCAGTGGTACCCGAGTCATTTTTCAAAGGGGATGCGGCAAAAGGTGATGATTATGAGCGCTTTTTTAATCGAGCCACCTGTCTATATCGTTGATGAGCCGATTGTCGGCCTGGACCCGCTTGGTATTCAGTCATTTCTCAGCCTGCTTGAGGAGATGAAGAAGCGTGGCGCCGCTGTGCTGATGTCGACTCATATTCTTTCGACAGCCGAGCGCTATTGTGATCGCTTCATTATTTTGCACCATGGCCGGGTCGTGATGTCAGGTACCTTGGCGGAGATGAGAGCGCAGCTTGGGCAGCCGCGGGCGACACTTGATGATATTTATATTGAAATGACGAAGGAAGAAGCGCTATGAAGGATGGAATGACGATTTGGCGCGAGCGACTGGGAGCCTATTGGAACGAAGCGATTCGTTATTTGCGGCTGATCGGAAACAGCGGATTTCTTTTTACCGTTTACGTCTTAATTATTATCGGCAGCTATTATTACAGTGTCTTCATTGACTGGCTTCCGGCTTCTTTCCCGGTTATTTGGGTCTTTGTCGCCGTCTTTGCCCACTTCTTAACGAGGGGACAGATCCGCACCTTTGTCAAGCCGGCCGATGTTGTCTTTCTTCTCCCTTATGAATCGGAGCTGGGCAGCTATTTTAAAGCATCAAAGTGGTACTCATTCGCTTTGCAAAGCGGAGTGATTCTGCTTGTGCTGATCGTTTTTGCTCCGCTTTATCAGGCGAGGCTGGAAGGCGCTGGAAGTTTATTTTTGATTTTTGTCTGGTTGCTTGCCGCCAAAGGCTGGAATGTCCTGGCAAGCTGGGAGGAGCAGCGCTTCCAAAGCGAATCAGACAGAAGAAACCACTTTTTGCTGCGGGGTCTCATTAATCTCGTCTTTACATATTTGCTGTTTGCCGGAGCGAATTGGCTGTTTCTTCTCGCCATCCTAGTCCTGATGCTCGTGCTTTATGTTTTTTATTATCGCAGGCTGGCCGGGCGGCTGTCGTTAAAATGGCCACATTTAATTGAAGTCGAGGACAGAATGCTGCTTTTCTTTTACCGGATCGCCAATGCGTTTACCGATGTGCCGCAGCTACGGAACAAAGTAAAGGAAAGGCGGGCTTTCAATTGGCTGATTGGCATATTAATGGATAGTAAAGCGTCCGTCTACCATTATTTATTCGTCCGTTCTTTTTTGCGGGCAAATGATTATGCCGGCATCTATTTGCGTCTTTTGCTGATTTGTGCCGGGGTGCTCATCGTCCTGCCGACAGGCTGGATCGAGATTCTCGTTCTTGTCCTGTTTATGCACTTGATTACGAAGCAGCTTTCAACCATTTGGTATCATTATGATACAACGATGTGGACCGAGTTGTATCCGGTTGAGAGCGGGCAGAAAGCACAAGCGATTTCCCAGCTCGCTTTCCGCCTGCTAGCGTGTATGACGGCATGTCTGACCGGACTGCTGCTGATCATTTCCACCGTGCCGATCGCATTGGCCGCCTTGGGCGCCGGCGGGCTTTACACGTATCTTGGCAGCCGGACGTTTATTCATCAGCGCAAAAAATAAATGCCGCTGGGGAAAGTGAGAATGGAAGGAGCTGACTGTGATGTATGAAGATCAAGCACGTGAAGAATACGACCGCTGGAAGCGCAAGCTGCTAAAGCGACCATCGATTGCCGGTCGCTATACGAAGAGCTTGCAGGCGAAGATGAATCATCTCATTCCGGAAAAGGTCCATACGGTTGTGACGACCAGTATTAAAAATATGGTTCATGCGACATTGATCGGGTCCGAGTATACGGCTGCGAAGCAACCGGAAGAAGGACTGACGTTAAAAGAGCGAGAAGAACTGTTGGCAGAGTTGACGAAGAAATACCGAAATACAGCTGCGCTTGAGGGAGCAGGTACCGGAGCAGGAGGATTGCTTCTTGGGGCAGTTGATTTTCCATTGCTGTTAAGCATTAAAATGAAGTTTTTGTTCGATGCCGCTTCCGCCTATGGGTACGACGTGAAGGACTACCGTGAGCGCTTATTTGTTCTCCTGCTGTTTCAGTTGGCCTTCGCCCGTGAGGAGAAGCGGCCGGACCTTCTAAAACGCCTGGAAGATTGGGAAGAGGAGCGTCTTTCGCTTCCAAGGAGGAAGGATTATCTCGAGGCTGTTGATTGGAAGGAATTTCAGCTCGATTACCGTGACTTTATTGACCTTGTTAAGATGCTGCAGCTGATTCCTGGCTTTGGCGCAGTCGTTGGCGCAGCGGCCAACTATCACTTTCTTGATCTTCTTAGTGAAACGGCGAAAAACGGCTACAGAAGCCGCTGGTTTAACGGTGGAGAAGGAGATGGCAGAGAGGTGTAGTAGTTTGTTGAATAGTCAAAAGAGTAAGGGGCTGGGCAAAGGATTAACAACCTTTTGCCCAGCCCCTTGCTGTCTAATTGTCCCGCTAAGGTCAAGCCTCACCTTGCGGGACAACTTTTGTTAAAAATACCCGGGAACGAAGCGGGCAAGATAAGCGGAAATGACGCTGAACTGCCCGGTAAATAACAGAATACCGAGCGCCACCATAATCCCTCCACTCGCTTTTTGAATCGTCGGCAACCACTTATTAAGCCGGCGTATCTTATTAAGAGAGCGTGACCAGAGCAAAGCGACGGCGAGAAACGGAACGCCGAGTCCCATCGAATATAAGAAGAGCATTGAGACCCCCGTCCACATTGTTTCGGCGTTTCCAGCAAGAAGAAGAATCGACGTCAGAACGAGTCCGATACAGGGCGACCAGCCCGTCCCGAAAAGAAAGCCGAGCAGAACGGAATTGGCAAAGCTCGTTGTTCTTTTTGGTTTCGCCTTAATGCGTTTTTCACTCATCAGCATCCGAATGGAAATAACCCCCATCATTTGCAGACCGAAAACAGTGATAATAATTCCGCCGATCTGCTCCAGCAGCTGACGGTTGCTCCAAAATGCCTGACCGATAAATGTCGAGGAAAGTCCGAGCAGTAAGAAAATCGACGTAAAACCGATAATAAAACCGATGCTGCGCGAAATAATCAGCTTCCGGCTTGCGGCAACCTGATTATCGGCAATCGTCGTTCCGGTCAGCTGGGCCAGATAGGCGGGCACTAACGGGAAAATACAAGGTGATAAAAACGAAACAATACCGGCGAAGAAGGAAAGCCATATCGTTACTTCAGCCAAGATGACACCTCCAAACAAATCTGAAATCGGACAATACTACAATCTATTCAAGCAAACTGAATATGTATGAATCCAATTTTTAAAGCTGTTTCTATTATAACGAAAATCATGCAGCGGCAAAAGCAGGGAAGGTCAACGTTCACGGAAAGGACATAAGGCTGAGAGAAAGATCGGTCTGGAGGCGGAGAGAAAAACCGGCTCAAGAGCGGCGTAAATGATCGTGCTTTCTCCTAAACTGAAGATAGTTCAATTAAAGGAGGGAAACATAATGAAGCATCCAGGCAAAATGTTTGGTGGAATTCTGCTTATGCTAATCGGGGCCAGTATTTTGTTTAGTATGATCGGGGTTCATATTGGCGGGATTATCGGCCTTGCGATTGGCGCATGGCTCCTTTACTGGGGATATTCAAAGTGGCAGGAGCAGGGGAAATGGTCTTTTTCAAGCGTTCTTCTGCTGATTGTCGGCGCACTGATCGCCCTTGGAGGAATCGGTGGTGTAGTGTCACTCGCGATTGGAGTGATTCTCGTGTATTTCGGCTACCGACTTCTGAAGCCGAAGGATCAAGCTGAAGAAACGATAGAGGAAGAGGAAGATCTGGCTCCGGTGAAAACGACCTATGATGTGATTGACAAGGAATTTGAAAAATTATTAAACGAGCATAAATAAACAAATTTGGAGGGTGATCAATATGGTAATGGAAAGATTGAACCGGTTTTGTAAAGCATATTTGCACGAAGGATTGGAAAAGCTGGAAGACCCGGTCGTGATGGTGAAGCAATACATGCGTGATATGAAGGCTGATATTGGGAAGCAGCAGGCGACAATTGACAAGCATCTTCGTCTTGATGAAACGTTAAAAAGAAACTGGCAGACCGCTAAAGAGCTGGTCGAACGCCGCGAGCAGCAGGCGCGCCTGGCTGTGGAAAAGGAGAACGATGAACTGGCGAAAATGGCGCTTAGAAGCAAGAAGGAAGCCTGGGAGCAAATGAGTCGCTTCGCGACATTGCGCGAAAAGAATGAGCAGCAAATTGAGGCGCAGAAACAAACGCTTGCCGAGCTTGAGCAGAAGTACAACCAGCTGCGCGACCGCAAGCTTGAGCTTGTGCTGCGTGTCCAGGCCGTAAAAGCGAGTGAGCAGATAAAAAATACGAAGCGGAAGTACCGCCAGCAGGAAAGCATCATTGAAAATGAATTTGAGCGAATGGAAGATAAAGTGACTGATCTCGAATGGAAAAGCGGTGGCAGATCGGCTGTCGTGAGTGACCTTCCTGATGTGGATGAGGAAGAGCTTCAAACTGAACTGGAGCAGCTGAAGCAGCAGGCAAATCAATGAACAGAGCATTGGGCGCTTGTTCATCGCTCTGCCTCACGTTAAGATAAAGAGTGACAAAAAGAACAATCGGGCGCGGGAGGCGAAGCAGAGTACCGCTTCGCCTTCGTTCGTCCCCGGTCAAGCTGAAGGGAGAGATCAATGAAAAAACTAGCTGGGTTTGCACTGATCATTACGGGTATCGTCATTTTAATCGCTTCGCTGCCGGCTGTAATTCCTTCAACCTCAAAAGCAGTGGGAGATCAAGGTCAATTTGATTTGAAGCAGGTTGACGATTTAACCTTCACAAGCACCGCCGTTGATTGGGAAATCGAAACGTATTCAGGAACGGAGCTGCTTGTCCGGCTCGAGAATCAGAATAAACGAGTACAGCTTCAATCGGTCGAACAACGGTCGAGGCTTGAGGTCAAAATAGAAGAGGAGCGTTTTCATTTTCTGTCCTTTTCATTCACAAGAGAACCGACGAAAGCGATTGTTCAAATTCCGGAATCCTATCAGGATAGGGTGAACATCAAAACAGTATCAGGCGATCTGAACATGAGCGGGGAACAGGATCTGACGGGTCTAGACATTCGTACCGTGTCAGGGGATGTTGAGGCAGGTCCGGTTACAGCGCCGGACGTCAAGGTGGCGACAACTTCCGGAGATATCGAGATTCATGGACTGGACGGAGCTGCCATAACCTTGAACAGCACCTCCGGAGATATCGAAGTAAGCGGCTTGCATGGCGCGATAAACGCCAAAACCGTCTCGGGAGATATTATGGTCGACTATGTCGCTGGAAATCAGGCCGCTGACCTTAAGACGACCTCCGGTGATGTTGAAGTATGGTTGCCGGACGGCAATGCTGAGATCGAAGCGAAGACGACTTCGGGCGATATTCAGGTCAATGCCGAACTGCTTGATTCTTCGCTTCAATCAAAAGCGATTTCTGGTAAAATAGGCAAGGGAGAGCATCCGTTTTTCATTTCAACTACATCAGGTGATATCGATCTTCATTAAACGGAAACAGGGAAAGGAGCGGAAGCATGAAAAAACAAACCTTATTCGGGTTGATCATCGTCATCATCGGTTTAAATCTTTTATTTCATGCGCTGCGCATTTCAACGGGCTCTTTTGTCGCACCGCTCATTTTCTTCTGCCTTGGGATGTTCTTTTACCAGAGAAAGCACAAACTTTTAAGCATGATTTTTTTCATCATCAGCGCCAGCATCCTCTTTGATCTCGTGCTTGGGATGAACTTTATGGGGATGCTCGTTGCCGCCGTGATTCTTTATTACGGGGTCAAGCTTGTGAAATCACCGCGCAGCACAAAGAAAGAAAAAAGAGAAAAGAAGCAGCGCCGGAAGCGGGAGCCGGAGCCGAAACAGGAGGAGCCGGCTGCCGTTCATGAAAGTGGAGAATCGACTGCCTGGCAGGAAGAAAAACAAAGCACGGCCTCGTTTGCCTTTCAGGAGAAAGCCGGCAAAGAATACTTCACCGCGACCATACGCCGGAGCTGGATCGGTGACATTCATTATAGAGGGGAAGCATTTGAATTAAGTGATTTGACAATCTGGAACGGAATTGGCGATGTGCGGATTGATTTGTCGCGGGCGATTATTCCGGAGGGAGAAACAGTGATCATCGTTCAGGGAGGCATCTGCCAGGTTGATTTTTATGTGCCGAATGACCTTGCAACGAGTATCCAGGCTTCGTCCCTCTTCGGTTCTGTATCTTTATTTCATGAAAAGCACGAGGGGGTTAATTCTCAACTGGCCATTGCCACCAAAGGGTATAAAAGCGCTCCCCGGCGGGTGAAGCTTGTGCTGTCCACCGTGATTGGAGAAGTGAAGGTGAGGGATATATGAGGAAACGACTTGCCTTATTGCAATGGCAGTTTATTCGTCATAGTGTGATTGTGACCTTGCTGATCTCCTTCTTTTTTCTTTTTTTTATTACATATGAAGATCAACGCGGTCTGCTGCTCGTGTTTGACCGCCAGCTGGCCGGCTTTCCGATCATCGTCTGGATGCTTCTGTTGATCATCACGACCGGAATGATCAGCGGTTATTTGCAGGCTGCCCCGCTGCGGCGCCGGATTGACCAGCTCGTGCATGGTGCGACGCGTTATGAGCGCGGCACCTTCTCTCATCGGGTCGAGGTTGAGGGAGAGGACGAGATTGCTGAACTGGCGGCGAGAATGAACGGGATGGCCGCTCATATTGAAGAGCAGGTTGCGTCTTTACAGCGTCTTTCCTCCGAGCGCGTGCAGCTGCAGGAATCGGTGAAAAAAGCCGCCGTCACCGAGGAACGTCAGCGTCTGGCCCGTGACTTGCATGACGCCGTGAGCCAGCAGCTGTTTGCGATTTCGATGATGACGGCCGCGATTAAAGAGAGCCTGAATGCCGATGAGGCGGCCGCCCGGCAAATCGCCCTGGTTGAAAAAATGGCGAACACGGCCCAGGCTGAAATGCGCGCGCTGCTGCTTCATCTGCGACCGGCCCATCTTGAAGGGAAAAGCTTGCATGAAGGCGTGGAAGCGCTGCTGGCCGAGCTTGAGCAAAAATATAAAATCAAGGTGCGGATGGTGATGGATGAGGATGTCCAGATGCCGAAGGGGATCGAGGACCAGCTGTTCCGGATGGTTCAGGAAGCGATATCCAACGTGCTGCGCCATGCGAAGGCAAGTCAGCTTGAGATGCAAATCAGGCGGTCGGCGCGCGAACTGAAGGTGAAATTAATTGATGACGGAGTCGGCTTTGATCCGAAAAAGGTTCAGCAAGGCTCATACGGTTTGCATACGATGAGGGAAAGAATGAATGAAATTGGCGGTACGCTTCATATTGTCTCGGTACCAGGAAAAGGCACACAGGTGGAGGCCAACATTCCGGTGACATGGAAGGAGGGGGCGGACAATGATTCGGGTTCTGTTAGTGGATGATCATGAAATGGTAAGAATGGGGCTGTCAGCTTACTTGTCGACTCAGTCTGACATTGAGATCGTCGGTCAGGCAAGCAATGGGCAGGAAGGGATCGACTTGGCGGTCGAACAGAAGCCTGACGTGATTTTAATGGATCTAGTGATGGAAGGCATGGACGGAATCGCGGCGACGGCGGCGATTACAAAAAAGCTGGCGGATGTAAAGGTGATCGTACTGACCAGCTTCATTGATGATGAGAAGGTCTATCCCGTGATTGAGGCAGGGGCGTTCAGCTATTTGCTGAAAACGTCATCGGCCGCCGAGATTACGAGCGCGATTCGCAGCGCGGCAAAAGGCGAAGCGGTCGTTGAGGCGAAGGTGACGAATAAGATGATGCAGCGGATGAGAGGCGCAAAGGAAAAGCAGCCGCATGATTCGCTGACACCGCGTGAGCTTGAAGTTTTGCAATTAATTGGCGAAGGCAAAAGCAATCAGGAGATCGCCGATGAGCTTTACATCGGGATTAAAACGGTAAAGACCCATGTCAGTCATATTTTGCAGAAGCTGGGGCTTGATGACCGGACGCAAATTGCGGTTTATGCCCACCGCTGCGGACTTGTTAAGTAACGGCGAGAAGGGATCGGAATGAGGCGGTCGCTTTGTTTTTCCCATTTGGTCTTCAGCCGTCGCATAAACCGGCTCTCAACGGGGCGCTGAAAAACTTCCTTTATCGTAATGCTGAAAAAGGACGATTTTGACTTTTTCAGCAGCTTTCTCACAACGGGCTTAATAAAGCTAGCTTAAAGGCTGGGCAAAAGGGGGAAAAAACAACCTTTTGATCCGGCCTTTTAGCATGTGACAGGAATGACAGCAGCTGCGTCCGGAAAGGAAAGCCATTTCTGCGCTGCCAGAAAAGACAGTCAGCGGCAGGAGGAGAGATGAACGAGGCGATTTTATTTTTACTGCTGTAATATGCTACTCTTATAGCATAAATCGACATTTCCAGACAGGCGTGAAACAAACATGGTGTTTAATTCGTATAAAAGAGGTAACAAAGGAGGTGGTTACGAATGAAGAAAAAGATCGTATTTGGGATTTCTGCCCTGCTGGCAATGGTTCTTCTGGCTCTTATTATTTATCTTATTGTTATTTTGGCAGGTCAGTATGTCGTCAACGATCAAAGTCTTGTTATGAAAACGACGACCTCCCTCGTTGATCAGGAAGGACATCTGCTGACCCAGCTTTTTATCGAGAATCGTGAGCTTGTCTCAATCGAGGAAATTCCCGAGCATGTGCAGCAGGCATTTATCGCGATTGAGGATACACGCTTTCGTGAACATTTGGGAATCGATTTCCGCTCCATCGGCCGCGCTCTTTACCGGGATATCCTTGCCGGAGCGAAGGTGGAAGGCGGGAGTACGATTACGCAGCAATTGGCGAAAAATGCCTTTTTGTCAAACGAGAAAACGTGGCTTCGCAAAACAAAGGAAGTGTTAATTGCGATGAGCCTCGAACGGCAGTACAGTAAGGACGAGATTTTGGAAATGTATTTAAACCGTATTTATTTCGGTCATGGGGCCTACGGCATTCAGGCTGCTTCAAAGCTGTATTTCAACAAGCCTGTCACTGAATTGACGGTTGATGAAGGGGCGCTGCTCGCCGGGCTTCCGAAAGCGCCGAACTCCTATTCGCCGCTTGTCGATCCGGAGAGAAGCAAGCAGCGGCGTGACCTCGTTCTGACGGTGATGGAACGTCAAGGCTATATCAATGCTGAGGAAGCAGTCCGGCTGCAAGGGCGGACAGTAGCGGCTGATCATAACAGCATCTCGGAAAACGAGGCGTATTTAACCTATATTGATATGGTGTTGAATGAGGCTGAAGAGCGCTATCAATTAACGAACGAAGAGGTGCTTGAAGGCGGCTATACGATCGTTGTGCCGATGAACCGTCACGTTCAGGAAGCCGCTTATCAAAAGGTCAGGGAAGACCGTTTTTTCCCAGAAGGAAATGAGGATGCAGAAGCGGCGTTTGTCCTGATCGATACAGACACCGGCGGGGTTCTTGCCGTCCAGGGAGGGCGCGAATATGTCAGAAAAGGCTTAAACCGGGTCAATGTGAAGCGGCAGCCGGGCTCGGCTTTAAAGCCATTATCTGTGTTCGCGCCGGCGCTGGAAACAGGCATTTATCATCCTTATTCGTTATTGAAGGATGAGCTGGTTGAATATGATGGCGGCTACACACCGCGTAATTATCAAAATGAATACGCGGGCAACCGGACGATGTATGAGGCGTTGACGCATTCTGTCAATGCGCCGGCGGTCTGGCTGTTAAATGAAATTGGCATTGATCAGGCGTTGCCATTGCTAAAGCAATTTGGTCTTGAGCTGCCTGACCGGGGACTGGCGATAGCGCTCGGCGGCTTGCAGGAAGGCGTGACGCCGCTTGAGCTGACCACTGCCTATCGCGTATTTGCCGACGAAGGAAAGCGGGTCGAGCCTTATTTTATTCAGGCAATCTATGATCGGAATGGACATAAAATCGGCGAAGCTCCCGTCGAGGAAGAGGCAGTCGTTTCCCCGCAAACAGCCTGGTATATGACGAGAATGCTTGAATCCGTAGTCAAGGAGGGCACAGGAACAAATGGTACGGTCAATAGCCCGCTGGCCGGCAAGACCGGAACGACGACCTATCCGGATGTTGAAGGGGCGACGATGGATGCCTGGTTTGTCGGCTATACGCCGACCGTAGTCGGAGCGGCATGGATGGGCTATGATGTCACATCGACCGACCATTATCTGCGCGGAGGGAGCAGCTATCCGACTGTTTTGTTTAAGGAAATTATTAATGAGCTTCCTGGTGAGATGCGCGAGGTTGCATTTGAAAAGCCAATGGAGGTTCAGGAGCTCGACCCACCTGTCGATTTGCCGGTAATAGATGATTTGGAAGCGACGATGGCAATGGGAGGCCGTGGGATGATGAGCGTTCAGCTGCTCTGGTCGGCACCGGCTGATGAGCGAATCTATTATCAAATTTACGAGGTGGATGGCGGCGAGCGGACAAGGATTGCAACGGTCGTGAACGAGAATCATTATTTTATCGGCTCCCTTAATCCATTCTCAAATAAACGCTATCAGATTGTTCCTTATGATTCCACGACGGAGCAGACCGGACAGCCGTCTAATATCGCTGACGTCCACTTCCGCTTCGGCTTTCATTAGCAGCGGGTAAGGGGTGCCGGGAGAGGAAGGAGGAACCTCATTCGCTATTAGCGGTCAAAAGGGGATTTACCCACTATTTTTGCCTGGGAACGGAATCTCGTTCCTGTTGTCCACTTCAGACGAGAAAGCGGCCTAGTGACAGGCTTTTTTGGTATAAGTATTGTCCCGATCCAGAGCTTCAAACCCGCTCTCGTAATGGGGGGGCACGCTTTCCGCAGGAGGGCGTTGAACGAACCGAACCGGCACGCCGGTGGATTTCAACCTGCCCTTCTCTCCTACAGGAGTCGGCCCTCCCATCCCGTCCGCTTTTTCTAGTGGGATACTTGGGATACCATGAATACAGCTCCAATTCGCGTGTGTGTCAGAACTGGCCAGTGCTTTCCCGATGAACCAAAAACAAAGACCATAAGAAGCTGATCTTAGTGAAGGGGCTCGAAAAAAATTCCATGCAGGCGATGCTTGGTTTTGCTGCCATGTAGCCGGAAAACCATACGAAAAATGCAAAACAGGCTGGGCCATAACTACTGTGTTTACCTGAATGTCTAACAAAGCACTATCATTAGTGGATGAAATAGACGAAGACTCCTGCGGGAGAAAAAGCAACGGTGAGACCCCACAGGGCGGTAGCCCGAGGAGGCTCACCAGCTTCCCGCGGAAAGCGAAGTCTATTTCAGGAGCGACGGATTCCCCTCTTTTCATTTGTTCGGATAGTCATATAGAAAATACTTTTGACCCAGCTTCGATTTGTCTACGGTCTGAAGCGGCCTAGTGACAGGCCGCTTTGTTTTCGTTGTCCGCCAGAGGGAGGGTAATGTCGATAAATAGGTACGTGTCCTCACATACGGGGTAGGAGAAGGTTTGAATCATCTCGTTTGGGTCGTGATCGGTATAGGGCTCAGACAGTATGCCCCTTTGATTCAGCTCCATCTGAACGATGTTTTTCAGAAAATAGGGCCGCCAGCTCCAGTTTTTTTTCCGGTAATGGTGGAACACGGTCCATTCTCCGCGTGATTGGCGCTGATGATTACCGGAAAGCTGATAGCCAAGCCGGTTGCACACATAAGCGCGGAAGCAGTGGTCCGGAAGAGTGGAGCAAATGCTTTCCACATATTGATCATAATCGGCTGAGAAAGGGGTGGCTGGCAGCGTTTGCTCCAGGAGGTGATTCAGCTCTTCCTCAAAGGAATAATGCTTTTTTTGCCGGTCTATTTCCGCCTGAATCATTTTTTCCAGCTGGTTATGGAGGTTCTCAACAGAACTGACAGCTTCAATCAAAGTAGGCTGTGGCTTCGAAAAAAGAAATCCCTGATAGTATTGAGCGCCGTTTCTCCAGGCATTTTCGAGTAAATCAAGTGTTTCAATCCCTTCAAAAAGCAGCTGGGCGCCAAGTCGCTGGGAGAGAATGGAGAGGGCATGAAGAACGTCACGATGCGACTGGCTGTCGGCGCTTTTTTTGACCAGGTTTAAATCGACCTTCATTATATGCGGATGAAGCAGGGCGACGCGTTCGAGGTTGCTGAACCCTTTTCCTAAATCATCGACGGCGATTCTGCAACCAAGCTGGCGATATTTTTGTAAACGCTCTAAAAAAGCGGAAACATTCGCGGAAAAATCCGTTTCTGTGATTTCCAGCACAAACTGAAAAGGCTTGAATTCACGGTTGGTATCAAGCAGAGCGGTCAGCTGCCGATAGAAGAGCTCGTCCTCTTCTTCTGTGAAAATAGCGGAATCAAGATTGAAAAAGTAGGACTTGCGCAGGCCGGCATGATGATCGATCATTTTTAATGCTTTTGTCCGAATGTGACGGTCAACGCGCTGCTTCCTTTCCTTCTCCACCGTTGCCTGATGGAAGAATGGTCCGAGGCTGATAACATGATCTCCACTGCGGTAACGACCTAATATTTCATAGCCGACAATCGTCCGCTGATCGGCTCCGACAATCGGCTGAAAGTATGGAAGAATATGCTCTTCGTCATAGATATGTCGCGCTTCTGTCTTCATCGCTCTCCTCCTTGTTCGTTCTTTCTATCCAGATATCTTCATTTTATCAGGTTCGGGCAAAGAGAAGCGGAACTGTGTAGGATTACTTCACAAGGTTTCAGGTGGCTGACATTCATCAATTTTATGACAGTTTGCCAAGATGGCTATACAGGGTCAAATTGGGTCATTATAGTAGTAGGTGCGATGTAATTTATTAAGAGATTACAGTAAAATAAAGAAGCAGTGATGTGAGTGTTTGAAATCTGTCGCGAAAGACAGAAATGAAGAGAGGGTGTAACAGCATGGAATTTAATGATCAGTTTTTAAAGGCGTGTCGGGGAGAGGCTCATAGCCATGTGCCGGTCTGGTATATGAGGCAGGCGGGGCGTTCACAGCCAGAATATAGAGAGTTGAAGGAAAAGTATTCATTGTTTGAGATTACTCATCAGCCGGAACTATGTGCCTATGTCACAAAGCTTCCGGTCGACCAGTATCAAAATGATGCCGCCATATTGTATAAGGATATTATGACCCCGCTTCCGGCGATTGGAATTGATGTCGAGATCAAATCCGGCATTGGCCCGGTCATTGCCGATCCGGTGCGTTCGAGGCAGGATGTGGAACGGCTTGGTGAAATTACGCCCGAAGTCGATGTCCCGTATGTTCTGGAAACGATTAAGCTGCTTCGGACTCAATTAACGGTTCCGCTCATCAGTTTTGCTGGCGCGCCGTTTACACTGGCAAGCTATATTATTGAAGGTGGGCCTTCAAAAAACTACAATAAAACAAAAGCATTTATGTATGCCGAGCCTGAGGCCTGGTATTTATTAATGGACAAGCTGGCGGAGATGACGATTACATATGTGAAAGCTCAGGTTGCTGCCGGAGCCCAGGCGATTCAAATTTTTGATTCGTGGGTCGGGACGCTGAATGTCGCAGATTACCGTACGTTTGTAAAACCGGTGATGAATAAGATTTTTACAGCGCTCAAAGCAGAAAACATTCCTCTTATTATGTTTGGCGTCGGAGCAAGTCATCTGATCCATGAATGGAATGATCTCCCGCTCGATGTCATCGGTTTGGATTGGCGATTATCGGTGGCTGAAGCGCGCGAGGCCGGAGTGAAAAAGACGGTGCAGGGGAATCTCGATCCGGCGATTTTGCTTGCACCTTGGGAAGTGATTGAAGAAAGAACGAGAGCGATTCTGGATGAGGGAATGAAAAGCCCTAATTTCATTTTTAACCTTGGTCACGGTGTTTTTCCGGAAGTCCAGCCTGAGACACTAAAGCGCTTGACCGCGTTCGTTCATGATTATTCCGCTAGTAAAATGAAACGTTGAGGTGAACAAAAATGGCAAAGAAAAAAATAGGCCTGTTAATAATGGCCTATGGAACTCCGAGAACGAAGGAAGAAATCGAGCCTTACTATACGCATATTCGTCACGGGCGCAAGCCGTCGGCGGAAGCGGTGGCGGAGCTGACTGAGCGCTATGAAGCAATCGGCGGCATCAGCCCACTTGCAAAAATTACCGAAGATCAGGCGTTAAGCCTGGAAAAGTTCTTAAATGAAAACAGTGACGATATCGAATTTAAAGCCTATCTCGGCTTGAAGCATATTCAGCCGTTTATTGAAGATGCCGTTGCCGATATGAAAACGGATGGAATCGAGGAGGCGGTCAGCCTTGTTCTTGCTCCTCATTATTCGACGTTCAGTGTGAAGTCCTACAACAGCCGGGCTGAGCAGGAATCAGAGAGAATCGGCGGACCTCGAATCCGGACGATTGACAGCTGGTACAAAGAGCCGCTCTTTATTGAATACTGGGTGACGCAGCTGAAGCAGACGATGGAGCAAATCGCCGATCAGGAAAAAGCATGTGTCGTCTTCTCGGCCCACAGCCTACCGGAAAAAATTCTGGAAATGGGCGATCCATACCCTGAGCAGCTTCAGGAAACTGCCGATCTGATCGCAAAGGCAGCCGGAATCCGTCATTATACAATCGGCTGGCAAAGTGAAGGCAACACGCCAGACCCGTGGCTCGGACCGGATGTTCAGGATTTAACCCGTGAGCTGTATGGCAAAGACGGCTATACGTCAATTATTTATTGCCCGGTCGGTTTCGTCGCCGATCATTTAGAAGTGCTGTATGATAACGACTATGAGTGCAAGGTCGTATGTGACGATCTTGGTATCGATTATTTCCGTCCGGAAATGCCGAATGCCAAGCCGGAGTTCATTCGCTGTCTCGCAGCCGTTGTGAAGAAAAAGCTTGCAGAGAAAGAGTGAGAGCAGATGTCAAATGCCGAAAAACGAATCGCTGTCATTGGTGGTGGAATCACGGGACTTGCGGCAGCCTACCGGCTCGAGCAGGTGGAAGGAATCGAGTATCAGCTCTATGAAAAGACTGACCGCCTTGGAGGCAAAATTCAAACCGAGCTTGTCGATGGCTTTGTCATAGAGCGCGGTCCGGATTCCTTTCTCGCCCGGAAAGAAAGCATGTCGAGGCTGGCGCGTGAAGTTGGCATGGAAGGGGAGCTGCTTGCCAATGATACAGGACAGGCTTATGTGCTGAAGGGTGAGCAGCTCTACCCGATTCCAGGTGGCGCTGTGATGGGAATCCCGACAGAAATCAAGCCGTTTCTCAGCACACCTCTTTTTTCGGCTGCCGGTAAGCTGCGGGCGGCGCGCGATCTTTTCTTATCCCCGACGCTCAAGGCCAATGAGGATATTTCATTGGGCCATTTCTTCCGCCGGCGGCTTGGCGATGAAGTGGTTGATCATTTAGTAGAGCCACTTTTGTCGGGAATTTATGCCGGCGACTTAAACAAGCTGAGCCTGAAGGCGACCTTTCCGCATTTCCAGCAGCTTGAGCAGAAGCACGGCAGCCTGATTCGGGGAATAAAGGCGACAAGAGCGCCACAACCGAAGGCAATGGACAAAAAGTCCAAAGGGATGTTTCTCAGCTTCAGACAGGGGCTGGAGTCATTTGTTCATGCAATTGAACAACAGCTTACTCCAGCCGCTGTCCGCAAAAATGCCGATATAAGCTTTATCCGCAAAGAAGGGGAGCGCTACCTTATCGGGCTGGCAGATGGAACAATTGAATCATTTGATCATATTATTATGACGACTCCGCCGCATGTGACTGCCAGGCTGCTTTCAGCATACCCGTACTTTGATTACTTGCGGGAGATGGAGGCGACAACCGTGGCGACAGTGGCGCTCGCTTTTAAAGAAGAGGCAGTGAACAATCCCTATGAAGGAACGGGCTTCGTCGTCTCGAAAAAAAGCCCGTATACGATCACAGCATGTACATGGACCCATAAGAAGTGGCAGCATTCCGCCCCGCTGGGATACGCGCTTTTGCGTTCCTATGTCGGCCGGCCGGATGATTCTTCGATTGTGGAGCGAAGTGATGAGGAAATTGTCGAAACCGTCCTTCATGATCTGAAGCAGATTATGGAGATTGAAGGGCAGCCTGAATTTTTTCGAGTGACACGCTGGAGACAATCGATGCCGCAATATCATGTCGGTCACACATTTAAAATCGCTAAAATCAAAGAAGACGTCGCGCGAAACCTGCCTGGTCTCCACCTATGTGGAGCCGCTTTTGAAGGGGTTGGCCTGCCGGATTGCATTGATCAAGGAGAAGCCGCGGTCGCACGAATTGTTCAAAATTTGTAATCGATGTGAAAAGCAGCAAAATTCAGTGAAAACAGAAGATAGATGAAAATGAAAGACGCTTTCATATGGATTGTTATCGCTTTCTTGAAATAATGAAGACTTTGCCAAAAGATTACTCCAGTATGATAATAGAAGTATCTTAAGCAAAGGAAAGAAGGTTATTTCAGTGAAAAAGCTTTTCGCTACAATCAGAGATATTATTACCGAGTATAACGAGCTGCGTGCCCGCGTCGATAAAATGATGGAAAGATAATGACTTAATCTCAAAAGCCCTTCTCTGCCTGGTGGTGGAGGAGGGCTTTTTTATCATGCAGCAAGGTTGAGAATCTTAATCGAGCGGATCGACCTTTTTGCCGTATTTCAGCAGGTCATAAATCGCCATCGCATCACTCGGATGGTCATCGGAATACCTTGCCGGAAACAAAGAGAAAAAGACATAGTAAATCGAGAAATAGACGAAGTTATAAAAAAAGATATGTGGCGGGAGAATGTCGCTGTGAATCAGCCCATTCACGATGCAGATCGATATAATATTAAAAAGAGACCCGCCAAGAAAGATCATAATATGAGAGAAGGTTGTATCCTTTTTCAGCTTTTCATACTGGAAAAAGGAGTGCCAAAAATAGATCCGGCGAATCTCAAAACAGCCAATTTTACATAACCGTTTCCCTGCACCAAGAGAAAACTGCAATTTGCCGCCGAATAGCCAGACAAAAAAGACATGACCGGCTTGATGGATTAAGGAGATCAGCGGCAAAATCACGAGTAGCGAAACAAGAAAAATCGGAATATCCGCCAGTGTAAACATCTATTTTCCTCCTTTGCTACAATGAACTGTTATCTTCTATTGCCAACCGTATCCAAAAATAATCTTCTTTTTTTATGGAAAGTTGTAAAATTGAATGGTGTAAACAGAGGCGGACCGGCATGGAATGTGCCGGTCCGTTTAAAAGACTAAAAAATCGGTATTCATCCTAAAGCGATTGATTTATCCAGTGCCAGTATGTTTGGAGGTTAAAAGTTGGTAGAGAAACAATCCCTAATAGCAGAAGCTAGTGGAGAACAGTTTATACTAGCATCGATTAGTACACTTTCTGATATTAATTATCCTACTTTTGAGAGGAGGTTTAGACCTTAAGATGAACGGTAAAAGATGATAACGGTAAAAAATGATTATGAATGAAATAGGAGGAGAATGACACATGGATAACATAAAAGCAATACTGACTCAAAAAATAGGACTTGGAACAGCTCCACTTGGCAATATGTTTCGTGAAGTGCCGGAAGAAGAAGCACAAGCGACGATCGAAGCAGCCTGGAATGCAGGGATTCGTTATTATGACACAGCACCATTTTACGGGGCAGGATTGGCCGAGCTTCGCTTAGGTAAATTTCTTTCTAACAAAAACCGTGATGATTATGTATTAAGTACAAAAGTTGGTCGCGTCATTGAAGAGGAAACCGAGGAAAAAGAAGGACTTTTTGCGTACGGCCGAACCAATAAAGTTACGACAGACTACTCTGCAGAAGCGACCCATGCCTCTATCAACCAAAGCATGGAAAGACTACAAACCACTCGACTGGACTTTGTATTTGTGCACGACCTGTCACCTGATTTTCATGGAGACGAGTGGATCGCCAAATTTGAAGAAGCGCGAACAGGTGCCTTCCTTGTTCTTGATGACTTAAAGGAACAAGGCGTCATAAAAGGTTGGGGTCTCGGCGTAAACACAACAATACCAATTGAGCTTGCCCTTCAACTTGAAGAAGTACATCCCACTATTTGCTTACAAGCAACCCAATACACACTTCTTGATCATGAAGATACTCTTCGCAGAATGATGCCTGAAGTCGAGCAATCAAAATCAGCCATTGTTGTAGGTGCACCGTATAGCTCGGGAGCCCTACTTGGCGGAGATCACTATAACTACGGTGAGATCCCACCAGAAGTTCAAACGAAAATTAACAAATTAACAGAAGTAGCAGAGTCTCACGGCGTCAGCCTAAAAGCAGCAGCGCTACAGTTTTCAACTGCGCATCCAGCTGTAGCTGCGGTCATTCCTGGATCAACGAGACCTGATCGTATTGAGGAAGACCTCGAAGCCTTACGAGAGAAAATACCAGAAGCATTCTGGCAGGAATTAATTGAAAAACAACTCATTTCAGCGGTCGCACCTTTGCCGTTGTAAAGGACATTTTAATAAAGCCCAAGCTACTTCTAAAAGATGGGCACTGTAAGAGAGCGTTAAATAGTTTGTGTAAATGAATCCAAAGCACGAAAAAAGGAAGTCCTTTTCTAGTGGAATAAAGTCACATGATCTACTCACTGCCCGTCTAAGAAAAAAGCCGATAAAAAGGCGTTCTCCAAAAAATTTCGGAGAACGCCTTTGCTTTTTTATTCTGCTAAAATCGCATCAAGACGTGATGTGTCGACGAGTCCGTCTAAGTCAGGGTCCTGATCCATAAACTTTAATTCATAGGAAGCGTTCGCCCATTCCTGTAGGGCATCTGGATACGTTTCGGTCGTCACCTTCATCCGATTCCACGCTTTTTCAAGCACCGGCTCCGGAAGACGATTTTGCGTCAGGTCATACAAATGATCGTTAATGGTCGTCAACGTATCAGCGACATCCGCCTCTGTATAGTCGACTGCCTCCTTATGGCCGCGGAGGACAGCATCCACCGCTTCCGGATTTTCTTCGAGATATTGCTTTGACGTAACAACGACGACACTAGGCAATGTTTCGCCTAAGAAAACCTGATCCCATTCGGCGACGACATTGGCATTATGCTCTTCGACGAGGAATGTTCCCCATGGCTCAGGAGCGGCAGCCGCGTCAATTTGTCCTTGTTCAAACATCGCGACCATATTGGCTGGTGCAATACGGGACTGATGCTCGACCGTCCCGCCGACGCGATTTGACTCCAGTCCGAGTTCCTTCAGCATGATTTCAAGCTGAACATTGTGGGTGCAGCCGTTACCAGGTGTACAGAATGATTTACCGCCAAAATCTTCTAAAGTCTCAATCCCTGAGCCCTCGCGCGCCACGATCAATGTCGCTCCATTGGCCGCTGTCCCGAGGATGACGATGTCGCCCCCCGCAAGAAAATAGTTAATCGCTGGACCGGGACCTACATAGCCGATATCCAGGTTGCCTGTTTCCAGCGCTTCAATGAAATCATTTCCGTTTGGAAAATGAGTGTACTCCGCTTCTTTTTCACCGAGCTGCTGATCAAAAAAGCCTTTCTCTTTTCCGACAATTGCTGCGGCATGATCAAGATTAGGAAAATAACCAATTCTTACAGGACCGTCTTCGGACGAGGAACTGCCCGTGCCACCGGCTCCGCATGCTGTCAGTGCCGTCAGCAATATAGCAGCTCCGGTCATTTTTAACCATTTTTTCATATCTGTTTCTCCCCTTTGATTATGATTATGATTTGGCATATCCCCAGCGGGTGAGGACCTTTCGTTCAATTGGATTAAAAATAAAATATTCAACAATAAGACCGATAATTGCAATGATGATCATAATCGCAATGACAAGCTCCATATTGAAAAAGTCGCGCGCATCAAGCAATGTTCTGCCGAGCCCGCCGCGTCCGAGTAATTCCGCTGCCATTAACGCGCGCCAGCCAAATGCCCATGAGAGGCGGATTCCAGTAAGCGCGGATGGAATTGAAGCGGGAATCATCACTTTCCAAATTAATTCATAGCCTTTGTAGCCCATCGTCCGCGCGGCGCGGATCAGGAGCGGCTGGACGTTCTTGATGCCCATTCGGACATTCATCGTCATCGGCCAAGTGCCGCCAAGCACAATAACAAACAGGATCGCCCCGGTTCCGCCCTGGAACATGACGAGGGCGAGCGGCAGCCAGACGATACTCGGAACGGACTGCAAGGCAACGACAAGCGAGCCTAACGTTTCGTCAGCAAGCTTCGAGGTGGCGAGTACAATCCCTAAAATCGAACCGATGATGATGGCGAGTAAAAAGCCAAGTCCGATCCGGCCGATACTTGTCGTTAAGGCAGCCGTTAAAATCCCTGTCTCGAAAAATCCTTTATAAAGCTCAACAAAGGAAAGAAGAGGAGATGGGAACATCTGGGTGCCAAAGACGTCAAGTCTATATATGGTCTCCCATATTACGATGAGAGCTGTAAAGAAGAGTAGCCTTCTGACTACGGTAATCATCACCCATCTCCTCCTTCATTACTTTTTCAATCTCACCGGCCAACTGCTGGCTGATTTGTTCTTCGAGTGCAGCGAAGGCCGGATCTGATGATTTACGAGGACGGGCCATCGGCACATCGTAAATGTTGACAATGCCTCCGGGCCGGACTCCCATTAAGACGATTCTGTCAGAAAGCAGAATCGATTCACGAATGTTGTGGGTGACAAACAGAATTGTTTTGCCTGTCTGCTCCCAAATATATTGGACCTCTTTATGCAGCATCGAGCGCGTCTGTTCATCTAATGCACCAAATGGTTCATCCATCAGCAATACTTCCGGGTCCATCGCCAGAGCCCGCGCAATTGAAACACGCTGCTTCATTCCTCCGGAAAGCTCATGAGGGTAGGCGTCGACGAATTTGCTGAGATGAACGAGCTTTAAGTATTCGAGCGCTCTTGCCTTTGCTTCCTGTATGGAATATTGCTTTTTAATCGCAAAGATGACATTATCGAGAACCGACATCCACGGCATGAGAGCAGCCTCCTGAAAGACAACGCCACGATCAGCTCCGGGCTCTTTTACTTCGCGGTTCCCGACAAGAACTGTTCCCGTGCTCGCACTCTCTAACCCAGCTACGATATTAAGTAAAGTCGACTTTCCACATCCGGATGGTCCTAATAAGGAAACGAACTCACCGGATTTCACATGCAATTCTATATCCTCAAAAACGGTATAGGAGGTGTTCTCCTGTTTGTTTTCGAATGTTTTTCCAACTTGTTGAATTTGAATTTCAGACATCTTAGTCAGCCTCCCTCCCAGAAAGAAAATATTTTTATAAATCTTATAAAAATAGTCGGTTATTCATTTTAGTATATGTAGAGGGGCTGATGCTGTCAATTCTTTTTTCGAAAACAGCGCAGTATCCAGAGCAGCAGAATGAAAAGGACGGCAGACATTTTTATGCTGAAATACTCAGCAGGGAGGTAGGAATGAAAGCGGGAGGAGGGGAAAGGATCACGGGCAACTTTCTCAAAGCAACAAATATATGGTAAGATAGGCGTTGTAATGCACTTGATAGTGGGAAAAGAAATGGGCAAAGACAAGGAGAGCCGAAATGACGAATCATTTTGATATGGTAGAGGCGCTTCGTCATGCGCGTCACGACTGGTTGAATATTATGCAGCTCATTAAAGGAAATCTGGCGCTAAAACGCTATGATCGAATTGCTGACATTATTGACGAAGTGGCGCGACAGTCGAGTAGTGAAAGTGAAATTTCAAATATACAAGCCCCGAGTGTGTCCTATTTTTTGTTGACGTTTAATTGGTTCTGCCGCGAGATGAAATTAGAGATGGATGTGGCGGGAGATGTCTTTTCTTTGGCAAAGCAGGAGCAGGAGCTGTTACGCATCTGCAAGCAAATTATAGAACGCTTAGCTCGTGAAAGCACATTGGACACAGAAAACCATCTGCTATTGACTTTTTTATTTACCGATCAGCAGTGTGAGTTAACGTTTGATTATCAGGGAACATTACAGCAAGAAGGACAGTCTCTCGTGGAGTTTGCTGCTCAGGAGTCGGCTGTCGAACTCGTGGAAGTTAGTAAACAGGAATGTGTCCTACTAACTCGTTTTACAAGAAGCTGAGGTGAAGAAAGGTGTTTGTCGATAAAGTCAAGGTTTATGTAAAAGGTGGCGACGGAGGAAACGGGATGGTTGCGTTCCGTCGTGAAAAGTATGTGCCCGATGGAGGTCCGGCCGGCGGTGATGGCGGAAAAGGCGCAAGCGTCGTCTTTGAAGTGGAGGAAGGTCTGAGAACGCTAATGGACTTTCGTTATAAACGACATTTTAAAGCGGATCGGGGAGAGCACGGCCGCCCGAAAGGCCAGCATGGCAAAAATGCGGACGATATGGTGGTGAAGGTTCCTCCGGGAACGACGGTGGTTGATGAGCAAACTGGGCAGGTCATCGCCGATTTAACTGAACATGGTCAGCGCGCTGTTATCGCGAAAGGTGGCCGTGGCGGCCGTGGCAACATTCGCTTTGCGACGCCTGCCAATCCTGCTCCGGAAATCGCGGAAAATGGCGAGCCGGGAACGGAGCGCGAGGTCGTCCTTGAGCTGAAGGTGCTTGCCGATGTCGGGCTGGTCGGGTTTCCGAGCGTCGGCAAATCAACATTGCTCTCGGTCGTCTCGGCGGCCAAGCCGAAAATCGCCGATTATCATTTTACGACGATTACGCCTAACTTAGGTGTCGTTGAAACAGAGGATAACAGAAGCTTTGTCATGGCTGATTTGCCGGGATTAATCGAGGGGGCACATGAAGGCGTCGGGCTGGGACATCAGTTTTTACGTCATATCGAGCGGACCCGCGTCATCGTTCATGTGATTGACATGTCGGCACTTGAAGGGCGCGATCCTTACGAGGATTACGTGCTGATTAATGATGAATTGAAGCAATACAACTTACGTCTGCTGGAGCGGCCGCAGCTGATTGTCGCCAATAAAATGGACATGCCCGAGGCTGAAGAAAACCTCAAGCGCTTCAAGGAACAGCTTGAGGACGATCACCCTGTATTTCCGATTTCGGCCATTACGAGAGAGGGCGTACGTGAGCTTCTCTTAACGATCGCCGATAAAATTGAGCAGACGCCGGAATTTCCGCTTCATGAGGAAACAGAGCAATCAACCCGGGTCGTCTACAAGCACCAGAAAGAGGAAGCCCGCTTTGTGTTATCGCGTGATGATGATGGCGTCTTCGTCATTTCAGGGCCGGAAATCGAGCGCCTCTTCAAAATGACCGACTTCTCAAGAGACGAATCGGTCCGCCGCTTCGCCCGCCAAATGCGGCACATGGGGATCGACGAAGCACTCCGTCAACGCGGAGCCAAAGACGGCGACCTCGTCCGCATCCTAAAGTTCGAATTTGAATTTATAGACTAGACACGAACCCCCAGCCCGCCCTTGGCTGGGGGTTCGTGTCGTAGCGAAGAGCGGAGCCGCTGCAAGGCTTTGAAGTGCGCAAGGAGTGGGGTTCTCCTTGCGCACGGGCAGCGAGCGAAGCCGAAGCAGAGTCAGCCTGCCCTTGGCTGGGGGTTCGTGTCTGTCTCTTCGAGGAAGACAGCTTTTCATTAGTAAGAGACAAATTTAGGGAATGATGTTGTCAAAAGGGGTTGCGAATTCTATAATGAGAAGATAATGATCTACCTGAAAGAAGGTGAACCATGTTATGGCTTCGCGTAAATCATTTTATCTCGTGCGTGAGGATATGCTCACGGACGCCATGGAAAAAACACTGGAAGCGAAAGAACTGCTTCATTCCGGCAAAGTGAAAAAAATCAATGAGGCCGTACATAAGGTCGGGTTAAGCCGTAGCGCCTTTTATAAATACAAGGATGGAATTTTTCCTTTCCATACAATGGTAAGAGAAAAAATCATCACACTTTCGATTATTTTAGTTGATCGTTCTGGTTCATTGTCACAGCTGCTCGGGAAGGTTGCTGAAACAGGAGCAAACGTGTTAACGATTAACCAGACGATTCCACTGCAGGGACGCGCCCATATGACATTAACGATTGACACGGCTCCGATGAAGCTTGAATTTGATGAAGTAATGGAGTGGCTGGAAGGGCTTGAAGTAGTGGAAAAAGTCGAAATGGTAGGCTCGGGATCTTAGGGAGGAGAATGCAGCATGAAAATAAGTTACTTAGGACCAAAAGGAACATTTACAGAAATGGCAGCGAGAGGACTGTTTAACGAGCAGGAACTTGTTCCTTATCAAACGATTCCTTCCTGTATGGATGCCGTCGCCGCCGGAGAAGTCGATGCAGCGATCGTGCCGATTGAAAATGCAATTGAAGGATCTGTCAACATGACGCTCGATTATTTGATTCATAAACAGCGTCTGCCGATTATTGGCGGCGTTACGGTGCCGATCGCCCAACATTTACTCGTTCATCCGGAAAACAGGCGGCAGCCGATTGAGAAAATTGTTTCTCATCCGCACGCGA
This sequence comes from Halalkalibacter oceani, assembly GCF_023715705.1. GTDB lineage: Bacteria > Bacillota > Bacilli > Bacillales > Bacillaceae_D > Halalkalibacter > Halalkalibacter oceani_A. The sequence goes on from NZ_JAMBOS010000026.1 coordinate 40,742, forward strand.
TTGCCCAATGCCATGATTTCCTTCAAGCGGAGTTGAACGGCGCGGAGTGGGAATATATGAATTCAACTGGAGCGGCGGCTGAATTTGTCGCGAATCATCCGGAACAGAAAATTGCGGCGATCGCCAATGAACTGGCCGCTGAAGAATACAAGCTCGTGCCGTTGCATGAAAATATCCACGACTATTCCCATAACCGTACAAGCTTTGTCGTTCTGAGCAGAACGCTTGATATGCCGCACTTGCAAGAGCCGGAGCATATCGCTGATAAAACGAGTTTAATGGTGACACTGCCGTCTGATTTTTCCGGTGCGCTGCATCAAGTGCTGTCCGCTTTTGCGTGGCGCAAGCTGAATTTAACTAAAATTGAGTCGAGACCGACAAAAACAGGCTTAGGCAATTATTTCTTTTTAATTGATATCGATGGCCTGGCTGATGACGTGCTAATACCAGGAGCTGTTTCAGAGCTGGAAGCGCTAGGCTGCGGGGTCGATATTCTTGGCAGTTACTCGTGCTATCAATTAGTGCCACAGGCAGAAAAAATCCGCTGAAATCATGGAGAACAGGCGAGGAAATATGGAAGTAGCTTCTATGTTTGAGACAAGAGGGAAATCAACCTTTTGTCTTTTTTTATGTGGGAAATAGTGGTGCCGGCTTCGCATGTTAGGGGTGGCTGTCTGGAAGCGGGTTCTTTCAGACAGCCTTGCGAGTTTTTCTTAGTCATTTAAGATGAAGCCCCGCCGGTCAAGGGCGGCGATGGCGCTGTCCAATTGTTCTTCGGTTTGCGCCTCAATCTCATGCAGGTGGACACCATTGGTCAACTCGGATAGCAGGGCTGCTTTTGTCGATTGTAAATGAGTGCAAAACTGCTCAACATCATGGCGGCTCGATACCATTAAGGAAGCGGACAGCTCTCCGTAAAGGGCATGCTCGACGATCACCTGGCGCACGGTCACGCCGTGATCAACGAGGAGAAAAAGCTCTTCCTTCGTCTCCGCCGGCGTATGACGGCAGGCGATAATCCGGCTCGCTTTTGCCGGCCTTTCTGTCTGTACATACATATAGCCTTGGGCGGTCGCTAAAATAGGATGTTTTTTCGCTTTTAAGATCGATATATCCTGGACAATCACTTGCCGACTGACATTGGTCCGCCTTGCCAGCTCATTTCCTGTTAACGGCTTGCCGCTTGATCTAAGCCAGTCTATTAGCAGATTCCGACGTTCCTCGCCTAGTATTTTCTTGCCATTTGTCACATCTATCCATCCCCTTTATAGCTCAGCAAAATTTCTTTGATTGCTTCGATCAGCTGCATGACTTCCTGCTTCGTCGTGTGCTTGCCAAACGTTATTCTGACAAGCTCATGCGCTTCCTCCGCCGAACGGCCAATGCTGACCAGCGTCCGTGAGGGGGAGCTTTGTCCGGCCCGGCAGGCTGAACCGGTTGAGATCGCGAAGCCTTTGCGGTTGCATTCCAGCATCAGCAGCTGTCCTTCCATTCCTTTCGCCCGCAGCGCAATATGAAAAGGCAGCCGCACGGTCGGATGACCTTCAAAGCAGACATCAGGATGGTCGGCAAATGCCTTTACAAATTCATTCCGATATTGCGCAAGCCGGCTCATTTCCGCGTGGGCATTCGCGCTCAGCTCTTCTATCGCCGCGGCAAACGCCGCAATCGCCGGAACATCGACCGTGCCGGCCCGAAAGCCATTTTCATGAGTCGTCCCGTGGAAAAATGGAGCCCAGCCTACGGCATGCTGTAAATAAGCGGCGCCAACTCCTTTTGGTCCGTAGCATTTATGCGCAGAAAAGCTGGCGCTTGTCAGTACATCGAGCGGAATCGGCAGCTTACCGAAGGTTTGCACGCAATCACTATGAAACAGTATAGCATGCTCGGCGAGAATCTTTCCAAGGGCAGCGAGATCCTGTATGGTGCCAATTTCACTATTTGCATGACCGATCGTCACGAGAATGGTATCTTCATCGATGGCCGAGCGCAGCGCTTCTTCTGTTACTTGTCCATATTGATTGACGGGAAGATACCGAATGTGAAACCCTTCGCGCTCGTGAAGGAAGGCAAGAGCCTGATGAACGGAATGATGCTCGCCTTCTGTCGTCAAAATCGTCTTGCCTTTCACTTTATGTGCAATGGCCAGTCCGGTTAGCGCCAAAAATGTCGCTTCGGAGCCCGAACCGGTAAAATAAATGTCGTCCGGGCGTGCGGGTGGCAGGCTTGCCGCAATCGTCCGCCGGCTAATGGCTAAAATGTCCTCCGCCTCCTGGCCAAGTGTGTGCAGGCTTTGGCTGTTGGCGTAATACTGCTTCGCGATATGCTGATAGGTGTCCAACGCATGGTCGGACATCGGGGTCGTGGCGCTGTAATCAAAATAAAGCATAATCGGCTCCTTTTCATCCTCAAATTACGTGCGCTTTCGAAAAATCTCTTGTCACAATTCTTATTTTATGTAAAGATAAGTGACAAGACAACTGTAAATTACATGGAGGAATGATCATGGCTGATAAGGCGGTAGACGTGGTTATCATTGGTAGCGGCATTGCCGGATTAATGGCTGCCCATCTTTTAGCTGATCACTTGAATGTGATGATTATCACAAAGTCAAATTTGGCACAGAGCAATTCCAGCCTTGCACAGGGAGGGATGGCCGCTGCGATCAATCCGCCTGATAGCTGGGGCAGCCATTATGCCGACACGCTTGAGGCGGGTCATCACCATCATCATTTGGATCATCTTGAACTGCTGGTGAAGCGGGCGCCGCTCATTGTAAAAAAGCTTGAAGAACTCGGAGTGGAGTTTGACCGCGATCAACATGGCCGGCTGAAGCTTGGGATGGAAGGGGCGCACAGTCATCGCCGGATTGTCCATGCTGAGGGCGATCAGACCGGCCGGGCGATAACCGCCGCTCTCATTCGCCAGGTCCATCACCGTTTACAGGTGCTGGAGCAGACGATGGTCCAAAGCCTCTTGCTCACCGATGCCGGGGTAGCTGGCGTCGAAACAGACCGGGGCACAGTTCGCGCTCGGGCGACGATTCTCGCCACGGGAGGAGCCGGGCAGCTTTATCGGTATACATCCAATGTACCTGAAGCGACCGGCGATGGACTCGCGCTTGCTTATCGGGCGGGAGCACGGCTGATTGATATGGAATTTGTCCAATTTCATCCGACATTGCTTGTCCGTGATCAGCAAACGTACGGATTGATCAGCGAGGCCGTGCGCGGCGAAGGAGCGTTCCTTGTCAATCGAAATGGAGAGCGGCTGATGGCCTGGCATCCACTTAAAGACCTTGCCCCGCGTGACGTCGTTAGCCGGTCGATTGAGCAGGCTCTGCAATGCGAAGAGGCGATTTTTCTCGACTGCCGCGCTGTCGAAAATTTCGCCCAGCGTTTTCCGGGTTTGATGAAGCGCTGTCAACAGGCGCAGATCGACGAAAACCAGCCGCTGCTGCCGGTCGCCCCTGGTGCACATTTTTTTAGTGGCGGGATTGAAACGAATGCCATCGGTCAAACTTCGCTTCCAGGCTTATATGCGATTGGGGAGGTTGCCTGTACCGGCGTTCACGGCGCGAACAGGCTGGCGAGCAATTCGCTGCTTGAAGGGCTTGTCTTTGCCGAGCAGGTCGCCACCTATTTACGTGATGTTCCGCTGTTTGACGGGGGAGAATCACCGCTCGAGGAGGAGAGACCTGTTGCAGGCGGATGTCCGCCAACGAAAGCAGCGATTCAGTCCAAGATGACCGCTTATGTCGGAATGAACCGGGACGAATCCGGCTTACAGGAAATGAAGCGCTGGCTCGAACCGTATATGATGGGAGCGCTTTATCCAAGGGGAAGCACGTCACACGAGGAACTGGAACGAAGGAATATGGTGCTCGTTGCCTGGATGATTACCGAAGCTGCTCTGCTGAGGAAAGAAAGCAGAGGCGGTCACTATCGCAGTGACCATCCGGAAAAAGATGAAAGAGAATGGGCCGGGACGACAGTTGCCATTTCACAGGTGGAAGGCATCATAAAAGAAGAAAAAGCAAATCGGAGAATAATGCCGCTGCGGCGCTAAGGAGAGGAAGAACATGAATAAGCTGGCAATTAAGGAACGACTGCAACTTTTTCTGATGGAGGATATCGGCGAGGGGGATCTGACGAGTCAAACCGTGATTGCCCCAGGCAAAAGAGGAAAAGGAAATATGGTCGCAAAAGAAGCTGGTGTGATGGCCGGCGGTGAAATTGTCCGGCTTGGCTATCAATGTGTCGATGAAGAGGTGGAAGTCACGCTTCATGTCGCTGATGGAGAACATTTTCAGGCCGGAGATATTTTAGTAAGTGCGAAAGGGGCTTATCTTTCGCTGCTGGCCGGTGAGCGGGTATTGCTGAATATTTTTCAGCGGATGTGCGGGATTGCGACGATGGCCAGAAACGCGGTTCTACGTCTAGATGATCCAACGATCCGCATTTGTGATACACGGAAAACGACGCCAGGCTTACGCATTTTTGAAAAATATGCCGTGCGCTGTGGAGGCGGATTTAATCACCGCTTTGGCTTAAGCGACGCCATTTTATTAAAAGAAAATCATTTACTGGCCGGCGGCGGAATTACGAAGACGCTTCAGGCCGTTAAAGAAAAAGTAGGTCATATGGTCAAAGTCGAAGTGGAGACGACGAACGAGGAAGAAGTGCTTGAAGCGGTCGAAGCCGGAGCTGACGTCATCATGTTCGATAATGCGACACCGGAAGAAATCGCGGCTTATGTTAAGCTCGTCCCTTCCGTGATAAAGACCGAAGCATCCGGCAATATTTCCTTGGAGACGATTGCTTCCTATCGCGGCTGTGGTGTTGACTATCTTTCACTCGGCTGTTTAACGCATTCCGTCAAAGCCAAAGACATTAGTTTTTTACTCGAAGCGGAGGGAGAATAACATGAGTTTTCTTGAAGAGATTGCAAAAGTCAAACGTTTACCTGAACAGTACGCAACAATGACGACAGAAGAAAAGCGGTCACGCATCCGCGAGATCAAGCAGCAGTTTGGCAAGCGTTTATACATTCCAGGTCATCATTACCAGCGGGACGAGGTCATTGAATTTGCTGATGCAATTGGTGACTCCCTTCAGCTGGCCCAACTGGCGCAGGCCAACCGTGAGGCGGAATTCATCGTCTTTTGCGGCGTGCATTTCATGGCGGAAACGGCTGATATGCTGACAAATGGGGAGCAGCACGTTATTCTTCCCGATTTGAAGGCAGGCTGTTCAATGGCCGATATGGCGACGATCGCGCAAACCGAATATGCGTGGGGCGAATTGCAGGAGCTGCTTGGCGATACGATTCTTCCGTTAACGTATGTCAACAGTACGGCGGCGATCAAAGCCTTTTGCGGCAGGAATGGAGGAGCGACTGTGACCTCCTCGAATGCAAAAGCAATGGTCGAGTGGGCCTTTACGCAAAAGGAGCGGATTTTGTTTTTGCCTGATCAGCATTTAGGTAGAAATACCGCCTATGATCTCGGTGTCCCTCTGGAGCAGATGGCTGTTTGGGATCCGATTGAGCGCCGGCTTGACTATGAAGGGAACCTCGATGATTTGCAGGTCATTCTTTGGAAAGGACATTGCTCCGTTCATGAAAAATTTACTGTAGCGCAAATTGAACAGCTCAGAAAGGATTCCCCGGAAACGCGGATCATCGTGCATCCAGAATGTACGTACGAAGTGGTTCAGGCAGCAGATGAAAATGGCTCGACTCATTTTATTATCGAGACGATTAAAAAGGCAGCCCCGGGTACGAAGTGGGCGGTCGGGACGGAAATGAATTTAGTAAACCGTTTAAGTCAGCAATATCCAGAGCAGGAGATTACGTCGTTAAATCCGATTATGTGTCCATGTTTAACGATGAACCGGATTGATCTTGATCATTTGCTTTGGTCGCTGGAGGAATTGGAGGCGGGCAATTTACACTTCCCCATTAAGGTTGACCCATTAACGACCGAAGAAGCGAATCTGGCATTGCAGCGCATGCTGGAACGCGCCTGACGATGTGAAGAAAGGCCGGCTAAGCAGGAATAGGTCCTGTAAGTGCCGGTCTTTTTTTTATCGAAGTGATTTACACACGGTAGGAGTGAATCAGGGCAGGGTACTGCTCACTATCTCATCGCCCTAAACGAAAAAAAGACAGCTGTAAAGAAATGCCCTCGATAGGCATAAACCTATTTGTTATCTCATAAGATTTGCTGAGACCCTTTGGGTATTAGGCTTTTTCCCATTTTTATCTATTTTGTCAATTTAACGCACCGTGTCAATTCGCCTACAACATCATAAGATGTACGAAAAAGGTAAAGAGGAGGGAATGAGATCGTGAAAATTCACATTGTCCAAAAAGGGGATACGCTCTGGAAGCTCGCCAAAAAATACGGTGTTGATTTTGAACAGTTAAAAGCCGCTAATACACAACTCGCAAACCCAGATATGATTATGCCCGGTATGAAAATAAAAATTCCAACAGGAAGTGTCCCTGTAAAAAAAGAATTACAGCAGGCAGCCAACGTCCCGGTGAAGGAACAGCAATACCAGAAGGAAGGACCTGTGCCTCCGCCAACAACGACAACGCCTGCAGCGAAAGAAACACCGCAGCCAATGCCGCCACAGCCAGCACCACAGCCGATGCCGCCTGAGACACCAAAAGCGCCACCGAAGATGCAACAGCCACAGCCGAAGCCGGAGATGCCGAAAGCGCCGCCGAAGATGCATCAACCACAGCCGAAGCCGGAGATGCCGAAAGCGCCGCCGAAAATGCATCAACCACAGCAGCAGCCGGAAATGCCAAAAGCGCCATCAAAACCGATCATGCCTCAACATAGTCAGAAATATGATGTACACTTATACCAGCCACAAACAAAACCAATGCAGACGCCGATTCCAAAAGCACCAACACCGCCAAAAGCGAATCTGTCTTCACAAACTGGAAAAGGCCAGCCGAATCAAATGTCACCGCAAATGGGGCAAGGTCAGCCGAACCAGATGCCACCGCAAATGATGGGGCAAGGTCAGCCGAACCAAATGCCGCCGCAAATGATGGGTCAAGGTCAGCCGAACCAGATGCCACCGCAAATGATGGGGCAAGGCCAGCCGAACCAAATGCCGCCGCAAATGATGGGTCAAGGTCAGCCGAACCAGATGCCACCGCAAATGATGGGGCAAGGCCAGCCGAACCAGATGCCACCGCAAATGATGGGGCAAGGCCAGCCGAATCAGATGTCACCGCAAATGGGGCAAGGTCAGCCGAATCAGATGTCACCGCAAATGGGGCAAGGCCAGCCGAATCAGATGTCGCCGCAAATGGGTCAAAGCCAGCCGAATCAGATGTCGCCGCAAATGATGGGTCAAGGTCAGCCGAATCAGATGTCATCGCAAATGGGTCAAAGCCAGCCGAATCAAATGTCACCGCAAATGGGTCAAAGCCAGCCAAACCAGATGTCGCCGCAAATGATGGGGCAAGGTCAGCCGAACCAGATGCCACCGCAAATGAAGGGGCAGAGCCAGCCGAATCAGATGGCGCCATTCCCAATAGCGCCGCAGCAATTTGAACAACACGCTCATCATTCAGAGCCGCTGCCGATGATGCAGGGGGCGTTTGACATGTCTTCTCCATATGTAGAGCATTCACCATATTTTCAACCGGTCGGACCGCTGATGACGGGATATGGAAACGGATGTGCCCCAATGGGACCTTTTCATGGACCATTGTATCAGGCACCTCAAGTGCTGCCTGCTTTTGTGCCGCCGGTTCAAATGGGAAATGACTGCGTTCAATGTGGTCCTGTAGAGCCGATTATGTATGGGCCAAACGGGCAAATGATGTCCGTGAAGGATTTTGAACGTCATGAACAAATAAACAATTATCAGGAAACAGACGATTACGAAGACTAATCACAACCGATTGAGCCCAGCACGCCAAGCCGATACCGAAGAAAAAATCTTCGGTATCGGCTTAAAAACAAGGTTCCGATTCTGCGTTAAGACAAAAGCAGTTGTTGAGAAGCTCGGCAAAAGATGAAAACATCTTTTGTCCAAGCTTCTTTTTATGTCGGATTCAGGTGGTACAATCCCCAGTAACTAACAGAGTAAAGACACCTCCAATCAGCCACATTAAGTGTTGAAAGGGGGAATTCAAATATGAAAAAAATTGCGATGTCAATTGCAGCAGCGACAATGCTTGTTGGTGGATTAGCGGCTTGTGGTGCAGATAATCAGCAGGGAATGGGCGCGAATAACTACCGTCAAACCGGCTTTGAATCACAGGATATGAGCGGTGCTTATACGCACTCACGTTACCGCGGCCAAGGACCTGTCACCGATATGATGACACCTGATTACCGTGGTGGCGGCACGTATGGTCAGCTGGACCGCCAACGTACGCGTACGCATTTAAATAACTTCCAAACTAACCGTACGCACGGAAATCGTAACGGCTTTGGAGCGACTCAACATACTCCGGGCATGGGACGTACTGGCCTGACAGGGAATAACCGTCCTGGAATGGTTGATGAAGATGGACTATTGCGCAACAGAACGCGTACCCATCGCCAGCAATTTACCGGCGATCGCATCGGAAATGGGCGGATTACCAACCAACAAAGCGGTATCCACCGTTCAAACAGAGCGACTCGTAACCAGTATACCCAACAAAACGTCAACTATCATAAGGATTATGACAGCCAAACAGCGCAGCATGTTGCCAATCGTGTTCAGCGCATAAACGGAGTCGAGGACTGCCGTGTCATTGTCGATGATAACCACATTGTTGTCGGTGTTGAAACGAACCAAAATCATGCAAACCAGGTTCAACAACAAGTAGAGCAAGCTGTGCAAAAAATGACAAAAAATAAGCAAGTTCGTGTTGTGACGGATGAAGATCATGTTAACCGTATCCGGACGATGGATGACCGTTTGCGGACAGGTACAGCATTCGATGAAGTCGCAGCAACATTTACTGATATGGTAAATGATTTGGGACGAGCCGTTCAACGTCCTTTTGAACGTTCGCGATAAATTAATGTAAGGGGGCTGGGCCAAAGGTGTTGGTAACCTTTGGCCCAGCCCTTAAGCCATTTCGTTAGCGATTGTGGAGACTGCGGGGGGCCGGCTTTCAAGCGAAATCCAATAAACAGTGAATCAAATGGTTTTTTTTCGGGCATCCTTAGCGTAGTTGCTTAAATATGGATATGAAAAATGGTGGTGATGGAGATGAGGGAACACCAAAAGGTCCCGCAAAAAAACAGTCTTTCCGTTATTGTCGGAATCGGTCTTCTTTTGACCGCGCTTTTCATTTGCAGCGCGCTTGTTGCCGGTGGAAAACAACCTCAGGCGGAAGAGGCAGAAGCCGTTGAGGTTATGCAGCCAAAAACAGTACAAGTTACATTGGAACGAGTTTATTTGGACGGAGAAACAAGCGAAGAGATCATCGAAGAAACAATTTGGTCGATGGAGGATTTTTGGGCGCAGTATGAGGGGTGGAGCCTGGTGGATCAAAATGAAGACGAAATGGTTTTTAGGCAAACGGTCAATGATATCTCGCCACTGATGAAAATCAACGGGTATTTCGGCTTAACGGACGAAGGAATTCTGTCCATTTATGAAGGAGAGCCGGACCAACAGAAGATCATCCATTCTTTTTTTCAGCTGGATACGAGCAAGCTTGAAAGCAAACAGCATACTGATCTTGAAAAAGGAATTCCCGTCAAAGATCGGCACCACTATGAAGAAGTATTAGAAGCATTTCGGCAATATCAAAACTAAAAGGATTGTTCAAAGCAGCGAGCAGAATCATGGGAGGAGCATCCACTTTCCTTCCGGGCCGATCAGCGCTGCTTTTTTTGCTTTTTGCAGCTGGAAAGAGAAATGACGGAAAGGGGGGCTTATGATAAAATAGAAATAAATGTTCGCATAGAGAGAGGAAGAACGGGCTGTGATTGAATATGTTAAAGGGAAAGTAGTGGAAGTGGAGCTGCAATATGTGGTGGTCGACCATCATGGCTTAGGCTATCAGATTTATTGCCCGAACCCGTTTGTTTTTCAGGAAAAGCTTGAAGAAACGGTGCAAATTTATACATACCAGCATGTCAGGGAAGACTTAATTCGTCTGTTCGGCTTCCGTACGAAGCAGGAGCGGATGCTGTTTGAAAAGCTGTTAAATGTTTCGGGCATCGGGCCGAAGGGGGCGCTCGCCATTTTGGCGTCCGGCCAGCCGGAGAATGTCGTCTACGCGATTGAGGAAGAGGATGAAGCCTTTTTAGTGAAATTTCCGGGTGTCGGCAAAAAAACAGCCCGCCAGATCATTCTTGACTTGAAAGGAAAGCTCGATGACTTTGTGCCGAATCTGCTGCAACAGGAAAAGGCGACAACAGTTGAGAAAACGCCGGCAAATACAGCGTTGAAAGAAGCGCTTGAAGCTTTACAGGCGTTGGGCTATGTCGAAAAGGAACTGAAGAAAGTTCGCCCTCTTTTGGAAGAAGAGGAGCTGACGACCGATGGCTATATTAAAAAAGCGTTACAGCTGATGCTGTAAATGAATTGCGCGAATGCGGGATGTGGGAAAGAGGTGACAAGGGATGGAAGAACGGATGGTATCGGCGGATATGCAGAGCGCGGATGATTCAATTGAGCAACGCGTTCGTCCGCAGCAGCTTGCGCAATACATCGGACAGGAAAAAGTAAAGAAAAATCTCGATGTATTTATAGAAGCGGCGAAGATGAGAGAGGAATGTCTCGATCATGTTCTTCTTTATGGGCCGCCCGGTCTCGGAAAAACGACGCTTTCCGGGATTATTGCTGCAGAAATGGGCGTGCAGATGCGGACGACATCGGGGCCGGCGATTGAACGTCCCGGTGATTTGGCGGCGATTTTGACAGCTCTTGAACCGGGAGATGTGCTGTTTATTGATGAAATCCACAGGCTGAACCGCGTCGTCGAAGAGGTGCTTTATCCGGCGATGGAGGATTTTTGCATCGATATTGTGATCGGCAAGGGACCGACCGCGCGTTCCGTACGTCTCGATCTGCCTCCGTTTACGCTGGTCGGAGCGACGACAAGAGCAGGGATGCTATCGGCCCCGTTGCGCGACCGCTTTGGCGTTCTCGCCAGGCTGGAATATTATACAGAGGCTGAGCTGGCGTTGATCGTCAAGCGCACGGCTGAGATTTTTGATACCGTGATTGAAGACGCGGCCGCGATTGAAGTCGCACGCCGCTCAAGAGGCACGCCGCGGATTGCCAATCGCCTGCTCCGCCGCGTGCGCGATTTTGCCCAGGTTAAAGGAGACGGGACGGTTTCACTGGACGTGGCGGTGGATGCGCTTCAGCAATTGCAGGTCGACCGTTTAGGACTGGATCATATTGACCATAAATTATTGTATGGGATGATTGAGAATTATCGCGGCGGTCCTGTAGGTCTGGAGACGATTTCTGCGACGATCGGCGAAGAACCGGAAACGATCGAGGATGTGTATGAACCGTATTTGCTACAGATTGGCTTTATCCAACGAACGCCGCGGGGAAGAGTTGTAACCCCGGCATGCTATGAGCATTTTCAATTGGAGGGACCAGAGCAGTGAATTCATTTCCAAAGATCTTGATCCTTATCGGCATTGCTTTTATCATCATTGGCGTCCTCTGGTTCTTTATTGGACGCGTTCTGCCACTTGGGCGCCTGCCAGGTGACATCTTTATTAAACGCGAGAATATGACCGTATATATGCCGATTATGACCTGTCTGATTATTAGCGTAGTGCTGTCGCTTATTTTTTTCTTGTTTGGACGTTTTCGCTAATCTCTTGCATGGATGAAGCACTTTCGGTATGATGATAGGGATATGACAGGAACGGTTATGTGAAAAGGTGACGACATGACGATGAAAATAGACGATTTTGATTTTAATTTACCAGAGGAATTAATTGCCCAGACGCCGCTTCAGGATCGAACGGCGTCTCGTTTGCTTGTCTTAGATCGGGAATCGGGTGCAATTAAAGATGGAACGTTTTCCGATATGATCGACGAATTGGAGGAAGGGGACTGCCTCGTCTTAAACGATACGAGGGTTCTTCCGGCAAGACTATTCGGAGTGAAAGAAGATACCGGCGCTCAAATTGAAGTCCTGTTGCTGAAGCAGCTGGAAAATGATCAGTGGGAAACGCTGATTAAACCGGCGAAGCGCGTCAAGGCAGGAACGGTTATTCAATTTGGCGATGGCCGGCTGCGCGCGACCTGTGTCCGGGAAGCCGATCATGGCGGGCGGATTTTGCAAATGGAATATGAAGGCATCTTCCATGAAATTCTTGATGAATTGGGAGAAATGCCGCTCCCCCCTTATATTAAGGAAACATTGGCTGATCAGGAGCGCTATCAGACGGTCTACGCCAAGCACCGCGGGTCGGCGGCTGCGCCGACGGCCGGTCTCCATTTTTCCACTGAACTGCTTGAACGGATTCAGCAAAAAGGGGTCCATGTTACATTTGTAACGCTGCATGTCGGTCTCGGGACATTTCGCCCGGTAAGTGTAGAGCGGATTGAAGAGCATCAAATGCATGCTGAGTTTTATCAAATGAGCGAAGGGACAGCGCGGCTGCTGACGAGTGTCCGGGAAAACGGCAAGCGGATTATCGCTGTCGGCACAACATCGGTCCGAACGCTGGAGACGATTATTCAAGAGCACGGCGAGTTTTGCGAATGCTCGGGCTGGACGTCGATTTTTATTTATCCAGGCTATGTGCTTAAAGGGATAGACGCGATGGTGACGAATTTTCATTTGCCAAAATCGACACTCGTAATGCTCGTCAGTGCGTTTGCGGGGAAAGAAAACATCATGAAGGCTTATCAGCATGCCGTCAATGAACGCTATCGCTTCTTCAGCTTTGGAGATGCGATGCTGATTCGTTGACCCGTACACGCTCAAGGAGGAAAAAGGAAATGTCAGCTATCACATATGAGCATATAAAAACATGTAAACAGTCCGGCGCCCGGCTTGGGAAGGTCCATACGCCCCACGGGATGTTTGAAACACCGATTTTCATGCCAGTTGGTACATTGGCAACGGTAAAAACGATGAGTCCGGAAGATTTATACGATATGAACGCGCAAATTATTTTGAGCAACACGTACCATTTGTGGCTGAGACCGGGACATGACATTATTAGAGAGGCGGGCGGTCTGCACAAATTCATGAACTGGGACCGTCCGATTTTGACCGATTCCGGCGGCTTTCAGGTTTTCAGCTTGAGCGATCTGCGAAAGATTGAGGAGGAAGGCGTCCACTTTCGCAATCATTTGAATGGGGACAAGCTCTTTTTGAGCCCGGAAAAGGCAATGGAAATTCAAAACGCGCTCGGCTCGGATATTATGATGGCCTTTGATGAATGTCCGCCATACCCGGCTGAATATGATTATATGAAGAAGTCGGTCGAACGGACGAGCCGCTGGGCAGAACGCTGTCTCGAGGCACACGGGCGCCCGCAGGATCAGGGGCTGTTCGGAATTGTCCAAGGTGGCGAGTATGAAGAACTGCGCAAGCAGAGCGCGGCAGATTTAGTATCACTTGACTTCCCGGGGTATGCTGTCGGCGGATTATCGGTCGGCGAGCCTAAGGATGTCATGAACCGTGTGCTTGAATTCACGACGCCTCATTTGCCGGAAAACAAGCCGCGTTATTTAATGGGGGTCGGCTCTGCTGATTCCTTAATTGACGGAGCGATTCGCGGGATTGACATGTTTGACTGTGTGCTGCCGACGCGTATTGCCCGAAATGGAACGCTGATGACGAGCAAAGGTCGGCTTGTTGTGCGCAACGCCAAATATGCACGTGATTTTGGTCCGCTTGATGAAAATTGCGATTGCCATGTTTGTCGGAATTACACAAGAGCGTATATTCGTCATCTGATCAAATGTGAGGAAACATTCGGTTTTCGATTAACGTCTTACCATAATCTCTATTTCCTGTTAAACTTAATGGAAAAGGTAAGAGAGGCGATACGGGAAGATCGGCTTCTTGACTTTAGAGAAGAGTTTTTTGAACAATATGGCTTTAACAAGCCCAATGCCAAAAATTTCTAAAATGCTTTGAGTAAAGAAAGGGGGGAAAAAGATGGAGCTATTTGGAACATTGCTTCCGTTAATCTTAATGTTTGCGATCTTCTACTTCCTGTTAATCAGGCCACAGCAGAAGAAGCAAAGAGCCATTCGTGATATGCACAACTCATTACAGCGTGGCGATAAAATTATTACGATCGGCGGACTTCACGGTGTTATCGATTCAATCGACGAGGAGACAATTGTCATCCTGGTAAATGATAACCGTAAGCTGACGTATGATCGTGCCGCGGTAAGAGAAGTTGTCAATCCGGATTAACGGCATACATAAAAAGAGTTGTCCCAACGCGTAGGCTTTGAGACGACTCTTTTTTTGGATCTATTTAAGAGCTTGAGACACAAAAAGAGTGAGCATGGAGTAATAGTGGGTATATTCTCCATGAGTCTTATGTGAGAAGTCGACTCGTTCATTGTTTAAGCTTAAGGGGCTGGGAAAAGGTAAAAAAACAACCTTTTGTCCCAGCCCCTTGTTGTGTTTTTCTTTTCTTTAATCGCGCGACAGATTGACGCCGATCATGCCGCCGAATGCAGCGACAAGCAAGTAGCCGCCATGATAAAGGTATTGTTCCTTCGTGAAGCTGCTGTCATAGCCTAAATACTGGACGAGGAACGTTAGGAGCGAAAAGACGAAAGCGGTCGCCGCTCCGGCCAGCCAGCCCCGCCGGTGCGATTTTGCTCCTGAAATCGCTCCCCCGAGAAACATCGCTAAAAAAGCGACACTCGTAATCAGCCACTCGACAGAGCGCTCGGTGAAGGAAGTAAACGATAAGAACAACGAGATGACGAGACTGAATGAAAGAGCAATAATCAGAACGGTCGACAGCCCAAATAAAACAGCAGGCATGAATCCCCGATTTGCCATAAAGACCTCTCCTTTCAAATGGACAAAAATCCTTTACTACAGCTTATTCAGGCTTGTTTTAAATAGACGTAAAAATTTCCGGCATTATGCCTTCTTTCCTGAAATCATGGACAGACTTTTTTGCAGTGGACATGTTTCTGAATAAGGGGACATAGGATGTAGTAGTGGGAAGGAGAGGAGTGCATCTATGGGGGTCCCCTTGGCAATTGTGATTTTTATTTGCAGTTATTTCTTCATTATCACGGAAAAAATGAACCGGGCCGTCATTGCCTGCTTTGGCGGCGTCTTAATGCTGGTTTTTCACGTTTACGAAATCAATGCTGCTTTTCTCCACCATATTGACTGGCATACGATCACTTTATTATTAGCGATGATGATCCTTGTTTCGATTACAAGCCAGAGCGGTTTTTTTGAGTATGTTGCCGTCTCGCTCGCCAAGTGGGTAAAGGGGCGTCCGCTGCCTTTACTGATCGCGATTTCCTCCTTAACAGCGTTTGGCTCGGCTTTTTTAAATAATGTGACAACCGTGCTGCTCATTGTTCCGATTGTCTTCACGCTGACGTCGCTGCTAAAGCTGCCTGCTGTCCCTTTTCTGCTGTCGATTGTCATGGCTTCAAACATTGGTGGAACGGCTACACTAATTGGAGATCCGCCTAATTTAATGATCGGTCAAGCTGTTGATTATTTAAGCTTTAACGACTTTCTGATTCATTTAAGTCCGGTTGTGCTGCTGATTTTCCTGGTCGTTATGGCTTGTCTTGTCCTGATTTACAAAAGGCAGCTGGTCGTCTCGAAGGAGGATCGGACCAAATTGCTGGAAATTGTCCCTTCCACTTATATTAAAGACCGTAAGCTGCTCGTAAAGTCTGTTTCAATCCTCGGCTTGACGACAATCGGTTTTATCGTCCAGCCATTTATTCAAACGGAATTGACGAGCATCGCGATGACGGGGGCGCTCCTATTGATGCTGCTGACACATGAGGAACAGGATATGGAGGAAGTGTTCCGCTCGGTCGAGTGGGTGACGCTGTTCTTTTTTATTGGGCTGTTCATGCTCGTCGGCGGCTTAAAGGAAGTCGGCATTATTGATGAGATGGCGAAATCAATTATTTATTATACGGAGGGTGACCTACCGAAAACAGCTCTATTTATTTTATGGGGCTCCGGTATTTTGTCCGGATTTGTTGACAATATTCCGTTTGTTGCGGCGATGATCCCGGTTATTTTGGAGTTCCAGGAGTTTGGGATGCATAATCTGGAGCCGTTATGGTGGGCTTTAGCGTTAGGAGCCTGTCTTGGCGGCAATGCGACGATCATCGGCGCGACGGCGAATGTGATTGTCGCTGGCCTGGCCGTTAAAGCGAAGCAATCGTTCAGCTATTTGGAATTTCTGAAAATCGGTCTTCCGGTTGTCTTGATTTCATTTGTCATCTCGACGATTTATTTGTATCTCCGTTATTTGGTTGACTTCATTTAAGACAGCTTCGGGTCCGGGCCAAAGGTGGTTTTTACTACCTTTGGCCCGGCCTTTTTTTAAAATCATGACCTGCTGTTCCCTGGTCATACTAAGAAGAGAAAAAAGGGAATGGGAGGAGCAAGATGGATTATGTCACGATTATCCTGAGAACGATATTTATTTACTTTATCATTCTCTTTGTGCTGCGGTTTATGGGCAAGCGTGAAATCGGCCAGCTTTCGGTGCTGGACTTTGTCGTGTCTATTATGATTGCCGAGCTTGCTGTCATCTCAATTGAAAATATTCAAGTACCGATGCTCCATACCATTCTGCCGATCGTCATCCTCTCCATCATTCAGATTGTGCTGGCGATCTTTTCCTTGAAAAGTGAACGAATTCGTAAGCTGGTCGATGGAAAACCGTCCGTCCTGATCAATGGCGGGAAAATTGATGAGGAAGAAATGCGGAAGCAGCGTTATAATTTCGATGATTTGCTGATCCAGCTGAGGCAGCAGAAGGTGAGCAAGCTTTCGGATGTCGAGTTTGCCATATTAGAACCTTCCGGAAAGCTGTCGGTCATTGAAAAAAAACGAGGTAAGAAAGAGCCTACGATGCCCCTGCCTCTCATCCTGGACGGAAAGGTACAGGAAGATCACCTCAAACAAATAAACCAGACCTCGCTCTGGCTGCGCCAGCAAATGCGCAAGCTCGGCTATCGCGATATCAAAAAAATATCCTACTGCGCCCTGAAAGACCAAGACACATTCTTCGTCGACTTGAAAGATGATAGGTGATGGACCAAAGGGTGGTTTTCCCTTTGGTCCATCACCGAAGCAAGGAGCGGAGCCGCCACGATCTGTTAAAGTCCGTGGTGAGTGGGTTTTTCACAACGGACTTGTGGCGAGTGGAGCCATTGCTAAAAGGTCAAAGCTAGTTTTGTCTCAAGCTCAGAACGCAGAGAGGAACCGTCGCAATAAAAAAGGGTGGTCTTGCCTTTGGTCCATCACCGAAGCAAGGAGCGGAGCCGCCACGATCTGTTAAAGTCCGTGGTGAGTGGGTTTCTCACAACGGACTTGTGGCGAGTGGAGCCATTGCTAAAAGGTCAAAGCTAGTTTTGTCTCAAGCTCAGAACGCAGAGAGAAACTGCCGCAATAAAAAAGGGTGGTCTTGCCTTTGGTCCATCACCGAAGCAAGGAGCGGAGCCGCCACGATCTGTTAAAGTCCGTGGTGAGTGGGTTTTTCACAACGGACTTGTG
>NZ_JAMBOS010000027.1 GCF_023715705.1 Halalkalibacter oceani
TTAGAGATGATGAGGTTGATAGGTCTGGTGTGGAAGCGTGGCGACACGTGGAGCTGACAGATACTAATCGGTCGAGGACTTATCCAAGCAATTCTTGATACTTGTACAATCATGATCTAGTTTTGAAAGAATCAAGATATGTTTTTTAAACATATCATCTTGATCAAAGAGAACCAAGACATTCGAGGAAGCAAATGGCTGAGGAATGGAGCGTACATAAGTACGTGACATGACCGAAGACCATGAAGCTGACAAAGAAGGTCGCCGGTTATCTGAAGATCAAATGTCCGGTGGCGATAGCGAAGAGGTCACACCCGTTCCCATGCCGAACACGGTCGTTAAGCTCTTCAGCGCCGATGGTAGTTGGGGGCTTCCCCCTGTGAGAGTAGGACGTTGCCGGGCGATTTATTTCTTTACATAAGCAAAATCATATACATTCCACAGTAGCTCAGTGGTAGAGCAATCGGCTGTTAACCGATCGGTCGTAGGTTCGAGTCCTACCTGTGGAGCCAACCACGGAGAGCTGTCCGAGCTGGCCGAAGGAGCACGATTGGAAATCGTGTAGGCGGTGTAAAACCGTCTCGAGGGTTCGAATCCCTCGCTCTCCGCCAGTAACAATTTTGCTCATATGATATGTGGCCCGTTGGTCAAGCGGTTAAGACACCGCCCTTTCACGGCGGTAACACGGGTTCGAATCCCGTACGGGTCACCATTTTTAAATATAGAAGCTTTATTGATTGTTATACATAACCATTAAGAGTCGGAGGATTAGCTCAGCTGGGAGAGCACCTGCCTTACAAGCAGGGGGTCGGCGGTTCGATCCCGTCATCCTCCACCATAACGTTTGAGAGACGTCATCCGAATACTTAATAACGACGCGGGGTGGAGCAGTCTGGTAGCTCGTCGGGCTCATAACCCGAAGGTCGGCGGTTCAAATCCGTCCCCCGCAATACCGTTGGTCCGGTAGTTCAGTTGGTTAGAATGCCTGCCTGTCACGCAGGAGGTCGCGGGTTCGAGTCCCGTCCGGACCGCCATTTATTCCTTAATAATACAAACGGCTTGGTAGCTCAGTCGGTAGAGCAATGGACTGAAAATCCATGTGTCGGCGGTTCGATTCCGTCCCAAGCCACCATTTATAACTACTGATTTTGTGTATGTGCGGCAGTTTTTATTATGCCGGTCTAGCTCAATTGGTAGAGCAACTGACTTGTAATCAGTAGGTTGGGGGTTCAAGTCCTCTGGCCGGCATTTTTACTCTAGATTCATATATTGACTGAAGATAACATATTGTGTAATATAGATAATGTGTCTTTGGAGGGGTAGCGAAGTGGCTAAACGCGGCGGACTGTAAATCCGCTCCCTCAGGGTTCGGCGGTTCGAATCCGTCCCCCTCCACCATTTAGGGGCATAGTTTAACGGTAGAACAGAGGTCTCCAAAACCTCCGGTGTGGGTTCGATTCCTACTGCCCCTGCCAATTAATTTGATCATGTGGCGATTGTGGCGAAGTGGTTAACGCACCGGATTGTGGTTCCGGCATTCGTGGGTTCGATTCCCATCAGTCGCCCCATTTTATACAGTAATGGGCTATAGCCAAGCGGTAAGGCAACGGACTTTGACTCCGTCATGCGCTGGTTCGAATCCAGCTAGCCCAGCCATTTTGCGGAAGTAGTTCAGTGGTAGAACACCACCTTGCCAAGGTGGGGGTCGCGGGTTCGAATCCCGTCTTCCGCTTTGTTTTTTATTCGGCGGTATAGCCAAGTGGTAAGGCACGGGTCTGCAAAACCCTTATCCCCCGGTTCGAATCCGGGTACCGCCTCCATTATTTACTTACCCTGCCGGGGTGGTGGAATTGGCAGACACACAGGACTTAAAATCCTGCGGTAGGTGACTACCGTGCCGGTTCAAGTCCGGCCCTCGGCATTAGAGTAGGACAACCCCATATGCGCCCTTAGCTCAGCTGGATAGAGTGTTTGACTACGAATCAAAAGGTCGGGAGTTCGAATCTCTCAGGGCGCGCCATAATATTTGATGTGCCGGTGTGGCGGAATTGGCAGACGCGCACGACTCAAAATCGTGTTCCTTCGGGAGTGTCGGTTCGACCCCGACCACCGGTACCATCTTTAAACACACAAATAACAGAATATTATTATAGAAAACGATAATTACTAGCAGCAGAGTGAAATAGACTCTGCTGTTTTTAGGTTATTATGAAATTACTGGTGGTCTGAGGAGGGGAATATACATATAATGATTGAAGCAGTCGGTTTTTTTGGTAATATGGATGATGGGATTTCAAAGCCTAAGAAAATGCTTTGTAGCGATAATGTAATGCGGGTTGTTAAGTTTAATTATCCAGATAGTTATACAAGGGCTCTTCTTCATGAATATATAAGTTATAGAATCGCATTATTACTTGAACTTCCCGTTTTAAACCAAGAATTAATTTATGTACCTCCAGAATTAGCAAATGCTTATTCTGATGTAGAAGGAATGTCTGCGGGAATAAAAGTAGGATCTCCCCTAGTGGAGATTGACAAAAATATTGCTGATAATGGTTTATTCCGAGAGCCACTTCCTCAACTATATAAGTCTTGTGTGGATAACCATTCAGTTCGCACGGAGTCATTTAATCTAGGTACCTCCCAATCTGGAAACAACTCCGAAAATTCAGGGAGTTTTTCAATAGTTCCATCTGGTAATCCATATGATACCTGACCGTCAACAGTCCAAGAGGTGCTGTAAATTATGGAATTTCTAGCCTCTAATATGGCTTCTTTCCATTCTTCTGTAGGAGCTAGATTAAGATCGTAATATGCAAGTTCCTCTGAGGTAAGAGAAGCTAAGTAATCCTGTTGATCGTCTGCAAATGTAAGGCTTGGAGAAGAGAGCAGGGCGATTAGAAAGAGAAACCAGAAGACTGATAGAGTAATTTGTTTCATAACAGTACCCTCCAATTCTAAATTTAAAATCTAAGTACAGTTCCTATTAAATCTTGGTTAATATAAAAAGCTTATATTGATTGGCATCGAAATCACCTCCATTTTTAGCATAAATAAAGAGTTATCACTCTTCATTTGTATATGTATTAACAGTGTAATTTTGGGACAACTATTTTTAATGTTGTCACAAGCAAGATTTTATATTGCTTTTTATATTCTACAAATGTAGAATATGTGGTAATATGTATAAGGTAGACAATTGTCTCAAAGGAGTTGCGTAACAGTGAATAAATTACCGGATACTGAATTTTCCATTATGAAGGTGGTATGGGGAAATGATTCGCCTATAACGACCAATCTGATTATGCAAGAACTTGGTAATGAGAAGGGATGGAAAACGCAGACAGTGAGTTCCCTTTTGTCGCGGTTAGTGAAGCGGGGTTTTATCCGATCTGAAAAAAGTGGAAAAGAGCGGCATTACCATCCCCTTATTAGTGAGGAGGAATACCTTAAATTTGAAACAAACAACTTTATTGAACGCTTTCATGCTAATTCTTTTAGTAGCTTAGTTGCTACGTTATATTCTGGAAACAAATTAAAGGACAGAGACCTTGACCAATTGGAAAAGTGGCTGAAAGAACAGAGGGATTGATATGCAGGAGTTTTTAGTTATCCTGATTCAGTGTTCTATTTCTATGTCATTAGTTACGCTCGTTTATGCGGCAATAATGCCTATTTTATCAAAACGATACACTGCAAGGTGGAATTATATAGTTTGGTTGTTGATTGCAATTGGTTGGATATTCCCATTTTGGTTATGGATTGATCTTCCATTTCTCCAAATATTCGATAAGTCTATAGCTTTTGTTCACTCAACGATCAATGTCATACCTGTGTATGTAGGAGGAGCGATAAATAAACAAGAGACTGCCTTTTTATGGTGGCTTTTTGCTGGGGTGTGGGGTTTAGGTGTCGTAAGTACCCTATTGTATCATATTCTGAGACATTATCGTTTTGTAAAGTTTGTAGACCGCTGGAGTGAGCCTTTAACCGATACAAGAGCTTTAGAAATTTTGAATAGGTTAAAGACGGAACTGGGAATTAAAAAACATATAAGGTTAAGTACGTGTAAAGGTGTTACGTATCCTATGCTCGTCGGTTTTTTCCGTCCCGCTATTTTACTGCCACCTATTAAATCTTCAGTTGATATATTCTCTATGATTTTAAAGCACGAGTTGATACATTTTAAAAGGCATGACCTCTGGTATAAGGCAGTGATAGTAGTAGCAACGGCCTTTCATTGGTTCAATCCAGTAGTCTATATAATGGCTAAAGCTGTAGTAGAACAATGTGAAATCTCCTGTGACGCATTGGTTGTAAAAAACGTAGATTTTCAACAACGAATAAAATATGGTGAAGCTATAATTAAATTTATCCGGAATGGGAAAAACTCAAGAACAACATTAGCGAATAATTTTTATGGAGGGAAAACAAGTATGAAAAATCGTCTTTCTTCAATCGTGGACCTAAGTCAGAAAAAGAATGGTGCTTTCATCCTTTGTATGACGTTGGTAGGGATGCTGATAAGTGGCGGAGCACTGACGGCTGTCGCCAACTCTAATGTTACTGAAGTTGTTGCTGGACCTCATAACAGCGTAATTGATGATCATGAAGTCTCTCGTTTAAAAGAGGCCCTCAGTGATCTGTCCGTTGACAAAGCAGATGGTGAAGCGCAAATGTCTGATACCTTTGTTACTTGGTCATATTACAATGATGGTGATGTGGAGGAAGATGATAGCGAAGTAGCTCATTTCAAAAAGCTGTTGCAACAGCTTTACAATAACAAGAAGCTAAAGTAGTGTCATTTGGGAAGAGGCAAGTATGGATCTTCTTCCCTGCAATACTTCGTATAGATCTTATTTACTGAAAGTGGTCTCAGGAAAGCTTATGAGCCCTTTAAAGCAAAATGAATTTTAAAATATATATTGCCACGATTTGATCCTTTCTTTGAAAAAACTCCTTTAGGTTGCCCTCCTTATCAAGTCAATGTCATAAATTTACAGTGTAAAGTGCTTAGGCATATCGATAACATATGGAATTCTTACAGACAATAGGGGGATGGGGATCTCGGTAAATTCATCTAAGATATTTCTTAATTGTATGGAACAAAAGGTATATCGAAGAGTTTAACAAGCAAGCCGTCACAGAATATCTCTTAATTATATGGAGAATCCCCTCTTACATTCACTCCATTTCTTCTAAAGAATAATAACCCCGAGAGTATCTGTGTTAAATTACAACATACCTTAGATCAGAATTTTGATGGAAGGTGGTGTGAGGATAGTGCTGAATAGTACCAACGTTGTATCGTTGAAGAATTTTATATGGAAATGTACTATTTTTTATTAGCATATGCACAAAATATGCAATTGGATCGCTCCATCGCCGAAGATGCTGTTCAAGAAACATTTCAAATTGCGTGTACTAAAGCCGATAATTTCTTATTGAGTCCTAATCCGAAAGGCTGGTTATTAAATACGTTAAAGAATGTTAGTAGAAATAAAATTCGCAAGCAAGCATCTCACAAAAATATTGTTGTTACTTCTTTAGACATAGATAAAGGTATTGTTCCAGGAATGATTGATGTTCTGAATGTTGAGGTTTTATACTCTGACTTTTCTAATAATAAAGAATTCAATTTACTTAAAAAGGTTGTTATAGATAGGAAGTCGATAACGGAGGTGGCACAAGAAATTGGGGTTTCTATAGAAGCCTGTAAAAAACGAGTCCAACGAGCGAAGCAGAAGTTAAAAAAACAGCTAGAAAAAAATGCGGAACATTCGTACGATAGCTGGGACCTCTAATCTTAGTATGTTTATGTTGATTATTAAAGGTTGAAGGAGTAGAACAAGTATACGTTCTAACATAACGGCATAGCGTGCTTGCGGTTTAACGCTTTGCATTACCCTGGAATAATGGCGTCACCCCCGTAGCAGCCGTCCACATTTGGAAAGTTAGCCTATACGTTCATCGTTTCGAAAATGTACCGTAAGTCTTCTTCGAGTGTAACTTTGGATGTATCAACTGTTTTTGTGTCATTGCTGTGGCTTTGGTAAGGCGCCAATCTACTATATCGACACTGCGACATCTGAAATACCCTCGCCATTGAGGCATTTCTGCATTGGATAAGCCGATGTGACTCGCTCCTAAAAATAACGTTTTTTTGACCGGGCTTTAGGTTAATGGAAAATGCAACATGACACAAACATGTAGCTTCAGGCTCTTTGTGATTAAACAGGTTTTGCTTCTGTCTTCAGCTTGATCAAATAAGAGCAGAGAAAGGAGCGGGGATATGTATAAAGTGATGCTTATAGTCGGTGATGTTCAGCTAAGTAAACTTGTGCGGGGCAATTTGGAGCGGTATGGCTATGACGTGTATCAGCCTGACGATTTTATGAAGGTCGAGGAGGCGTTCGACGAAATCGGGCCATCAACATTCGAGGGAAACTCGTTGGGAGTATCTACCTTTATGACACCCCCTATCTCAATAAGAAAGGATCGCTTTTGTATAGTCAGTAAAGTCCTGTAAATGGTTATCAAGTATTTGTTGTAAGATGCTCAAGTTAAGCTCCTGGTAATCATGCACGGCAATGTTTCGAAAGCCAACCATTGCTTTCATTTTATGAGAAAGTGAGGCGGGAAGGATCCCTTCTTCTTCTATTAACGAAAAAGCATCACGACTCGTTTGTGGAATACCTAGTTTTTTCTCGGCAACAATATGCATGGCAAGGTCAATACTGGCTTCACATGCACGTTGGAGATTTAACACAATCGAATCTTGTTTTGTATAGTTTCTTAAATGGTCTGGGTTCTGTTGATATTCCTCTGTAATTCGTTTGATACAACGTTCGATAATGGCAACCTTATTCAAGACAACATCATTTTTCATAGATTGACCCACTTTCAGCGATCTTTTTGAAAATAGGAGCGCGTTCTTCATTTAGTTTCGTGTACATTTTTAATGCTTTTATTTCGAACTGCTGTTTCTTTTCTTGATTTGAACAATAAATGACTTTGCCAGTCTGGATCACTTGCGCTTGAAAAACCGTGCTTGCTTCTTGTAAATCAATTAGGTCAACCTCTTGATTCAGCTTCGCAGCGAGGTCTTGCGCGACCATAAACAATTGATAAGAGTCTACTTTATTCTGCTCGCTTAAAAAGGCAATGTCGATATCACTATCTTGATTCGCCGTCCCTTTTGCATGTGAGCCGAACAAGACGATGAGGAACGGAGACAAAGAAGCAACAAGCTTGTCGATAATGAGCTGTTCGTTCACCATATTCAATCCAAATCCCTCCAGCCTTTCTATGAATATAGAAAAAGAGCGACATTCTATCATCTTCTTTATTATACCAGACAGGCAGTGACATTATTCATCTATTTCTCTATCCTGCTTAATGAGTATATTTGTACACATGTTCAAAGTAGTAAAAATGATTTGGTAAGGTTCCACTGAAAACCCGTTACCTCTTCATTTAAGTTATTTTTATACTTTTATCCGGCGTCCACCACCAAAGAACCGCTATTAGCCACGCCCTAGTAAATGAACCGAGTATCATTTGAACATCACTTGTGTGATTGCCTTTTTCCATCTTAATGAACCGTTAAAGACAGAATGGTTTTACCCTTTATCAATTGTTTGTTTTTATTGGTTGTTTATTTACTGATCGACTGGGTACACTACTATCAATTAATTCGCTCCAATCAGGCTGCCGAATTGGAGCCATATACGGAGGAACAGAAAGCGTTTCAGCAGTTAGTACATAAGACGATCATGGAACAGAACGCTCATTATGATGAGATGAAACAGCAAAATGAGGAACGGTTATATTTTTTCTCGCACTGGATGCACGATTTGAAAACACCGGTGTCAGTGATCAAGTTAATTGTTAATCACGACAAGCACACTATCGGTCATAGAGGAAGGATGCGGAATCCCGCGCTATGATCTTGAGAGAGTGTTCGAGCCTTTTTTTACAGGGGAGAATGGCCGGCAATTTTCAAACTCAAGCGGAATTGGACTTTATTTATGCAAAAGGATTGCTGATAAAGCAGGACAGACGATTACGATTGATTCGGCCGTGGGCAAAGGGACGACGGTCACGGTCAGATGGATAGCCGGAGCGGAGACGAAGACGATGCAACAGAAATACCTTACAGTTTTGTAAGGTATTTTTAGCATGGGCGATGGCTCTGTCTCTCTTTATCGCTTAGGATTAGGGGAAAGATGATTTCAACTGTGAAAGGAAGAGACGAATGGCGATTTTAGAGGCTGCTAATCTTGTAAAAATATACGGAGAACTGGGCGGGGAAGGTTCGACAACCGCTTTAAACGGGGTGAATCTTTCAATCCGCAAAGGAGAGTTTCTTGCGATCATGGGGCCGTCCGGCAGCGGCAAAACGACTTTGCTGAATGTGTTAAGCGGATTGGATAAGCCGACATCCGGGGAAGTGAGGATCGCCGGGGAAGAAATAAGCAGGATATCTGGAGATCGATTAGCAATTTTCCGACGGCAGCAATTGGGCTTTGTCTTTCAGGACTTTCATTTACTCGACAGTTTAACCGTGAAGGAAAATATGATGGTGCCGATGGTGCTTGAGAAGAGAGCGACGGACGATATTGATCGAAGGGTCGCGGAGCTTGCCGGTGTTTTTGAGATTGAGCCGATCCTCGATAAATATCCGTATCATATCTCCGGCGGCCAGCAGCAAAGAACGGCCGTCAGCCGCGCTTTAGTGAATGAGCCGAGCATCATTTTAGCGGATGAACCGACAGGGAATTTGGATTCGAAATCATCCACGGTAATCATGGAATGCTTTGAGAAGGTTGTTGATGAGCTTGCGACAACCGTTCTGCTCGTCACTCATGATGTGTTTGCGGCGAGCTATTGCCGGAAAGTGGTGTTCATTAAGGACGGTGCGATTCACTCTCATATTGTAAAGAAAGGAAGCAGAAAGGAGTTTTTGCATCAAATAATGGATAATCTTGCTGTTTTGGGAGGAAGAACAGATGTCTTTTAATCAGATCGTCTGGAAAATGGCAAAGGTCCATTACAGAAAGTATATCTTTTATTATCTCTGCAACAGTTTTGCTGTGATGTTTTTCTTTATTTTCGCGACGGTGTTTTTTAATGAACAGGTAGTCGAGGTGAAGCAGACAGAATCGATTCAATATCTTTTGACGATTCCGGGTCTCGCGTTACTCGTTTTTACCGTGTTTTTCATCAGTTATGCGCACAGTATTTTTATCAAACGGAGGAAAAGTGAGTTTGCGCTTTTTCTCACATTAGGGATGGCGAACCGTGATATCGCCAGGCTGCTGTTGCTGGAAAATGTGATAATCGCCGCTGTCTCTTTGCTTTCCGGGCTTTTGGCCGGAGCGGTTTTTTCACGGCTATTCTTTTTGCTGTTAATGAGCGGTGTTGGTCTTAAGGGAGTCTCCTTTCATCTAAACAGTCAGATGTGGATTTATACGATTATTGCTTTTTTGCTCGTCTTTTCAGTCGCAGTCGGGCGCTCGCTCTTTTCTATATTGAATGAAAGTCTCGCTACCAGCCTGAAAAGCGACAAAGTGGCTGAGGCACTCAAGCTGAAAAGTCCGCTTTTCGGTGCAATGGGAATCATCATTATGATCGTTTCGCTTGTCGGTCTTTATTATACCTATGCTACCTCCAATAATGGCGGTGAGTTTCTGCTTCTCTGGACATTGACTACGTTAACAGGTCTCTATATTAGCATTTATCAGTTCACCAGTTTCTTTATTGAGCTGGCTAAAAAGAACAAGGCATACTATTACCGCCGTCTGCTGCTGTTAACTGCTCTGGATTATAAATTCAAGCAGCTGACAGCGATCCTGATGCTCGTTTCGGTGATGATTATGGTGACGATTTTGTACAGCACGATTCTATTATTTACATACCAGGCGACGGGGGAAGAAGTGATAAGTCAATACCCGTATGATATATCTTTTATCGAAACGGATCAGAAAAATCATCTCACGGAGACGGAGCTTTATGCGATCATCGATCAAGATGAGAATCCGGTACGTGAGCATCTGATCATTCCCGTCTATTCTCACTATCAACAATCGTCCTACGGTGGGCTTGATTTCTATCATTTCATGTCCCTTGATCAATTTAATACATTCACTGCAAGAGAGATTATGCTGGAGAATGATGAAATTCTTTACTACTTGGATATGGATCCGGCATACAGTGGTGACACTGATTATATTAAGGCTGAAATTCTGCCGTTACCCGACGAACGACCGTATAGGCTGAAAGAAATAATCATTGAAAAGCGGATGAATTTTTCAGGTCCCTTTATTGTGTTGAACCATTCCCAGCTGGAGTTCGTTAAACAGCAGGTCGATGGCTTTGAAGCGAGAATGCATTTAATTAATGTAGAGAACTGGAAGGAAACGACGGATGTCGTTGGAGATTTGCAACGACAGTTTAGCAGCTACAATGAACGGA
Source organism: Halalkalibacter oceani (assembly GCF_023715705.1). Taxonomy (GTDB): domain Bacteria; phylum Bacillota; class Bacilli; order Bacillales; family Bacillaceae_D; genus Halalkalibacter; species Halalkalibacter oceani_A. The sequence goes on from NZ_JAMBOS010000027.1 coordinate 10,477, forward strand.
CACCAGCGATGATCGATGTTGCGGGAGAAAGAGATGTTGAGCAGTCTTTCTTTTATGTCGATTCAAAAGTAGAAGGATATAGCGCGAATAAAAGCTCGAATGGGATTTTATTCTTTGTGACAACGATTCTAAGTATCTTGTTCTTCTTTGGTTCGTTTATTCTCTTATCCTTGAATTTCTTTTCCGGAATCGAGAAGGAAAAAGAAAAGTTCAAAAAGCTGAATCAGATCGGAATCACGGCAAGAGAAGGACGGGCGATCATGACAAAGGAAATGACAGCCCTCTTCTTTTTTCCGACATTGATCGGGACGACATTAGCGTTTCTTTATCTTGTGGCGATGGCCCGCGACGTCGGCGGTGTGCTGGAGACTCCGATTATCCTCCTGCATTTTCTGATCATCGCAGCGATTTATCACATCATCCAAATCGGGTTTTATCTTTACGTGAGAAAGAAGATGATTGCTCGGGTGATGGCTGAATAACACAGCAGGCGTGAGAGGGGCTTCGTGGAAAAAATAAGCGCTTTTTATCCAAAAGTCTCTGAATGTCGATCTTAAATTGATAACCAACTTCCTTTTGAAGATACTTAAAAACAAGCTACACCAATGTTTTTATATAAGTTTTCTAGAATATCAGAATCTATCAACATGTTCTTTTCTAGGAAGAGCCATTGTTAAAAATTTCATCTGTGATTTTATAAAATAGATCGAATGTGACTCTTGTACTATTAATGTCGATTTAATTGTAGCAAAGAGCTGAGGGAGCAAGATATATATGGTAGTTGATTTGAAGTCTTGAAAATTATATAATTATTTCCAAGGGAAAATTTTGAAGGAGGTTGACTATGAAAAAAATATGTGTTTTATTAACTTTTATCTTAGCCTTATCTTTAATCTCGCTAAATGTTTATGCGGAAAGTAATGATATTGAAGTTGATTATCAAAAAGACAAAACAGTAATATCGCTTAAAGATAGCGTAAAAAATTACACTATTTTTGATAGCAGTGGAGAAATACTATATAAGGGGAAGGGAACTGATGTTTTAATACACAATGAAGAAGGTTCAGATTTGAATTTTTACTCCGTATTACAAACAGATAAAGAGTTCAACCAGAAATATTACAGTATTTTACAATCTGTTGATAATAAAGAAAGTGTCTCACTATTAAACTTAAGAAATCAGAAGAATGAAGTGAGTTTAGAAATTGATACATCGTTAACTAGCATTGCTTCCACAGATAGCGTATATTTAGATTGGGCTGACTTCCCAGATGTGAGTGAATTTAAAGTTTATAGGGATCAGGAGCTAATTGATACAGTATATGAATCTGAATATATAGATTTTGATGTAGCTGCTGAAACAAGCTATACTTATGAGGTTCAATTTAACTTACCGATGAATTCAAGTGAGGTTGAAGAGGTAGTATCCTTTTTTGAAGATAATAATATCAAGTACACTAAAGAGGACTTAAAGAAACCAGTTAGTTTTGTGAGACTCGTTGATACTCCCTCTAGTAAGGGTGATTTTGCACCCATGTCAACAGTAAATCAAAGTTTTTCTTGGGAGTATAAAACATTTATTCCTGATCAATATGTTCCTACCCCAATACCACTTGGAAATGTTCGATATTTTGGTGGTGATAATCGCTCTTTTAGTTTTACATCTAATCAAGTTCGCACGAAAATGTGGTCAAAAACTACTTTTCACAGTAACCATGTTTCTCAATTTGATTTTGATAAGGTTGTAGGTGCAACACAAGCATATGACAGTAACTATAGATTAATAGGTTCAAGAACAGCTTCTGATACTTTTGTGAATGCGATACGAAACTCCCATGGTTCGAACAGGGCAGATTACACCTATTATCATAAAGTTGGAAATCCGTATATTCTAGGTGGGAATGCTTCTGGTCAAGAAATTGACATCCAAATGCGGGTAATTACAAATAGGGACGGAACCTATAGTTTTGAGGGACTTCATGATCGAGCTCCTTCACATGAACTGTATTTAATAATAAATAACGGAGAAAGCAATAGAATGATTTTTGCTCACCCTAATGAAGGTTTTGAATACTTAGGAGCTCCAAGTGCACTTGCAAGGCAGTTTAAAATTAGTGGAAGATCATAGCATGATTGTACTTCTGCGTTCCATTGTTGTTCTATCAATAATGGAATGCTTTTAATGTCTTTTATAAAGAGTAGGGTAGCATTACTAAAAGAAAGGGTGTTGATAATGAAGAGTCGAGGCGGTTCAATGAAAATCATCACAGTTATAATATCTTCTCTTTTGTTTAGTTTATCCTATTCATTGATTCTCTATTTAGAGCAAAGTACAGCAATTGAGGGTGATCGATACTGGTCTTTTGTTTCAATATTTGGTTATTTATTTGTACCAAGCTTTTTTATCTTCTTCATTTTTGGAGGAGTGTTATCTCCCTTACTTGATAGGTATATCATTAATCGATTTAGAACGAGCAGAAAACAGGTAGTAATTAGTACAGCCATTTCATATTTTGGATTAGCTGTTTTAGCTAGCATATTAATGTCTATAGCTTTTTCGGGTTCTTTCTTTCTATTATATTACTTTAATTTGTCTATTATTAGTACTTCGATATTTCTGATAATCCAAACGATAATAAAGTGGACTATGATTCGAGTTGAAAATAGATAATCATTTTGGGTTATAAATTTTCGCGGTCTGGTGGGCGATTGTCACCTCGACCACGGTCGGCTATGGCGATATCTCTCCTGTCACCGTTGTCGGCAGACTGATCGCCATTATTTTGATGGTGTTTGGGATTGGGTTGCTCGGCTTGGTGACAAGCTCGATTGCCGCTTATTTTTCGCAAAACAAAAAAGGAAAAGAAAATGCGACAGTTGCCTATTTAAAGGAGCAGATTGATCACCTGGAAGAGCTTTCGGATGAGGAAATCGAAAAGGTGAAAATGCTGATTGACAGCTATAAGAGGAACAATGTTCTTTGACAAATGTTGCCGGATAAGGGAGGAGCATGTACATTCTCTATAAAAAATGACCTGTTCTTTTTTCAGTCAGATAATCTGACGAAAAAGTACAAAGGAATCCAACCTTTCTGTAACATGTAGCTATAGCTGATCGGCAATGGAGCTGGTCAAGTAAATCGCAGTGAATAAGTGAATCGAAATAGGCAAAGGTGCCTGATGCTTGCTTTGTGACGAAAATCGTGACGAGCTGGAATCAGGCACCTTTTTGTCTTTTTTGGAGCTGCAAAGTGAGGAGGAAGGTGGATGGAGAATTTAGGGACTTACGTCATCTATGTCATCATGGCCTGTGCTGTAATTGGAGCGATTGCTTCGATAAAAAACACGCAAACAGGTCTCGGGAAGGAGTTTATGGAGGGGCTGCATTCCGTTGGCCATATTTTCGTTCCGGCTGCCGGCATCATGGCATCGATTCCGTATTTGTCGACCTTTATTTCGGGCTTTTTTGGTCCGATCTTTGCCACAGTGGGGGCCGATCCGGCGATTGCGGCTACAGCTGTTATCGCTGTTGATATGGGGGGATACCAGCTGGCGGAGGCGCTGGCCGAGACGCACGAAGGCTGGATTATGGCGATGACAGTCGGCTATATGGCCGGGGCGACGATCGTCTTTACCATTCCGATGGGGTTGGCGATGCTTGATCAGCGCGACCATAAATATATGGCGTTGGGTGTCATGGCCGGCATTTTATCAATCCCGATCGGGGTGTTGATTTCATGCGCGATGATGGCTTTTGGCAATCCTGTTGTGCGTGATGTGATTTCAACAAGCTCAGAAGCAACCTATCAGTTAGCATTAAGCTTTGGTGCTATTTTTGTTAATTTAATTCCGCTGATTGTGTTAGTGTTGGTGATTGCGCTTGGGTTACGTTTCTATCCTGATATGATGGTCAAAGGCTTTATGATTTTTGGAAAGGGGATGGATGCCGGGATCAAGCTTGTTCTCTGCTTTTCGATTGTCGAATATTTTACCGGCTTTTTCTCAACGGTATTTGGCGTTTGGGGATTTGATCCGATTATTGCGGATGAGCAAGATCAGTTCCGTGCCCTTGAAACAGCCGGTTATATCGGGATTATGCTGGCAGGGGCGTTCCCGATGGTCTATTTGATTCGCAAGTATTTGTCGCAGCCGCTTGAAGTGGTCGGGAAGAAAGTCGGTTTAAACGCCATTGGAAGTGCCGGGATTCTTGCTTCAAGTGCGAATGTGCTGGCGATGTTCCGCCTCGTTAAAACGATGCGGCCAAAGGATAAAGTGATTAATATTGCCTTTGCTGTCTGTGCCGCTTTCCTGCTTGGCGACCATCTCTCCTTTACGGCGAATTTCCAGCCGAATCTGATTTTGCCGATCGTGGCCGGAAAACTTCTGGCAGGCCTTGCGGCGATTGCACTAGCGCACTGGCTCTGTGTAAAGAAGGCGCTGCAGCTTGAAGAAGAGGACCGCAGACTGGGGATTATCGGCGAAAATGAGTACATCGAAAAAGAAGAAATCCCCGTGAAAGTGGAAGCTGAACAGAAGATCGGTTAGACGTGGTCAATATACAAGAGCTGCCGCAAAAGGATGTTTTCCTTTTGCGGCACTTTTAATGTTTTAAAAAGCGAAGCAAAATTATTGCACCTCTCAATAATTTGAGCTACACTGCCTTTATACTATTTATACTTTATTGTTTAAAAAGTATGGAGAGAGGAGGTTGATTGTCGGAAAAGATTTGACTGGAAAGGAATAATGAGAGGGAAAGGAGCAGTCAGGCGAGTTTTTTCTTGTGCTGATAAAGCAAACTATTTGTCATTGATCTAAGGTTTAGGGTACACTTCGGTAGGAATATAGAAGGTAAGGAACTTATTTCCCCATATAGTTGCTATAGCAACTATATCGACTTTAAGATAAAAAAGGAGAGAAACAGACGATGTTTAACGATCAAATTAAGGTTGAAGCGATTATTAATGGAGAAGAAGTAAAAGCGGAGAGATATGAAGCGCGGGAAAATCCAACCCATCCAGAGCGGGTTGCCGGCTATGCGCCGATTAATACACGCGAGGACGCAGTCCGGGCAATTGATGCGGCTCATACCGCATTCGCAAGCTGGACGAAAGTGGCCATCGAAGAGCGAATTGAGCGGATGGAAAGAGCGATTCAAAACATTAAAGCCGCTGCTCCTGATATTGCCGAGCTGCTGTCAAGGGAGCATGGCAAGCCGCTTTATGATGCCGAGGGGGAAATCGGCGTATCTCTTGCATGGATGGAGTTCGCCTGCCAAAATGCGAAGGACGTTTTGCAAAATGAAATGAGAGAGGACGAGAATGGGAAGACGATTATCGCCCATGACGGTATCGGCGTTGTCTCGGCGATTACACCATGGAACTATCCGTTGTCACTCTCAACGATCAAAATCGCTCCAGCATTGCTCGCAGGCAATACAATAGTGCTGAAGCCAAGTCCGCTCGCTCCTTTAGCTGTCAGCAAAGTGGTGGAGATGATCGCAGCGGAATTTCCAAACGGCGTGCTAAATCTCGTTCATGGGGAAGCCGACGTCGGTGTTGAGTTGACGACGAATCCGAAAGTGGCAAAAATTGCTTTTACAGGCGGAACGGGAACCGCGAAGCACATTATGAAGGCGGCGGCTGATACGATAAAAAATATGACGCTCGAATTGGGCGGAAACGATGCGGCGATCATTTTGAACGACTTTGACGTCAATGATGAACGGGCGATGCGCCGCCTCGTCATTTCTAACTTTTTAACAGCCGGTCAAATTTGTATGATCGCGAAACGAATCTATGTTGACCGTTCGATTTACGAGCAATTCGTTGAAAAATATATCGAAGCCGCGAATAAATGGATTCGCGTAGGTGATCCATTTAATAAGGACGTCACAATCGGCCCAGTGAACAACAAAAAGCAGGCAGAGTTTGTACAAAGTCTGATTGATGATGCTACTGCCAAAGGGGCAACGGCTGTCAAGCTTGGAAGAGTAGTCGATGAGGATGTATTTGAAAAAGGTTATTTCCTTCAGCCGACCGTTGTGCTAGGAGCTGATTACCATGATCCGATCGTAGTGGAGGAGCAATTTGGACCAACTGTGCCAATTCTGCCGTTCGATGGAGACGAGCACGCAATTGAATTAGCGAATGACAGCATTTACGGTTTGACCAGCTCTGTCTGGGGCGAGGAAGAACATGCGATTGAAGTCGCCAAGCAGATTCAGGCCGGCACAACGATGATTAATACTGCCGCCGTCCAGGGGCTTGATGTCCGCTTCCCGTTTGGTGGAGTGAAACAGTCAGGCATCGGCCGTGAATACGGAAGAGAAGGGCTTCTGGCGTATACGGATACTCATATTATCAACATTCCGAAAAAAGGCGAGCTTCCATATATTCCGGAATAATTATCAAAAAATAAAAGAGGTCGGGCAAAAGGATGTTTTGTCCGACCTCTTCTTAAGATCCGATACAGCGTACAAAAGGTTTTACTCTAACCGCTGTGCGGCAGAGCATCTTTTAAAGAAAAGCGAAACTTACAATGGTCATTTCCCTCTGTTTTGCAGGAGACTCTATCAACATTTTCTGTGCCGACCACCTGCTTGAACATTGCCGTTTCGCAGTGACAGGCTGTCTTAAATTCTTTGGCAATCGCCAGGATCGGGCAGTTGTGCTCGACTAATTCAAATGTCTGCTCGTCCAGCTGATTGACATCCGTCATGTAGCCTTTTTCATTTTGAATGCGGGCGAGTTCATAGATTCTTTCAGACTGCGGCTTTTGCCCGACTCTTGCTTTGTACTCTGATGTAAGTCTCTGTTCGCGTTTTTTGAATAAGAGGTCGATCGATTCTTTTCCATGTAAGTCCTGAATGTCTTGCAGGAATTCAACACTGATCCCTTCATAGTTTTTGGGGAATAGCCGCTCTCCTTCAGGAGAGAGCGAAAATACTTGCAACGGCCGACCCATTGGCTGTTTGACTTCCTTAGCCTGAATCAATTGATCCTTCTCAAGCGTTGAGAGATGCTTGCGCACGGCCATATGGGTGATCTTTAATCGTTCGGTTAAATCGTTGACGGTTAATGAAACGTCGATTTTCAACGCTTCGAGTATTTTATCTTTTGTTGTCTTTTTTGTTTTATTCATATTGGTTCCTCGATTCTTACTCTTGGATTGCTTTCTATGACAATTAATTATACTAGGAAGTATAAAAAAAGGAAAGAATGAGGGATTGAGCCGTTCGGTGGCTGAGGCGGCAGGCAAAAAAATTGCGATTTTCAGTCAGAGTCATGTATGATTTACCTAATTTAATATACTTTTTTGTATAAAAAGTAAATAGGAGGAGTGGAGAAAAGATGGAAACAAACATGTTTCAACGGGCTGTCAAAGATCATTGGTATGTCAAATACGAGGAAGCATCCTTTCCTTTTATTCAAAAGGGGTGGGTGCTGCCGGTAGACCGCTGGCGGGACTTCGATCCATTTATTTTGATGGCGGAAGATTGGTTTAAAAGAGGGGCCTTTTCTGATCATCCACACCGTGGCTTCCAAACGATCACCTATGTCATTGATGGAAGATTGGAGCATATTGATAACGGGGGCGGGCGTGATATTTTGCAGCCCGGCGACGTTCAGTACATGAATGCCGGCTGGGCGGCGAGACACGCCGAGGAAGGCGTTGACGATGATATCGCTCATACGCTGCAGCTATGGCTGAACCTGCCAAAAAGCAAACGGAAAACAGAAACATCGTATCAAAACATTTATGCTGAGGATGCTCCGGTTATCAGCGTGAACGGCGGCTCGGTAAAGGTGTTTTCCGGAGCGTTCGGCGACGTGAAAGGTCCGCTTCAATCCGTTGTCCCAATCACGCTTGTCGAAATTAATCTTGAAAAAGGGGCGAGCTATACGCATGTTTTACCGGAAAATCACAATGCCTTTTTGTATGTCTTATCAGGTGAGCTGGAACTTGGGGCAGGAGAGACCGTTCATCTCGCCAAGCACGGCGTTGCCACGCTGACGTATCAAGAGGACGGAAATCCGGCAAACAGCAGTGAATTTAACATAACATCGGCTAGCAGACGGGCCAAACTCCTGATCTATTCCGGCGCGCCGATCAAGGAAGAGATTGTCCCCTACGGCCCGTTCGTGATGAATACGATGGAAGAAATTAAGCAGGCTTATCGCGATTATCATGACGGGAAGTTCGGGCCGCCGGCTGTTTAGCGGCTACGCTTTATACAGACACAATTGGTGTTTTGAAAAAACTGGCGGCAACGGTGTCAGCGACAAGCTCGTTGTAAGACAAGGCTGGGCAAAAGGGAGGAACCATCACCTTTTGCCCAGTTTTTTGGTGTGGATAAAAGAGGAGAGTTTCTGATGAAGGCTGGCTTCTTCTCTCTATTTGAAATAGCAATTACTAAAAAAGTCAAATTGAATGTAGGAGCTCATAGGAAAAGGCAGTGAAACTTGTTCACCTTTGCGGCAGTCTTATAAAAAAGGCATTTATTAAGGGGGAAGATCAATGAGAAAGCTGCTGCTCATCAGCGTCCTGTTTATCGTCGGTGCTTGTGGTCAGGGCAATGCCACAAGCACTGGCATGGGAAGCACTGAAGCAAATAGAGAAAAAGCAGACGACACGGTAATTGAATACGAGGACTATGTTGAGGTGTATGGAGAAGACCAAGAAGAGCTAGTGGTGAAGTTGAAAGATTTTATCAATGAGAACCTGGCTTCTGAACAGAGGGGAGAATTTTATCTCAATCATGATGAGCGCGAAGGTGATTTTGTGATTCAGGTGACAAAAGAGACGGATGTTTCAGAGGTGGCCGATGAATTGAAAAGCTACCTTCCTGAAACCGATGGCCAAGCCTTTAAGGTGCATATCGATCATGTTACGTATTCAAAAGCCTTTCTCGAAAAGGCACAAGATGAAATTTTCGAGGAGGAGCGTCGCTTTTTTAAAGGGGAGCGCAAAGTTTTGGGGGCTTATGTTGACGCCTGGTCGAATAAGCTCGTGTTAGATGTCAGCCGGGTTGAAGATGTCGACCTTGAAGCGCTTGCCGAGCGCTTTGGTCATACGGATTTTATTACGTTTAGTGAAGGACCGCTGGCCAGCCTGAACGATGATCAGGTGCCCGTGCCGACTGCCGAGCCGTATATCACGGGACCCATTACTGAAGTGAACCGCGGAAGTAAGGTTGTGCTCGTTGATAACCTGATTTATGCTTCGTCAAAGCACGCTGTAATCGTCAACAGTAGCGGGGAAATCGCATTTGACGAGCTGAATGTAGGCGACACGGTACGACTTTGGGTCGAAGGAGGAGTCGCTGAGTCGCTTCCCGCCCAGGGTTCAGCGGCGTTTATTCAAGTTGTGGAGTAATCAGGTTTTCTTTTAAGCATTGGGCAATAGCCGTCAGCGGAGCGTTTTCCCGGCTGACGGCTATTTAGTGCCCTATAGGAAATCTATGAACGGATGAAAGTAATAAAATCAACGTTTACAGGCTCAGCCTCGGCAAGGCGGAGAAGCCTGTTAATTTGACCGCGATGGTACTGTCCATGAAGGGAGACATGAGTTAAAATCGCGCGAATCGAACTGTGAAACTCTGTCTGCCGGCTATTTTTATAGATGACCGGTTCGTCGAGTGCATCCTCTGTCAAATTGGAAGGTAAGCGTCATAGCTTTTCTTGTTTTCCCTTGCCCTCTCCTGGCAGCGACTTAAGCCTTCCTCCGTCCAGATCGGCAGTTGCGTACTGTCTTTTCCTTCTAATCTAGTTAGCCAGATACGTTCCGCTAAAAGAATATGTGAAAAAAGGCGGAGAGCTTCCTGATCCTCGGTCTTGTTCGTGTGCAATGCTTCAATAATCCGCTGATTAGCCCAATTCAAATGCAAAAACATCTGCTCCAAAGTTTTCATCTACATGCCTCCATTCTATTTTTCGTACCAATGATTTTATTATATAACGAGGGAATGTCAGCAAGCAGTATAATAGAGAGACAAGCCAAGTAAGCGATAAAGGAGAAACGATGATGAGAGATGTAATTTTCATTCCTCTTTCCGCACATGAAGAATTAGTGATTGCTGCCGACGGAGCCGGGGGGATAGGGGAAAAGAAGCAGGATGTCGTTCAGACGTCATATCAAATTTTGAGTCAGTATACATATCGTGTGGCATTAATGGAATGTCTGGCCGTCGGGGCTGTTCCGTTTGCCGTACTTGTTCAAAATTTTATTTCTGACGAAGTCTGGCAAATGGTGATAAATGAAATTAGAAGCATGTCAGAGCAGATTGGTCTCACCGGGCTTGAGATCGGTGGCAGCACGGAATCAAATATGCCGCTCGTTCAATCGGCGCTCGGCATCACCGTCCTTGGAAAAGTCGCCAAGGATGAAAAGAAAGTCGGGAATACGCCGGATGACGCTGCGTTTGCCGTGGCTGGTCTGCCTTTGTACGGAGAAGAGGTGCTGACGAGGCCGGATGACGTTCTTCCACTAGATCTCTTTTTGCGTTTACTAAGACATCCTGCCATTTACGAAGTAGTGCCAGTCGGGTCAAATGGAGTTAAGCATGAGCTTGAACAGGTGTGGGGCGTAACAAACGATCTCCGTGCCGAGGGTGATCGCCTTGACGTCCGTAAATCAGCGGGGCCGGCAACATGTGTGATCATCAGCTTTAATGAGGCGGAAAAGGAAGAGCTGGGCAGTGAATTTGCCGGCTGGCTCACACCGCTGAAAATGGGCTAAAAGCGGGGGATACTTGTCCCCTTCAACCATTTTTGTTAAATCACGGAAGGAGAAGCGGAAAAGAGCGAGAAAAGTAGTAATGTGGAGAGTGACCTTCATACAATAGAGAAAACGCTTCCAAATTATGGTGAGGAGGAGTCATGCATGAACGAAGCTGATCTATATGCGCCTGACATGTACAATATGGCGGAGGATATTGACCGTCACGCACAGGATCCGGAGAAAGTAGCTTTGCTGTGGGAGGACGAAAAAGGGAACAAACAGAAAAAGACGTATGCCGATTTGCGCCAGGAGTCAAACAAGCTGGCGAACGGCTTGAAAAAGCTTGGGCTGCAAAAGGGCGATAAAGTCATCGTCACGCTGCCCCGCATTCCTGAAACGTACAGCATTTACCTCGGGGCGTTAAAGCTTGGACTGATTATTTCGCCTGGCTCGGAGATGCTGCGGGAGAAGGATTGGCTCTACCGGGTGGAGCACTCTAAAGCGAAGGCAACCATTTGCCTGGCCGGCCTGACCGGGAGCTTTGAGCAGATTCGGTCACAGACGGATAGTCTGAGCCATTTTATTTCCGTTGGTGAGAAGGTCGACGGCTGGGTTCATTATGAAGAGCTGGTGAAGGAAGAGTCAGCAGAGTTTTCCATCGTCCAGACGCGGGCCGACGATATTGCTTTTTTAAACTACACATCCGGGACGACCGGTAACCCGAAGGGCGTGATACATGCGCACAGCTGGGCCTATGCTCATCAGGCGGTGGCGTCTCAATGGCTTGATGTGAAGGAAGGAGATGTCGTTTGGGCGACGGCGGCTCCAGGCTGGGCGAAATGGAACTGGACGCCGTTCATGTCGACGCTCGGAACAGGGGCGACAGGCTTTGTATACAATGGGCGCTTTGAGCCGGAGAAATATTTGTCACTCATGGAGAGCTATCAAGTGAATGTCCTTTGCTGTACGCCAACCGAATATCGGCTGATGGCAAAATTGGACGGACTGGAGCGCTTTTCGCTGCCTGCTATGCGCAGTATGGTCAGCGCGGGTGAGCCATTGAATCAGGAAGTGATCGAGACGTTTAAGCGGCATTTTCAAGTGCAGGTGCGGGATGGCTACGGGCAGACGGAAAATACGCTACTGGTCGGAACCTTGCCGGGAATGGAACTGAAGCCGGGATCTATGGGCAAGCCGACCCCCGGAAATAATGTCGCGATCATTGATGAAGAGGCGAATCTTGTTCAGGTAGGAGAAGTAGGAGATATCGCCGTCCATAAAAGCACGGCGGCTCTGTTTAAAGGTTACCTTGATGATCCTGAGCGCACGGCAGCCGCCTACCGCGGAGACTGGTATTTAACAGGCGATCAGGCGAGGCTGGATGAGGATGGCTACTTCTGGTTTGAGGGCCGCTCCGATGACATCATTATCAGCTCCGGCTATACGATCGGGCCATTTGAAGTAGAGGACGCGCTCGTCAGGCATGCGGCTGTCAAGGAGTGTGCCGTCGTGGCGGTTCCTGATGAGATACGGGGCTCTGTCGTCAAAGCGTTTGTCATTCTAAAGCAGCCGGAGCTTGCTGGTGAAGCTCTCATCAAAGAGCTTCAGGAGCATGTGAAGTATATGACAGCCCCTTATAAATATCCTCGGATAATTGAATTTGTGACGGAACTGCCGAAAACGGCCTCCGGTAAAATACGTCGCGTCGAATTAAGACAGCGCGAGCAGAAGCAGGGAAAAGGAACTGTTTTATAAAGCTAAGCAGTGTTGAGCTGGAGACAGAAGCAGCCTGGAGATAATGGCAATCCCCCAATCGTCAACAGCCGTTGTGAGAAGGCCACTGAAAAACTCCTTATCGTGCGTTTCGCGCCTTGCTTTGAGAAACCACTTGGAGCAAGGCTTTCAAAATCAGGCAACGGCTACGCTCATTACGAAAAAGCTGCTGAAAAAGTGAAAATCGTCCTTTTTCAGCAGCTTCGTTGTGAGCAAGTTGCTCTTCAACGGGCACTTACGCTTATTGTTTAGCTTCCCTTTTTGATTAAAGTGGCAGGTGGCTGTGCGCTTTGCCTTTTGTGAAGTGTGAGGAAGATCGCGATGAGAACCAGTGCCAGCCCGATTAACGTGCAGACAACGGTAATAATTCCTCCCCATTTGAAATGCTCCCAAATATATCCGTTGCTTGAACCAATCACGCTCGAGCCGAGGTAATAGCAAAACAAATATAATGAGGCTGCCTGAGCGCGGTAGCGTGACGCCACTTCACCAACCCATCTGCTGGCAATCGAATGTCCGCCAAAGAACCCGAAGGTGAAAATGCTAAGCGCGAGAATAACGAACAGCAGCTGATGGCTTAAGGTCAATCCGGCCCCAATGAGCATAATCAAAATGCTGACAGACAACGTTCTTGCCTTGCCGGCCTTGTCACTGACCTGCCCCATAAATGTCGAGCTAAACGTACCGACCAAGTAAACGAAGAAAATCAGGCCGATCCATGTTTGGTTTAGCGAAAAGGGCGGCTCGAGCAGCCGAAAGCCTAAATAATTGTAGACGGTGACAAAGCTTCCCATCAGGACAAAGGAGAAGGCGAATAAGCAGAGCAGCCGGCCTTCCTTTAATGGTTGAACAATAGAGGCTGCGAATGTCCGAAACGAAGGTGTCTCTTTTACCGGCTGTCTTGATTCCGGCAATAGTTTTAAAAAGAAAAAGCTGATCACTAGACTGATAATTCCTATTGTCAGCAGAGCGAACTGCCACGAAACCCATTCGGTCAGCACCCCGGTTAAAAAGCGGCCGGTCAATCCACCGATCGTATTGCCGCTTACATGGAGACCCATTACGGTCCCGAGCGTTTTCGGGTCAAATTCATCGCTGACATAAGCCATCGCAATGCTTGGAAAGCCGGCGAGAACGATTCCCTGAACGGCCCGAATGCCAAGCAATGTTGAGAAATTCGGACTGAATGCGACAAGCACACAGAGAATGGATGTTAAAAACAGCGAGGTCGTCATCAGCCGCTTCTTACCGACCGCATCGGCTAATGGGGCGACAAGCAGCATCGAACCCGCGAGACAACCGGTTGAGATGGAAAGCGCCAGGCTTGCCACGGCCGGGGAAACCTGGTAATCAGCCGAAAAGTTTGGCAAAAGGGTTTGAACGGAATATAAAATCATGAAGCTGACAAAGCTTCCTAAAAATAAAGCTGAAATAGCTTGATAGTAACCTTTTTTTCCTTTGATTAAATACGTCATGGTGCTCCTCACTTTCTTTCTATACACTAGCATACTTTTGACAAATGATAATGTCTAATTTATAATTTTTATCGTTTTCATGCGTCTAAGTTATGAGTAGAGAAGGTGAGGAAATGGAATGGCAACAGCTCGAGTATTTTCAACGAGTCGCCCAGCTGCAGCATGTGACAAAGGCCGCCCAGTCATTATTTATTTCCCAGCCGGCACTGAGCCGTTCAATCGCCAGACTGGAGAAGGAGCTCGGCGTTCCTTTGTTTGAACGGCAGGGAAGAACGGTGCAATTGAATCGTTACGGGAAGCTGTTTTTGGAGAAAGTGAACTTGGCAATTCAGGTAATTGAGGAGGGAAAGCAGGAGCTGCAAAGTGAAATGAGTCCGAACCGCGGCAATATTACGCTTTCCTTTTTACCTACATTGGGAACGGAATTCGTCCCGGAATTAATTGAAAGGTATCGCGCTACTTATCCGGATGTTACCTTTCAGCTTTTTCAAAATACGGCACATGATTTAATTGAGCAATTGAAAGCAGGCGATATTGACGTCTGCTTGACGACGATTATGGAGCCAGATCCGGAGATTCACTGGGTTGAACTGTTTTCTGAGGAATTACTCGTCATTGTTCCGCAGAACCATCCATTGGCAAACCGGCAGGAAATCAGGCTGAAGGACATCGCCAACGAGCCTTTTGTCGGCTTTAAAAAAGGAGCGGGTCTGCGCAGTATAACGGATCGGCTTTGCCAGCTGAGCGGCTTCACTCCACAGCTCACCTTTGAAGGACAGGAAGTCGGAACAGTGGCCGGACTAGTCGGCGTTGGTCTTGGCGTAAGCCTGGTGCCGAAGCGAAGCAGGATGGACGCCTATCAAGTCTCCTGTCTTCCTGTTCGTGATGTCGACTGCCGGCGGACGATTGGGATCGTCTGGAGGAAGAAAAGCTTTACACCTAAGGTCGTGGAGCAGTTTCGGGACTTTATTGTGGAGCTGTATCGGAGAGCTTGAAAGGGGAAGCTGCCCCGAAAAAAGCCGATTCGATCTTTTCGGGGCAGGGCGGAGTCCCCCTGACCGTTAACACGTGTTTCTACAGCCATGAACATTTCATAGTCTGGGAGAAAGAGAATCTCCTAATGCTAGTAAATGCCCACTTAGAAACAGGGCAATTGACTAGTCGATCATCGATTCCAAAACCAATTGCAATTCATTCTGCAATCGTTTACGATAAAAGAGCCTACAGAAAATAGTCTGAATTTTTGAGAGAATAGATGCTATCTATCATGGTTTTAAGTTGGAAAGGAAGGGTTGGCATACTCTGATTTGTAAGCGCATTCATTGGGCGGATCATGTCTGATAATTTCCTGAGAATAGTGAGGTGATGCAAAAGTTTCGCTATGCTTTGGTTTGATGACAGAAATAATGAGATGGAGGAGCCTGATGAGTAATTTAATGAGTAGAAGAGAGTTTTTAAAGAGAACGGCACAGTGGGGAGCCTTTGGCACAGGGGCGTTGGCGGGTGCTCAATTGCTGTCCGCTTGTGCGTTGTCTGCCAGGCATGAGCCGGTCCTGGAAGGAAGGGGACAGGTTATTTATGCGAATAAAAGCTTAGGCTACTACTTTTTTATTATACAGCAGGAAGCGATGCACCGGGAAGTGGAAGCGCGCGGGTTCGAATTTATGGCGGCGATTTCAAATTTCAATGCGGAAAGGCAGGCGCTGCAGGTCAGACGAGCGGCGATGAAAAAGCCGGTCGCCATTATTTGCGATCCCGTTGACAGCAATGAAGAATTTATTCAGGTCATTGAAGAGGTGAGAAAGCAGGGGATTCCCGTTGGAGTGATTGATACCCCTTTGAACAAAGGGGATGTCTCGATTACGGTGGCATTCGATAATTATAAAGGCGGAATGATGGCGGCCGAGAAGATCGTCCGCTTATTAATCAAAAAATACGGCTCCCCCCGCGGAGTCGTGCTGAATTGTTACGGTTCATTAAGCAGTCTCGCCTGGAAGCTGCGAAAGGAAGGGTTTGAGAGAATACTGCAAAGATATCGTCATATCGAATTAATTAGCAAAGCGACTGAAGGCGATGTGACGAAAATGTACGAGGTGACAGAAGAAACATTGCGGGATTATCCAAATCTGGATGCAGTGCACGCTGCTTCTGAAACGCCGGCACGCGGTATTTACGAGGCGTTGAAGTCACGAAAACGACTTCATCCGGCCGGGAGCGTCGAGCATGTTATCTTTGTGACGATTGACGGTGAACCGATCGCCCATGAGTGGATCAAAGAAGGCTCGCTTGATGCCAGCATATCTCAGGATCCGATTGCTTATGCGGAAATATGTGTGGAATTACTTGATACGTATACGATCCAAAACAAGCCGATTCCATTTAAAACGTATTCAAATGATCGCTATTACTGGCAGGAGGCTGAGCTGCGCCCAACCGCCGCCGGTCCCCAGCTCGTTATCCCCCCGTTTGAGGTTAACCAAAGCAATGTGAATGATAAAAGACATTGGGCAAATATTGCCTTAAAGGAGTGGGGAATTAAATATGTTTAATCTAATTGACCAGAGGTGTTGTTGTTTCTAAAAAGGAGATGTTAGAAATAAAGGCGCTTTTTTTGATGTTTCGAAAAAGTATAAAGGTCCGTCTGCTGGCGTATTTTCTACTTATAAGCCTTCTCCCTATTTTGCTTGTCGGTTTTATCCCGTACTACAAATCGCAGGAAATTGTACAGCGGCAGGTGCTAGAATTTGCGCAAAGCACGGTAAATCAGCTTAATGAGAATATTACCTATTATTTAAAAGAAATGGATTTGATGGCCCGGATCATCTATTATCAGCTTCAGCTCTCAGTCAACCAGGATGAGCAGTCTGCCAACGATGATGCTCTTTTTCAACAGGAAGAAACAGAAGAACTGTTAATGGAGTTAAAAAACAATCGGCCGTTTATTGAAGATATACACGTCGTGGCTGCAAACCAGCAGGCGACAACGGCCAATGGACTAAAAAAGGAAGAGCTGGAAGCGACGGAATGGTTTTCGGACGCTCTGACGAGAATAGGGGAAAAAACATGGGTCGGTCCCCATCAAAATGAATATACAGTCCGACCATTGGCTGGGGAGGTCATTTCTCTCGTTCATCCTTTTTCGATTCACGATGACGCCGAGATCGTGACGATTATTATTGAGATGAAACAGGAGGAGCTGAACCTGCTTTTTACGAGACCGGATTTGCAAAACCTCGGGACTTTGCTGTTGATTGATAAATTTGGAGAGGTGATCTTCAGTACAGATCCGGAAATACTGGAAGATGGCGCCCAGCAATATATTAATACGATTAATCTGTTTGAACAGCTGAATCAGGAAAACCGCTTTATCTATGATATTAATTTTTTCAGCGGCTGGCGAATTGGGGCGCTCATTCCGGAAGAGCTTATTAATGAGAGCTTTCATTCGATTAGACTCACTGTTTTTATTCTGCTCGGTGTTTTTTTCTGTATCTCGACCGTGCTCGCCTGGCTTTTTTCAACGCGCTTTATTAACCCGCTTCGTCAGCTCCAGCGCGATATCCGCGAAGTTGAAAAAGGAAACTTCCAGATCAGGTCAGAGATTACGAGTATCGATGAAATAGGCGATTTGAGCCGCAGTTTTAACAAAATGATGCGGGAAATCGAAACGCTGATTGAGCAAATCTCGATTAACGAGAAAAAGAAAAAGCAAATCGAAATGCAGTCACTTCAATACCAAATCAACCCCCATTTTTTATACAACACGCTAAATTCAGTTCAATGGATCGCGAAGCTTCATCACGTACCTGATATAAGCGAGATGCTGACAAACTTGATTAAATTACTGCGGACAAGTTTAAATGCAACGAATCATCTTCATATGCTTGAAGAAGAGCTGGAGGTACTGAGCTTTTATTTGAAAATTCAGGACTTTCGCTATCCGGACAGCTATACCATTTCGTACGATATTCCGAAGGAACTCTTATCTACCTATGTCCCACGATTTATTTTGCAGCCGTTAGTTGAAAATATTTTCTTCCACGCATTTTCTGATGGGAAAGGCGACATCAAAATTGCCGCTATACGAGAGGACGGTTTATTGCGTCTTAGGGTGCAGGATAATGGACGAGGGATGTCGGCGGAAACAATCGAGAGGATCATGGCTAAAAAGCAGCCGGATAGCGGAAAGATGTCGAGTGGGGTTGGCATTCACAATGTCGATGACAAAATCAAGCTCTATTTCGGCTCAAGCTACGGACTTGCAATTTCGAGCCAGGAGGAGAACGGAACGACTATCGATCTTTATTTACCGATATCTTTTGAAAAAGAGGATGGTGAAGAGGATGTTAAACGTTTTATTAGTCGATGATGAATTTATCGTCCGTCAGGGGCTAAAAGCGATGATCAATTGGGATGATTACAAAATGAATGTTTTATTAGAAGCGAATAACGGCAAGGACGCCCTGGCGCTTTTGGAGGAGCATCAAATTGATGTGATCGTTACTGATATTCGGATGCCGCTGATGGATGGAATTGAGCTGACGAGAAAAGCGAAGGAAAGCTATCCGGATATGAAGGTGATGCTGCTCACCTGCTACGATGACTTTGAGTATGTGCAGGAGGCGGTGGCGCTTGGAGCGTCCGGCTATTTATTGAAAACCGACCTGGAAGGGGGCAGTCTGGAAAAGCAACTTCAAAAAATTTCCAAAGAGGTTCAGCAGGAGCGGGAAAAGCGGGAATCTTATCAGAGACTGGAAATGAGTGCGCGGGAATCGGCAGCGTTGATGAAAGAAAAACAAATCAAAAGCATTTTGAAGGGAGGGGAACCGGAGCTTACTCATCAGGAACTCAGCTTTCTCTTGGCTCCCCATCTGCTGCTCAAGATCGTGTTTGCTCAACATGTTTCGCTTGAAGATGTTGAACAAATTTTCTACCGGCTGTTCGCCAGGGACATCTCCTTTCTTTTTCAGCCGGAGGACCATTCTTTTCTTGCTCTGGCCGGTTTTCCAGCTGATTTAGGAAGCAGTCAGCAAAAAATGCTTGAGTGGAAGGCAAGGATGGCTGGAGAGCTGTTTGCTGAATTGAAGAAGCTGGAAGGAATCATGAACCTTTATGAAGGTATATCCTTTCAGCTCGATACTCTTTGTAAAACTTATCAGTCGCTTTGTATCATGGCTGAAGCGCACTGTTTTTATAATGGATTCGGTCATCTCGTGTCGGCCGAGGCGATCGGAAGTATTGAATGTGAACCGCCGGTGCTTGATTTTCATTCGTTACATCAATTAACAATTATGAGAGACTGGATTCAACTGAAGGCACAGTGTGAAGAGATCTTTTTGCTGTTTGAAACAGAACAGACCGATGTTGATACAGTTAAGATGGCGACAATGACGATGGTCGAGACCGTGATGCTCGGCTTGAGGTCAAATAGCAATCTCCATACGAAAAATTGGGGTAGCAACAGTCTTGATTATAAGGAAAAAGTGAAAGCGCTCCAGACGTTTGAGGATGTGAAAAACTGGTTTTACCACGGACTCGAGCAGCTGGAAGACAGCCGTCTACAATTTATCGGCGGGAGTCATCACGTCATTCGTCAGGCTGTGAGCTTTATCGAACAGCACTACGCCAGAGACCTGACACTGGAGGAGTTGTCCCGGGAGGTTGGCCTGAGCAAAAGCTATTTAAGCACGATGTTTAAAAAAGGAACCGGAAAAAGCTTTGTTGAATATGTAAATGATGTTCGGCTTGAAAAAGCGAAGGAGCTGTTTTTGCACTCTGATTATAAAATTTTTGAAGTAGCCGAAAAGGTCGGTTTTCATGACCCGAAATATTTTAGTAAACAGTTTAAACGGATGACTGGAATGTCTCCAAATCGCTTTCGCTCCATCTATTTGCAATAAGAAAGTCCCGGAAGGTCAGCATTTGATCTTCCGGCTTTTTTTGTTCACTTAAAAATTTTCCACCTTTTACAAATATAAACCACCTCAGCTATCCGAGTAAGCGCTACCAAAAAAATGTCCACTTAATTTGAAATTTTGGCTAACTCCATCTTTCCGCTTTTTGATTAAGATTTATCCATACAGAAAAACAGACGATTTCTGTAGGCGCAAAAGATTGGTGGAAGGAGGGATGCCGGTGAAGCAGGTGAGGGCCGCGGTGATAACCGAAAAAGCAAAAATCGGTTTGCAAACATTTCCTCTCCCTGAGCTGCATGAGGAAGACCTTCTCATAAAAGTTGAAATGTGTGGTGTATGTGGCTCAGATTTGCACATTTTTAAAGGGGATTGGGGGGAGCCGTACCCTTTGATTCCAGGACATGAATTTATCGGGATAGTCGAAGCAGCAGGATCGAGGGCGCTGCGCAAGCATCAAGTGGCGCTTGGCGACAGAGTCGCGGTGGAAATGATTTTGCCGTGCGGGACATGTCAGCCGTGCCGGGCAGGGCTGTACAATCTCTGCGTGTATGACGGCAAGGAGGGTCGGCAGTATGGCTGCAACATCAGCAGTGAACGGCAGCCCCATTTATATGGAGGCTGGGCGGAGTATTTATATGTGCCGGCTCAGGCCCTTGTTCATAAAATTCCGTCTCACGTTCCGTTAAAACGGGCCGTGCTGACTGAGCCACTTGCTGTCGCAGTCAGGGCGGTCAATTTGACACCGCCAAGGCTTGGAGACAGCGTCGCCGTTGTTGGTGCCGGACCGATTGGCTTACTGACTGTTGTCGCTGCCAAGGCGGCGGGAGCTTCCCCGGTTATGTTGATCGGCTCGCGTGAGGAACGGCTTGCCCTCGGAAAAGAGTTCGGGGCCGATGAAGTTCTTGATTACCGTGATAGAAATGTGCTTGAAACATTACAGAAGCATTTAGGCGGACAAGGAGCTGACATTGTCTTTGAAACAGCGGGTACGGCTCTGGCGCAAAGGCAAAGCCTAGAATACGCAAAACCTGGAGGCGTCGTCAATTATCTCGGTCTGACCGGCAATCAGCCGGTCCAGATTGAAACGGATAAGCAAATGACCTTTAAGGAACTGACGATCCGCTCGTCATTTCTTAGTGCATGGGCTTATCAGGGCGCGATTCAGATTATCGCGGGTGGTATGTATCCAATTGAAAAGATGATTACCCACCAGTTTTCATTGGAAGATGTGGAGGAGGCGCTGGCCTGCTCTGTAAATCGGAAGGGAAAAGCGATCAAGGTTGTCCTAGTACCATAGAAGTGAACAGGAGGAGAAAGCATGAGCTTAGTGTCAAAAGCAGCTGTACTTGATGGAATTGAAGGCCAGTTTCATATTCAGGAATATGAAGTGCCCGAACCGAAGAAAGGGGAGTTTATTTTACGGACGGAGTATGCTGGTGTTTGCGGGACAGATGTCCATATGTATTACGGTCATTTAAATACGGTGGAATATCCGATCGTGATGGGGCATGAATTTTGCGGGAAAATTGAAAAGCTCGGATCAGCCGATATTGTTGACAGCAACGGGCAGCAGGTGAAGGAAGGAGATCGGGTGGTAATCGTTCCTGGTGTCAGCTGCGGTGAATGCTATTATTGCAAAATCGCCAAAACGCCGACCCGTTGCAGTCATGTTCAAGCTTATGGCTTCCTGCCGAATCGGGAACCGCACTTACTATCAGGGGGGTTCAGTCAATATGTTCATATCAAGTATGAACATACATCATTTTTCAAAACGGAGCTGGAGCCGCATATCGCTGTACTAACCGAGCCGCTTTCGATTTGTGTCCACGGCTTTCAGCGCGCGGGTGGTGTCCGCTTTGGCAGCACGGTGCTCGTCCAGGGAACGGGAGCGATTGGTCTTGGGGCAATTGCCTTTGCAAAACGGTCGGGTGCGGCAAAAGTGATTGCTGTCGGCGGACCAAAGCGGCGTCTTGAACTGGCGAAGCAGATGGGGGCCGATGTGGTGATTGATATTGACGATGTGAAAGATCCACAGGAACGAATCAAATTGGTCAAGTCGGAAACAAAGGGTGGACGCGGGCCTGATATGGTCGTTGAATGCGCCGGCTTCCCGGGAGCCGTACCGGAAGGCTTGAGCTATCTTCGGGACAGCGCGGAATACATTGAACTGGGTCATTTTACGGATGTTGGCGGTGTTGAGATCAATCCGCATTGGCATATATTGCGGAACAATGCCAATATTCGCGGCGTTTGGGGAAGTGATGTTGAGCATATGGAGATGACGCTTTCAATTATCGAACGGCTTGAGCTACCTTATGACCAGCTTGTGACTCATAAGCTGCCGCTTGACCGGATAGGAGATGCGATTCAGGCGATGAGCAAAAAAGGGTACTCTCTTGATGGCAAGGAGCAAGTGATTAAAATTGCGATCGACCCTTGGCAGGCATTGGCGAATCAATAAGAAGGAGGAGATAGTATGCAAATGATCATCAATGGCGTGCAAAGAGCTGCCGCTTCACAAAAAGTGATTGAAGTCCGCAATATGGCGACGATGGAGCTGATTGATACAGTGCCGCAGGCAACAATTGAAGACGCGCAGGAGGCGTTGGAAGCGGCGCGGGAAGGGGCGAAGCTCTGGGCAGCGACGCCAATTTATAAGCGAGTGGAAATCATTGAACGTTTTGTAAGCGCTTTACGAGAGAGGCAGGAGGAGCTTGGCCGGCTGTTAAGTGCCGAAAACGGCAAAATTCTCGCTCAGGCGATTGGGGAAGTCGGCGTCGCGGCTAATCTTTTTCACGAGTTCGCGCAGGAATCGAAGCGGCTTTTCGGCCAGACCATTCCACTTGAAATCCAGGAAGGTCTTGAAGCGGACCTGATGATTACAAAGCGCGAGCCGTTAGGAGTGATAGTCGGGGTGCTGCCGTTTAACTTCCCGGTCGAGTTGTTCGCTCATAAGGCCGGGGCGGCGCTCGCCGCCGGAAACGCAATTGTGATCAAACCGCCGGAGGATGATCCGTTGACAATTATCAAAATGGTGGAGATGCTCCATGAAGCGGGAGTGCCTGGAAATGTGCTGCAGGTTGTGACGGGCTACGGGGAGGACGTAGGGGCTTATTTAACAAAAAGCCCGCTCGTTGACGCGATCAGTTTTACCGGAAGTACGGAAACAGGAACGGCAATATACGAAAGTGGCGCCAAAAACCTGTCGCGTGTCTTTCTTGAGCTCGGGGCGAATGATGCCCTGATCGTCTGCGAGGATGGCGATATTGAAAGTGCGGTCGATCATGCGATAGAAGGGCGCCTGCTTGCCAATGGTCAAGTGTGCTGCGCCAATAAGCGGCTTGTTGTTCATGAAAGCGTATTAGAGGCCTTTCAAAACCGTTTAACGGAGAAGCTGCATACGAAGAAGATCGGCAATCAGCTGGAGAAGGATACAGATGTTGGTCCACTAGTCAGCGAAGAAGCGGCAGTTCGGGTTGAACAGCAGATTCAGCAAACGGTGCAGCAAGGGGCCGAGTTGATTTTCGGAGGACGCCGCATCAACCGTACATTTATTGAACCGACTGTCCTTACAGGTGTGACAAGAGAGATGGATGTGGCAAAGAATATGGAAATTTTCGGTCCTGTGTTTTCAATCATCTCTTTTAAAACGTTTGATGAAGCGATTGAGATTGTCAATGATACGGTGTACGGCCTGAACTCTTCGATTTTCACCCGTGATATGAACAAAGCGATAGAGGCTGGCAATCGGATTGGGGCGGGGATCGTCTCGATTAACGGTGGAACTTGCTACCGACCGCTTTGCAGTGCCTTCGGCGGTTATAAGAAAAGCGGCATTGGCCGTGAAGGATCGGCGTATACGCTTGAGGAGCTGACTCAGCTGAAGAGCATTGTTCTGCGTGGAGTGATGAACTAAGACGAAGTGGATCAGGTCATTAGGCCACAGCGACGGGACTGGGCAAAAGGGAAGCGATCAGACTTTTGCCAAAGTCCCGCTGAAATCAAGAATATGGGGGGATGATGATGACGTTTACGAAAGGATTAACGGCTGTCCTTCTTTCGTTGCTGCTAGCGTTCGTTTTAGTTGGATGCGGCGGGGAAGAAGCGAGCACAGGCGAAGGAGAGGCGCCGACACCAGAAGGGGAAACAGAGGAACCGGCAGGTGGCGATGAAACTGAACAGGCGACAGGTGAGCTGCCGGATGACGGGCTGATTGCCCTATCTCATAAAAGTCTTGATTACTATGCTTTTGTAGCGATGCAGGAAGCGGCCAAGAAGAAAACGGAGGAATACGGCTGGCAATTTGAATCGGCCGTCGCCGATTTCGATTCAGCGCGGCAAATGAATCAATTCGTTAACTTTATTTCAAAGAAACCGTTGGCGATTATCTCAGATCCAAATGATAGTGAAGGATTAATTACTGCGATTGATCAGGCCCGGGATGCCGGGATTCCTGTCGGTGTCTTTGATACGCCGACAACAGGCGGGGATGTCGCGTTTACGATTGCTTTTGATAACTATAAGGCTGGAGAAATGGCGGCTCAGGAAATTGTCGACCGTCTTGTGGAGAAGTACGGTGAAGCGAAAGGGACCGTTCTTAATGCCTACGGGGCGATGTCGAGCTCTGCCTGGAGAGCGCGTAAGGAAGGCTTTGACGCTGTCATGGCGGAGTATCCCAATATCACTTACTTGGCGATGCCAGCTGAAGGTGATATGAGACTTACACAGGATGCCGCCTTAAATGCGATCGCCCAGCATGGCTTCCTCGATGCCGTCCATGCGCCGAGTGACACTCCGGCTATGGGATTGTATGAAGCATTAAAGCAGACCGGTCATTTAAAAAAGGTTGGCGAAGAAGGGCATGTGATTTTTGTCACAATTGATGCTGAGCCGATTGCACTCCAACGGGTGGAGGAAGGCTATTATGATGCGACGATCAATCAGGATTGTGTCGCTTATGGAGAAATTGTGCTGGAGATGCTGGCTGAATATACACTGCAAGGGAAAGAAGTTCCGGTTGGCACCACGTATGAAAATGATAAATATTACTGGAAATCAGCTGACATTATCGAAGGCGAAGCCGGGCCTCATATGGTGATAGATCCATATGTGATTGATGCAAGCAATGTCGATGATCCTACTCATTGGGGAAATGTAGCCTGGAACGAGTATGGGATTCGCTATTAAGGCGGTAAAGCAAGCTGAAAGAGAGGCGCCCCAAGGGAAAAAGCTGGGGCTCTCTTTTGGCAAGGTCAGGAGGGAGATAGATGCTGCTTAAGGTGAATCATGTTTATAAAAGCTACGGTAACAAGCGGGTCCTTTTTGATAATAATCTGGAGGTGGATCACGGGGAAATTCACGGTCTTGTCGGGAAAAATGGAGCCGGCAAAACAACGCTCGTGAAAATCATTTCCGGGGTGCTGACCGATTATGAAGGTGATGTTTTGTTCAATGATAAAACGATTAACCATCTTTCGGTAATTGAAAGACAGCAGGAAGGAATCTATGTTGTGCCGCAGCATGCGGCGATCATTCCTGAGTTTAGCATCGCTGAAAATATCTTTTTAGGCACCTGGCCGCGGGATAGGTTCGGGCAGGTCAATTGGAAGGAGCTTTATAAAAATGCCGCAAAAGCGCTGGCAGAATACGGACTCCCTTATGACCCGGCGATGAAAGGGAAGAAGCTGTCCTTAGTGGAGCAGAGGAAGCTCAATATTGTCCGGGCCTTATTTAGTAAGGCAAAGCTCGTTATTTTAGATGAGCCGACGACCGCTTTATCGGCCGAGGAAAGAGACAGCCTTTTTGATTTTATTGAGGAGCTACGGAAGAAAGGCACGAGCTTTATTCTGATCTCGCACTATTTGGAGGAAATTTTAAAGCTGTGCGATACCATTACGGTCAACCGTGACGGCCAGTGCTATACGGGCTATAAGAAGGGCGAAGTTGATGAAGAAACACTGTCGACATTAATCGTCGGGAAAAACATCGAACTCAGCTCGCGTCCAGAGGAGGAGCGGATGAAGAAAAAGGAACCGCTGCTCGTCTGCGAAACTATTAGCGGGAAGGGAATGCAAGGGATATCGTTTGAAGCAGGCAAGGGCGAGATACTCGGACTGGTAGGGTTCCCCGGTTCTGGAGCAAGAGAGCTGGCACGTGCGCTCAGCGGCCTGCATCCGATCAGCGCCGGGCACATCAAGCTCAATGGCAGCGACATCCCGCTCCCTAAAAACCCGGCTCAGGCTGTCAGGCAGAAGATCATTTATGTTTCCTATGATCGTCATAAGGAAGGTGTCGTCCAACTGCTGTCGATCAAGAAAAATATGAGTTTGTCGATTCTGGAATCGTCATTGAAGCGGCTGTTCGGATTTATAGATGAAAGACAGGAAGACAGAAACGCGCGGGAATACTTTGAAAAGCTGAATATCCTCGCCGGCTCCGTCAATGAAGCTGTCGGTCAGTTGAGCGGTGGGAATCAGCAGAAGGTCGTCCTGTCAAAGGCGCTCAGCTGTCAGCCCGAAGTGCTTATTCTTGATGAACCGACTGTCGGAATCGATGTTAAAAGCCGGGAAGAAATTCTCGCTTTAATTCATGAATTGACGAAAGTGAGAGGACTGACCGTGCTCTATTTAACGAATGATTATAATGAATTATTACGAATTGCTGACCGGCTGCTCTTCTTTGACCGTGGAAAGGTAGTGACGGAAAGGGTGAATCTCAACCTGACGACGGATGAGGTGATTGGAATCAGGGATGAAGCAAAGGAAGGTGAGGCGTCATGAGTGTCAAAGAAACAAATCTTGCCGTTCAGCAGCAGAAGAGTTTAACGGCAAATCGCAACTGGCTGGAATTTAGCGCGAATAATATTGTCTGGTTCCTTTTAATCGCGGCCATTTTAATTATGGGTTCGATCAATTCGATTTTCTTTTCGGTTTCCATCTTGCAAAACATTCTGGTGCAAACCGCCGTTTTAGGAGTGTTAACCGCCGGTCTGGCTCACGTGTTAATTATCGGTGAAATTGATTTGTCGGTTACCGGTGTGCTGGCTTTCAGTGCTGGGCTTGGAACCTTCTTAATGAATAATGGCTTACCCTGGTTTATTGCTATTATCGTCATCGTTCTCTTCGGGCTGCTGATCGGTCTGATTAACGGCATTTTGATAGCGAAGCTGAAAGCCGCGGCGTTGATTGAGACATTGGCGATGGGACTGATCCTTCAAGGGGCATTAATGGCCTTAACGCAGGGGCGTTCGATTGTTAATTTTCCTGAAGCCTTTACGTGGATTGGCAAAGGCTCTATTTTAGGCATGCCGGTGCTGCCGATCCCCTTTTTGCTTTGCTATGTGCTCATTTATTTCATTTGGAAAAAAACCGTCTTCGGCCGCAGCCTGTTTGCGACGGGAGGCAATACGACAAGCGCTCATGTAAGTGGAATTCCGGTCGACCGCGTCAAAATTTACGCCTTTACAATTTCTGGGACGCTTGCCGGCTTTTCCGGCTACTTGCTCGCTGCCTATATGGGCGCCGTAACGATGACATTTGGTCAGGATTTCTTAATGTATACACTTGCTGCCGCGGTGATCGGCGGCGTGAGTCTGACCGGAGGACGCGGCAATATTTCCGGTGTGCTTGGAGGCGTCCTGCTGTTGACAGTGATCCAGGTTGGACTGCAAGTGCTTGGCATTTCCTCCTATTTTGTCACGATGGTCGGAGGGGCGATGATCTTCGTTGCCGTTATGGTTGATGCGTTAAAAACAAGATATTTGCGCTTTTAAAGATAAAAAGGCTATTCCGTTCAACGATTCGGAATAGCCTTTTATCTTCGATTGGAATGGAGGGGATGTTTAATTTTACGGCGGAAAGGAAACGGTATACTAGAGGATTTCTTATTTAAATAAGAAAGGAAGCGATGAAGATGAATAATGTGACAGCCGGTTTTCAAGTACTGCCGAATGGACAGGATGTCGATACGAATGGGATGATTCCACGAATTGTTGATGTGGTGAAGGAGTCGGGACTGCGCTATCACGTCGGACCGATGGAGACGGTCGTTGAGGGCAACATTGATGAGGTCTTTAGCCTGCTGAAACGAACACAGGAGCTCGGAGTCGAGCTTGGCGCCTCTGAGGTTTTGACGAACATTAAGATCCATTACAATCCCGACGGCGTTTCGATTGAAGATAAGATGACGCATGTTAATTAAGTCCTAGTCTTCCAGCTTGGAGATGAGGTCAAGAGCCCTATAGAGTAGACGCAAATAAAGCGGTCTATCTATAGGGCTTTTTTGTGGAATGGAAAAAGGTGGAGCGGTTAAACGTAGTTGAAGACAATATGCCAGGTGTCTAGTATTCTTGGAGGGCATAGCTGAAAGAAGTTAGACTGGATGTCTGTAAAAACATGGGTAGTGGTGATACAGTATGAGTAGAACGGAAAACGGGGGCGATGAATAGCCAAGGAAAGCAGGGTTTTACTCGGTATTACAACTGTTTTTGCTATAAAGGCTGGAGGTGGTTTGAGAATGTTTCGTGTAGCTGTTTGTGATGACGACGAGCGACAACGGGAGCATGTTAAGCAGCTATTGCTTGCTTTGTCGGTCAAAGCCGGTATTGATTTTGAAATTGAGTTATTTCAATCGGGGGAGCAGCTCGTAGCTCACTACGAGAGAGGCTCTCTGCCGTTCCATATTCTCATTTTAGATGTTGAAATGGGCGGAATGAACGGAATTGCAGCTGCCCAGAAGATAAGAGCATTGGGCCATTTGGATGAACAAATCATTTTCTTAACAAGTTACCCTGAATACATGGTGGAAAGCTTTAATGTCATTACGTTTCAGTATTTGCTAAAGCCTGTGGCACCTGAGGTTCTTGAGGAGAAAGTAGGGATGCTATGTACATATCTCCAAGCTATGGATAGAAAGCTTCTGGTGATTAAGTCGGGACCGGAAAAAGTGGTTTTGAAATACGACGATATCATAGCAATCGAATCAGTCAAAAGTATAACGGTAAAAAACAAATTAAAATTCATAACAGTTCATCAAACTATTGAGAGCAAAGGGCTAATCTCGAAATATGCGGATACGTTGAAGAGCAGTAATTTTTTGCAGATCCATCGCGCAATTATCATTAATTTGGTTCATGTCGTGAAATTCGCCGGACCTAACGTGTTGATGTCCAATGGTGAAAGAATGCCGATTGGCCGATCAAAAGTCAAAGAAGTGAAAGAATGCTACACGAAATTTATGGTCCTGAAGGGGAATTCATTTGGCTCCCTTTAATTTTCCCATTCTTTTGAGTATAACCTTTGCGCTGGGTTTTCAACTCCTGCTCTACTTTGACTCGGTTTTTGGCAGCTATGCTCGAAAGCGACGAGGGCTTTTTCACTTCACTGTCTTCGGGCTATTAAGTATGCTTTATTTGGCAATTGATCTGGGGGCGGTTTTTTCCTCTTTTCTGGCTCTGTTTTTAGTATATAGTCTTGCCGATTTATATCAGGTTGAGTTGAAAAACAAAATCCTTCACTCCATTTTGTACGCGGTTTTGATGTCTATTGTGAATTTTATCTCTATTTATATTCTGTTTATAATCGATTCCGATAGTTTTTTTAATTTTGAACCGGTCAATCTTTCGACTACCGGAAAGTCTCTCCTGCTTAGCTGTATTCTGATGTTTGCCGTCATTCAGTTCATACGGTTGATGGTCAAGCAACAGCTGTCTCCGTTACCTTATCGCTACTACTTTTTGTTTCTGTTTATACCGGGGATAAGCATTTATCTGGTAAATGTATTGGCGTATTATAGCGAGAAGAATACGCATTTTTTCATTTCGGTAATTGGGCTGCTGTTCTTGAATATGTTTGTCATTTATATGTTTGAAACAATGATGGAGAAATTACGGCTTGGGCAAGAGAAGGATAAATTAAAAAAACAGATGGAATACCAAGAAGCTAACTACGAGAAAACCGTCCATAACTTCAAATCGATCAAACAAATTATCCATGATACAAATCACCATTTTTTATATATCGAAGAATGTATCAAGAGAAATGAACCTTTATTGGCTGTAGACCATATTAGGCTTACATTGAACAAAGTGGAAGACACGTATCATCGAGTAAACACAGGCAATCTGGTAATCGACGCTCTCGTTACAAATGCCTTGAATATTGGACAGACAAGCGGGATCAGAGTGGATACGAAGCTGAGTCTACACTCTCAGCAATTGAACATTGAACGTTACGATTTATGTGTCGTCCTCGGCAATATGCTCGACAATGCAATGGAAGCGTCTAAGAGAGTGAGAAGAGTGGGGGATCGCTACATTCTGGTTCGGATTCATTCAACTGAAACCGCCTTATCAATCCAAGTAATGAATCATACAGAGGGGGAGGTTACCAGTTTCAAAAGTAAAAAGCCAAACCGAGAGTATCATGGGATCGGCCTAACGAATATTTCTAATATTTGTGATAAATATGGTGGGAGTATGGCCATCGAAACGAGCAAGACAACGTTTACTATAATGGCGGTTTTGCCACTCGGGGGTTGATTTTTGCGTTTCAGGGCGGTTCCACCCCACACTTCCTCTCTTTAATGTAAGATTTAGTACCTAATCAAAAATAGGTACAAGGAGGAAACGAGTTTGAAGAAATATCTGATAGGACTCTTGGCTGGTCTGTTCATATTGACCCCGACAGCAGGAGGAAGCTTTGCACATGAAGATGAGCCGTTTAAGGAGAAAATTGACGCTCTTGCTTCTACGGTCATAGCCGATTATGACGTGTCCAGTTTGCAGTACGCGATTATGGATCAAGGAGAGATTCAATTATCTGATCATGCCGGAGTAAACGACCAGGCCACGGGAGAGTCTGTTACGAAGGACACGATGTATGGCATCGGTTCGGTAAGTAAGATGTATGTATCAGCGGCAACGATGATGCTCGTCGATAAAAACCTGGTGGACCTCGATGAACCATTGACCTCGTATATTAAGGACTTTCAAATGGCGGATGAGCGTTATCAGCAAATTACACCACGGATGTTATTAAACCACTCGTCAGGCTTATATGGCTCTCACTATGAAAACATTATGTTGTTTGATGATAATGATACGCAAAGCCATGATGAGCTTTTGCAGAAACTGAGAACCGAACATCTGAAATCTGACCCGGGGGAGTATTCTGTTTATTGCAATGACGGGTTTACGTTGCTGGAAATATTGGTGGAACGGGTGAGCGGGATGACCTATAACGAATTTGTTGATCAGTATATCAGTACACCGCTGGACTTACATTCGACGAAGACACCGCTTGATACCTTTGATCGAGAAAGGCTTGCTAAAACGTATTTTCCCGGGATAGACAAAGCGCTACCGGCAGAGAATGCCAATGTTCTTGGCGCTGGCGGTATTTATTCCACGGCCGAGGAAGTGGCAAAGTTTGCCGAACTGTTAATGGGGAACCGGCCGGATTTATTATCAGAAAGATCCGCAGACGTAATGAAAAATGATGAATATCGAAATGGAATTTGGGTTGAAGAGGAGACGAATATTTTCAACTATGGTCTCGGCTGGGATTCTGTAAGCTTGTCGCCGTTCAGCGACTATGGGATCACTGCATTGTCCAAAGGCGGCGATACGGTAATGTATCATGCTGCTCTGATCGCCGTTCCGGAATATAATATTTCGATCGTGGCGTTATCATCGGGAGGAAGCTCGTTATATAATAATGCATTCGCGACTGCAGCATTACTCCAATACATGATCGAAAAAGAGATAGTTGACGAGCTTCAACCGGATCAAGCTTTTGACATTCCAGAAAAAGCAGAACAGCCAAGCGAGGAGATCCAAGCTTATTCGGGAGTGTATGGTTTAGTGGGAGAAACCATTGAGGTAAACATTCAACAAGGTGAGGTGGAGATGCCGGCGCAATTGGGCGGCGTCATTCCAGCGCAGACTTACATGTATGCAGGCGATGGACGGTTTACGAGCAGCGACGGAAGTGCCTCCATTAGCTTTGTCGAGGAGAGCAACGGCCATACTTATTTGAAGCTGGACGCCTATTTGAACTTTCCCGGGCTTTCTCAAATGAGGATGGTATCCTATGAATATCAAAAGCTGGACGTAAACCCTCTGAATGAGGCAGTGGAAGAGAAATGGCAAGCGAGAGACGGAAAAACGTATTATGCCCTTGAAGAAAAGATCAATTCATTGTTTTACTTATCCTCATCACTACTGAATAAAACCGTATCTCTGGATTTGCAACAAGGTTATGCGAATGCCACAAAGATCGTGGATGCGAACCATTCGGTGAATGCTGTTGAAATACCAAATATGAACGGAAGAGACGCCTTTGATTTTCATTTCCATGAAGGGAATGATGCCGAGTACTTGACGGTTAATGGCCAATCTTTCATAAGTGAGGATTCCATCAATCCGATTTACGGAGGTCAGTCTTCGATCACAACGATCCTGTCAGATGGTCATGCAAGATGGTATACGATTGATGAAGAGTCCGCTGATAAAAAAATGATCGTTGACATTCAAGGAAATGGTGGTTATCTCGTCTATGATGCAGACGGAACATTGCTGTATTCGTCCCTTATCAGTGATGAAGCTGCGGTTGAACTGTCAACGGGGGGAAAAGTTGTCTTCGGAGGAAATGCAGGAGATGTCTTTCATATTCGGATGAGTGAGTAAGGAAGTTTAGTAAGGGATGGATGGTGACATAGAGTAGAACAATTAGGAAAGTGATAAGTGAGTGAACCACCTGATCTCCTCAGAGTCGAGGGGGCAGGTGGCTTTACTTTTTTTTGAACAATTTACAGGAAGCCTCCGGGTGCAAAACGTTGAATCAAACTATTATGCAAATTCATTCGAAAAAACGAGACTGCTGAAAAAGTCCCTTTTTCGTAACTCGAAGAAGAGTCATGGCTCCGCACGTTGCGGCCTTGCTACGAGAAATCTACTCGTAGCAAGGCTTTCAAAATCAGGCAACGGCTACGCTCATGATTGAAAAGCTGCTGAAAAAGTAAAAATCGTACTTTTTCAGCAGCTTCAAAAAAACAAAGATTTAAAGGTATAATTCATGAAAAATTGAATTTATATTTAAGAAGAAAGAGTAGTAGCTGCGTCAGTATAAAGCATGTAGACCAGGCTATTTTCAAGGTTATTATTCAGAATATGATTTATTTTCAGAATAATAACCGCTATACTTACAATTGGAGAGAATGAAAATCGGAAAGGGTGAAAAGGATGAAGGCGGTTGTTGTGGCAGAGCATGGTGGACCTGATGTGTTGCGAATTGAAGATCGGGAGATTCCTGAAATTTCGGCAACAGAGGTATTGATCAAGGTTGAAGCGATAAGTGTCAACTTCGCTGATATTAAAGCGCGGGTGGGCGAGTATCATGGACAGACCGGATTCCCTTTTACTCCCGGACTAGATTGTGCCGGGGTGATTGTCAAGGCAGGCGAGGAGGTTCGTGATTTAAAAGAAGGGCAGCGGGTTATGGCTTTTCCAAAAGGCGGCTCCTATGCGGAATATGTCTGTGCTGATCCTGTTTTGACATACGCACTTCCCGATGAATTGGACAGTGAAACAGCTGCCGCTTCGTTAACGGTTGGCGTTACCGCTTATAATGTGCTAAAGAAAATGGCAGGGCTCATGAAAGGCGAATCGATTTTGATCCATGCGTCAGCGGGCGGAATCGGAACGACGGCTGTTCAGCTGGCAAAGCTTTTCGGAGCGGCAACCATCATCGGCACGGTTGGCAGCGACGAAAAAAAACAGCTTGTCGAATCGCTTGGAGCTGATCATGTTATTAATTACCGCGAGCAGAACTTTGTCGATGAAGTGATGAAACTAACGAAGGAAGAAGGTGTGGATGTAATTCTTGATACGGTTGCCGGCGACAATTTCAACCGGAGTATGGAATGTCTAAGCCATTTCGGACGGATTGTTAATTTCGGTCATGCCAATGACGGATCTCATCCCGGCGAAGTGAAGACGAATGCCCTGCATTCGAGCTGCCGGACGGTAATTGGCTACAGTACGGGTACGTACCGGAAAAGAAGACCCGCTTTTCTGCGAGACAGTGCTGAACAGCTGATTCAGTTATTAGTCGGGGGAAAGCTCCAGATGCAAATTTCCGAACGGTTTCCATTGGCGGAAGCCGGGCAGGCACAAGCCCATGTTGAGAGTAGAAAGAGTACGGGAAAGATTCTGCTAATCCCTTAAATTTGTAAGCGTTTTATTAGTCTGGCCTGTTAACGGTGTAACAGCTGCATAAACAATTCGGAAGCAGCTTCTCATGGTAAAATAGCTGGTAGAGTTCCTAACTTAAAAGAAGAGTAGAGAGTTTTTTTAGTGGTGAAGGACTGGGAGGTTACCTCTTTTGAGCGTGAAGGAAGGGCAGATATTCTTTCTTAATGAGCGTTTGAGACAGTCCCTCTGCCAGCTGGAAAGGAGCTGATAACATGATGGAAATGTATGAAATACGGCAAAAATTTCGCGATGACAAGCTTGCCGATATTAGCGGGACGATTCAAAGAGAACTGATGAACAATTCAGCGCTGGCTGCTTTGCCAAAGGGAGCGGAGGTGGCGATTACCGCAGGGAGCAGAGGAATCGCCAATATTGTGCTGATTTTGCGGGAAACGGTTTCGACATTAAAGAGTCTCGGGTATCGCCCTTTTCTTGTGCCGGCGATGGGCAGCCACGGTGGAGCGACGGCGGATGGCCAGGTGGAGGTGCTTCATCATCTCGGGATAACGGCTGAATCCGTCGGAGCTGAAATCCGTTCTTCCATGGAAGTTGAGCAAATCGCCAAGACGGCCGATGGTGTTCCGGTTTATATGGATACGCATGCCTACGGGGCCGACGGTGTCATTGTCATCAATCGGATCAAAGCGCATACGGCCTTTCGCGGCCGGGTTGAGAGCGGACTTAGCAAAATGGTGACAATTGGACTGGGGAAGCGAAAAGGCGCGAGCTTTGTCCATGCTAATGGCGCTCTGCATATGGCGAGAAACATTGAGACAGTCTGTGCCAGCGCGCTCCGGCATTCGCCGATAGTGATGGGACTGGCGATTATTGAGAATGGCTATGATCAAACGGCCGACATTGTCGGGGTCGGAACGGAAGAGTGGTTCGAGGTGGAAGCTGGGCTGCTGAAGCGGGCAAAAGAAATGATGCCGCGGCTTCCCGTCGATACGATTGATGTCCTGATTGTCGAAGAGATGGGGAAGATTTTCAGCGGGACGGGGATGGATCCGAACATTATCGGGCGCTGGCGGATTGAAGGTGTGCCAGAACCGGAAAAACCTGACGTCAAACGAATCGTGGTGCTGGATTTGACGGAGCAGTCCTTTGGCAATGCTCAAGGGGTCGGGCTTGCTGATTTTACGACCCAACGGCTTGTTGACCGGATTGACCGGAAAGCGACGTATACCAATTCAATCACGAGCACGTACTTACAAAGGGCGATGCTGCCGTTTATCTATGATGACGAACGGGAATCGATTGAAAGTGCCTGCGACAGCTTAGGTCCTGAGGTCGATCTCACTCGCGTCAGGCTGGTGCAAGTACCAAATACTTTGCATCTTGACCATCTTCTCGTTTCCAGACCAGTGCTTGAACAAATGGAAAGGTCCGCTGTCCAGTTTGAAATCGAAGCAAAGAGACAGCTCCGCTTCGATACGTACGGCAGCTTGGCGTATAAGCTGACATCTGCTTGAGAATTCCATCACGAAAGCAGGAAATGGAAATGGATCTGTAGAAGTAGCGATAGGAAGAAGAATGATAACGAAAAGGTGGAGTGATGATCACGATTAATACGATATTTATTGCCGGTCATGCCCGACTACCGCAAGGGATGGCGGCGAAAAGTGTATTCGAAACGCTAACGATCACCGCCGAAGTTGATCGGAAATACGGGGTTATTATTCAGGCTTCCTGTACGTTGGCAACCGAGCATAGTCGCCAATACATTGACCGCATCCTGCGGGGAGTCAGTCTGAAGGATGGGGTTGAGGAGCCGGTCGAGCTGATTATACGGCATTATAAAGGGAAAGCGACGAATGCGCTCGTGGCGGCGATGAAGGATTTACATAAGCAGTTTGTACAGCTGCAAATAGAGGAAACAACCCAATAAGAAGGCGGAAGGAAAAAGCTATTAGCGACGAATCGCGCTCTGCTAATAGCTTTTTCACATGGTTCATTTCGAAAGGATAAAAATTTGCGTGTTGATTCGATCTAAGAAAAAACGAAGCTTGGTCAAATGTATTTTCTATCTGACTATCCGAATAAATGAAAAGAGGGGAATCCGTCGCTCCTGAAATAGACTTCGCTCGACAGGCAGGTAAATACAGTAGTTGCATTTTTCTTACGCAGATAGGAGGAAGGAAATGAAAAAGTCATATATTTTGGCATTGGATCAGGGAACGACAAGCTCACGCGCCATTTTATTTGATCAGTCCGGTCGGAAAATGGCGGTGGAGCAGAAGGAAATTAAGCAAATTTATCAGCAGCCGGGCTGGGTTGAGCAAAATGCGAACGAGATTTGGGCTTCGACGCTCGCGGTGATGTCAGGCGTGATGCTGAAAGCGAATGTGAGGGAATATGAGATCGCGGCAATTGGTATCGCCAATCAACGGGAAACGACAATCGTCTGGGATAAGGAAACCGGACAGCCGGTCTATCAGGCGATTGTCTGGCAATCGCGGCAAACGGCGGCGATCTGTGAACAGTTGAAGCAGCAGGGTCATGAGCAGATGGTCAAAGAAAAAACCGGCCTGCTGATTGATGCGTACTTTTCGGGAACGAAGCTGAAGTGGATTTTGGATCATGTTGCCGGAGCGCGGGAAAAGGCGAAGAAAGGGCAGCTTCTCTTCGGTACGGTCGAAACGTGGCTGATCTGGAAGCTGTCGGGCGGAAAGGTGCATGTGACGGATTATTCAAATGCTTCGAGAACGTTAATGTATAACATTTATGAGCGGAA
The DNA here is from genome assembly GCF_023715705.1 of Halalkalibacter oceani. Taxonomy (GTDB): domain Bacteria; phylum Bacillota; class Bacilli; order Bacillales; family Bacillaceae_D; genus Halalkalibacter; species Halalkalibacter oceani_A. The sequence continues at coordinate 47,343 of NZ_JAMBOS010000027.1, forward strand.
ATGGGATGCCGATCTGCTCGCCATGCTTGATGTACCTGAAGCTATGCTGCCTGAGGTTCGGCCTTCCTCCGAGATTTATGGCAAGACGGCAGACTATCATTTCTTCGGGCTGCAGGTGCCGATTGCCGGGGCAGCCGGGGACCAGCAGGCAGCTTTGTTCGGGCAGGCATGCTTCGAGGAGGGAATGGCAAAAAACACATACGGTACGGGCTGCTTCATGCTGATGAATACGGGTGAAAAAGCGGTCACGTCGAAGCACGGTCTGCTGACAACATTGGCATGGGGCGTTGATGGCAAGGTAGAGTATGCGCTAGAGGGAAGCGTCTTTGTCGCCGGTTCGGCGATTCAATGGCTTCGGGACGGCCTGCGAATGATTAAAGCAGCGAAGGATAGTGAGCACTATGCGACGCGGATCACGTCGACTGACGGTGTCTATGTTGTTCCGGCCTTTGTCGGTCTCGGCACTCCATATTGGGACAGTGATATCCGCGGAGCCGTCTTCGGCTTGACGCGCGGAACGAGCAAGGAGCATTTTATTCGGGCGACGTTAGAGTCGCTGGCATATCAGACAAAGGATGTGCTGACAGCGATGGAGGCTGACTCGGGTATAGCGGTGAAGACGCTGCGCGTTGATGGCGGGGCGGTCGCCAACAATTTTTTGATGCAATTTCAAAGTGATTTGCTCAATGTCCCGGTTGAACGGGCGATGATCCAGGAAACGACCGCGCTTGGGGCGGCCTATTTGGCAGGGCTCGCCGTCGGCTTTTGGAAGGATAAAAGCGAAATCGCCCAGCAATGGGCGGTGGAGCGGACCTTTTCACCGGAGATGGAAGCGGCCGAGCGGTCAGCGCTTTATCAAGGGTGGCAAAAGGCTGTGGAAGCAGCGATGGTGTTTAAATCATAGAGCGTTTCTGGAGAGGAATAGACAGGAGAGAACATTATGAAAAAAAATATACATTATGCGTGGATCATTTTGCTGATTACTTTCGCTTCCCTGATGCTGGCCCAGGGGATCCGTCTTTCCTTCGGGGCCTTTTTGACGCCATGGGAGGAAGCATTCCAGTCAAGCCGCGCTGAAATCTCGGCAGTCGCGCTCGTCAGCTATCTCGTATTCGGCCTCTTTCAGCCTTTTATCGGCCGTTTGATTGATCGAATCGGCGCCAAGAAAGTGCTAATGCTCAGTGTACTTGTCGTCTCGCTTTCAATGCTTTTAACAGCGTTGGTGACGAAGCCGTGGCACTTAATGCTGATTTACGGGGTCATTGCCTCGATCGGTTTTGGCGGGGCGTCGAATGTCTTGGGGACGGTCGTCGTGACAAAGTGGTTCTCGGTGAAGCGGGGGTTGGCGATCGGCATGATGACGGCGGGAACCGCGTCGGGACAGTTTTTGATCGTGCCGTTATCGATTGTTCTGATTCATCTCTTTGGCTGGAGTCAGGCGGTCATGATGTTAGGTCTTCTGCTGCTGGTCGTCATGGTGCCGGTCATTTATTTCTTTTATGCTTCTTTGCCGGAGGAGCGGGGTCTCGGGCCATATGGCGGGACGGGAGAGCAGACTGATCCACGCCACGCCGGGACGGAGGAGGGAGAGCGGCCTTCCCTTTTTGCCGTGCTTGGCGGGTTATTCAGGAGACGGGCTTTTTTGTTCCTGTTGCTTCCTTTTTTCGTCTGCGGCTTTACAACGAGCGGTTTAATTGATACGCACCTCGTTCCATTTGCCGAGTTTTGCGGGTTTTCGGCGGCAGTAGCCGGTACGGCGGTAAGCACGTTGGCTCTGTTTAATTTTGGGGGTACGATTCTTTCTGGCTATCTCTCTGACAAATGGGACAGCCGCTATATGCTTGGCGGCTTGTATGGTATACGCGCTTTGACGATTGTCATTTTATTAGTGATTGTTCATGATCCGGTTTTGTTTGGTTTTGCCCTTGGTCATTCTTTCTTATTGATGCTGTTCTCGGTCTCATTTGGTGTTGTTGACTTTTCGACTGTTGCGCCGACGATGAAGCTGGCATCCCTTTATTTTCCCCCGCAGGCGCTCGGGTTTATTATCGGTCTGTTCTTTTTTAGCCATCAGGTGGGAGCGGCTTTAGGAGCGTACGTACCGGGCGTGCTTTTTGATCTGACGGGTGGTTATGATGTGACGTTTTATATGGCGATTGGGCTTTGTGTTTTCGCCTCATGCATGAGCTTTCTTTTGCCGAAGCAGGAAAAAGCAAGCCGGGTTTAGAAATAAAAAGAAGTGGGTAATGTAACAGTTAACCTGAGTAAAACAAAGGAGGACGAACATGTTAAATGATAAGCTGCTAACGGCTTTAAATAAAAAGAAGTGGGTAATGTAACAGTTAACCTGAGTAAAACAAAGGAGGACGAACATGTTAAATGATAAGCTGCTAACGGCTTTAAATGATCAGATGAATTACGAATTCTATGCCGCCCATTCTTATTTGGCGATGGCAGCGTACTGCTCTGATCAAAGCCTCGATGGATTTGCCAACTTCTTTCTCGTCCAGGCTGAAGAGGAACGGTTCCATGCGATGAAGTTTTACAACTTTATTAATGTTCTTGGAGAAAGAGCGATCATTCAGGCGCTGCCTGCCCCGAATAATGAATTCACCTCTATTCTCGATGCTTTTGAAAAATCGCTTGTTCAGGAAAAAGAAGTGACAAAGAAAATTTACCACTTATCGGATTTGGCGTGGGACGCGCGCGAGCATGCGACGATAAACTTTTTGAAATGGTTTATTGAGGAGCAGGTCGAAGAGGAGGATTTATTTGACAGTATTATTCAGAAGCTGAAGCGCATTGACAATGACAGCAACGCCTTTTTTATGCTGGATAATGAATTTTCCAAGCGATCTTTTACGGCAAGCGATGATTAATCAAAAAAATGAGGGTGATGTCAGAGGGGATGCTTCCCTTACTGGCATTGCTTTTTTTTAGAGAGTTTATAAATATTCAGGTTGATTCGAGGAAGGGCACTGGCTCCGCACAGTGCTTAGGAGCTGGGCAAAAGGTGAAAAACAACCTTTTACCCAGCTCCATTCAGTTATTACGGGTGGCGTGTTCGCTGTAGGGGATTTTCATTTTTACGTGAACGCCCTTTGTTGGGTGGTTCGTAATGTCCATCGTTCCATTTAATGTTTCAACAATCGTTTTGCAAATCGGCAGCCCGATGCCCGTGCCTTCATCCTTCGTTGTATAAAAAGGATAAAAGATTTGTTCGAGCTGATCAGGGTCGATCCCTGGACCGCTGTCAATGATCGAAATGTACACATGCTTATGTTCTTTTACAATGCGAATTTCGATGGTCCCTTCCTCTTGAATAGCTTCGATCGCATTATTGATTAAATTGATAATCATTCGTTCAAAGCGACTGGCATTGCCGGTTATGTATACATCTTCTTCAATATGAGTCTGGAAGGTGATATTTTGCTTATCAGCCTTCATCGTATAAATGGTGATGATTTTGTTTACGCTTTGCTTAACGTCGATAATGGAGAGATTATCGTGATCCAGATGTGATTTGGACAGGCTTAACAATTCCTGGATCAGCAGTTCCATCTTCAATGCTTCCTCGCGAATAATTGACGTATAGTGAGCGATGTTTGGATCGGCTTTAATGGCGGGGTGCTGTTCCATAAATTCAGCGAACCCGATAATTGATGTTAATGGATTGCGAATTTCGTGGGCAAAGAAAGCTGACATTCTGCCGATGACGGCGTGATAGTTCTCATTTGCAGGCTGCGCCGATTCATTTGAGGAAGTATCACTTTGCTTTTCGTCATGTTTTTCCTCGTGGTCCTGATTCTCACTTTTTCTGGAAAACCATTTTTTTATAAATGATAGGTTCATTGAAGTTGTGTCGCTCCTACTTGAATAATAATCGTTCCACTTATAAAAGAGTCCGATGGAATAAACGTTCTTCTTAACCTTACCTTAACAATTCTAGTTGATTTGCCAATTTCCTTCCTAATCAGAAAAAAAATTAAACCTACAGGACGTTTGTCTGTCATATATATTAGAGAATCGACAGGAGGAGGGAACGTGAGATGACTACTTGGCAATCACCTGCGCAGGTTATTGCTCGCCACCTTGTTCAACCGCGCCTTGATATTTATTACCCTGAGCTGTCAGGCTTGGCGAATCAGCAGGTTCAGGAAAAGCTGAATAAACGAATCGTAAAACAGGTAATGACGATGATTCAGAAGCAGGGCTACGAAAAAGAGCCGCAGACGGTAATTACAGGCGGCTTTGAAGTGAAAACGAACCAACGCGATATCATCAGTTTAACAAACAACCATTATGCCTATTCGGGAGGGGCGCATGGTTTAACGATGCAACGCTCACTAACGATGAATACGGTGACTGGGGACACTTATGCGTTAAAGGATTTATTTAAGCCGGGGGCTACTTATACGAAGGCGTTAAATGCGATTATCAAAAGGCAAATAAAAGAGAGAGATTTGCCGCTGCTGTCTGAGTTTAAGGGAATTGCACCGAATCAATATTTTTATCTCGCTGATAAAGCGCTCGTTCTTTATTTTCAATTGTACGAACTGCTTCCCTATGCCGCTGGTATTCCTTACTTTGTCATCCCAGTCTATGAGCTTCAGAATATTGCCGCGGAAGATGGACCTTTAGGAAAAATGTTCGACTGACCTGCTGTTGATCGTGTAAAAGACGCCGGGACAGGTTTAATTTTTCTCAAACGTGGTAAAGGTTCACATCATGGTTAAGAGGAGGATTTTTGCATGAAGTTGTTCATTAATTGCCAGTGGACTGGTGGGGAGTTAGAGCAAAAGGACGTCCTTAACCCGGCGACAGGAGAAGTAATTGATCGCGTTCCAAATGGTGGGAGGAAAGAGGCGCAGCAGGCTGTTGATGCTGCTTATGAGGCATTTGCCGATTGGTCGGGCAAAACCGCAAATGAACGCAGTGAGCTGCTCATGGCCTGGTTTCAATTGATTAAAGAGCATGAGCGGGAGCTTGCTGAGCTGATGACGACGGAGCAGGGGAAGCCATTGAAGGAAGCAACAGGAGAGGTGAAATACGCAAGTGCCTTTATTCAATGGTATGCCGAAGAAGGAAAGCGGCTTTATGGTGAGACGATTCCCGCTTCGGCGAAACATAAACGGATTTTTGTTCAGCGTCAGCCGGTTGGTGTTGTCGCGGCGGTGACACCGTGGAACTTTCCTGCGGCGATGATTACGCGGAAGGTTGCCCCGGCGCTGGCGGTAGGCTGTACGACTGTCATTAAGCCGGCGAGTCAGACACCGCTTACGGCGTTAAGGCTGGCTGAACTGGCGGAGGAGGCCGGAATTCCGGCGGGTGTGATTAATGTTGTGACTGGAAAGTCAAGTGAGATCGTCGATGCGTGGCAAGAGGATGAACGGGTACGGAAATTGACGTTCACAGGCTCGACCGAAGTAGGGAAGCATTTAATGAATGGTGCGGCGAAGACGGTAAAGAAAATTTCCCTTGAGCTTGGCGGACATGCCCCGCTCATTGTCATGGATGATGCTGATCTTGATCTTGCTGTCGAGCAGGCGATCGCCTCGAAATATCGCAATGCTGGCCAGACATGCGTCTGCGCCAACCGTCTCTATGTCGCGGAAGCGGTAAAGGATGAGTTTACCGAGAAATTCGCCAAAGCTGTGCGTGAACTGAAAACCGGAAACGGAATGGAGGAAAATGATCTTGGTCCGCTGATCGATGAAGATGCGCTCAACAAGGTTGAGGAGCATATTAAAGATGCGACCGAAAAAGGGGCGTCTGTCGTAGTCGGAGGAAAGAAGATCGATGGGCTGTTTTTTGAACCGACTGTGCTCAGCGGGGTGAAGGAAGAGATGCAATGCATGCAGGAAGAAACCTTTGGCCCGGTTGCTCCGATCTCAAGCTTTGAAACAGAGGAGGAGGTCATCCGCCGCGCCAATAACAGTCCGTACGGCCTTGCCGCCTATCTTTTCACCCGTGATATCGGGCGTGCGATCCGGATAAGTGAAAAGCTGGAGTACGGCATCGTCGGCATCAATGATGGCGTTCCATCCTCCGCCCAGGCGCCGTTTGGCGGCTGGAAAGAAAGCGGCATCGGCCGCGAAGGCGGACACCACGGAATGGAAGAATTCGTCGAAGTCAAATACATCTCCGTCGCGTTTTAAAGAGGTTGTCTAAAAAGGTACGCTTTTGACCTTTTTAGACAACCTCGAAGCAGCGTGCGAAGTCTGCGCAGGAAGAAGCCGTTGCCACGTATCCCAGCTGACGAGCAGTGAGCGGATTCGAGACCAGTTCTTCTGAAGAACCAGCACAAGCCGAAGCGGACAGTGGAGTCTGCACATGGGTTTGAAAGTGAGAAGGAAAGAAACCCACTTTCCTTCTCACTTTGTGCAGGACGGAGCGGCCGCCCCACCTTTTGAAGCCACAAAAGAGGCTGTGATAAAAGGTTGTTTTTTTACCTTTTCGTCACAGCCTTTAAGCAATGAGCGGAACCGCCACGATCTTTTAAAGCCCGATGTGAGTGGGTTTCTCACAACGGGCTTGTGGCGTGTGAAGCCATTGCCAGTAGGTCCAAAGCTAGTTTTGTCTCAAGCTCTGTAAAAGCTCTTTTATTTCAAGAATGAGCGAAGCATCCAATTGTGCTTTTCGAGAGATTGGTGTACCGCTAAAAGCATATCGGCTGTTGTTTCATCACCTAGTGAATCGGCTGCTTCCATGCCGCCTTTTAGCTCCTCAATTAATGTATCAAAATCGGAAACAAGCTCGGCCACCATGGCTTCCGCATCTTGGCCGCCCGGTGCTTCTTTGACGGAAGCGGTCTCCAAATATTCCTTCATTGTTGCGGCAGGCTGGCCTTTTAAGGCAAGCAGACGCTCAGCGAGTTCATCAATATGCACTGAGGCTTCATTGTAGAGTTCTTCAAACTTTTCGTGTAGAGTAAAAAACTGAGGGCCTTTCACATACCAGTGATAGTTGTGAAGTTTAACGAATAGGACGCTCCAATTGGCAATTTGTTTGTTAAGAATGGCTGCTACTTTTTCTTGACTCATGAGAAAGTCCTCCTTTTATTGTCTTCAGTTATACTATTTCCCTATTTATAATGATTCTAAACATTATTTACTCATCGCTGATGACACTGGTCGCAAATTCACCACCATGAATCTGGGTGAACATCTTCGCTGCCGCGGTAAGCAGTTTGCCGCTTTCTTCGATTGAGGTGGCCGGCCGTAAATAAAAGAGCTGCAGCGCTGAGGTCGTCGTCGGTGTGACGATCGTTCGCTTTGAATCAACGATTGGGCTCCCGAACGCGCCAAGTTCGTCTGCGCTGACAAGCTTATTGGCCATCTGATTGTCTCGGCCATTGACTCCTTCATAGTGATCCGTTTCGTTCCCAAGGCGGATCGTCACGTTGCCATCAATGTGGGCCACGTCATAGATGCCGAGCGGGATTGTATATTCTAATGAAAAAAACGTATTCAAATCAACAGCTGAATTAATCAGGGGCAGCGGCTGGCCCTTTGCGATGCGGCGGTAAAGCGCTTCGTGAGACGGACGATAGCGGCCCGGGTCAACTTTGAGCTGCTTGAAGACTTGTCGCCAGTCAGAAATTCCAGTAACATCGGATAAGGACTTGTTTTCTAACTCGACGCGGATCGTCTCCTGAAAAAACTGTAATCGTCCTTTTAGCATTTGAGGGGAGTCACTAACGACGATGTCCTCGTAATGGACGACCCCGATTTTAAAGCCGGAAAGGATTTGACTGAGTGATTGGTGAATATGTACATGAATCACAGAAAGAGAACCTCCTTTACTTGCTAGGTTGGATTATTCTAAAAGCGATAACGGTCCGCTGTATGTAGGAGATCAAGGAAGATAGTGGCTACATCGCCTATTGTAGCATAATTATAGAAAAAGATAGAAGAAAGGTGAGGGCTATGACAAACGCCCAATTTAAGGATGAGCTTATTGCATATAGTAAGTCAATAGGAGTGGATAAGATTGGGTTTACGACTGCTGACCCATTTCTTAAGCTGAAGGACCGCCTGCGAACGCAACAGGAGCTTGGCTATCAGTCTGGCTTTGAAGAGCCGGATATTGAAAAGCGGGTCGAGCCAAGGCGGGTTTTGCCGGAAGCCCGAACGATTATTTCAATTGCGCTTGCTTATCCATCAAAAATGAAAAATCCACCTAAGAGTACAAAGGAGGAACGGCGCGGCATTTTTTGCCGGGCATCGTGGGGGAAGGATTATCATGATGTGCTGCGTGAGCGTTTACAGAAAATTGAGCAATTCATCCAGGCACGCTTTCCTGACGAAAGGACACTTTCGATGGTTGATACAGGCGAGCTGGCTGACCGGGCTGTCGCCGAGCGGGCGGGTATTGGCTGGAGCGGGAAAAATTGCGCGATTATTACCCCGGAGTTTGGAAGCTACGTCTACTTGGGTGAGCTTATTACGACGCTGGCAATAGAGCCTGATGTTCCGATTACGGAGCAGTGCGGTTCATGTACAAAATGCATTGATGCCTGTCCGACTGGCGCCCTTGTACAAGGAGGACAGCTGAATTCCCAGGCGTGCATTGCGTTTCTTACACAAACAAAAGGATTCCTCCCGGAGCCATATCGAAAGAAGCTGGGAAACCGGCTTTACGGTTGTGACACATGTCAGCAGGTCTGTCCCGAAAACAAAGGAAAAGATTTTCATATACATGAGGAAATGGAGCCCGATCCAGAGATCGCCAAGCCGAAATTGTTGCCGTTATTAACGATGACGAACCGGCAATTCAAAGAGAAGTTTGGTCATATTTCAGGCTCCTGGCGTGGGAAAAAGCCGATTCAGCGTAATGCGATTATCGCACTTGCCCATTTCAAAGACGAAAAAGCATTGCCTTTGTTAAGTACGCTGCTCACGGAGGATCCACGCCCGGTTATTCGAGGAACCGCAGCTTGGGCAATAGGAGAAATCGGGACGGTAAATGAGAAAAATCAGCTTGAAAAAGTGAAAAACAGCGAAACAGACAAAGAAGTCGTGCGAGAGCTGGAAAAAGCGATAAATTTGTTGGAAAATAAACAGTAAGCGGCGAGCAATTCATGATATGGTAAGGTAAGATTAGAACAAGCTTGGACAATTGGAAGGAAGGGATATCATGACAACGCAGCTGACACATTTTGTTGACGAAATGGATAGTCCCATAGGTAAACTTACAATCGTTGCAACGGATCAAGGCGTTTGTCACATCAATTTTGGCGAACTGGATGCAAGTACGGTAAACATAAAAACATGGTTGAAGAAAAACGGCCGAAAAGGTGAATTGATCCGTTCGAAAGATCATCTCCGCCCGGTTTGTGAGCAGCTTGAGGATTATTTTGCAAGAAAGCGTATTGAGTTCGATCTTCCGGTTGACTTGTGTGGCACCCCTTTTCAGAAGAAGGTATGGAATGTGCTCCGAACGATTGAATATGGAACGACCAAGTCCTATAAACAGATTGCCCAGGAAATAGGAGCTCCAAAAGCCATCAGGGCGATTGGTGGAGCCAACAACAAAAATCCGATTCCGATCATCATCCCCTGCCACCGCGTTATTGGTAGCAATGGAAACATGGTCGGGTATGGAGGCGGCCTTGATAAAAAGGAAATCCTTCTTGGCCTCGAAGGAGCCATTGAACAAATTTCATAGCAAACGCAATGAGGGTGTCCTGTTCAGGGCATCTTTTTTTTCAATAGATTGAAGATCGAACAAATTAGAAAAACCGCTGTGTGGTTTTCTAAAAAAGATAAGAAATTATATTAATTTTCAGGATGAATCGGGGCAGGGCGTCGGCCTCGCACGCCGATTCTACGAAACCGCATAGCGGTTTCGTCAGATTGTCGAGAAACCCCACTTCTGAAAAGTGGGGTTTCTATTTTGCCTTTGCTTTTTTCTCTAGGATTTAAGAAATTACTCATAAAAGAAGATTGCCAGCCATCTCACCCTCTGGTGAGGTGGT
>NZ_JAMBOS010000028.1 GCF_023715705.1 Halalkalibacter oceani
CGGACAGGGCGTAACATACACAACTCACCTCACAATTAATCTACCTATATTATACTATATTTACCCGAATAATCGGATTAATATCTACAAAAAAAGACTGTTGAGAAGACTTTCTCAACAGTCTGAAGACTGACAACTGTCAGTCTTTTTTATGTTACAGGCGGATTTAATAAAAGGTATTTTCTTCCTGTTGTTAAGACCCTTCTTATTAGTTGGTTATTACTATTGACATAGTGATAAACTCTTTATAAAATAAAAGACGTTGATAGCTCTTTAACATTGATTGGGAGTCCCCCTCCCCCTCATTGTTCATGCATCAATAAGATTTACTCCCCTTGGGGTCTCCAGCTAGTGGAGACCTTTTTTTTGTTGAAAGGAAACTTCGGACAAACAGCCTTTGCCATATCGGCAAAGGCTGTAAAGGCTGACTGTTAAAAACCGGAGAGAAAAGGGTTGCTGTCCATTTCCTGACCGATAGTCGTCGTCTGACCGTGACCGCAGGCGACAACGGTGCTTTCCGGCAGCTCCAGCAGCTTGTTATGAATGCTTTGCAGCAGCTGGGAATGGTTTCCGCCCGGTAAATCGGTGCGACCGATGCTGCCGGCAAACAGTGCATCCCCGGAAAAGACAATTTCCGCTTCTTCCTGATAGTAGGAGACACTGCCAGGCGAGTGTCCCGGTGTTTCAAGGATCGAGAATTGGAATGGGCCAATCGTCAATTGTTCTTCCTTATCAATTAGCTTTTCGGCAGCCTTTGCCACGATTGGTTCATTTCCTGTAAAACGGGCAGAGCCGTTTTTGGCCGGGTCCAGGAGCCAATCCTTTTCGGCGACATGAAGATAAACAGGACAAGCGAAAGTTTCCCTGACTGCATCGACGGCGCCAATATGGTCAAAATGGGCATGAGTCAGCAAAATCGCTAACGGGGTCAAGCCTTGATTTTGCAGCCACTTTACAAGCTCATCGCCCTGTGAGCCGGGGTCGATGACAACGGCTTCCTTTTTTTCATTTTCAATAATATAGGCATTCGTTTGCAGGGGACCGAGTGGAATTTGTGTCCATTTCATTAAAAAACCTCCAAGCAAGATAGGATAGCCTAATGATACAACACGAAATCGTTCTCGACAAACGTGAAAAAAGAGAGTAAAATGAAACCAAAATGCCCAACCTATAAAGTGAGAAGAAATGTACCAGCATTGTCAAAATGATAAGCTGCCATGATCTCCAATTTTGTTTATAATAAGACTGTTAAGCTGGGTGCAGAATTACATAAGGAGGCGAAGTCAAGATGTTCTTATCCATTACACTATTACTTGTCGCGATCTTGAGTGCGGTTGCGATCGCGCGTGAGCTTCGTAGAAAGAACTTTTTTGCTGTTGGATTTGCAGCGATTTCTTTCGTTGTCTTTGGAGCCTTTTCAATTGCTACAATCGTCAGCATTTTAACGACTGGTGGAGGCGCACCTGTCGCGTATTAATTGCAAAGAGGCTGGGAAAAAAGGTTGTTTTTTAAACCTTTTGCCCAGCCTCTAAGCAATGAGCGGAACCGCCACGATCTTTTAAAGCCCGTTGTGAGTGGGTTTCTCACAACGGGCTTGTGGCGTTTGAAGCCATTGCCAGCAGCTCCAAAGCTAGTTTTGTCTCACCCTCTTTCCCTTTAAAAAGCGCTGTTTTCTTATTCAGACTCAAACACTTGCTGCTGTAAATAAAACATTCCTCCATTGATGATCGAGACGTGAATCTGTGGTTCATATTGCTCGATTAATGCCTGCTTTTCCACCGTGTAGCTTTCCGGCTTTTCCGTTTGTCCTTCATAGAAGCTCTCAAGTAAGGCCAAATCATTTTCCATCCGGGCGATGGCTTCTCTCGCCCACGTATCGTCTTCGTTTTCGGCATAGGTCCGCACCATTTTCTGCATGCGGAGCAAGCCGCTCCGGACTTTGATCAGCGGTGATAAGGTGAAGCAAAAATCGGGTATTTTCGGTGTCAGATTCTTTTGTGAGACCCGTTCAAAAAAATTCTGGACAATTTGCCCGTGAATCAGATTCAGACCGAGGGAGAGCAGGACGTCTTTCTTGCGGTCACATTGAAACGATACTTTGGCGTTGATGCAGAGCCACGGGTGGAGGGGAATCGATGTCTGACCGGTAGCCTGCACCTGTTCGTAAAGCCGGATAAAGCCGCCGAGCTCACGTGTCGAATGAAATAATTGGCGAAGCCGTGGAGAACCAAAGTGGATCTGTTCCCCTTTGATTCCTTCTGGCGCAGCATGCTGCTCGGTGATAAACGTCACTTGCATCGGCTGCGGGAGGCCGCCTGTTTTTTCAAGGTAATGCCAGTAAAATGGCCGGTTCATTAGGAGTTTGTCCAGCTCAATCGAAAGCTGAACGGTCAGATGCCCGGGACCGTTCTCGAGGATCGGGCTGTCATTTGCCGAAAAATACCGCTCCAAAAAATTATGAACCTGAGACTGTTGCATCGATGTTTCCCTCCTTCTCCTTCGCCTGCACTTCACTTGCTGCTTCGTTCATAATCGCCGTCAAATGATCAAATTTGATCCGCATTTCTCCCTCCGATTCGGATTCAAGCAGAATTTCCTGCACATGATCTTCGATGCCTGAAAACTCAAGGTTGGTTAAAATGTCATCAAGCTCGCCGACTACCGCTTCAAATAAATGGATTTTCTCATATAATAACGTCAAAATATGCTGTTCAACCGTATCCTCGACGGCGAAATTATAAATGTGGACATCGTTTTTCTGACCGAGGCGGTGAATCCGGCCAATCCGCTGCTCGATCCGCATCGGGTTCCACGGAAGGTCATAATTGATAATATGACTGCAAAACTGAAGGTTGATCCCTTCCCCGCCTGCTTCAGTGGCGATCAGCACCTGGGCGTGATTGCTGAAAAGCTCGCGCATCCAATCTTTTTTTCCGCGCTTAAACCCACCGCGAAACGGTACGGAGGAAATGCTATTTTGTTTCAGGAACCATTGCAAATAAAGCTGGGTCGCGCGGTATTCGGTGAAAATAATCACTTTGTCATTGATGTTTTGAATTAGCTCAAGTGCTTTTTCGGCTTTGGCATGACCGGTTACATGCTGAATGTTGGCGAGCAGCGCTTCAGCCCGGGGCGCGGACCTTCCTTCTTTATGAGCGCGTTCAACGATGTTTTTCAATGTCATAAACGCCGCTTCCCGGCTACTGCACAGCTCCCGCTTCAAGGTGAGCAGCGCAAAGTGGTTCGTGTCATCGCCGAGCTGTTCAATTTCTTCATAAAAGGCTCTCTCGCTTTCGCTGAACGTAATTGGCACGGTTTCAACGATCCGCTTCGTCCAGGTGATTCCTGTTTCGGCCCGCCGGTTACGCACCATGACTTTATTGATCAGCTCCTTTAATTTTTCCTGGTTTTTCGGCGACCGCTTCGAGGAACGGTATTCCTTTTCAAATGACTGGATATCGCCTAAATGACCGGGCTTCAATAAAGAGACGAGATTAAAAATTTCCTCGAGCTTATTTTGCACGGGCGTTGCTGTTAACAGCAGGCAAAACTTCTTTTTCAACAGCCGGATGAATTCATAGTTTTTCGTTTTTGGATTTTTGAGCTTATGCGCTTCATCAATAATGACGAGATCATAGGGCTGCGCGAGCACCAGGTCGCGATGAGGCTGACGTTTGGCCGTATCAATCGAAGCGACGACAACGTCACACTGCTCCCATACATACGTTTTTTTCTGCGGAATCGCCGGAATGTGGAACTTCGTGTTTAATTCGATCGCCCACTGCGAGACAAGGGAAGCAGGAACGAGAATAAGCACCTTTTTTACGAGGCCGCGAATCATGTATTCTTTTAAAATCAAGCCGGCTTCAATCGTTTTTCCGAGGCCGACTTCATCGGCGAGAATCGCTTTGCCGTTCATCTGTTCAATGACGGTGTTGGCGACCTCAATTTGATGCGGAAAAGGACTGAGCTTTGGTAAGTATTTAGGTGCTAAAAGACCGTGAAAGTCAGGGATGGCCTGATGGTTTTCCGCTTCGTAAGCTAAGGTGAAAAGCTCCCAATTCGACCACGGTCCATCCTGATCTAATCGTTCCAGAAATTCGTTATTCCAAGTTTGATCAAAATGGATGTCAACCATTGCTGATCCTCCTTCTATTGAATAAAATCCGAATGTAACTTCGTCATGCTAAATAAATATATGAATTTTGGAAATATGTTATTGCATAAGGGCCCGGATCTTGATAGGATATTACTATAAATTCCGAACATAGCTGAATACCTTGATTCCTGCTTTTTAGTATGTACCAATTGCAGGAAATCATTCTATTATTGGCGGATGAGAATAAGGGGAGAGACTGCGGATTGACGGCAGCGCCGAAGGAGCAAGCGCCAGCATCGCTGGATGTGTGAATCTCTCAGGCAAAAAGACTCTTATTTGACGCAGCTCTGGAGAGTGCTCAATTGAGCCACCTACGAAGACACTTTATTTGCGGATAAAGGAAACTTTCTGGTCAAAGGACAGAGTTATACACGTTTATTTTCGTGTATAACTCTGTCCTTTTTTTGTACCTGTTGTATAAGTAAAGCCGCTGCGCGGTTTTCTACATAATAAGGAGGGTGAAAAATGGCAAAGGGAAAACGAACACCGTTATTTCCGCAATATGAGAAAAGCGGGGCGAAAACGATTGATTTTGGCGGCTGGGAGCTTCCGGTGCAATTTTCGAGTATTAAGGAGGAGCACGAAGCCGTCAGAAACCGCGCCGGTTTATTCGATGTTTCGCATATGGGCGAGGTCGAAGTAAAAGGGGAGCAGGCACTGGCCTATTTGCAATATCTCGTCACAAACGATGTCGCAAAGCTGAAGGACGGCCAGGCGCAGTATACGGCGATGTGCTATGAGGACGGCGGCACCGTCGATGATTTGCTGATCTACCGCAAAGCGGCCGATGATTTTTTGCTTGTGATCAATGCGGCGAACATCGAGAAGGACGTTGAATGGATGCAACGTCATAAGCGGGATGGTGTGACAATTACCAATGTTTCAGAGGAGATCGCCCAGCTCGCGCTCCAGGGACCGCTGGCCGAGCGCATATTGCAGCGTCTTACAAAGGACGATCTTTCAGCGATTCGCTTTTTCCATTTTGTCAATGGGCTTGATATCGCCGGTGTCAAGGCGCTCGTTTCACGCACCGGCTATACGGGCGAGGACGGCTTTGAACTGTATTGTGCTACCGGCGATGCGGCTGTTCTGTGGGAGAGCATCCTCGAAGCCGGAAAGGATGACGGCTTAGTACCATGCGGTCTTGGCGCACGTGACACGCTGCGCTTTGAAGCGCGCCTGCCATTGTACGGTCAGGAGCTGAGTGCGCAAATCAGTCCGCTTGAAGCCGGAATTGGCTTTGCGGTGAAGCTGAAGAAGGAAGCTGATTTTATCGGTAAAGAAGCGCTGACCAGGCAGAAGGAAGAAGGACTGCGGCGAAAGCTCGTCGGCCTTGAAATGCTTGAAAAAGGCATTCCCCGGACCGGGTACGAAGTGTTTGTCGCTGACAAGCAGGTTGGCTTTGTCACAACAGGCACGCAGTCACCGAGCCTGCAAAAAAATATCGGCCTGGCGCTGCTTGATCATGCTTATACCGAGCTTGGCACGGAAGTTACCGTTCAAATTAGAAAAAAGCGTCTGAAAGCGCATGTGATCGCCACGCCATTTTATAAGAAAAAGGACTAACCGGCGCCGCAAAAGAATTCTGCTGACATGTTTATTACACAGTATGAGGAGGAACAAGGATGAACCACCGTTATTTACCGATGACAGCCGCTGATGAGCAAGCAATGCTTGACACGATTGGCGTTCAGTCGATTGAAGAACTGTTTTCTGATATTCCCGCTTCGATCCGCTTTAAAGGAAAGCTGAATGTGAAGGAAGCATTAAAGGAACCGGAGCTTTTGCACTATTTTGACAAGCTGGCAGAAAAAAATGTCTCACTGAAGCAGTATCCATCATTTTTAGGGGCTGGAGTGTATCAGCATTACATCCCGTCGATTGTCGATCATGTCATCTCCCGTTCCGAGTTTTACACGGCATACACCCCGTATCAGCCGGAAATTTCGCAGGGGGAGCTGCAGGCGATCTTTGAGTTTCAGACGATGATTTGTGAGCTGACAGGAATGGATCTTGCCAATTCATCAATGTATGATGGACCGACGGCGCTGGCGGAAGCAGCGATGCTCAGTGCCGGTCATACAAAAAAGAAAACAATTCTCGTCTCAAAAACGGTCCATCCGGAAGCGAGGGCAGTACTGCAAACGAACGCGACCGGTCAGCGCTTGAACGTTATCGAAATAGAGGCGAAGGACGGGGTGACGGATCTTGAGCAGCTAAAGGAAGCGTACGGGGATGACACGGCATGTGTGGTCGTGCAGCATCCGAATTTCTTTGGCGCGCTTGAGCCGCTTGCCGAGCTTGAAGCGATTACCCATCAGCAGAAAGCTCTTCTTGTCGTCTCGAGCAACCCGCTCTCGTTGGGGATCCTCGCACCACCGGGACAGTTCGGCGCTGATATTGTCGTCGGCGATGCCCAGCCGTTTGGAATTGCGCCGCAGTTTGGCGGTCCGCACTGCGGCTTCTTCGCCACGACGAAGCAGCTGATGCGGAAGGTACCGGGCCGGCTTGTCGGCCAGACACAGGATGAGCATGGCCAGCGCGGCTTTGTGCTGACGCTACAGGCGCGCGAGCAGCATATCCGGCGGGAGAAGGCGACGTCGAATATTTGCTCGAATCAGGCATTAAATGCTCTGGCAGCGTCTGTCGCGATGGCGGCGCTTGGGAAAAAGGGTGTCCGTGAAATGGCTTATCAAAATGTGCAAAAGGCGGCCTACGCCCGAACGCAGCTTAAAAAGCATGGCGTGAAGCTGGCTTTTGCCCAACCGAGCTTCCATGAATTTGTCATAGAGGTGAACGGGTCCGTGAAAGAAGTGAATGAAAAGCTGTTTGAAAAAGGAATCATCGGCGGCTACGATCTTGGTCAGGATTATCCGGAATTAGCCGGCCATATGCTGGTTGCCGTCACAGAAGTACGGACAAAAGCGGAAATTGAAGCATTTGCACAAGAAATGGGGGCATTATAATGAAGCGAAAGGATCAGCCATTACTTTTTGAAAGAAGCAAACCTGGACGAATCGGTCACAGCCTGCCTGATCTTGATGTGCCGGAACAGCCGCTTGCTGATCTGCTGCCAAACGAGTATCTCCGTACGGAGGAGCCGGAGCTGCCGGAAGTGTCTGAGCTGGAAATCATGCGGCACTACACCGCCTTATCGAAGCGCAATCACGGTGTTGATTCGGGCTTCTATCCGCTCGGGTCATGTACGATGAAATATAATCCGAAGGTCAATGAGGATGTCGCGCGGATCGAGGGACTGGCACACGTTCATCCGTATCAGCCGGCATATCAAGTTCAGGGCTCCCTTGAGCTGTTGTTTGAGCTGCAAACCGCGCTTGAGGAAATTACCGGCATGGATCAGGTCACGCTTCAGCCGGCCGCTGGTGCTCATGGAGAGTGGACCGGGCTGATGATGATCCGTGCTTTTCACGAGGCGAACGGCGACTTTGACCGGACGAAGGTCATTGTACCGGACTCGGCCCACGGGACGAACCCTGCTTCGGCGACGGTCGCCGGCTTTGAATCTGTCACGGTTCGCACGGACGAGAACGGTCTCGTTGACCTGGAGCATTTGCGGGAAGTGGCCGGCGCCGATACAGCAGCTTTAATGCTGACCAATCCGAATACGCTTGGGCTGTTTGAAACCTATATTGAAGAAATGGCGGCGATTATTCATGGTGCCGGTGGAAAGCTCTATTATGACGGGGCGAATTCTAACGCGATTCTCGGGATTACCCGGCCGGGAGACATGGGCTTTGACGTCGTTCATTTAAACCTTCATAAAACGTTCACAGGTCCGCACGGCGGCGGTGGTCCGGGCTCTGGTCCGGTCGGCGTCAAAAAGGATTTGATTCCATTTTTGCCGAAGCCGCTGATCGTAAAACGCGGTGATGCGTTCGCCCTTGATTATGACCGTCCGCAATCGATTGGCCGGGTGAAGCCATACTATGGCAATTACGGCATTAACGTCCGCGCCTACACCTACATCCGGACGATGGGGCCGGAAGGTTTGCGCAAGGTGTCTGAGTATGCTGTCTTAAATGCCAACTATATGATGCGACGGTTAGAGCCGTACTATGATCTTCCTTATACCCAGCATTGCAAGCATGAATTTGTTCTGTCAGGAAAGCGCCAGAAAAAGCTGGGCGTCCGGACGCTGGATATTGCGAAGCGGCTACTTGATTTCGGCTATCATCCGCCAACGATTTATTTCCCGCTTAATGTGGAAGAGTGTATGATGATTGAGCCGACGGAAACGGAAGCAAAGGAAACGCTGGATGAATTTATCGAAGCAATGATTCAAATCGCCAAGGAAACAGAAGAAAATCCTGAAATCGTCCAGGAGGCCCCGCACGAAACGGTGATCTCCCGCCTCGATGAAACGAGAGCGGCGCGAAAGCCGATCCTCCGCTATGAAGCAACGGCCAAGTATAGCGGTGAGTAACACGTAACGGAAATGAACAAGAAAAGGAGATGGCTCAAAAGGCTGAAAAAAGACCTTCTGAGACATCTCCTTTATTTTTTCTTGATTTTGCCCGTCCATTTTTTGAAGCCGCCTTTAAGCTGGTAGAGGTCTTCAACGCCGCGTTTCTTTTTCAGAATCTGGGCGGCCTGCTGGCTTCTTGCCCCTGATTGGCAATACAAATAAACAGGTTGGTCGGTGCGGACTTCATTCATCCGCTGCTTAAGCTGAGACATCGGGATATTTCTTGCTCCAAGTATATGACCGCCATCATATTCCCGTGGTTCGCGGACATCAATTAATTGGGCTTTGCGGTATCCTTTAATGAATTCCTCCTGCGTAAGGGTTTTTAAATATTTAGGTTTGACGAAACGCCGGAACAGAAGGGCCGCCAAAATACCTAAAAGAATCAACCATAAAATTTCCAATTTCTCTCTACACCCCTTTACTGATTTTCCATGTTGCCAGAAAAAAGCGGATCAACTGCAGCTTTCTCTCGGTCGGTTTTTCCTTTGTTCATTATAATGGGGATAAGCCAATTCTGCAATCAATTGTGTACAGGCAAGCTGCTTGGCGATGGCCGCTGTCTTTGTTAAAATGATGAAGTTGACATTCAGATGGAAAGAAGCGATGCATAATGAAGGAAGTATGGCGTTTTATTGACTCTGGCGCATGTTCACCAGCTTACAATATGGCTTTGGACGAAGCATTGCTGACATGGCACAGCGAAGGGCGGATTCCGCCGACGATCCGGTTTTACGGCTGGGATCCGGCGACGTTATCAGTGGGCTATTTTCAGAAGGTGGCAAAGGAGATTCATTTAGATAAAGTACGCGAGTACGGACTCGGCTTTGTCCGCAGACCGACGGGAGGCCGCGCCGTACTCCACGACCAGGAGCTTACATACAGTGTGATCGTCTCAGAAGAGCACCCGGATATGCCGGCGACGGTCACAGAAGCGTATCGCGTTATTTCGCAAGGGATATTGGAAGGCTTTACCGATGTCGGGCTTGAGGCATATTTTTCAATTCCGCGAACTGAAGAGGAGCTGAGCTCATTGAAAAACCCGCGCTCAGCCGTCTGTTTTGATGCACCGTCATGGTATGAGCTCGTCGTGGAAGGACGGAAAGTGGCGGGCAGCGCGCAAACGAGACAAAAAGGTGTCATTTTGCAGCATGGCTCGATCATTTTAGATATTGACGAGGATAAACTGTTTGATCTTTTTAAATATCCGAGCGAGCGGGTCCGGGAAAGAATGCAGCGGAACTTCCGTAATAAAGCGGTGGCGATTAATGCGCTGCGCCGTGAGCCGTTGACGATGGATGAAGCGAAGCTGGCTTTTCGGAAGGGCTTTGAGAAAGGATTAAATATTACGCTTGAGCCTTACACATTATCGAAGGAAGAAGATGAGGAAGTCAGACAAATCGCGCGGAACCGCTATGAACAAGATGAATGGAACTTCAGAAAGTGAAGGAGGCTCGGACAAAAGGTTGTTTTTTACCTTTTGCCCAGTCTCTAAGCAATGAGCGGAACTGCCACGATCTTTTAAAGCCCGTTGTGATGAAGCTGCTGAAAAAGTACAATTTTCACTTTTTCAACAGCTTTTTCGTAATGAGCGTAGCCGTTGCCTGATTTTGAAAGCCTTGCTACGAGTGGGTTCCTCGAAGCAAGGCGCGCAACGCGCGGAGCCATTACTCTTCTTCGAATTACAAAAAAGGAAGTTTTTCAGTGGCCTCGTTGTGAGTGGGTTTCTCACAACGGGCTTGTGGCGTGTGAAGCCATTGCCAGTAGGCTCAAAGCTAGTTTTGTCTCAAGCTCCTTCTTCTAAGGCTTTTGGCACATTTCTTTCTATTTTTGCGCCAGGAGTTGCTGAAACTTCTCCTGTAGGTCTTTTGTTACAGGTCCTGGTTCATAGGAGGTGTCCATCTGTCCTTTGATTTGCCTGATCGCGGCGATTTCCATTGTCGTACTTGTCAAAAACGCTTCATCGGCATGCTCGAGCACATCAACAGGAAACGGCTCTTCCACAACTTCATAGCCGCTTTGCTTGGCAAGGTCAATGACGACTTGGCGCGTGATCCCGTTTAGGATCAGGTTTGTCGCCGGGTGGGTATAGAGAACCTGGTCTTTTACGAGAAAGAGATTAGAGGAAGAGCCTTCGGTGATAAGACCGTCTCGCTGCATGATGGCTTCCTGGCATTGCTGATCAGCGGCCTCCTTTTTGGCGATAATATTCCCAAGGAGGTTGATCGTTTTAATATCGCAGCGAAGCCAGCGAATATCGTCCGTAAGCCAGACACTGACCGCTGCGGTTTGGGGAGCCGTTTTTTTCGGCAACGGCTGGGTAAAGGCGGTAAGGACCGGCTTGCAATTTTTGGTATAAAGATGATTTCGTGGTTCTACGCCTCGGGTCACCTGTAAGTAAACAAGGCCATTAACGAGCTCGTTAGCCTCGAGCAGTTTATCGAGCAAGTCAATCAAGTCCTCTCCGGAATAAGGCAGTGTCATATCAATTTTCGCGCTGCTTTCCTCGAGACGGGTAAGATGCGCTTCCTTGGCAAAGGGCACGCCGTCATACACACGGACCACTTCATAAATCCCGTCACCGAAGTAATAGCCGCGGTCATCAATATGTAGATGTGCCGTTTCTTTTTGAACTAAATCAGCATTTTGCAGAATGTAAGTCATGTCTATTCCCCCATCTAAATCAGGATAAGAACATATGAACATTAGAAAAAAATTTTGTCAATGCTTTTGCTGAAATTGGGCAATGAAGCCAAGGACAGCCAGTTGGAAACCATTGATATTCTGGCAAGAGACAAAATGGTTCAATTTAGCTTAAAAATATCGGTTTTTTTTTCGGAAACTCATTTTTTCTGCTTTTTTTATCCCTTTTCTCAGTTGACAATTTACGCTTGGATCAAAATGATTACTATATATAGTGTGATTCATAAAAAAGGGAGTACAATATATTGAATCGGGGTAGAGATATGTGGTAAGCTTACCCATGACATTAAAAACTACAAGAAAAGACGCAATGAACTACTGAACAGGTAAGGAATAGCGAATGAAAGAGGAGGAGAGGCGAAATGGCGATGACGATGTCGAACGCAATGCGTGTTAATGTTACACGTTTAAATGAAGATATCGCCCAATTTGCGCAGGTGCATCCGATCACAGAAGATATGCATATTACGAAAAAAGGTGTTTCGAGATTGGTGATGCTCGATCGGTATACCTTTAAAGATACCGAGAAAAAGACACTCAAGGAAGGGGACTTCGTCGTTCTGACGGTGAAGGCAGATCCTAAATTTCCAGCGAGAGGCTATGGCTTCGTGATTGAATTGGACCGTGCGCACAATCAGGCAAAGGTTCTGGTCGATGAAGATTTCCGCGGCTCGCTTGAGGGCGAGGAAGCGGAAAGCGGAATCGTCGTTCGTTCTCTCGATACGATTGAGAAGCCGCTTGAATTGTATTACGAGCAAATTGCCAAGCGGAATGCCACAGGGCTGGCGTCGGTTGAAACGACCCCGGAAAAGCGTCAGGAAGCTTTTGAGCAATTTTATGAGCAGCTTGTGGCGATGAACTTTATCCCGGCGGGAAGAGTGCTCTATGGAGCAGGGGCGGAAACGGACGTTACGTATTTTAACTGCTATGTGATGCCTTTCGTTCAGGACTCGCGCGAAGGAATTTCGGAACACCGCAAGCAGGTGATGGAAATTATGAGTCGCGGTGGCGGTGTCGGTACAAACGGTTCGACGCTCCGTCCACGCAACACGCTGGCACGAGGAGTAAACGGGAAATCATCAGGCTCTGTTTCCTGGCTTGATGATATCGCCAAGCTGACGCATCTTGTCGAACAGGGCGGCTCAAGACGCGGGGCGCAAATGATCATGCTCGCTGACTGGCATCCGGATGTGCTGGAATTCATTATTTCCAAGATGCAGAATCCGCGGATTTTACGCTTCCTGCTTGAGCAGACGGCCGATGATCAGATCAAAAAGCTCGTCAAGGACAAGCTTGCTTTTACACCGCTGACTCCGGTTGAGGAATCGATGTATCAGGGGATTGTCAACTATAAAACGATCGAGGGGCAGGGCGGCTTTGATCCGAAGGTGATTAAGGATGCCGAAGAAAAGCTGCGCATTGGCGGCCATTATTCGGTCAACAATCCGGAGTTTCTGACCGGGGCGAATATTTCTGTCTGTTTGACGAAGGAATTCATGGAAGCCGTTGAGAAGGACGAGGAATACCAGCTTCGCTTCCCGGATGTAGAAAATTACGACGAGGCTGAAATGCGCGCCTATAATGAGCAGTGGCATACGATCGGCGATGTCCGTGAATGGGAGGCGCGCGGCTATGCCGTTCGTACGTACCGGACGATTCGCGCCAAGGAATTATGGAACTTGATTAATATTTGTGCGACATACAGTGCGGAGCCGGGAATCTTCTTTATTGATAATGCCAATGACAAAACGAATGCGAAAGCATACGGGCAAAGCGTTGTCGCGACGAATCCTTGCGGGGAGCAGCCGCTCGCGCCTTACTCTGTTTGTAATCTCGCCGCGATCAACCTCGCTGAAATGGCTGATAAGAAGACGAAGCGGATTGATTTTGCGAAATTGAAGCGCACCGTTGAAGTCGGCGTGCGGATGCAGGACAATGTCATTGATGCGACACCTTACTTCCTTGAGCAGAATACGAAGCAGGCGAAAGGCGAGCGTCGCGTCGGCCTTGGCGTGATGGGGCTGCACGACCTGCTGATCTATTGTGAAACGGTCTATGGCTCGGAGGAAGGAAACAAGCTTGTTGATCAAGTGTTTGAGGCGATTGCGACAACAGCTTACCGGACAAGCATTGAGCTGGCAAAGGAAAAAGGCAGCTTCCCGTTCTTGGTGGGCAAGACGGAAGAAGAAACACAACAGCTGCGTCACGCTTTTATCAACACAGGCTACATGAAGGAGATGCCTGAGGATATTCGTCAGGGCGTGTTGGAGCACGGCATCCGCAATTCCCATCTCTTAACGGTTGCCCCGACAGGAAGTACAGGGACGATGGTCGGCGTCTCTACCGGCCTGGAACCATATTTCTCCTTCTCCTATTTCCGCAGCGGTCGTCTCGGTAAATTCATCGAGGTGAAAGCGGAGATTGTTGAAGAGTATTTGAAGGCGAATCCGGATGCTGATCCAAATCATTTACCTGAGTGGTTCATCTCGACGATGGAATTGGCGCCGGAAGCTCATGCCGATGTTCAGTGCATTATTCAGCGCTGGGTAGACAGTTCCTTATCGAAGACGGTCAACGCGCCAAGAGGCTATACGGTGGAACAGGTTCAAGCCGTTTATGAGCGTCTGTACCGCGGCGGCGCCAAAGGCGGAACGGTTTATGTCGATGGAAGCCGTGACGCACAGGTGCTTTCCTTAAAGGCGGAAGACAACCGCTTTGATGAAGAGGAAGAAACGCAAACTCCCGCGAAGGAGCAAAAGGTCGTTCTTGTCAATACGGTCGCTGATCTGAGATCAACGAATGTGACGATCGGCTCAGAGGTCGGCAATACATGCCCGGTCTGCCGTGAAGGAACAGTTGAGGACTTAGGCGGCTGCAACACTTGTACGAGCTGTGGCGCTCAGCTGAAGTGTGGACTATAAGTAGCAGGCTGCTTTAACAACAAGGATGTTTCAACAGGTCGAAGCGACTTGCTGAAGCATCCTTGTTTTCTTGAGGAAGCTTTAATCGCTCGGCAAGAATACTTTACATGAATTCCCACAGCGACATTGTCCTGCTCCTATACTTTGTAGTAAAATAAAAGTGCTTATGCAGAAAGAAAAACGTACGAGTACGATGAATGGCTGCAAAATGGAGGAGACTTATGCCAACACCTAGTATGGAAGATTATTTAGAACGTATTTATATTTTAATAGAGGAGAAAGGCTATGCCCGTGTCTCCGATATCGCTGAGGCATTAGAAGTCCATCCTTCATCGGTTACGAAAATGGTTCAGAAGCTTGATAAAAGTGATTATTTAATATATGAGCGGTACAGAGGTCTGATTCTGACAGCGAAAGGGAAGAAGGTCGGGAAAAGATTAGTCTATCGCCACGAGCTTCTTGAGGATTTCTTACGTTTGATCGGAGTGGACAACACTCATATTTATCGTGACGTCGAAGGGATTGAGCATCATTTGAGCTGGGATGCGATTGACCGGATCGGTGATCTTGTCCAATACTTTCAGGAAAGTGAAGGACGGGTCAAACAGCTGCGTGAAATTCAAAAAAGAAATGAAGCCCATTAAAATAAGGCAGTGTCAAAAGGGAGAGTTGTTTCCTTATGGCACTGCCTTACATCATGAACAGTACATAACAACCAAGCAAAAAACATAGGCTTGGTTCCCATCTCCTCTTACATAGGATGGAGAAGGAGGTGTGTACACATGAAGGTTGATGGAGTGTTTGCGGGAGGCGGGGTGAAAGCATTTGCCTTTGTCGGTGCGCTGCAGGTGATGGAAGAAAAGGGCTATGCCTTTGAACGTTTGGCCGGAACGAGTGCCGGCTCAATCATTGCTGCGTTGATAAAAGCCGGCTATCAGAGCGGCGAGCTTTACACCCTATTAGACGAACTTGATGTCGAATCGTTAAAAGATGAGCGGATGTCTTATTTGCCATTACCGATGATGAAATGGATTCATCTCTATTTCAAATTAGGCTTATACAGAGGGGAGCGCCTTGAAGCATGGATGAAACAGCTGCTGGATGCAAAAGGAATCAGAACATTTGCTGATTTGCCGCACGGCTCGCTTCGCATTATTGCTTCGGATTTATCAAGAGGAAGGTTGCTTGTGCTGCCCGATGACTTGAAAGAGTACGGCGTCATTCCGGAGAAGTTTCCTGTGGCGCGGGCTGTCCGGATGAGCTGTAGCATCCCGTTTTTCTTTGAACCGGTAAAAATGTATAACCGGATGGATGGCGGAAAAGGTTCTTATATTGTCGATGGCGGCGTACTGAGCAACTTTCCGATGTGGCTCTTCATGGACGGGAAAAAGAGAAAAGGAAAACGGCCGGTAATCGGCTTTCAGCTGACCCCCGAATTGAAGGAAATGCCGACGAATGATATCAAAAACGCGATTTCGATGTATCGGGCGCTTTTTGAGACGATGAGCTCGGCCCATGACACACGGTACATTGTCGCCGATCATGCGAAAAATATTGTCTTTATCCCGATTCTGGATGTGAAGGCGACGGATTTTGAGCTGTCCGAGGAGCAAAAGAAACAGCTTATTACTCTTGGGAGAACAGAGACGGAGGACTTTATGAAAAAATGGAGTTATTAACACAAAAAGACCGGGAGCAATTAAAACAAGGCCCGGTTCTTTTTTTTATTTTTCTTTCCCTCGATGACGGTTAAATGAGGGTTAGCTGTTTTATGCTTCGAAAGCCGAGCTGGCTTTGATTTGGGTGCTTGCGCTGTTTTTGCCCCGCGTGAGAGAAAGGACGGGGGCGCGGTCTCTGCTTTTTTTGAGCTCGTTCGCTTCGCCTTACGGAGCTGAGCCCGGGTCGGTCCCGTTCGAGCGGGGAACAGACTGGTGCCGTAACGTCGAGCCATCACCCAGCGGATCACGAGAAAAATCAGTCCGGCAAACCCGGCAATGACAAGCAAGTTAATCAGAAAACCGGCAGCATTAAACATGAGCTGATACCCAAGACCAAGCAGAGCAAACAGAAAAACGACCGGAATGATATATTTCATAAATGAACGCATGTGCCCACCTCCGTAGAAAATAGATGCGTTACCACCTGTGTTAGAGCATGTTTCTTCTTAGTAAATTCCCAACTTCTATACAGTTTAAACAGAGAATCCCTTCATTATAATATATATGCTTTATGACGAAAAGGGAATCCTATTCGCGGAGTTTGTATAGTATTTCGCTAAAACAGGAGAAAAATCCTTTTTGCAGGCTGTGACAACTTTTTGAGAAAACAGCCTGCCAATAAAAGGCTATGGAAATCCCCTCGGGCGGACATACTAAACCGTGGAGGTGAGATGATTGGAAAAACAGCATCTGGAACAGAATGAGCAGGAAATGCAAATGTCATTTCCGGCTAAGGTGGCGTTGATCGGAATATTTGGTGGGATCATTTGGTCGCTTTTAGGCTATTTTGCCTTCTTTTTTAATTTCATTCGTGTCGGACCTGCTTTGGCATTGATGCCATTTGCATTGGGCGACTGGAAGGACACGTATATCGGCCAGTTTGTCGGAGTGGCAGTGATTGCTGTTTTATCAATCGGGGTGGCGTTTGTTTATAAGCTGCTCTTGCAAAAGCAGCAAAAGATGTGGGTTGGTGCCGTTTTTGGCCTTGTTCTCTGGGGGCTCGTGTTCTATGTTCTTAATCCAATTTTTCCGGGCCTTAAACCGGTCGGACAGCTGGACGCGAATACGCTGATTACGTCGCTTTGCCTGTATGTGCTATACGGCGTGTTTATCGGCTATTCGATTTCCTATGAATATGAGCAGCAGCGCCGAAACTAATTCAATCAGCGGTTTGGTTTGTGCTACAATGAAAGCGTACAAATGATGGAAAGAGGGGAAACGAATTGAAGCATTTCTATGTGATTAATGGGGTGAATCTAAACCGCTTAGGAAAAAGAGAGCCGACTGTTTACGGAAAAGAAACGCTTGAGGATTTGGAAGCTTATGTTTCAGCAGAGGCTGAGGCTTTAGGCTGCAAGGTAACGTGCTTTCAATCCAATATTGAAGGAGAGATTGTGAATTGGATTCACCAGGCGGAGGATGAGCAGGCTGCCGGGATTCTGCTTAACCCGGCAGCTTTTACGCATTACAGCTACGCGATTCGCGAAGCAATATCCAGCGTTACCGTTCCGGTGATTGAAATCCACCTTTCAAATGTTCATGCCCGTGAACCGTTTCGTCATCAATCTGTAACAGCAGCAGTCACGAAGGGGCAGATTGTCGGCTTCGGCTTCAACGGTTATGCCCTTGCTTTACGTGCTTTACTTGAGGAGGAGTGATGAAGATGGATCGATTAACGAAGCTTAGAGAGCAGTTCGCCACCTATCAGATTGAAGGTCTTTTAATTACAAGCAGCTACAACCGCCGCTACATCGCCCGGTTCACAGGAACGGCAGGGGTTGTGCTTATTTCGTCGAAGGAAGCGGTGTTTATTACCGACTTCCGTTATGTAGAGCAGGCGAAAGAACAGGCGGAAGGTTTTACAATCGTCCAGCACACCGGGCCAATTTATGAAGAAGTCGCCAGACAGGTCGAGCGGCTTGGCATCACGAAGCTCGGCTTTGAGCAGGCGCAGCTTACATACGAGGCACACTCGATTTACAATAATGTCATAAAAACGGCAGAGCTCATCCCGGTTGGCGGACTTGTCGAGGAGATCCGGTTGCGGAAGGATGATGAGGAAGTCAAAATCATCCAGGAGGCGGCAGATATTGCCGACGCGGCTTTCGCCCATATTACGTCGTTTATCCGGCCGGGTGTGGCAGAACTTGAGGTCGCCAATGAGCTCGAATTTTTTATGAGAAAGCAGGGGGCGCAAAGCTCCTCCTTTGATATTATCGTCGCATCAGGCTATCGATCAGCTCTACCACATGGGGTCGCCAGCGAAAAAGTGATTCAGACGGGAGAGCTTGTCACGCTTGATTTCGGAGCCTATTATAAGGGCTACTGTTCTGACATTACCCGCACGGTGGCGGTCGGACAAATCAGTGACGAGCTTCACGCGATTTACCATACGGTGCTCGAGGCTCAGCTTCGTGGCATGGCGGGAATCAAGGCAGGAATGACCGGCAGGGAAGCCGATGCGCTGACACGTGATTATATTACGGAAAAAGGCTATGGGGAGTACTTTGGTCATTCAACTGGACACGGGTTAGGCCTGGAAATTCATGAAGGACCGACGCTGTCAACGCGCTCTGACACCGTGCTTGAGCCAGGGATGATCGTTACGGTCGAACCGGGTATTTATATTGCCGGGGTCGGCGGAACGCGAATTGAGGATGATATTCTCATTACAGAGAATGGCAACTCCTCATTCACCCGCTCGCCGAAGGAACTGCTTGTCGTCGGCGGATAATTCATTTAACCGCGACACGAAATAGGGAAGGAAACTTTTTCAAAGCTGTGGTATAGTAATGGTTGTGAGTGAACATCTGGTGATGCAGATGGAAGATGGAGGAAACGAATATGATTTCAGTAAACGACTTTAAAACAGGTTTAACGATTGAAGTGGATGGAGGGATTTGGCAGGTTATCGAATTCCAACATGTAAAACCGGGTAAAGGGGCAGCCTTCGTTCGTTCAAAGCTGCGCAACCTTAGAACGGGAGCCATCCAGGAAAAAACATTCCGCGCTGGCGAGAAGGTGTCGAAGGCTCATATCGAAAATCGCCGCATGCAATATTTGTATGCCAGCGGTGATACGCACACATTTATGGATAACGAATCTTATGAGCAAATTGAACTGCCAGGCGGGCAAATTGAGCGGGAATTGAAATTTTTAAAAGAAAACATGGAAGTTCAAATTATTACGTATGAAGGCGAAACTCTTGGCGTTGAGGTTCCGAACACGGTACAGCTTGAAGTGACAGAAACGGAGCCTGGTATTAAAGGGGATACAGCGTCTGGCGGTACGAAGCCGGCCACGCTTGAAACAGGGTTAACCGTTCAGGTTCCTTTCTTTATCAATCAGGGCGATGTCCTCATTATTGATACGCGCAGCGGCGCTTACGTATCACGCGCATAAAATGATATAGTCTAGTAGTTAGCGTTACAGGATGAGCTTGAGACAAAACTAGCTTTGGACCTACTGGCAATGGCTTCACACGCCACAAGCCCGTTGTGAGAAACCCACTCACAACGGGCTTTAAAAGATCGTGGCGGTTCCGCTCATTGCTTAGAGGCTGGGCAAAAGGTTTAAAAAACAACCTTTTTTCCCAGCCTCATCCTCTTTCTTTGTTTGCGCGGCTGAAGCAGGAAGCAGGGGAACCGTGGAGAGGGCGGTGGCTTTGCTAAGCTGGATCAAATCGGGGGCAGCCTTCGGGCGCTGCTGTGAGCTTAAGAAAAAAGGTGAAAATCAACCTTTTTTCTTAAGCTCTTTTTTATAGTTCTAAATCCAGGCTGACCGCTCATAGGTTGTACAAAGAAAGAATGTCGAGGTGAAGGAATGAAGACATGGTTTCACGCGGTGGAAATGACGCTGTTGGTCATGGTCGGGCTACGTGTTCTTTCGGGCTTAATTGAACTGACCGCGGCCGGTTTAATGCTTCGTTTTAATAGTGTTGAAAAAGCAATTGGCTTAAATGCGATGCTTGTCATTATCGGTCCGACTATCTTTATTACATCAATTGCTGTTGGCCTGATCGGGATGTCGGATCGTTTATCGATTTCAAAATTTGCTTTTATTGGCGCTGGTGTCCTGCTTATTTTAATCGGGATCAGAAAGTAAGGAAAAGGAGAGAGGGCTATGCTTGAGGATGTGCTGCGAATCTTGCCGGAAACGATACGCCAATTGCTGAAAAACCTGGAACCTGCTTTACAGAATAAAATCGAAGAAATCCGGGTCCGCGTCTCAAGGCCACTGGAAGTTATGGTTGCCGGCAAGCCCTATTATCCTTCCGGTGCTGCCGGTGTCTATCAAGTCAAAGGTGATGATGCCGCTTTTTTGCTAAGTCAGCTTAGTCAATATTCGATTTATGCCTTCGAAGAGGAATTGCGGAGAGGCTTTATCACGATAAAAGGAGGGCATCGGGTCGGTCTCGCCGGAAAGGTCGTCCTCGATAAAGGACAAGTTAAAACATTGCGCGATATTAGCTCGTTCAACATCCGGATTGCGCGGGAAACGATTGGCGCAGCGAACCGGCTGGTGTCCGAACTCTATCAGGGCAGGTGGCTCAATACGCTGATTATCGGACCGCCCCAGTCCGGAAAAACAACGTTATTGCGTGATCTGGCACGGCTGATCAGCGAAGGGGTGCCAGAGCGTCAGATTCCATCATTGAAGGTCGGGATTGTCGATGAACGTTCTGAAATTGCCGCCAGTATGAAAGGCGTTCCCCAGCTTCAGCTCGGCGGCCGGGTCGACGTGCTTGATGGTTGTCCGAAGGCCGAAGGAATGATGATGATGATTCGTTCGATGAGCCCGGATGTCCTCATCGTTGATGAAATTGGGAGAAAAGAGGACGTCATCGCCGTTCAGGAGGCGCTCCATGCCGGGGTCAACGTCATGACAACAGCGCACGGTTTTTCCGTTGAAGATGTGAAGCGGAGACCGGCGCTTCAGGAACTGATTGCCCAGGGAGCATTTGAACGGCAAATTGAGCTGACAAGGCGGACGAAGCCTGGAATCGTCAAGCGGATTCATCAGCAAAAGCGAAATGATGTGATCATCCGATGAAGCTGCTTGGCGCAATCTTCATTTTGTTAGCGACGACAAGCATCGGCTTTGAATATGCGAAGCGGCTGAGCGAACGGCCGCGTCAGCTGCGTCAGCTGAGGGTGGCGATTCAATCATTGGAGGCTGAAATGATGTATGGCCTAACGCCGTTGGCCGAGGCGAGCAGACATATTGCTGAACAGCTGCAAAAGCCGCTTTCACTCTTTTTCATGAGCTTCTCGGAGCGGCTTTCCCATTACGAGCAGACGGCGTTTGACGCGTGGAAGGAAAGCGTGAACGAAACATGGCAGCGAACGTCTTTATTGGACAGTGAACGGGAAATTATGCTGCAATTCGGCACGACGCTTGGCCAGCATGATCGTGAACAGCAGCAGAAGCAAATTAAGTTGACCCTTGCTCATTTAGAAAGAGAAGAGCTGGAGGCGAAGGACAGACAAACACGGTATGAACGGATGATCAAGAGCCTTGGCTTTCTCAGCGGCTTATTGATTGTTGTACTGATGTTGTAGGCGGACAAAGGAGGAGAGGTTGTGATGTACGATGTGAACACGATTTTCCAAATTGCCGGAATCGGAATTGTTGTCGCGATGATCCATACGGTTTTAAAACAGATGGGAAAAGAAGATTGGGCGCATTGGGTGACATTGATCGGTTTTATCATTGTACTTTACATGGTGGCGACAATGGTCGATGACTTATTTCAAAAAATCAGGGGTGTTTTTTTGTTCCAGGGGTGAAGGAGTGGGTTGCGATTGACATCATTCAAATTGTCGGGTTAGGGCTGATTGCGACCTTCCTAGCCCTTGTTGTCAAAGAGCAAAAACCGATATTTGCTTTCATGTTAACGGTCTTTGTCGGCGTTTTGATTTTTCTCTTTTTAATTGATGAAATTACAAAAATTATCGAGATGCTTTCCGGTATTGCCGAGCAGGCGAATATGAACATGATGTACTTGCAAACAATTTTGAAAATCATCGGAATTGCCTATATTGCAGAATTCGGGGCGCAAATTGCAAAGGATGCGGGACAAGCCGCCATTGCTTCAAAGATTGAACTGGCAGGGAAAATTTTAATTCTTGTGATGGCGATTCCGATTCTGACAGCGGTGATCGAAGTCGTACTTACCTTGATTCCGAATTGAAGCTCCTTAGCGATGTACTCGATGACCACCTTCGTACGTGGAATGGAAGTGAGATCAAAATGAAGAAAGTCATATTTATACTCGGCTTTGCGCTCCTGCTCCTTGCCGTATGTCAGCCGGCGTCGGCCGAGGAAGAGAGAATGGACGAGCATGGCTTTGTCGAGCAGCAGCTCGAGCAGCTTCAACTTGACGAAGTAAGGAGCTACTGGGAGAAAATTTCAAACGAATATGGTGGTTTTTTGCCGGAAGGCCAAAAGGGTTCATTTCTGGAATTCGTTCGCGGTGAAAAGACATTCTCACCGAAGGAGTGGGGCATCGGCGCCGTTAAATTTTTGCTGCATGAGCTGTTAGTCAGCGGCAAGCTACTCGGTTCGCTTATTTTGCTGACGGTGTTCTGCATGATCCTTCAGTCGCTGCAAAACGCCTTTGAACAGCATACGATCAGTAAAGTCGCCTATGCGGTCACTTATCTCGTGCTGATGATTATTGCGTTGAACAGCTTTCATGTCGCGATCAGCTACGCCTCTGACGCGATCAGCAGCATGATTCATTTCATGATCGCCCTTCTTCCTTTGCTGTTGGCGATCATGGCATCGGTTGGCTCGATTACGTCGGCCGCTTTGTTTCATCCGCTGATTATTTTTTTCGTCAATACGAGCGGCCTTCTTATTCAGCACCTTGTCCTGCCGCTTTTGTTTTTGTCAACGATCCTGAGCATTGTCAGCACACTGACCGATCATTACAAGGTGACAAAGCTGGCGACTTTTCTCCGCAATTTGGCAGTCGGCATTCTCGGTGTTTTTCTGACGGTATTTTTAGGGGTCATATCGGTGCAGGGAGCATCGACAGCGGTGACGGACGGCATCACGGTCCGGACGGCTAAGTTTCTTGCCGGAAATCTGGTGCCTGTCGTCGGCCGAATGTTCACCGATGCCGCTGATACGGTGCTGAGCGCCTCACTGCTCTTAAAAAATACAATCGGCGTCGCCGGACTCGCGATCCTTTTATTGCTTTGCGCCTTTCCGGCGATGAAGGTCCTCTCGCTCGCCTTGATTTTTTCGATTTCATCGGCGGTGCTGCAGCCGCTTGGCGGAGGACCGATTATTGATTGCCTTTCGATTATCGGCAAATCCATGATGTTTGTCTTTGGCGCGATGGCCGTCGTTTGTCTGATGTTCTTCCTGGCGGTGACGATTATGATTGCCGCGGGAAATGTCTCGTTAATGATCAGGTGAGGAGGATAAGGAGATGGGATATATCACGGAATGGTTAACGACCATCATTTTGCTCATTTTGTTTGCGACTGTTCTTGAGCTGATGATCCCGAATTCAGCGATGCAGCGCTATGTCAAAATGGTCGTTGGCCTTATGCTTCTTGTCGTCATGCTCCAGCCGATTCTCTCCATTTTTCAGGAAGATGTGGACAGCTGGCTCTTTGCTTTAACAACCGAGGAGACAAATCGTGCCGAGCAGAACGTCACGAATTCGATAAATTTGCAAAAAAGAGAAATAGAGCTCGGCCAGCGTGCATATATTTCTGAACAGGTGGCTGTCCAATTAGAGAGTCAGGTGGCAGAAATGCTGGAAGAGGAGCATCATGTGAACATTGCACAAGTCGAGGTTGAACTGGCGGAGGATGCGGACGCCAATGAGCCTTTCATGGAACAGCAGATCAAAGCGGTCCATGTCGAGGTGCAGGAGCTTGAGCGTGAAGATGAACTTGAGCCGTCCGACGCAGTTGATGCTGTGGAGGTTGTCCGGATCGACACCTCTCTGTCAGTGGATGATCAAACCTCGAGCCGGACTGATGAGCTTAGCGACATCGTCCCGCTGCTCTCCGAATATTGGGACATCCCTGAAGAAATGATTTCAATCGCCTGGGAAGGGGGGAAACGAGCCGAATGAATCAGGATGAACAGAAGGATCGCCAATGGCTGACGACGTTATTCAAAAAGACGGATAACGGCAAGGGCCGGAAATGGCCTCTCCATTATGTGCTGCTTGTAGGCTGCATTGGAGTCGCGCTGATGATCACGGGCAACCTTCTGACAAACAGTACAGATGAAGAAGAACCATCCTTGCCCGTCTATCAGGAAGATCAGGAGGATGAAGCCGTTTTTGGATCAAGAGCCTCAGCCGAGCCGAATTCAATGGAAGATTATGAGATTCGATATGAGAATCAGCTGAAGGAGGCGCTTGAGCAGGTGGTTGGCTTGTCGGATGTTTCTGTGATGATCAACTTGGCTGAGACAGAACGTTATGTGTATGAAAAGGATACAAATACAAAGGTGCAAAACACCGATGAAACGGATCGTGAAGGGGGAACACGGCAGGTGGAGGATCACAGCAGGGAGGAGCAGGTTGTGATTATCCGAAATGGCGATAAAGAGGAACCGCTCCTGATTCAAAAAGAAAAACCAGAAGTCCGCGGAGTGCTAATCGTCGCCAAAGGCGTTGAAAACGCTCAGATAAAAAGCTGGGTGATAGAAGCTGTTAGTCGGGTGCTGGATGTTCCATCTCATCGAGTATCGGTCATGCCGAAAAAAACAAGGGAGGATTCATAATGGTCTTGAAGAAACAAACGGTTTGGTTGTTAACAATGTTGAGCTTGATTGTCGTCCTGTCTGTCTATTACGTTACATCTCCTAATCAAATTCCTGGTGATGAGGTCGCATATGTGGGGGATGAAGAAACCGGTGAAATGACACTGGAGCAAATGCCACATGAAGATCAGGGATCTGTCGTCGATATGGAGGAAGAGCTTGCAGAAGCAATGGAGGAGGCAAGTGAAGAAGGAGAGGCAGCAGGAAATGAAGAAGAAGCAGCAAGTGAAACGCTCTCTAATGCGGCTGGCAATGACACCTTCTCGACAATTCGGATGGACCTTCAGGCATCAAGAGACCGAATGGCCGAGGAGCTGACGCAAATCGTTGCTTCCGCTGATACTTCGGCGCTGATGAAGAGTGAAGCCCATGATAAGCGGCTGGAGCTTCAACGTCTGGCACAAAATGAAGCAACCTTAGAGACGCTGATCAAGGCGAAAGGCTATGAGGATGTTCTCGTCATGACGGAGGAAGACAGAGTCCGGGTCATTGTTCAGACAGACGAATTGTCACGGGCCGAAGCGAATGAAATTTATCATATGACCTTTGACCAGCTTGGAGCGGGAATGGATGTGGCGGTAACGCACCAGGCCCCGGCTCAGTAATAAAGCGAATAGTGAAAAAAGCGGTTTTGCGGTGGCAGGCTTCCACCGTGAAGCCGCTTGTTCATTTACGCCTTCTTTTATCGTGATCTTTCGCCAGAAGGTGCATCTCCTTATTTGTCTGTGATATAATACGCAACGTAACTTACTCGTGAGGAGAGATTGCCATGGAATGGACGGATTTAACTGAAGGTGCGAAAGCGGTACTTGAGCAAACACGCAATATGAAAAATGATAATATTCAAATCGTCGAATTCGAAATTGGATTCGAACAGGAATTTGAAGCAGGAGATCAAGACACCTATAAGGTTTCCATCCAAGAAGAGGATTATGAGAATCTAAAACGTTACACACAGGAAAATGAATATGGTGATAAATACCATATGGCTCGCAATAAGAATATCGTCAAAATTATTTTGTTGGAGGATGGGAAGATCCCGGATAACTTATCTGAGTTTCCTGTATTTCGCCAATATAAAAAGGATGCGCTCGTAAAAACAGAAGAAGAGAAAGAAATTACAGCCGACAGCGAAGAATAATGTGACGATGAAGGTGGGAGGCGGACAGTGAAGCCTGCGAAAGCAGGGCATCCGGTCCCGAAGAGGTGTGTTTAAAAGGAGATTCAACCCTTTTGACGCACCTCCTTCTTTCTTTTGTATTTTTTTCTTGGCTGAATCATCAATCTAAAAAAGGGAAATGAAAATTCCTGACGAAGATAAATAGGGTCAGTAGAATTGTATGGTATAATATGAAAAAATAAGATTAGGAGTGTACATATATGTTGAAAGTCCAAGAAATAAAAGAACTGATCAGAGCACTTGATCAATCGGATTTAGATGAGCTGAAGTTTGAGCAGGATGGAACAAAGCTCGTTTTGAAAAAGCAGCAGGCTGTACCTGTACAAGTACATGCACCCGCTGCAGCACCGGCTCCTGCTGCTGTAAGCCAGCCGCCGGTAAAACAGGTGGAAAGCGAAGTGTCCGCTACACCGGCACCGACTACGGAAAAAGCAGCGGTATCTGAAAGCAAGGCGAATGATGACAAGCTGCACACGATTACATCGCCGATGGTCGGAACATTTTATGCAGCACCGTCACCGGATGCCGATCCGTATGTCGCTACAGGGGACCAAGTCAAAGAAGAAAGCGTTGTCTGTATCGTCGAAGCAATGAAGCTAATGAATGAAATCGAAGCCGAAGTCAATGGGAAAATCGTCGATATTCTTGCTGAGAACGGGGAGCTTGTTGAGTATGGACAACCTCTGTTCGTCGTGGAGCTTAGCTAATTAGGAGAGATATGATGATAAAAAAGGTATTAGTTGCAAATCGAGGAGAAATTGCTGTCCGGATTATCCGCGCCTGCCGGGAGCTTAATATCGAAACAGTCGCGATCTATTCAGAGGCAGATAAGGATTCACTTCACGTCCGCCTGGCTGACGAAGCTTATTGCATCGGGCCGACAGCATCGAATAAGAGCTATCTTAATATCACAAATATTATGAGCGTCGCCACTTTGACAGAGGTTGACGCGATTCATCCGGGGTACGGCTTTTTAGCGGAGAATGCTGATTTCGCTGAAATTTGCGGAGCGTGCAATATTACGTTTGTCGGACCGAGTCCTTATGCGATTAACCAAATGGGAACGAAGGACGTTGCCCGGAAAACGATGGAGAAGGCCGGCGTACCGATTGTTCCTGGATCTGATGGGATTGTCGCCGATACCGATGCTGCGATAAAGGTCGCCGAGGAGATCGGCTATCCGGTCATTATAAAAGCGACAGCCGGCGGCGGAGGAAAAGGAATTCGTGTAGCGCGCACCGAAGAGGATCTGAAAAAAGGAATGAATCTGACCCAGCAGGAGGCAGCGACGGCATTCGGAAATCCTGGTGTATACATTGAGAAATTCATCGAGGACTTCCGTCATGTTGAAATTCAGGTGCTTGCTGATAATCATGGGAATGTCATTCACTTAGGTGAGCGTGATTGCAGTATTCAGCGTCGTCTGCAGAAGCTCGTTGAAGAAACGCCTTCTCCGGCACTGACACCGGAAAAGCGGGCGGAAATGGGTCTGGCAGCTGTAAACGCAGCGAAGGCCGTCAACTATTCAGGAGCAGGGACAGTTGAATTCATTTACGACCATACAAATGGCAACTTCTATTTTATGGAAATGAATACACGGATTCAAGTTGAGCATCCTGTAACAGAAATGGTGACGGGAATCGATTTAATTAAAGAACAGCTCCGTGTCGCTAGCGGAGAGGTGCTCTCCCATAAGCAGGAGGAGGTCACCTTTCAAGGCTGGGCGATTGAGTGCCGGATTAATGCTGAGAATCCGCGCAAAAACTTCATGCCGTCTCCGGGAAAGATCACGAATTATTTAGCACCGGGCGGCTACGGAGTTCGCGTTGATTCTGCGGCATATCCCGGCTATGTCATCTCGCCATTCTACGATTCGATGGTTGCCAAAGTGATTACGCACGGGGCGACGCGTGACGAGGCAGTGGCGAAAATGAGAAGAGCGCTTGAGGAATTTGAAATTGAAGGGGTAGAGACGACGATTCCTTTCCATCTCCGTCTTCTGCATCATGATACGTTTCTCTCAGGCGATTTCAATACGAAATTTCTTGAACAGCATGATGTGATGTCCGTCCAACTAAAATCCAACAGTGCAAAAATGGAGGAATAATGATGAACGAGAATCATATTTTAGAGCTTGAAGAGCAAAAGTCAGAGCTGGGAAAAGTTGAAATTTCACCGGAAGTAATTGAAGTCATTGCTGGAATTGCCGCATCAGAAGTGGACGGCGTCGCGACGATGCGCGGTAACTTTGCGACGGATGTCGCTGAAAAGCTTGGCCGTAAAAATCACGGCAAAGGCGTCAAAGTGGAACTTGGCGAGGACGGCATTACCGTAGATGTATCGGTTGTGATTACATACGGCGTGGCCGTACCAGAGGTGGCAAAGTTTATTCAATCGAACATTAAACAGGCGCTGCAAACAATGACCGCGATTGAGCTTCAGGCTGTCAATGTCCATGTTGTCGGTGTCCAGTTTGAGTCCGTTGAAGCAGAGGCCGATGAATA
Source organism: Halalkalibacter oceani (assembly GCF_023715705.1). Classification (GTDB taxonomy): domain Bacteria; phylum Bacillota; class Bacilli; order Bacillales; family Bacillaceae_D; genus Halalkalibacter; species Halalkalibacter oceani_A. The sequence continues at coordinate 28,468 of NZ_JAMBOS010000028.1, forward strand.
ATCAGTAATTCGGCTTGAGGATGTTTCCGAAGAGAATTTACTCTTCTTTGGAAACATCCTCTTTTTTCTGGGTAAACTAGGTTATTGGAAGAAATCGAAAGGCTTGCATGAAGGGCCCGGTTCCGTTCTGCGCAAGCCCAAGCTTTGTCACAATTGAAAACTAAATTGTTCTGTTTTCATGAAACATGTTATGCTATTATCAACATAATAACTGTGCAAAAAACGCATGCTTAAAGGAGTTTGACAATGAACCGAAGACTAGCAAGACTAAGAGCTGCTCAAGCGCTCTATCAAATTGATTTAGCAGAAAGCTCCGTGGATGAAGCGATTGAAAGCGTGCTTGAAGAGGGAGAAGAACCAAGCCCGTTTATGAACGAACTCATTCGTGGCACGCTTGAGCATCTGCCGGAAATTGATCCCGTTATTTCTTCAAGTCTGCAAGGCTGGAGTCTCGAGAGAATGGGATTGGTTGACAGAGCGATTGTACGGATGTCTTTTTATGAAATGAAATACATTCAGGATGTTCCTCTAAGCGTTACGTTTAATGAAGGGATTGAACTGGCCAAGGCATTTGGCGGGGAAGAGTCGGGGCGTTTTATTAACGGTGTCCTGTCGAAAGCGATGGAAACAATTCAGGAAGATGTGCAAAAGTGAAGGAGTGGAGAGCATGACCGCAATGTTATTGAATGGTAAAGAACTCGCTCAGAAAAAGAGAGAGCAGTTGAAACATGACGTTGAAGCACTGACGCAACATCATCGTCAGCCAGGACTGGCTGTGATTCTTGTCGGGGAAGATCCGGCGTCGACAACATATGTCCGTTCGAAGCAAAAGGCCTGTGAACAGGCCGGCATTTATTCGGTGTTGATCAAAAAGGATGATACGATTTCAGAGGAAGAGCTGCTCAATGAAATTGACCGTCTGAATGAAGATCCGAAAATTGACGGCATTCTCGTGCAGCTGCCGATTCCAGAGCATATTTCCGAGCAGGCGGTAATCGAGCGGATTCATCCGGATAAGGATGTCGATGGTTTTCATCCGATCAATATCGGGAAAATGATGACCGGGGAAGAAACATTTTTACCTTGCACGCCATATGGGGTTATTGAAATGTTAAAGGAAGCGAAAATCGAGATTGCCGGAAAGCACGCCGTGATCGTCGGTCGAAGCAACATCGTCGGAAAGCCGGTTGGCCAGCTGCTGCTTAATGAGAATGCGACCGTTACCTACTGTCACTCAAGGACGAAAAATTTAAGAGAGATGACGAAGCAGGCTGATATCCTGATTGTTGCGATCGGTCGCCCGAACTTTATTGAAGCCGCGGATGTGAAGCCGGGTGCTGTCGTTGTCGATGTCGGCATTAACCGTGTCGACGGAAAGCTTTGCGGAGACGTTGATTTTGAAGGAGTTAAAGAGGTAGCTTCGCATCTTACTCCTGTTCCGGGCGGGGTTGGTCCGATGACGATTACAATGCTGCTTGAAAATACCGTTCAATCCGCCCGCAAACGGATATAGGTGGTTGGATGAAAGCGCAAGACATCTATACGATCTTAGAAGCGACGAGATACATAAAGGCTATGATGGAAGAGGATGTGCTGCTTCAGGACATTTGGCTGCGTGGGGAGCTGTCAAATGTAAAATGGCATAGCCGGGGTCATCTGTACTTCACGATCAAAGACGATCAATCCAGAATGCAGGCAGTGATGTTTGCCGGACATAATCGTTACTTAGCCTTCAGGCCTGAGAACGGCATGAAGGTCCTTCTGCGCGGGGAAATCAATGTGTACGAGCCTTATGGCCAGTACCAGTTTTATGCAAAGGAAATGCAGCCTGATGGAATCGGCAGTCTCTATCTTGCTTATGAAGAGCTGAAGGAAAAGCTGCAGGCTGAGGGGCTGTTTGACGCCGGACGGAAGCGGGCAATTCCCGCTCATCCGAAGCGGATCGCGATTATTACGTCGCCAACAGGAGCGGCGATTCAGGATATTTATACGACGCTGAAGCGGCGTTATCAGCTGGCCCAGCTGACGCTGTTTCCAGTCCTTGTGCAAGGAGAGCAGGCGCCGGGGTCCATTGTTGCGGCGATTGAACAGGCTTCGGCTGCTGGTTGCTTCGATGTGATGATTGTCGGCCGTGGCGGCGGTTCGATTGAGGAGCTTTGGGCCTTCAATGATGAACAGGTGGCAAGGACGATTGCCGCGGCAACCGTGCCCGTGATATCGGCCGTCGGCCATGAAACCGACTATACGATCAGCGATTTTGTCGCTGATTTGCGCGCACCGACTCCGACTGCGGCCGCTGAGCTGGCAGTGCCGGATCAACAGGAGCTAACAAGAATGATCAGCGCGCTGGAACGGCAGCTTATCCGTGGAATGAAGGAGCGTCTTGAAAGAGAAACGAGCCGGCTCAGCCGGCTTCAGCGCTCCTATGCTTTCCGTTATCCAGGTCAGCTGGTGAGACAGAAGGAACAGGAGCTGGACGGTCTGATCGAGCGGCTGAAGCGGGCGATGAAATATCGAGTCGCCGAACCGGTAAACCGGCTAAACACCACGACCGGACGCCTGAAGCGGCTTCACCCCGACCAACAGTTGATGTTGGCGAAGGAACGAACGGAGCGGCTTGAGCAGGCTCTGATCAAAAGCATGCAGACGCGGCTTAAGAGCGGTCAGCAGGCTTTTCAGAAAAGGCTCGGTGAATTGCAGCTACTCAGTCCGTTGCGCTTAATGGATCGTGGTTACAGTCTTGTGTATGATGAACAAAACAAATTGCTTAAATCAGTCGCGCAGGTCGAGCTTGGTCAGCCGGTCCAGATTCAATTTCAGGACGGAGAGGTCAACTGCCGCGTCGAGGATAAACAATTCATTGCCAGGGGGGAGAAGGAATGACAGAGGAAAAAGAACGCAGCTTTGAAGAGGCGCTGAACGAGCTGGAAGAGGTTGTCGAGAAGCTCGAAGAAGGGGATGTTCCGCTGGAAGAGGCGATCTCGATGTTTCAGGTGGGGATGGCGCTTTCCAAGCAATGCCATGAGAAGCTGATAAAAGTTGAAAAGCAAATGGATCAGATTCTTCACCCGGATGGAGAGATTGAAGAATTAACATTCCGGGAGGAAGAGTAAACCGTGGATAAACAGCTACATCAGTTTTTACAGAAGCAAAGGGAAGTCATTGAACAAAAGCTGCCAACTTGCATTGAACGACTTCAAGCGCCTGAAACGTTAAAAAAGTCGATGCTCTACTCCTTGCATGCCGGAGGGAAACGGATTCGACCGGCGCTTTTATTAGCGACGCTGCACAGCTTTGGCAAACCGACCGAGGCGGGTCTTGACGTTGCCTGTGCGATTGAAATGATTCACACCTATTCCCTGATTCATGATGATCTTCCGGCAATGGATGATGATGATATGAGAAGGGGGAAGCCGACCAATCACAAGGTTTACGGGGAAGCTGCCGCAATTTTAGCCGGAGATGCCCTGTTGACGTTCAGCTTTGAACTTGTTGCCGGCACTGAAAAAGGAGAGCTTTCCGCTGAGCAGAAATTGCGGATTATCGCCGAAATAGCTAAAGCTTCAGGTCCAGAGGGGATGGTCGGTGGACAAATCGCCGACATTGAAGGGGAAAACCGGCAATTAACACTTGAGGAACTAACCTATATACACCACCATAAGACAGGGGACCTGCTTACGAGTGCCATTGTTTCTGGAGCGATTATTGCCGGAGCAGACCGGGAAGATACGGAAAATCTTCGCCTGTTCGCAAAAGAACTCGGTCTGCTGTTTCAAATCAAGGATGATATTCTTGATGTCGAAGGCGATGCCGAGATGATCGGCAAGCCTGTTGGAAGCGATCATGACAATAATAAAAGCACCTATCCAAGTTTGCTCGGCATGGACGGGGCAAAGCAGGAAATTGAAGCGCATAAGAAAAAAGCAAAGGAATATTTATATAATGTGAGGATGGATCACCGACTTTTGGAGGCATTTACGGATTATGTCGCGGACAGGGATCACTAGTACCTGGCTTTTCCATTGAGCAACACCCCTGCTCATGTTATAATGAATAGTAAACGAGAGTGGTGCAGTATTCTAGTCGGTTCTCCGTTCTTGAAGGCGGGGCTAAAAATCCGCCAAAGGGCACATCGATGAAGCTCCTTGTTTCGGCTTGAGGCGCCCAGCCTTGGGTCGAAGCTGGGAGATAAGGTAATAGGGCGATCCGCAAAGGCATGTGGGCGATGACCCTGTTACCGTGGAGGCCTTTTACCCGGTGGATACGCGTGTATTTTACCAGGGTAAAGGGTATGAACCTGCAACGGCAAGCTAGGGAGCTTGTCTGCAGCGTAGCCTGCCTTGAGTGGAGCTAGAGGGGATTATGGATAAAGGATTTGGCGGCAGTCGGCCAACTGTTGCTGAATTTTACCCGTATGAAATCTACTCTGCAAAAGAGGATAAAAGAACGGCACGGGACCGCCGAGGAAATCTCCTAGACTGTTCGATCGACATTTAAAGAGGATTACAGTGTAGACTAAGTGGTAATCCAGTCTGGCGTATGGCGACAGCGCCAAATTCAGCATAAAGGGAAACCGCCGTTGCGGCGACGCAGCGGTGCTGAATTGGGAAATCCTACTGGACCTAAGCTACAGAGTTTACTCTTTAAATGACCACTCCATTACATAGGTACGGGGACTTTATAAAAAAAGGTGATAGAGAAGCGCTTATGAAACCTCTTCAGAAATCAATACAGTGGAGCTTGGGAATTGCCGTTATCACTCTGGTGTTAGCGGCTATTTTTTCAGTTATTTCAACGTTTATATTAAGCGGCGTTACATGGGCGCTCGGGATGCTCATCGTTCTGCTGATTGTTTTTATCGGGGTGTTTTTTGATACAATAGGAGTCGCAGCCACTGCGGCCGATGAGAAGCCCTTTCATGCGATGGCTTCTGAGAGGCTTCATGGCGCAAAGCATGCGGTTCTTATTACGAGAAACGCGGACCGGTTTGCGAACTTCTGTAATGACGTGATCGGCGACATTTCAGGGATAGTAAGTGGAACCGCTTCCGCTTATGTCGTGCTCCAGCTCTCTTTACAGCTCGGCTATGGGGAAACATCGGTTCAGCAGTTTGCGATCTCGGTATTGTTTACAAGCGTCGTCGCTGCGTTGACGGTTGGCGGAAAAGCGCTTGGAAAAACGTTTGCGATCCATTATTCCACCTCAATCATTTATCAAGTTGGTAGATTATTGTACATTTTAGAGGTAAACTTGAAAATAAAAGTGTTTGCAACAAATGGAAAAGGGAAGAAAAAAGACAAATTGACACGAAAGTGAGGGTTCTCACGTGAAGCTAGAGGATTGGAAAGACCCAGGCGAGCTGAAGAACTATTCTAAGAAGCAATTGGAGGAGCTCGGCGAGGAAATACGCCATTTTCTTATTGAAAAGCTCTCCGTCACTGGCGGTCATCTTGGACCTAATTTAGGAGTTGTGGAGCTAACCCTGATTCTGCATCAGCTGTTTGACAGTCCAAAGGATAAATTCATTTGGGATGTCGGACATCAGGCTTATGTTCACAAAATTTTAACGGGACGAGCTGACCAGTTTGACAAGCTTCGGCAATATAAAGGATTGTGCGGCTTTCCAAAGCGTAATGAAAGTGAGCATGACGTATGGGAAACCGGACACAGCTCGACGTCGCTTTCCGCGGCGATGGGGATGGCGACAGCGCGCGATTTAAAAGGGACCGACGACCACGTCGTGGCCATTATCGGCGATGGCGCACTGACCGGAGGAATGGCCTTGGAGGCGCTCAACCATATTGGTCATGAACAGACGAATTTAATCGTCGTCTTAAATGATAATGAAATGTCGATCGCGCCAAATGTCGGAGCATTGCATAATGTTCTCGGGCGGCTGCGCACGGCTGGAAAATATAAAAAGGCCAAGGAAGAGCTTGAGCAATTGATCAAGAAGATCCCGGCCTTCGGCGGCAAGATTGCCTCAACAGCGGAGCGGGTCAAGGACAGCCTGAAATACTTGCTCGTTTCCGGTATTTTCTTCGAAGAGCTTGGCTTTACTTATTTAGGACCGGTTGATGGACATGATCTGGATGATTTGACGGAAAACCTGAATTTTGCGAAGAAGACGAAAGGGCCTGTACTCGTTCACGTTTTGACGAAAAAAGGTAAGGGCTACGAGCCGGCGGAAAATGATGCTAAAGGAACATGGCATGGTCTTGGACCGTACAAAATTGAATCCGGTGAAGTGGTGAAAAAGCCGGGACCGCCGAGCTACAGCGGTGTTTTTGCCGAGACGCTCAAGAAAATCGCCCGTGGGGACAAGCGCATTGTCGCTTTGACAGCGGCGATGCCTGGCGGGACAAAGCTGGACGTTTTCGCGAAGGAGTTCCCGGAGCGGATGTTTGATGTCGGAATTGCCGAACAGCATGCGACGACGATGGCTGGTGGCCTAGCAACGCAAGGGATGAAGCCTGTCTTTGCTGTTTACTCGACGTTTTTGCAGCGCGGCTATGACCAACTTGTCCATGATGTGTGCCGGCAAAATTTGAACGTTGTGTTTGCAATTGATCGCGCTGGATTGGTCGGAGCGGATGGAGAGACGCATCAAGGTGTCTTTGATATTGCCTATCTCCGCCATTTGCCAAACATGAAAATTTTAATGCCGAAGGATGAAAACGAGCTTCAGCATATGATTTTCACGGCGACGCAATATGATGATGGTCCGATCGCTGTCCGCTACCCGCGTGGAAATGGATACGGCGTTAAGATGGATGAAGAGCTGCAACGGTTGCCAATCGGCAAATGGGAGCAGCTTGAGGAAGGAACCGATGCCTGCATCCTGACGTTTGGAACGATGCTGCCGGTCGCCGAAGAGGCGATCGCTCAGCTTCGGACCCAAGGCTATTCGATTCGTCTCGTCAACGCGAACTCGGCAAAACCGCTTGATGAAGACCTGCTCCATAGCCTTGCGAAGGAACAGATTCCGGTTCTGACGATTGAAGAAGCTGCTTTACAAGGCGGTTTCGGCAGTGCCGTACTCGAATTTTTCCACGATCACGATTATCACCATATGGAAATAAAGCGGATGGGGATTCCGGATGAATTTATCGAGCATGGTAATGTCTCCCAGCTATTGGAAGAGATTGGCTTGACTTCAGCGGCGATTACTGAGCAGATGCGGTCGATGCTTCCGCAAAAAAGACAGAGGGCGTAACAACGATGGCAAAGAAAGAACGGATTGATGTACTGCTTGTGGAACGGGGTCTGGCGGAGACACGTGAGAAGGCGAAGCGCTCGATTATGGCCGGACTCGTTTTTACAGGAACGGAGAGAATAGACAAGCCGGGTCTGAAGGTCGAGCGGGATCTCCCGCTCGAGATTAAAGGAAACCCGCTGCCCTATGTCAGCCGCGGCGGCTTGAAGCTTGAAAAAGCGCTGCAGCAATTTGACCTGGACCTTACTGATAAAGTCGTGCTTGATATCGGCGCTTCGACCGGCGGATTTACCGACTGCTCCTTGCAAAATGGCGCGTCAACGGTTTATGCGCTTGATGTCGGCTATAACCAGCTCGCCTGGAAGCTGAGACAGGACGAGCGGGTCGTCGTGATGGAGCGGACGAATTTCCGCTATGTCAAACCTGCTGACTTTGTTAACGGCTTGCCCCAGTTTGCGACAATTGATGTTTCCTTTATTTCGCTAAAGCTGATTTTGCCGGTGCTGAAGACGATTCTCGTCGAAGGCGGCGAGGTGCTCGCCCTTGTGAAACCGCAGTTTGAAGCAGGGCGGGAGCAGGTTGGCAAGAAAGGAATTGTCCGTGATAAGAAGGTCCATCTTGGCGTTCTTGAACACATTTCCGACTTCGCTCTCAAAGAAGGGTTCGATGTGTGTGCCCTTAGCTATTCTCCGATTACCGGTGGAGAGGGGAATATCGAGTTTTTGATGCATTTGCGTTTGCAACAGCGGGATGGCGAAGGACGGCTGCTGGAAAAGAACTCATTTACCGAGCTTGTCGAGCAGGCCCACAGTGAGTTGACATGAAGACAAGGCTTTCTTGAAAGTGAAGCAATCATTTCAGGAAAGTCTTTTTTTAAAACAGACAAGAAAGTGGAAACATTATCGAAATGATGCGGGAAGGGCGACAGCTTCGCGCTCATGCGGATCGCTGAAAAATGCCTGTTTTCGGACACCTTCAAAGATTGTAACGGCTCTGCACGCCGCTTCTAAGAAAACCGCGTGGCGGTTTTCTTATTTTTCGTAGTTGTATTAGGAAACGAATATGTAGATAATAGTAGGTAAGATAAGCGAGGAATGGGTGGAAAGGTATGAATAAGGGACAACGACATATTAAAATTCGCGAAATTATTTCCAATCATGAGGTGGAAACGCAGGACGAGCTCGTTGAGCAGCTGCGCCGCTCCGGCTATAATGTCACGCAAGCGACCGTTTCACGGGATATTAAGGAGCTTCATTTAGTGAAAGTGCCGATGCTCGACGGCCGCTATAAATACAGTCTGCCTGCCGACCAGCGCTTTAATCCATTGCAAAAATTAAAGCGGGCCTTGATGGACAGCTTTGTTAGCATTGACTGTGCAGAAAATCTTGTCGTGATCAAAACATTGCCGGGAAACGGGAACGCGATTGCGGTCTTAATTGACAACCTCGACTGGGAGGATGTCATTGGGACGATCTGCGGAGACGATACAATTTTGATTATTTGCCGCACGAAGGAAGCTGGTCCGAAAATAACGGATCGTTTTTTAGAGATGCTATAAAGGTGGAGGGTATATGCTAATCGAATTATCGATCAAACATTTCGCGATTATCGAAGAGCTGACAATTCCATTTGAGAAAGGCTTAACTGTTCTGACTGGAGAGACCGGAGCCGGTAAATCGATTATTATTGACGCAATTGGACTTTTATTAGGCGGCCGGGGCTCAGCCGAATACGTCAGATATGGGGAAAAGCGCGCGGAAATCGAGGGGCTGTTTATCGTCGAGGACGATCATCCGGTAATGAAGAAGGCGGAAGAGCTTGGCATTGACGGACGGGATTCAATGTTTATTTTACGGCGTGACATAACGTCACAAGGGAAAAGCATTTGCCGAATTAACGGCAAGCTCGTCACGATCGCTGTCCTGCGGGAAATTGGACAGGCACTCGTCGATATTCACGGTCAGCATGAGCATCAGTCATTGCTCCAGTCCGAGCAGCACCTCGGGATGCTTGACGGCTTCGCCCATCAGGAGCTTCGCCAGACCCAGCTTGAATATCAGGCGCTCTACCGCCGGGCGATGCAGCTTCAGAAACAGGTGCGCAGCTTAAGCGAAAATGAGCAGGAAATGGCGCAGAAGATCGACCTGTTTAAATATCAGCTTGAGGAAATTGAAAAAGCGGATCTTAAGCCAAATGAGGATGTGGAGCTGGGCGAGGAGCGTCATAAGCTTGCGCATCTTGAACGGCTGTTCTCCTTATTGGAGAACAGCTACCGCAGCCTGTATGGGGAAGGGAGCGGGCTTGATTTTCTGAGCAATACGGTCTCACATCTTGAGGAAGCAGCGACGATTGACAAAGAGCTGAAAGACGTTCAGGAAACGGTCAGCAACAGTTACTACTTGCTTGAAGAGGCTGCATTTTCATTGAGGGATTATCTTGAAAAAATCGAATTTGATCCAAACCGGCTTGAATACATTGAAAGCCGGCTTCATGATATTCAGCAGCTGAAGCGGAAGTACGGCTCGACGGTTGATGAAATATTAGAATATGCGGCGAAAATTGAAGAGGAGCTTGACTCAATTATTCATAAGGATGACCGCCTGATCAAGCTGCAGGAGCAGCTGCAGACGATCTGGAATGATTTATATGTCGAGGCAAAGGCGTTACGGTCGATTCGGAAAGAAGCGGCACTTGCTTTAACGGAGGCGATTCATCATGAATTGCGCTCTCTCTACATGGAGAAAACATCTTTTGCGGTTCAAATTGATCCGCTTGAAAGCAGTAAAAATACAGCTGTCATTCAAGGGGAGGAAATGGCATTCGGACCGGATGGAGCGGATGCGGTGGAATTCTACATATCGACCAACCCGGGAGAGCCGATGAAGCCATTGGCGAAAATCGCTTCAGGTGGTGAGATTTCCAGAATTATGCTTGCGCTGAAATCGATTTTTTCTGACCAGCAGGGCATTACGTCGGTTATTTTTGATGAGGTGGATACTGGAGTAAGCGGCCGTGTCGCCCAGGCGATCGCCGAGAAAATTCACGGCATTTCAAGCGGCTCGCAAGTTCTTTGCATCACTCATCTGCCGCAGGTTGCCGCGATGGCGGACACGCATTTGTTTATTGAAAAGCATGAAACAAACCAAAGAGTGGTGACGTCTGTCACACCGTTAACAACAGACGAGCAGGTTGAAGAAATCGCCAGGATGATTTCCGGAGTCGAAGTGACGGACCTGACGAAAGAGCATGCAAAAGAGCTGTTGGAATTAGCGCGGCAGCATAAGCGAGTTTGAAAAGCTAGCCAATAGTGGTTAGCTTTTTTCTGTTGTCGCGGTTATAAATGTAACGCTGCAAGGCAACATTAGTATTACAGCCAATTATGGAGGTGTGGGCAAGGAGCTAGGAGAGTGAAGTGAGTGAAAGGTGAAGTGGTAAGAAAGACAATAGGTGTAATCCTTCTAACGGTTGTCGTAGGCTTGGGCTTCTCTGTCGGCGTACGCGAATGGATCAGTATTCCCACCAGCATGGTTGTGTTTGAAGGGGATGACGGCCCAATTTTAGACGCTGTCGAGTCATTTGAAGTGGTCACTGCGGCCACGATGACGGAAACGAAGCCGAATTCGGATGGAATGGATGCCGGATCTGACAAGCAGATATCCTTAGAAGTAGCAGGATTTCCAGTTAAAACGATTGATGTCTCGGTGCTGCCAAAAATAGAAGTCGTTCCAGGAGGGCAGTCAATCGGAGTAAAGCTGAATACAGAGGGTGTCCTCATTGTCGGCCATCATCTTATTAAGACCGGGCAAGGTGAACAATCGCCTGGTGAAGAGGCCGGCATCGAAGTCGGTGACATGATTACGAAAATTGACGACCAACCGATCCAGAGAATGAGCGAGGTTGGGGAATATGTTCAGGCCGCCGGGGAAGCTGGTCGTCATGTAAAGCTCGAAATAAAAAGAGATAAGCAAACGATTCACAAAGAGCTAAAGCCGCTCAAGGCCGATGGGGAGCATTTTTATCGAATGGGCCTTTATATTCGCGATTCGGCCGCCGGAGTTGGAACATTGACATTTTATGAACCTGAATCGAAAAAGTACGGGGCGCTGGGACATGTCATTTCTGATGTAGATACTCATCAGCCGATTGTTGTCCATGACGGTCACATTATTCGTTCCTCGGTGACTTCCATTGAAAAGGGCAGCAATGGGGACCCGGGCGAGAAGCTGGCCAGTTTCACCGGGCAGCGTGATATTTTAGGCGATATTGAGAAAAACAGCTCTTTCGGTATTTTTGGGACATTGAAAAAGACGAACTTAAAAAACCATCATCATGATGAAAAAATGCCTGTCGCTTTATCAACGCATGTGAAAGAGGGACCGGCCAAGATTTTGACGGTCGTTAATGGAGAAGATGTGGAAGAATTTGATATCGAAATTGTGAGCTCCGTACCTCAAAAACAGCCGGCGACTAAGGGAATGGTCATTAAGGTCACAGACCCTAAGCTGTTGGAAGAGACAGGAGGAATTGTTCAGGGGATGAGCGGAAGCCCGATTATTCAAGATGGAAAAATCATCGGGGCTGTCACGCATGTATTTGTTAACGATCCAACATCAGGCTATGGTTGTCATATCAGCTGGATGCTGGAAGAAGCCGGAATTACGGAATTATCGACTGAAAAAGCCAAAGCGAGTTAGTCGCTTTGGCTTTTTCAGTCGTCTTTTTATGGTATAATAAAGAAAATTCGACAAAGGTTGTTCAATGGAGATTGTCAAATATCGAATCAAGTCGAAAATCGAAGTAAATCGTTGAATTCATTAGGAAATGTGAAAAAAACAAATAAATTCAAATAATTAGAAGGAATTTACATGCCACTGTCGAATTCGTACACTATGCCATATTACAGGGAACAAGGAGGACTTTTTTGTGCAAAAAGTTAATGTTTGTATAGCGGACGATAATCGGGAGTTAGTAAATTTACTGAATGAATACATCTCGGCTCAAAATGACATGCAAGTCATTGGTACAGCTTTTAACGGGCAGGAATGTCTGAGCTTAATTGAGGAAAAAGAGCCCGATGTCTTAATTTTGGATATTATTATGCCTCATTTAGATGGCTTGGCTGTTTTAGAAAGAATGGGCCAAATGAAAATGAGCAAAAAGCCGAATATTATAATGCTGACGGCATTTGGTCAGGAGGATGTCACAAAGCGGGCAGTTGATTTAGGGGCTTCGTACTATGTGTTAAAGCCGTTTGATATGGAAGTGCTGATTACGAATATTCGTGACATCAGCGGACAAAAACGGACCTTTATCCAAAATCAGCATTCCTCATCTTCTGTCCATTCCCAAATGGCAACGGAAAATCGAGGCGGCTCCTTTAATTTGGATGCAAGCATTACGAGTATCATTCACGAAATTGGCGTTCCGGCGCATATTAAAGGGTATATGTACTTACGCGAAGCAATCACGATGGTGTATAACAATATTGAATTACTCGGCTCCATTACAAAAATTCTTTATCCGGATATTGCGAAGAAATTCAACACTACTGCGAGTCGGGTGGAAAGGGCTATTCGGCATGCGATCGAAGTCGCATGGAGCCGCGGGAATATTGACTCGATTTCAAGCCTGTTCGGCTACACGGTGAGCCATTCGAAGGCGAAGCCGACAAACAGTGAATTCATTGCGATGGTGGCTGACAAGCTGCGGATAGAACATAAAGTGTCTTAACCAGGAAGCGAGCAGCATCTTCTATTTTAGGGACTTCCCTCTAAATAGAAGGTGCTTTTTATTTTTCCGGCTCTAAAATAAATGTTGGGGTATTCGCCCAATGAGGACAAAAAAAGACACGCAAGCTCCTTTGATCCTGTTATCCTTGAATTGATGAGAAACAAAGAAAGGATGGAGCTGCGTGCAACAAAAGTCTATCATGAAAATCCCAGGATTAAAAGAGGTTTGCGTGACAAAGATAGAGGAACGAGAGAGTGGAATTGCCCTTCATGTGGAAATGCCAAAAGAGCGACATTCGTGCCCCGCATGTGGGAAAAAGACGGACCGTGTCCATGATTACCGGATGCAGAAGATCCAGCATTTGAAGTGGTTTGAGCGCAAGGTGACGCTTTTTTATCGCAAGCGCCGTTATGCGTGCCCGTGTGGAAAGCGGTTTGCGGAAAAGGTGACGTTTGTGGAGAGGTACCAAAGGCAAACGGTGGAATGGAACCAGGCCCTGCGGATGCGGTTGATTGAGGGGAAGAATTTCCGGGATACCGCCAGGCAATGTCACACGTCTCCCCCAACAGCGATGCGTCGCTTCGATGACCTAGCAGCTCCGCTTGTCAAAGAGGTGAACCACCTTCCTCCTGTGATTGCGATTGATGAGTATAAAGCCGACACGCGAGAAGGGAAATACCACTTGAGGCTATGATACGCGCGAATTCTGGTCAAAGGCTCCTTATGTGACAATGGAAGCGGCTCAATGGCTGCATGAGAAAAAGCCGGAAGCCGTGGCATTTGATTTCCCACAGGACTATCCGTTGAAGCTGATAGACAGTGAAAATCCGTTTCAAGTGAAGGATATGCCGACACATGAACTGCTTTTGAAGAACGGCATTCTCTTAATCGAATATTTGTGCAATCTTTCACAAGTGACGAAGCAGCGTGTTCAGTTTATTTGTCTGCCGCTGAAGCTCGAAGGATTTGAAGGGGCCCCGGCCCGGGCGGTCATAATCGAGTAGAAATTAGTCGGCGTATAGAGAACTGAGGAAACCAGTGCTTGCTATTGGCGCAACGCTCCCGTTGGAGAGAAACCGTACGAGCGTCTCCGACTTTTGGCTGGAGAGATTGGTTTCCGTGTACATCAGAGCAACGACCACAGGACGAAAAATCAGCCAGCATGCTAAGCGTAATAGATCGCAGCAGTGGCCATTTTGGACGCTTAAACGTAACAAAGGTAGCCGGGTAAATGAATCATGTCACAGGGATCCTTGGATTTGCAAGGATCTTTTTGTCTTGATTTCTAAACTCTGGATTCTTCGTCAGCGGTCAGCCTTGATCAGCTGCAAAAATTGCCGCCAAGAAGCGCTCATGTTTTCTTATCGGCTAATAATTCTGCTGAAACTGCTTATATTATGAACAAACGATGTAGAGAGGGATCGCGATGGCAGAAATCATTAAAGGGCCGATTTATGAGCATGAAAAAACAAAAGAGCTGCTCCAATATGTTCCAAAGCAGGCGATCGTTTTTTTGTGGCATGAGGATTTGGATGGCGTCGCCGCTGACAGCCTGGTGAAAGCGAACGTAAAAGCGGTCATTAACGGCAAGCCGTCGATGAGTGGGAAGTACCGGCAAAAGCACGTCATGACACTGCTGGCCGCCGGGATCGTCGTATTTGACGTGCTGTGGCATGAAAAAAGAGCGTCTCCGTTCAACGGAGAAATGGCGGCGATTGTCGGCGATGAGTTATTTACAGCGGCAGATACCCGTCCGGTGCTGGCAGCTAAGCTGCTTCGTTACAATCAGCAAATGCTTGAGGATAAGCTGGAGCAGGCAGATGGCCATTTCTCCGCTACATTTGCCGGGTTTGTCAAAAACACCCTTCATTATGCTGAACGAGAAAGCGACTGGTTTCAATCCGCATTCTGCCTGCCGGGCAGTCTTCAGTCAATAAAGGGAAAGAACGTCTTCATCGTCGCCCGAAATACAAATTATGAGAAGGATTTGCGCGTCATCCGCTCCAAATTGCTGAAGAAATCATCGATCGTCATGGCTGTTGACGGGGCGGCAGACGGTTTGCTGCGGCAAGGTGTGTGTCCGCATTTTATTATTGGTGATATGGATTCAGTTAGTGGCCAGGCGTTAACCTGTGGCGCGGCCTTGCTCTGTCATCAGCATCCGGACGGTCATTCGCCGGGGAAATTACGCGTTGAAGCCTTAGGATTACAGGCGGAGACGATTTGCTTTGTCGGCACTAGTGAGGATGTCGCCATTTCTGCTGCCTTCTGGGCCGGAGCCGAGCATATGTATTTGATCGGCTGTCGAATCGGAATGGTTGAATTTCTTGAAAAAGGACGAGCGGGAATGGGGTCAACCTGGCTGGCGCGCATTCAGGCCGGAGAGAAAATTACAGACTTAAAAGGGATTCATACTTTATATGACAACCCTGTGCGCGCTTTCCCGAATGCGTTACAGGCAAAGCTGCAAACATACGGCAGGAGCTTGTATCACATGCTTCAAGAGCGGATCAACGAATGGAAAAAGAAGGAGGCTCTTCATCATGATTAAACGCTCTTTTGTCATTCCTGCATACAATGAAGAGAACTACCTCGAGAGGACACTTCTTGCTGTTCAGCAATTGACGGACCAAGCAGAAATCATTGTCATCGATGACGGTAGCGATGACAACACGAAAATAATTGCC
Source organism: Halalkalibacter oceani (assembly GCF_023715705.1). GTDB lineage: Bacteria > Bacillota > Bacilli > Bacillales > Bacillaceae_D > Halalkalibacter > Halalkalibacter oceani_A. Next base: position 44,101 of record NZ_JAMBOS010000028.1, read on the forward strand.
GGGCAATACGCAGACAAGCTGATCAGCTTTGCCGAAAACAAAGGAAAAGGCTTTGCGCTTCAGGCAGGCTGGCGAGCAGCAAGAGGAGAGGTCATCATTTGCCTCGACGCCGACCTTGGGGAAAGCGCCCGGGAGATTGAATTGTTGATCGCTACGCTCGAAAGGGAAGAGGCCGACCTTGTCATTTCAGTGATGAAGCCGGGGAAGCGGGCCGGCTTCGGCCTGGTGAAACGAAGGGTTCAAGCGATTATTTACCGCGAGACGGGAGTAAAGCTTGCATCGCCGCTTTCAGGTCAGCGGGTTTTTCGGAGAAAATGGCTCCCTGTTTTGCTGGAAAAGGACTATAAACGCTTTGGGGTAGAGGCGCAAATGACGCTCGATTTGCTTCGGGCCGGAGCAACATGCGCGGAAATTACGACGCAGATGACCCACCGGGAAATGGGGAAAAATATGCGGGGATTTCTCCACCGCCTGAAGCAATGGCTTGAAATCGAACGGCAGCTGCGAGAGGTTCAGCACCAATGATTATTTTATTAGCCACGCTGCCGCTGATCGCCTATTTGAGTATGATCGCCTTTCAATCGATGCAGCTCGCGGTGCGAAATTACCAATGTCAGCTTGTCCCTTACAGTCTCGGGGTCGTGATTTTTTACAGCTACTGTGTCTTGTATTCCTTTCCTCCTTTTCCTGATGAAATCTTTTCTTTTCAGGCCTTTCTTTTTATTTTTAGTATCTGGTTGCTTGGCTTCATTGATGACCGTCTTGGCACTAGCTATCCAAAAGGGTTAAAAGGTCATCTCGCATTCGCGAGGAAGCACCGCAAAGTAACGACAGGGCTGTTAAAAGCGGGAGGAACGATCATGGTTGCCCTGCTTTACCTCTGGTCAAAGCAGCCGATGACCTTCGTGCAAAATCTGCTGGCGTTTTTTTTGCTGACTGGTCTGCCGCATGTGATGAATTTGTTTGATACAAGGCCGTTGCGCGTCTGGAAAGTGGCGCTTTGCTTCACCGTTCTTTTATTTTACCTTCTTCCTTTACCTCCGCTTTTATTTGTCGTAACGGTGCTGGCTGTCTTCTATATTTCGTTCGTGCTGGAAGGGCACCGGAAAGTGATGCTCGGCGATAATGGAGCAACTGTCACAGGCGCCATTTTCGCTGTTATTTTGATTCATCATAGTGAAGTCACGCTGCAATTCGGAATCCTGCTTTTTGTGTTGGCGATTATTGTTTTGTCTGAGAAAATCTCGCTATCGGGGGTCATTGAGCGCTGGTCCGTGCTGAAGCGGCTTGACCAGCTCGGGGTGTCAAAAAAGTAGGAGAATAGCCAGAAGCGCTGCAAAAACTAAAATAAGCCAGGAGCGGTTTGTCCTGGCTTACAGCCGGTATGACGAAGAGGGCTTTTGCGGCAGTTACTCGCGCTCAGGGGATGGCTTGCTTCTTTTTTGAAAGCGCGGAGCAATTTTGCCGTTTTTGCGATCACGGTAAAAGATAAATCCGCCGATAAAGCTGAGTCCTGCGAGAAAAAGAACAAATCCCGCCGCGAATTGTAACGTTAAATTAGGATAAGGCGAGTTGCTAATTTGAAAAATTGTATCCCTCATCTGTTTAATGCCGTAGCCGGCGACAATGATCGGGATGATCATAATCATCAATGCGATAAAGCGTCCCATTTTCATTCCTCTTTCATGTATAAATTCCTTCCCGGTTGTCCTTCTGTACCAGTTTGCAAAAATAAAAATTATCATTGCTTTTTTTCTTGTTTATTTATAAGTTTAGCGGAATTTTTTACTGATGTACAATCTTAGGAGTTGCATCTTTGTGACATTTGCGTAATAGTGAAGATAGAGAAAATTATTAGCAGCAATTAGGACCCGGTCTTAATTTTTTAGGAGGGGATTCTTTTCATGCAGCGAGCAATGATTGTTGGCGGAGGACAAGGAGGCGTGGCGCTCTTTCAAATGCTGATGAAGATGGAGCATATTCACGTCGTAGCTGTTGTTGACCGTGATCCTGACGCGCCCGGGCTGGTGCTGGCCCGAGAGCATCAGCTTGTGACCGCGGCGACGTGGCACGGATTACGCGGGGAGCGGTTTGATTTTATTTTCGAAGTGACGGGCGATCCAGACGTTGCTGCTTCCCTACAGGCTGACTTTGCCGGTCGGACACTTATCGTTCCATCTGAACTGTCGCGTTTGTTTTTCTCGCTATTGAGGGAAAAGGATAGATTGATTCAGCAATTGAATCAGCAAACCTCCCTTCAAGAAACGATCCTAAATGCGACTCATGACGGAATGATCGCGATTGACCGTAATGAACGGATTTTGATTTTTAATCAGGCCGCGGCAAAAATTGTCGGCTTCGACGCGGAGCAGGCGATCGGCAAGCCGGTCACTACCGTGCTTCCTTCAAGTGGCCTGCCGCGGGTGGTACAGACGATGGAGGTGGAATATAACCGGCGCCAGCAGCTGAGCAACGGCACGGTCATCGTGACGACCCGCGTTCCGTTATTTGAAGGCTCGCATTGTATCGGCGCCCTCGGCGTATTCAAGGATGTCACCGATCTTGTAGCAATGACGGATCAGGTGAGCAATTTGAAAGAAATTCAGACGATGCTTGAAGCGATTATTCAGTCCTCGGATGATGCGATTTCGGTCGTCGATGAGAATGGGAACGGCTTAATGATTAATCCGGCATATACGCGTTTAACCGGACTTTTGCCGGAGGAAGTCATCGGTCATCCGGCGACTGCGGACATTTCTGAAGGGGAGAGCATGCATTTCCAGGTGCTAAAAACAGGCAAGCCGGTAAGAGGGGTGCCTTTAAAGGTTGGCCCGAAAAAAAGAGATGTAATCGTCAATGTCGCTCCGATCATCGTTGATCAAAAAACACGCGGGAGTGTCGGCGTCATTCATGATGTTTCCGAGCTGAATTCCTTGCATGTTCAGCTCGAAAAAGCGAAACGGCGTATCCGCTCGCTGGAAGCGAAATATTCCTTTGCCGATATTGTCGGCACGTCCGCGGAAATGCAGCTGGCAATTGAGCAGGCAAAGCTGGCAGCAGCTACCCCCGTGACGATTTTGCTGCGCGGGGAGTCCGGCACGGGCAAGGAGCTTTTTGCCCACGCGATACATAATCAGAGTCAGAGAAGAGGGCATTCTTTTGTCAGGGTCAACTGTGCGGCCTTATCGGAGCAGCTGCTTGAAAGTGAGCTGTTCGGCTATGAAGAAGGGGCGTTTTCAGGAGCAAAACGGGGCGGAAAGCGGGGATTGTTTGAAGAAGCCGATCAAGGCAGCATTTTTCTGGATGAACTCGGTGAGCTGTCTGCGGCGATGCAGGCCAAGCTGCTCCGCGTGCTGCAAGAACAGGAAATTGTGAGAGTCGGCGGGACGAAGCCGATCGCGATTGATGTCCGAGTGATCGCCGCGACAAATATGAATGTAGAAAAAGCGGTTGCCGAGCAGCGTTTTCGTGAAGACTTGTATTATCGCATTAATAAGATGCCAATCCATATTCCGCCTTTGCGGGAGCGGATGGAGGATCTGGAGCAGCTTGTCGCCCATTTGCTGACAAAGCTTAATCACGATTACGGCCGCTTTGTTCAATCCGTCTCGGATGAAGCGCTTGATGAATGGAAGGCGTATCATTGGCCGGGAAATGTTCGGGAGCTTGAGAATGTGCTTGGCAGAACGATGATTTATATGGAACCATCGCGAAAAGTCATTGAGCGAAAGGATCTCCCGCCGCTCTATGAGAGACCGTTGGAAGCGGCAAGCCGGATGAACGTCAGCACGGACGGGATGAATCTTGAGGAGAAAATGGCACAGCATGAAAAGCAAATTCTTCTGCACTCGTTAAAGCAGTTTAATGGCAACCGGACAAAGACGGCGAAGGAGCTAGGGATTTCGTTACGGACCTTATATTATAAGCTTCACAAATATGACCTTGCATAAATTTGCATGCAATTAGTTGCGTGGTATGCATATTTTTGCAGTATGGATAACGGAGATAAAGACGGTAAATGTGAAGAAATGGCAATTTCTCTAGCGGATATTGGATTGGCATAGAACTTGCGTGAATAGTAGCAACTAAGGTTCTTCACGGAGAACTAAGGAGGAAAGAGCATGAAGCTATTCTCTTATATGGAAAAATATGATTATGAGCAAGTTATCATTTGTCAGGACCAATTATCCGGATTGAAAGCAATCATTGCGATACATGATACGACGCTCGGCCCGGCGCTCGGTGGAACGCGGATGTGGAACTATCAGAGCGAGGAGGAGGCCTTGGAAGATGCGTTGCGCCTGGCGAAAGGAATGACGTATAAAAACGCCGCCGCCGGGTTGAATCTCGGCGGGGGGAAGACGGTCATCATCGGCGACCCGCGAACAGATAAGAACGAAGAAATGTTTCGCGCTTTTGGTCGCTATATCGAGGGGCTGAATGGCCGCTACATTACGGCCGAGGACGTCGGCACAACCGTTGAGGATATGGATACGATTCATGAGGAGACAGACTATGTGACCGGCATCTCACCGGCATTCGGAGCTTCAGGAAATCCCTCCCCCGTCACGGCGTATGGCGTGTATGTCGGGATAAAGGCAGCGGCGAAGGAAGCGTTTGGCTCTGATCAGCTGCACGGTAAAACAGTCGCTGTCCAAGGAGTTGGAAATGTTGCCTATCATTTGTGCAGGCATCTTCATGAAGAGGGGGCGCAGCTGATCGTCACCGATCTTAATCGTGAAGCGGTCCAGCGGGCGGTCAGCGAATTTGGCGCACGGGCTGTGGACATTGATGAGATCTACGGGGTGGACTGTGACATTTTTGCCCCGTGTGCCCTTGGCGCAGTGATCAATGATCAGACGATTCCGCAGCTAAAGGCAAAGGTCATTGCTGGTGCCGCCAATAATCAGCTTAAAGAAGACCGGCACGGGAATGTTGTTCAGGAAATGGGTATTTTATATGTGCCCGATTATGTCATAAATGCTGGCGGGGTTATTAATGTCGCTGATGAACTGAACGGCTATAACCGTGACCGCGCTTTAAAAAAAGTTGAAGGTATTTACCAAAATGTTGCGAAGGTATTTGAGATTTCAAACCGCGATGCAATTCCAACGTATCAGGCGGCCGACCGGATGGCTGAAGAGCGAATCGCCCGGCTGAGACGGTCGCGCAGACAATTTTTGCAGAGGGAGCGCCATATTTTATCAAGACGTGATTAGGAGCAGGAGGGGAAGCAAGTGGCTGAAGAATATGATCTTGTCGTGTTAGGAGCAGGTACGGGAGGCTATGTGGCGGCGATCAGAGCGGCGCAGTACGGCTTGAAAGTCGCTGTTGTCGAAAAAGAAAAGCTGGGTGGCACATGCCTTCATAAAGGCTGTATTCCAAGCAAAGCGCTGCTAAGAAGCGCAGAAGTGCTTACTACCGCTAAAAGAGCGGATGAGTTTGGCGTAGAAACAGGTGAAGTGACATTTAACTTTGCGAAGGTCCAGAAGCGCAAGGAGCAAATTGTCGATCAGCTTTACCGTGGCGTCCAGCATTTGATGAAAAAAGGGAAGATTGCCGTCTATGAAGGAAAAGGCCGGATTCTCGGTCCTTCGATCTTCTCGCCGACCCCGGGGACAATTTCAGTCGAACGGAGCGACGGACAGGAAAATACGATGCTTATTCCGAAAAACGTGATCATTGCGACCGGCTCCGCTCCAAAAACATTACCCGGACTCGAACCGGACGGAAAATATGTCCTCACTTCAGATGAAGCGCTCGCGTTGACGGAGCTGCCTTCCTCGATCATCATTGTCGGTGGCGGAGTGATTGGAATCGAGTGGGCCTCACTTTTGCATGATTTCGGAGTCGAGGTGACAGTCGTCGAATTTGCCGCCAAAATCCTGCCGACCGAGGACGCTGATATTGCTAACGAAGCGGCGAGACTGCTGCAAAAAAAGGGGATTAAGCTTTACACAAACGCGAAGATCATGCCGGAAACCTTGAAAAAAGACGCAGGCGTTCAAATAAAGGCAGATCATCAGGGCAAGGAGCTAAGTTTGACAGCCGATCAGCTGCTTGTCTCAATCGGGCGAGCGGCAAATGTGAAAGATATCGGACTCGAGAACACTGAAATCGCCGTGGAAGATGGGGTGATTGCCGTCAATGAATGGTATCAAACGAAAGAGTCACATATTTATGCGATTGGTGATGTTATTGGCGGCTTGCAGCTCGCCCATGTTGCCTCGCATGAAGGCATCATCGCCGTCGATCATCTGGCGGGAAAGCAGCCGGCGCCACTGAACTATCAGACCGTTGCCAAATGTATTTACAGTCAGCCTGAAATGGCGAGTGTCGGCTTCACAGAAGCCGAAGCGGTGCGGCAAGGCTTCTCGGTCAAAACAGCATCGTTTCCGTTTAAAGCGATTGGAAAAGCGCTCGTCTACGGCGAAACAGACGGCTTTGCGAAAATGATCGTCGATGCGTCTAATGACGATGTGCTGGGGATTCATATGATTGGCCCTCATGTCACTGACATGATTTCGGAGGCGGCATTGGCGAAGGTCGTCGATGCGTCTCATCTTGAAATCGCCGATACGATTCATCCTCATCCGACGCTTTCTGAAATTATAGGCGAAGCGGCGCTCGCTGTTGAAGGAAAGGCGATTCATTTATAACGTGGAAAAGCAGTTCAAGGATAAGCAAGAAAAAGGAGGACGCAAGCATGACTGATAATCGCCATAAAGCTTTAGGACTTAGCGATGATAAGGTACTGGAAATGTTTGAAACAATGCTGCTGGCACGCCGCATTGATGAGCGGATGTGGCTCTTAAACCGCGCCGGCAAGATTCCTTTCGTTATTTCATGTCAAGGACAGGAAGCGGCCCAGGTCGGAGCCGCCTTTGCGCTCAATCGCGAGAAGGATTATATTTTGCCGTATTACCGTGATATCGGCGTCGTATTGACATTCGGTATGACGGCCCGTGATTTAATGCTGTCAGGCTTTGCTAAAGCGGAGGACCCGAATTCGGGCGGAAGGCAAATGCCAGGGCATTTTGGCCAAAGAAAAAACCGGATTGTAACAGGCTCCTCACCGGTGACGACGCAAGTCCCTCACGCGGTTGGCATCGCGCTTGCCGGAAAAATGAAAGGCGAGGATTTTATCACTTTCACCACCTTTGGGGAAGGCTCATCCAATCAGGGAGATTTTCATGAAGGAGCGAACTTTGCCGGTGTTCACAAGCTGCCTGTGATCTTTATGTGTGAAAATAATAAATATGCGATCTCCGTGCCGATTGAAAAGCAGCTTGCCTGCAAACAGGTATCGGACCGTGCGATTGGCTACGGGATGCCTGGTTTCACAGTCGACGGGAATGATCCATTAGCAGTCTATGAAGCTGTCAAAGCGGCAGCTGACCGGGCAAGAAATGGTGAAGGACCGACATTGATCGAGACCGTTTCCTATCGGTTGACGCCTCATTCCAGCGATGATGACGACCGCGCCTACCGTACACGGGAGGAAGTCGAAGAAGCGAAGAAGCTTGATTCCATTTTTACCTTTGCGACTTATTTGCGCGAGGTCGGCCTGCTGACAGATGAACTGATGAACGACATGGAGGCGCGGATGATTAAGGTGATTGATGAGGCGACAGAGTATGCCGAACAGGCGCCGTATGCTGATCCGGAGGATGCGCTGCGCTATGTCTATGCAGATTAGGAAGGGGGAAACGAGGCAATGCCAGTAATTTCATATATCGAAGCAGTGACGCAAGCTCTCCGCGAGGAGATGGAACGCGATCAGGATGTATTCATTTTAGGGGAGGATGTCGGTGCACGCGGCGGTGTTTTCCGGGCAACGAATGGCTTATACGAACAGTTTGGCGAAGAGCGGGTAATTGATACGCCGCTTGCCGAATCAGCGATCGCCGGCGTCGGGGTCGGCGCGGCGATGTACGGGATGCGTCCGGTTGCCGAAATGCAATTTGCCGATTTTATTATGCCGGCGGTGAATCAGATTATTTCAGAAGCGGCTAAAATCCGTTACCGCTCCAATAATGATTGGCAATGTCCAATCACGATCCGCGCTCCATATGGAGGCGGTGTCCATGGCGCCCTCTATCATTCGCAATCAGTCGAAGCGATTTTTGCCAATGTACCGGGTTTGAAAATTGTCATGCCGTCGACTCCTTATGACGTGAAAGGACTGCTGAAGGCGGCGATTCGCTCTGATGATCCGGTTCTGTTTTTTGAGCATAAACGGGCTTACCGCCTGATTAAAGGCGAAGTTCCGTCTGAGGAATACACGCTGCCGATTGGAAAAGCCGATGTAAAGCGGGAAGGGGACGATATTACCGTCATTACGTACGGCCTGGCGGTTCACTTTGCCCTGCAGGCGGCGGAACGGCTTGAAAAAGACGGGATTCAGGCCCATATTCTTGATTTGCGCACCGTCTACCCGCTTGATCAGGAAGCGATTATTGAGGCGGCGCGCAAGACCGGGAAAGTACTGCTTGTGACAGAGGCTAATAAAGAAGGCAGCATCATGAGCGAGGTGGCCGCGGTCATTGCCGAGCATTGTTTGTTCGAGCTTGATGCGCCGATTCAGCGATTAGCAGGCCCGGATATTCCGGCGATGCCATATGCTCCGACAATGGAGAAATTTTTCATGATTAATCCGGACAAAGTAGAAAAAGCAATGCGTGAACTGGCTGAATTTTAGAAATGAGGTGAGAGACGTGGCAACTGAAATGAAAATGCCTCAGCTTGGGGAAAGTGTAACGGAAGGGACGATCAGCAAGTGGCTGGTTAGCCCGGGAGACCATGTGAACAAGTATGATCCCATTGCTGAAGTGATGACCGATAAAGTCAATGCTGAAGTACCTTCCTCCTACGCAGGGGTCATTAAAGAACTGCTTGTTCAGGAGGATGAAACGGTGGAGGTTGGCGTCGTCATCTGCACAATTGACGTCGAAGGCACAGAGCCAAAGGCCGAACAGCAAAGCGCTGACATCTCGCAGCCCGAGACGAAAAAAACGGAAAGCGAGCCGGCTGCGCCATCGCAGAAGGAGCACCGTTATTCACCTGCTGTGTTAAAAATGTCGCAGGAGCACGGAATTGATCTGAGTCAAGTAACAGGCTCCGGTAAAGGTGGCCGGATTACCCGGAAAGATATCCAGAAGCTGATTGATGAAGGGACGATCCCGGCGCCGGCGGCGAAGGCGGAAGCTGCGCTTCAGGCAGAGACTGATTCTGCACCGAAGCAGCGGATGACGGAGCCGGCCCGCAGTGTCGAAGGTGATCTTGAGATCCCGATTTCCGGAGTGCGCCGGGCGATCGCGGCCAACATGGTGAAAAGCAAGCGGGAGATGCCACACGCCTGGATGACGGTCGAAGTCGATGTGACAGATCTAGTCCGTTATCGTGACCAGCACAAAGCGGCATTCAAAGAAAAGGAAGGGCATAACCTGACCTTTCTCCCGTTCTTTATTAAAGCAGCAGTGGAAGCTTTGAAGGAATATCCACAGCTGAATGCGATGTGGGCTGAGGATAAAATTATTCAGAAAAAGGATATCAATATTTCTTTGGCCGTGGCGACGGAGGATGCGTTATTTGTGCCGGTAATTAAGCATGCTGATGAAAAGTCGATTAAAGGCCTGGCGCGTGAGGTGAATCAGCTGGCCGCAAAGGTCCGTTCCGGCAAGCTGGCGCAGAGCGATATGCAGGGTGGTACATTTACAATTAATAACACCGGCTCATTCGGTTCGATTTTATCTACGCCGATCATTAACCATCCGCAAGCCGCGATTTTATCCGTTGAATCGATCGTTAAACGCCCTGTCGTGATCGAAACAGATAGTGGAGATATGATCGCGATCAGAAGCATGGTTAATCTCTGCCTGTCCCTTGATCACCGGATCCTTGACGGCTTAGTATGCGGCAGATTTCTGGCAAGTGTGAAGCAAAGACTTGAGCAGATGAATAGCGCGACACTCTCGCTTTATTAACGGCGATGCGGACGGGAACGCCTAGAATAGATGCATGTTTTGCACAATGATGGTTATTCTACTACTAAAAGGTGGAAGGAATGATCATCTGTGAAACATTTTTGGAGGCTGTTTCTCGTGCTGCAAATAGTCGGCATCACCGCAGCACTGACCGTTGTAAGCTTGTCCGGTTTCGTTCAGGCTGAGGCGGAGAAAGCACAGAATGAAGAAGAGAGACCGTGGCCATGTGCGGAAGGAATCAATGATCATATCGATTATTATTATGAGCTGCTTGCTGAAAAAAATCGGCCGCATGAGGTGGAGCGCTGGCAGAATATCAAAAAAGAGCGCGATCTTTTGCTGAAAGCGATCAATGAAGCGCAAAAGCGGGAGCTCCTCGCCGAATCAAAGCAAAAAGAATGGGCGGCTCAACATGAGAAGCTGCAGAAGTCGTTTCTTGAAGCGGTGAAGAAACGGGATGAAGAACAAATCAGTCAATTGCTGACCGAACTTTTTGCGCAATATGAGCTGAGAAACAAGCTGTTAAAGCAAAAGCTAATTGAAAGCGAATAGCAGCTAGAAGAAAAAATGGACATGCTCGGCGGGTTTGGCCGATTACTGCGGAAGATGCCTCAAAAAGGTGATAAAGCCTTTTTGAGGCATCTTCTTTTGTTGTAAAAAGAAAACCCTAGGCTAGGCCTAGGGTTCCGGAAAGCTTCCAGCGAGGTATGAAAAAAACTCCTTCGTGATGCTACGATATATGTGGTTCGCCAACCAATATATCAAGCAAATGGAGGAG
>NZ_JAMBOS010000029.1 GCF_023715705.1 Halalkalibacter oceani
CTGACGTCATCCCGAAGGAATCTGTCAGGTTCACCCGCTCGACTTGCATGTATTAGGCACGCCGCCAGCGTTCGTCCTGAGCCAGGATCAAACTCTCCATGAAAATGGTGAGCTGATTAAGCTCTTACGTTTTAAATTGATAGCCGCTCCACTCTGCACTCAGCAATAGCCGAAGAAAACCACTTCGTTTCTTGCTTCCAAAACCTTGTGCAGGCTCCGCTGGCTTTTTTGACGGTGACATTCGTCACCTTTTTTCGCTTGGCTTTTGTTCAGTTTTCAAAGAACTCGTTGTCGTTTATGGCGACTTAATTATCATATCAAATACTGACTCACTCGTCAATACTTTTTTTAATTAAGTTTCATTCGTCATTGGCGACAAGAAATAATATAACATATCTAAAAAGATTAATGCAACAGTTTTTTTTGAAAAAGTTTATTTATCTCCTAGGACATATTTCCTCTGCTTTGCCCACTCTTTGTTTAATAGTGACACGCTCATAAGTTTTCGTCCGCATCTGTCATCGTAATCACTACATTTCCTTTTTTATGTCCTTTTTCTACATAACGATGTGCCTCCGCGATTTTTTCTAAAGGATAGCAGCGGTCAATAACCGGTCTGATAGCTCCGGCCTCAAGCAACTCCTTTAATATGACGAGTTGATCCGATCTCTCAGCAGAAACTCCGGAAATCACTTTCGTACGACTTGCGATTGAAACAGCGAAACTTTGCCATATTTGCGAAAAGCCGCCGGCCCCCAGGATCAAGCGTCCGTTTTTCGTTAGCCGTTTCTGGCTGGAGAGGACGGATATTTTCCCCACTGTATCAAAGATCATATCATACTGTTCCTCACTCGCGGTGAAGTCTTCCTTAGTGTAATCGATCACGTCATCTGCACCTAATGATCTGACTAAAGCGACATTTGCTGTACTGCAAACCCCCGTAACAAGCGCCCCGTAAGTTTTGGCGAGCTGGATCGCAGCTGTCCCGACTGCTCCGGAGGCACCGTAAATGAGCACCCGCTGCCCGCCTTCTATATTCGCCTTTTTCAAAAAATGCAGGGCGGTTAGTCCACCGAAAGGAACAGATGCTGCCTCCTCAAAAGTGATGGTAGACGGTTTTAATGCCAAGACAGCTTTTTCCGGCAAGCTGATATAGTCAGCATAGGCCCCAAATGTCATTCCTGTTGCTCCAAAAACGGCATCTCCGGGTCTAAAGCAACTGACATCCTGACCGGTCTCCTCAACTACTCCGGCAAATACCCCGCCTAAGATCGGCCTTTTCGGTTTCGTCAGCCCAAAGAAAAGCCTAACAGGAAACGGATCTCCCTTTCGCAGACGCCAATCTGCGGAATTTACGGCGGTGGCCAATACTTTGACTACTACCTCCTGTCTTTTTGGCACAGGCTTTGCCACTTTCTCAAGCCGGAGAACGTCCGGCGGTCCATAGCTTTCACAAACGATTGCTCTCACTTGATCACACCTCTCCCTTTTATCTATAACGTAAGGTTTTAACTCGAGGTTGTGCAGCTACTAAAGTATGGTTTTTAAATCAATCCTAAATCGCGGGCGCGGGCAACCGCTTCTGTCCGTCTATGAACGTGCAGCTTATCAAAAATAGTACGGTTATAGCCTTTTACCGTGCTCAACGCAAGAAATAACCTGTCGCAAATTTCACGATTGGACAGTCCCTTCGCGATCAGCCGCAACACTTCCAATTCACGTGCAGTCAAAGGGGCAAGCAATGGTACAGCTTTTGCGCCTACGTCCTTGAAAGCACGCCGCTCTGCACGACCAAGCAAAAGCAATCTATGGCCATAAGACGTCAGCAGACCTCGGGTCGCCGCTTCCGCTAACAAATTAACCATCGGCCCACCTTCATCTAGAAAAAGACGGATAAAGCCATGCGGCTCGGCGATCTGCAAAGCGTTTTTCAACTTTTGCAGCGCCTGCTTCTGTTCGTCGCGTGCGTGGTGAATAAGTGATTGAAGGATCTCTACTTTAAGCTGTTCATCGAGCCATTCTTTTTCTTCCACATATCTGTCCCAGCCCGTTAACGTCTTCAGCGCCATAGGAACATCTCCTGCCGCGAGGTACACCCGGGCCTGAAGAAGCGCGCAATCGATGGAACTGGCTAATTGAAGAGCGGCTTGCAGCTCCCCGCGCTGCAGCAGGATGCGCCCGCGTAAATCAGCAATATCAGGCTGAAGCTTGTCGTACTGCTTCTGTCGGGCAATTTGCTCAAGCTCAGCTAACCGGGCTAAGGCACCTGCTGTATCTCCTTCTGTCAGTCGAAGCCGAATCAAAAACAACTCACAGGCCGCAGCCCTGTCTGAGCTTCCCAGTTGGCCTGCTAAATGCGCCCCTTGTTTGACATGCTGTAAGGAGGTGTTCAAATCATTCCATTCATAGAAGATTCGCGCTAACCCAAGATAGGCCTCACATGCCACAGGCAACGGCGGATGACCGGCCAGATGCAGTGCATTCTGATAGGTCCTCGCCGCCGATTCGAGCAGCATTTCACTTTCCTGAACATTGCCAAGTCCGATTGTTGCCATCAGCGTAATCATCGAGTGCCCGATCGCTTTGCTGGCGGAAATCGCCTCCGTATATGCCCGGCCGGCAGCCAAACGCTTCCCTTGAAGCTGATAAGCGTAACCAAGCGTCCAGGTAGCAGCAGTCCGGACAGGCACGTTATCCGGCAGCAAATAGCGCAGCGCCCGTTCTGATTGGAGGATAATCGTTTCAGGCTGATGGAGACTGACAGCGACAGTCGCTCTAATTACGGCAATATGGCCGCGTACATTCTGATTGTCACCATTCTGCTCAGCGTCCAGCAAAGCTGCTTCCGCCATTTGCAGCTTTTGTTCTATTCCGGTTAATTTGCTAATAAAAAGTAAAGCCGAAGCATGCGCGACGATAAATGCCGGTCGCTCAGCCAGGACCGCAGCAGGTAAAGATTCCAGCCAGTTTAAAACCGGTCTCACTGCACCGCGAAAGTGCAGCGGCATTCCGCCCCCCTCCATCAGCCAGCCGGCCCGCTCGATATCACTTGCAGCGGCGGCATGCGAAAAGGCCTCTATCTCCAGACCATGCTGTTCAAACCAGAGGCTCGCTCTACTGTGAAGAACAGCCCGCTCTGCTTCCGCTCCTTCGACAGCGGCGAATTTCTTCCGTAAAGTATCAGCGAAAAGATGGTGATAGCGGAACCAGTGGTTTTCCTGATCCAACGGAAAAATAAACAGATTGAGCCGGACCAGTTGCTGGAGCATCTCCTCGCTGCCCTGGCCGTCTGGAGAGAGTGCCTGTTCACCAAGAACGGCATCACAAAGTGAAGCACAAAATCGTTCGAGGATTGATGTTCGGAGAAGAAAGGTTTGCATGCTTACGGGCAGATGCCGCCAAACCTCATCTGCCAAATAATCGAAAATAAAATGGTGGGTGCCGCTAAACGAGTCAATCAAATGAGATTTATCTTCCGTCTCGCGTAATGAGATTGCAGCTAATTGCAGTCCGGCAATCCAACCTTCCGTACGCGACTTGAGCAAGGCCACCTCTTCAAGTGAGAGGTCGAGACTCATTACATCATCAAAATACTGAACCGACTCGTTTTCATTGAAGCACAAATCAGCTCCTCGCAGCTCGGTCAATTGATCATACGCTCTCAGCCGGGCAAGAGGGAACTGTGGGTCCTCACGAGTGATAACGACAAGGTGCATAGTAGACGGGAGATGGGTAAGCAAAAAGAGAAGAACATTGGTAACGGAACGATCAGCAATAAGGTGGTAATCATCAAGTACGAGGATGAACGAACACTCGATTGCCTCAATCTCATGAAGCAAGGAGGGCAAAATGAATTCAATCGACGGTGATTGAGGCATTTGAAGCAGCTTCACCAACTGTTCGCCTGTCTTTTCCTGGATCGTTTGCAAAGCGGCGATCAAGTAAGTGATAAAGCGCTTCGGATCATTGTCTTCTTTATCTAATGACAGCCAGGCGGCAGGTCGCTCACATTGGGCGAGCCATTCACTGACCACCGTTGTTTTCCCAAACCCGGCCGAGGCAGAGATCAATGTCAGTTTTCGATGCAGCCCCTCGTTTAAGCGGTTCATTAAGCGGATACGAGGGACTGCTTTAGGTGAACGGAATGGAATAAAGAGTTTAGTGGAAATGAGAGCATCTTTCATATGCATCTTTTTCACCATCCTAAAAACTGTTGGGCCCGGCCTTACCCCGGGATAAAACCTAAGCAATGTGCGGACCAGTACATCTTGATAAAAGCATTCGAAAAGGCAACCGGTGAGCACCGTCATTGTCTTCTTTCGAAAGGAAACGCTACTGTTTTTTTAATATTTCAACAATATGAAGTTTAGGCTCCTGTACGAGCTGAATAATGGTACCATCCCTGAGCAATTTCACCATCGGCCTCGTTGGCGCCTGCTGGTCAAAAAAGATCACTTCCGCCTCTTCTCCTGTTGATAAACAGACCCGGCTGCCAATGGCACTTTGAACAAAACTCTGGACGAGGGCTTCCACGACTTTTGTTTCAAGCTTGCCAAACCGTTCCTTCTCAATCTCTTCCAGTACTTGAAAAGGCGAACGTTTCGGGCGGTGATGGCGCTCGGAAATCATCGCATGGTAAACATCGGCGACCGCCACAATTTGACTGAACAAATGAATTTTTTCCGCAGTCACTCCCAAAGGATAGCCACTGCCATCATATCGCTCATGATGCTGCAGAACCCCGACTAACATCGAATCACTTACACCGGGAACGTCCTTTAGCATCTTATAGCTGTGAATCGGGTGCTTCTTCACCTTTTCATACTCTTCTTCCGTTAAAGAACCTGTTTTCCTTAAAATTGATGAAGGCAGCTTTACCATTCCTGCATCGGCCATTGCCCCGCACAGACCGACCTGGTTAGCACGTTCATCTGTCAGTCGTAATTTTTTTGCCAGGAAAGCTGAGAGCATTCCGACATACACGGAATGATGGTACATATAATCGGTTTTATCATTCAAGTCATGGAGATGGAGCAAATAATCAGGTGAATGATGGGTTTTTTCAAACAGCGTTAGAAAGGTCGAGCGGACCGCAGCCATATCAACTGCTGCTCCTTCTTTCCAGGACCCGCAAAGCTTTTTGTACATTTTAACGGTCGCGAGATAATCCTCGACTAAAGTCGTATCGCGTGACGATGTTGCCTTTTCCTCTTCAGCCTGCGGCTCCTCTTTCACCTCACCTGGAATAAACGTCTTTCCATTGGCGAGGCGCGGCCTTACCTCAACAGTTTCCACGAGAAATGCTTTTAAAAAATCAAGATGCACCTCATCTAAAACCGTATTCCGCTTCACTAATGGAACTTCTGTTAAGCCCGGCACATCCTTTGACGTCACGCACCCTGCTTGAAGCTGTGCTACTTTCACTTCCATCCCGCTCATCTCCTCTTATTTCGACCTTATCCTCTATCTATTATATCGGCACATTACAAAAAGAGCTATACGTCCTGGCATTAAACAGCCTGTCCGTATAGCTCTTAAAATGTGGAACATTATTCGTTGCTTTCTTCTTCATTCGTTTCTTCTGTTTCTTCTGTTTCTTCTGCTTCTGCATTCACTTCTTCATTTTCCTCTGCAAACTCTGCATCCTCTTCGTCTTCAATATCAACACGGGCGACTGTCGCCACTTCCTCGCCTTCATCGACGCGAATTAACATCACACCCTGCGTATTTCGTCCGGTCGTCGAGATTCCTTCGACCTGCGTACGGATAATCACGCCGCTGGCGGTAATAATCATAATGTCATGATCTGCCGAAACGACTTTTAACGAAACGAGCGGACCATTTTTTTCGGTGATGTTACATGTTTTGATCCCTTTACCGCCACGGTTTTGAATCCGATATTCCTCAATCGGCGTCCGTTTCCCGTAACCTTTTTTCGTTACGATTAACACATCTTGTCCTTCAACGACCATGTCCATTCCAACGACGCAGTCATCGTCACCGAGTGTAATCCCGCGCACTCCGGCCGCCGTTCGTCCCATTAAGCGGACGTCCTGCTCATGAAAGCGAATCGACATTCCCTGCCGTGTACCGATAATAATTTCCTGGTTCCCGTCAGTTAGACGGACACCATGAAGCTCGTCCTCATCGCGCAGGCTGATCGCAAATAACCCACCGCGACGAATATTGGCAAAAGAAGATAGTTCCGTCCGCTTGGCGACCCCTTGATTTGTCAGGAAGAACAGATAGGCGTCTTCCCTGAACTCCTCGATCGGAATCACCGTACTAATATATTCGCCCGGTTCAATTTGCAGAAGATTAATAATCGGGATCCCTTTCGCCGTCCGGCCTAAGTCAGGGACTTCGTACCCTTTCAGACGATAGACCTTCCCTTTGTTTGTAAAAAAGAGAATCGTATGATGGGAGTTTGTGGTGAAGAGATGCTGAACAAAATCATTATCATTTGTCCCCATTCCCTGAATCCCTTTTCCGCCCCGCTTTTGACTTCGATAGGTGGAAACCGGCATCCGTTTAATATAGCCGTGATGGGTAATCGTCACGACGATGTTCTGCCGCGGAATCAAATCTTCATCTTCTAAATGATCCTCACTCATCGAAATCACCGTACGGCGCTCGTCATTGAACTTCTCTTTAATCGCCGTAAGCTCTTCTCTAATGATCTCAAGTACCTTCTCCTCATCAGCAAGAATCGCTTTCAACTCGGCGATTCTTTCCATTAGCTCTTTATACTCGTTTTCAATCTTGTCACGCTCCAGACCCGTTAGGCGCTGAAGACGCATATCAAGAATCGCCTGGGCCTGCTCATAGCTTAATGAAAAACGCTCCATTAAGCCATTGCGGGCAATTTCCGTCGTTTCTGAAGAACGGATCAGGCTGATCACTTCATCAAGATGATCTAACGCAATTCTCAAGCCCTCTAGAATGTGGGCCCGCGCTTCCGCCTTGCGCAGCTCAAACGCCGTACGCCGGCGGATGACCTCGATCTGATGCTCCAGGTAATACTCGAGGCATTGCTTGAGGTTCAGCACTTGCGGGTGCCCTTTAACTAGCGCCAACAGATTAATTCCAAAGCTTGATTGCAAGGCGGTTTGCTTATAAAGATTGTTGAGCAGCACATTTGCATTGGCGTCACGGCGCAGCTCAATCACGATTCTCATTCCGGTCCGGTCGGACTCATCACGAAGATCCGTAATTCCATCAATCTTCTTATCACGGACTAGCTCGGCGATTTTTTCGATCAGCTTTGCCTTGTTTACTTGATACGGCAATTCGTGAACAAGGATTCGGCTTTTGCCATTATTCTCCTCGATCACTGTTTTCGCCCGCAGCGTAATTGAGCCTCTCCCTGTTTGGTAAGCGCGGCGGATCCCGGAACGGCCAAGGATTTCTGCGCCAGTCGGAAAGTCAGGTCCTGGAATATGCTCCATCAACTCTTCGACCGTCATCTCAGGGTTATGCGATAAAGCGAGCACACCATCAACCACTTCGCCCAGCTGATGCGGCGGGATATTGGTCGCCATTCCAACGGCAATCCCTGACGCCCCGTTCACGAGCAGGTTCGGAAAGCGCGCCGGAAGTACGACCGGCTCTCTTTCTGAGCCATCGTAGTTATCCGTATAATCAATCGTATCTTTGTTAATATCGCGCACTAGTTCCATCGAAATCTTCGACATCTTCGCTTCGGTATACCGCATCGCAGCCGCTGCATCGCCATCGACAGAACCGAAATTTCCATGTCCGTCAATCAGCATGTAACGGAAGCTGAAATCCTGCGCCATTCTAACCATCGTCTCATAAACAGCGGAATCACCGTGTGGGTGATACTTCCCGATAACCTCACCGACAATACGGGCTGACTTTTTATAAGCTTTATCTGGCGTCATGCCTAATTCATTCATCGCAAACAAAATCCGGCGATGTACCGGCTTCAGGCCGTCTCGTACATCAGGAAGGGCGCGACTGACGATGACGCTCATCGCGTAGTCCATAAAGGACTCTTTCATTTCCTGACTTATATTTATCGGTTTTACTTTCGATTGATTTTGCTCAGCCATTTGTATTAACCTCCATCTTAACGCCTAGACATCGAGATTCTTGACATACTGCGCATTTTCCTGAATGAAATCACGGCGCGGCTCTACTCGATCTCCCATCAAAATCTCAAAAATTTCATCCGCCTTCATCGCATCCTCTAACGTGACTTGAAGCACGGTCCGATGCTCGGGATCCATCGTCGTCTCCCAAAGCTGAGTCGGGTTCATCTCACCAAGACCTTTATAGCGCTGAATGCCGACCTTGCTGCGGTCCTCAACTTCCTTCAAGGCTTCCTCCAGCTCTTTCTCACTGTATAAATAGCTGACATCCCGGCCCACGGTTAGTTTAAAAAGCGGGGGCTGAGCAATATAGATATAGCCCTTTTCAATCAACGGCCGCATGTAGCGGTAGAAGAATGTCAGGATCAAGGTCCGGATATGCGCTCCGTCAACATCGGCATCCGTCATAATGATCACTTTATGGTAACGGGCTTTTTCAATATCAAAATCATCGGAAATGCCGGTGCCGAGCGCGGTAATAATCGCCCGGATTTCATTGTTGGCCAGAATTTTATCCAATCTCGCCTTTTCGACGTTCAAAATCTTTCCCCGAAGTGGAAGAATCGCCTGGAAATGCCGATCACGCCCTTGTTTCGCTGAGCCGCCAGCCGAATCCCCCTCGACGATATAAACCTCACTGATCGACGCATCACGCGACGAACAGTCGGCCAGCTTCCCTGGCAACGAACTGACTTCCAGAGCGCTTTTTCTTCTTGTTAATTCGCGCGCCTTTTTAGCCGCTTCCCGGGCTCTGGAGGCCATCAGCCCTTTTTCGACAATCTTCCGTGCGACTTGCGGATGTTCATTCAAAAACCGTGAAAAATGCTCAGAAAATAAGGAATCGGTAATTGTCCGGGCTTCACTGTTTCCTAATTTCGTTTTAGTCTGCCCCTCGAACTGGGGATCAGGAATTTTCACGGAAATAATCGCCGTCAGTCCTTCTCTCACATCTTCCCCGGTTAAATTCGGGTCATTTTCCTTGAAAAGGCCATTTTTCCGGGCATAATCATTAATGACCCGCGTCAGTCCTGTTTTAAAGCCGGATTCATGTGTTCCGCCTTCATGGGTGCTGATGTTGTTCGCAAAGGAATAAATATTGCTGCTGTAGCTGTCGTTATATTGCACAGCGACCTCGACAGCTAAGCCGTCTTTTTCACTTTCAATATGAATCGGTTCTTCGTGCAGCACTTCCTTTGACCGGTTAAGATGCTGAACGAAGGAAGCAATTCCGCCCTCATAGTGATAGGTAGCTTCCTTTTCCTCTTGACGTTTATCCGTGATTTTGATCGTTAATCCTTTATTAAGAAAAGCCAGCTCACGCAAGCGTGTCGCGAGCGTATCGAAATCATATTCCGTCGTTTCCGTGAAAATCGTCGGATCCGGCTTGAAATGAATGATCGTGCCTGTCTTATCTGTTTCCCCAATAACCGACAAATCAGCGGCAGGCACCCCTAATTGATACTTTTGGTAATGAACCTGACTATCGCGGTGAACCTTTACTTCCAGCTCTGTGGACAGAGCATTTACAACAGAAGCTCCAACCCCGTGCAGCCCGCCCGAAACCTTATAACCGCCGCCGCCGAACTTTCCGCCGGCGTGCAGCACGGTCATAATAACTTCAACAGCCGGACGGCCCATTTTTTCCTGAATTCCAACAGGAATTCCGCGTCCATTATCCTCAACCGTAATGCTGTTATCTTCTTCGATTGTGACGTGAATCGTATCACAATATCCGGCCATCGCCTCGTCAATACTATTATCTACAATTTCCCAAACCAAATGATGCAATCCGCGAGCGCTAGTAGAGCCAATATACATCCCCGGTCGTTTCCGTACCGCTTCAAGTCCTTCTAAAACCTGAATCTGACTTTCATCATAGGATTGTTGTTCAGGATGTTGTTCATTCGTCACCTTGTTCACCTTCATTCTCATTTATCTATCAAATCTATTGTAAAAATCGCCCGCCGCCGGTTCTCTCTCATTCAGCTTCCTTCTCAAGGGCGAAATCTGTCATCGTTTTTCCCATCGCCCGCCGATTCAGCGTCAAAGAAGAAACCGGAGAATAATAGATGTCGTTGTCCGTAATGACGATTGATTTAATATAATCTGCTGAAATGATCGTCTTTGTCTTACGCGCTTCTTCTTCCTTCAAATACGTCTTTGTGATCGAGGAATGCTCCTGGACATCACGATTTAAAATAGCAATAATATCTTTTGAACGGATCAGCACATCGCCACCTAAATGAATAAACATCAGTCCACGCCTCCTCAGTCATCTTTTTTCAATCGTGCCCTCTGTCACTTCAAATACAGCCGCCTGCCTCAACGTTTGTTCATCAATTCCTTCGACACTTGTCGTTGTCACAAACGTTTGGACCTTATTCTGAATCGAGCGCAGAAGATGCGACTGACGATAATCATCAAGCTCTGAGAGGACATCGTCCAATAACAGGAGCGGGTACTCGCCAACTTCGGCGTAAATCAATTCAATTTCGGCTAATTTAAGGGCAAGCGCCGTAGTCCGCTGCTGCCCCTGCGAGCCGTATGTTTGAATATCATGCCCGTTCACCTGAAAGCTGAGATCATCCCGTTGTGGACCAAAGAGCGTGACGCCGCGCTGAATCTCCTTATCCCGCTTTTGCTTATACACTTGATAGAGTTCTTCTTTTATGTTCGACAAATCCATCTCGTCTGATACCTCACCCGGGGGGACATAGCTGATTTTGAGCTTTTCTTTTCCCCGGCTGATATCGTAATGAATCGGAAAGGCCCATTCCTGCAACCGTTTTACAAAAGCGAGCCGGCGACTGATCACCTCTGCCGCCAGCGCGATAAGCTGATCCGTCAAAATATCAAGCATCTCACCTGAGCCTTTTCTCGCCTGAAGATCCTTCAGCAGATGATTGCGCTGAACAAGGACTTTCTGATACAGACCAAGATGATACAAATAGACGCGGCTGATCTGGCCAATTTCCATATCGAGAAACCTTCTGCGGACTTGCGGGCTTCCTTTGACAAGCCCGAGGTCCTCCGGCGCAAACATGACGACATTCGCCGCCCCGACATACTCGCTTAATTTGCGCTGCTCAAGACCATTGACCTTGCCCTTCTTCCCTTTCAGCGACAAGATCAGCTCCAATTCAAAAGGACCCGTCTTTCTTGTGAAATGACCTTCTATCCGCGCAAACTCCTCTCCCCAGCGAATGAGCTCCTTGTCCTTCGTCGTCCGGTGGGATTTTGCCAGAGCAAGAACATAAATTGCCTCCAGCACATTTGTTTTCCCTTGCGCGTTTTCCCCAAGAAAAATATTTACGGGTTGTTGAAATGATAAGGCTGCCTGGTCATAATTGCGGAATTGCCGAAGCGTAAGCTGCTTTAAATCCAAAGGGAGTCCCCCTATTCCGCTACAATTTCAAATTCTGTTCCATCGGCGAGTGTCACCGTATCACCGGGGCTGAGTTTTTTCCCGCGCCGGTTTTCTTCCTCCCCATTCACCCATACTACATGTTCAGCAAGATACCACTTTGCCATTCCACCCGTATCAATGATTCCTGCTTCTTTTAAAAATTGTCCCAACGTTATGTACTCCGTCGAAATGGCGATCTGGTGCATTTCATCACTCTTTTCTGCATGAACTCCTTGGCGTATCAAAGGGAAGACAGCAATTCACCGTATGATTTGCTGTCTTCAAAAAATCATGTCATTTTCGTTTATCTTACTTTATATTGTACTAAACCAAAGCTGACTAGCCAAGTCTTATTGTGAGAGTTAGCTAACTCTTTTCCTATCAAGGATTTCTCCCCAGCAGCTTTAATACGTTCTTACCGGTGAAAAGAGATGTAAATAATGATCATGATCAATCGGCTTAATGACAAACGGGCTCATCGCCCCGGTGAACATTACATGAATGTCCTCGCTGTCAATGACCTTTAGTGCGTCGATCACATTTTTCCCGTTAAATGAAATTCTCATCTCTTCTCCGTCAATTTTCGCGTCAATATGCTCCGTCACTTTACCAACCTCTGGTGAAATCGACGTAATCTCAACCTGACCATCAAGCGTCTTTAAGTTGATCACATTGTTCTTGCCCTCTCTCGATAACAGCAAAGCCCGCTCTAATGTATGTAGGAACGACTTCGTCTTTAAGTGAAGCGACGTTTTTGATTGGGTCGGTATCATACTTTTCGTGACCGGATATTTCCCCTCCAGCAGCCTTGAGAAAAAGAGCAGGTTCTCCATTTTGAATAAAACTTGATTCTCCGTCACGACGACATCAATTAAATCATTGGAATCGTCAATGATTTTGCTGAGTTCAATCAGACTCTTCCCAGGAATAACAACATTTTCAAATGTAAGGGAATTATCGTTTTTTTCGATTTTCGCCTTTCTGATTGCCAGCCGGTGACTGTCTGTTGCAGTACAGATCAATTCACCTTCCTCCGTCTCTAAGTTTACACCTGTCAACACCGGGCGTGTTTCCTGAGTGGACACAGCAAAGACGGTTTGTCTGATCATGTTCTTCAGCATATCCTGAGGAAGTTTGAAAAGGAGGTCCTCCTCAAGCTGTGGCAGACGTGGATATTCCTCAGGATCAAGACCATTTAAATTAAAGACGGAAGACCCCGACCGAATCGTCGTTGCAAATTGATCTGTCACGCTGATTTCAATATCCTCACCGGGTAATTTCTTGACAATTTCCGCAAAAAAACGGGCTTGTAACACGATGCTTCCAGGCTGTTGAACGGTCACGATTTCCGAATCAGCATCCTCCTTCGGAATAAACGTTTCAATCGAAACATCCGAGTCACTGCCAGTTAACGTGATTCCATCCTCCGCTGCGACAATTTTAATTCCAGTCAAAATCGGAATTGTCGTTCTTGATGAAACGGCTTTTGCTACATGCTGGACATCTTGAACAAATCGATCACGCGTAATTGTAAATTGCATTCTGAAAAACTCCTTATAATTCATTAATATTTTTAATAAAAAGTAGAAGTACTAGTAATAGGGCCTGTGGATTTGTGGAAAACTACCAAAAAGAACGAAAAAAGCAGCCTATCCACATGTGGGCAGTATGTTGATAGGCGAGTAGACATTATCCACAATTCACACAAAATAAAAAAACTAAGAAGTCCGGAGCTGGTCCATTAAATCCTGAATCTTATCCTGAAATTCCTGATCGCTTGCCAACAAGGCGGAGATTTTCTCATGGGCGTGAATCACTGTCGTATGATCTCTGCCGCCAAATTCACTTCCGATTTTAGGAAGGGAGGCATCTGTTAGTTCTCTTGATAAATACATCGCAATTTGTCTCGGAAAAGCGACGGATTTTGTACGCTTTTTTGCTTTGAAATCCTCAAGTTTCACATGGTAGTGCTCGCCGACAAATTTCTGAATGTCGGTGATCGTCAGCACCTTCGGCTTTGAATTCGGTATGATATCCTTTAATGCTTCGGCGGCCAGGTCAGCATTCATATCCTGATTAATAAGAGAGGAATAAGCGACGACCCGGATTAATGCTCCTTCCAGCTCGCGGATATTCGTGTCAATTTGATTGGCGATATAAAGCATCACTTCATTAGGAATATCAAGGTTCTCCGCTTTCGCCTTCTTGCGCAGAATCGCAATTCTCGTTTCTAAATCCGGCGGTGTAATGTCAGTAATTAAGCCCCATTCGAACCTGGAACGTAACCGATCCTCAAGTGTCGGGATCTCCTTTGGCGGTCTGTCACTCGAAATGACGATTTGCTTTGATTCTTCATGAAGGGCATTGAATGTATGGAAAAACTCTTCCTGAGTCTGTTCTTTTCCTGCTAGGAATTGAATATCATCTATTAGAAGCACGTCTACATTCCGGTATTTGTTCCGAAAATGGACGGCTTTATTATCACGGATAGCATTGATAAATTCATTCGTAAATTTCTCCGAAGACAAATAAACAACTTTCGCATTTGGATTATGATCCATCACATAATGGCCGATCGCGTGCATTAAGTGCGTCTTTCCAAGTCCGACCCCTCCATAAATGAAAAGAGGGTTATACGCCTTTGCCGGGGCCTCGGCGACAGCGAGTGAAGCGGCATGGGCAAACCGGTTTCCAGAACCGATTACGAACGTATCAAACGTATATTTATCGTTTAGCATCGTTTTCGTCGTTTGATTGGTTTGGCCGTTGTCCTGCGCGGGCCGCTTTTTTGGCGGCGGTTCAATCAGAAAGCTTTCCTCCATTTCATTTTGAGGAATGACGAATTTAGGCTGGAGCCTGGTTCCTGTCAGCTGTTCAATCGTGTCAGAGGTTAAATCAGCATAATGATCTTCAAGCCAATCACGGGCAAATTCATTCGGCGCCGTAATAATAATGACATCGTTTTGGATGTCATTCGCTTTCGTCGCTTTTAACCATGTCTCAAAACTAGGCTTGCTGACCTTTTTTTCAATTTCAGCAAGAGCCTGGTTCCATAAATCATGGATATTTTCCAAAAGTTTCGCCTCCTTGTCCTTTTTTCAATACAATACCAAACAAGCATCTACCGTATGTATAAGGCGATGAACGATACAAAGCGCTTAGCTGTTCAACCTTTGTACAATCTTGAGATGCGTTCGTATAAATATACATATGCACATATAATGTGAAAAGGATATAATATAGTAGAAAAACGTCGCGAAGTTTTTTTTGAACAGGCTGTGGAGAAAAAAACTCACAAGATATAAAAGATGTCCACAACGTTACCCACAGACTGTGGACAAGATTGTGGTCGTGGATGGCTGTCCACGAGTGAAAACAACTTAATCATAGCAAAAAAACACTTGAGTGGCAACGCTTTGTTGCATTTATCCACATAACACAGCATCTTGTGTCCAGATAATATCCACAGCACAAGATATGTGAACAAGTTGTCAGTATTTTTGTGGAGAAGTCGGATTGTGTCGAGAAATGGTTATCCACAAGAGGGAAAAAGAAAAAATTGCTAGAAAGAATTTAACAGATTGGTAAATGAGAGAGAGGGAGAGAAACAAGTTAAAAAGGTTTCTTGACAACTGCACCTAATGTTCCTTATAATTTACAAGAATGTCTTTTTGAATAGTATCCTCAGGGAGGTGTAATAAATGGGAAAACCAACATTTCAACCGAATAATCGTAAGCGTAAAAAAGTCCACGGTTTCCGTGCGCGTATGAGCACTAAAAACGGCCGTAAAGTGTTAGCGCGTCGTCGTCGTAAAGGAAGAAAAGTTTTATCTGCATAGGCCACTGAATGTCAGTGGTCTTTTTCTTCATGTTTATCCCGGAGAAGGTTAGGAAGAGAGGGAGGAAGAGAAAGACGCTGGCAAGTGTAAGGAGTGAAGAGGTTGAAAAAAAAGCAGCGGATTAAAAAGAATGAAGATTTTTCTCTAGTTTTTAAGCAAGGTCATTCCGTTGCGAATCGACAGTTCGTTCTTTATGTCCTGCCAAAAGAGGGACAAACCTATTTCCGGTTAGGTTTGTCGGTCAGCAAACGTGTAGGGAATGCAGTTACCCGTAATCGGATTAAGCGTTATGTACGGGAAGTATTCCAGGCAAAGCGGGAGCAGCTTGAGGCAGGAGCAGATTATGTGGTGATTGCGAGAAAGCCGACGGCAGAGATGAATTTACAAGAAATTGAGCAAAGCATGCTGCATGTGCTGAGAAAGGCCCGGGCGATCAAGAAGAGAACGGGATTAAAGCGTTGACATATAGATGAAAAGAAGCGAAACAAGGAGGAGAACACGTGCTCAAAAAATTTGGCTTGGTTGCGATGATGGTTGGGCTGCTTGTTGTGCTGACGGGCTGCTTTGATGTTGACCAACCAATTAATGAAAATAGTGAGGGTTTTTGGGATTCTTATCTTGTTTACCCTCTTTCATGGGTAATTATTTATTTTGCCGATTTATTTAATGATGACTTTGGTTTATCAATTGTTGTCGTTACAATTTTGCTTCGCCTGTTAATCTTGCCGTTAATGATTAAACAGACGAAGAGTGCGAAGGCAATGCAGGCGATTCAGCCTGAAATGGTCAAGCTGCGTGAAAAGTACAGCGCGAAGGATCAGAAAACGCAACAGAAGCTTCAGCAGGAAATGATGGCGATGTTCCAGGAAAAGGGTGTCAATCCGTTGGCCGGCTGTTTGCCTTTGTTGATTCAAATGCCGATTCTGCTAGCTTTTTACCATGCGATTATGAGAACAGAAGAAATTGGCGGACATCATTTCCTCTGGTTTGCGCTTGATCAGCCAGATCCATATTTCATCTTGCCGGTTGTCGCTGGTATCACGACATTTATCCAGCAGAAAATGATGATGGTTCCGGATAACCCGCAAATGAAAATTCTTCTCTACATGATGCCGATTATGATTTGTGCGTTTGCTATCTTCTTCCCAACAGCTCTTACTTTATACTGGGTGGTTGGTAATATCTTCATGATAGTTCAAACCTATTTCATAACTGGACCGAACGTCGGCAAATCGAATGTCGCTGAGGCCAGTTCGGGAGGCAAAAAGAAGTGAGAAAAGTGATTGTTTCAGGAAAAACGATAGATGAAGCTGTCGAGAAGGCGATCAACGAATTACAAACAACAAAAGACAGGCTGTCTTATCGTGTTGTTCAGGAACCTCAAAAAGGTTTTTTCGGTATTCTTGGTTCAAAGCCTGCGATGATTGAAGCACATCTTTTACCTGATCCAGTCGATGTCGCTTTTCAGTTTTTAGAACAAACAGTTGCGTTGATGAAGGTGGATGCGACCCTGACGAAGAACGAAATGGGTGAGCATATTGTCTTTAACCTGTCGAGCGAGGAAGAGCTTGGCCGCCTGATCGGCAAGCGCGGACAGACGCTTGAGTCATTAGAGTATTTGACGAACCTTGTCGCGAACCGTCAGGAAGGAACGTATACCCGGATTGAGCTGGATGCCGAAAACTACCGCGAGCGCCGCAAGCAAACGTTGGAGCAATTAGCCGAACGCGTTGCGTATAAAGTGAAAGCAACAAAAGAGCGGGTTGCGCTGGAGCCGATGAATGCCATGGAACGGAAAATCATTCATACAACGCTGCAGCGGGTACAAGGAGTCGAAACAGTTTCAGAAGGAAAAGGGTTGAAACGCCATGTCGTCATTCAGCCTCATCAATCGTAACTAAATGATAGCGGGCTGTCTCAGAAGGAGACAGCAGCGTACTGCGCAATATGCAGACTCCGTTTCGGGGGTGTGCCAAAAGGAGAATCAGCCCTTTTGGCACACCCCTTAAGCAATGTGGGGAGCCGCTGCAAGGGTCTGCAGTCGTTTTATCGGACTGTGCAGCGGCCTGTTCATGGTAATTCGACTCATGCTGTGCTATTCTAATCTTTTAGATGATAGGTTATGTTTCCGGTTGCTCGTTGCTGTTCAGGGCAAGGTCTTCTATGTATGAAATGAAGCGAAGCAACCGAACAATAGATAAGAATGTATGTGGGACGATGAAACGATAAGGAGGTGAGAGAGCATGCAATCCGATACAATTGCAGCGATCTCGACCGCGTTAGGAGAAGGAGCAATCGGAATTGTCCGTTTAAGTGGCGAGGAAGCGATTGCAATCGCTGATAAAATGTATAAAGGGAAAGAGGTCCTTGCTGAAGTTGCTTCTCATTCGATTGTGTACGGCCATATTATCGACCGGACTACGGAGGAACTGATTGAGGAAGCGATGGTTTCGGTGATGAGAGCGCCGCGGACGTTTACGAGAGAGGATGTCGTTGAAATCAATTGTCACGGTGGTCTGCTTTCTGTCAATCGTGTCCTCCAGCTCGCGCTGAAAAATGGCGCGCGCCTCGCGGAGCCCGGCGAATTTACGAAGAGAGCGTTCCTTAACGGGAGAATTGATTTGTCACAAGCTGAGGGAGTGATGGACCTCATTCGTGCCAAAACCGACCAGGCGATGAATGTTGCCTTGAAACAGGTCGAAGGGAAGCTTTCCACTAAGGTGCAGACGCTGCGTCAGGCCTTGTTGGAGACGGTCGCCCATGTCGAGGTGAATATTGACTATCCCGAATATGACGCAGAGACGATGACGCATGCGCTTTTACGTGAAAAGGCGGAGTTCGTCAAAACGGAAATCGACAAGCTGCTTCGCACAGCAGCACAAGGGAAAATATTGCGTGAAGGGCTTTCGACGGTGATTATCGGACGACCGAATGTCGGAAAATCTTCCTTATTGAATAGCCTAGTGCATGAAAACAAAGCGATCGTCACAGACATTCCCGGAACGACACGGGATGTGATCGAAGAGTATGTCAATGTCCGCGGGGTGCCTCTGCGGCTTGTCGATACAGCCGGCATCCGGGAAACCGAGGATATCGTCGAAAGAATTGGCGTGGAGCGTTCGCGCCAGGTGCTGAAGGAGGCTGATTTGATCCTGCTCGTATTAAATTATGGCGAGGAGCTTTCGGCTGAGGACAAGGCGTTGTTTGAAGCGGTGGCCGGCATGAATGTGATCGTCATTGTCAATAAAACGGACCTGCCGCAGAAAATAAATTTGGAAGAGGTTCGGCAATTGGCTGAAAGAGAGAAGCTTGTCACCACCTCCCTCCTTCATGATGAAGGGGTGGACCAACTGGAACAAGCGATTGCTGAGCTGTTTTTTGGCGGAGGCATTGAGAGCGGCGATATGACCTATGTCTCCAATTCTAGGCATATTGCCTTGCTGGAGCAGGCGAAAGCGACGATTACAGATGCACTGGACGGAATAGAAGCCGATGTGCCGATTGATATCGTTCAAATTGATATTACGCGTACATGGGAACTGCTTGGTGAAATCATTGGTGAGAGTGTACAGGAAAGCTTGATAGATCAGCTTTTTTCACAATTTTGTCTTGGGAAATAAACCATATAAGGAGGTAGTTAATGATGAGTTATGATGGTGGTCATTTTGACGTGATCGTCATTGGTGCCGGTCATGCGGGAGTTGAAGCGGGCCTCGCCTCGGCAAGAATGGGCGCGAATACGCTGATGCTGACATTGAATCTTGATGCCGTGGCGTTTATGCCGTGTAACCCTTCTGTCGGGGGGCCGGCAAAGGGGATCGTGGTCCGGGAAATTGACGCGCTCGGCGGTGAAATGGGCAGAAACATTGACAAAACCCATATTCAAATGCGGATGCTCAATACTGGAAAAGGACCGGCGGTAAGAGCGCTGCGGGCGCAGGCCGATAAATTTATGTATCAGCATGAAATGAAGAAGACGATTGAGGAGCAGGAAAACCTTTTGCTCAGACAAGGAATGGTGGAGCGGCTGATCGTCGAGGGTGGCGTCTGCCAAGGAGTCGAAACAAATACCGGGGCGAAATATTATGCCAAGTCCGTTGTCATTACGACCGGAACATACTTGCGCGGGAAAATAATCCTCGGAGAACTGGCGTACGAAAGCGGTCCGAACAATATGCAGCCGTCTGTGCAGCTCTCTTATCATTTGCAAGAGCTGGGATTTGACATGGTTCGCTTTAAAACCGGTACGCCCCCACGTGTTAACGGGAGCACAATTGATTATTCCCAGACGGAAATTCAACCGGGCGATGACGAGCCGCGGGCGTTTTCCTATGAAACGACGAAGTATATTACCGATCAGCTTCCATGCTGGTTAACGTATACGAGCGAGGAGACCCATCAGATCATTTCCGGTAATTTAAATCGTTCGCCGATGTATTCCGGAGTGATTGAAGGGACGGGACCACGCTATTGTCCATCGATTGAGGATAAGATTGTCCGCTTTTCTGATAAGCCGCGTCATCAAATCTTTTTGGAGCCTGAAGGACGCAATACGTCTGAAGTATACGTTCAGGGGCTGTCGACGAGCTTACCGGAGGACGTACAATTAAATATATTAAAAAGCATTCCAGGACTGCAGGAAGTGCGGATGATGCGCCCTGGTTATGCAATTGAGTACGATGCGATTGTGCCGACCCAGCTCTGGCCAACATTGGAAACAAAGGCTGTGGAGGGCTTGTTCACCGCCGGCCAAATTAACGGGACTTCCGGCTACGAGGAGGCCGCCGGCCAAGGGATCATGGCGGGAATTAACGCTGCCCGCAAGGCAAAGGGGGAAGAGGGCGTTATTCTTGACCGCTCTGAAGCCTATATCGGCGTTCTTATTGATGACCTTGTTACAAAAGGGACAAATGAGCCGTACCGCCTGCTTACATCACGGGCTGAATACCGTCTGCTTTTACGCCATGATAATGCTGATCTTCGTCTGACAGAGCTCGGTCACAAAATCGGACTCATTCCAGATGACCGCTATGAGCGCTTTTTGGCGAAGAAAGCGCAAATTGAAGCGGAGAAAAAGCGGCTTGAAGCCATTATCGTCAAGCCATCGCCAGAGCTCGCTCAATTGCTTGAAGAAACCGGGTCAGCGCCGTTGCAGGAAGCGGTTCGCGCGACGATGCTCTTAAAGCGTCCTGAGCTCGGCTACAAGGATGTCGCTAAAGTAATTGAACCACCGGCGGAAGCGTTAAGTGACGATGTTACAGAGCAGGTTGAAATTCAAGTGAAGTATGAAGGATATATTGAAAAGCAGCTTCAGCAAGTAGAGCGTGCGCAAAAGATGGAAAACAAAAAAATTCCGGAGGATCTCGATTACTTTGCAATTAACGGCCTTGCATCTGAAGCGAAACAGAAGCTGAGCGAGGTTCGACCATTGTCGGTTGGTCAGGCTTCTCGTGTATCCGGTGTGAATCCGGCCGATATATCAATTTTACTCGTTTATTTAGAACAAGGCAGACTGGCAAAAATCCAATAAAATGGAGCGGACGGATGAGTAAACAACAATTTATACCTTTATTAGAAGAAAAAGGAATAAAACTGTCAGCAAAACAGGAAGAGCAGTTTTTTTCCTATTTTCAACTGCTTGTCGAATGGAATGAGAAAATGAATTTGACGGCGATCACCGAAGTGAATGAAGTATATATGAAACATTTTTATGATTCGTTGTCTGCCGCCTTCTATTATTCTTTTCAACCGGGCCAGCGCTTAATTGATGTCGGCGCTGGTGCCGGATTTCCAAGTATCCCGCTCAAGATTCTTTTCCCTGAGCTGCATGTCAGCATCGTCGACTCCTTGAAGAAGCGCATCCATTTTTTAGAGCATCTGGCGTCGCAATTGGAGCTGACAAATGTATCCTTTTATCATGATCGGGCGGAAACATTCGGTCAAAATCCGAAGCATCGCGAAACCTATGATATAGCGACCGCTCGGGCGGTTGCTAGAATGTCGGTTCTGGCTGAGCTTTGCTTGCCGTTAGTAAAGAAAAATGGAGATTTTCTGGCGATGAAGGGGGCAGGAGGAGCAGAAGAGGTGTCTGATGCTTCCAAGGCATTATCATTGCTCGGAGGGGAAGTCGTTCGCGACTACCATTTCCGCCTGCCGATTGAAGAAAGCGAACGGCATATTGTTCATATTAAAAAGCAAAAACCAACACCGAAGAAATACCCGCGCAAGCCGGGAACGCCAAATAAAACGCCTTTATAAACAATGTTTCACGTGAAACATTAAGGCGCTGTTTCATGAGGACAAAAACTTTTGGCATACCCTCACGGAAATTTCACTTGACGGTATCTCATGTGAGCGATATAAAAGAACTAGAGAGAAAAGCAGGACATGATTAACAAATGTCGAATGTAGAAAGACGGTTACTATCAGAAGGTGGTGTCAGGCGATGAAGCAACCGTTTTCCCGCCTTTTTGGCTTTAGTGATAAGCAGGAAGAGGTTGAAGTGAGTGGGAATGAAGAAGTAAAGCAGCTCAAGATTACAGAGATCGTTCCCAATCGTTTTCAGCCCCGGACCGTATTTGACCAGGAACGAATTGATGAGTTGGCACAGACGATTCGTACCCATGGTGTCATTCAGCCAATTGTGGTCAGAGAACGCGACGGAAAGTATGAAATCATTGCAGGGGAAAGAAGATGGCGAGCTGTTACGTCACTTGGATGGGAAACGATCCCTGCCATTATAAAAGAATTTAATGATTCCCAGACGGCCTCTATTGCTTTAATTGAGAATTTGCAGCGAGAAGGGTTGACGGCGATAGAAGAAGCGGTCGCTTACGCGAAATTAATTGAAATCCATGGATTGACCCAGGAAAGCTTAGCCCAACGATTAGGAAAAGGCCAATCAACGGTTGCCAACAAGCTGAGATTGCTACACCTTCCGGAAATCGTACAAACAGCTATCATGAACAGGGATATATCAGAACGGCATGCGCGTGCGCTATTGGCCTTAAAGGATCAACAGCTTCAAACTAAGCTTTTGGATGAAATAAAAGAAAAGCAATTGAATGTGAAGCAGACGGAAGAGCGAGTCAAACTCCTGCTCGAAGGAGAACCTGTTCCAAAAAAGAAGCCAAAAAGAAAGTCTTACTCAAAGGATATGCGGATTGCGATGAATACGATCAGACAGTCCGTTGACATGGTGATGAAAAGTGGCTTACATGTCGATACAGATGAAGAAGAGCATGAGGAATTTTATCAATTCACGATCCGCATTCCAAAGAAATAGAGACTGGGGCGAAAGGTTGTTTATTTCCTTTTCGTTTGCCCTGGTCTCTAAGCAATGAACATCAGCCCGTTGTGAGTGGGTTTCTCATAACGGGCTTGTGGCAAGTAAAGCGCTGCCCACATTTTAAACTCTATTTTTATCATTTTCTGACAGCACGTTCAAGAAGTGGCATAATTCTGGATGTTGTCTCCCCTGACAAAAAAGATTGTCGGGGGATTTTTTAAAAGGTTATGACTTCGAAATGAGGCTGTAAACAGGATAATTGGTTATTTTGACATCCTCAGAAGTTACGATTTATAACTTTCTGAAAACGAATGCAAATAATTATGGTAGAATAAAAGCAGCAATGCGAATGTTTGGACGGAAAGCAGGTGACAGTGTGGCCAGAATTATTTCGGTAGCAAATCAAAAAGGTGGCGTCGGTAAAACGACGACAGCTGTCAATTTAAGCGCGTGCTTAGCTCATTTGGGCAAAAAAGTATTGCTTGTCGATATCGACCCACAAGGGAATGCAACAAGTGGAGTTGGTGTGGAGAAGGGTGAGGTTGATGAATGCATTTATGACATTCTCGTTGAGGATTTGGATGCGACTCAGGTTATTCGATCTACTCCTTTAGCAGGATTGGAGGTTTTGCCTTCGACGATTCAATTGTCGGGAGCTGAAATCGAGCTTGTACCGACGATTTCACGGGAGGTTCGTCTCAAAAGAGCGTTAGCTGCCATTTCTGATAAATATGATTATATTTTTATCGATTGTCCGCCTTCCTTAGGGTTACTGACAATTAATGCGCTGACGGCTTCTGATGCGGTTTTAATCCCGGTTCAATGTGAATATTACGCACTGGAAGGATTAAGTCAATTGCTGAATACGGTCCGACTTGTGCAAAAGCATTTAAATACAGAGCTTGAAATTGAAGGAGTATTGCTGACGATGCTTGATGCCCGGACAAATTTGGGAATTCAGGTTATTGATGAAGTCAAAAAATACTTCCGTGAGAAAGTGTTTGAAACAATCATTCCGCGAAATGTTCGTTTAGGAGAGGCTCCAAGTCATGGGCAGCCGATTATTGTCTATGATGCGAAATCCCGTGGAGCCGATGTCTATATAGAATTAGCAAAGGAAGTGGTAGCAAGTGGCGAAAGGGTTAGGTAAAGGGTTGCAAGCGTTATTTCCTGACCAGACAGGTGACCAGAAAGATCAGATTGTACACGTTGCCATTAAAGAATTGCGACCAAATCCATATCAACCTCGACAATCATTTTCGGAAGAATCGATTGCTGAGCTTGCTGATTCCATTAACGAGCATGGCATTCTGCAGCCGATCACAGCGCGAAAAAGCATTAAAGGCTACGAAATTGTGGTTGGCGAGCGACGCTATCGGGCCGCGCAAAAAGCCGGTTTAAAAGAAGTTCCGGTCATCGTGAAAGAATTTGATGAACAGAAAATGATGGAGCTGGCTTTAATTGAAAATTTACAGCGGGAGGACCTCAATCCTATTGAGGAGGCCGTCGCTTACGAAAAGGTGATGGAGCAGCTCTCGTTAACTCAGGAGCAGCTGGCCGCCCGACTTGGAAAGAGTCGTCCTCATATTGCCAACCACCTGCGGCTGCTGCAGCTGCCAAAAGTAGTTCAGCAATTTATTTCTGACGGCAAACTCTCAATGGGGCATGGACGGGCTCTGTTAGGACTGAAAGACAAGCGAAAGCTTTCCGCACTTCTTGAAAAGATTTTACAGGAGAGGCTGAGCGTTCGCGAGGTTGAAAGCTTAGTCAATCAAGTAAATGAGCATGTTCCACGTGAAACAAAACGAAAAAAAACGAAGCTTTCTCCGTTTTTACAGACGCATCAGGATGCTTTGCGCAGCCGCTTAGGGACGTCGGTAGCGATCAAACCGGGAAAGCGAAAAGGAAAAATTGAAATTGAATTTTTTTCGGATGAAGATCTGGAACGAATCATCCAATTGTTAAATGTGGAAGAAAAGGTGTAAGATGAAAACTGGCTCATTGATAGTTGAGTCAGTTTTTCTTTTTTTAACATATCGAATCGAATCGCGCTAGAATAAATAAAAGAAGAGGGGACTATGAGATGATTTATTTTGATCACGCTGCTTCTTCATTTCCGAAACCGAAGGCGGTCGCTGATGCCATGTATGAAGCGGTCACCCAATATGCTGCAAATCCCGGGCGTGGCGGGCATGTCCTCGCTGAGCGGGCACGGTTGACTGTTGAAGAAGCACGAGCCAAGCTGGCGGCATTATTTGGCGCCCCCCAACCTAAGCATGTCTGGTTCTATCAGAATGCGACAATGGCGTTAAATCAGGCTTTATTCGGCTTTCAATTCGAAGAGGGCGATCATGTCGTCACGACAGCCTTTGAGCATAATTCCGTGCTGAGGCCGCTTGAACGGTTAAAACGGGAAAAAGGGATCAACGTTACCTATGTAAAACCAAATGAAGAGGATGAGATTACAGCCCAGGCATTGATGGAGGCCTGTACAGCAAAGACAAAAATGCTGGCCCTCAGTCATGCTTCTAATGTAACGGGTGCGTTTATTCAAATTGATCAACTAGCTTCTTTTGCAAAAGAAAATGAGATTACTGTTTTGCTTGATGCTTCGCAGACAGCAGGAACTTTGCCGATTCATATGGAGAAGGATGGAATTGACCTGCTCGCTTTTGCCGGTCATAAATCACTGCTTGGTCCACAGGGGACAGGCGTTCTCATCAGCAGGGAGGATTATGGTTTGCTTCCTCTCGTTGTCGGGGGGACGGGAAGTTATTCCGAATTGCCTGTTCAACCGGATGTATGGCCTGACCGCTATGAAGCCGGGACGTTGAACACACCGGGCATTGCCGGCCTGGCGGCAGGGGTTGACGAAATCGTGAAAAAAGGGATTGCCACGATCTATGAGCATGAGCAGGAGTTATTAACACTGTTTATAGAGGAAACGGAGCAGATAGCGGGACTCAGGCATTACGGACCGGCAGATCTGGCTAAACGTGTCGCTGTAGCTTCCTTTTATTTAGAGGGCATTGGCAGCCATGAGCTGGCGATCATTTTGGATGAGCATTATCAGATTGCAGTCCGGGCCGGCCTTCATTGTGCGCCGCAAACGCATCGAGTGCTGGAGACGAGCAACAGCGGTCTCGTTCGCGTTAGCTTCGGCCCTTATAATACGAAAGAAGAGGTCAAGACTCTCGTGCGGGCTTTAAAGGAGATCCAACAAGCTTTTGTTTAAGAGGCTATGGAGTAACGGGGATGTTCAAAAGGTGGTGAATCCTTATGAAACATCCCCTTCTTTTGATGTCGATTTTAAACTGAGAGAACGAAAAAAGGAAGGACGTGATTCCTTTTCTGGCAATTTCTCATCTGCTTTTTTAATAGAGGCGGCCATCGTTTCAGCCATTTGAACGACGGTGAAAAGGCGCGTATTTTGGAGAATGAAGTAGTCCATCATTCCGCCAATATTGACAATTCCGGTCATATGAATATCGCCGACCTCCGGCAGTTTCTTCTGGACGGCGGCCCCGGGATGGAGTGGCCCTTCAGCCAACGTGATTTTGCCTACTCCTGATAGTCGGCCTAAACAAGCATCGATCGCCAAGATAAAAGAGCGTGGATGCTTTCTTTTTATGTCCTCTAATTTGTCCTTCAGATTAACCGCATGCACCGGGTGCTCCAACGTCCCGTAAACGATGAAGTGGCGCAGCTTTTGATGGGCAAGGATGGAGCCGATTAACGGGCCCAAAGAGTCGCCGGTCGAGCGATCGGTGCCGATACAAATAATAACCAAATCGGATCGAGTATGGTTTTCTGTCATACAAGTGAGCTGATCTGCTAGTACATCAATAACGCCCTCTGCCTCCATGTGAACGCGTAAGGGGGAATGTTTTTTTGCGAACAGACGATGGTTTGTACTCATATCATCGCCTCCTTTCCCATAATAGTAATAGTATACGGAAAGTTTTTCCTTTCTATACATGCAGATTAAAAGGAGCGATGGGGATGTGGGCAAATGGGCTGAAATGGATGTTCCTGATCATTGGGACGATGATCGGGGCAGGCTATGCTTCCGGCAGGGAATTATGGGAATTTTTCGGAGCGGAAAGTGGACTAGCAATTATTCTATTTACCATTCTTTTTACAATATGTTGTATGGTGATTATGACAATCAGCTATACACATAAGTCACGCCATTATCTTCCCATCCTTCAGCTGCTGATGGGAAAGCAGCTGACGAAGCTCTATGATTTTATGATTATGCTTTATCTCTTTTCAACAACGGTCATTATGCTCGCCGGTGGAGGGGCGACGCTTGAAGTATTTCAGTTTCCTTATTGGGTCGGAACCGTTATACTAGGCGGATTTGTTATTCTCTTATTTGTCTGGGACACAAAAGGGGTAACAGCGATGAACGCAATTTTAATTCCGATTTTAATTTTTTGCTTGGTCGGGGTATTAATAGCCTTTCAGTCACTGCAAGGTTTTCCGATTCGGCTTTCCTTTGCCGAGCAAAGCAACTGGCCGTCGGCGCTCACCTTTACCGCCTTGAACATTTTACCGCTGGTCGCCGTTCTGGCGGCGATTGGCGATGAAATGAAGCATAAGGGAGAAATCTGGATTGCCAGCATTGGCAGCGGCATCATCCTTGGGAGTGTCTCCTTTCTCTATAATGAATCCCTGCTCCAGGTCGCCGGAGATATTATGCTTTACGAGATTCCGTTATTCGCGATCTTAAAGCATTATCCGTATTATATGGTGCTGATTATGACCCTTCTTTTGTGGATGGCGATTTACACGACAGCTGCGGCGGGCGTATTTGGGCTGCTTTCGCGGATGAAGGACTGGATCAAAGGACCAGCGTGGCTGCTTGCTTTATTGCTAATTGCTATCATGTCCCCGTTGACGACGTTCGGTTTTTCCAACTTAATTGCGATTCTATATCCGTTATATGGGGTGCTGAATTTATATGTCTTTGCCGCGATTTTGCTTTATCCGATTTTCCATCACCGTTCCTTGTAGAATATAGTAGGGGACGGCTATTCCTTGTAGCCTGTTTCGTGTATAATAGACGGGCATAGGGAAAGTAGAGGGAAGGAGGCACCTGGCATGGCTGATAAGGAGTTTGCATTGCATGATGTCGTTGAGATGAAAAAGCAGCATCCTTGTGGAGAAAACCGCTGGAAAATCATCCGAATGGGAATGGACGTCCGGATTAAATGTCTTGGTTGCCAGCATAGTGTGATGCTACCCCGTAAGGAATTTGCGAAAAAAATGAAAAAAGTAATTGAAAAAGCAGGCGAATAAGCGCACGGAGCGTTTGTCTTTTTCAAAGGAAGTCTCTATAATTGGTATCAATATCATAGAAATGAAGCTATAGATGAAAATAGAACGAAGGAAGTGAGTCGCCATGGCCTTAACAACAGGTATTGTCGGTTTGCCGAACGTAGGTAAATCGACGCTTTTTAATGCAATCACACAAGCGGGAGCAGAGTCCGCCAACTACCCATTTTGCACAATTGATCCAAATGTCGGCATTGTCGAGGTGCCCGATCACCGTTTGCATACATTAACCGAGCTCGTTGAACCGAAAAAAACAGTTCCGACTGCTTTTGAATTTACAGATATTGCCGGGATTGTCGAAGGGGCGAGCAAAGGAGAAGGGCTGGGAAATAAGTTCCTTTCCCATATTCGCCAAGTTGATGCGATCTCCCATGTCGTCCGCTGCTTTGCGGATGAGAACATTACCCATGTCGCCGGAAGCGTCAATCCGCTCAATGACATTAAAGTCATTAATTTAGAGTTGATCCTCGCCGATTTTGAAACGGTGGACAAGCGTATTACCCGCACGGCAAAGCTTGCCAAAACAAAGGATAAGGACGCTGTCGCTGAACTGGAGGTGCTTGAATTGTTGCGCGATGCGTTTGAAGAGGAAAAGCCGGCGCGCAGCATTGAGTTTACCGAGGAACAACAGAAAATCGTCAAACAGCTCCATCTGTTAACGAGCAAGCCGGTGCTCTATGTCGCCAATGTCAGTGAAGAGGATCTGCTGTCGCCGGAAGATAATGACTACGTTAAACAGGTGAAGGAATTTGCTGCTGCTGAAAATAGCCAGGTGATCGTCGTATGTGCGAAAATCGAAGCGGAAATTGCCGAGCTTGAAGGAGAGGAAAAGCAAATGTTCCTTGAAGAGCTTGGAATTCAAGAGTCGGGGCTCGATCAACTGATCCGTGCCGCCTATGAATTGCTCGGCTTGCAGACGTACTTCACGGCAGGAGTGCAGGAGGTTCGCGCTTGGACATTCCGCAAAGGGATCAAAGCACCCCAGGCCGCTGGCATTATTCACTCCGACTTCGAGCGCGGCTTTATCCGGGCCGAAGTAGTATCCTATGAAGATCTTGTCGACGCCGGCTCAATGAACGTTGCCAAGGAAAGAGGAAAAGTACGGCTTGAAGGAAAAGACTATGTCGTTCAGGATGGGGATGTCATTCATTTCCGTTTCAATGTATAAGCACGAAAATAGGGTGTGTGCCAAAAGATTGTCTTTTGGCACACCTTTTCGTTATGCCGCGGAGCAGCTGGAAAATAGCTTGCAGTCATCCATCGGTTCTGGTATAATCTATTAATGCGAGTAAAATGACTCCTATTGATGAGTTTTGCTCCTTGCTCCGAATGGAGCCGTTAGACCAAAAGGAGGTGACCGGAATGCGTAAGTACGAAATTATGTACATCATCGCTCCAAACCTAGAAGAATCAGCAACAAAAGAGATCATTGAACGTTTCAATGGTGTTTTGACAAACAATGGTGCTGAGATCGAAAAGGTAGAAGAGATGGGCAAACGTCGTTTAGCATATGAAATCAATGATTTCCGTGAAGGTTTCTATGTATTGCTAAATGTACAAGCCAACTCTGAAGCGATTGCAGAATTCAACCGTCTAATTAAGATCAACGACAACGTGATTCGTGTTCTTATTACAAAAGACGAAGATTAATGAATACAATGGGGAGGGGTACGGATGCTTAACCGAGTCGTGCTTGTAGGACGCTTAACGCGTGATCCTGAGCTTCGCTATACGCCGAATGGCGTTGCGGTTGCGAATTTCACATTAGCGGTAAATCGCACATTTTCCAATCAGCAGGGCGAACGCGATGCTGATTTTATCAATTGTGTCGTTTGGCGGAAGCCGGCTGAGAATGTGGCGAACTACTTGAAAAAAGGCAGTCTTGCCGGAGTAGATGGCCGAATTCAAACACGCAGCTACGACAACAACGAAGGTCGTCGAGTCTTTGTAACTGAAATTGTCGCAGACAGTGTGCAATTCCTTGAGCCCCGTGGCGCCAGCCAGGGTCAGGGAAATGATTATTTCGGTGGCCCGCCTTCAGGTGGAAACGACTTTGGGAATCAACAGAACGCTAATCAGAACCGATCATCTGGCGGATTTAATGATGATCCATTTTCCAATGATGGAAAGCCAATTGATATTTCGGATGATGATTTGCCGTTCTAATCAACCTCTCCTCCTTAGTCAGGCAGTTTATTAAAATAGAGATACTATTTCAATAGGAAAGGAGTGCTGTCAAATGGCTCGTCGTGGTCGTCCAAAACGTCGTAAAGTTTGCTTTTTTACAGTAAACAAAATCGAAAAGATCGACTATAAAGATGTGGATCTTCTGAAGCGTTTCATTTCTGAGCGTGGTAAAATCTTACCTCGTCGTGTAACTGGAACGTCAGCGAAGTATCAACGTCAATTAACAATCGCAATCAAGCGTGCTCGTCAAATCGCTTTATTGCCTTATGTATCAGAAGTTAACTAATTGTATTTCAATCAGGCTGTTGAGTATATCGCTCAGCAGCCTGTTTTCATTCATACGGTCAGGAAGATGTGACAATCCTCGGCGTTCGCTTTAATTTTGTAGCTGGATACGCTAAAATAGACAAGGATATGGGAAACCATCAAAAATTGTGAGGACAAGCGAAAACAAAGGATGTAGTTTCGGCTGCGATGTTAAAAAAATGAGGTGGATATGTGAAAGACATAAGAACACTGACAGAAGGGGCTATTTTAGCCGCTGTGTTTGCGATTCTTTTACTGGTGACGGCATATGTCCCGCTTGTCGGGATGATTACCCTCTGGGCGCTGCCGCTCCCATTTGTAATTTATGTACTGCGACGCGGTTTAAAGGCGGGCTTCATGCTCGTGGCGGTCGCCTGTTTTCTTGCTTTTCTGGTCGGAGGACTTCCTTCTGTTCCGGCGGCGCTTGTATTTGGGAGTGCCGGGTTGGTCGTTGGTGAATTATACCGCAGGGAACAGCCGGGATTGACGGTTTTAATTGGCGCAGGCTTAACATATACCGTTAATATGCTGCTTGTTTTTTTAGGACTTGTTTTCCTATTAGGAGAAAATCCAATGCAAATGGCAGTGGATTTAACCCGCGAACAAATTGAATTTGCTGAATCAGCTTTTGATATGCCCGCCGAGTCTGTAGCGCAAATGAATGAGATGCTCAATCAGCTTGGCTATTTGGCACCGTTAATGATCGTTGGGGCGGGAGTATTTTGTGCGCTGATTACATTATTGATCAGCCGGCTCGTCTTACGCCGTTTAGGTCATGAGGTTCATGGACTGCCTCCGTTTCGCGACTGGCAGTTTCCAAAATCATTTCTGTGGTATTACTTAATTGTGCTGATCCTTGCCATGGGTGGATTTGAACAAGGGACGACGATGTATGCGATCGTCTGGAACCTGTTCCCGTTGCTTGAGATTATATTAGCTGTGCAAGGGTTTGCTTTTATCTTTTTCTTTTGCCATCATCGGGGAATTTCGAAGGCTGTGCCGATTCTTTTAGTCATTTCAGCGATCATTATGTCGCCTTTATTATTCATCATTCGAATTCTGGGAATCATTGATTTAGGCTTTGATTTGCGAAAACGCGTCATAAGCCAGAAAAAATAGGAGCTGACATTATGCCTGAGTTTTTAATGAAACGGTGGCACGGCTACCACGTCAAAGCTCTTTTTGCTGTCGCCATTCTCTTTCTCGG
This sequence comes from Halalkalibacter oceani, assembly GCF_023715705.1. GTDB lineage: Bacteria > Bacillota > Bacilli > Bacillales > Bacillaceae_D > Halalkalibacter > Halalkalibacter oceani_A. The sequence continues at coordinate 31,688 of NZ_JAMBOS010000029.1, forward strand.
CATCTTGACATATTTTCAATGGCAAATTGGCGTGTTTGGCTTTTTTATTCTGGGAGTGTTAGCGATATATTCTGCTCAGGCCAAACGCTCCTTCGAGCGGGAACTTGAGCATTATGTCATGACGCTGACTTATCGGGTGAACAAAGCGGGAGAAGACGCAGTTACCAAAATGCCAATTGGGATTCTTCTTTATAATGAAGCGGGAAACATTCAGTGGGTCAATCCATTTATGGCGACGTTGATTGACGAAGACCTGTTAAATAAAGGGTTGGAAGAGCTGAGTGAGGAAATCGTCGAAATGCTTCGTCAAGAAGAGGAAGAGCGCGTGATCACGTTCGATGACCGCTATTATCATGTGACGCTTGAAAGAGAAGAGCGCCTGATTTACTTCCTTGATGTGACCGAGAAGGAGAAAACGAAGGAGCGCTTTGAAGAAACACAGACTGTTGTTGCCCTGATTTACTTGGATAATTATGATGAAATCACTCAAGGCATGGAGGATCAGGTTAGAAGCCGTTTAGTCAGCCAGGTGACAGCTGCCCTTAACAACTGGGCAAATGAGAACGATATGCTGTTAAGAAGAACGTCGTCTGACCGCTTTATCGCGGTGTTTAATGCGAAGACACTGGAGATGATTGAAGGGCAACGGTTTGATATCATTGATGAAATTCGCCAGCTTACCGGAAAGGATAAAGTCCCGATTACCTTAAGTATCGGTGTCGGGACGGGAGAGAATTCATTAAGAGAGCTGGGGCAGCTTGCTCAATCAAGTCTTGACCTCGCTCTTGGCCGTGGAGGAGACCAGGTGGCGATTAAACAAAGGAATGGCAAAGTCCGCTTTTACGGTGGTAAATCAAATGCGATGGAAAAACGGACACGGGTGCGGGCACGCGTCATTTCTCATGCTTTGCGTGATTTCGTGCTTGAATGTGAAAAAGTGATGATCATGGGTCATCAAAATCCGGATATGGATGCGATTGGCGCGGCGATCGGTGTGCAGAAAATTGCTGAAGTGAATGGCAAGGAAGGCTATATTGTTCTTGATCCGAGCGACATTAACCATGACGTTCAGAAGCTGATCGAGGAAGTCGAAAACCATGACCATCTCTGGTCACAGTTTATGACACCGGAAGAAGCAGAGGAGCAGATTACGCCACAGACGCTGTTAATTATCGTTGATACTCATAAACCGTCGATGGTGATTGAGCCCGCGCTGCTGGACCGGGTAGAGCGGATTATCGTGCTTGACCATCATCGGCGCGGCGAGGAATTTATAAAAGACCCTGTTCTCGTTTATATGGAGCCTTATGCGTCATCAACTGCTGAGCTCGTTACCGAGCTGCTGGAGTATCAGCCGAAGCAGCTGAAAATGGATCGGCTCGAAGCAACCGCTTTGCTGGCGGGAATCATCGTCGACACGAAAAGCTTTGCCGTGCGCACCGGCGCTAGAACCTTTGATGCGGCTTCGTTTTTACGTTCAAACGGAGCAGATACGACGCTCGTACAAAAGCTGCTGAAGGAGGATCTTGAGCAGTATGTGAAACGGGCAAAGCTCGTCGAAAGCGCCGAATACTACCGCGATGGCTTGGCGATTGCGGTAGCGGAGGAAGAAGAAACCTACAGCCAGATTATTATTGCCCAGGCTGCCGATACGTTATTGAATATGAAGGATGTCGTTGCATCATTCGTTATTTCCAAACGAAAAGATGGTATGATTAGTATAAGTGCCAGATCGCTTGGGGACTTCAATGTTCAGCTGATCATGGAAAAGCTAAATGGCGGAGGGCACCTCTCCAACGCAGCTGCGCAGCTCGAGGAAGTGACGATTGAGGAAGCGAAAGAGCGGCTGCAGGAAGCGATTGATGATTATGTTGAAGGAGGTCAATCATAATGAAAGTCATATTTCTAGAGGATGTAAAAGGAAAAGGGAAAAAAGGCGAAACAAAAAATGTTTCTGAAGGCTATGCCAGAAACTATCTTATCCCCAATCAGCTTGCTGTTGAAGCGACAAAAGGCAATATGAAAAACCTGGAAGCGCAAAAGAAAAGTGAGCAAAAGAAGCAGGAAGAAAACCTCGCTGAAGCTGAGGCCTACAAAGCGGAGCTTGAAGCGCTTGAAGTGAAAATCACAGCGAAAGCCGGGGAAGGTGGACGCCTGTTCGGAGCGATTTCCACAAAGCAGATTGCCGAAACATTGGCGAAGATGAAAAAGAAAGTCGATAAACGGAAAATTATGCTTGATGAACCGATACGTTCATTGGGATATACAAACGTCCCGATCAAAATTCATCCGGAAGTGATCGCAACCGTCAAAGTCCATGTCGTAGAAGCATAACAGCATAAGAGAGAAGGGTGACAAAAACGAGTGTTCTCTTGACCAGTGGTGGTATAATTAGGGCTGAACTAGCTTATCCATTCACTAGGAAGAGGAGGCATTCGCGGATGTCACCCTTTTTCAAAGTTTACAATTTTGCAGGTTAATTCGCGTGAAAATGTCGGCTGGGGCTCGTTACAAAAATACGTAGCAGCTCTGGACGGCACTTTTGTGGGATAATTTGAGGAAGGCACTGGCTCCGCACAGTCCTTCTATGAAAGGATGAACATGCATGAGTGATCTGTTTGCTGATCGCACACCACCGCAGAATATTGAAGCTGAACAGGCCGTACTGGGCGCTATTTTTCTGGCCGATGAAGCCCTTGTGACAGCTTCTGAACGTCTTGCACCTGAAGATTTTTATCGTGCGGCTCACCAGCGGGTATATCAAGTCATGCTTGAACTGGCTGAAAAGGGAGAGCCGGTCGATCTTGTAACGGTGACGGCTGAACTCCAGGATCGCAAATGGCTCGATGATATTGGCGGCGTCGCTTATCTCGGCGACTTGGCCAATGCTGTGCCGACGGCGGCCAATGTGGAGTACTACAGCAGGATCGTTGAGGAAAAGTCATTATTGCGCCGTCTGATCAAAGTGGCGACAAGCATCGCTGCCGAAGGCTATGCGAGTGAAGAAGAAGTTGACGCAATTCTTGACGAAGCGGAAAAGAACATTCTCGACGTTTCACAGCGTAAAAATACAAGTGCTTTTATCTCGATCAAGGATGTGTTGATCGAGACATATGATAAAATCGAAATGCTTCAGCACCATAAAGGGGACATTACCGGGATTCCGACCGGGTTTGTTGAGCTTGACCGCATGACGGCCGGCTTTCAGCGGAATGATTTAATTATTGTCGCCGCCCGGCCGTCAGTCGGTAAGACGGCTTTTGCCTTGAACATCTCTCAAAATGTCGCCACCCGTACAGATGAAAATGTCGCGATCTTCAGCTTGGAAATGGGAGCGAGTCAGCTTGTCCAGCGGATGCTTTGCGCAGAGGGCAATATTGATGCCCAGCGGATGCGGACAGGGGCGCTCAATACCGAAGATTGGCAGAAACTGACGATGGCGATGGGGAGCCTGGCGAAAGCGGGAATTTACATCGATGATACGCCCGGGATTAAGGTCAATGATATCCGCGCCAAATGCCGGCGCTTAAAGCAGGAGCACGGCCTTGGGATGATTATGATTGATTATTTGCAGCTCATTCAAGGCAGCGGCCGCAGCGGGGAAAACCGCCAGCAGGAAGTATCTGAAATATCGCGCTCGCTAAAAGCGATTGCCCGTGAACTGGAAGTGCCTGTAATCGCACTCTCCCAGCTTTCCCGCGGCGTGGAATCAAGACAGGACAAGCGTCCGATGATGTCCGATATTCGGGAATCGGGAAGTATCGAGCAGGATGCCGATATTGTCGCTTTCCTTTATCGTGATGATTACTATGATAAAGAAACGGAAAATCAGAACATCATCGAAATTATTATTGCCAAGCAGCGTAACGGCCCTGTTGGAACCGTGGAGCTGGCGTTTGTAAAAGAATACAACAAATTCGTTAATTTGGATCGCCGTCATGATGAACGCGATATGCCGCCGGGAGCTTAAAAAGCTTGCGGTATTTTTTTTGAAATTGTTAAAAAAGGAAAAACAGGGCCAAAGGCTGAACGCTTGTTGGGCAGCAAGAGCGTCCGGTGCGAATAATCGAAAATTTAACGAACAAAACCAGATATCAACGAATTCAATGTTCGGATTTTCGTTGACGACGATAGAGGGAATTGGTATACTTAACAAGGCTTTGGAAAAAACTTGACTATATGATCGTTAAGGTGGAGGTGCATCAAATGTCATCAGTTGTAGTCGTTGGTACCCAATGGGGAGATGAAGGAAAAGGAAAAATTACAGATTATCTTTCTGAAAAGGCAGAAGTCGTTGCTCGTTACCAAGGTGGAAATAATGCTGGTCACACGATTGTCTTCGGAGGAGAAAAATATAAGCTTCATTTGATTCCATCAGGGATTTTTTATAAAGATAAAAGATGTGTGATCGGAAACGGAATGGTGATTGATCCGAAGGCACTTGTCGAAGAGCTTGCTTACTTGCACGAGCGCAATGTCGATACGAGCAATTTGCGGATCAGCAACCGTGCCCACGTCATTCTTCCCTATCACTTAAAGCTCGATATCGTTGAGGAAGAGCGTAAAGGGGCAAATAAGATCGGAACGACGAAGAAAGGGATCGGCCCGGCTTATATGGACAAGGCGGCGCGAATCGGCATCCGAATTGCCGACCTTCTTGATAAGGAAGCATTTGAAGAGAAGCTCGAGCGTAATCTGGCTGAAAAGAACCGCATGTTTGAGAAGTATTATGAGGTGGAAGGCTTTACAAAGGAAGAGATTCTTGAAGAATATTACGAGTATGGCCAACAGATTGAAAAGTATGTTTGCGATACATCGGTCGTGTTGAATGACGCCCTTGATGAAGGAAGACGCGTGCTTTTTGAAGGAGCGCAAGGGGTCATGCTTGATATCGACCAGGGGACATATCCATTTGTTACATCGTCCAACCCGATTGCCGGCGGCGTTACGATCGGCTCAGGCGTTGGTCCTTCCAAAATCAACCATGTGGTCGGTGTCTCAAAAGCATATACGACACGGGTAGGAGATGGTCCTTTCCCGACAGAGCTTCATGATGAAACCGGAAACCGGATTCGTGAAGTAGGAAATGAATATGGGACAACTACAGGCCGTCCGCGCCGTGTCGGCTGGTTTGACAGTGTTGTTGTCCGCCATGCTCGCCGTGTCAGCGGAATTACGGATCTTTCGCTTAATTCAATTGACGTGCTGACAGGCATTCCGACTTTAAAAATTTGTACAGCCTACAAGTACCGTGGCGAGATCATGGAAGAATTCCCGGCAAGCTTAAAGGTACTGGCTGAATGTGAGCCGGTTTATGAAGAGCTCCCGGGCTGGGATGAGGACATCACTGGAGCGAAGGCATTAGGGGAGCTTCCAGTCAATGCCCGTCATTATATTGAACGTGTCTCGCAGCTGACCGGGATTCCATTGACGATCTTTTCTGTCGGACCTGATCGTAGCCAAACGAATTTAGTTCGTGGTGTATTCGCATAAAGGAAAGCAGGAGGAAGCTTGTCCGCTGACCGGAGACGTAAAGTCTTCCAGCGGACTTGTCCGTTCCTGCACAATGGGAGAGGAATACCGGCAACCTTCTTTCCGTCTCCGTGGAAAAGCACTTGCATCGGACGTCATTTTTCGCTATTCTGTAAAGAGTACGGATCAAGCAATCGCGGGAAATAAAAACTTTTTCAAAAAAATTCTTGCGCATTGTCAGGCGCTATGCTATTATAAATCTTGTCGCTAAGATAACACTCATTTGAAGATGATCCTTCAACGAAGAGATGCAACATTTGAGCGAGGGAGCTAGGAGCCATTAGCTCAGTTGGTAGAGCATCTGACTTTTAATCAGAGGGTCGAAGGTTCGAGTCCTTCATGGCTCACCATTTTTACTTTGATTGGCCCGTTGGTCAAGCGGTTAAGACACCGCCCTTTCACGGCGGTAACACGGGTTCGAATCCCGTACGGGTCACCATACATAGTTTAGCGATTATTGGTCCGGTAGTTCAGTTGGTTAGAATGCCTGCCTGTCACGCAGGAGGTCGCGGGTTCGAGTCCCGTCCGGACCGCCACTTCCATAAGTACATATACAGCATGGCTTGGTAGCTCAGTCGGTAGAGCAATGGACTGAAAATCCATGTGTCGGCGGTTCGATTCCGTCCCAAGCCACCATTTTTGTTTGTTGGAATGTTGTCTAGCTCAATTGGTAGAGACGAGCAAAGTCATCGTCGAATAGGCTACGAGTTGTCTCGACGCAGCCGCATCGAAGCAAAGGCTATTAAGAGGAAGAGACACAATCTCAGCATAAACTAAGAAACACTAATTACAACATGCCGGTCTAGCTCAATTGGTAGAGCAACTGACTTGTAATCAGTAGGTTGGGGGTTCAAGTCCTCTGGCCGGCACTTCTCAAATCCACATGGATATCCGTGTGGATTTTTCATTTGTCTTGTTTTCGATCCTTAGGCAGGGGTGGGATCGCGACAATAGGCGGGGAATTCGAAAAATGATTTCCAGAATTCGCTAAAATTCTAGTAATGTAACAACAATATTACAATCTTTTATCATTTTTTTTCATTTGACCCCTGACCTTAATAGTATGCTAGAATGGAGAAGGTTGACGAATAATGTCAACCATTGTTGTGCTGTCGTGTCCGAGTGATAGTAAGGTGCCCTTCCTGATTTAATGTGGAAGGGGAGTTTTACGGGGGGAATTTATAGATGAGCTCTACGAACATAGGCTCTTTGAATAGCAGGAAAAAAGTATTGATCGGTCTGATGCTACTTGTCATGATCGTGGCGGCGCAAATCGTTAAAGCGGATGGAAAGCTGATCTATACAATTTATCACGTATATGTCGATGGAAATCATGTCGGTTATTTACTGGATGAAGAAAAGTATAACAGCCTGGTTGAAGAGATGGTGGAAACCTATCAAGAGCAGTATCCGGATTATTCGCTTCAAATTGCCGAGCAGGTTGAGATTATTCCTGAATTCGTGTTTCATCAAAAGAGCATGGATGAACAAACTCTCGCTGCTTTAGAAGAGAAGCTTTCTGTGGAAGCAGAAGCGGTGGCGATTTATGTGAATGAAGAAGCCGCTGTTTATTTGCCGACGGGGGAAGCTGCCGAGCAGACGCTGGAGAGCTTTATTACGCAATACGTTAATGAGCAGCAATATGAGGCCTATCTCGAAAAAGAAGCGGCAGAGGAGACTGCTGAGACCGGTGAGACAACTGTCCCGGAGGCAGAGGTCGGAGAGACTCAGCTCGTTGATGTTAAGCTGAGTGAGGACGTCGAGCAGGTTGCGAAAAAGACCAGCCCGGAAAATGTTCTGACTGTTAAGGAAGCTGTAAAAAAGCTGACAAAAGGAGTACTCGAAGAGCAGCCGTATGAGGTGAAGGAAGGCGATGTTCTCGGCAGTATTGCCAATGAACACGATCTGACGACAGCTGAGCTGCTAGAATTAAATGAAGGACTGACAGAAGAAACGGTTCTGCAAATCGGTCAGGAATTGAAAGTCACCGCCTACGAGCCTTATATGGAAGTCATCTCGACGATGACGAAGTCGGTAGAAGAAGAGATCCCTTTTCAAATTGAAGTGAAGGAAGATGACTCGATGTGGAAGGGCGATCAGAAGGTGACGCAAAAGGGGCAGAATGGTTTGCAGCTTGTCGATTATCAGCTAACCGAACGAAATGGACAGCTTGTTAAAAAAGAAGCGGTACAGGAAGAAATGCTCCAGGAGCCGGTAACAAAAGTAGTCGTAAGAGGAACGAAGGAAATGCCTTCGCGCGGTACCGGTGAGCTGAGCTGGCCAGCAGTAGGCGGCTATATCTCAAGCTACCAGGGGAACCGCTGGGGGAGATTCCATCGCGGAATTGATATTGCCCGCCCGAGCAGCTACGACATTTTAGCTGCTGATAATGGCACAGTCAGCTTCGCCGGTTGGCAAGGCGGGTACGGCAATGTCGTGAAGATTAATCATAACAACGGGATGGAAACCTTGTATGCCCACCTGCGCTCGATTGATGTCGAGGTCGGACAAACTGTCGCCCAGGGACAGAAAATCGGTGTTATGGGGACGACCGGCAACTCGACCGGCATTCACCTTCACTTTGAAGTAACTGAAAATGGGCAGTTGAAAAATCCGATGGATTATTTAAACCGCTAAATAAGCTTTTTTATGGCTATCTTCAAAAGAGTGAAACTATCTTTTGAGGGTAGCCTTTTCTAATAGAATGGACCGTAATTTCGAAATGGGAAATCGTTCTTAAAAACGAGAGGGCGTTAATGTGTTAGAATGTGAGGGAGACTACTTGAAACGGGAGAGATTCTGAATGGATAAACGAATTTTAGTTGTCGATGATGAAAAACCGATTGCAGATATATTAAAATTTAATCTTGAGAAGGAAGGCTTCGCCGTAACATGTGCCTATGACGGGCTGGAAGCGATTGAGGCGGTCAACGGAGAGTCGTTTGATTTGATTCTGCTTGATATTATGCTGCCTCATAAAGATGGCATGGAAGTTTGCCGAGAGGTCCGCAAAAAATACGATACACCGATTATTATGCTGACGGCCAAGGATTCCGAGATTGATAAGGTGCTGGGACTTGAGCTTGGTGCCGATGATTATGTGACGAAGCCTTTCAGTACGAGAGAGCTGCTGGCGCGGGTCAAGGCTAATTTACGCCGCCATAAAGTGAGCGGGGAAGAGACGAACGCCCAGCGGGAAATTGTCGTTGGTGATTTAACGATTTATCCCGAGGCTTACCAGGTTAAGCGCCGCGGTGAAACAATCGAGCTGACTCATCGTGAATTCGAGCTGATTCATTATTTGGCCAAGCATCTCGGTCAGGTCATGACGAGAGAGCATCTGCTTCAGGCGGTATGGGGCTATGATTACTTTGGTGACGTCCGTACCGTCGACGTAACAGTGCGGCGCCTGCGTGAGAAAGTGGAGGACAATCCGAGCTTTCCGGTCTGGATCATCACCCGGCGCGGAGTCGGCTACTATTTGTCCTCTCCGGAAAAACAGGAGCAATCATAAATGAACAGAAAAGTTGGCTTCTTTAAGTCGATTCGCTTTAAGCTGATTATTATTTATGTTCTCCTCCTTTTAATTGCGATGCAAATTATCGGCGTCTACTTTACCCGGCAGCTGGAGGATCAGCTTGTCGCCAACCATTTCGACTTATTGAAGGAACGGGGAAACCTCCTCGCCTATAATCTCACCAAGGAAATGACGGAAGTCCGGGAAGATCGCAGTACATTGACAACAGATATCCGCTCTTTGCTGCAGGATATTTTCTCGATTGAAAATGCCGAGGTTCAGGTCATTGACCAGAACCGGGTTGTGATCGGGACCTCCAACTTTCAAAACCGGCATATCGTCGGTCAGCAAAGCACGGAGGTCCGGGTGACACGCGCTTTGATCGGGACGCCGGATCAAACGATTTTGCGTGACCCGCAAACGGGCCATCGGATGGCGGTCCTCGCTGTTCCGATTGTGACTGATGATGGACCGATTGGCGCATTATATATTGAAGCTTCGATTGAAGAAATCTATGAACAGGTGCAGGAGATTAACGGCATTTTGGCGAGCGGGGCATTCATTTCCTTAACGATTTCCGCCCTGCTGGTTGTCCTGTTGGCGCGGACGATTACGGCGCCAATTATTGATATGCGGAAGCAGGCACTGCGGATGGGACACGGAGACTTTTCCCGTCAAGTAACGGTCTATAGTACAGACGAAATCAGTCAGCTGGCGATATCCTTTAATGAGCTGACGATGAAATTACACGATGCTACAGTGACGCGTGACCGTGAGCAAAAGCGGCTGAAATCCGTGTTAACTCATATGACGGACGGCGTCATTGCGACGGATGAACGCGGACGGATCATTTTGCTGAATAAGCGGGCGGAGGAGCTGCTTTCAGTTGCTAGCTATCAGGTGATCGGGCAGCCGATTCTTGATGTCTTGAAGCTGTCGGAGAGTTTTGCGATTTATGATTTATACGATCAATCAGACTCGGTCTTGCTCGATTTTAGTACCGATGAAAGCGAATATATGCTGGAAGCCAATTTTTCCGTAATACAGGAAGAAAACGGACCGATTAATGGGCTGATTACCGTGCTGCATGACGTGACAGAGCAGGAAAAAATTGAACAGGAGCGCCGTGAATTCGTTGCCAATGTTTCGCATGAGCTGCGGACGCCGCTGACGACGATGAAAAGCTATCTCGAGGCGCTTGAGGATGGAGCGATTGCCGATCCGGAAATTGCGCCGCGCTTTTTAGAAGTGACACAAAATGAAACAGAGCGGATGATCCGCCTCGTCAATGATTTGCTCCAACTTTCGAAGATTGACAGCAGAGACTATAGGCTGACGCTGCAATGGATCGATTTTGGCCAGTTTTTACATAGCGTCATTGACCGTTTTGAAATGATAGCCGAGGAGAAAAATATCGAATTTTCCAGAGCCATCACCGCTCATCCAACCTATGTCCAAATTGATCGCGATAAAATGACCCAGGTGCTCGACAATATTATTTCCAATGCGATGAAATACTCGCCGGAAGGAGGAAATGTTGTCATCACCCTGCTTCATCAAGGCCATAATGTCCGGGTCAGCATCTCTGATCAGGGAATGGGTATTCCCCGGGAAAACCAGGGCAAAATCTTCGACCGTTTTTACCGTGTTGATAAAGCAAGGGCGAGAAGCGTCGGCGGGACAGGCCTCGGGCTGGCGATTGCCAAGGAGCTTGTCCATGCTCACCGGGGTGAAATCTGGGTTCAAAGTGAGTATGGAGAAGGAACAACGATCTACTTTACATTGCCTTATTCCACATTCAAGGGGGAAGAGGAATGAATTACGAGCATATCAAAACCGGACTGCTAATCGGGCTAATCGCCTTAAGCATGGTGTTAACATGGAAGCTCTGGACCTTTCAGCCGAATTTCGCCCTGCTTGATGAAACGACACGCTATGTGTCGAATGAAACGATGAGCGAAGAGAGAAGGCTGACTGATCTGATCCTGCCTGAGCAGATGATTATTCATTATGGGGATCAGAAGAGCATGATTCCCCGCCAGACGGCAGAGTTTGAAGAGCTCTATCAGGGGCTGTTAAATGCCAGTCTTGATGAAGGTGAACCGATGTCCGCCGGTCCTTTTCCGAAGGAAGGAGCAAGCGGCGGAATTGAGTTTGTCTTTCCTGCCTCATTGCCGATTGATATTTTTCTCGGACTGTTTCAGGTTGACCGTGAAGAAATGAGTATTCCGATCACAGCGGTGAACCGTTTGTATATCTACATTGATGAACAGTCGGAACAAGTGCGGATGCAGCTGCTTTCAAGTGAGGATGAGCCAATGGTAGAGTTGGATACAACGCTTGCACCTGGTGAGCTTGAAGAAACGGTTGTGCGTGGAATCGAGGAATATCCAGCTGTGACCTCTCTGTCAGAAATGGATGAGACGTTGAAGTCTGTCAATAAAGCGATCTATTTCCCAGATGAGCCGCTGACAGCTGAAAGACTTTCATTTACCATTTCGCCAATACCGGGCGCGTTCTTCCGACAGTCATTATTTACTGATCCAGCTTCGGTCAAATATTATCGCCAGTCTGGCAGCGAAGAGTCTTACACAGACGGAAACCGGATTATTAATATTAACAACAATGGTTTATTTATGGAGTATAATAATCCTATTTTTACGGGTACACAGGAACGGAGCAGTAAGCACATTATTTTAAGCAGCTATGAATTTATCAACGGTCACGGAGGCTGGTCCGATCAATACCTGCTGTCGCGCTGGGTGTCGACTGATGCCCGCGATGAAGCCGAATATCGGATGCATGTAAATGACTTGCCGGTCATTTCCTTCCAAGGACTTGATCAGATGAAGCTCACGGCAACCCGGTCAGGCAATCAAATTGAAAGCTATGCCCGTCCATTATTCGATTTAGACAGCAGTCCGATTGACGCGAGGCAGCAGGTTGAACTGCCGAGTGGCGAACAACTTCTTGAACGGCTGCGTGATCAGGAATATTTTGATTTTCAGCGTTTACAGAAGGTTACGGTCGGCTATGAAATGATTATGCCGAACCCGTCCTTTGTAACGGTAAATCCATATTGGTTTATTCTCTATGATAACCATTGGCAGAAAGTAACCTTTAATGAGGAGGAGGGTGAAACGGATGGATTGGAGTAAAACGAAAACAATCTTTATCGTCACCTTCCTCATCCTTAATTTATTTTTGACGTGGCAGCTCGTTGAAACGAACAGTGCCAATCAAATCAGCGTCATAACCGAAGCGACAATTCAGGAGAGATTGAATCAAATGAACGTGACGATTGAGGCCGAGCTCCCGGAGGAAGAGCTGCCTGGCCGCCATGTTATCAGTAAAAAAGTCACTCTCACCGAAGAGGCCGCCGCGGGACTGGCCGAGCAACAAAGCCTCAGGCTGACAGAAGAGGGCGAAATTATCTCCGAACTGATCGAGCCGTACCCGACAACTTCCGAGCAATTCTGGACGGAGCTACAGACCTTTTTGACGACGTATGTGTATCAAGGAGACGAGTACCGCTTCGGCCACTTTGATCCGGAGACGGGGCAGATGAAGCTCTATCAGACATTTAAAGATAAAACAGCCTATACCTTTGATGAAGATCCTCTGGTGATTTGGTTTGACGATAACCAGCAAATTGTCGGCTATGAACAAAGCTATTACGAATTTGAAGACCTCGATGGCCGGGAGCGCGAAATGCTTTCCAGCTTAAAGGCACTGGAGGTCTTGTTAAATGACCAATTAATTAGAGCCAACCAGACCATTTCCAGCATTGAATTTGGCTATTACAGCTTTTTCAGCCCGCAAGGCGGCGTCCAGGTGTTTGCGCCGATGTGGAGAGTGATGGTCGAGGATGAGACGTACCTCGTCAATGCGATAGAGGGCTCTGTCCAGCAAATAACGTAGAAAGGGTGTTTCGATGACACTGCGCTTTAGTGTACTTGCCAGCGGAAGCACGGGGAACGCGATTTATGTGGAAACGAACAAGCAGCGGCTTCTCATCGACGCCGGCTTGAGCGGTAAGAAGATGGATGAACTGTTTACCCATATCAACCGCGATCCGAAAGAGCTTGACGGGATTCTTGTTAGTCATGAGCATAGTGATCATATAAAAGGAGTCGGCATCTTTGCCAGAAAGCATAAGCTGCCGATCTATGCCAATCAGTTAACATGGCAGGCGATGGAGGACCAGCTTGGCACAATTCCGATTGAACAGAAGTTCACGCTCGGCACAGGTGTGGTGAAGACATTCGGCGACCTCGATGTCGAGACCTTCGGAGTTTCCCACGACGCGGCAGAACCGATGTTTTTCTGCTTTCATCACGAAGGAAAGAAGCTCGTGCTGGCTACTGACATGGGCTATGTCAGCGAGCGGATTAAAGGAACGATTCGCGATGCCGATATGTACATATTTGAATCGAATCACGATTTAAATATGCTGCGAATGGGGCGCTATCCGTGGAATGTGAAAAGACGGATTTTAAGCGACGTTGGCCATGTTTCCAACGAGGATGCCGCGCTCGCTCTTTCTGAAGTAATCGGTGACCGGACAAGCCGAATTTATCTGGCTCACCTCAGTCTCGATAATAATATGAAAGACCTTGCCCGCCTGTCTGTCGAACAAGTGCTTAAGCAGGAAGGAATGGCTGTCGGCGAGCAATTCGAGCTCTACGATACCGACCCGCACACCCCAACAGCACTGGCTGTCGTTTCCTAAAAAAATGCCCCACAAGGAGTACTTTCTCTTGTGAGGCATTTTTTATCTTAATAGAGAACTGGGCAAAGGGAAAAGCTTTTGCGCCGGCCTCCAAGCAATGAGCGTAACCGCCACAAGCGCTTATTCGCCGTCTAAGAAGCCTTCTGCAAAAATGTCCAGCAAGTATTCAAGTGTAATTGGGTCACTGTAGGTTACCGCTTTTGTCTCGATTTCAATCACATGACCATTTTGCACCGCAGGAATGCTGTTCCACATCTCTGTTTCCATAAAAGCATTGTCTTCCCCTTGGTTTCTGCTCAGGACGATATAATCTCCTGCATATTCCGGGATCACTTCCTGAGACAGCATATAATAGCCCTCGCCTAACGCATTCTCTTTCACCAGTTCGGGCATTCCAAGTCCCATCGCCTGGTAGAGAATTTCCGTACTGCGTGCCCAATCATCACCGAAGTCGGAAAAATCCTTGCCGTTCGTCTCCAGCACCGACACCGTGACATCCTCGCCGGCTTTTGCTTTTACCGCTTCACCAAGCTCTGTCGCCCGCTCAGAGAAGTCGTCAATCCACTGCTGCGCTTCCTCTTCTTTATTCAGCAATTTACCGATCTCAAGCTGTTGCTCCAAGTAGTCGAGCTTACCCCATGTATAGACGACGGTCGGGGCGATTTTTTCCAATTGGTCGAGATTTTCGGTAGTCGAACCGGCAATAATCAGATCCGGATTTTGCGAGATAACCGTTTCCAGATCCGATTCGGAAACGACGGCAATATCCGTTAATTTTTCGGTGAAAAGCGGGTTCATGTTCGTCCATTGATCAACACCAACGATTGCGCCATCAAGCGCCAATACATTCGGCGCATTTGTTAAGGCGACGATCCGCTGTGGATTTGCCGGAACGTCAATCGGCCCATTTTCCGATTCATATGTAACCATCTCCGAATTGTCCGCCTCATCGGCTGTATGTGTATCGTCTAAACCAGTATCAGTCGAATTGGTCTCACTGCCGCAAGCGCTGATAAAGGCGAGCATCCATATCAACATTAGGATAAAAAGCTTATGTTTCATTTCCCGACCTCCTCATAGATTTAATTAATAATGATTCTCAATATCACATATTTCACTATAAATTTTCTATCTGCGCTTGTCAATCATTTATCGCACGTATCAAGCTGATCGACTAATCTACCGCACGTGAAGGTCCTTTTTCCTCAGTCATTTTACATGGTTATGCGTCATTTTTGTTGGGAATTATAGTAGAAGTATCAAAAATATATGAAAAACAGGATTCCAAGTGGCATTTTAAAATGCAGACATTATAATAAGAAGCAAATACATCATATAAAAAAAGGATGGTGTGCAGTCATGGGTTATTATGACGAACAAGATTATCAACGTCCTACTAGACAGAAAGGCTTAAAGCGCTTTTCTGGCCTATCAGCTTTTTTTGGTGCTATTGTCGGGGGTCTGATTGTTTTATTGATGTTACCTGTTTTTTCAAATGCCGGCCTATTACCGTACAGTCTTGCAGACAATGATACGGGTGATGAGGTAATCGAACCGAACATCCCTCAGGAAGGACTGGAAACGGTCAATGTCAACGTGAATTCTGATGTCGTGAAAGCAGTAGAAAATGTGTCTGATGCCGTAGTTGGAGTAATCAACATGCATCAGTCAAGCGTCTTTTCCCAGGAAGCGGGAGAAGGCACCGGATCAGGCGTCATTTACAAAAAGGCGGGCGACAAAGCCTTCGTCGTCACCAACCATCACGTTATTGACGGAGCCAATCAAATTGAAGTCAGTCTGGCAGATGGCACGCGCGTCCCGGCGACGCTGTTAGGAACAGATGTGATTACCGACCTTGCCGTTCTTGAAATCGACGGCAGCAACATCGAAACGGTCGCCGAATTCGGCAACTCAGACTTGCTACGTGTCGGAGAACCAGCAATCGCAATCGGCAATCCGCTCGGGCTGCGTTTCTCCAGCTCGGTAACACAAGGAATCATCAGTGCGACAGAACGCAGCATCCCTGTCGACTTAACAGGAAATGGCCAGGTCGACTGGCATGCCGAAGTATTACAGACAGACGCAGCGATCAATCCGGGGAACAGCGGTGGCGCCCTCGTCAATATTGAAGGCCAGGTCATCGGGATTAATTCAATGAAAATCGCCCAAGGCGCCGTCGAAGGAATCGGCTTTGCGATTCCAACAGGAATTGCCCTCCCGGTTATTGAGGACTTAGAGCGCTATGGTGAAGTTCAGCGGCCACAGCTCGGGGTCGGCATCCGTTCGCTATCGGAAATCCCTAGCTTCCACTGGCAGGAAACATTGAAGCTGCCTGAAAGTGTGAAAGCAGGTGTCGTTGTCACAAGCGTCACGCCAATGTCACCGGCGGAGCGCGCCGGCTTGCAGGAGTATGATGTCATCGTAGAGATTGATGGCGAAGAAATCGGCGACGGTCACGCTCTCCGCAAATTCCTATATACAGAACGCGAGATCGGTGACGAAGTCGAAGTCACCGTATACCGGGACGGCAGTAAGCAAACCGTCACAGTTCAGCTCGCTGAACAGCAAAATTTTTAACTAGATGAGAAACCGGCTACAAGCTCAAATCGCTTGCGGCCGGTTTTTTGTTTTATTAATTTAAGCTCATATAATTTTATCCATAGGCCAGAAATGGGTATGCTATAATGGAAGCGGACTAGAGAAAGGACGATTATCATGACCTATTATGCCTGCCACGACCATATTGACATCGCGCTCGACACAGTCGTCGACGAGCACGAAAGCGCACCAATCATGACAGCTCTAACAGAGCAAGAAACGTTATCCACAGCATGCAGCTTCTGTGAAAAAACAGCCAAATATAAGGTAGAAGCCGAATAATCACAATCCGCAATGTTGATATGTGGATAACTGTTGTGGATAACCTTCCCCGAAAGGAGTTACAAACACTGTGAACATCACAATTCTTGCCGTCGGCAAGCTAAAAGAAAAATACTTAAAACAAGGCATCGCCGAATACACAAAGCGCCTCAGCGCCTACGCCAAGCTCGACATCATCGAAATCCCCGACGAAAAAGCACCCGAAAACCTCAGCCCCGCCGACAGCGAACTAATCAAACAAAAAGAAGGCGCCAAACTCCTCGCCAAAATCCCCGACGACGCCCATGTTATTGCACTTGCCATCGATGGAAAAATGAAAAGCTCAGAAGAATTAGCCGATATAATAGATAAACTCGCCACTTATGGGAAAAGTAAAGTCGTCTTTGTCATTGGCGGTTCTCTCGGGCTATCCAATGAGGTGATGGAACGAGCAAATGAAAGTCTTTCATTTTCGAAGATGACGTTTCCCCATCAGCTCATGCGGTTGATTTTGTTGGAACAGGTGTATCGGGCATTTCGGATTGTAAGGGGAGAACCGTACCACAAGTGATGGTAAAACAAAGATATGAAGTAAGTGTAAGTCATAGAAATTTATGTCGATTAATTCAATGAAAAACAGAATTATTAGATTTTTTACCTAATTAATGGTATATTTTACCTAACCTGTATGATAATAAAATCATAGAAATGTGGGTGAATAATTATTAGTACTTCCTTAGCTATATTTGAGAGAGCTATTTTAAAGGAACTTAGAAACGATAACTTGGCTATATTTGCAGGGGCAGGATTATCAAGAGGATCAGGGTTTGTGGATTGGAAGGAATTGTTAAGGGATATTGCAGATGAATTAGAATTGGACATTGATAAAGAGTTAGATTTAGTATCTGTTGCTCAATACCATGTTAATGCTAATGGTAGACAGACTATTAATGAAGCAATTATTCAAGAATTTCAACGAACTGCTGAGAAGAATGATAATATGGATATTTTGTCTAGATTGCCTATCGATACTTATTGGACAACCAACTATGATTCTATTATTGAGGATACATTACAAAGTGTTAATAAAGTTACGGATATAAAAATAAGTCAAAGTCAGATGAAAAACTATAAGCCAGATAGAGATGTTGTAATTTACAAAATGCATGGAGATAAAGACTTTCCAGATGATGCTGTCATAACCAGAGATGATTATGAAAGATACGATAATGATAGAAGGCTTTTTACTACCCAATTAAAAGGAGAACTGATTTCTAAGACTTTTCTGTTTATTGGTTTTAGTTTTGAAGATCCTAACTTAGAGCAAATCTTAAGTAAAATAAGGGTAGAGCTATTAGGTAAAAGTCCCAAAAATCATTATTGCTTTTTTAGGAAAGTTAAAGAACAAGATGAAAGATATAAAAATCAAGACGGTTCAATTAATCAAGAAGAATTTAGCTACGATAAAGTAAAACAAGAGTTAAAAATCAAAGATTTAAAAAGATATGGTATTAATGCAGTACTTGTTGATAATTACTCAGATATCACAACTATTCTTAACAATATAGAAAAAAAACATAAAATAAATCAGGTGTTTATTTCTGGTAGTGCAAAAGAATATGGGAACTATTCTGAGGATGAAGCTAAAAATTTATTACATAATCTGTCTAAATCATTAGTATCTAAAAATCACCATATAATCTCAGGTTTTGGACTAGGAGTAGGAAGCTATGTAATAAATGGTGCTCTTGAAGAAATATTTAATAGTAAGAATAAAAAAACAAATGACTTTTTAACTCTTCGGCCATTTCCACAGAATGAATCTGGTGGAAAAACTCTCAAAGAACTATGGACCGAATATAGAAAAGACATGATTAATGATGCTGGTGTTACTATATTTTTGTTTGGAAATAAAGACAAGGATGGTAAAACTATTGAAGCAGATGGGATGATGGAAGAGTATCAAATAGCAAAAAACAAAAATAAATATATTATCCCTATTGGTTCTACAGGATATGTTACAGAAAAAATCTTTAATGAAGTTAAAAAAGATATAGATAGGTATTGGTATTTAGAAGACTCATTAGATACTCTAGAAAATGAAAGGGATGAGAAGAAAGTAATAGAAGAAACACATAAAATTATAGAAAAAATAAGGAGGAGTTTATAATGGCGAGGAAAGTGTTTTTTAGTTTTCATTATGAAAGAGATGCTTGGAGAGCAGGACAGGTAAGAAATTCAAATATAACACAGGAAATCAAAGGTTATCTTGATGCCGCTGAGTGGGAAGAAGTTAAGAAGAAGGGTGACAAATCAATAAAAGATTGGATAGCAGAACAATTAAAAGGAACCTCTGTAACTGTAGTTTTAATAGGCAAAGAGACATCAAATAGAAAATGGGTGAAATATGAGATTGAAGAAAGTTTGAAAAAAGGTAATAAGCTTTTGGGCATCTATATACATCGACTAAAAAACCAAAAAGGGGAAAAAGATACTAGAGGTGATAATCCACTAGATAATTATTATGTAGAAGTGGATGGAAAAACCAAAAAAGCTTCAAACGTATTTAAAACATATTTTTGGGATTTGGATAATGGCTATGATAATTTTTCAGATTGGATAGAAGAAGCGGCTGAAATCTCATATAAATAAAAAATCTCTTAATTAACGACATATTGGATGGGGTTGTTTTCTAATTCAACGATATTTAATTGAATCAATTTCATAAAGCCTAGTTCACGATTGTTAGACGACCCCCATTTCGCTTTTAGTGTTTTTAAAAAATTAATTACGCGGCTTGACTAGTCTGCTTGCTAGAAAGGGACTTGGCTATACGATCACACGCGAGCTTCGCCGCGTTATAAATCAAATGCGTCAAATCAAATTGTACTTTTGCTCGTTTTCCTGTGCGATAGCGAATATTGTTTAATTGGAAGAATTCTTTTAGATACGCAATGACTCGCTCGACTGAACTTCGTTGCTTGTAAAGGGTTTTCCATGC
>NZ_JAMBOS010000002.1 GCF_023715705.1 Halalkalibacter oceani
CAACATGGAGAAGGGATCCTCTCTGCACCCCTAACTAAAAACTCCAGTAAGTATGTTTTCAATCAGCTGATAATCTGATACAATAACCATATACTTTTTTGGTGGGACGTCTCCCGTATAACTGTTGGCGCAGTTATACGTTATGGGAGATGTCTTTTTCCTTTCCCCAGAATTATAAATGTCGAAATGTTTCGAATTATATACGGACATTATAATCGACTAATTCTGGACAGGCAATACCGTCAACTTTCGGTAATTTAAGGGTGTCAAAAACAATATGTTGACGAATGTAAACGGTTTAATTTACTATTAACTTGTCAGTTACAAATTTGTGAACTTTTTTGGCACTCGGTGAGAAAATTGTCGAAAGATAGAATATCTGGTTTGAGTATCTCTTTTTTTAGTTGGGTGCTGGATCCAGGATACTCTTTAAACCAAATTGCCAATTATGAAAGGGTTCTCATATAGGTCGCTGTAACTGCTGCAATCTATTAATTTGAATTTGAAATAATGTCAGGGGGGCGTAAATTGGGAGAAAAGTTAACGATGGGTTTGCTTTTTGGAGAGGCAACCGGTATTGGCTCCGAGCTTGTTATCCGAGCACTTCAAAAAGACGAAATCAAAAATCACGCGAGATGGGTACTGATTGGGGATGAGAGAGTTTATCGCCAGGGAGAGGCAATTACAGGTCTATCGGTCGAGTATACAAAAGTTAAATCAATCGCCGATGTTAAACCGGAGGAAGATCGTGTTTGGTTTATTGACCTGGAAAATTTAAATCCTGAAACGTATGAGTTAGGGAAGCTTTCAATCGATTCCGGTCGTGTATCGGGAGAAACATTGAAATATGCAATGGATCTGGCCAAGGCCGGTGATTTAGACGGAATTGTGTATGCTCCGCTAAATAAAGAAGCGCTGCATCGTGGTGGCCATCATTTTGAAGATGAGATTCACTATTTTGCTTCATTGCTGAACTGTGAAAAAGGCTTTGGCGAAATCAATGTCATGGATGATCTTTGGGTTACCCGCGTAACATCACATGTTCCAATTAGTAAGGTGAGTTCGCTTGTCACGAAAGAGCGCGTTCATGAAGTCATCAATTTTGCCTATGAAAATATGACGATGGCCGGAGTAGAAAATCCAAAAATCGTTGTCTCTGCATTAAACCCGCATGCCGGGGAAGGCGGAATGATTGGCCGGGAGGAAATTGATGAAATTATTCCGGCGGTGAAAGAGGCGCAATCTGAAGGAATCAATGTAACCGGTCCGTTCCCGGCAGATACGCTCTTTTTACGGAGAGATAAAGATCCGTTTAATTGTCTGGTCGGCATGTATCATGATCAGGCGCAGACTGGGATGAAGCTTCTCGGTTTCTACAGAGGTGTCACAGTCAGTGGAGGGTTACCTGTTGTATTAACAACTCCGGCCCACGGAACAGCCTTTGATATCGCCGGTAAAGGCGAAGCGGATTCAGGAGCGATGGAAGCGGCAATGAAACTGGCATTGCGTCTTGTAGCTGGAAGAAAGCAAAGAAGCGAATTGGCGAAATAAAGAGATTGAATGATCAAAAATGTATCCGTTATCAATTATTTGAATTTTACTAAAAAGGTGGGGGAAAATGATGAAGAAAAACTTACTGTATGTATTATTTGCATTATTGCTTAGCGTCGGCCTTGTGGCATGTGGAAGCTCTGAAACAGATGGCGGAGGAGAATCGGCAGATGGGGGAGACGACGGCGCAGCGGCTGAAGGCGCTGCTGATGGATATC
Organism: Halalkalibacter oceani; assembly: GCF_023715705.1. Taxonomy (GTDB): domain Bacteria; phylum Bacillota; class Bacilli; order Bacillales; family Bacillaceae_D; genus Halalkalibacter; species Halalkalibacter oceani_A. The sequence goes on from NZ_JAMBOS010000002.1 coordinate 1,770, forward strand.
CGGAAAGAGACATTGAAATTCTTGTAGGTCATGGTGCCGGTGGAGGAACTGACAACTTTGCCCGTCAAGTAGCGAAACAAATGGAAGAAATTCTCGGCGTTAATATTAATGTCATTAACCAGGAAGGAGCAAGTGGTGCGATTGCCAAGGAAATGGGGGCAAAGGCTCCGGCTGACGGTTATACAATCGTGGCAACATCTGCTCTTCCAATCCAGGTTGCGACAGGAATTAACACAAACAACGAATTGAATGTCTTTAATGCCCTTGCTCGCTTCCAAAGCGACACGTATGCCTTACAAGCAAAAACAGGAACCTTTGAAAGCATTGAGGACTTTGTCGCCCAGGCGGAAGCCAATCCGGGAACAATCAGAATTGGCGGTACTGGCGTAGGGACAATGGATCAGGTTGCATTTACGTTGTTAGAGCGGGAAACAGGTCTTGATTTAGAATTTGTACCTTTCGAGGGAGCAGGTCAAATGCACGCGGCTGTACTCGGTGGACATATTGAAGCAATGATGGAGGAAATTGGACCGACGATCTCTTCTATTGAAGGTGGAGAAATCCAGCCACTTGTCTTCTTCGCGGAAGAAAGAATTGAAGATTTCCCTGAAATCCCAACAACTGTTGAAAACGGTTGGGATATTACAAATGGGGTTGAGCGTGGGTTCCTTATCCGCAATGATGTGCCACAAGAAATTATTGACAAACTGGAGCAAGTTGCAAAAGAGGTTTATGATTCAGAGGAATATCAGCAATACGCAGAAAATTCATTCCTTCACCTTCGCGAAGGCTGGTTAGGCTCAGCGGATTATACGGAGAAATTAAGAAATGATATTGATGCCTTTACAGAGATTCTGGCAGGCGTAGAAGTAGAATAGTTCTTAGAAAAAGTGAATGTAAGTGAATGCATTCAGCTAAGAAAATAACCTTTCATTTCGATCATTATATTGAGGGTTGTCCTGAACCATTCTTTCGGGACATCCTCTTGATCTTTTTTTGAGGAGGTATGAAAATTATGGGCAATTTAGCATTGTCGATTGCAACAATTATCTTTTCTATATTCTTTTTCATTTACACTTTGCAAATTCCTGCCTCTTCTTCAACATCCATAGGTCCGGAATTTTGGCCTAGAGTCGTTCTAATTAGTTTAGCGATCATGGGGATTGTCCTCCTAATCAAATCACTGCGTGAAATGAAACGCCCTGCAATCGTTGAAGAAAGCATAAGTGAAACTGAGAAGGTAGAAGAAGAATTCGAAGTAGAAGAAGTGCATAAATCACGTTATCTCATTATTATACTAGCGCTGTTTGTTTATATTCTATCTTTAAGTTTTATCGGATTTGTGCCGACAACTCCATTTATGCTGATTGGAATTGCGCTTATTATCGGAATGAGAAAGTGGTACTCAATGGCCTTGACCGGGGTGCTTGGGACGGCTTGTTTCATTTATTTATTTGCAAACACGCTAAATATCCCATTACCCAGAGGCGTTGGTATATTCAGAGAGTTAAGCTATTTTCTTTATTAAGATATGAGCGATAAGGAGGGAGATTCATGCTCGATGGGTTATTGACTGGCGTTGTCAGTGTTCTTGATCCAATGAACCTGTTTGTTTTGCTGGTCGCTGTATTTGTTGGATTCCTTGGTGGAGCGATGCCGGGGATTAGCGGGACGATGCTTATTATTATTTTGTTGCCTGTCACATACGGCATGGGAACCGAACCAGCTTTCCTACTGTTGACAGGAATTTATGCTTCAGCTGTTTTCTCCGGGCTGATCAGCGCAATTTTATTTAGAACACCGGGTACTCCTGAAGCAATCGTGACGGTATTTGATGGTTATCCGATGACGAAGAAAGGGAAAGCAGGGCAGGCGCTCGGAATCGGGATTTTAAGCTCGGTCATTGGTGGGGTCGTCGGCTGTATTGCCTTGATTTTTCTTACGCCGCCGTTAGCTACATTTGCGTTAAACTTCTCGTCACCTGAGTTTTTTGCTTTAGCTGTCCTTGGGTTGACTGTCGTTGCTTCGTTAAGTGGCGGTGATTTAACGAGAGGATTAATCGGTGTCTTGTTTGGATTGTTTATTGCCACAATCGGTATGGATTCGATGACCGGAACAGCGCGCTTTACATTTGACTCAAGCAACCTGATGTCCGGAGTGGAGTTAATCCCAATTTTAATTGGATTATTTGCGATTTCTGAAGTGCTACGGAAGAGCGCTGAAGACCATACGATTAAGCAAAAATTCCAAAAGGTTAAAACAAAAATCTTCGAAATGGCTATTTTCAAACAAATCAGCAGTACTCTCGCGAGATCGTCAATTTTAGGTATCCTCGTTGGGATTCTGCCGGGCGTTGGAGCGACAACCGCGTCGATGCTCAGTTATAGTGAAGCGGTGCGCTGGTCAAAGCGTCCAAAGAAAGAATTCGGTACAGGGGTGCCGGAAGGAATTGCCGCACCGGAATCGGCGAATAACGCGGCGGCGATGGGGGCAATGGTTCCGTTACTCGCCCTTGGTATCCCGGGAAGTGCAACGACAGCCGTAATCCTTGGTGCATTTGTTCTTCACGGTCTCCAGCCTGGTCCGATGCTATTGACGTCATCAGCTGAGCTTGTCTATACGATCTTTATCGGCTTATTAATCGTTAACATTTCAATCCTGATATTTGCCAAGCCGTTTATCAGAATGTTCTCTTATGTAATGAAGGTACCTTACACGGTATTAGGACCATTAATCCTGATGCTTTGTATTATCGGTACATTTGCGGTGAGAAACTCTATTTTTGATATTTGGGTGATGTTCGTGTTCGGGATCATTGGATTTTTCCTTGAAAAATTGAAATTTCCATTGGCGACGATCATTTTAGGAGTTGTGCTAGGTCCGATCGGGGAAGCAGAATTCCGCCGTTCGTTAACGATGTCGGGTGGTGACTACTCTGTCTTCTTTACTCGGCCTATCAGTGCGACATTATTAGCATTAGCAGTGCTGGCTTTATTCGCTCCAGCAATCAAGAAACTATTCACAAAATCAAAACCAGCAGCAGATGGGCAATAAAGCTGATTTGCGAAAGGAAAGACTGTAGAAAGAAAGTGGTAACTGGTGGGCATATTTTTTGAAGTCATTGTTCCGGTATTGTTAGTGTTTGCAGTCGGGTTTGTCCTGCAAAAGACGAAAAAAATAGATACGAAGGCCATTTCTACGCTCGTTGTGTATATTTTCATGCCATGTCTCGTCTTTCGGACGTTGTACACAACAGAAGTGACGGTCCAATACGTCTATTTGATCGCTTTTAGTCTGCTGCTGCTGACATTAACGATCGTAACAGTGAAATTGTATGCGAAAATACGCAAACTGCCATCATCGGTGGAAAGTGGGCTGATTTTATCAACTTCCTATATGAACGCCGGAAATTACGGCTCACCGATCATTCTGTTTGCGTATGGAACCACTGCATTTGATTATGCCATTTCCTTTTATATTTTATCTTCTATTCTCTTAAATTCCGTTGGCCTTTATTATGCCGCCCGCGGAAACATGAATATGAAATTAGCGGTAAAGGCCGTCTTTACGATACCAGCTATTTATGCTGTATTCGCCGCGGCATTGGTCAAATTGTTTCACTTACAATTGCCGGAGAATATTTTTTCAATGGTATCGTTTGTCGCTGACGCCTCCATTCCATGTGTGATGGTTATTTTGGGGATGCAGCTTGCACAAATTAAGGTCAAGAGCCTTCAATGGGAATACATTTCATTTGCAACGGTTATGAAGCTTGTCGTTGCTCCGCTTTTCGCCTTTGGGTTAACCCAGTTGTTTACAATGGACCCGCTTTTACAGAAGGTGTTAATTTTAACGGCGGCGATGCCGACAGCCTCAGCAGCTACAATTTTTGCTGTTCAATTTAATGCAGAGGCGAAGTTAGTTTCTGGTACGACATTTATTACGACTTTAGTGAGTATCCTAACGATTACAGTATTGATCTCGATTCTATGATAATATTTGACTGTTGGCAGGTGATTTTTTATCATAAGAACCAAACTGGATCCAATATTCAGTGGTTTGTGGAAGGAGGATGACAAGTGCAGTTTGAATTGGCACAGCCTTTATATAAACAGGCATATGACAGAATAAAACATCTGATTCTAACAGGTGAACTGACACCGGGATCAAAGGTAATTGTTTCAAAGCTTGCAAAAGAATATCAGGTTAGTAGAACACCGTTGCGTGAGGCATTAAGGCAGCTCCAAAAAGAGGGACTGCTTATTTTAGTGGTTTAGAAAACCCCTGGCTATGCCGGGGGTTCAAAAGAGCTTCTAGCGTGGTATTAAAAAAACCTCACTTCATGATAGGATAAAGTTGGTTTCCCGACCACTTCATCTCATCATCGAAGGAGGTATGCCCTGTGAAGGACATGAATAGTTTAGCACACACAACATGGAATTGTAAGTATCACATAGTATTTGCGCCAAAGTACAGAAGACAAATCATTTATGGAAAATACAAAAAAAGCATTGGACAAATTATAAGAGATTTATGTGAACGGAAAGGAGTCGTTATCCATGAAGCCAATGCTTGTCCGGATCACATTCATATGTTAGTCAGTATTCCACCAAAGTTAAGTGTATCTCAATTCATGGGTTACTTAAAAGGGAAAAGTAGTCTCATGATATTTGATCGACATGCCAATTTGAAGTATCGATATGGGAACCGGAAGTTCTGGTGCCGGGGATTCTATGTCGATACAGTAGGCAGAAATAAGAAACAAATACAAGAATATATTAAGAATCAGCTGAGAGAAGACTACATGGGTGATCAGTTAACATTATTCGAAGAACATGACCCTTTTACTGGTGAGAAAAATAAGAAGAAATAAGGAAATTCTTTAGAATTAGTGAGTGAATGTGGTGCAGACGGGAAACCCTTTCAGTGGGCCTTTAAGGCCAAGGCCGGTAAGAGAGGCTTTCAGCCGCAGAACAAACCACCAGTTCACACTGGTGGTTTTGATTCAGAATCATTTAGGTACGAGGGTTGTTTCGATTAATTTAACGGATTATGAAGAGCTTTACTTCTGTCGTCTGCTATTAGAAAAGCAAGTGATGAGTATGGTGGTCGCTGAAATTTCAGATGAGAGTTTAGAAAAGGCTGCCGATATTTTGGTACAGGCACGAAATGCTCTGAAAAATGAAAATTACTTGGATATTTTAACGTTAAATACTCAGTTTCATGAAGTCTTTTATCATACATGTTCAAATAGAAGATTAGTACAAATGCTTGAAAATATTCGCTCGCTGCTTCTCATTTACCGGGCCAATGCGCTAAAATACTTGGATTATAATCGAGAAGTGACCGAGGAACATGGGAAGATACTTGAAGCGGTCCAGGAAAGGGATGTCAATAAAGCAATCGAAGCGGTTGGTACTCATGTGACTAATGATATGAATCGTGGACGCATCATTTTTACTAAAAAAGAAAATTCGGCAGAGTCCAACTAAATAGATCAAGAGAACAAAGCAAGATTGTGGAAGCGTTTCCAAAAAAAGTGGAGGTGACAGACATGTCAGCATTAAAAGGAATGAAAATTTTAGATGCTTCACAAATTATGGCGGGACCTTATTGTACAATGGTGCTCAGTGATTTAGGAGCAGAAGTGACAAAGATTGAAAAACTAAACGGTGGGGATGATTCTCGGCAAATGGGCCCATACGTCAACGGCGAATCGACCTGCTTTTTCCAAATTAACCGCAATAAGAAAAGCGTCGGCTTGAACTTAAAAGAGCAGGAAGGGAAGGAAATCTTCTACAAGCTTGCGAAAGAAGCCGATGTCATTGTTGAAAATTATCGGCCTGGCGTAACAAAATCACTGAAAATTGATTATGACACGATTAAAGAAATTAATCCGGGGATCATTTATTGCTCAATTTCCGGTTATGGACAAAGTGGTCCATATGCCCATAAAGGCGGATTTGATTTAGTTGCTCAAGGGATGACCGGTTTAATGAGCATGACCGGCGAGCCTGGAAAGCGTCCATTGAAATCAGGTATCGCGGTTTATGATATCGGCGCCGGTATCACCGCGGCTTATTCAATTCTTGCCGCTTATGTTCATAAGCTGCAAACAGGTAAAGGGCAGCACGTTGACGTTTCGCTTGTCGAGTCCGGTTTACCGTGGTTCATTTGGGAAGCGGCTGCTTATTTTGCCAACGGAACACTTCCGGAGCCAACAGGCTGGAGACACCGTGTGTCAGCTCCGTATCAGGCATTAAAGACGCAGGACGGCTATTTGATGCTCGGATGCGCCAATCAGCGGACATGGGAAGCGTTTTGCCGCCTCGTCATTGAGAAGCCAGAATGGATTGAAGACCCGCGCTTCCAAACGAATACGGACCGTCATGACAATGTCGAAGAGCTTGAGGAAATGATTGAAGAAATCTTTGCTGTCAACACAACGGATTATTGGGTGAAGAAATGTGAGGAAGCGAAGGTACCGGCCGGCCCGATTAATAACTTCGCTCAGGCGGTTGAGGACGAACATTATTTAGCAAGAGATATGATTCAAGAGGTTGAGCATCCGGTTATTGGGAAGATGAAAACAATTGGTCCGGCATCGAAGTTTTCTGAAACGCCTGGACAAATTAAATCTGCTGCTCCGACACTGGGACAGCATTCTGCTGAAGTATTGGCAGCATTAAATTACACACCGGAGCAAATTAAAGAGCTTGAAGAGAAAGGAATTATTAATAGCGGCAAAGAAGAAGTAAAGAGTTAATCCGTTTTCATATTCTATTCGAAAAGGTGGTAAGCATATGTTGCATAAACTAAAGGGACATTATCCAAGCGTTGATCCAAGCACGTATATTGCACCAGGAGCCCAGTTAATCGGAAATATTGAATTACAGGAAGATACCACTGTCTGGTTTAATGTTGTCATGCGCGGCGACAATGAAAAAATTACAATCGGAAAAGGGTCGAATGTGCAGGACGGCACGGTCGTTCATGTCGATCCGGGCTATCCTGTAACTGTTGGTGAGAACGTTACGATTGGTCATAATGTGACCTTACACGGTTGCACCGTGAAGGATGGAGCGCTTATTGGAATGGGCGCGACGATTTTAAATGGCGCGGTCATCGGCGAGGGCGCATTGATTGCGGCCGGGGCGCTTGTTACAGAAGGAAAAGTCATCGAGCCTGGAATGCTGGTTGCCGGGGTCCCGGCGAAAGCGATCCGCCAGCTATCACCTGAGAATATTGAACGGGCGAAACAAGGCGCCCATCATTATGTGGAAAATGGCGCATTATACAAAAAAGAAAATGTAAGCGAGTAAATGAGGCATGGATAAAAGGTTGTTTTTACCTTTTATCCATGCCTCTAAGCAATGAGCGGAGCCGCCACGATCTTTTAAATCCCGGTGTGAGTGGGTTTCTCACAACGGGATTGTGGCGAGTGGAGCCATTGCTCCTGTACGCTAACTGGTTTTGTCTGGACCTCTTCTTCTTTAATCAACAAGCTTAACCAGCATATGGGCGAGCATATGACGTTCTTCCTTGTTGCCGGCTCTCCATAATTCCTGCAGCAATTTTTCCTCACGGTTTTGTGGCTCGACGTGATTGGAGAGATAGTCGCCGATTTTTTCGGCAGATAAAGCAAGCTGCTCTTCATTTAAACCGATTTTTTTTGCTAAATCGACCCGCTTGCTTAAATAGGCCTTAAAGTCTTCAAAGCTGGCTAAAATATCTTCGACGCGTTCTTGATCCATACGCTCAATTGCGTTATCCACCTTATTGAGCTTGACTTTTCCTTCTTTTGAAACGACATGGTGCTGTTCACTCATTACCAAACGCCTCCTTGTAAATAATGTGTTTAGTTCTTACTATCCCTTTTTTTGCCGAAACTAAACATTTAGATCGGCTAATTTAAAAAAATGTCCGATAAATGAGAGTTTTCCGATTGTTCATTGACGAAGGGAATAATCAGACGTAAAATATAAAAGTATGATTATGAAAGCGTTATCTTATTGTATATAGAGAGAAAGGATGGGTAGCTGTGGCAAAAACAATGAAAGCCGCAATTTATCAAGGACCGGAAACGATCACGACTGAGCAGGTAACCTTTCCTGATGTGCCGGACGGCTGGTGTTTGATGAAAGTCTCTTACTGTGGAATCTGTGGTACGGATTTGAATATTTACGGAGGGGGACATCCGCGGGCGACGGCGCCGCTTATTATGGGACATGAACTGGCCGGTCATATTTATGATCATCCTTCGGTTGCGGACGGTAGTGCGGTAACGGTCAACCCTCTTTTATATTGTGGAGAATGCAAGCCTTGCCGCGAAGGCATTCCACATGTTTGCGAATCGCTAAGGCTTGTCGGCATTGATCGGGATGGCGGAATGGCGGAATATGTGGCGGTGCCGAATGAACAAGTGATTCCATTGCCTGAAGGGATGTCCTTGAAGGCGGGAGCCCTAGTCGAGCCATTCGCTGTCGCGGTTCATTCTGTGAGAGAGTCACGTTTTAAAGGCGGGGACGACGTTACGGTATTCGGTGCGGGACCAATCGGTCTTTGTATTTCGCTCGTTTTGCAATTTTTCGGTGCGAAGCGTGTCACTGTCGTTGAAGTGAATCCGTTCAGACGGGAGCTGGCTGAGAAGATGGGCTTTCATACGGTGGATCCGGCAACAGCGGCCATTCCAAAGAATGATTTGGTGTTTGACTGTGCAGCCCATCCTTCTGTCGCTGAGAAACTGGTGGATGTCACCCACGTCAAAGGAGAAATTATGCTGATCGGTACATATAAAAAGCCGACGCAGCTCGATCTGCAAAATGTAAACTTTAAGGAGCTTACGTTTAAAGGAGCGAGAGTATATACGGATAAAGATTTTACCATTGCCGCCGCCCTGCTTCATCAGCACGAGGAAGCGTTGCAGCTGATTACGAATATTGAACCGGTTGAGCAAACAGGCCGATTGTTTAAGGAACTAAAAGCCGGCGGAGAAATGGTGAAGGCTCTTATTTCATTTTCTGAATAATGTGATCAGACGGGGAAGGAGAATAGTGTCCATGAGTATATTCGATATTAAAGGAAAAACGGCTCTGATTACCGGAGGGAACCGTGGACTTGGCAAAGCGATTTCATTGGCCTTTGCCGAGGCTGGAGCTAATATTGTCATCGTCAGTCAATCAGGCCGGGCGGAGGAAGTCGTCGAAGAAGCTGTAAAAAAAGGCGTCCGCGCGGTCTCGCTCCAATATGATCTAAGTGATACGAGTCATATGAAAGAGCTGGTCGACAGAGTGAAGAAGGAAGCCGGTCATATTGATATTCTTGTCAATAACGCCGGAGTGCAAAGGCGTTCTCCTTCAGTTGAATTCAGTGAAGAAGATTGGGATTTGGTCCAGGCGGTAAACACAAAATCAGTTTTCTTCCTTTGTCAGGCGTTTGGTAAAGCGATGCTCGAGCGCAAGGAAGGGAAAATTATTAATCTCGCCTCTTTGCTTTCATTTCAGGGAGGCTTTACCGTACCTGCTTATGCAGCCAGCAAAGGGGCGGTTGCCCAGTTTACAAAATCGCTCGCGAACGAGTGGGCGAGTCAGGGTGTGAATGTCAACGCAGTAGCTCCTGGCTATATCGCGACGGATATGAATGAAGCACTGATTAATGATGAAACGAGAAGCCGTCAGATCCTCGAGCGGATTCCTGCCGGAAGATGGGGCCAGCCGGAGGACATTGCCGGAGCCGTGCTCTATTTAGCCACACCAGCCGCCAATTACATTCATGGAGAAGTGATCGTAGTCGACGGCGGTTGGATGGGAAGGTAACAGAGAAACCAAAAGGGCGTATTTCCCTTTTGGTTTCTCTGTGAAGCAATGAGAGGAACCGCCACGAACTTTTAAAGTCCGATGTGAGTGGTTTTCTCACAACGGACTTGTGGCGAGTGGAGCCATAGCTTATTTTGCTGGAAAACAGGAAAAGGGCGTTTTTCCCTGTTGATTTCTTATTGTGATAGAAGTCGGAAATAGTCCTATTACTGACCAGCCTCTTCACGGAAGAAAAGAGTCCGGACCCGTTGAATAAAGCGATGACGCTGTTTATGACTGAGATAAGCGTCGTACATTGCTTCGAGAGAGGTCCGGTCAATCAGGTTTATCTTGTTTGCCCGGGCGAGCTTAACCGCCGCTAAGGAAAACGAACGGTTCGTTACAATGACGAGTCGCGTGGCTTTGTATTTTTGCTTTAATGACATTACGTCCAAAATGGCCTGCTTATCGAGCGGGCCATTTTGCCGTTTGGCATGGACAACTGCTTTTACACCCCGTTTTCGCAAAATAAGATCGGCGGTTCTTTTTTCATTTTTTATCGGACGGGTCACCGAATAGCCCTGATATTGAAAAAGGGGAACCAAAAACTGCTGAAATTCCTGCTCCGTCATTTCATCAAGATCCAACAGCGATCCGGCTTGATCAAACAGCTTGATCTGAGATCTATTCTTCACCATATACCGCAGGCCGAGAACGGTCAACAGAGCGGAAAGAGTCAAGGCGAATATCGTATAGTCCAGGTGAAACAACTGGACAAGGAGAAATGTCAAAACAAACAGCACGACAGGAAGAAGAGCTGCTCTTTTTTTGCGTGATGAATTTTCAACCAATAATCTCACTTCCTTTTAGCGTTTATTGGTAGTGTGCCCAGTCTCAGTCAGAATATAAACGGGACTTTATAGCAAACGAATGTTTGCATCACTGCTGAAAAACACATAAAATAAAAGGAAAGGAGTTGAAGACATGAAGGATGCTCTCTCACCGTGGATGATGCCGGGTCTTTTTTTCGTTCTGGCGGTAACGGCTCTGCTTTTTCTCGCGTTATTTATTTGGCGCCTCCGGCGTAGAAGAAGGTTTGACGTCGCGAAGATTACCCTTGCTGATATTGACCGGATGACGGGGTATGAATTTGAAGAGTATTTATATGTCCTGCTGACGGCATTGGACTATGAAACGTTTCTTACGAAAAAAAGCCGGGATTTCGGAGCTGATTTGCTCTTTTATGATACATATGACCAAAAAACAGTTGTCCAGGCGAAGCGTTTGGCCGATCCGCTTGGATTGACAGCCGTCCAGGAGGTGTATGCCGCCAAGGCTTACTATGAAGCGGACAAGGCTCTCATTATTACAACGGCGCCTTCCTTGACAGAATCATGCCGTAAGCTGGCTTCAGCCGCCAAAGTAACGATTGTTGACCGGGAGCAGCTGGTGGATATCGTCAAGGATTTTAAGCGCGGAAGAGAAGAGCTGGCCCGCGTTCAACTGGAGGCACCTTACGAGCAGGTCGCCTATCGCGAGGAGGACAGCCTTGAACAGCTTGGCTCGGGAAAAGGACTGATTCAAGCCGGGGAGTTTTATTATCGCGGAGGTGTCTCAAAAGGTTGAAAGAGAGCTGGGACAAGAGGTTGTTTTTTTACCTTTTACACCAGCCTCTAAGCAATGAGCGGAACCGCCACGATCTTTTAAAGCCCGTTGTGAGTGGATTTCTCACAACGGGCTTGTGGCGTGTGAAGCCATTGCCAATAGCTAACGGGCACGAAAAAACAATCTTTTTTAGACAAGCTTTGTCGTCCATGTTTCCCCGTTCCAGACATCGGTTACGAGACCTTCGTAAAATTCAGGCTCGTGGCAAATGAGGAGGATGCTTCCTTTGTAGTCCTTGAGCGCGCGTTTTAATTCGGCTTTGGCGTCAATATCGAGATGGTTTGTCGGCTCATCGAGCACGAGAATGTTCGTTTCGCGGTTAATCAGCTTACAAAGCCGGACTTTGGCCTTCTCGCCACCGCTCAATACGACGACTTTGCTTTCAATATGCTTTGTCGTTAAGCCGCATTTTGCAAGGGCGGCGCGAACTTCTGCCTGACTGAGCGCAGGGAATTCCTGCCACACCTCTTCGATACAAGTGCGGTCCGGGTCCTTTACTTCCTGTTCGAAATAACCGATTTCCTGGTAATCGCCGCGCTCTACCTGACCGGAAAGCGGCGGGTTCAACCCGAGGAGACTTTTCAATAACGTCGTCTTTCCGATTCCGTTTGCTCCTGTTAAGGCGATTTTTTGTCCACGCTCCATTCGTAAATTTAATGGCTTTGATAATGGCTCATCATAGCCGATAACAAGATCCTTCGCTTCAAAAATCAGCTTTCCTGTTGCCCGGGCCGATTTGAAATGAAATTGCGGTTTCGGCTTTTCCTTGGCGAGTTCGATCATGTCCATTTTATCGAGCTTTTTTTGCCGGGACATCGCCATGTTTCGTGTGGATACCCGCGCTTTGTTACGGGCGACGAAATCCTTGAGCTGGGCGACTTCCTGCTGCTGTTTTTTGTACGCGGCTTCAAGCTGCTGCTTCTTCATTTCATATACTTCGCGGAAGTGATGATAATCACCGACATAGCGATTCAATTCCTGATTTTCCATATGATAAATCAAGTTGATGACACTATTTAAAAACGGAAGATCGTGTGAAATCAGAATGAACGCATTTTCATACTCCTGCAAATAACGCTGCAGCCAGACAATATGCTGTTCATCAAGATAGTTTGTCGGTTCATCCAACAGCAGAATATCGGGCTTTTCCAGCAGGAGCTTGGCCAGCAGCACTTTCGTCCGCTGCCCGCCACTTAAATCAGCGACATCACGGTCAAGACCGACTTCATCAAGCCCAAGTCCCCGGGCGGTTTCCTCCACCTTGGCATCAATCGTATAAAAATCATTGTTTGTCAGCATGTCCTGAATGACACCGACTTCCTCGAGGAGCTTCTCAAGTTCATTGGGCCCGGATTCGCCCATTTTATCGTACATCGCTGTCATTTCAGCTTCAAGGTCGAACATATATTGAAATGCGCTCTTTAACACATCGCGCATCGTCATGCCGCGCTCCAGTACGGTATGCTGGTCGAGATACCCGACTCGGACTTTTTTCGACCATTCGACGGTCCCCTCATCAGGCATCAGCTTTCCGGTTATAATATTCATGAAGGTTGATTTTCCTTCTCCATTAGCGCCAATCAGGCCGATATGCTCACCTTTTAGCAGACGGAAGGAAACGTTATGAAAAATAGCTCTGTCCCCAAAGCCATGACTTAAATTCTTGACTGTTAAAATACTCATGAATGGCCACCTATCCTTTAAAAAACATCGGTATTTGCCTCCTCATCTTACCATAGGAAGCCATCGTCTTGACATAGCAAATAATGAAAACGGATGGAAAGGGAAGGTGTCATTCATGCGAAAAAGAGAAAACATGATATGATAGAGGAAAGAGCATAGTCGCTTTATTTTGGAAGGAAGTGTACATAATGAATCAGCAATTTGATCAAGTAATCCCTCGTCTTGGCACGAATTCATTGAAGTGGGACATGACTGAGCAGCGATTCGGCGAAAAAGACCTCCTGCCTTTATGGGTCGCCGATATGGACTTTAAAGCACCACAGGCGGTGATAGACGCGCTTCACCAAAAGGTGGAACACGGCATTTACGGCTATCCGGCACATAGCGGGTCGGTGGATAAAGCAGTGCAAAATTGGCTTCAACGCCGCTTTCAGTGGCAGGTGGAGGCCGACTCCTTTTTGTACACATCGGGAGTCGTTCCGACAATCAGCTTTATTATTCAGGCTTTTACGGAGCCAGAAGATGAAATCATTATTCAGACCCCTGTTTATTATCCTTTTTTTGAGGTAGTCAAAAAGAACAAGCGCACGCTGCTTCGCAATCCATTGGCCTTTGATGGAGAGCGCTATGAAATGGACTATGATCAGCTTGAATCGATTATAACTGAAAAAACGAAAATGCTTATTTTATGTCATCCTCATAATCCGGTCGGTCGTGTCTGGAAGCAGGATGAGCTGGAAAAGCTGGCAGCAGTTTGCAAGAAGCATGATCTCCTCGTTGTTTCGGATGAAATTCATGCCGATTTACTGTTTAAAGGCCAGCAGCACATTCCGTTTGCCTCCTTAAACAAGGATGCCTCCGAGCGGACGCTGACATGCCTCGCGCCGAGTAAAACATTCAACCTGGCCGGAATTCAGACGTCTTATGTCGTGGCGGAGAACAAGCAATTGCGGCAAAAGCTGGCTAATCATTTAGCCAATATGTTTGTCAGCGGGACCAACATGTTTGCTGAGGTGGCGACAGAAGCCGCCTACACACACGGGGAGCAATGGCTGGAAGACTTGATGAGCTATGTGGAAAGCAATTATCAATTTGTCAAGAGCTACGTCGAAACGCATTTGCCGCGATTACGCGTGATGGATTGTGAAGGAACCTATTTACTCTGGCTTGATTGCTCCAAGCTGCCGTTGACCGCGGATGAAAGGAAAAAGTGGTTCATCGAAGAAGCGAGAGTGGCCTTAAATCATGGCTTGATTTTTGGCGAAGAAGGAAAAGATTTTGAGCGGGTGAACTTAGCGTGTCCACGCAAAACGCTTGAACAAGGCTTGGAGCAAATTAGGCAGGCCTACGAGCGCAGCAATTTTTAAAAGGAATTTTACGCTTTTGCTAGCAGGAATTAGCAAATACTCGTCGAAATCGTTATATACATGCATGAATGGAAACTTGCCGGAATACATTGTAATCGACTCTACAGGTAGGTAGTCAAACATCCTAATTGGAGAAGGGAATGTTTTGTATTATGGCAGTTGAAGCTTTGTTTGAGGTGCTTATTGATGAGTGTGAAGGCAAGCTTGGCAGGGGCCTAGATGAACAGGAAAGAATGCTGATCAAATGGATTGAAGAACGGCAGCTCGAATTGCATTACAAGAATATGAAAACATCATAAATTGAGCGAAGGTTGTTGACCCAATGAGTTGTTCTTCCATTGGGTCAACATTTTTTATTTGCCGGAAAAAGCCGTACCGACCGGGGAAGGGATTGGTTCTTTGCCGGTCATCTGTGATAAAATGGAGGCATTCGATAAAAAGGCCGTTCTCAGTCAGGGCAGCAGGGAGGGAGCAACTGATGAAAACATTCAAGCTGTATTCGATTTGCTTACTTGAAGGTAAGGAAGACAGTGTGGAACAGAAAAAGATCTCGATCGAAGACGGATTAATCATTAACATGGAAAACCCGGAAAAAACGTGGTACATTGAAGCCGTGTTTGCTCATACTGAGCTCGACTTTTTTGAACGGGTGCAAAGAGAGGACCGCCATATGTTGGCTGATGTGGTCATCACTAGTAAAGAGAACCAGCCGGCTACGATGATTACGAAATTAAAAGCGATCACGAAGCTTTCTGAACAAATCAGCGTACTATTTGAAGCGAAGCTCGCTCAGAAAAAGGGCGAACTGTTTGAAAGTGTGCTGAAGGATTTAATTGAAAAGGGATTGAGCGGCGAAGAACTGCTGCAGGAATTCCGGCAGCAAACCGCCAGCCGGATCGCCCATTCGCAGCATATGCTCGACGAGCTCTACCGCTCACTGCAAAAAAATAATGAATTGAATTGGTAAGAGGCTTTGTTCCAAAAGGATGCTTTATCCTTTTGGAACAAAGCCTGAAACAGCGAGCGGAGTCTGCACAAGGGGTTTAAAAGTGAGCAAGGAAAGTGGTCTTCTTTCCTTGCTCACTGCGTGCAGTATGCAGCCGCTGACATCCTTGAGTTGCCTCAGTAAAAGCGAAAGCAATGGCTCCGCACGCTGCCCGACAAGAACCACACTTCCAGCCTTCAAAACCATACCCAGATTCCGCACACACTTCAAGAGCTTGAGATAAAAGGTTCGCTTTACCTTTTATCTCAAGCTCTTTTGCATAGAAAGCCGCTTTTTCCCCATACTAACACTACTACAATCTAGGTGGAGCGGGGGAGCTTGAGATGCAGGAAAAAAAGACATGGGATATTCTTTCCATTTCGTCTATTCCGTTAGTAATGACGTTGGGGAATTCAATGCTGATTCCGGTTTTGCCACAGATTGAAAAGGAGCTGTCGATTTCCTCCTTTCAAGTCAGTATGCTCATCACGGTTTATTCCATTGTCGCGATTCTTTGTATTCCGGTAGCCGGTTATATTTCGGATCATATCGGGCGGAAAAAGGTCATTATCCCGAGCTTGATCATTGCGGGAATCGGCGGGCTGATTTCCGGCTTTGCCTCCTGGCAAATGGAGGCGCCGTACATGATCCTCCTTCTGGGCCGGTTGTTACAAGGAGTGGGTGCGGCCGGTGCATCTCCAATTGTGATGCCGCTGGTAGGCGATATGTATGTGAAAGAGGATGATGTCAGTAAAGGGCTAGGAATGATTGAAACAGCCAATACGCTTGGTAAGGTGCTCAGTCCGATACTCGGCGCAGCATTGGCGACCATCGTCTGGTTTATGCCCTTTTTTGCTTTTCCGGCTTTTTGCGTCATCTCGATTTTGTTGATGATCTTCCTTGTGAAATCTCCGCCTTTAAAAAAGGAGCCGATTCGCTTCCGCAAGTTTTGGCAAAATATGAAAGTGATTTTTAAGCGTGAAGGGCGATGGCTGTATGCCGTGTTTATCGTGGGCGGCATTTGCATGTTTGTGCTTTTTGGTGTGCTTTTTTATTTATCAACGATGCTTGAGGATGACTATCACATTGATGGGATAAAAAAGGGGATTATATTGGCGATTCCGTTAGGGGCGCTTTGCTTTGCCTCTTATGCAACAGGTAAGGCGATCGGTCAGGACAAGCAAAAAATGAAGTGGATGACGGTTGTCGGGATCGCTTTATTAACCGTTGCGATCTTTGCTGTCTCCTTCTCTAAAGATGTCTATTTACTCTTGACCTCGCTGTTCATAAGCGGAGTGGGGATCGGGATTGCGTTGCCGAGCCTCGATGCTCTTGTGACAGAGGGGATTGATATGGAGCAGCGTGGGTCGATCACGTCCTTTTACAGCAGTATGCGCTTTGTTGGTGTCGCTCTGGGGCCCCCTGTTTTTGCTTTACTTATGAAGCTGTCTCATTCGACGATGTTTTTGCTGAATACTCTTGTCTGCCTGCTCGCTCTTGTCATTATCCTGTTTGCGATCAAGCCGGAGGAAACCGTTAAGGCGACATGGTGAGGAAAAGAAATAGTATTTATCCGTTTTCCTCGTTATACTTGACGTAACAAGTGAAAAAGGATGACCGATCATGAAACAGTTTATTGATCAGCACGGCTGCCAGGTGCGGCTGGTCTTCGGTGAAGAAGCAAGCCTGTCTCCAATCGCCGGCCATGTGTGGATTGTCTGCCGCTATCAGGGAAAGTGGCTGTTGACGAACCATAGCAAAAGAGGCTGGGAATTTCCAGGAGGGAAAGTCGAGGAACGAGAGTCGGCAGTCGAAGCAGCAGAAAGAGAAGTATTCGAAGAAACGGGAGCGCGGCTGGAGGCCGTCCATTATCTTGGTCAATATGAAGTAAGCTGCCGGCAGGAAACGATTTATAAAAATATTTATTTTGCCAGAGTGAAGGAATTGCTGCAGAAAGATGATTATTTGGAAACGGCGGGGCCGGTGCTGTTGGAGGAATTTCCTGCTGCTGTCGCTGAGGATCAGCGTTTCAGCTTTATTATGCAGGATCAGGTGCTGCCGCTTGTCCTTGCTGAAATCAAGCGGAAAGGCTTGCTTGCAGAGTGAAAGGAGGAGAGGGCGCAGACCGTTGCCGGTTGCTCTCCTCTTTTTTTGAAACGGTTTAAAACCGTTTCAGCAAATAGCTTTCAAGCAGCTCGACTCCTTTATACATAACTGTCGCTAAAATCGCGATGACAAACAGGCTCATCAGAACTAAGGTAAAGTTAAATACCTGGAAGCCGTAAATGATCAAATAGCCGAGTCCCTGTTTGGAGACGAGAAATTCACCGACGATGACGCCGACCCAGGCTAAGCCGACATTGACCTTCAAGGTCGAAATGATCGTTGGCAGGCAGGCCGGAAAAATAACATGCTGAAACGTTTGTGTCTTAGTCGCTCGAAACGTGTGCATCACTTTTAAATAGTTAGGGTCAACTTCACGAAAGGCGGTGTAGACGACCATTGTTGTAATAATGACGGAGATCAGTGCTCCCATCGCCACGATCGAGGTGAAGGTGGGGCCGAGGCCGACAATAAGCAGCGGCCCGAGAGCGACCTTCGGCATCGAGTTTAGGATGACGAGATAAGGGTCAAGTACTTTCGAGAGGAAGCGCGACCACCAGAGCAGGGCGGCAAGGGCAGTACCAATGAAAGTGCCGAGCAGGAAGCCGAGTATCGTCTCAAGTAACGTGACCGCTGTATGACCGAGTAAGGAGCCGTCTGTCAGGCGTTCGATAAACAGCTGCCCAATCCGGCTTGGCATACTGAACAGCAACGGATCAATCCAAGTAAGTCGTGCCGCCAGTTCCCAGAGGAGAATAAAAAGGACGAACAAGCTGAGCTGAACGGTGAGAACTAGACGCTTTTCTTTTTTTACGCTGGCTAAGTACTGCTGATGTAACGCCTCAAGTGTTCGTCTCAACGTGTTCCATCTCCTTCCATATTAACTGAAACAGCTCATTGAAGCGCGGATGACTTCTTGCTTCAAACGGTAGGACGGAGGTTATTTCCTCCGGCATCGTAAAGGTGCGATGAATGCGTCCCGGCCGTGGAGTCAGAAGAATAATCCTGTCAGACATCGCGATCGCCTCGCCAATATCATGGGTGACGAGAATCGCTGTTTTGTGAGCGGCTTTTAACGTACTGAAAACAAGATCCTCCAGCTTCAGCTTTGTTTGATAATCGAGCGCTGAAAACGGCTCATCAAGCAAAAGAAGGGAGGGATCTGTCGCGAGCATCCGGACAAGTGCGACGCGCTGCCGCATGCCCCCGGATAATTGATTCGGGTAATCATCCTTTTTATCGCCAAGTCCGATTTGCTCGAGCCAGTCGAGCGCCCGCTTGTGTGACTGTGATGAATAGTCTCCGCGGATTTTTTGTCCGATGGTGATATTATCCTCAATCGTCCGCCACGGAAATAAGTAATCCTGCTGCAGCATGTAGCCGATATTGGCTCCCTTTTCGGAGGAAGGCTGGACCTGACCATCGATTCTAATTTGACCACTTGTCGGCACGAGCAGACCGGCGATGAGAGAAAGCAGGGTCGTTTTGCCGCAGCCGCTTGGGCCAAGAAGGGAGATAAATTCTCCCTCCTCGACAGAAAAAGAAATCGACTCAAGCGCCAGCATTGCTTCGCGCTCGGTGATATAGCTGCACGTAACATCATTTAGCTCAAGAATAGACATGCCGCATTCCCCCTATTCGATGACCTTCTCTGCTATTGAAGTGTCAACAAGGATGTCATAATCAACATGTTGTGGCAGCTCACCGGCCTCTTCCATAATGAGGTGCAGGTTATCCCAGGCTTCTTCCTGGACTATCGGTGATGAAGCGAAGGAGCCTTGGGCGTGATAACGTTCCACAACTTGGGCGATCAGCTCGACCGGCGTATCTTCAAAAAAGTCGATAATGGCCTCGGCAACCTCTTCTGCCGGGTGTTGCTCGACCCACTGCTGCCCTTTATAGAGCGCGCGGGTGAACCGCTCCAATGTTTCCGGATTGTCGTCCAGCATGCTTTGCTTCGCGATAAAGCCGGTGTAAGGAACCGAGCCTGATTCCGTGCCAAAGGAAGCGATAATATGACCGAGACCTTCATTTTCAAACAGCGTGGCCTGCGGCTCAAAAAGCTGGACAAAGTCACCAGTGCCGGATGCGAATGCACTAGGAATGTTGCCGAAGTCAATACTCTGAATCAGTGTCAAATCATTGTGCGGATCAATACCATTCTTTTTCAGCACATGCTCACCGACCATCTGCGGCATTCCGCCTTTGCGCTGGCCGAGGAAGGTGCTGCCTTTTAAATCCTCCCAGGAAAAGGAATCGAGCTTTTCCCGCGAGACGAGAAAGGTGCCGTCGGTCTGCGTGAGCGCGGCAAAGGTAACAGCCGGATCTGCCGCTTCCTGGGCATAGACATAAATCGTTGTCTCCGCACCGACGAGACTGATGTCAGCCCCGTCCGACAGCAAGGCAGTCATTGCTTTATCGCCGCCCCAGGCCGTCGTTAATTCAAGCTCAATGCCTTCTTCTTCAAAGAAGCCTTGAGCGATCGCGGCGTAAAAAGGAGCGTAAAAAATCGATCTCGTGACCTCGGCAACGCGCACTGTTTCCGTTTTTGACGAGCCTCCAAGCGCACAGGCGGTTGTCGTCACTGTCAGCAGCAGGACCGCAAACAAGGCTGAAGCCTTTTTCCAAATTGGCATAACGGTCATCTCCTTTAAAAATGGTGTCGATTACGATAGTGTATGAACAAAGGAGAAAATGTGTGTTTTACCCACTAGAAAGGAGGAAATGGATGAAGCGCTTAATCGATAAGGTTAAGATTCCGTCCCCTCATCCCCGCATTTCCCTTTATTTGATTACGTACTGGAGCGCGGGCTTACGGGTTAAGGGCTATCTTGCTGTCCCGGATGGAAAAGAAAAGCTGCCGGGACTTCTCTATTTACGGGGCGGCATAAAAACTGTCGGCATGGTCAGAGTGCAGCGCCTCATTCAATGGGCGGCTGAAGGGATGATCGTGCTCGCTCCGTTTTACCGTGGCAATAAAGGAGGCGAAGGAAATGAGGATTTTTGCGGGGATGACCGCGAGGATGCTTTTACCGCCTTCGACCTTCTGCAAAGCGTGCCGCGGGTCGAGCGCGAGTCTCTCCATATTCTCGGCTTTTCAAGGGGTGGGGTGATGGCATTGCAGACAGCTCTGGCGAGACCGCAGGCGAGCTCCGTCACCTGCTGGAACGGGGTATCCGATATGGTCCTGACCTATGAGGAACGGGTTGACCTGCGCAGAATGATGAAACGGGTCATCGGCGGAACGCCGAATAAGTATCCGGAGCGCTACCGTTGGCGAACACCTCTTCATCAGCTGGCCGCTCTTAAGCCACGGATATTGCTAATTCATGGAGAAAAAGATGAGCATGTCTCGCTGACCCATGCCCGCCTCGTAGAACAGGTATGCAGGCAGGAGGGGAAGGAAGTTGCGACCTGGTATTTTCCTCAATTCAGCCATCACTTTCCACCGACGGAGCAGCGTGTAATCTTGTCAGAAGCAGCTGCATGGATGAAAGGACAGGGAGGGAAGTAGCAATGACCTCAAACGCCAAAAGCCCGTTGTAAGTGGCTTACAACGGGCTTTACTAGAGTGCGTCGGTTCCGTGCATTGCGGAGGGGCTGTGCCAAAAGTTTGTTTACCTTTGACACAGCCCCTCATGAACAAGTGCTTATTTAGGTCCTGCTGCTTTAATATTGTCGTTGATATTATCGAATTTCTTGAAGTTTTCTTTGAAATTAGCTGCTAATTCTGCTGCTTTTTCATCATAGGCCGCCTGGTCGGACCAAGTATCACGCGGTTTTAAGACAGTGTCCGGCACACCAGGGCAGTGAAGCGGAATGTGAAGACCGAAAATCGGATCAACCGTCGTTTCAACTGTGCGCAGTTCACCGTGCAACGCCGCTTGAACCATCGCCCGGGTATGTTGCAGGTTCATTCTGCTGCCGACGCCGTATGGGCCGCCTGACCAGCCTGTATTGACAAGGAAAACATCGACATCGTGCTGGTCGATCTTTTCACCAAGCATTTCTGCATAGCGGGCCGCCGGCAATGGCAAAAACGGGGCGCCAAAGCATGTTGAGAAGGTCGCTTCAGGTGAGGTGATGCCGCGCTCTGTTCCAGCTAATTTACTTGTGTAGCCGGAAAGAAAGTGGTACATCGCCTGCTCTTTTGTCAGCTTGCTGATTGGTGGCAACACGCCGAACGCATCAGCTGTTAAGAAAATAATCGTATTTGGATGTCCGGCCAGACTTGGGAAAATCGCATTCGGAATCGCTTCTAACGGGTAAGCGGCGCGCGTATTTTCTGTTAACGATACATCATCGTAATCCGGCTCGCCGGTTTTTTCGTCGATCACGACATTTTCCAGAACGGTGCCGAAGCGGATCGCGTTCCAAATTTGCGGCTCTTTTTCAGCTGAAAGGTTGATGCATTTCGCATAGCAGCCGCCTTCAATATTAAACACGCCGTTGCTTGACCAGCCATGCTCATCATCACCGATTAATGAACGGTGAGGGTCGGCGGAAAGAGTTGTTTTCCCGGTACCGGAAAGCCCGAAGAACAAGGCGACGTCGCCTTCCCGGCCAACGTTGGCTGAGCAGTGCATCGAAAGGACGTCCTGCTCAGGAAGCAGGTAATTCATCACGGAGAAAATTGATTTTTTCATTTCTCCGGCATATTCGGTTCCACCAATGAGGACAATTCGCTCCTCAAATGATACGATAATAAATGTCTCAGACAGCGTGCCGTCGACCGCGGGATCAGCTTTAAAGCTTGGTGCTGAAACGATGGTGAACGCGTTGTCGTAAGTCTGGGCATCTTCAGCTGTCGGACGGATAAACAATTGACGGGCGAAGAGCTGCTGCCACGCAAATTCGTTAATGACTCTTAACGGTAAACGGAATCCTTCATCGGCGCCGGCAAAGCCTCTTGACGCATAAAGTTTATCTTTTTTCTCTAAATGGCGGACAACTTTTTGGAAAAGACGGGTAAATACCTCTTTTTCAATCGGCTGGTTTACAGCTCCCCAGTTAATTTTATCTTGAACGCTCTCTTCCTTCACAATAAATTTATCTTTAGGGGAGCGGCCTGTATAGGCGCCTGTTTCGACACTTAATGCACCGGTAACAGAGAGCTTTCCTTCGCCGCGCATTAACGCCTCCTCGATTAGAGATGAGATCGGTAAATCATGATGGACCTGGTCCTGCTTAAGTAACTCTGCTAGTTCTGTTTGTAGGCTAATCGTTTTCATTGCCGCACCCTTTCTTTCATCAAAAAATTTGGTTAACATTAACAGCTTTAACTTGGTTAATAGTATAACACATTTAGATTAATAGTCTATACTATTAGCGAATTTTTTTTTATGTGCGGCTTATAAATTAAAAAAGGCTGTCATCCAATTACCTGAATATAAGGTAGACATTTTTATCCTTTTGCATACGATGGAAGTATCAGGTAAAATGGCCGGACAAGAGGATTATCCTGAAGAATCAACCCGTTTCCTTATTTTATTCTTGTCCTCTGGCAGTTGACAGTACACGTGATGTGCGATATGATATGCGTCGAACGGATACTCTTATCCTGAGTTGGCGGAGGGACAGGCCCGAAGAAGCCCAGCAACCAATACTCAAAGCCATGAGTGTTAAAGGTGCTAACCTGCAAGGCTATTTGCCTTGAACGATAAGAGGCGAAAGGTAAACAATCAACCCTTTTCCTCGCTGGAAAAGGGTTTTTATCGTTTATACACGTCTTAACCAGGAAGGTATCTCCCATTCTGTGGGACATGAGTGCCGTCTCAAAGAAAAACACATGCCGGAGAGAAGGCAGTGTTAAAGGAGGAAATCAATCATGACAGAGAAAAGAAGCCGTCGTTTGTTCACATCTGAATCTGTAACGGAAGGACATCCTGATAAAATTTGTGACCAGATTTCAGATGCCATTCTTGATGAAATTTTGAAACGGGATCCCAATGCCCGTGTAGCGTGCGAAACATCTGTGACGACAGGTCTTGTCCTTGTTGCGGGTGAAATTACGACAAGCACATACGTTGATATTCCGAAAACGGTCCGGGAAACGATCAAAGGGATCGGCTATACGCGCGCTAAATACGGATTTGATGCGGAAACATGCGCTGTTCTTACGTCGATTGACGAACAATCGGCTGATATCGCGCAAGGTGTCGACCGTGCGCTTGAATCTCGTGAAGGCCAGATGACGGACGAAGAGATTGAAGCGATCGGCGCGGGTGACCAGGGCTTAATGTTCGGCTATGCCAACAACGAAACGAAAGAGCTTATGCCTCTTCCAATTTCGTTAAGCCATAAATTGGCACGGCGTTTAACAGAGGTGCGGAAGGAAGAAATTCTTCCTTATTTGCGCCCTGACGGAAAAACGCAGGTCACTGTTGAATATGATGAGCACGATCAGCCATTGCGGATTGATACGATTGTTATCTCCACGCAGCACCATCCTGAAGTTTCTCTGGAGCAGATCCAGCGCAATTTGAAGGAGCATGTCATTAAGCCGGTTGTACCGGAAGAGCTGATTGACGAGGATACGAAGTATTTCATTAACCCGACAGGCCGTTTTGTTATCGGCGGTCCGCAGGGTGATGCCGGATTAACCGGACGGAAAATCATCGTCGACACATACGGCGGTTACGCGCGTCACGGCGGCGGAGCGTTTTCCGGTAAGGATGCGACTAAGGTTGACCGTTCCGGCGCTTACGCGGCCCGCTATGTGGCGAAGAACATCGTCGCTGCTGGTCTCGCTGACAAGTGTGAGGTTCAGCTTGCTTATGCGATCGGGGTTGCCCGACCGGTTTCGATTTCTGTTGATACATTCGGGACAGGAAAGGTTTCTGAGGAAACGCTTGTCACGCTTATCCGCGATAATTTCGACCTTCGCCCAGCCGGCATTATTAAAATGCTCGATTTACGTCGGCCTATTTACAAGCAAACAGCCGCTTACGGACATTTTGGCCGTACGGATGTTGAGCTTCCTTGGGAGCAGACGGATAAAGCGGACGATTTGAAAGCACAGGCTGGTTTGTAAAAAAGAGAAACAAAGTAACTGATTTTAGAGCTTGCGGCAAAAGGTAGCCAACCTTTTGCCGCAAGCTCTTTTTCATAATTAAAGATAAGGGTGAGGGGCAAGCGCATCAACAGGGTGTTACATCGCTGGCTGAAAGCATCTTTTGCAGGAAGGCAATGGCTTTGTTCACTACCCGCTTAAAAGTATGGGAGGAAATTTTTTTGGTCACACTAAAGCTAGGGAGGTGATTGAAAATGGCACAGGATGTATTATGCGAAGTGAATAACTGTGTATATTGGGAAGATGGAAACAACTGCAGTGCCGACAGAATTTATGTCGTGAGCCACAAAGGAGAGCAGGCCGCCCGCTCGGAAGAAACGGACTGCAAAACCTTTGAACCGACACACTAAAAAATGCTGACAAAATGTGAAGTGACCATCGCTTTGCTGTTTCTCCGCTTAAGACAAAAGGGTTGGCTCCTTTTGTCTTAAGTTTTTTGTGCTCGTATGTATAGTATTGATAATAATAATCAATCTTATACAACTATTGGTTTGTCTCGGCAATGACCTGCTTATAGTGCTGACCTTTTTCCACATATTCACGCCGGATTCGGGCCATTTCTGCTAGGTCTTCTTCATTTAGCTCACGGACGACCTTCGCCGGACGGCCAAAAGCTAACGTGTTCGGCGGTATTTTTTTTCCCTGGGGAACAAGACTGCCTGCGCCAATAAATGCGCCCTCGCCGATTTCGGCTCCATCGAGAATGATCGAGCCCATCCCGACTAACGCTTTTTTGCGAATCGTACAGCTGTGCAGCATTGCCTGATGGCCGATTGAAACGTCATCCTCCAGCAGCAACGGGTATTTCGGACTTTGATGAAGCATGCACTGATCCTGAATGTTGACACGGTTGCCAATCCGCGTAGGTGAGACATCGCCGCGGATGACAGTATGAAACCAGATGTTCGTCTCGTCCCCAATCGTCACATCTCCACTGACAATAACACCATCCGCCAAAAAAGCGCTTTCTGAAATAACCGGGTATTTTTCCTTATAAGGGTAAATCATCTGCTCACTTCCTTTGCCTTTAGTCAAAAAATCGCTATACTTATTTTAACAAAATTTATAAGGGGAGGCTCCTTCTTTTCACTAAAAAGAAGCAAGGGGGAATACATCAATGTGGAAATGGGAAGCAGAAGAGCCGCGCGGGGTCATTGTCAGCGTTCATGGAGCCGGGGAGCACCATGCGAGATATCAATGGCTGGCTAAAAAATGGAATGAACACGGCTTTGATGTCGTGATGGGTGATTTGCCGGGTCAGGGCAAAACAAGAGGAAGACGTGGGCATATTCAATCATTTAACCAATATATTGAAACCGTTGAAGAATGGATGGAGGAGGCGAAATCGAAGCAGCTGCCAATCCTTTTATTTGGTCATAGCATGGGCGGACTTGTCGTCATTCGGACGTTGATGGAACGCCCTCAGCTACTAGTTAACGGCGTGATTTTATCATCGCCCTGTTTAGGCTTGAGCCGGCCATTGCCAAAAACAAAGGAGCTGGCGGCCAAAGTCTTTCACCGTGTTGCGCCGACCTTCAGCGCCAATTCCGGTATTCGTTCCGAGGACGCAACGCGAAATGAAGAGGTGCGTGCGGCTTACCTTCGCGACGAGCTGCGAGTACAACGGGTCTCGATTCGCTGGTATCAGGAGCTTGTGAAGGCGATGCGGATTGCGCACCGCTATCCGGAGAATTTTCCGAATGTCCCTTTATTGGTCGTCCAGGCTGGTGAGGACCGGATTGTGAATAAATATGATGTCAGAGATTGGTTTGACCAGCTTCCACTGACAGAGAAATATTATAAAGAATGGGACGGGCTGTATCACGAAGTGTTTAATGAACCTGAGCGGGAGGATGTATTTCGTCAGGCGATCGGCTTTGTAAATTTGCTTTTTCCGTAATAAAGAAGGTCTTAGTTGTTGCTGATTTTGAAGTATGCTAGTGTTACATGTATTGAGTCGAATCAAGGAGGATTATGCAGTGGGTGTTCCAACAAAGCCGATTCCGTTATTAATTAACATTTATAAAGAGGTGCTGCCAACCGTTCATGATTATTATAATCAATGGAAGGAGCGTGCCGCCGACATTCCAGATGATGAGCTGCGTTCACAGGCCCAGGATGCGCTAGAGAGAAAAGCGTTTCACTGTGAGGGTGGAGGTGTTTACGGCTTAATCGCGAAAGAAAATGGCCGCTTTGAAGAGCTGGTTCAATTTATGGTTGCCTATCAAATTACGTGTGATTATTTAGATAATCTTTGTGATCAAAGTCCGTCACTCGATCCAAATGATTTTCGTTCCTTGCACCAGGCGCTGCTTGACGCGTTGACGCCAGGTGCCGATCCTGGAAATTATTATCAGTTCCGACAGGAGCATGAGGACGGTGGCTATCTACAGGCCCTCGTTCGGACATGTCAGGAGAAGGTGGCCTCGTTTCCGTCCTTTCAAGCGTTGCAGCCGGCGATGAAGGAGCTGAGTGGCTATTACGGAGATTTACAAGTACATAAGCATGTCATCAAAGAAGAAAGAATTCCGCGACTTGAAAGCTGGTTTGAAGAGCATCGTCATAAAGTGCCGGAGATGACATGGTTTGAGTTCTCGGCCTGTACGGCTTCGACGCTCGGGGTCTATGCGCTTGCTGCGTACTCGACCACACCAGATTTGAGTGAGGAAACAGCCGCGCTCATTAAAAGCGGCTATTTTCCATGGATGCAGGGACTTCATATTCTGCTCGATTATTTTATTGATCAAGAGGAAGATATTGCTGATGATGAGCTGAACTTTCTTTTTTATTACCGGGATGAAAAAGAGATGATTGAACGTTTTCAATTTTTTGCTGAGAAGGCGGAAGAGAGCTTAGCGGCGTTGCCAGATCCGAAATTTCACCGGATGCTGATGCGCGGGGTGATCGCAATCTATATTGCCGATGAGAAAGTGCAAGGTGATAAAGAAATGAAGCAAAAGGCGAAGCAAATGATTAAAACGGGCGGTCTGCCGACGATGATTTTTTATTTAAATCGTTGGATGTTCCGCCGCGGGAAATAAGGCGGCAAGATGCTTGGACAACGCCCGAGTGACAGCCGTTACGCCCGGACGTTTCCTGCTTATATGACAAGAGCAGGTTGAAATCCACCGGCGTAGCCGGTTCGTTCAACGCCCGCCTGCGGAAAGCGTGCCCCCCATCCCGGGAGCGAGGTCGAAGAGCAAAACCCTCACTACTAAACATACTAAGCCTGTCGACAAAGTCGACAGGCTTAGTATGTTTTTCATTTATTATACCCATTGACGATGACGTCAAGCTTGCCGGTTGTCGGGCAAATCACGAGTCCGTGCACCGGTGTATCGGCCGGAAGCAGTGGATGCTGATTGACCATTTCAACGCTGTGCTGGACGCTTTCTTCGACCGTTTGGAAACCGGTCAGGAACTTGTTGATATCAACGCCTGAATATTCCAGCTTGTTCAGGATATCAAGGTCGACTCCGCGCTCTTCGGCTTTTTGCAAAATGCTGCCTGGCTCAAGACCTGCCATCCCGCAACCATGGTGACCGACGATCATCACTTCGTCGGCTTTTAGCTCATAAAGCGCGAGAAGAATGCTGCGCATAATACTGCCAAATGGATGGGAAATGACAGCGCCCGCGTTTTTAATAATCTTCGCATCGCCATTTTTAACATTCATCGCTGATGGCAGAAGTTCAAGCAGACGTGTATCCATGCACGTTAAGATGACAAGCTTCTTATCTGGGAATCTCGTTGTCTGGTATTTCTCGTATACTTTCTTTTCAACAAATTGATCATTATGAGTAATAATCGAGTCTAGTAGTGTCAAAGTCTAGCCACCCCCAGTTGATTTTCTACATTATTTAAGCAAAGCTGTTTTTTTGTCAAGAGTTATCTCTTTTCAAGCGCGAGAATGAACGGTGGATGATTCGCTTGATTGATAAATTGATAAGTCAGCACATGGGCATAGCGCTGGTCAATCCGTGCGGCAAAAGAGAGGAGCTCCTCTTTCTCACGCTGGCCTTCACGGTGCCCGTGATAAATGACGAGGACGACGATGCCGCCCGGCTGCATCAGCT
The DNA here is from genome assembly GCF_023715705.1 of Halalkalibacter oceani. GTDB lineage: Bacteria > Bacillota > Bacilli > Bacillales > Bacillaceae_D > Halalkalibacter > Halalkalibacter oceani_A. Next base: position 30,515 of record NZ_JAMBOS010000002.1, read on the forward strand.
CAAGTAGTGATTGCACAGCGGAAATCGTTGATTCAGGTCTCGTAACAATCGTTTTATCTCCGCCCGGTAGATAGCCAAGGTTAAAGATCGCTGCTTTCAGTCGCTGTGCATTGGTGGCAGACAGCTGGGCAGCGGCATGCTCATGGCTTTGCTGAAAAAGTGTCACTCTGTTTTCGAGCTGCTCGTCCCGTAACCGCGCCCGTGTCTTCTCAATCGCCGCCGCCTGAATATCGAAGCCAAGCACATGGCCATTTTCGCCAACCATTCTGGCGAGAAAAGCCGTGTCATGACCGTTGCCGACCGTGCAATCAAGCGCTGTATCCCCTTCATCAAGTGCCTTTTCCAATAAGAGCCGCGCAAACGGCAAAATTCCCGGTACATTCATTAAACTGTAACCTGCTCCTTCTGATAAAATTTTCCTTGCCAGCTGTTCCGTGCCTTCAACTCCGCTTCGATCGCGTTCAGCACGCGCCATTTGTTCATACTCCACATCGGGCCGATCATCAGATCGCCGGGCCCGTCTCCTGTTAAGCGATGAATAATCATCGAAGGCGGGAGAATCTCCAGCTGATCGACGACAAGCTTCACATAGTCATCCAGACTCATCAGCTCGAGTAAGCCTTTTTCATATTGCTTGACCATCGCTGTTTTCTTTAACAGATGGAGCAAATGAATTTTGATGCCCTGCACGTCGAGCTTGGCGACCTCCTTCGCCGTCTCAATCATCATCTCATAGCTTTCGAGCGGGAGGCCGTTAATGATATGGCTGCACACGCGAATGCCATGGCGCCGCAGCTTGGCGACGCCGTCGACATAGCATTGATAGTCATGGGCGCGGTTAATTAGCTGCGCCGTGCGCTCATGGACGGTTTGCAGCCCTAATTCGACCCACAAATATGTCCGCTCGTTCAGCTCCGCCAAATAGTCAACGACATCATCAGGCAGACAGTCAGGTCTTGTCGCAATGGCCAGACCGACAACGTCCTTTTGCGCCAAAATCGTTTCAAAATAGGTTCGAAGCGTTTCAACCGGTGCGTATGTGTTCGTATAGGCCTGGAAATAGCCGATGTATTTGCCCTGCTTCCATTTTCGGTGCATCCGGCCTTTAATCGTCTCGAATTGGGTGACAAGATCATCGGCGCGATCTCCGGCAAAATCTCCGGAGCCCCGCTCACTACAAAAGGTGCAGCCGCCAAAAGCGACATTGCCGTCACGGTTTGGACAGTCAAAGCCGGCGTCGAGAGGGATCTTGAATATTTTTTCGCCAAAGTGCCGGCGTAAATGATGATTCCAACTGTGATATCTCTTTTCTCCAAACAGTTCCATCGGCTTCTTCCTTTCTCGTTTCCTCTTCCTGTATTGTAGCATTTCAACGTGAGAGGAAAAAGGGAGGGATGCCGGCTGCGGCAAATGGAAAGATTTAGAGCGCAGCTTGACAGTGTGCGTGCGAATTCATACAATACAAGTAAGTTCATATGCAGACGCAGACAAGGATTAGCAGTCATACTTGGGAATAGAGAGCTGGCAGATGGTGCAAGTCAGTGGAACAATATGGTGAACTCGCCTTAGAGTTTTAAAAGTGAAAAACGAGAGTAGCTTTTGACGGGTCACGTCCGTTACACGTGATAAGTGGATGAATGATAAGTTCATTAATATGGGTGGTACCGCGGGAAGTATACAGACTCTCGTCCCTAACAACAGGAAGTGTTGGGGAGGGGAGTCTTTTTTAAAGGATAAGAAAGTATAAAATTTTCGGGTGGATTCGAAGAAGGGCGGCGGCTTCGCACGTTACACAGATGGAACGGCTCCGCACGACGCTTCTAAGAAAAGCCGCTGCGCGGTTTTCTTAGTCGACAACCATTCTATGAAGGTCAACGATCTAGCAATGGCTACCAAACAGGAGGATGAAAAGCAATGTCATTTTCACATGAGCAAATTGAGCAAAAGTGGCAGAAATATTGGGAAGAACAAAAGACGTTCCGCACGACAGAGGATGAAGATAAGCCGAAATTTTATGCCTTGGACATGTTCCCGTATCCATCTGGAGCAGGCCTCCACGTCGGGCATCCGGAAGGCTATACGGCTACGGATATTTTGGCGCGGATGAAGCGGATGCAAGGGTATAATGTCCTTCATCCGATGGGATGGGACGCCTTTGGTTTGCCGGCTGAACAGTACGCCCTTGATACAGGGAATGATCCGGCCATTTTTACCGAGCAGAACATCAACACGTTCCGCCGTCAAATTAAAGAGTTGGGCTTTTCCTATGACTGGGATCGTGAAATCAATACAACAGATCCCGATTATTACAAGTGGACGCAATGGATCTTTACGAAGCTGTATGAAAAAGGCTTAGCCTACATAGATGAAGTCGCTGTCAACTGGTGTCCGGCACTTGGAACCGTGCTGGCGAACGAGGAAGTCATCGACGGCAAGAGCGAGCGTGGCGGACATCCTGTCGAGCGCCGCCCGATGAAGCAATGGATGCTGAAAATAACGGCTTATGCTGATCGTCTGCTCGAGGATTTAGAAGAGCTTGATTGGCCGGAAAGCATTAAGGATATGCAGCGCAACTGGATTGGGCGCTCTGAAGGGGCCGAAGTGACGTTCAAAATGGACGGTCATGATGATGCCGAGGTTAATGTCTTTACGACAAGACCGGATACGCTATTTGGTGCGACGTATATCGTGCTTGCCCCTGAGCATAAGCTTGTCGATGTGATTACGACAGAGGAGCAGCTGCAGGAAGTGGAGGACTACAAAGCGCAGGTTGCAGCGAAAAGCGATTTGGAACGTACCGAGCTTTCAAAGGAAAAGACCGGTGTCTTTACCGGAGCATTTGCTGTCAATCCGGTAAATGGCGAGCGGATTCCGGTGTGGATCGCCGATTACGTTCTCGTCAGCTATGGGACCGGTGCGATCATGGCCGTCCCGGCTCACGATGAGCGTGACTATGAGTTTGCAAACGCATTTGACTTGCCGATCAGAGAAGTGGTCGCCGGCGGCGATGTGAAGAAGGAAGCCTATACAGGCGACGGCGAGCATGTCAACTCTGACTTCCTTAACGGACTCGATAAGGAAACGGCGATTCGTAATATGATTGATTGGCTTGAGGCCAACCATTACGGCAAGCGGCAAATCACCTACCGGTTACGTGACTGGCTGTTCAGTCGCCAGCGCTATTGGGGGGAACCGATCCCGGTCATCCATTGGGAGGATGGCACGATGACGACGGTTCCGGAAGAAGAGCTTCCGTTAATTTTGCCGAAAATGACGGAAATCAAGCCGTCTGGTACCGGTGAATCACCGCTTGCCAATGCGAAGGACTGGCTTGAAGTTGTTGATCCAAAAACAGGTAAAAAAGGTCGCCGTGAAACGAATACAATGCCACAATGGGCGGGTAGCTGCTGGTACTTTTTACGCTATATTGACCCGCATAACCAGGATGCGCTCGCTGATCCGGAAAAGCTGAAGAAATGGCTGCCTGTTGATATTTACATCGGTGGAGCGGAGCATGCTGTGCTTCATCTGCTATACGCTCGTTTCTGGCATAAATTCCTGTACGATATCGGCGTCGTCTCCACGAAGGAGCCATTCCAAAAGCTGTACAATCAGGGGATGATCCTCGGGGAAAATAATGAGAAGATGAGTAAATCGAAAGGGAATGTCGTCAATCCTGATGATGTTGTCAAAAGTCACGGAGCGGATACGTTGCGACTTTATGAAATGTTCATGGGACCACTTGACGGTTCGATCGCCTGGTCGACGAACGGCCTCGACGGAGCTCGCCGCTTCCTTGATCGCGTCTGGCGTCTGTTCGTAAATGAAGAAACGGGAGAATTGAATCCGGCCATTCAGGATGCGGAAGGCAGCGTGGACTTTCTCCGCGTTTACCATCAATCGGTGAAAAAGATTACCGATGATATGACAGAGCTGCGCTTTAACGTCGCCATCTCGCAAATGATGGTCTTCATTAATGAAGGCTACAAGCAGGAGGTCCTGCCGAAAGCGTTGATGGAAGGCTTTGTGAAGCTGCTTTCACCGATTGCGCCTCATCTTGCTGAGGAGCTGTGGGAGAAGCTTGGTCACAGCAATACGGTCTCCTACGAAGCATGGCCTGAATATGATGAGACACAGCTTGTCGAAAATGAGGTTGAAATCGTCGTGCAAATTAACGGCAAAGTCCGGACGAAACTGACGATCCCGGCTGAGGCAAATCGTGAACAGATGGAGGAAATCGCCAGACAGGACGAGAAGGTCCAGGCGGCGATTGAAGGAAAGACGATCCGTAAGCTTATCGCCGTACCAGGCAAGCTGGTCAATATCGTCGTTGGCTAAAATGATCCATGCGTTATGCATGGATGTGGAAACACGAGTCAGCAACTGGTAGCAACGGGTTTTAACTAACAGAACGCGGAGGTTCCGCACACACTGCTTAGGGGCAGGGCAAAAGGTAAATCTTTTGCCCTGCCCTAAGTTTGTATGTTTTTTACCATCCTTTGCGAACTCGTAAACTCGTAATATGGGCGACATGATGCTTTCCATGCCAGGCGTAGTTTCCAATATTCCAGCCGAGCTTTACCTGACCGATTTCCGGATGGATGAAAACCTTCTCTAAATCGGCTGGGCTAAGAGAGCGCAGTAAGGAAACCCATCTTTCATGCAAGGCATCAATCAACTGTAAGGAAACGTCAATCGGAAGCTGCGAATCAGCGAGCTCGGCCCATTTTTGCTGATCATACGGCAGGATCGTCGGGTTCTCTTCGGTCAGCGCCAGTTTAAAGCGCGTGTACGCATTGATATGGCTGTCAGCAAGATGGTGAACGACTTGCCGAACTGTCCATCCGCCGACGCGGTATGGAGTATTTAGCTGCTCCTCATCGAGACCGGCTATCGCTGTCCGCAGCGCCGCCGGCATACGCTCGACCTCTTCGATCCAGCCTTTAATCACAGTGCTTGAAGGATCACCGCTATACTCAAACTGCCCAATTGGATAACGCTCGTCCATTTTTATCCCCTCCGAATGCTCATAGCGTATTTTAAACATAAGCCAGATTGATTGCTGACTTTTTCTTAATATTAACATTTTTTGAAAAACAATCAATCCTAACATAGTATCGACAAACTAAAGGCAATGTTTCAGGAAGGAAAACGGAGGTAAACAAAAGACAGAACAGAACAAAATACATGTTATTTGTTCTGTTCTGTGGTTATGTGGATAACGATGTGGATAAAAATAAAGCACGATCCATCTAAATAAGCAATTTACCGAGCAAACGGCTGTGTATAAAAAATGGATAGTTTCTCCTAATATCTGTGGATAATGTGGATGCTATTTGTGGGCAGCCTGTTCGGCCGCGGACTTGCCGGCTGCATATCCTGTGGAAAACGCACAGGTAATATTGTATCCGCCGGTATAGCCATGGATATCAAGCACTTCCCCACAGAAATACAGTCCGTCCTTCTTACGGGAGTGCATCGTCTTAGGCTCGATTTCTTTGATCGAAACCCCGCCGCCTGTGACAAATGCTTTTTCGATTGAGAGCGTACCGCTGACCGCTATTGAAAAGTGCTTGCAGCTCCGAGCGATGGTGCGCCATGTATCATGAGAGACAGTGGACGAAGGCAGCTGTGCATCGAGCTTTAACCGTTCATATAGAAAGAGCAAGAAGCGCTCGGGCGCGAATCCTTTTAAATTGTTTTTGAGCGATTTCTTCGGCTCCTGCTTTGCCTTAGCAAGAAGCTGCTGAAAAAGCGCCTCCTCCGACTGCTGTGGAAAAAGATCAATCTCCATCGGAATGGAAGGAGTATCGAATTTCTTTAAGGCTTTGACGACAAATTGACTGCAGCGTAAGGCAGCTGGACCTGAGATGCCAAAATGAGTGAAAATCATATCGCCTTCGTGGGTGATGATTTTCTTGCCTTTCGGATTGAAGACGGTTAATTCAATATCGCGCAAAGAAAGCCCTTGTAACGATTTTGCTTTAATAAAAGGCTCGTCCGACGTAATCGGCACTTCGGTCGGATAGAGTTCGGTAATCGTATGCCCGGCTTTCTCCGCCCACGGATAGCCGTCGCCGGTGCTGCCGGTGTGCGGCACGGATTTGCCGCCGGTGGCGATAATTACCGCTTTCGCAGGTAATCGTTCACCATCCGTTAACAGCACACTTGAAACAGCATCCTCTGTATATTCCAGTGTCTGCACGGCTGTATTTGTGCGAATCTCGACGCCAAGCTCCTTTACCCGTCTTAATAATGTGTCGACGACGGTCGTGGCTTTATCGTTAACTGGAAACATCCGCCCGCGATCCTCTTCTTTTAAAGCAATCCCAAGTCCTTCGAAAAATTGAATAATATCCTCATTATTGAAAACGGAAAACGGACTGTGCATAAACCGGCCGTTCCCGGGAATGTTAGCGATCAGGACGTCAAACGGACTGCGGTTCGTCACATTGCAGCGACCACCGCCGGAAATCGCCAGCTTGCGTCCGAGGCGATCGCCTTTGTCTACTAAGAGCACGTTCGCACCATGACTCGCCGCACCGATCGACGCCATCAGCCCGGCCGGCCCTCCTCCAATTACAATTACATCATGCATGTTGCTACACCTTTCTGCTTTAAGCTCTTTACTTGTAGTGTGTCTCTATTCGACTCTAATCATATCCTCTTCCCTTGATTCGAGCAAGAAGGCGGCCGTACTCCCTCGTCCCTTTCTTCGTCGCTGCGTTGTTCAACCCCGAGCCGGGATGCATAAAACGGGGAATCGTAGGGGGACAATAACGGCAACAAATGCATGGAACGAAGGAGTTGTTTTGATGGGGACGGCGAAATCGAATCTATTTAAATCATTTAAAATGAAACCGGAAGCGAAGCTGACTTCGGTCGAGATGGGCAAACTTTGGGGCACTTTTTATGGGGAACAGCATGGCCAAATGTATTTTAACGTACTTTCTTCACCATGTTGAGGATAAGGAGATTAAAGCTTTATTGCAAAAGGCTCTACACTTAAGTGAAGAATTTTTGGGTGTGATTGAAGACATTTTTACAAGAGACGAATTCCCGATTCCGCAAGGGTTTTCTGAAAAGGATATTAATTTAGGCGCCCCCCGATTATTTCAGGATGAATTTTATGTTCATTACTTAAAGTATACGTCAAAAGCCGGTATGAGTATTTATAATGTCGCGGTTCCTCTGGTTTACCGAAAGGATGTAAAAGAATTTTTTACCTATTGCATGAAGGAGATGATGAGTTTAATCGATCAAACGAAGGAATAAAGGGCTGATTATTAAGCCGCCTTTGATTCCGACTCCTGAAAAGGTTGAATTTGTCCATAAAGATTTTTTAAATGGCTTTTTTGGACATGTGAGACCGATGCACGCCTTAGAAATCGCTCATTTTTACGATAATATTGAGAGCAATGTCACAAGTAAAGCATTGATTTTGGCTTTTGCTCAGGTAGTGAAGGATGAACAGATCCGAAAACTGTTTGAAAGAGGAAAAACGTTCACGACGACTGATATTGAAAACTATATGCAAAAGCTGCATGACGAAAATTTATCATCTCCGGCGTTCCTTGATCATCTTGTTACGACCTCGGCTTTTTCTCCATTCTCGGACCGGCTGATGCTTTACCATAAGATGGATATGTTTATGATGAAAATAAGGGCGTTCGGAAATTCCGTCGCGGTAAACGGCCGGCGTGATATCGGGCAAATCTATGCAAAGTCATTAATAAAAATTTATTTATTTGTTGAAGATGCGACAAAGATCATGATTGAAAAAGGGGGGATGGAACAGCCGCCGCAGGCAGTGAAAAGAGGAAAGTAGAGTAGTTGTCATGGATTGAAATGATTGCTCGTAAAGGGGCCCGATTGTTTTTTTTTGCTGTCGTAATATATCAATTGCTATGGAAGCCATCATCAAAATCAAAAGCAGCATGACCGCCAATTGGAGACTGGGACAGTCACGATCGGCGGTCTTTTTAAAAGATAAGTTCCGGGATGATTCAGGGCGGGGCGACGGCACGCGCACTACGCGGGTGGCTGAAAAATGCCCGTTTTCCGCCTTCCTTAAACGATTGTAACGGTACCGCACACCGCTTCTAAAAAAAGCTGCTAAGCGGTTTTCTTATCTTTTTGTCAATTCGAGGATTTATTTGCCGGATGGAAGCAATCCATGGATGACTATGGTAAAATGCAGAGGGACGTTTACCTTTTCAAGTAAACAGGTCGTTTCAAAACCTTATTTGGATCAATGAAAGAAGGAATCGGGGATGGCAGATTCAAAATTAATCCGCGGCACGATGCTGTTAAGCGGTGCGGCGCTTGCTTCAAGAATATTAGGGCTGATCTATATCTTTCCATTTACGGCAATCGTCGGACAGACGGGGGTTGCTCTCTATCAGTATGGCTATATTCCATACACCGTCTTGCTGAGTCTGGCGACGCTCGGCGTTCCGCTGGCCGTATCAAAATTTGTTTCGAAATATAATGCCTTGGGCGATTACCGGACAGGCTACCGCCTTTTTAAATCGGGGCTTGTCATCATGGCAATCAGCGGTTTGCTAGCTTTCTTGCTTTTGTTCTTCCTGGCGCCGGTCATTACGCCGATTGTGGTCAATGATCCAACAGCGACAGAAGGGAACTCCTTTGAAGACATTGTCTTTACGATCCGGATGGTCAGTGTGGCGTTACTGATTGTGCCGCTAATGTCGGTCGTCCGCGGTTATTTCCAGGGATTTCAATCAATGGGGCCGACCGCTGTTTCTCAAGTGGTCGAGCAGATCGTCCGCGTTCTCTTTATTTTGGCGATGACCTTTTCAATCGTACAGCTGATGAATGGCAGCAATGGGCTTGCGGTGGGCTTCGCGACCTTTGGTGCTTTTGTTGGGGCTCTTGGCGGACTGGGCGTTCTTCTTTATTACTGGGTGAAGAGGAAAGAACATATTCTTGCCGAGGTGGAAAAAAGTAAGGTTGACCATCAGCTTTCATTAAAAGCAATGTATAAGGAGCTGATTGCCTATGCGTTGCCTCTGTCATTTGTTGGGCTGGCGATTCCACTCTATCAATTAATTGACGGAGCGACCTTTAACCGGACGCTGCAGGCGATCGGCTACAGTCAGCTCGAAGTCGAAACATATTTCGCTGTTTTTACTTCTACTGCTCATAAAATTGTTCTGATTCCGATGGCTCTGGCAACGGCCTTGTCGATTACGCTCGTGCCAACGATTACGAAATCATTTACGAATCAGGATCATGATTTGCTGCAACGGCAAATCACCCAGACGTATCAAGTGATTCTCTTTTTGACGGTGCCTGCCGCGGTTGGCCTGGCTGTTCTTTCTTATCCTGTGTTCGGCACGCTCTATTCGATTGAGGATCTTGAGATCGGCGGTTATATTTTGCGCTATTATGCCGGAATCACGTTGTTTTTTTCCTTGTTTGCCGTGACGGCAGCGATTTTACAGGGGATGAATAAGCAGAAATACGCGGTGATCGCTCTTGCCGTAGGGCTTGTGATTAAGCTGGTGACAAATGTATCGTTTTTAAAAGCATTTGGTCCGTTGGGAGGAGTATGGGCTACCTATGCGGGGCATCTTGCTTCGATCGCGGTCACGGTTTGGGCGATTGGGAAATTTGCTCACTTCCGTTATACCTTGATAATGAAACGGGCGATCTTGATTTTTCTCTTTGCCGCTGTGATGGCAATCGGCATTATCATTATCAATGTCGGGATGCAGAGCTGGTTCCCGCTTACAACGCGGGGCAATGCGTTGGCGATCGTGCTTGTGACGGTTAGCTCGGGAGCGGTGATTTACTTATATATCAGCTATCGCTCCCATTTAGCCGGCAAGATTCTCGGTGACCGTTTCCGCTTTTTGAGGAAAACGGACAGCTCATCCAACTAGCTTCGGCGGAAAGCTGACAAAATGATCGTTACATTCGACAATGGTTGGCAACGAAAGCCTCTTTTGCTTGATTCTATCGTTTGATATAATAGAGCTTACTACACAGGCATTTCAACAGCCGGGGCAAATACAGGTTGGAGGACTCGATGAACTATTCATTTCGAAAAGATAACGATTGGTTATTAATCATCACGACGTTCCTCTTGGCTGGGTTCGGCTTAGTGATGGTATATAGCTCAAGCTACGTGTGGGCGATGGACCGTGTTGACAACCCTTACTATTTTATTCAACGACAGCTGTTATGGTTTGGACTGGCTGTTTTTGTATTTTTGTTTGTCATGCATATACCGTACCGTTTTTATAAAAAACTATCACCGTTTATTATTCTTTTGTCCTTGCTGTCTTTGGTGCTTGTGCTTATACCGGGGATTGGAGTGGAAATTAATAATGCCCAGCGCTGGATGAATGTCGGGCCACTCAATGTTCAGCCCTCCGAGTTTGTGAAAATCGGGATTATTATTTATCTCGCTCAAGTATACTCTCAGAAACAGGCATATATTGATCAGTTTATTAGAGGGGTTATGCCCCCTCTCGTTATCGTCGGCTTTGTGTTCGGACTAATTATGCTTCAGCCCGATCTCGGAACGGCTACTTCGATTATGATGGTAACGCTGCTGCTTGTTTATTTTTCAGGGGCGAAATGGCGCCACCTGATCGGACTGGGACTTGTCGGTGCTACTTTGTTTACTGCTTTTGCTTTATCTGCCCCTTACCGGGTTGAGCGGCTGACGTCCTATCGCGATCCGTTTGCCGATCCATGGGATACGGGGATGCAGCTGATTCAATCGTATATTGCGATTGCACATGGCGGCCTGACGGGGACAGGCCTTGGACAAAGTGTGCAGAAGTTGCTCTATTTGCCGGAGCCGCATACGGATTTTATTTTGGCGATTATTGCGGAAGAATTGGGGATTTTCGGGATTTTATTCGTGCTGGGCTGTCACGCCTTAATCCTGTTTCGCGGGGTGATGATCGGTACCCGCTGCAAAAGCCCGTTTGGGACTCTGCTTGCTTTTGGCATAGTCTTTCAGATTGCGATTCAGGTGATTTTTAACGTTGGCGCTGTTTCGGGACTTTTGCCGATAACAGGAATTCCGCTTCCTTTAGTCAGTAACGGGGGCTCGTCGCTGCTTATCACCCTTGTTTCGATCGCGATCCTTGCCAACATCTCCCGAAACACGATTCGCCAGCGGCGCTTGCAAGAATTAAAGGAAGAGAAACGTTCAGTCTCTTAATCAAGAAAACGAATGAACAAAAGATAATAAAGTACACACTAGATGGAGGCGACAATGGAGGAACGAAAAACGGGCTTTCAGCAGTTGGATTATACATTGCTGTTTCTGCTGTTTGTGCTCATGTGTTTTAGCTTGTTGGCCATCTATAGCGGATCGGGTCAGTATCATTCTGACCCGATGCATTATGTCAAGCTGCAGCTGATCTGGTTTGGGATTGGCATTGTGGCGATGATTTGTATGATGGTTGTTGATTATGATCTGTTTAAGAATTTTTCGATTCCGCTTTATGGAATCGGGATAGTTGCTTTGCTGCTCGTGGCCTTTTCCCCTTTAGGGGTTTTCCGCAACGGCTCGACGCGCTGGCTGAACGTGGGAGTGACGGATATTCAGCCGTCGGAATTCGTCAAGATCTTTGTCATTATTGCGACGGCTCATCTCCTGTATAAAGTAACGAGCCAGCGTGTTCAACGGGATATAAAATCTGATTTGGTGATTGTCGGAAAAGTATTTCTCGTTGGGTTGCCGCCGTTTTTCTTAATTTTGACCCAACCGGATCTCGGGACAGCGCTCGTCATTGCCAGCATTATGGCGACGATGCTGCTCATGTCGGGGATTTCCTGGAAAATCCTCGGTTTTCTCGCGCTTTCGGCTGTTGCCGGTATTGTTAGCTTGGTCTGGCTCCATAATTATCACTTTGAGATTTTTTCGATCTTTATTGAATCACATCAGCTTGATCGAATATATGGCTGGCTCGCCCCGTATGAGCATCAGGGAACATTCGGTTATCAGCTCGTCATGGCGATGCGCGGCATCGGTTCAGGTCAGTTGTATGGCAGTGGTTTTATGCAGGGCGTGCAAACGCAAAGTGACCGCATTCCGGAAATTCATACCGATTTTATTTTTACCGTCATCGGGGAGGAATTCGGCTTTATCGGCGCCACGATCCTCATTATTACCTACTTTTTGCTGTTCTACAGGATGATTATTATCGCGTTGACCTGCAATAATATGTATGGAAGCTATCTCGTAGCCGGCGTAATCGGCCTGCTCGTGTTTCAGGTGTTTCAAAATATTGCGATGACGATTGGTTTAATGCCGATCACAGGTCTTGCGCTGCCGTTTATCAGCTATGGAGGAAGTGCCCTGTTGACGAATATGCTGGCGATGGGCATCGTCTTGAATGTCAATATGCGCACAAAGCATTATATGTTTGAGGCAGAAGAGGAAGCCCTTTAAGACAACGACCTCTCATAACAGGAGGGAATACAATGAGAATCGATAAGCTGCTTGCCAACACGGGCTACGGCTCGCGGAAAGACGTGAAGAAGCTGTTGAAAACAGGCAGCGTCCGAATTGACGGGGAGACCGTCAAGGACGGCAAGGTGCATGTGAATCCTGACCGGCAGGAAGTGACCGTCGCCGGGGTTGCCGTCGAGTACAAGCCTTTCGTCTATTTGATGCTGAACAAGCCGAAAGGAGTGATTTCGGCTACGGAGGACGGGCAGCATAAAACTGTGATTGATCTGCTTCAGCCTGAGGATGCCCGGTACGAACCTTTTCCGGTTGGCCGGCTCGATAAGGATACGGAAGGGCTGCTGCTGCTGACGAATGACGGACAGTTTTCTCATGCGCTCATGTCGCCGAAGCGGCATGTGGCGAAAACCTATTTGGCCGAGGTGGAAGGTGAAGTGACGGAAGCGGATGTCAGCCACTTTCATGAAGGAGTGGAGCTTGAGGATGGCTATGTGACAAAGCCCGCTCACCTGGTTATTCTTGAGCGGGGGAGTCATTCGAACGTGTCTCTGACGATTACCGAGGGAAAGTACCACCAGGTGAAGCGGATGTTCGCCGCCGTCGGCAAAAGAGTGACGGCGCTGGAGCGTATCGCAATTGGTCCGCTTCAGCTCGATCAGCAGCTGAAGAGAGGCGCCTATCGGGAATTGACGGAAGCAGAATATGAACAGCTACTTGGACAAGAGAAAAAAAGCAGCTAGTCTCCTCGGCGGGACTAGCTGTTTGTGTTATGTTTCCTTTATGATTGACGCAACCTTTTAAGACACACGAGTTTTTTTCTTTTTAATGATACTCCATTTGCCACGTGTCGGACTCTCGACAAGGTTATTGTACTCTAGCACATTTAAATCGCGTTGAATTGTCCGCTGGGTTATACCGAATTCTTCAACTAACTCATTCGTTGTGACGATCTCCTTTTGTTTAATATAGAGATAAATGGACTTAATACGAGTCAGCATACGATCAGTTGAAGTTTTCAAAAAACCACTCCTTATTCATAATCATGACTTGGCCCTTGCTTACAGTCTATGCAGTGGCAGAAAAAAACATACATACCACCGGTGCGGAGAGCATTCTACTGTCCCTGCCTGTCCTTTTTCCATTTGCTTTTTTTCAGGAAGACAGTTAAGGTTGTAGTGATTAACGATGCGAATCAATCCAGTGGCAAATGATTATAATCTCCGACGCTTATATTTTACAATATTTCTACAAATTAAGCAAAACGGAATGCTCAACTTTAAAAAAAGAAAGGAAAATGAAAGCGAAATGACACGAATCGACTGGCGATTGGAAGTGGAAAAAAGAAAGGATGTCCTGCTTGCAGAAACGCAGGAATTTCTTAAAATAAACAGCGTATTTGACGAAGCGACGATCACAAAGGAGCGCCCTTTTGGGAACGGAATCGATCAGGCGCTTTCTTACTTGCTAAACAAAGCTGAAAGCTATGATTTTACGGTGAAAAATCTCGATGGCTACGCCGGTAAGATAGAGCTTGGCACCGGAGAAGAGAGTGTCGGCATCCTTTGCCATATCGATGTTGTGCCAGCAGGTGAGGGCTGGACCTCTCCGCCTTTCTCAGCGGACATCAGAAACGGCCGAATTTACGCGCGTGGAGCGATTGATAACAAAGGACCGACGATGGCTGCGTTCTTTGCATTATGTTTAGTAAAGGAGCTGAAGCTGCCGTTAACGAAACGGGTTCAGTTGATTTTAGGAACAGATGAAGAGCGGGGCTGGCGCTGTGTCGACCATTATTTTAAGCATGAGGAAATGCCGACGGTCGGCTTTGCCCCTGATGCTGACTTTCCGATCATTCATGCTGAAAAAGGGATCGCCGATGTGCTTTTTGAATGGACGGTGGAGCAAGGTGCGGCTGCGGCGCTTACCTTGAGGAAGTTCAGCGCAGGAGAACGACTGAATATGGTGCCCGACCGGGCGATCGCCGAATTGGAGGGCGAGCGGGCCGAACTTGATCAGCTGGAAAGACGATTCCGCAAGCACCTGCTCGAGCAGCAGCATAACGGTGAAGCGATTTTTACGGGAGACGAACAGCTAACTCTTATGTATGAAGGTGTCGCTGCCCACGGATCGACTCCGGAGGCCGGTATTAATGCCGGAGTAGAGCTGGCGGCTTTTTTAACCCCGTTTTCCTTCCAGGAGCAGGCAGTCTCCTATTTGCGGATGATTACAGCTCTGCTGAAAAATGGTACGCGGGGAGAGGCACTCGGAATTGCGCAGGAGGATCAAGTGTCAGGTCGATTGACCGTCAATGGCAGCTTGTTCTCATGGGATGAAAAAGAAGCAGGATTCGGTCTCAACATTCGCTACCCGGTGACGGCGGACGGGCAAACCTGCTTGCAGCGTCTTGAGCAAAAGATGAGCGAATTCGGCGCAAAAATGATGGTGAAGGATCATATGACACCAAGCTACGTCGATGCCAAGCATCCGCTCGTCCGGACGTTACAAGCTGTCTATCAGCGGCAAACCGGCGAAGAGCCAAGCTTGCTTTCGACAGGCGGAGGGACCTATGCACGTACATTAGCGACAGGTGTCGCATTCGGTCCACTTTTTCCAGGACGAAAAGACGTCGCCCATCAAAAAGATGAATATATCGAGATCGAGGACCTGCTCAAAGCCGCCGCTCTTTACGCCGAGGCGATTTATGAATTGGCAGGAGGACAATAATAGAAAAATGAACAGGAGAGGCAAAAGAACAGACTTCGCTATTTGTGCACAATAAGAATTATAGCCTTTGAGAGGGGAAGTAGGTTCGAAGAAGGGCGTTGGCTTCGTTCGTTACAAGCTTAACTGAAAGAAACCCGCTTTCAGTTAAGCTTAAAAAAATGTAACGACTTCGCACCACGCATTAAAGAAAACCGCCGCCCGGTTTTCTTATTCAAACTGAAACAAATCGGTCGATAAATAACGCTCTCCGGTATCGCAGGCAATGGCGACGACAATTTCATCCGGCTGGAGCGTTTTGGCGACCTCCAATGCGGCAAAGCAGGCTGCCCCTGAAGATGGTCCGACGAGGATGCCTTCTTTGCGGGCTAACTCGCGCGTGATGAAATAAGCGTCTTCATCTTTAATTTTTAAAATCTCGTTGTATACTTGTTCGTTCAAAATTGGCGGGATGAAGCCCGGGCTGGTCCCGACCAGCTTATGAGGTCCCGGCTTTCCTCCTGATAAGACAGGTGATCCGGCCGGTTCGACGACATGGACGGACAGGTTCGGATAAAACTTTTTCAGCTCTTCTCCAGTGCCGGTAATCGTTCCTCCTGTACCAGAAGCCGCAACGAAGGCGGAAAGCGGTTTATTTAATTGTGTGAGCGCCTCTTTAATCTCACGAGCCGTCGTATGGCGATGGGCATCAGGATTGGCTTCATTTTCAAATTGCATCGGCATAAAGCTGTTCGGAATCTCCTCAACGAGCTCGTGCGCCTTATCAATCGCACCAGGCATTTTTTTGTCACCGGGTGTAAGGACGACCTCGGCACCGTAAGCTTTTAACAGATTAATTCGTTCAGCAGACATCGTGTCCGGCATGACCAGAATTGCCTTGTAGCCTCTGGCGGCTGCATTCATTGCTAAACCGATTCCTGTGTTGCCACTCGTCGGCTCAATAATTGTCGCTCCTGGTTTAAGCAGGCCATCCTTCTCTGCCTGGACGATCATATTAAACGCAGCGCGGTCCTTCACGCTTCCGCTCGGGTTTTGCATTTCCATTTTTAAGTAGACGGCGGCCCCGTCAGAAGCAGGGAGCCGGTTCAAACGGACGAGCGGGGTGTTTCCAATTAGATCAGCAATATTGTTTACAACGGTCATAAATCCACTTCCTCTGTAAATGATAAGACTAGCTTTAGTTTAGTTTATCATACCTTTGTTGATATTTCCTATTTAGTTAATAGGAAAAGAAGGCATCGGCACGAGGAAATAAATCAAAACGGAAGACAGCATAGTAAACCTTGGCTACAATAGAAGAGACAGAAGGATGGTGAAGGACATGCAGCCCCATTATTTTTTGGCAGTACCGGTGCCGCCGCCGATTCAGTTAGCGATCCATCAGGAGGCGCGGCAGAACGAGCAGCTTCATTTTCAACGGTGGGTTCATCCAAAGGATATACATCTGACGCTTGTTTTTCTTGGCGGATGCACAGAACAGCAGCTCAATGAGCTGACTCGGCATGGCAAAGACCTCGTTGAAAGCTGGTCCCCTTTTTCTTTAACGCTTTCTCAATCGGGCAGTTTTGGACAAAAAAAACAGCCGCGAATTTTTTGGACGGGTGTAAAAGCGAGCCGGCAGCTGGCTGATTATCAGGCTCAGCTGGCTGATCTTTGTCAGACGCTCGGCTTTTCAATCGATCAACGTCCTTATTCCCCTCATCTTACACTAGCTAGGAAGTGGGCAGGCGATGAGGACTATCATGGTGATGGGATCGCGCTTGGAAATGGACAAAGCTGGGAGGTCAAGGAAATCATTCTTTATGAAAGTCATGTTCACCAGGAACCAAAATATAAAACGTACGATGCTTTTTCTTTAAAAGGAGTTCAACATGAAAGTGATTAATGGCATTTGGCATGTTTTGCTGTTGACGGTGTTCTACATCATTGGACGCTCAATTCAGCAGGCTTTTGATCTTTTTATTCCCGGAAGTATAATCGGAATGCTGCTGCTGTTTAGCCTGCTTAGTACGAATATTCTTCCGGTTCGCTTTATTGAACAAGGTTCTGCCTTTATGCTGCGGCATATGCCGCTGCTATTTTTACCTGTAACGGTCGGAATTTTGCAGTTTTTCGACGTGTTTGCCGGTAAAGGTATTTTTATAATTGTTATTGCGTTAATCAGCACGGTCATGGTTCTTGTTATCACAGGTCTGGCCAGTCAAGTGCTTGTGATGAAAAAAGGAGAAAAATAGGTATGCTTTTTCTACAAATCTTTCTATCTATCTTTGCCACAGTGGTCGTATACATAGGAGCAAAAGCGTTATACCGGCGTTTTCCTTATCCTTTTATGCTGCCGGTTTTAGTCAGTACAATTGTCCTTATCTTTCTTCTTCTACTCTTTCAAATTTCATTTGAGACATATTATACAGGTGGGCAATGGCTGGAAAAATTGCTTGGACCGGGGGTTGTCGCGCTTGCCTATCCGCTCTACAAGCAAATGAAGCTGCTCAGAAGCTATTTTTGGCCGATTGTTATCAGCGTATTTATTGGCGCGGTGATCGGTATGACGAGTGGCCTTCTTTTGACAAAATGGGGCGGTTTTGAAGCAGAGCTTGTGTACACGATGGTACCGAAATCGGTGACAGCTCCGGTCGCGATGGATATGGCAACGACGCTTGGCGGCATCTCTCCGCTTGCTGCGGTATTGGTGATGGTCGCCGGAGTAGGCGGGAGCGTTTTTGCTCCTTATTGCTTTAGGTGGTTCAACATCAAGAATGAGGTGAGCAAGGGAGTGGCGATCGGGAGTGCCTCCCATGCGATTGGAACGGCCAAAGCGATTGAAAACAGTGAAAGGGAAGGAGCAGCCAGTTCGGTCGCGATGACGTTAAGTGCCATTATTGTTTCAGTAATCGGACCGATGCTTGTCTTTCTTTTTTACTAGCAGCTATGGTACGATCAAAAAAACAAGCGGTTAACAAAAGACGAGTAACAAGTATCATATCGAATAGATAATGGAGGTACGAGTGTGGCTCATTTAATAAAATTAGAAGATTACATCTCTCGTTACCAATTTGACTTGCATCGCTATCCAAGTCAATTCTCAAGAATGAAAAAAGAGCGCTGGTACTATGTGAAGTCTGAATGGGAGCAGGCCCAGCATCCTTCATTGCCAATGGAAGAAGCGGTGGAGGATGAAGATCTCTCAGAAAAAGGGGAAAGCATTTGGTCGCAGGCGATCGAACGGCTGAAAGGGTGGCGGCGGTCAGCAAGTGAAGAGGATGAGCTGGAATCCTCCCTGGCGTATACGGGCAGCGAGGTGTCGCCGAAATCGTTGGAGCAAGTAAAGCAGGAATTCCTTGATGAACTGTACAAATCACAATTGAGGTGGGCCAGCTCTTCTTTGCTTGAGGAATCCTCCCTTCACCCTCAATATAGGGCGGACAAATGGTTGCGCTTTTTTTGTCAGCGCATTCCAGATAACTACTTTCTGTTATATAAGCCGGTTCTTTTTATGAAAAAAGCGCCGATTGAGCTTGATATTATTTTGATCAGCCCGACAGAGATCATTTGCATGACGATGCTTGAAGGGAGCGAATTGAGCGTATTTGAAGCAAGCTCAGACAAATTCTGGATCGAGTATGTCGATAAAACGAGGAAAAAAAGGGTCAGCCCACTCATCTCATTAGGGCGGATGTCCAGGGTGCTGAAAGCAATTTTGGATGAAGCAGAATTATCCTATCCAATCCGTAAGGTGGTGCTGTCCCCTTCTAGTATGATTGATCATAAGCTTCAGGGCACGAAGTTCGACCTTGTTGACCGGAGAAACTTTGATGCGTGGCATCAACGTTTGCGAAAGCACCCGTCTCCTTTAAAGCACCAGCAAATGAAGGTGACAGCAGCAATCCTGTCATACTGCCATACCGTTTCGAGAGAGGTAGAAAAAGAAGAGGATGAACAATTCATTGATGAGCAATTGAATTAAGCGGGCAAAATCCGTATAATAAGCAAAGCATCCATTTTTTTATGCTGGCAGGAGGATAAGGCAAGTGAGGGTAGAATCCTGCTTTATTAGCCACTATCTAAAACAGCGAGCAAAGAGATTGATAAAGAGGAAGCAGGCGGGAAAGCGAGATTCTTTCCTGTTTGCTGAGTGCAGCAGAAAGTCCGCTGCCTTTTCTTTTTGGACTTTTTGAAGGCATCCTCTCTTTGGGGAAGAATTGACTCATATAGGAAAGGCGCAAGCGTCGAGAAGAAGCGCGTAGACTGGCAAAGGAGAGATACATTGACTAGAGAGAGCAGACTACTTCGGGATGGGTTTCACCCGGAAGACTTTCAATGGAGATTACGGAAGGTTTTTGATTGGCGCGGGAAAGAGGAAATCATGATTGAGCTTGAAGAACTTGACGGGTGTCTAAGCTTTGGTGATACTGTCCGGGAAGCGAAGGATGGACTTAAGGAAGCCCTTTATTTGTGGATTCGCCAACACGGTGAGCAGCAGCTGCCGGAGGTGCAACAAAGCGCCCATCTTATTATCCTTGAACCGCCTATGACGACGAGAGAATTTCATCACATCAATGATGAGGTAAAGAAAATGATTAAACCTTGAAATCATCTATCATATGATAAGAAGAGGGTTGGCCGAAAACATACGTTTTCGGCCAACCCTCTTTTAGTTAAAAAACAACCGTTTTGTTTCCATGAACGATGATTTGGTCATTCGCATGCCACATAACCGCCCGGGCTAAAGTGATTCGCTCGACATTCCGTCCGACGACTCGCAATTCATCGGTCGTATAACGATGGTTGACCCGTAGCACGTCCTGTTCAATGATTGGTCCTTCATCTAAATCGTCTGTAACGTAATGAGCGGTTGCCCCGATGAGCTTTACTCCGCGCGCAAAGGCTTTCGCATACGGATTTGCGCCGATAAAGGCCGGCAGGAAGGAATGATGAATATTGATAATCCGCTTCGGAAACGTACCGACAAAAGCGGGTGAAAGAATTTGCATATACCTTGCGAGTACGATGAAGTCGGCCTCATGCTCCTTAATGAGTTGAATCGCTGCCGCTTCGGCTTCATGCTTCGTTTCCTTGGTAACCGGAATATGGTGGAAAGGAATGCCGTATGCTTCCACTTCCTGGCGCAGGTTGTCATGGTTGCTGATCACGAGCGGAATATCAACCTTCAATTCGCCGGCGCGCCATTTCCATAAAAGCTCAAGCAGACAATGATCCTCCTTGGAAACGAAAATCGCCATCTTCTTTCTGCGCGACGCTAATTCCATTTGCCAATCCATCTTAAAGCTGTCCGCCACTTCGGCAAACGCCTTTTTAACGTTGGCAAATTTCTGTCCATTCTCAAATAAATCAAACTCGATTCGAATAAAGAACATCCCTCCAGAGGGATCAGTAGAATATTGATCCGATTGGACGATGTTCGCCTGATGCTGATGCAGAAAGGTCGACACCGCTGAAACGATTCCAGGCTGATCGAGACAAGAAATTAATAAACGTGCACGTAATGGGTTTGTTTCATGTATCATCTTTTTCCTCCAGTAAGTTCAATCCTTTTTTCTGCTACTTCCCCTCCGGCTCCTTTTTAACAATTAACCGGGCTACTTCATAATTTACAATAATAGAGTAACAGAAGGAAGGGGGCCTTCATCATTGAAGCAAAAGAACCCGCCACTTGTCAATCGTCGATTTCATTCTGCCGAGCTTGTCACCCTTTTTAGAATAAAACTTACAGGTGCGGGGCTATCTACTTTCCAATCGGCTGACTGGACGCTGCAGACAGCAACGAAGGAACTGCCGTTGACAGTTGTCAGCCGCCAAGAGGCGGAGATGGAACTGGAGCTTCCGGACGTCTTTCCGTTCGGTGAGGATGGATTTGTCGTCCATCTCGATCAGGCTTGCTATGTGCAAATTACAGAGGTTGTCCGTACAGACAGCTTTGATGAGCTGTTTGCGGAGGAAAAAGCTCAACTTGGTGCATGTTATGATCAAGCCGACACAAGCTTTGCCGTCTGGGCTCCGACTGCGACAGAGGTGACCATCCACATTTTTGATGAATGGCACGGACAGACGGGAACGAAGTACGTCTGTTCAAGAGGAGAAAAGGGGGTATGGTCCGTCACGATCCAGGGCGATCTGGAAAGGAAATGGTACGAATATGAAGTCGTCGTTAACCGCGAGCGACAGCGAGCAGTTGATCCGTATGCCCGGTTTCTATCCGTAAATGGCGAGCGTGGGATGATTGGAGACCTAAAAAAAACGAATCCCGCTGATTGGCCGGTTCCAATTCCAGCTAATGAACGGGATGAGACCGATGTCATCATTTATGAACTTCATGTACGGGACTTTACGATTGATCCGCATAACGGGATTCGTCAGAAAGGCAAATACGCCGGGTTAACGGAGGCTGGAACTCATGACCATAACGGACTCAGCACCGGGCTTTCCTATTTACGGCAGCTCGGCATCACCCATGTGGAGCTGTTGCCGCTGCAGGAATTCGGCAGTATCGATGAAAGCGAGCGGGAGACAGCCTATAACTGGGGCTATGATACGACTCATTTTTTCGCGCCTGAAGGAAGTTACGCGACCGATCCGTATGACGGCTACTGCCGGATAAAAGAGCTCAAAATGATGATCCGGAGCATTCAGCGCCACGGTATGAAAGTGATTTTGGATATGGTGTTCAATCATGTATATATCTGGGAAGCATCGGCGCTGGAGAAGCTTGTCCCGGGCTACTATTTCCGTTACCACCCTTCCGGAACAATCAGTAACGGGACAGGAGTCGGCAATGATATTGCATCGGAACGAAAGATGGCGAGGAAGCTGATTGTTGAGGCGGTGTGCTACTGGCTTGAGGAATTTCAGGTGAACGGCTTTCGCTTTGATTTAATGGGAATCCTTGATATTGGGACAATGAAGCAGATTTCAGCCGAAACAGCAAAACGGGCAGATGATCTCTTCCTGCTCGGAGAAGGCTGGGACTTACCGACCGCACTTTCAGCTGAACAAAAAGCGAGTGTAAGCCAGGCGAAGAAGCTTCCCGCAATTGGTTTTTTTGAAGATCAATTTCGTGACGCGCTAAAAGGAAGTGCTTTTTCAAGCTCGTCCCTTGGCTATGTTTCAGCTGAGCAAAAGCCGGCTGTTCTCGAAGCTGTGGCGCATGGGCTAAAAGGGAGTCCGACCAGTTTCACCAGACCGCGGCAGGCGGTTCACTATGTCGAAGCGCATGACAATCATACACTTTGGGATAAATTAAAGGTGGCGGCCCCATCTGAGGATGAACGTCAATTACGAAAACGGCATCGCCTCGCATGCGCGATTGTGCTGCTTGCGCAAGGTATTCCTTTTTTGCAGGCAGGTCAGGAGTTTTTCCGGACGAAATACGGAGTGGAAAACAGCTATCGTTCCCCGGATTGGGTCAATCAAATTGAATGGAAGCAACGCAGCGTATTTCAGGAAAATGTTGATTATATAAAAGGGCTGATTGCGCTTCGCCGTCATCATCCGGCCCTGCGGCTTCCCTCCTATGAGCTGATCGAGCGGCACTTCCGCTTTTTGGATCTTGATCATCGGCGGATCGTCTATCATTTGGAGAGGGTCGGACGCTATGATCAGTGGGATGAAATTGTGATCGGTCATAATCCAACCACAAAAAAACAAAAAATCGAGCTGCCAGGCAGGGGGAACTGGCAAGTTGTCGTTGACGATCAGGCTGCATCTCTGATACCATTATATATAATTGGTTCGAACTGTGCGTATCTTCAACCATTATCGACGTTAGTGTGCGTAAAAGGAAATTGAGCAGAGCCTTGCGGTTGCAGCTCTGCTTTCTCTATTTATTAAGTAGGTTAGAAATACGAAATTTGTGGCGATACAAAGGCTAAGCTGAAGAAATTGAGGGTGAATTGGGTGGAACATTTATTAGGAGAAGGCTGGAAGGTTCAACCAGCTGGAGGCGCGACAGGTGAAGCATATATAGCCCAGCAAGGTGAACAGACCGTTTTCCTGAAACGAAACTCGTCACCTTTTTTAGCCGTTCTTTCAGCGGAAGGAATCGTACCGAAGCTGTTGTGGACAAAGCGTTTAGAAAACGGCGACGTCGTGACGGCCCAACGCTGGGCCCAAGGGAGAGAGCTGAAGGCGTTTGAGATGAAAGAGAGCCGCGTTGCTGCTTTATTAGCGAAAATCCACGGCTCCAGTGAATTGCTCGACATGTTTAAAAGGATCGGAAATGAGCCACTTACTCCTTATGTATTCGTGGAAAACTTAAGGAGACGGCTGCAGAAGAACCTGATTGAAAATGATATTATTGAACTGGGAATGAATTACCTGGTAGAGCAGCTTGAGCATGTTTTATACGAGCATGTTGTCGTTTGTCATTGTGACATAAACCACAACAATTGGATTTTGGATGAAGAAGAGCGGCTGTACTTAATCGATTGGGATGGGGCGACAGTATCTGATCCGGCTTTAGACCTTGGCCTGCTGCTTTATTCTTATGTTCCAGAAGAGAGCTGGGATGACTGGCTGAAGCAATATGGACTGGCTCTGGGAGATTCGATTCAGGAACGCATGCACTGGTATGTTGTCGCTCAATCGATTTCCTCGCTTCTTTGGCATTTTGAACGGAGGCAGTATGAACAGGTTGAACAATTGAAGGATTATATTAAGAGCCTTTTAGTAAACCGCTTATAGCTTTTTCGCTTGAAAGTGCCGGTTGTCTCTCCAGGGTTACAGCTACCCTTTGAGACAACCTTTTTTGGAGCGCAAAATCCAGCAATAATCTGCTTTTATTTCCTGGGGAATAGGCAATGATCCCGTCGAATTATTCAATTGACAGGTTTGTTAGCCACTGCTCGACATCATTCTGCTGGAATGGCTCTGTGTTTTTTACATGAAGCTGCTGGATTTGTTGCAATGTTTGCTGAACGCCAGGTTGAAGGGATGCATCAACAGATAAATGAGTCAGCAGCTGTTCAATTTGATCAGCCTCATCAATCGTCATATGCTGTTCAGTAGCTTGATTTTGTAAGATATCCTTTAATAGCTGTATTTTGTTGGCTGATGATAATGGCATACTTGTCACACTCCTTGTGCGTTTATCACTAGCTTGCGCAGCTTATAAATAACATATGTAAGATAACTAGTAAGTGGAGGGGTATAAATGCGTTTACGTCATAAGCCTTGGGCGAGCGGGGAGCTGGAACGGCATCCCGAGATTGTCATTCCGGCGCCGGCGGAGGTAAAAGGGAAATGGAAAGACATTTTTAGAAATGATTATCCGATTCATGTCGAAGTGGGAACGGGAAAGGGCAAATTTGTCACCGGGATGAGCGCTCTGCATCCGGATGTGAATTATATCGGAATCGAAAAGTACGACAGTGTGATTATTACCGCTTTGGAACGAGTGAAGGAAGCGGGCAGGGAAAATGTCAAGCTGTTAAAACAGGATGTCAGTGACCTGCTTGATTTTTTTGCAGAGGGAGAAATCGACAGAATTTATATAAATTTCACCGATCCATGGCCAAAGAAAAAGCATGCGAAGCGAAGATTGACCCATGAAGGATTTTTGCAAATGTATCAAAAGGTGTTGAAGCCAGAAGGTGAGATCCATTTTAAAACTGATAACCAGAAGCTGTTTGAATTTTCTTTGGAGAGCTTCGCCAATTACGGAATGAAGCTGCAGCAGGTCAGTCTTGATCTTCATGCGAGCGATTTTGAAGGGAATGTCATGACCGAATACGAGCAGAAGTTCTCAGCGAAAGGGATGCGGATCTACCGCTGTGAAGCGAAATACCGGACTTAAATGGAAACTCCTCCTTCCTTTATAAAGGAATGCTTCGGTCTGATGACGAAGTAGTACATCAGACGATAGGGGGGATAGAGTTGGAACGATTAGAACGGGACGGATTAACAATAACATGGCTTAACGGCGGAGTAACCCATATGGATGGCGGTGCGATGTTTGGCGTCGTGCCAAAGCCGCTCTGGAGCAAAGCCTATCCGGTCAATGACAACAACCAAATCGAGCTACGGACCGATCCTTTTTTAATTGAAAAAGAAGGGTATCGTCTGCTTGTCGAAGGCGGGATTGGTAAGGGAAGGTTCACGGAAAAGCAAAAACGAAATTATGGTGTTTTAGAGGAATCGTCGCTTGAGCAGGATCTTACCGAAATGGGTCTGACTCCGGCTGATATTGATGCCGTACTTCTGACTCATTTTCATTTTGATCATGCAAGTGGATTAACGAAAGGCGACCGTGGTCAGGAGCGCTCAGTTTTTCCAAACGCGACGATTTACACATCAGCGATTGAATGGAATGAGATGCAGCAGCCTAACATTCGCTCGAAAAACACGTATTGGGAACAGAATCGTATCGCGATTGCCGGGCAAGTCAAAACCTTCGAACAGGAGCTTGAAGTCATTCCCGGTGTGAGAATGATTCATACTGGGGGCCACAGTGACGGACATGCGATTTTAGTAATCGAGCATCAGGGAGAGACCTTTCTTCATATGGCCGATTTGATGCCGACCCATGCCCATAAAAATGTTCTCTGGGTGCTGGCCTATGATGATTATCCGATGACTTCAATTGTCGAAAAGCAAAAATGGCAGGCCTATGCCGAAGAGAAGGATGCTTATTATTTGTTTTACCATGATTACAAATACCGCGCGTTAAAGTGGGGGAAGACTGGAGAAATTACATACAGCCTGTTGCGGGAACGGACATAACTGAAAACAAAAGCTGGGATAGAAGTCGAAGTTGAGTAGGAAAAAACATAGAATTCGCTCCGTGCCGCGTAAAGAGCTTGAGACAAAACCAGCTTTGGACCTACTGGCAATGCTTCACACGCCACAGCCCGTTGTGAGAAACCCACTCACAACGGGCTTTAAAAGATCATGGCGGTTCCGCTCATTGCTTAGAGGCTGGGCAAAAGGTAAAAAACAACCTTTTGTCCAGCCTCTTTTAAAAGCGGGCGCAGATGTTGAACATTGCTAAGGGGCTGGATCTCAGCCCCTCTTACGCGGGTTGCAAATCGAGCAGGGCGCCGGTTTTTGTGTCGACAAAAAATTCATACTGCACCGTGCCTTCTGCTGTCGTAGTCGACAGCCCGCCGCGGTAAACCTCATAGCTGATTTGATTGCGTTCAATCGTTTCAGGCAGCATATGTATCCACGATCCTGATATGGCGTAGGCCTGACTTGCTGTTTTTTTCACTTCCTTCAAAGCCCGTTCGGGAGTGAGACGTTCACTTTGCAATGAAGGGCGAAGAATATAGCCTAGTGCGAGGCCGATTCCTACTCCGGCAATAAGGCGTTTGATTGCCAATTCAATCATCCTCTCTTTCCGACTGATGTTGCAAACTCCGGGCAGTGACTTTATAAAGCTAATCACCTGCTTGGCAGGTTGTTCACGGTACCCATTGGTGTTTGGCGACTTCGAGTAAAGCGGTTAAACATACAGACTTCACAAGTAGTATAGCCGAAAAAAACGATCTTTCCAAATGTTTGACCGGAGGATTCATTATTACTTATTGTGGAAAAGCAGAGGTCATTCAGGATAGAATAGAAAACGTATATGTAACGAGGAAGGGGCGGAAATATGAATCAGGAAACGATGAAACTGTTTCAAACATTAACCGAGCTTCAGGGAGCTCCCGGGTTTGAGCATGAGGTGCGGCGCTATGTCCGGACAGAACTGGAAAAATATAGCGATAAGATCGTTCAGGACCGACTTGGCAGCATCTTTGGCGTAAAGCAGGGAAACGGGAACGGACCGACTGTGATGGTCGCCGGACATATGGATGAGGTCGGTTTTATGGTAAGTTCGATTACGAAGAAGGGGCTTGTTCGCTTTCAGACGCTGGGTGGATGGTGGAGCCAGGTTCTGCTTGCACAGCGCGTCCATATTATGACAGACAACGGGCCGGTAATCGGTGTGATCGGCTCAACGCCGCCTCATCTGCTGGAAGCTACCCAGCGGACGAAGCCTGTGAAAGTAAAGGATATGTATATTGACATTGGCGCCGATGACCTTGAAGACGCCAAGAAGATCGGGATAAAGCCTGGCCAGCAAATCGTGCCGATCTGTCCGTTCACCCCGATGGCCAATGAGAAAAAAATTCTGGCAAAAGCGTGGGATAACCGTTACGGAGTAGGACTGGCAATCGAACTGCTGAAGGAGCTGAAGGACGAGACGCTGCCAAATACGCTCTATTCGGGTGCCACGGTTCAGGAAGAGGTCGGTTTGCGCGGGGCGACAACGGCTGCCAACATGATTAAGCCCGATCTGTTTTATGCACTTGATGCAAGTCCGGCTAATGATGCTACAGGAGGAAAGGATGCCTTCGGTCAGCTCGGAAAAGGAGCGCTGCTGAGAATTTTTGACCGGACGATGATTACCCACCGCGGATTAAAGGATTTTGTTCTCGATACAGCGGAAACGCATGACATTCCTTATCAGTTTTTTATTTCTCAGGGAGGAACCGATGCGGGACGTGTCCATCTGGCGCATGATGGTGTACCGTCGGCGGTGATTGGCATCTGTTCCCGCTATATTCATACGGCTGCCTCGATTATTCATGTTGATGATTACGCAGCAGCAAAGGAACTGCTGATTCAGCTCG
Organism: Halalkalibacter oceani; assembly: GCF_023715705.1. GTDB lineage: Bacteria > Bacillota > Bacilli > Bacillales > Bacillaceae_D > Halalkalibacter > Halalkalibacter oceani_A. Next base: position 58,322 of record NZ_JAMBOS010000002.1, read on the forward strand.
TCAAAACGAGTGATAAAGCGATGATAGAGTCACTTACAGCGTATTAACTTTCAGGAAAGAGAGACAGATCGAAGGAGAGATAACGATGAAGGTTGCAGTCGGTACAAAAAATCCAGCAAAGGTCCATGCTGTCAAGGATACGCTTATCCGCGAGACCATCTATATCACAAGCGTTGATGTTCCTTCCAATGTAGCGGGGCAGCCTTTCTCGGATGAAGAAACGATGACCGGAGCGTTGAACCGGGCGAGAGCGGCGGTAGAGCAGACAGGAGCCGTCCTCGGCTTTGGTCTTGAAGGCGGAGTGGTCAGAACGGTTGCCGGTCTTATGCTCTGCAACTGGGGAGCGCTTTATCATGAAGACGGCAGACACTGGATCGCCGGAGGGGCCAGGCTGCCGCTTCCTGATGAAGTGGCGAAGCGTCTTGAGCAGGGAGAGGAGCTCGGTGTGATTATGTCAAGCATTACCGGATATGAGGATGTCCGGAAGAAAGAATGGGCGATTGGCATTTATACTTCAGGCTTGGTCAGCCGGAAGGAGATGTTCAGCCAGATTGTCAAATTGCTGTACGGACAATACCTGGCTTCCACTACGCAACTAAAGCATTGAAAAACCGGGCAGGTGTTTGTACAGGGCTGGGCAAAAGGAAAAAAACCTTTTGTTCCAGCCTTTTCATTGATTATTCAAAAATATAGGCGAGTGCCTCGATTGCCTGGTCCGCATTTTCCACGACAAGCTGGGCCTTGTTTGCCAGCTCTTTCAGTGCATGATGGTTGTCGCGGTCACGGATAAGAATGACAGGCTTACCAAGTGTCATCGCGCTCGCAGCATCCATTGCTGTATTCCACTGCTTATACTTCGGTCCGAAATAGGCGATGACGACCTCCGCTTTGGCGAGCAGCACTTGGGTTCGTAAATTGTTAATTTGCGAAGCCGCTTCGTCCTTTGCCACCGCATCTGCCTGCGGTCCCAATATTTCTTCGCCGATATGATCGGAGCGATCATGATCTTCCATCGGTCCGGTAAATAGAAGAGAGAGTTGTTTCGCCTCGGCCTTTTGACGGATTTCTTCGCGCCAATTACTATGAATTTCCCCTGCTAAATAAACGGTTATCTCCATATCAGAACCCTCCATAATTATGTTTGTACGAATTCATTATAGCAAAAATAAGAAAAGCTGGCAGTCGGATGAAAAAGGTGTCTTGTCAGCTGTGGAACGGGAGAGTATGATTAAGAAGAACTGTGTCGAAAAAAGGAGTGTCGAGGTTTGAATAGAAAAAAAGGAGGCTTGCTCCTGATTTTTGCTCTTGCCGGCTGGCTCGGCGGGTGTTCTGTATCCGAGCAGGAGGCGGTTGAACTGAGCTATGAAGCCTTTCTAACAGAATTCAGGGAGGAACCATCCGTACCAAATACAGAGGCGAACAACATCGCTTTTTATATGCCGAGGGGCTTTGATATTGTCGAGGAAGCGGAGTATAATCTTTTACTCCAGCGGGGCGAACAGCTTTTTGTTCTGTTTCATCAGCCGGAAGAACCGAAAACGAGTACGATCCATCTTGAAAGGGATCGGGAGTTTGAACGAGACGCTGTCACGTTTCAGGTCGTTGAAACCGATGAGTATACCGCTTATTTTTTGATCAAGGAAGAAGACGAGGAACAGCTTCATGTGATGACCGCAATAGGGGGAGCGAAACTGTCAACAGTAACGACGTACGATTCCCTGGTCAAAGATGTCGAAGTGATGATGGACATTTTACTATCCTATGAAGTGAGAACAGAGTAAGAAGGTGAAGAGCGGGATGAGAGATTTTTTGCAGCGCAAGGGAATTAGCCTGTCATGGCGTACATATTTTATAACAGCGCTTAGTTATATGGCGCTTGGCCTGTTTGCCTCACTGATTATCGGCTTGATCATCCGCACGGCCGGTGAGCAGATTTCGCTGTTCTGGCTCCCTTCCTTTGGCGGCTGGCTGGAGGAAGTCGGCGCTCTGACTATGAGCATGATGGGACCGGCGATTGCTGTAGCGGTTGCCTACGGGCTAAAGGCGCCAAGACTGGTGATCTTTGCGGCGATTATCAGCGGCGCGGCCGGGGCCGAGCTTGGTGGCCCTGCCGGTGCGTTTGTGGCGGCGCTGATTTCTACTGAATGCGGGAAGCTTGTCTCGCAGGAAACCAAGCTTGATATTATCGTCACCCCTTTTGTAACGATCATGACCGGTTTTTTGGCCGCTTCGGCGATTGGACCGTGGATTCAGCTCGGCATGCAGCAATTTGGTTATTTAATCATGTGGGGGACGGAGCAGCAGCCAATCGTGATGGGGATTATCGTTGCGACGTTAATGGGACTCGCTTTGACAGCGCCTATTTCCAGCGCTGCTCTGGCAATCATGCTTGAGTTGGAAGGAATTGCCGCCGGGGCGGCGACGGTCGGCTGTGCTGCGCAGATGGTCGGCTTCGCGGTGAGCAGCTATCGCGAAAATGGCTGGTCCGGACTGATCTCGCTTGGCATCGGAACGTCAATGCTGCAAGTTCCGAATGTCGTGAAGAACCCTTTGATTCTCATCCCGCCAACGGTTGCGGGAATGGTACTCGCCCCGTTTGCGACTGTTTTTTTTCAAATGACAAATAATGCGGCGGGAGCCGGAATGGGGACGAGCGGTCTCGTCGGGCCGATCATGACCTTTACAGACATGGGTTTTTCAGTTAATATATTGATCGCTATCATTGTCCTTTATTTCATCGGCCCGGCCTTGATTAGTCTGCCTGTGTCTGAATGGATGAGAAAGAAAGGCTATATTAAAGCCGGCGATATGAAAATTGAACAATCTTAAACAACGAGGAGGTAAAGAAAGTGGAACAACTTCAAACAGTGGAACAATTTCGGGAGATTTCAAGGAAAGAAGCGGCCGTTTTTTTGTTTTCAGCGGACTGGTGTCCGGATTGCCGGGTGATTGAGCCGGTACTCCCAAGAATTGAAGCGGATTTTCCGGGCTTCTCTTTTTATTATGTCGATCGTGACAAGTTCATTGATTTGTGTGGTGAGCTTGATATTTTTGGGATCCCGAGCTTTATCGCTTATGCCAACGGAGCTGAAATTGAACGCTTTGTCAGCAAGGACCGGAAGACTCAGGAAGAAATTGAAGCATTTTTAACAAAGGCAGAGGCAAAGCTGTAACAGAGAGCTGTGCCAAAAGGGAAAAACCAACTTTTGAGCCAAGGCAGTCGGCGTCTCCGTTCTCCGCTTACCGGAAGGAAAGAAAAGCACATTCCTTCCGGCTAAAAAACCGTGCGAAGACTCCACTTGCAATGGCTTCACGCGCCACAGCCCGTTGTGAGAAACACACTCACAGCGGGTTTTAAAAGCTCGTGGCGGTTTCGCTCATTGCTTAGAAGCTGTGCCAAAAGGAAAACCAACCTTTTGGCACAGCTTCTTTCTTCATATTTGGAACGGTTTTTTCTTTCTGGTACACTAAGGGGGATGATAAAGGAGCGTGTATATATGAATATGCAACAATTTCGCAAAGAAATAGAGTCGAGGTTGGCCGGGGAAGGCCGGTCGCTGATCTATGATCATAAAGAAGCTACATTGCGCATCGAGGATAAGGAGCTTAAAAAAGGCGTGACATTAGCCTTGAAGCCGTTGCTCGCCAAATGGGAACGAAAGGATTTCGCCGGAGTTGACGAAGCTTTGCGTTATGTGGAAGTAGGACTTGCCGCAATGAAGCAGACGCCGGCATTGCAAGGGAATGAAAAAAAAGTCTTTCCGGTTATTCGGGCAACCTCCTTTCCGACTGAAACAAAAGCCGGAGACGCTTTACTCTATGACGAACATACAGCGGAAACCAGGATTTACTATGTGATTGATCTTGGGGATTCTTATACATTGATCAATGAAAACATGCTTGCCGACTCTCCATATACAAAAGCGGAAATCGCCGAAATGGCTTTATTTAACCTCCGTTCGTTGCCACAGCCGTTAAAGGAGGATGTTGTGGCAGGGAATAAATTTTATTTCTTGCGGGCGAAGGACGGATTTGATGCCAGCCGCGTCCTTGACCCATCATTGTTGGAAAAAATGGACAGGCAGGCCGGGGGCCAGCTTGCTGTCGCAATTCCTCATCAGGACGTACTGATTTTTGCTGACATCGTCAATGAGAGAGGCTATGATGTGCTTGCTCAGATTGCCCTGCAATTTTTTGGCGAAGGACGGGTTCCGGTTACGGCTCTGCCATTTATGTATGAGGATGGTGAACTGGAACCGACTTTTATCCTTGCCCAGCGTAGGCCGAAATCGGATTAAATGATAATTTTCTGCGGCGGACATATGTTTTAGCGGAAATCGGTCCTTTTTCGCATCGTTGCTTATGATACAATGAAATTGGATAAGTTTTTTAATGAAGATGAAGGAGATTTAAGTCAAATGAACGTATGTTATAATTTACCTGGAATTGGCGACACGCTAATCATTAACGAGCGCGATATCGATGTTTATCAGCGCGGATTTGAAAGAAGCGGAGATGTCGTTCGGATTTTTGATAAAGAAACAAATGAGACAAGCGGCTATAATATTTTTAATGCTTCCAGCTATGGAACGATCGCAGACCATGGGCCAGTGAAGCTGACTGCCGACATCAAGCGGCTGATTGCAGACGCCTTTCGGAAAAACGATATAACGGAGACGCTCGAGCTGGAGGACAAGCCTGCTTTCGTTGTAGGCTATGTAGAAGAAAAGCAAAAGCATCCAAATGCGGATAAATTAAATATTTGTCAAGTGAATGTCGGGAAAGAAGTCCTGCAAATCGTTTGCGGAGCACCAAATGTTGAAGCTGGTCAGAAGGTCGTAGTTGCCATGGTTGGTGCTGTAATGCCTAGCGGTTTGAAAATTAAACAGGCCGCCCTGCGTGGCGTGGAGTCCTCCGGAATGATCTGTTCGGCCAAGGAACTGGCCCTTCCTGATGCTCCTGAGGAAAAAGGGATTCTTGTATTGTCTGATGATTATCGCACAGGGGATGTATTTGAACGAAGTGTATAAATGCTGAAGATGGACTGTCTTCCCATTGTTTATTCAGTCCGAAGGCGGGCAATCGACTACGTGAACGATTCGTAGTATCGGGGGGCGTGCCAAAAGGGACGAATGACCTTTTGGCACGCCCCCTTTCTGCTTACAACGTTCGGTCCATTTTGTTTTGCCGATGTCAATAGTACAATGAGCAAGTGTCTCAATTTTAAAGAGAGAAAGTGAGTGAACGAACATGGGGCCGTTTTATCGCTTAATGAAACGATTGCAGTACTTTTTTGGTGGCGATGAGGAAAGTCTTCACAATAAGCGGGAAACTGCCCGGGGGACGAAGTCTTCTCCTGAGAGAGCAGTTGACCCCGCCTTACAGGAGTCAAAAGTGCTCTATCATTATCCAAAACAGGGGAAATTCCGCTTTCCTTTAGCCGTAGAGCCGGAGGAGCAGAAGCGGAAAAGCTCGCGGACAAGCAATGTAAGGGCTAGAGCTTTTCAGCCTGAAGAAGAACCAATGAACCGTCCGGCCACTGATGGAAAAGAGGACAAGCGAGTGGAGAGCAAGCCAAAGCCCGAAGCGGTTGTTCGCCCGTCACCGAAGGCTGATTTCAAGCTGACAGTGGTTCCGTCTCCTGTCTATGGCTTCAGGGAGCGCGAACAGACGAGAAGCAAAATGGATGACACCTTGTCTGTCTCACCTTTTCCTGCGCGCCGGCAAGAGGAAATCGTCGCGGAGGTTGACTCCCTTGGAGAACAGAGCGAAATCGAGGGAAAGGAAAGCCAACCAATAACCCGACCGGAAGAGGAGCGCGAATGGACTGTTCAATCCGTCATGGAGCCAGAAGTGGAAAATGAATGGATAGCAGAATCAGATATAGGGCGGGCAGAGGAAAATGAATGGTCCGCCGAAACAGAGGAGAAGCCGACCGAGGAGAACGAAAGGGCGGCAGAGTCAGATATGGAGCGGGCAGAGAAAAATGAATGGCCCGTCGAAATAGAAGAGAAGCCGTTAAAGGAGAAAGAATATGAGCCAGGGCGGGAAGTTGCAACAGGGGCGGCAGTGACAGAGGAGGAATATTTAAATCCGACCGCCTCTGCTCACCGGGAAAGCGAACAAGAGGAAGCATTAAATGAGCACGGGCCTGTCAATGTAGAGGATCAGGGTGAAGCGCAAGTAATGGAAGTTGTTCAGTCCACACCGGAGCTGCAGCAACAGCCTGAGTTAATGACAGAGAAGGAGACGGGAGGACGTGGTGCTTCCGAACGATCAGAAGTCAAAAAGCCAGCAATACCTTTTAACGTCATGATGCTGCCGCAGGACAGAGGTAAGCAAAGACAAAAGGTTGAACAAAGGCAAACGGAGAGTGTCGAAGCAGCACCCGCACCTGCCTATCAACTGCCTGGTATTCAGCTGCTGCATTACCCGCAAGTGCAGCAGGAGGATGAGACAGAGTGGCTTAATGAGCAGGCGTTGATCCTTGAAGAGGCGCTGCAAAGCTTCCATGTTGATGCAAAGGTTGTCCATACGACAAAAGGGCCGTCTGTGACGCGCTATGAAATTCAACCGGCACGCGGGGTGAAGGTCAATAAAGTAACAGGACTGGTCGATGATATTAAGCTCGCGCTCGCGGCGAAGGATATTCGGATTGAAGCGCCGATTCCTGGCAAAAATACGATCGGCATCGAGGTTCCGAACCGTTCGTCTGCGCCGGTGTTTTTACGGGAAATTCTAAGAAGAGACGTGTTCATTCGCTCGCAATCCCCGTTAACCGTTGCTTTGGGGCTCGACATTTCCGGTCAGCCGATTGTGACCGATTTGAAAAAAATGCCGCACGGTCTCGTTGCTGGTGCGACGGGTTCCGGGAAGAGTGTGTGCATCAATTCGATTTTAGTCAGCCTGCTTTACAAAGCGACGCCTGATGAAGTGAAAATCCTGTTAATTGATCCGAAAATGGTTGAGCTGGCCCCTTATAATGGCGTGCCGCATTTGGTTGCCCCGGTGATTACCGACGCCAAGCAGGCGACGGCTGCACTGAAATGGGTGGTCGAGGAGATGGAAAAGAGATACGAGCTCTTTAGTGAACGCGGCGTACGCGATGTAGGGCGTTATAATGACCTTTATTCGGAGCATCCCGACAAACCGGCGATGCCGTTCATTCTCGTTGTCATTGATGAGCTGGCTGATTTAATGATGGTCTCGCCGCAGGATGTCGAGGATTCGATCTGCCGGATCGCGCAGAAGGCAAGAGCATGCGGCATTCATCTTCTTCTGGCGACGCAGCGTCCGTCCGTCGATGTGATTACCGGTTTGATCAAAGCCAATATTCCGACGCGTATTGCCTTCTCGGTCTCATCGCAGACGGATTCCCGCACGATCCTGGATATGGGGGGAGCGGAGCGGTTGCTCGGCCGTGGCGATATGCTATTCCATGAAAATGGAACGCCGAAGCCGGTACGGGTCCAGGGCACATTTGTTTCTGATGAAGAAATTGAGGGCGTCATCGCCTATGTAAAAAAACAACGTCAACCCGACTATCTGCTTGAAATCAACCAGCTGCAGCGGGTTGCCGAGCATAGTGAGGCCGATGATGAATATTTTGAGGAAGCCTGCTATTATGTGCTTGAGCAGGGGGGAGCCTCCGCTTCAAGCTTACAGCGCCGTTTCCGGATTGGCTATAACCGCGCCGCCCGCCTGATTGATTTAATGGAGGAGCGGGGGATTATTTCCCAAGCGATGGGAAGCAAGCCGCGCCATGTATTGGTCGATGAGATAGAGCTGGAAGAGCGGCTGTATCATCATGAAATGTAAAGGATTCTATCTTATATCTTGTTTTCGGGGTGAAGGTTTTATATGATAGGGAAGATACAAGCTTTGAAAAACGACAACGTCTTCTTGATAGAATAAGCGAACAAAGACAAAAGTGGGTCGGTAGTAAGGGAGCATAGAAGGAATGAAAGAAATCACGAAAAAATTAAATGGCGAAATCAAACGGCTAACAAATGAAACATTTAAATTCGATGAACGTGTAAAAGAAGGCTGGTTTTCAGCAGTTTATTTTTTAAAAACGAGAGAAATTGTTGAGAAGTATCGACCGAATAATATTGTCACCATGCAATTTTTTCAAAAAGAACATGCCGTATTATGCGGAACGGATGAAGTGATTGCTCTTATCCGTACTTTTGCAAACGATGCCGATAAATTGGAATTGCGCTCCTTACAGGACGGAGACAAGATTAAACCATTTGAGACCGTATTTACGATTACCGGTAAATACGAGGATTTTGGTTATTTGGAAGGTATTATTGATGGAATTTTCGCACGACGGACCTCGGTCGCGACAAATGTGTACAATGTTGTCAAGGCGGCAAGGCAGTCAGGAGTGCAAAAACCGATCATTTTTATGGGTGATCGTGATGATCATTATACCCAGCAGGCCGGTGACGGCTATGCGGCGTACATCGGCGGTTCCAAGGCGCAGGCGACCCACGCGATGAATGAATGGTGGGGCAAGCAGGGAATGGGGACGATGCCTCATGCTCTTATCCAGCTGTTCGAAGGCGATGTTGTTGAAGCGACGAGAGCCTATAAGGAAACCTACCCGCAGGATGAGCTGATGGCGCTCGTCGATTACAATAATGATGTGATTACAGATTCCTTGAAGGTGGCCCGGGAATTCGGGGAAGACTTAAAAGGAGTCCGGGTCGATACGTCCCGGACGATGGTTGATCGCTATTTTTGCCGAAATCCTGAAGTGATGGGCTCCTTTGACCCACGTGGCGCGAACCCGACTTTGCTTTTTGCTTTGCGTGAAGCGTTGGATAAGGAAGGCTTTCACCACGTGAAAATCATCGCAACAGGTGGCTTCAATGCCCAGCGGATTAAGGAGTATGAAGAAGTCGGTGTCCCGGTTGATATTTATGGAGTCGGCGGCAGCCTGCTAAAAATCACAATCGGTTTCACCGGGGATAACGTTTTGTTAAATGGTACCCATCAGGCCAAAGCAGGCCGGCGATTCCGTGATAACCCCCGGTTGGAGTTGGTAGAGGATTAGTTGGGTCTTTTTTACATAAACACACATATACTAGTGGATAAAGAGAATTTTAAGGCGTATAGTGATGGCTTGCTTTTTTTGATATAATCAAGGAATATGCAAACAGCGAAACATATTTCATTGTGAAAAGCCACGGGAAGTTTGGAGGTCCATATGACGAAATATCATTTTATTGGAATAAAGGGGTCAGGGATGAGTGCTCTTGCTCAAATTCTTCATGATATGAAGGAGGATGTACAGGGATCTGATGTTGAAAAGCGATTTTTTACACAGCGCCCTTTAGAGCAAAAAGGAATCCCGCTCTTTCCATTTGATCGTAACAATATTGAAGCTGATCAGGAAATCATTGTCTCTGCGGCTTATGGAGAAGAGCATGAGGAAGTTCTGCGCGCTAAAGAGCTTGGCCTCACTGTGAAGAAGTATCCGACCTTTTTAGGCGAGTTCATTCAAAATTTCACGAGCATCGCCGTGACGGGCTCACACGGAAAAACATCGACAACCGGTTTGTTATCTCATGTCCTCGGTGCCACGTTTCCGACCTCGTATTTAATTGGAGACGGAACAGGAAAGGGAGAAGAAGACTCTTCTTATTTTGTTTTTGAAGCGTGCGAATACCGCCGGAACTTTTTGAATTACGAGCCTGATTATTGCATTATGACGAACATCGATTTTGATCATCCTGATTATTTCAAGGATGTACAGGATGTTTTTTCAGCTTTTCAGGAAATGGCGATGCAGGTGAGGAAGGCGATTGTCGCTTGTGGGGACGATGAATATCTTCAGGAAATCCATGCGAATGTACCTGTGGTCTATTATGGATTCGGGGAAGATAATGATTTCCAAGCTCGAAATATAGAGACAACCGCAGAAGGAAGCAGCTTTGATGTATTCGTACGGAATAGCTTCTATGGCTCATTTATGATTCCGGGGTTTGGAAACCATAATGTTCTTAATGCTCTGGCTGTCATCGCGTTGTGTCATTACGAGAATGTTTCAGCTGAAACGGTCAAAGAACATTTGCTGACTTTCCCTGGAGTGAAGCGCCGGTTCAGTGAGAAGAAGGTGAACGACCAAATTCTTATTGATGATTATGCGCACCACCCGACTGAAATTGCGGCGACGATTGAAGCGGCTAAAAAGAAATATCCTGATTATGATGTGGTTGCCGTCTTCCAGCCGCATACGTTTACGCGAACGAAAACCTTTTTGAATGAATTTGCTGAAGCACTGCGGGCTGCTGATGCGGTCTACCTTTGCGATATCTTCGGCTCAGCCCGGGAAAAGGCCGGAGAGCTGTCGATTCATGATTTGCAAAATCTGATCCCGGGAGCCAAGCTGATTGAAGAGGATACAACAGCTGAGTTGCGCGGGCATCATCAGAGTGTTGTTTTATTTATGGGAGCTGGCGACATCCAGAAATTCCAGCAGGCATATGAATCAGTGGTTGCAGAAAAGAATTGATCTAAAACATAATGCTAATGCCTCTGGAGTATATTCCAGAGGCATTCTTTATTTTACTATAATAAAAATGAGAATTAATAATGCTGGAGGGGAGAGTTTAGCTTGAGAAAAAAATCAGTAAATGCCTCAGAAGTGGCAAAGCGTTCAGGTGTTTCCCAATCAACTGTCTCACGTGTATTTACACCGGGGTCAAATGTTGCTGAAAAAACAAGGCAAAAAGTATTGAAGGCAGCAAAAGAATTAAATTATCTCCCTAATGCTCTCGCCCGAGGGTTAATTATGAATAAATCGAGCATCGTTGGAATTGCGATGAAAGAAAATCAAAATCCTTTTTATCAGGATGTGCTTACGCGCTTAACGAATGGCCTGCATGAGAAGGGATATCAGGTTTTGTTTGTGTATACAGAGAATGATGAAATTGAGCATGAGGATATTTATAAGTTTATGGAGTATAGTGTTGAAGGCGTAATTATTACAGATGCCTTTTTATCATCTGAAGTGGCGATGCGATTAAGTACGAATCAGATTCCTTTTGTATTGCTTAACCGTTACAATATTAATATGCCCTGTCATGCCGTGAGCTGTGATAACTATAAGGCTGCAGAGGAAATTGCGCTCGTCTTGTACGAAAAGGGCTATCGAACTCCGGCTTATATCACTGGGAAAGTAAACACGTCGACCAATAATGACCGTCAGCTCGGTTTTTTCAATGCGTGGAAATCAAGAGGCATTACCCCGCTTATTGAAGAGGGCGATTATACCTATGAAGGAGGGGTTAAAGCAGCTCGCAATCTGTTGAATGGTCCTATCCGGCCGGATGCACTATTTGCAGCGAACGATGTATTGGCATTCGGAGCAATGGATGCGATGAAAGCAAGAGGGGTAAAGATTCCAAAGGATATTGCCGTTGTCGGATTTGATAATATTAAAATGGCAAGCTGGATTTCTTATTCTTTAACGACATGGGAGCAGCCGGTTGAAGATATGGTAAACTTGACGATTCAAAAACTGTTAAACGAAATAAATGGGCAAATTGAAGAGCGGACCCCTGTATTTCTGCCTGGGAAACTGATTATTCGCAATACAATTTAAATATTAAAATAAAAAAATGTTGACTAATGTAAGCGTTTTATTTTAGTATTTACTCATGCACTTCATATTTTTGCATACGAATGCAAAAAGGGGGATTGTGAGTGGCGGTTTTTTTGAAGGAAGGAAAGGCCCAAGGAGAAATAAAGGAAACTGATGAGAAAATCTCTCAAATCGTAAGAGACATTCTTAGACGAACGGAGAGAGAAGGAGATCAAGCAGTTAGAGAATTATCGGAACAGTTCGATAATTGGTCTCCGCCATCCTTTCGTTTAACAGAAGAACAAATCGATCACATCATGCAGGTGGTTCCGAAGCAAGCCTTAGAGGACATTAAGTTTGCGCAAAGCAATGTCCGGCGTTTTGCCGAAATTCAACGTGCTTCCATCACGGATGTTGAAGTGGAAACTTTACCGGGAGTTGTATTAGGGCATAAGAATATCCCGGTAAACAGCGTCGGCTGCTATGTTCCAGGAGGGCGCTATCCGATGGTCGCTTCTGCCCATATGAGCATCCTTACGGCGAAAGTGGCGGGTGTGAAGCGTATTATTGCATGTACGCCTCCGATTAATGGAGCAATTCCGGAAACAACAGTAGCTGCCATGCATATGGCCGGAGCAGATGAGATTTATATACTTGGTGGCATCCAGGCTATGGCGGCGATGGGAATCGGCACAGAGACCATTGATAATGTGGATATGCTTGTCGGACCAGGAAACGCCTATGTTGCTGAAGCAAAAAGGCAGCTGTACGGTCGGGTTGGGATTGACTTATTTGCCGGACCAACTGAAACGTTAATCATTGCTGATGAGTCGGCCGATCCGGAGTTTATTGCAACAGACTTGCTGGGGCAACTGGAGCACGGTCCGACCTCTCCGGGCGCATTAATTACAACATCAAGAGCGATTGCAGATCAAACGGTTATGGAAATTGAACGGCAGCTAAAGACATTGGCGACAGCGGACATTGCCGGCACTTCATGGGAAGAATACGGTCAGATTATAGTAGTTGATAGTCTGGAAGAAGCTTTAAAAGAGGCTGATAGGCTGGCATATGAACATGTTGAAATTTTCACTGAAAATCCGTCTTACTTTTTAGAGAATTTGACTAACTATGGCGCTCTTTTTCTTGGTCCGGAAACGAATGTGGCCTATGGAGATAAAGTCATCGGCACGAATCACACGCTGCCGACCAAGGGAGCAGCTCGCTATACAGGCGGATTATGGGTAGGGAAATTTCTGAAAACATGTACCTATCAAAAAGCAACAAAGGAAGCAAGTGTCTACATTGGAGAATATGCTGCGCGGCTTTGTCAAATCGAAAATTTCTCCGGGCATGCGGAGCAAGCCTTGCTGCGGATCAGGAAATACGGCGGGAAAATTAGTAAGTAGTCGCTTATTTTTTTGCCCGTTGGCTAAACGTTTAGCTAAACGTTTAGCCAACGGAGCCTATTCATAAGGAGAGAAACAAAATGAAAGAAGTCGTAATTGTAGGGATGGCACGAACAGCTGTTGGAACGATGGGGGGAGCGATTAAGGACGTAGAAGCTTCTGAATTGGGAGCTGTTGCGATACGTGAAGCTATACGACGTGCAGGAATTTCAAATCAACAGGTTGATGAAGTCGTTATGGGCTGCGTTGGACAGGTTGCCGAAAATGCCTTTGTTGCCAGGATGAGTGCCATTAAGGCGGGGCTGCCAACCGATAGCACTGCTTACACGGTAAACAGATTATGCGGTTCAGGTCTTCAGGCTATTAACAACGCCGTTCAGCAGATTCAGACAAATAATGCTGAAATCATTGTTGCTGGTGGGACAGAGAATATGGATTTATATCCATACTATGTTCGGAAGGGAAGATATGGGTATCGCTACGGTCACGCTGAACTGGAGGACGGACTTATGACAGCGTTAACGGATCCGTTCGGTAAATACGCAATGGGAGTAACGGCGGAAAAAGTAGCCAAAAAATATAATGTTACACGGGAGCAACAAGATGAGTTCGCTTATCACAGCCAAGTCAAGGCTTTACACGCAATTGAAAGCGGTTACTTTGATGAGCAGATTGTACCGGTCGAAGTTAAAGGGCGTAAAGGAGAGATCTCGGTCTTTGATAAAGACGAACATCCACGCCAAACATCCCTGGAAAAGCTGGCAAAGCTACGCCCGGCATTTCAGGAAGGGGGAACGGTTACTCCTGGTAACGCATCAGGAATCAATAACGGGGCAGCGGCTCTTGTCTTAATGTCAAGTGAAAAAGCAAAGGAACTTGGGTTGAAACCGATCGCCTATATACGTGAACAGGCGGTAGCGGGTGTCGATCCTGAAATAATGGGAATCGGTCCTTCTCCGGCGGTGAAATTACTGCTGAAAAAAGCCGACCTGACACTGGATGATATCGACTTAATTGAATTAAATGAGGCATTTGCCGCTCAGGCACTGGCGGTCATTAACGAATTAGAGGCTGATATCGCGAAAGTAAACGTAAATGGCGGGGCGATTGCATTGGGACATCCAATTGGCGCTTCGGGGGCGATTATTACCATTAAGCTTCTATCAGAGCTAAAGCGACGTGGGCTAAGGATGGGAATTTCAACAATGTGCATTGGCGGAGGGCAAGGCATTGCGACTATCTTTGAAATGGCAGATTGATAGAAAGGTGGCTCACCAATGATTAGTCTTACAGGAAAAACAGCAATTGTAACCGGAGCTGCCCGGGGGCTTGGTCGTGGAATCGCCACTAAGTTGGCATCATTAGGCAGCCATGTTGTCGTATGTGATATGAATGAAGAGGGAATCGATCAAGTCGTGAATAGCATTGAGGAGCAAGGCTGGAGCGCTGAAGCTTATGTGTGCAATGTGACAGACGAAAAACAAGCTGAGAAAATGATTGAGCAAATAGCATCGAACCATGGCCAGCTTGATATTCTTGTCAACAATGCTGGAATTAACAGAGATGCTCTGCTTCATAAAATGACCCATGAACAATGGGACGCTGTTATTAATGTGAACCTCACCGGGGTTTTTAATACGATGCGACCCGCCAGTCAGATCATGAGAGAACAAACATCGGGACGTATTATTAATATTTCTTCTGCCAGCTGGCTCGGGAATGTAGGTCAAGCAAATTATGCGGCTTCTAAAGCAGGCGTTGTCGGGATTACAAAAACAGCAGCTCGGGAGCTGGGCAAAAAGAACGTAACAGTCAATGCGATATGTCCAGGCTTTATTGAAACCGACATGACTAAAGGTGTTCCGGACCATGTGTGGGATTTAATGATTTCAAAAATTTCACTGGGGAGAGTCGGAAAACCTGAAGATGTTGCCAACTGCATTGCCTTTCTTGCTTCTGATCAAGCTTCATATATTACGGGTGAAGTCATTAACGTTGGTGGAGGAATGATTTTGTAGGCTTTCTTAATTCAATACATGTGAGGGGGAGTTTTAAGATGAAGAAAATGAAAAGAAATGGTTTTCTAGCGTTTGGATTCAGTACGTTGCTGTTACTGGCGGCTTGTGGCGGGGGAGAAGAAGCGAGCAGTGGAACCGACAACCCAGAAGGGGGTTCAGCAGAGCAGGCTGGTGAAAGCATTCAGTTCGATGTTAGTCTCCCACTCGGTCCAGGGTCCCACCAGGATGTAGGCGTTCAAGCATTCGGAGAAGAATTGGAACGGTTGTCAGATGGCCGATTGACGATTAAATCCCACCATAATAATTCGCTTGGCGGCGAACGGGAAGTCGTTGAAGGAATGTCAATTAATTCGATTGATATAGGGATTACATCGACCGGACCATTAGGTGGCTTTGTTCAGGAGTTCTTTATGTTTGATATGCCATATCTGTTTAATGACTATGATCATGCATATGCCGTACTCGATAGTGAGATTGGAGAGGAATTGGCCGCCAAGCTTGAGGAACAGGCAGGGGTAAAAATTCTCGCATGGATGGAAAATGGCTTTCGTCATGAAACAAACAGTGTCCGTCCCATTCATTCACCTGACGATTTAAAAGATATTAAGCATCGAACACAAGAGTCAGAAGTGCAAGTGGATACATGGACAGCCCTTGGGACAAATGCTACTCCGATGGCCTGGCCAGAAGTATACACAGCTTTGCAGCAAGGAGTGATGGAAAGCCAGGAGAATCCGCTTCCGACTATTTACGATGTGAAATTTTTTGAAGTACAGGACTATTTGGCAATGACGCAGCATGTCTATTCCCCGGCACCGCTCATGATGAGCAAGCAACTGTTTGATTCCTTATCGGCAGAAGACCAGGCGATCATTATGGAGGCAGCAGAGATTGCGTTACCAATTCAGCGTGAGGCAAGTCAGCAGCAGGCGGAAGAAATGAAGCAAATGCTGGCAGATGAAGGGATGGAAGTAACCGAACCCGATTTAGAAGCGTTTAAAGCCGCAGTAGAACCAGTCTATGAAAAGTGGGCTCCGCAAATTGGTGAAGATGTGATTGATCAAGTACGTAATTTTGAATATTAAAAGAAGAAGAGTTGTCTCAGAAAGCCGTTACCAATGAAAAGAAGCGGTGGTTCCATGCTGCAAAAGCGAGCAGGAAGAAGCACCGTTTCTGTTCCCTTTAAACCGGTTGTTCAGCATTTATCCGCCGCTTAGGAGATGTGTCAAAAGGAAACAGCCCTTTTTGACACATCTCCTATCATAAAGGAGGCAATTAAAATGACTAGAGTCCTTAAAGGATATGTACGTGCAATGGATATGGTCAATATGATAATTGGTTGGATTTTGGCTATTTTGCTTGGGGTTATGACGATTTTGATTACGTGGCAGGTTTTTGCAAGGTTTGTCGTTGGAAATTCGTTAACTTTTTCGGAAGAGATCGCCCGCTTTTTAATGATATGGATTACGCTCTTAGGAGCAGCGTATGCGATGAGGCAGGGGACATTAATAGCGGTCGAATTGCTGCCGGATTATTTAACGGGGGTAGCTCAAAAAACGGTTCGCATTCTGGCCCATCTTATTTCCCTTGTCTTTTACTTAATCTTAATTATTTTTGGCTGGGAAATTGCTCAATCCGTGTCCTTTCAAAGAGCCCCGGCAACTGCTATTTCCATGTTTTGGCCAATGATTAGCGTATGTGTGGGTGGTACGTTTCTGTTCTTGAATACGGTTGTTGTGATGATTGAAGAGGCGATTGGAAAGGAGGAGAAATAAAATGGTTGCACTTCTTTTTATCCTACTTATTTTGTTGTTTGCTTTAAGTGTACCCATTGCAACGTCTCTTGGCCTGGCGACCGCAATTGTTGCCTGGCAGGGCGATGTATTTAGTTTACAGGTCATCCCTCAGCAAGTATTCAATTCTATTAATTCATTCCCGCTCATGGCGATTCCGTTTTTCATTTTGGCGGGCTACTTAATGGAAACAGGAGGGATTTCACAAAAATTAATTGATTTTGCGAGTACACTTGTCGGCCATATTAGTGGCGGACTGGCGATGGTTGCTATCGTTACGTCGATGTTTTTTGCGGCGATTTCGGGTTCCGGAGCTGCTACGACAGCAGCAATAGGGGCAATCATGATTCCGGCGATGGTCGCCAAAGGCTATGAAGTTCGTTATGCCAGTGCCAACCAGGCTGTCTCAGGTGCTCTTGGTGTCATTATTCCTCCGAGTATTCCTTTGATCTTATATGGAATTGCGGCACAAGTGTCTGTAGGTGATATGTTTATGGCCGGAGTGCTGCCGGGGGTGTTCGTTACCGGGACGCTTCTTATTTCAGCATATATTGTAGCCAAGAAAAAGGGCTATAAAGGGGTGGAGAAAAGTAATGTTAAAGAGGTATTCAAAGCATTCAGGGGGGCAATTCTATCGCTATTAATGCCGCTTATTGTATTAGGCGGGATTTATGGTGGAGTGTTCACTCCTACAGAAGCAGCGGTCATCGCGGTTGTTTATTCGTTTATCATCGGTTTCTTTGTTTACAGGCGGATCAGAGTGAAGGATCTGGTTACAATTTTCCGTGATTCTTCGGTTACAACCGCGATTGTGATGATTGTAATTGGAACGGCTGGATTATTTAGCTTTTTTATTAATCGTCTCGGTGTGCCAACGATGATTTCAGAGTTTTTCTTAAGTATTACATCTAGTGTCTTCATCTTTTTAATATTAGCAAATATTTTATTGCTGATAACTGGAATGTTTATTGAAGCAGCGGCAGCGATTTTAATTTTAGTTCCAATTTTACTGCCGATTTCCACAAGCCTTGGAATTGATCCGGTTCACTTTGGAATTATTATGGTTGTCAATCTGGCTATCGGTCTCATCACTCCACCAGTTGGCATTAACTTATTTGTGGCGTCACAAACAGCAAAAATAAAAATTTCAGCGATTTCAAGGGCGATCATTCCGTTTGTCATTATCTTGTTCGTTGACGTCTTAATCATCAGCTTTCTTCCGATCATGTCCCTGTGGCTTCCGTCAATTTTAAATTAAAGAAACGGAGAGAGAAAATGAGTTATTCCATTGAAAACAGTATAAAAGGAAAAGTCTGCCTTATTACAGGAGGTACAAAAGGAATAGGGAAAGAATGTGCAAGGCAGATGGCGAAAATGGGAGCAAAAGTCATTGTGATTGGTAGGTATGAAAAAGGGCTGAACGAGGTTGAAGAGGAACTGAAGCTCTCTTCTCCAGAAAGTGTCGCGATAAAAGCAGATATCTCTTCTCTTGCCGAAATCAAAGAGATGTTTCTTCAGGTGAAAAACAGGTTTGGAACCGTTGATGTGCTGGTGAATAATGCCGGTACAAATAGAAGGACGAAGGCCATAGAAGTAACGGAAGAAGAATGGGACACCATTATAAACCTCAATGTAAAAGGGGCATTTTTCTGCTCACAGGAAGCAGCGAAATTAATGGATCCGGGGAAAGTGAATAAAATTATTAACATTTCATCGCAATATGGTCATGTTGGCTCGAGTAACAGATCCGTTTACTGTACCAGTAAGGGGGCCGTCGAGCTTCTGACGAAATCACTGGCCGTCGAATGGGCCCCTCATATTTTAGTGAATGCCGTCGCACCGACATTCATCGAGACTGAATTAACAAAAGAGCTCTTTGAAGATGAAAAAACGCGGAAGAATCTATTGGAGCGTATTCCACTGAAACGGGGCGGAACCGTTAAAGATGTAGTAGGGGCAATTTTATATTTAGCGTCTGATTTATCAAATATGACTACAGGTTCATCATTGCTGGTTGATGGTGGCTGGACGGCAGGAAGCTAACAACTATTTGGAGGGGAATGATATGGAGGAGCTGTCAGTGTTAGGAGCGGGGACAATGGGGCATTCCATTGCCATTTCAGCCGCACTGGCCGGAATGACGCCCGTGGTTTACGGAATCAACGAACTTGATTTACAAAGGGCGCAACAGAATGTAAGGGAAAAACTAAATGTGTTAACAGCAGAAGGGCTGATCCAATCTGATGAAACTGAAGCTGTACGGAATAGACTTCGATATACAGACTCGCTGCAGGAAGCAATTGAGAATGCGACTTTTATTATTGAAGCAATTCCTGAAAATCTTACCTTGAAGCAAAACTTATTTCACAAACTGGACGAGAAATGTGCAGAAGGAGTGATTCTTGCCAGCAATACGTCAGGCTTGAGCCCGACGGAGATAGCATTGAGAACAACCAAGGCGGAAAGGACGGTAGTGACTCATTTCTGGAATCCTGCTCATCTCATTCCGTTAGTTGAAGTGATCAGAGGACAACGAACATCTGATCAGACAGTGGAGAGAACATTTCAATTACTTCATTTTATGAAGAAAAAACCAATTGAAGTGAAGAAGGATATTTTAGGCTCTATTGTGAACCGGCTGCAATATGCCCTGTTTCGCGAAGCTCAACACATCTTAGCGCTTGGTGCGGCATCTAAGGAGGATATCGACGCGGCTGTTGTTTACAGCATCGGCAGAAGATTACCAGTAACAGGTCCTTTTTTAACGGCGGATATGGGCGGGTTAGATGTTTTTGACACTATTTCAGAGTATTTGTTTACTGACTTGTCAAAGGCGGACCACTCCTATGATGAGATAAGGGCATTGGTGAAAGAAGGAAAATATGGTCAGAAAACAGGCGAAGGTTTCTATGTATGGACCGAATCCTTTACGAAAGAGATGAATCAAAAGCGGGAGCAAATGTTAATTCACTTTTTGAAGGAGGATGACAAGCTCCAGTAAGTGAGCGCTGCTGCTTAGGCGCCAATGCGGACAGTATGAAAAATAAAAGGAGACAAATAATGGGGGAGAGCAATGAAAGGCAAAGTTGCGATTGTAACAGGATCGAGCAGTGGAATTGGAAGAATGATAGCGCTTCGGCTTGCGATGGAAGGGGTCAATATAACAATCAATTACTCCTCATCAAAAGACAGAGCAGATGAAGTAAAAGCGGAAATTGAGAAGCTGGGAGTCAAGTGTATTGTCGTTCAAGGCTCTGTCGCTGATGAAAGAACGGCCGAGAAGCTCGTAAACGAAACGCTTACGGCATTTGGTCAGATTGATATTTTAGTAAATAATGCCGGCACGACTCATTTCGTTGAGCATGATGATTTACAGGGAATGAGGTCTGAATATTGGGACAATATGATGGGTGTAAATGTTAAAGGAATGTTCTTTTGCTGTAGGGCGGCTTCCGACCAGTTAAGAAGGCAAAAGGGCTGCATCATAAATATAACATCGGTAGCAGGACAAACCGGGCTGGGCAGCTCAATCGGTTATGCGGCTTCGAAAGCGGCAGCCAACAGCATAACAAAATCTTTAGCGCGAGTGCTGGCTCCGGAAGTAAGAGTCAATAGTCTTGCTCCCGGAGTAGTCGCGACAAGATGGATTGAAGGGCACGAAAAGCAAATGAAAGAATTAAGTGAGGCAACCCCGCTTGGACGAATGGCAACGCCAGAAGATGTAGCAGAGGCCGCCTTCGGTCTGATCGCCCATTCGCCATTCGTCACAGGTGAAATCCTAAGAGTTGACGGAGGCATGTTTATAAATTAATAGAGGAAGGGATGAAGTAACATGCAAAAAATTGGAGTGATCGGAGCAGGTTTAATGGGGGCAGGAATTGTTCAAGTAACAGCAGAAGGCGGTTACGATGTAACATGGGTGGATATTTCCGATGACCAGTTGATCAGGGGAATGCAATCAATCAACAAACTGCTGGATCGGGACATTGAAAAAGGACGTAAAACGAAGCAAGAAAAAGAAAAGGTAATGAATCGAATTTCATCAACCAGTCAAATTCAAGCTTTAGAGGATGCTGATCTGATTATTGAAGCTGTACCGGAAAACTTGGAATTGAAGAAAAGCGTGTTTCGCGAAATTGATCAAATCGCCAAAAAAGAAGCTGTCTTTGCTTCAAATACGTCAGGATTATCTATTACGGCAATGGCCGCAGTAACAAAGCGGCCTGAACAGTTCGTCGGCGCGCATTTCTTTTTTCCGGTAACGAAGATGGAGTTGCTGGAAATTACACCGGGGCTTTTGACTTCAGCAGAAGCTGTTCAGAAAATGAAGCAGTTTTCCAGTCAAATTAATAAAACAGCTGTTGAATGTAAAGATTATCCTGGCTTCATCGTGAACCGCCTTCTCATTCCAATGGTCAATGAAGCAATTTATCTTGTTATGGAAGGTGTAGACCCGGAGGATATAGATGCGGCAATGAAACTGGGAGCGAATCATAAAATGGGGCCAATTACGTTAGCCGATTTTGTCGGATTAGAAACGCTCCTGGCAACGATGCAGGGATTGTACGATGGATTTCAAGATTCGAAATATCGTCCTTGTCCACTTCTTGTGAAGATGGTGGAGTCCGGTAATTTAGGACGGAAAACCGGCAGAGGCTTTTATAACTATGACGGGAATGGAAACAAATTAAAGGAAGAAAAAAATCAGGCGGCCGTACAGATAACTTAATCGCAGGGGGAGCCAGCATGAATTTTAACGATCTACTCTATGAAAAGAAGGATGACATAGCAATTATCACGATAAACCGACCGGAAGTATTGAATGCATTTCGGGCGTTGACGGTAAAAGAGCTTATCAAAGCGTTTCAACTGGCATGGGACGATCAGGGCATTGGAGCCGTCATTTTAACTGGCAGTGGCAAACGGGCATTTTGCAGCGGCGGTGATCAAAAAGTGAAAAATGAAACCGGCTATGATGGAGCAGGAGGACTTGGCGGCGGGCTTGGGTTAGAGATACAAACTCTGCATCAAATGATTCGCCAAATTCCCAAGCCCGTGATTGCTGCGGTTAACGGCTATGCGATCGGCGGAGGGCATGTATTGCATGTCATTTGCGACCTGACCATCGCCGCGGAAACGGCTGTTTTCGGCCAAACGGGTCCTAAAGTGGGAAGCTATGATGCAGGTTACGGGACCGCATATTTGGCAAGGGTTATCGGTGAAAAGAAAGCCCGGGAAATCTGGTATTTATGCGAACAATATGATGCAAGAGAAGCGAAAGAAATGGGGTTGGTTAATAAAATAGTGCCGGAAGAGCAATTGATGGAAGCAGCGCTCGAATGGGCAGAGAAAATTGTCAACAAAAGTCCGACGGCCCTGAAGATGATTAAGTATTCATTTAATGCTGACTCAGCAAATATAGAAGGGATTGCCCAATTGGCGATGGGGAGCCTGCCCTTGTATATCCAAACGGAAGAGGCGGCGGAGGGAAGGCGGGCATTTCAAGAAAAGAGGAAAGCTGACTATCGAAAGTTTAGAAAATCGTAATCCCTTTTCTGCGGGCGGCTACACATTATTGTCTAATGTAAAGATCACGTGCTACTATTAATGAAAAACGTTTAGTAATTTTTTTCACCTTTCCAGCTAAACGTTTCGCTAGGAGTGCACACTATGGTTACGATTAAAGATGTAGCAAAAGCAGCAAATGTGTCCATCGCCACTGTGTCCGCGGTTATAAACCGTAATAAATATGTCAGTGAGCCATTAAAGCACAGAGTAGAGAAGGCAATCGAAGAACTTGGCTACCGTCCTAATAAAGTAGCGAGAAGCTTAAAAAAGAAAGAAACCGGTTTGATCGGTGTAATTGTGACGGAGATTACAAATCCGTTTTACCCGAGGCTGTTAAAAGGAGTCGAGGACGCTGCTATTACGGCCGGTTATAACGTTCTTCTTTGTACGACAGGTGACGATCCTGATAAAGAGTATGAGCTCGTTCAATCGATGGTAGATCAGGGAGTCGACGGGATTGTGCTTGGCACAGTCGATCAGCAACATTCCCAAAGCCTGGCATTTCTAAATAAGATAGGGATGCAACATGTGCTGGTCAACCGCTCTCCTGAACAATATGAAGGGACGGTAGTAAGGATTAACAGCTTCCTTGTCGGCGAATTAGCCGCAACTTATTTAACTGAACTTGGTCACCGAAATATTGCTTTTATCGGTGGTGATCGCTTAAATAGCTGGGAGCGTGAAAAGGCATTTATCGATACTCTTTCTTCAATGGGGATTTATTTGCCTTCTGAAAGGGTGATCAGTTCAGAATATTCAATGGAGAAAGCGTATCAGGATATTCAACCATTGATTAAAAGCGGACACATACCGTCCGCTATTTTTACAGCGAGCGACGTTATGGCGTTCGGAGCGATTAAAGCACTGCAGGATGCCGGTTATAGGATACCGCACGATGTATCCGTCATCGGTTCTGACAATATTCCTTTTGCAGAAGACTTCAGGGTTTCCTTAACAAGCATTGATGCAAAGGCCTATGATATAGGAAGAAATGGGTGTGAATTGTTAATAAGTGCGATTCAGCAAAAAGATGAATATCAACCTGCGCAGCTATACTTAGAACCGGTTCTAATTGAAAGAGAAAGCTGCAGGCAAAAGGAATAGAACGCGAAAAAGTCAACAATATGTGAAAGGATGTTCAAAATGGCGAAACGATATCAGGCTGCTGAACTTGTTCAACATATAAAAGATGGCTGTACCGTTGCACTGGTAGGCTTTGGAGGCATGGGACAATGCGATAAAATTTTGCAGGAGCTAAGGAAACAATTTAAAGAGACAGGTCATCCAAATCAATTAACGATTTACCATACTGCCGGGCAATCCGGGAGGACCAACGGGATTGAACATATTGCAGAGGAAGGGCTGATTGCCAAAATCATTGGCGGGCATTGGGGGCTTGCACCTAAAACACGCGAGCTGATTGAACAAAATAAAGTAGAGTGCTACTGTTGGCCACAGGGTCAGCTGACTCATCTGCTTCGCGCGATGGCAAACAAAATGCCGGGGCATATTTCGTCCATCGGCCTAGGGACTTTTGTCGACCCGAGAATAGAAGGCGGCAAATTTAACGAGCGTACAAAAGAAAAAGAAGACTTAGTAAAACTCATTCATATTAATGACGAGGAATTTCTATTTTATTCAGCGATCCCATTTGATTACGTGTTTATCCGTGGCACGAGCATTGACGAAGAAGGGAATATTACGACAGAAGAAGAGCCGATTAAGCTGGAAATATTATCGGCGGCGCAAGCAGCAAAGGCATATGGAGGTAAAGTGATTGCTCAGGTGAAATACACGGCTAAGAAGGGCTCTTTCCACCCGAAGGATGTCGTCGTTCCAGGCTATTTGGTTGACGGATATGTGGTCGCGGAAAATCCGGAAACGGAACACCGCCAGGCCCCGCTTACTATTTATTCACCTGTTTTTACGGGAGATATAAAGACTCCGGTCAAGGAAATCGAGCAGGCGCCGCTTGATAGTAGAAAAATGATCGGCAGACGGGCCGCCCAGGAATTGTTCGAAGGAGCGGTTGTGAACTTGGGAATTGGCATCCCAGGAGATGTAATAGGACCGATTACAAGTGAAGAAGGAATAAATGAAGATTTAAAGCTTACGCTTGAATCCGGTATTATAGGCGGAGTGCCGATAGGTGGCAATTCATTCGGTATTGCAAGAAATGCCTCGGCTATTTTAGACCATGAATATCTATTTGATTATTATCATGGGGCGGGTGTCGATATCACTTTTATGGGAGCGGCTGAAGTTGATCAAACTGGAAATGTGAATGTATCCAAGTTTGCAGGGAGACATATTGGGAGTGGAGGATTTATCGATATTACGCAATCCGCAAAGAAGGTTGTCTTTTGTACTACCTTTACAGGAGGAGGACTTCAGGTAACATGTAAAGCCGGTCAATTAGTGATTGAACAAGAGGGCCGCTTTAAGAAGTTTAGTAATGAAGTTCAGCAAATTACATTCAGTGGTCAGTATGCCGCGGCGAGGGAAAAGCGGGTAATGTATGTGACGGAGAGAGCGGTATTTGTTTTAACAGCAGAAGGGGTAATGTTAACAGAAATTGCACCAGGGATTGATCTGGAAAAAGACATTTTAACACAAATGGCGTTCAAGCCTGTGATATCCCCTCATTTAAAAGAAATGGACAAAGCGATTTTCAGGGAAGAACCAATGGACCTAAAAAAGAGCTGGCAATTAAACAAAGTGTCGACACAGCTGATTTAAAAATGTCATGCAAAGTTGGAACATTGAATAGCGAGAGGCTGGGGCAAAAGGTTGTTTTACCTTTTGCTCCAGCCTCTAAGCAATATGCGTACGCGATTTTAGATAACAGAGAACGTTATTTTAAATTCTCCGGGTTTAACGCGTCAAGCTCAGGAATGACGAAACGGCCATCCTTGCGGATCAGGACGTCATCGAAATAGATCTCTCCGCCGCCGTATTCGGGTCTTTGGATCATGACGATATCCCAGTGAATTGCGGAATGGTTGCCGTTGGAGGCTTCCTCATAGCATTGGCCGGGAGTGAAATGGAAGCTGCCGTCAATTTTTTCGTCAAAAAGGATGTCCTTCATCGGGTGCTGAATGTACGGGTTGACCCCGATGGCGAACTCGCCGATAAAGCGGGCCCCTTCGTCTGTATCGAGAATTTTGTTAATCCGGTCTGAATCGTTTGCTGACGCGTTCACTATCTTTCCATTTTCAAACGTGAAGCTGATGCTTTCGAACGTAAAGCCTTGATAAGGTGAAGGTGTATTATATGTAATGGTCCCGTTTACCGAGTCGCGTACCGGGGCCGTATATACCTCGCCGTCAGGGATATTGCGCAAGCCCGCGCATTTAATTGCCGGCACGTCTTTTACAGAGAATTGAATGTCGGTTCCTGGTCCTTTAATCTGGACTTTATCGGTACGGTCGAACAAGGCAACAAGCGCATCCATTGCTTTGTCCATTTTACTATAGTCAAGGTTGCACACATCAAAATAAAAATCTTCAAATGCTTCCGTGCTTGTATTGGCAAGCTGGGCCATTGAGGAGCTCGGATAGCGGAGTACAACCCACTTTGTCTTCGGAACACGGATTTCCCGGTGGACTTTTGTTCCGACCGACTTTCCGTAAAGGGTCATTTTATCGCTTGGGACATCAGCTAATTCAGAAATGTTATCTCCGGCCCGTAAGCCGATATAGGCATCCATATCCTTCATAACATTTGCCTCATAAGAAGCAAGCAAATCCAATTGCTCTTCCGACGCGCCGAGCAAAAGAGAGCGGTCAATTTGGTGGTCCTTTAATAAAACAAACGGGTACCCTCCGGCTTTATATGCTTCTTCCACCAGGGCAGTCACGAGCTGACGCTGCAGGCCGAAGTTTTCAATTAATACTTTCTCCCCCTCTTGCAAGTTCACTGAATATGTAATTAAATTATGAGCCAGCTTAGTAATACGTGGATCTCTCATCTGAACGCCTCCTTTATGTAACTATGTAACTTATTGTAAACATAATCGGAATTTTTAACAACTTTGGTGAGAAAGAAGGATTCACTAAAGAGATTAGCGAAGTTATTTCATACGACATATGTTTACAATTCATTAAAGATGGGTAAATGTGTATACATATAGGTGTTACAACAGCAGGGAGGTGAAGTTAGTTTGGAAAGTTTATTGTACATAAGTGCGCTGATTGTAGCAGTAGCGTTTGCTATTTTAGTTTTTTCACTTGTTAAAACATTAAAATCAGCTAATAAAACCCTTGATCATGTGGCTAACACAATGGCTGGGCTGGAAAAGCAGATTAACGGCATTACGAAGGAAACAGAAGAACTGCTTCAGCGCACGAATCAATTAGCTGATGATATAAAAGGAAAAACCGAATCCTTTAATACTGTCTTTGCTTCGTTTAAGGAGCTTGGAGACTCAGTCGGTCAAGTGAATAAGTCACTGCGGCATGTGTCAAATACAGTATCCGAACAAACGGTTAAGCAATCCGAAAATATTGCCCAGGCTGTACAATGGGGCAATGTCGTGATTGATTTATATACGAAGTTCAAGCAAAGGAAACAGCACGTAAATCTTAGTAAGGAGGAGACCAAATGAGTGAAATGAATACGAAGGACTTTCTTATTGGATCTTTAATCGGAGGAATTGTAGGGGCATCAGCCGCGTTGCTATTAGCACCGAAATCGGGTAAGGAGCTTCGCAATGATTTAAACGAACAGGCACAATTGGCAAAAGAAAAGACAACACAGCTGACATCAACCGCTTATGATAAAGGAAATGAATGGGCATCTTATGCAAAGGAAAAATCAGCTTCCATCGCTAAGGTCGTCAGCGACCAGTCTGCCCAGGTAGTCGATAAAGTAAAGGAAGTCACCTCCAATGTGAAAGCCGATGCTGAAGAAACAAAAGAGCTCGCAGATGAGTTGGCTGGCGAGGTAGGCGAGGCACAGGCGGAAGTGAAGGAAACAGTCAAAAGGGAAGTCGATGAAATCCAGGCGAAAATTGAAGAAGAAGCGAGTCAAACGAAGTAACGTCAAGCTTTCATTGTGGCTTCGTTCTGCATCAGGGCCTTATCGGAGGAAACCTTCGGTAGGGCCTTTTATAATGAGGCGCAGGCACTGAGCATAACAAAAAGCCCGTTGTCGGATTCTCACAACGGGCTTGGCCTTGCCACGTATGTTCCCTTTTTAAGAAGAACGGAATAAAGAAAGCTTTTCGCCGACTAGAAGTTCAATCCGGTCACCATTTATTAATGGACTGTTAAAGCTGGTTTCTTCGCCATTTTTTCGCAGAGTTACTTTCTTTCCTGAAAGATGAGCCAGGTCGATTTCGACAGTGGTGAATATATCCTGAAGAATAAACGGCTCATCTTTTTTAAACGACAACCGAAGCTGATCGTTTGCGCGCAGCTCATCGGACGGTGCAAGCAAGCTGTCGCCCCGCTTTACCTCCACAATCGTTTTAGATATTTCCACAGGGTCGTTATTATAGAAGACTGTGATGCTTTTTTCGGGCTCCACCTCGTTTTGCCTGAGAAATGTCGCAACGGTTAGTTGGTTTTCCGTTGCCACCTCCCAGCTTAGCTCGTCTCCGCTTTTCACTTCATGGCCTGGCAGGACTGGTCTGCCATTAAGCAGAAGCTTCGTCTGTTTTGGCTGAAACGACCAGCGTTCCCCATTAACGATAATTGTCACCGGCTCAAAGTTGTGGGGACCTATGTTTTCCAGCTGCAGAATCTCTTTTACTGTTCGTTTTGAGAGCAGTGTAATTTGGTCGCGTTCGTTGACGAATTCATCTTTTGAAGCGACGGCTCCATTTTTCAAAATGGTTGCTGTGATTTCCCGTTTTTCGCCATTGATTACGAGCGATAACGTTGGAATATCCTCAAGCAGGTCGGCGATTGTCGCTTTTGCCTGCTTGCCATTCTGGCCCCGCTCGACAACAATTTGATCACCGGCTTCCAGCGGAGAATCGAGTGTTGTTGGTTCGCCGTTTTTTTGCAGAAGTGGCGGACCACCATATTCACCGGGGATTGAAATCAGTTGCTCCTGAACCGTGACCATCAGTGCAAGGCCCGGTTTGCCATACAAACGGGCGATGTCAATTCCGGCAGCAAGTAACCCATCTCCCACTGTTAGTTTTTTGACATCGAACAGGCGCAAAGTCCGGCCGTTTACCGTAACACTAATATATTGGATCGGATTTTCTTTAGCGGCGATCGCGATGCCGATCGGAGTGACCAGCTCCGGACCGAACGGTTCACCGGGCTTGGTCTGTAAGGCTTTAATCGCATCGGCGCCGCGAATGGCGACTCGGTTTTCAGGCAGCCCTAAATACTCAGCGACATAATAAGGTAAAAGAGGAGTCAAACTTCCTCCTCCTACGAGCATGACGGCTTTCGGAGTTCTTCCATTTAAACGGATAATTTCTTCGCTGATCGAACGGGCGAGATGCTGAATGTTCCCTTTGATCGGAGCGATGAACTCTTTTTTCGCATACGACATTTCTGTGCCGAGAATATCGGTGATCTCGACGCTCTCCTGCGTGGAAAGCTGCCGTTTAACCTGTTCGGCATCAGGAAAGTCGAGCAAATAATGGTCGCTAATCGCCTCGGTGATTTCATCACCTGCAACCGGCACCATTCCGTAGGCGATCACGGTATTTTCATCCGTTAAGGCGATGTCCGAAGTCCCGGCGCCGATATCGACGAGCGCGACATTTAAACGGCGCATCGAAGGTGGAATCAGAACATTTATCGCGGCGATCGGCTCTAACGTCAAAGCTTCAAGCTCTAACTCTGCCCTGGCAAGGGCGGCGAGCAACGATTCAACGACGACCTTCGGCAGGAATGTCGCGATCACTTCGACAGCTGCCAGCTTGCCTGTCTGATCAAGTAAGCTGCCGATCGGCTCGTTATCAAGGGAATAGGCGAGGACCGAATAACCGACACAGTAATAATCGATGGTGGATGCTTCCACGATTTCATTTGCCAGCTGAAATTGAGCCTGCTGGACTGCACTCAGTTCAAGGTGCAGGACATCATCACGGTCGAACATCGGCTTTGCCGAGATATCAATCTCAAAGCGTGCCCGCTTTGTTTTCAGGGAACGTCCGGCAGCGGCGACACAGACTTTCCGCAGTGGACCGTGCCGCTCTTCAAGCTGATGTTTTACCGTCTCGATCACTTTGGCAACAGCAGGCACATCATGAATTTGTCCATCGAGCATCGCCCGTTCCTCATGTTCTTTAATGACAGAGTCAAGTAAGGCAAATGAGCCATTTTCCGGGCGTAACAAAAGACCGACAACAGAGCGAGTACCGATATCAAGCGCGAATAAAGGGGAAGATTGATCAGTAATCATGTCAAACACCTGCGTTCTTTTAAAGTTTTTGGCATACTTATGTTTCTTTTATTCTACTAAAGTTTGCAGGAGAACGTAAGAGAAAGATATATTATCACACTTTAACGCTTAAAAGCGTCTAATTATTAAAGAAAAAGTTCGTGACTTTCTGAAAATCATCCTTTATAATAAACCTAATCAAGAAGAAGCCAAAGGATAAAAGGGAGTGGGGAGTTGTGAGTAACGAGAAAGTAGATCAGTTAAGAGCCGAGTTAGATGAGGTGAATCTTAAGCTTCTGGAATTGATTAATGAAAGAGCTCACCTCGTACAGGAAATCGGAAAGATTAAGGGAACACAAGGCGTGAACCGCTTTGATCCTGTCAGAGAGAGAAGCATGCTTGATCATATCGCGGCCAATAATAAAGGGCCGTTTGAGACATCAACACTTCAACATATTTTCAAACAAATCTTCAAGGCCAGTCTTGAACTGCAGGAAGAAGATAATAGTAAAGCTTTGCTCGTTTCCCGCAAGAAGCATCCTGAGGACACAGTGGTTGATCTCAAAGGGGTGAAAATGGGAGACGGTCAGCAGCGGTTAGTAATGGGGCCTTGTGCGGTTGAAAGCTACGAGCAGGTGTTAACAGTGGCGAAAGCGTTAAAGGATCGCGGGATTCATTTGCTTCGCGGCGGAGCATTTAAACCACGGACCTCTCCATATGATTTCCAAGGATTGGGAGTCGAAGGGCTGAAAATCCTTAAGCAGGTTGCAGAAGAGCTGGATATGGTCGTCATTAGTGAAATCGTCAGTCCATCCGATGTCGAGGTCGGGGCGGAATATTTAGATGTCATTCAAATCGGCGCCCGCAACATGCAAAACTTTGAACTGCTGAAGGCCGCCGGTTCTGTTCAAAAGCCGGTTTTATTAAAGCGCGGCTTATCGGCAACGATTTCCGAGTTCATTCATGCGGCTGAGTACGTCGTTTCGAAGGGAAATACAAACCTCATGCTTTGTGAACGCGGTATTCGCACATATGAGACGGCGACGCGCAATACGCTGGATATTTCCGCTGTGCCGATTTTAAAGCAGGAGACGCATTTACCGGTTCTTGTCGATGTGACACATTCAACCGGACGGCGTGACCTGCTGCTTCCGGCAGCGAAGGCAGCCTTGGCAATTGGGGCTGATGCTGTGATGGCCGAAGTCCATCCGGATCCTGCTGTCGCTTTATCCGATTCAGCACAGCAAATGGACATTCCGCAATTCCATGCTTTTATCGATGAATTGCAGGCTTCCGGCTTATATAAAGGGTAATATGCCGAGAAGGTTGCCTCAGGGCTGTCCGGCATGCTTGAAAAAGATCGCAATGCGGACTGACGGCTCTGTACAGGGTGCGGCAAAAAGGACCTGTTTCCTTTTGCTGCACCTCTTTTTTATGAACTCACATGATTATTGTCAAACAGGAGAATAATAAGCGGGAATAGACATCGGAGGAGGAAGAAGAAGTGTCGACTGTCTACTTTTCTGAAAAGAAATTGAAAATGCTGTGAAAATTTTTCATAAGCGGGTCGATATAAGTAGTGTAAGACATTGCGGAACCTCCTCATAGTATCGTATGATAACAATACATTAAGTTCGCTGAAGGAGGATTACTTTTGAATACGACAATATACGATGTAGCACGAGAAGCGGGTGTGTCTATGGCGACGGTATCGCGGGTTGTCAATGGAAACCCGAATGTCAAGCCGGCAACTCGTAAAAAGGTTCTGGATGCGATTGAACGGTTAGGATACCGTCCGAACGCGGTGGCGCGTGGTCTCGCCAGTAAAAAAACGACGACTGTAGGGGTCATTATCCCCGATATTTCAAGCATTTTCTTTGCGGAGCTGGCCCGGGGGATTGAGGATATTGCAACGATGTATAAATACAATATCATTCTTTGTAACTCCGATCAGAACAAGGAAAAGGAAATTCATTTAATTAACACCCTTTTGGAGAAACAGGTTGACGGGATTGTCTTCATGGGCAGTGTGATTACTGAAGAGCATGTCGAGCAATTTAAGCGTTCACCTGTTCCGGTTGTGCTGGCGGCGACCCTTGATACGAACAAGGAACTGCCATCTGTCAACATTGATTATAAGCAGGCAGTTCATGATGCGATCAACAGCCTGATTGAAAAAGGACATCAACGAATCGGGATGCTATCAGGAACGCTCGATGATCCAATTAACGGATACCAGAAGTTTGCCGGTTACCGGGAAGCGCTCGAGGAAAACGGGATCGAGTTCGATGAAGAGCTGGTCGTCATTGGAGATTATACATATGATTCGGGCCTTGAAGCGATGCATTCCTTTTTGCAGTTGAATGAAAAGCCGACGGCAATCTTCGCTGCGACAGACGAAATGGCATTAGGCATTATTCACGCTGCCCAGGATAATGGCATTTCCATTCCTGATGACCTCGAAGTGATCGGCTTTGATAATACACGATTAGCTGTAATGGTACGCCCGACGCTGACGACAGTCGTACAGCCTATTTACGATATTGGTGCTGTATCGATGAGATTGCTGACAAAATATATGAACAAAGAGGAAGTGCTTGATCACATTGTGGAGCTCCCTCACCGTATTGAGTATCGTCAATCAACGAAAGCGTAAGCGGCAGATTGTAAGGCAGGGAGAGGACTATGAAAAAATTTGATTTGCTGACGCCAATAGGACTCGTTTTAGGGGTTTCCGTGCTCCTATTGGCTGTCTTTTCAAACTCTGGACCATCTGGACTTATTTTCTTTATTCAAATTTCCTCTATTTTAATTGTCGCTGGAGGAGTGTTTGCCGCAATTGTGATCACGTTTTCCTTTGCGGAACTGAAAGCAGTGCCGAAAGTTGTGCGCGAAGCATTTCGGACGGAAGATCACGATTTGCAAGAATTGATCGAGACATTTGTCGAGTTATCAGGAAAGGCAAGACGTGAAGGATTATTGGCGCTGGAAGCGGGTCTTGATGATGTGGATGATCCGTTTATCAAAAAAGGAGTGCTCCTTGCTGTTGACGGGATTGAGCCCGATGTCATTAAGGATATTATGATGGCAGAGGTCGTGGCGATGGAAGAACGTCACCGTAAAGGGCGGGCCATCATCGAAAAAGCGGGAGAATATGCTCCGGCGTGGGGGATGATCGGAACACTAGTCGGGCTTGTTCTGATGCTGCAAAATTTAAATGATCCGAGTTCATTGGGGCCGAGCATGGCGGTCGCCCTTTTAACGACGTTATATGGAACGGTACTGGCCAATCTTGTCTTTTTGCCGATGGCTACGAAACTAGTAAACAAGACTGATGAAGAAGTTTTTGTGAAGCAAATTATTATTGAAGGAGTTATTGGCGTGCAATCTGGTCAAAACCCTAAAATTCTTGAAGAAAAGCTGAGTGCATTCATTTTGAAAACGAAGCAAAAAGAAGAAGATTTAGGTGATGAGTATGATCAAGCGTAGAAGGCGCCGGCAAGTCGATAAGGGGGCACCGAAATGGATGGTCACCTTTTCCGATATGATGACTCTTATTCTCGTATTCTTTATTCTCTTATTCTCGATGTCTGTTGTCGATGCTCAGAAATTTCGCGCGATTGCTGAATCTTTTCAGCAAAGACAAATTTTCGAGTTTCTCCCTTCAGCGATTGAATTTGATAACACTGCCGAAGAGCGTGAAGGGGACAGGCAAGATCCTTTTGAGGACGGACAGTTCGGGGAAAGCGGAGCTGAAACGGCTGAAGTGAATATGGACGCTCTTCTGGCCGAAGTCCAAAATTTCCTTGAGGAAAACAATCTGACCGAGGGGATCTCGGCAACGAGAGATGACCGCGGGGTCGTATTAGTCCTGCAAGAACGGACGCTGTTTGAAACCGCTGAAGCTGATATTCTTCCGGAGGCGCTTCCTTTTTTAGAAAAGGTCGGAACATTACTTGAAGCGATTCCAAACATGGTCAAGGTTGAAGGGCATACGGACAGCCGGCCGATATCCACTTTTCGCTACCCGTCAAACTGGGAGCTGTCCGGAGCGAGAGCGAGCAGTGTAATCCGCCATTTACTCGATACATATGATCTTGATCCGAAGCGTTTTGTAGCGACGGGGTATGGGGATACGCGCCCGGTCGTACCGAATACATCGGTTGAAAACCTGCAGACCAACCGCCGCGTCGTCATTGTCATTTCTGATCCGAACAGTGAAGACAATCAAACGTTCTAAATCAGGTCAGTCCTGAATAGAGATCCAGTATGAGGCGGGCTCCGTTCTGCACCAGCCAGGAGGAAAGAAATCACTTTCCTTCTGGCTTTTTAGTCGTGCGAGGTTTCTGCTTTGCACTTGGCTAGGACGATCGCTTTTTTTCATTGAGAATATGAAAAATCGCTTTTTCCAATGTTTTTCGGTTTTTCTCTGTAATTTCCTGTTTGCGCGGGATGACTGGAATCAGGTCGGCTGGATCATCCCAGGAGGACGGCAGTTCGACATCAGCCTGCTTTTCCCAGGCTTGTAACCACTCTTTGACGAGAGGTTCGCTACGCTTCGCGGTTTGGCCGGTCATCTCAAGCCAAATCGAAGCCCAGGCACGCGGTACGACACGCCAAATGTCATAGCCACCACCGCCTACAGCGATCCATTTTCCCCCGCAATAGTCATGGGCGATGTCGTGAGCGATTCTTGGAATCTCATGAAAGGTCCGGATGGAAGAGCATAGATGAGTCAACGGATCGAGATGGTGGGCATCAGCTCCGTTTTGCGTTACGATGACATCCGGCTTGAAAAAGTCGGCCACTTCGCGGATGGATGCCTCATATACTTCGAGAAAGGAATCATCCTCTGTAAACGCATCAAGCGGAACATTAATCGAAAAGCCGTATCCTTTTCCCGATCCTTTTTCATGCACTTGCCCGGTACCCGGAAATAAGTAGCGCCCGGTTTCATGAATGCTTAACGTACAAACATCCGGATCATCGTAAAAAGCCCACTGAACCCCGTCGCCATGATGAGCGTCAGTGTCGACATACAGCACTCTGGCCCCGTATTTCTTTCGCATGTATTCAATCGCAATCGAGCTGTCATTATAGATGCAAAATCCCGATGCTTTCCCTTTAAATCCATGATGCAGACCTCCGCCGAGATGAAGCGCGTGTAAGGCGGAGCCGCTCATGACTTGATCAACGGCTGTCAGTGTCCCGCCGACGAGAAGGGAAGCAGCTTCATGCATCTGCGGAAAGATCGGCGTATCCTCGGTTCCAAGACCATAGCTGCCGGCGACAGACTCCGCAAGTCGGCCTTCACTTGCTTCCTTTACCGCCTCAATATAGGCCTGATCATGAATGAGAGCGATTTCATCTTCACTTGCCATTCGCGGTTTTATGATCTGGTCATCAGAAAGGGCGCCGCTTTTCTTTAATAAATCATAGGTTAGAGCAAGCCGCAAATGATTAAAAGGATGCTTTTCGTTAAAGCGATATGCCTGCTGCTCGTCTGAAAATACAAATACGGATTGATGCTTCATCAAGATAACCTCGGTTCGCCGGGCGAGAGGACTTCGTAGCCCTGTTCCTCAAGAATAGCGATTAGGCGGCGCGGATCCATCGTTTGAACGCGAAAGGTTAATACTTTATAGGCCGGGTCTTTGTACGGGTAGACAAGAACGCTCGTAATATTGACCTTGTTGAGCTTGAAGATGGTGGCAATATCGGCCAGCTTCCCGGTAATATTCTCGACCTTAATCTCAATATGAGAGCTTGGCTGATTGGCACCGATCAGTTCAACCAAGGTGTGGAGCACATCTTTTTCGGTAATCAGGCCGACTAATCTGCCGCTATCGATAATCGGTAGGCAGCCGATATGATGCTCGTAAAAAATATTCGAGATTTCCTCGACGAAATCGAGCGGGTGGGCAGTAATCACGCCCCGTTTCATAATAGTGGAAACAGGCTTATGAAAGTCTTCCAGGTGATCGGTTGCATGGAAAATTGAGGGGCTTGCATCGCGAATATCACGATCCGAGACAATGCCGATAATATGGTGATCCTCGTCGACGATTGGAATATGTTTGATTTTATGAAGCTCGATCAGACGCATCGCTTCTTTAATTGTCGCATCAGCATCCAATGTAATCACGTCCCGCGTCATAATCTGTTCAATAAGCATACCATTACCACCTCTTTCGTTGTACTAGTACATAAATCGGTTTTGAAAGCGAAGCTGGTCAAATTTCTGTAACGACTCGGCGGAAATTCGTTTGCCGATCCGTGCCATAAGGCAATTTGCCGGATGGGAGCAGATCTCCGGATCATCAGTCGCGTACCATTCCAGACCGCCGGCGTTCATCATTTTTTCCATCATTTTGCGGTATTCCCATACATCGAGGCCGCTTCCTTTTAAGTCCCAATGCCAATAATATTCTGTTGTGATGATGATATAGTCCTCCATCGCGTCATCGAGCATCGACATTCGCAGTAAGTTCTTTCCGAGCTGGGCCCCGCGGTAATCGGGAGCAATTTCAATCGCGCCAAGCTCAAGCAGGTTTTCCATCCTGCCTTCAGCCCAGCGTTCCATCGGGTCCGGATAGACGAAAGTGACATAGCCGACAACCGTTTGCTGGTCGCGGATAATATTAATTCGACCTTCCGGTAAATCAGCGATGCCTAAGAGCGCTTCCTTTTGCTCCTGCGGCGGACGAAACGAGACAAGTCCTGGATGAAAGTCGTAAGTTGCAAGCTCCCCGGCGGGAACAGGACCTTCAATTTGCAAAGGACGCCCATCAAATAAAACTTCTACACAATAATAGGTTTTGGAGTGAATCATGATCTGTTTTCCCCACCTCAATTTGCCCGTTATTTTATCTAGGGTATAAGCTTATTTTCTCATAGATTTTTCCGTGGAACAATTTTAATTTGAATAAAGGATCTATCTGTATTATAATAGTTTATGAAAATACATAGAGAGAGGAAGATGTGTAATGAAAATGCAAGCGCTTCCATCTGAAAACAAAAATAGCAACCTCGTTAACTATGAAGAGACGGCTGCTTCCTTTGATTGGAGCTCTGTTGAACAACGGTTCACCTGGAGTAAAACTGGCAAGCTGAACCTCGCTTATGAAGCGATTGATCGCCACGCAGAGGAAGGGAAGGGAGAGAAAGTCGCCCTTTACTATAGCGATAAAAACAGAGATGAACAATATACGTTTAATGAAATGAAACAGTATTCCAATAAAGCCGGCAATGTGCTGCGGGAAACGGGCGTGAAAAAAGGGGACCGGGTGTTTATTTTTATGCCGCGTTCGCCAGAGCTTTATTTTGCGACGCTCGGCGCGATTAAGCTCGGGGCGATTGTCGGGCCGTTATTCGAAGCATTTATGGAAGGAGCGGTACGTGACCGGCTGGAGGATAGCGAGGCGAAAGTATTAGTTACAACGCCTACATTGCTTGAGCGTGTTCCGGTTGATGATCTGCCGAAGCTCGAAACGATTTTAATTGTTGATGAAGCCTATGAGGAGAATGGTTCATACTTAAACTTCTTAACGCGCTTGAACGCGGCAAGCGATGAGCTCGACATTGAATGGGTGGACCGTGAAGACGGCCTGATTCTTCATTATACCTCTGGTTCAACCGGGAAGCCGAAAGGCGTGTTGCATGTTCATAACGCAATGCTCCAGCATTACCAGACCGCCAAATGGGTGCTCGATCTTAAGGATGATGATATTTATTGGTGTACCGCTGATCCGGGCTGGGTGACGGGGACCGCCTATGGTATTTTTGGTCCGTGGCTGACCGGTACGACAAATGTCGTGCGCGGCGGACGCTTCAGCCCGCAGGACTGGTACGAGACATTGGAGCGTTACCGCGTTTCGGTCTGGTACAGTGCGCCTACCGCGTTCCGGATGCTGATGAGTGCCGGGGATGAAGTCGTGAAAAATTATAATCTGTCCTCCTTGCGCCATATTCTAAGTGTAGGAGAGCCGCTTAATCCTGAAGTCGTTCGCTGGGGCAAGAAAGTATTTGACCTCCGTATTCATGATACGTGGTGGATGACGGAAACGGGAGCGCAGATAATTTGTAACTACCCGTCCATGGACATTCGTCCGGGATCAATGGGGAAACCGATTCCGGGTGTCAAAGCGGCGATTATTGACGATCAGGGCAATGAGCTCCCGCCGAATCGGATGGGGAATCTCGCGATTAAAAAAGGCTGGCCGTCAATGATGCGTGCGATCTGGAACAATGAGGAAAAATATAACAGCTATTTTGAAATTGAGGGCTGGTACGTATCAGGCGATTCGGCTTATATGGATGAGGATGGGTACTTCTGGTTCCAGGGACGGATTGATGATGTGATCATGACCTCGGGCGAGCGAGTCGGTCCATTTGAAGTCGAGAGTAAGCTCGTTGAGCATCCGGCTGTAGCCGAAGCCGGGGTTATCGGCAAACCGGATCCGGTCCGCGGTGAAATTATTAAAGCCTTTGTCGCATTGCGTGACGGCTATGAAGTGACCGATGAGCTGCAGGAAGACATTCGGAACTTTGTCAAAAAAGGATTGGCGGCACACGCCGCACCGCGCGAAATCGAGTTCCGGGATAAATTACCGAAGACGAGAAGTGGGAAAATTATGCGTCGTGTCCTGAAAGCCTGGGAGCTTGACCTTCCAACAGGCGACTTATCGACAATGGAGGATTAACGGCAAATACAGGGGCTGGGCCAACAGGTTGTTTTTTGACCTTTTGCCCAGCCTTTCCTTATGGGTAGGAGGGTGGCTCATCCTCTTTTTTTGTGTGCAGGATGGAAGTGAGTGGGGATTTGTCAGCGAAGCTTGTTCGGTAGAAGTACCTTTGCTCTTTGCGGCTTATTGATGCCGCCACATTGTCAGAATGCGGGATGAAGCAGTGCACCGGTTGTGGCTTTTTACGGCCTCACCCTTGTTACATTTCTGTAAGGTTTATGAACGCCTGGGGAAGGGAATAGCCAGTAACAAGAATAAGTCGTAGAAGAGAGGGTGCTTAGTTATGATTCGAACGATTTTGATGATTATAGGAGCGATTGTCGTCATCAGTCTCATTCTTTCGTTGCTTTAATGATAGGAAGGGAAGGGCGGTTGCTGCCTGAAAAAGGGGCGAAAGTCTTTCGTTTGATTGACACAAAAAAGAACTTGAGCAAAAAGGGCTTTCACTTATTGGCAGTGGCTCCACACGCCATAAGTCCGCATATTGCGTAAGGGCTGGGCAAAAGGTGTTTTTTTCTACCTTTTGCCCAGCCCTTTTTGCAAAGATGCATAGAGAGGAACAGAGTTCTCCGCCCTAGGCGAGTAGCAGGGCGAAGACATGCTCCTTTTTAAAGCTAATTATTTTCATCCTCTGGTGGGGATTCGTCAGGTGGCGGGTTATTGCCAGGACCGTTATTTCCGTTCCCACCCCCATTTCCATTGCCTGAATCCGGTTCAGTCGGTTGCCCCGGCGTATTACCGCCGTTTCCGTTGCCTGAATCAGGCTGGTTATTACCGTTATTAGAACCCCCAGGCGAGTTGTCCCCGTTGTCAGAATCCGGTTCTTCCTGTCCGGTATCCGGCTGATCGTCATTTTGCTCCGGTTCGCTGCCGGCTATGGCGTTTGAGGCCGCCGATTCACGTCCTGCCGAATCAACAGCTGTGACATAGTACGAAAAGGACCCTGCCTGAACAGTCAGGCTTGTATTCGTATTTTCACGCACGCTTGTGAAAAGCTGATAATTGTCCTGTCCATGGCCAGCTCTGTAAATCCGGTAGCCGACGATGTCATTGTCCGGGTGCTTATTCCAGCTCAATGTTTGTCCATTTAAAGCTACCCCGCCAACCTGTCCTGGGGTCCGTCCATTGTTTGGCGCTTCCCTTTCAGGAATAATATTTCTCATCGACTCCGGCAAATAACTGGAAAGGTCGCCGATATCTAAAAAGTCCTTTGATATCGCCACTCCCTGTTCGGTGAATTCAGCAGGGGTCGATGACAAGGCAAGGTAGTTTTGTCCGTCAATCGTCACATAGCGCGCGCTTTCCAAGCTGTCATCGGTTTCGGACGGCAAAAATTTGACGTTAAAGAGATCCGTTGTGACAAGCCCTGCCTGCTGGCAAATCGTCGATGGCAAGAGACCTGTCAAACTGCAAATGGAACGTCTGACAATGCCATCCGGCATCTCAAATCTTTCGCTTGGCGCCAGCAGCTCCGGATTAACTGAGTGAGCCGCATTGGCAAGATTGGCCCATATTTGCTGCGTCCGTGGCCCGTAGCGTAATCCGCCAACGGTGCGCTGAATCTCTTTCGGCGTATCATAGCCAATCCAGACGCCGAGCGTTACATTCGGGTTGAACCCGACAAACCACGAATCGTAGACATTGCTCGTTGTCCCCGTTTTTCCAGCCCAATCAGCTGAAAATGATAACCGGCCTGG
Source organism: Halalkalibacter oceani (assembly GCF_023715705.1). Taxonomy (GTDB): domain Bacteria; phylum Bacillota; class Bacilli; order Bacillales; family Bacillaceae_D; genus Halalkalibacter; species Halalkalibacter oceani_A. Next base: position 98,494 of record NZ_JAMBOS010000002.1, read on the forward strand.
AAGAGAGCTTGCTGTTCCACCCGGACGAAGGACATCCCGCAGCATATCAAGCGTCAAATAAGCTGTTTGCGGTGTGAAGACATCCCTGGTTACAGGCTCGTGCTCATATACCAATTGCCCGTCAGCTGTTTCAATCCGCTCAATGAGATAGGATTCCACATAGGTCCCTCCATTGGCGAAGGTGGCAAAGGCATTCGTGTTCTGTTCGACAGTAACATTGTTCTCAGTAGCGCCGAGCGGAGCGGATTCATAAGGCTCGCCGCTGTTGAGGCGGAAGCCGAGATTAAGCAAAGTTTCCCGCGCCTGTTCATGCGGTACTCTCTTAAAGGAGCGAATCGCCGGAACGTTGCGTGAGCGGGCAAGCGACTCCCGGACGGAAAGCAAGCCTTGGTGCTGGTTGTCAAAGTTTGTGATTTCCTGTCCGCCGGAATAATATGCTTGCGTATCCGGGACGACAATTCCCGGCTGGACGGCGCCGATCTCCATCGCGGGTGCATAAGCCAACAGCGGCTTCATCGTTGAACCATTTTGCCGGTATGCCTGGGTTGCATGATTGTATTGCAGGTCTCCGCCTTCATCCCGGCCGCCGACAAAGCTTTTAATCGCTCCCGTATGATTTTCAATCAGGATGGCGCCGACTTCTTCCTGCTCACCATCCTTCATTGGACCAAAGAGAGCATCGTTTTGCACGGCCTCCTGCATCGCAATATACATGTTCTTATCAACCGTCGTATGAATTCTGTAGCCCCCGCTTCTGAGCTGGGTCGAAGCCTGATCGCGGAAGCGGTTATAGGTTTCGAGCCGTTCCTCTTCGTTCAGCTCATCAAGTGAAATTCCTTCCTCCTCGAGGCGCTGCAAAATCAGAATGTCGGTTGCCCGCCGCATTACCTCGTATGTGAGATAAGGATATTGATCGATTGGAGCCGGAGTACTTGCGGTTAAATTTTCGCGGATATCGTAGCGCAAGGCTTCCTGATAGTCCGCCTCCGAAATGAAGCCTCCCTCATACATTCTTGATAAAACGGTTTTCATCCGGTTAAGACCGGGGTCGAGATTTTCCTTAATTGAGCCGTCCCCGGTAAAAGGGGTGTAGCCAAACGGACTTTGCGGCAGGCCGGCAATATAAGCGGCCTGCGGGATAGAAAGATCCTTTGCGTCGACCCCGAATATCCCCTGGGCGGCCGCCTGCACACCGGCAATATGCCGACCCGAGGAATTACGCCCGAAAGGCACGATGTTTAAATAAGCTTCAAGGATTTCGTCCTTTTCCAGAAATTGTTCCAGCCTTAGAGCGAGCAGGATCTCCGTTGCCTTCCGGTCAAAAGAGACTTCACTTGTCAAAATTTGGTTCTTGATTAGCTGCTGTGTTAATGTACTGCCCCCGGTTTGGACGGTGGTGTTAGCGAATTCCTGGAAGGTTGCCCGCATGATCGCCTTCGGGACAATGCCCTCATGCTCATAAAAATACTCATCCTCGGTCGCGATAATCGCATTTTTCAAATGATCGGACACATCTTCGAGCGCCACCTTATGCCGCTCGATTTCGGAAGGAAGCTCACCGAGATAAACATTGTCAGCAAAAAAGACCTGGCTCGTTTCCTCGTAGTCATAAATCCGTGCTTTCATGTCATCGGCGCTGCGCAATGTTTCGTCCTGGACAAGAGAGGCGAAATATCCGGCTGCTGTCCCGCCGATGAAGAAAAGGGACATAAAGCCTGCGACTAAACATATGAGAAAAAGATTCCAGAATACCTGATATGTAATCCCGATTTTCCGAAAGATCTTCAGTTCATGGAGTCTTCTTGTAAACGCTTTGAGTTTCTCTATAAGTGCAGAATCCTGTTTCATAGCAAACCTCCTATATATCAGAAACATTATAGCATAATGATGTCGACGGAGGGTATGAAAACCGCAAAAAATGTAGAAGGTTATATTGACATGGGGGAATCATTGTGGTAAAAAAGAAGCATCGTAAATGGAGCATATATATAGGCAACGAAGGATCGAAGTAATCTTTGCTTCCCTGTTTTAGAGAGCTGATGGGTGGTGCGAATCAGTACACAGGCAACGATGAAATACAATCTGGAGCTTTCTTTGTGATAAGCAAAGAACGGAACTTTCCGTTATTGAAATGAAGTGGGAGAAGGCTGACTTCTTCAACAAGGGTGGTAACGCGAAAACCTCGTCCCTTTCTCAGGGAGGAGGTTTTTTTCTGCTTTGATGTAAAAGTGAATCGAAATAGGAGGAAGACAAATGGAAAAAGAGATAACGTTAACAGCTGAACAACAGACCGAGGTGGAGCGCCAGCTTGCTTATTTACAGCGCGGAGTGGTTGAAATTATTCCGGAAGCGGATTTCCGCCGAAAAATCGAAAAGTCCGTTGTTACCGGGAAGCCATTGAAAATCAAGCTCGGGATGGACCCGTCCGCTCCCGATGTTCACCTAGGCCATACGGTCGTCTTGCATAAACTTAGACAATTTCAGGAGCTGGGTCACGAGATTCAAATGCTGATCGGTGATTTCACCGGCAGAATCGGGGACCCGACCGGTAAATCTGAAACTAGAAAGCAGCTGACTGATGAAGAGGTAAAGAAAAATGCGGAAACCTATGTTGAGCAATATGGAAAAATTCTTGACATGGATAAAGCAAAGCTTTACTACAACTCAGCTTGGCTAAAAGAGCTGACGTTCGAAGATGTCATTAAGCTGGCCGGAAATATGACGGTGGCCCGGATGCTTGAACGTGACGATTTTGAAAAGCGGTATAAATCGGGGCAACCGATCTCGATTCACGAGTTTTTCTACCCGCTCATGCAAGGATATGATTCCGTGGCAATGGAATCTGACATTGAAGTAGGGGGAACCGATCAGAAGTTCAATTTATTGATGGGCAGACATTTGCAGGAAGCCTATGGGAAGGACAAGCAGGTCGCGCTGACGCTGCCGTTGATTGAAGGACTTGATGGGGAACGGAAGATGTCAAAGTCACTTGGCAATTATATCGGCATCGATGAAGCGCCTAATGAAATGTTCGGGAAGGCAATGTCGATTCCTGATGAGCTGATGGTGAAATATTATAAGCTGGCTACGGATCTTTCAATGGAAGAAATTGAAGAGCTTGAGCGTGGGATAAAAGACGGCAGCGTCCATCCAAGAGACGCGAAAATGCGCCTTGGCGCTACATTTGTGGAGATGTATCACGGCAAAGCAGCGGCGGATGAAGCGGTCGATTATTTCAAAACCGTCTTCCAGAAGCGTGCTTTACCGAGCGATATCCCGCAGGCGCAGTGGACGGGCGATAATCCGGTCTGGATCGTCGATTTGCTTGTTGAGCTGAAGCTGCTAAGCTCAAAAGGGGAAGCAAGGCGGATGATTCAGAACGGCGGAGTCAAAATAAATGAAGAAAAAGTAACCGATGTTCAGTTGCAGCTGCAAGTTGAGGACGGGCAGGTGATTCAAGTTGGAAAGCGTAAGTTTGTAAAACTAAGCTTGTAAGGAAAGTGAGACAGTGGCTTTGGGAGAACAGTCCTGAAGCCACTGTTTTCTCTTGCAAAAAGAAAATGAATATGCAAAAATAGAGTGATCGTTCTATATAAAGGTGGTTGGTTGAAATGAGCCGGAAAAAAGAGGATTTACTGGAGCATGCGGAACAGCTTTTTTATGAGCACGGCTTTCATGCAATTGGGTTGAAGAAAATCGTTACAGAGTCTGGAGTCGCGCTGATGACGCTGTACAATCATTTTCAATCGAAAGAGGATTTAATTATTGAAGTATTAAAAAGAAGAGAAGCACGGTACTTTTCCAGCTTGAAGGCGTGCATAAACCAGGCCAATGGGGAGCCTTCTATGGCGCTGATGGAAGCGCATCTTGTCTGGACACGGAGGTACGGATCGAATGGCTGTATGTTTTTAAGAGCGAAGGAAGAGTTTGCGAATGTCAATCAGGAAATTGTCGATTATGTCGATGCTCATAAGGAGGCGCTAATCGATTTTTTTAAAGCGGAGGGCTATGCAACTCGGAACGCGATCCAGCTCGCGCTGCTTTTTGAAGGAGCGACTGCTTTGGCGGAAACGAGGCCGCTTGATGAAGTTGCTGAGGAATGTCTCTTTTTTGTGAAACAAATCAGACAGGAGAGCGATCAAAAAGCTAAGTCAGAATAGAGAACGGGCTTAGTTTTTTGATTCAAAATAGAGTGATCGTTCTATCTAAAGGAGATGAGAATATGGGGAAAATCGTCTGGCCTGGTGTGGCGATGATTGCTGTTACTTATGCTTTGGCAAGGTTTAGCTTTGGTCTGTATTTGCCTGATATTTCGGCTTCACTTCAGCTGAAGGAAAGCACCGCCGGCATCGCTGCATCGGCTGCGTTTGCTTCCTATTCATTAGCGCTATTGACTGCTCCGTTTTTAACTCGAATGGTGGGCGCCTTCCGGCTCGTTCAGGCAGCTGGCCTCACAGTGATTGTCGGGATGAGTGGAATTGCGCTGGCACAAGGTCTTTCCTTGCTCGTGCTTAGTACGTTTGTGGCTGGACTCGGCAGTGGCTGGGCCTCGCCCGCATTAAGCCAGATTGCTACGAACTCGCTGAAGGAAGCGGAGAAGGATCGCGCGAATATATGGATAAACAGCGGTTCGGGATTCGGCCTGCTTGTAACCGGTCCCGTCGCTCTTTTGTTTACGGAGTATTGGCGGCTGGCTTATCTCCTGTTTGTCATGATCGCCTTAGCGGTGTTCCTCTGGAATTCACTCTCACTTCCAGTCCGGCAGGAGAAAGCGGGCAATTGGGAGTGGAAGGTATCGTGGCGTTCCATCAGCAAAGCAAAGGGGTTGCTTTCGGCTTCCCTCGTGATCGGTCTCAGTTCAGCGGTTTTTTGGGCATTTTCCCGCAGCTATTTAACTGTTGTACATCAGATGACTACACGGGAGAGCATTACTTTCTGGATGGTGATGGGAGCCGCCGGTATCATCGGGGGATTGGCGGGAAACATCATCAGGAAGTTTGGTCTGGATGTGATCTATCGGGTCGTTTTAGTTTTGATGCTGCTGGCGATTGGCCTCATTACGATCCCGGCTGTATGGTCGGTTTATGCCTCCGCCCTGCTGTTCGGCAGCGCGTATATCGCGTTGACGGGTGCTTTAATCGTCTGGGCGACGCGCTTGTTCCCGGCGGTGCCTTCCATCGGCGTCAGCCTGTCTTTTTTGGCGCTCGGTCTCGGGCAATCACTCGGCTCATTAGCTGGGGGAGCATTGATTGCCAGCACGTCATACCCGTTCGTATTTCTAATGTTTGCAGCCATTGGGACGGCGGGGCTGTTTATTGCTATTAAGCGCTAAAGTAATTATTTTTGCCGATGGGAAAGGCAGGCATCTTCCAGAGAGCGGAGTCGACGCCTAAAGCAGAGGGTAGAACGACATCCTGCAGGCAAAGAAAAAAGAGCTTAAGCATCTCCGAAAAATATCGTCTGGATGATAAGTAGAAGCTCTTGTTTATGGTAGAGTGCGGGGTCTCTAATCTTCAGCTGCAACGGCATCTGCTTTTGTTCTGTGAACAGTACCAAAGGCGTGATGAGGTGGAGCATAGATTGAGTAAAGCTTTAACGGGGTGTTGCCAGTATTGATGACATTATGCCACGTATCAGCAGGTATCATAATTGCTGAGTCATCAGAGACATGTGTTTGAAAGGTTAATTGATTTTTGCTTTTTCCCATTTTAACAAGACCTTGACCACTTTCAATACGAAGAAACTGATCAACGTTAGGGTGAATTTCCAATCCGATATCATCTCCAACATTAATGCTCATCAAAGTCACTTGAAGATGATCCCCGGTCCATATGGCAGTACGATAGGTCTCGTTTTGTTTTGCTGCTTGGTTAATATTCACGACAAATGGATTCTTTCCGTGATCCACTGATGCGTTCGTATCGCTTCGAGTGTATGGGGGTGGAGATGGTGTATGCCAGTGACGTATGTTTCCTTGGTTGTGAATTGGAGTATTTCCATAATAATAGTTATGATAAGGATACAGATAGTAACGGTTATTCATGGTTTTATTCCTCCTAACTCATATGACTATAAAATCAGCATATGCCCCAGTGCTTAAAACGTCACTTGATTAAATGGAGGTTTTTAGTTGCCCCAGCACGTTACTGAGAAGGTTAAAGCTAGGAATGTACGTTCGTTATTTAGGTGAAACTCTTAAGTAATCTTATATAGCCGAAAACAGGTTCATTTTTCTGCATTTTAATACGAAACACCATGAAACAGAAAAAGCCTTGAAACATTGATATAACAACGTTTCTAAGGCTTTTTTGCATTTCTTTTTCAGTTCGTTCTCATTAACGAGAATAGAACTCGACGATAAGCGCTTCTGTAATTTCAGAAGGAAGCTCAGCGCGCTCTGGAAGGCGAGTATATGTGCCTTCAAGCTTTTCAGCGTCGAAAGATACGTAACCAGGAACGAAATCGTTCGTTTCCAACGCTTCTTTAATAATTTCAAGGTTGCGGGATTTCTCACGCACACCGATTGTTTGACCAGGCTTTACGCGATATGATGGAATATCAACGCGGCTGCCGTCAACTAGGATATGACCATGATTGACAAGCTGACGCGCTGCACGACGAGTGCGGGCAAGACCCATGCGGTAAACAAGGTTGTCAAGACGTGATTCAAGAAGAATCATGAAGTTTTCACCGTGGATACCAGTCATTTTGCCAGCTGTATCAAACGTGCGACGGAATTGACGCTCGTTGACACCGTACATATGACGAAGCTTTTGCTTTTCTTGTAATTGCAAACCATATTCGGAAAGCTTCTTACGTTGGTTTGGACCGTGTTGCCCTGGAGCATACGGACGCTTTGCTAATTCTTTTCCTGTTCCGCTTAGTGAAACGCCTAAGCGACGGGATAATTTCCAAGATGGACCTGTATAACGAGCCATGAATAGACTCCTCCTTGTTATTTTGTTTGTTGCAAAATAACAACCGCATTGTAATCTCATAGCTACGTTCATTTTGTCTTCATGCATGTTCGCTTCGACAGCTAGAAGTTACAGATGCACCTCGATTATGCAGCCGCACCGAGGAACAAAATGAAAAACATAGTATGTTTACATAGGCTGTCTTTTTACACAAATTCCATTATATTAATTTGCGCGCCTCTTGTCAAGAAAGGGAATGATGTTAAAGAAGAGGATAAAAAAATTCATAATTTTTTGTATCGGAACGTTCTACTTACATAGTAAAATGGAATAAGTTGTTTTATAATAGATGTAGAAAGACCCAAAAGAATGAACAGTTAATGAAGTAAATGATTCATATCTTTTAAGAAGGGCAGGGGCATATTTTCCTACCTTGCAGTTTTGAAATTAAGTATATCATTAAAAATTAATGCAAATGTGAGTCATTTAACATGCATGTTATGTGGTGGTGTAAGAGAATGGATAATATTCTGAATGGAAACAGCAAAAATAGTCAATATAGACCATTTTTGGAGGAGCTTGTGTCAATTGGTTACAAGAACACAGCTTTATTTGAACCTGCTGTTTTTTTTATTGCATCAAATGAGGGAATTCTCTCCGCATACAAGATGGGTTATTTGCCGGCTTCGATGGATGAGGCATTTTCCCATTTTGAAAGCAACTTTTCGGCACAAAAGCTAAAATGCAAGTGTAAAGACTCTCTTTTGCTGGCAGTTCCCTTCTCTGTCCCTGATACCGAGGTTCCGTTATATTTAGGTGTTGTTCTTTCTGATATGACAGAAGAAGAACCGATTATCAGCTATTTAGAAGGAATCGTGATCGGATTAGGGATGACGACGAACCGGTTGAAGAAGAAAAAGATGTTTCCAATTAATGAATTGCTGGATTTGGCCGGCTATCAGATGGAGTTTACGCCCCTGGCTAACGCGTTAAACACTTGTTACAAGAAAAGCGAGAGCGGTTCCGGCAAGCTAATTATCGTTGAACGAAATGAAGAAAGATTCGTTCCTTTATTTTATCCGTCCCACTGGAATCTTGAGCATTTTGACGCGGTCTTTCAACAACAGCACTATGAGAGCAAAATCGGCGGTGAGCTATTGGTGCTGTTCAAAGACAGTCAGCTGTTTGATAATAATTACCACTACCACGTCACTTGTGCAATTAAAATGGAAAACAAGCCCGTTTCCTTGCTCTTGTTTACATTTGAAACTGAGCAGGAAGCTCAAAAAGCAATGGATGAATACGCGCAGTCGATCAAAGAAATTTTGCCGATTCTTGAAAAAGCATATATCCAGGAAAAAGATGTCCAGGAAGCACAAAGACGTGATATTCTACTGCAAGTAACGAAGAAGTTCCACTCCACGATGGATATCGGTGAAGTTTTGGGAGAGATCGTCGAGGCGATTGAACGGGCCTATCCTCATTATCATGTCCATCTCCTCCTCTCACAGGAATGGGAAGTTAAAGAAAACATCTCCATTAAGCCGCTGAAGTATGGAACAGAAAGCGGCAACAGTACAGCGGAACATGCCTATTTGACCGGCCAGATCCAGGTGGACAAAGGACTGGACGATCATTCAAAAATTCTCTACGCCCCTTTACGCGGCAAGCAAGGTGTATACGGGGTGATGGAAATTATGACTTCTGAAAATGTACATGTGCCCCAATACGAAATTGACTTCATTCAAATGCTCGCCGACACAGGAGGGAATGCATTAGAAAATGCTGAGCTATATCAGCAATCGAGAAATCTAATTCATGATTTACAGCTTATTAACGAAACCTCCCACCAGCTTAATTCCAATCTGCGCCTCGCTGATACGATAAACTTTATGACGCAGCAGATCATTGAATCATTTAAAGCGGAAGAGGTTGGCTTTATTATGTTCCATGCCAATGGTGAAGCTGAAGTTCTTGACGGAAGTACACCATTTTTCATGAATGAGGATTCCCTTGACGCCCTCGAGCCGTTAATAAGAAAGGTAAAACGCGATAAAGACCCGATTTACATCGGGGATACGGAGCTTCATGAGGATATGCAGCTTGATGTCTATAAGTCAGTTCTGATGGTACCAATGATTCAGAATAATGAACTAAAAGGGATGGTTGTCACGGTTCATCAAAGCTCCTATCATTTTACTTTTGATAATTTCAAGCTTCTGCAATCCTTGATCCATCATTCCACTCTGGCTTTCTCCAATTCAATGCTGCATGAGGAACTGGAGCGTCTTGTGATTACCGATCACTTAACGAAGCTGTTTTCACGTAACCATTTAGACGAGCGTATTCAGGAGTCGATGTATAAGCAGAACCAGGGGACATTTTTGCTGCTTGACATTGATAACTTTAAGCAAATCAATGATACGTACGGTCATCAAGTAGGCGATGATATCATTATCCAGGTCGCCAATATTATGAAACGGAACATTCGTGAGAAGGATATTGCGGCAAGATGGGGAGGAGAAGAGCTGGCCATCTATTTGCCTAACATTGACGTGTCAATCGGGAAGCAGATCGCCGCACGGATCGTTAAAGCAGTTGAAATTGAAACAAGTCCCCGGGTGACGGTATCGATCGGGCTTTCGCACTGGAGTTCAAGAGAAAACGAAGTGTCGTTAAAGCTGCTGTTCAATCAGGCCGATACCGCGCTTTATGAAGCGAAAGAAACAGGGAAAAATCGCGTCGTTGTGAAATAAAGCATATGGCTTCAGGCTTGTTCTCAAAAGGTAAACCCGAGCCTTTTGGGAACAGGTTTTTGTCTGGTTTTGACGGAAAAACATGTAGAAAGTTCTTTAGGCAATGTCGACGGATTATGGGAGGAATTGATCAGCGCCGGGGCGAAGCAGAAGGGGAAGAAGACTATGACAAAGGGGACAACTAAACATGAAGGGATCAACGAAAGAGAAAATGGTAGATGCCGCGATCAGACTCTTTTATACCCAAGGATATGATGGCACCTCTGTCAGAGATATTGCTTCCTCAGCCAATGTAAACATCGCTTTGGTTTCCTACTATTTCGGAGGGAAAAAAGCGCTTTATGAAAAAATTTTGATTCAATTTCTCGAAGGATACTTGCAAACGATGCATCAAGCGATCAGGCAGCAGGCAAACTCCGTTCAGGACAGCCTGCTTACGGTCATCAGGGAGCTCCTGCTTTATCAGGCGACAAATCATTACACGGCACGGATGGTGCATCGCGAAATGACGCTCGATTCGGTGCTCGTCAGGGAAATCATGACTACCTATTTACGGAAGGAAAAGCATGATTATGAGCAAATCATCAAGCTTGGGATGAAAACCGGAGAGTTTCAGCGCCAGTCTGTCGACTATGTGATCATCCAGATCCGCACGATGGTGAATATGCCTTATTTGACGCCGCATTATTTTCAGGAGCTTTATCAGCTGTCACCAAAAGAACCATATTTTGTTGAACGCTATATGGAGCATATTACAAGATGGGTGAAGGCCGCCCTTTGCCGTTCAAAGCCGGAAACAGGAATCGCCTAAGTCTCCCAGGGTCGTTCGGAAAGCTAAGGCTTTGCAAGCGGAGCGGCGACAAGCTGATCGTATCCACTGAGCAGCGCATTGGCTGAATGGGCGTCCGAGCCATAAACAAGCGGGATATTCAACCGAACCGCTTCTTCAATAATGCTTGCGTAAGGATACGGCTCACGGCAAAGCGGCTTAACGCAGCCTGCGCCATTGTAATCGAGCTGATATCCGTTTTGCTGTATGGCAGTCAGGATCCGCGTAATCTCATCTGAGAACAAATGGGAATCGGGAGCCGGAAAGCGCTTTTGGAATTTCCGGGCGAGCGTCATATGCCCGATTCTTGTTGGCTTGTAATGCCCAAGCTTGGCCTGGATCGAAGCGAAGACGGTTTGATAATAATGCTCATAAACCTTTGACGTAGAGCCGAGCAGGTCAATCGCCGCCTGAAAGACATCGGGACTGTAGTCAAGACAAAGGTACTCGTCTCCAAGGCGGAGGAAATGAACAGAAAGTATGCTGTCATCGAGTAAAGGGCCAACCTCGTTCAAAAAGTCTGTCGTCTCCTTTTCGAACCCTTCAATATAATCAACCTCCAGGCCCAGCAAAATGTTGAGCCTTCCATTATATTCTCGCTTTAACAATTGAATGTGCTCGATATACTTTGGCAAATTGGCCGGGTCCATCCCGCTGTCCTGCTGTGGAGTGGGGTCATTGAAGGAAGCGGGGAGAGGGGCATGTTCGGTGAAGGTAATTCCCTCCAGGCCAAGCGCAATGGCTTTCTCGCAATAATCGACAAAATCATCCTTTGTGCCATGGGGACAAAGTGGGCTGTGAATATGTCCATCGTGTAACATGGTAGAATCTCCTTCTAAAATTAAATAAGAACCGCGAAAAAAACGTACAAAGTGTTACTTTCATGGTATCATAATACATAATTGAAGTCGTGAAAAATAATAAATTTGTCAATTTATAAAGGATATTTGTGTTTTGTAGAGAAAAACAAAAGTGCGATGAGTTATTCGCTACATTTATCAGAAGCTCAAATTGAGGTCTTCAATACAAAACATTCCAAGGAGCTATAGAAGGGAGTCCTCACATGCGTTATGTAGTTTATACAGCAATTGCTATTATCCTTGTTTTAATTGTAATAAGCGCCATTTTGCGCAGGAAAACGTATAAAGAAGTGGACCAGCTGGAAGAATGGAAAAATGACATTTTAAACCGGACAATACCTGAAGAAATCGGTAAGGTGAAACAATTACATATGTCAGGTCAGACGGAAGAAAAGTTCGAAGAGTGGCGGAATGAATGGGATGACATTGTCGGAACCATTTTACCGAACATAGAAGAACAATTATTCGACATTGAGGAACTGGCAGCAAAAAACCGCTTTAAAAAAGCAAAGCTGCAAACTGAAACGGTACGCCAGAGACTTCAAGGAATTGAGAATCAGTTACAGCAAATGCTCGAGGAAATCGATCATCTCGTTCAAAGTGAAGAGCAAAACCGGACTGAAATTGATGATGTCAGAAGGCGCTATAAGGACTTGCAGGCAGCCTTGTTGAAACGCCGCGGCTCTCTTGGCGCGGGTGTTGCCGGATTTGATCAGCGAATGGAGCAGATCCAGGCCTTGCTGGACTCATTTGAAGAGGCGACGGCAGAAGGGAGCTACCTGAAGGCGCGTGATCATTTGCTTGAAGCAAATGAAGGGCTTCAGGAAACAGAATCCCTCCTGGAACGCTATCCAAAGCTTCTGGTCCAGGCTGAGGCGACCATTCCCAATGAACTTAAAGAGATTGAAGAGGGCATGAAGGGAATGGAGGAGGCTGGCTATAAGCTGGAGGCATTTTCATTGGAAAAGCAGCTTGCCGGCATCAAAAGCGAGCTAGATAAGCTGAAGGAAGAGCTGCTGGCATTGAAGTGTGATGAGGCTGAACAGCGGCTGCACGAGGTGTCCGCTCAAATGGAAGGGATTTATGAGCTGCTCGAATTTGAAGTTGATTCCAAGCAGTTTGTGACCGAGCAGCTGCCGGAACTCGAACAGCTTTGCGAGCAGGTCAAAAATCAGATCAATGATTTATTTGAAGAGACGGTTCAGGTTCAGCAGAGCTATCATATTTCGAAAGAGAAGCTCGCAGCAAGGAAAAAGATGGAGGAAGCTGTGCTTGATCTCACCAGGCAACTGGATGTGTTACAGGAAATTACGGCCAATGAAAGCCAGACATTCACGTCCATCCGTGAGATGGTAGAGGAATGGAAGCTGGAGATCACAAAGCTGTCCCAGGCCATCGCCGAGGACAAGCAGGCGTTGTTTGCTTTGCGCGAAGACGAATGGCGGGCAAAGGAAACGCTCCGCTCTTTACAAGAAACATTGCTGGATACGAAGCGGACGATCAAAAAAAGCAATATTCCCGGGTTACCGGAAGAAGCGCTGAAGACGCTTCAGAAGGCCGAGCAGAAACTGGATGAAGCGTCCGAGCAGCTGCATCAGGTTCCGTTGGAGCTGGGCCGGGTCACCGTCCTTGTCGAGGAAGCAGTAAAGGCGGTTGAGGAAAGCGAAGAGCTGATCAATGAGACGATTGAACTGGCCACCTTTGCTGAATATGTGATTCAATTCGGCAACCGCTTCCGCAGCCGCTCCCATGAGGTGCAGCAAGGCTTGACGAATGCGGAACAGCATTTCCGTCAGTTTGAATATGAACAAGCGGTTGAAACGGCCGTCACTGTTATTAAGCCTTATGACCCTGACGTGCTGGAGCGGGTCGAGGAATATGTGAGCATGTACAAGAAAAGTGGATTAAAGCAGGAGATTTGATGGAGCTGCTGAAAAAGTACGATTTTCACTTTTTCAGCAGCTTTTTCGTTCTTCGAGTGACAAAAGGGACGTTTTTCAGTGCCCTCGATTTGACCGGTTTTTTTGGACTTGTCCTAAAAAGGGTAATGCTTACCTTTTAGAACAAGTCTTTTTTTCATAAAATCGAGCAGGAATGGCTTGAAAAGATAAGGCGCCACGTGCTTTTCCTTTGAAGGTAACAAGCTTGTTATTTGGCGATTTTGTGCTAACATAGATGGGGATATAGGGGGGCAGTCAGATGATTTATTTAGATAACAGCGCGACAACTCAGCCATATAAAGAAGTGGCGGAAGCGTACATGAAGGTGGCAACAAGCTATTTCGGCAACCCTTCATCCCTGCACTCATTAGGAATGAAGGCCGAAAATTTGCTGATAGAAGCGCGAAACCGGATTGCTGATTTGCTTGAGGTTGAGGCACAGGAAATTATCTTTACCTCTGGAGGAACAGAAGGAAACAGCTTAGCGATTAAAGGGACAGCCTATGCTAGAGGGAGTCACGGGAGGCATCTCATCACGAGTCAAGTGGAGCATCCTTCCGTGCTGGAAAGCTTCCGACAGCTTGAGCGTGAAGGGTTTGAAGTGACATATTTGCCAGTAACAGAGGAAGGAAGGGTTGATCCTGACGATGTTAGCCGGGCGCTGCGGCCGGATACGATTCTCGTTTCCCTGATCCATGTCAACAATGAAGTCGGCACGATTCAGCCGGTTGAAGAAATTGGAAAACGACTCGCGGGATATCCGAAGGTCTATTATCATGTTGATTATGTTCAGGGGATTACGAAGGTGCCGTTGAACGTAAAAGCGTCGAATGTCGATCTATGCACTTGTTCAGCCCATAAATTCCATGGTATGAAGGGAACGGGCTTTTTATATGTCCGCAAAGGACTGCAGCTGACGCCGCTCTTTCAGGGGGGGCAGCAGGAAGGCCAGATTCGCGCCGGAACGGAAAATGTGGCAGGCGTCGTGGCGATGGCGAAGGCGTTACGGATGTCGGTTGAGCAGCAGGAGCAGAAGCTGGCGAAGCTGGTTCGGCAAAGCGGGCAATTGCGCGCCGCTCTCCATGAAATAGAAGGGGTTTACGTGAATTCACCTGAAAATGGGAGCGCCGCCCCGCATATTATTAACTTTTCCGTCCCCGGAATCAAGCCGGAGGTCCTTGTTCAGTCGTTAAGTGCGAAGGAGATCTATGTCTCGACGAAATCAGCCTGCTCCTCGAAGCTGACCGCGCCGAGTCAAATCTTGACCGCGATGGGCTTTGGCGAGGAGAGAGCAAGTGCGGGAATCCGGCTCAGCCTGTCGTTTGAAACGACAGATGCTGAGATTGCACAGGTAAAGAAGGAACTGCAAGCAGTTATCCCTGAATTGTTGGAGGTAGTAAAACGTGAAGTATAATCATATATTAGTACGTGTCGGAGAGCTTGCTTTGAAGGGGAAGAACCGTTCCCTGTTCGAAAAGCACCTCCAGGAGAATATAAAAATGAGCCTAAAGATGTTTCCCGCTTTGCGCTATAAACGGACGTTTGGCCGGATCATCATTGAATTAAACGGGGAAGACCATGAAGCGATCATTGAGAAGCTGAAAAATATTTTCGGGATTCATTCGTTCAGCCTGGCGTTAATGGTCGAGAACGATCTTGCTGAGATCCAAAAAGGAGCGCTGGAGATTTTGAACGATCATCCAACGCCGGTGAACACATTTAAAATTACGACAAAGCGTGCTTATAAACAGTTTCCATATGATACGCAGCAGCTCAATCATCACGTTGGCGGCTATGTGCTGAGTCATTCGTCCGATCAACTGAAAGTCGATGTTCATCAGCCTGATTTAGACATTCGTCTCGAGGTAAGGGAAACAGCGACATATCTGACCTCAACGACGTATCAGGGAGCGGGGGGACTGCCGGTTGGAACCGGAGGAAAAGTGTTGCTGCTCCTGTCAGGCGGAATTGACAGCCCGGTTGCCGGTTATTTGACAATGAAGCGCGGGACGAGAATCGAAGCGATTCATTTTCACAGTCCGCCCTACACGAATGAAAGAGCGAAGCAGAAGGTGCTTGATCTCGCTAAAACATTAACGAAATTTGGCAGCAGCGTCGTCGTTCATCTTGTTCCCTTTACTGATATGCAAAAGCATATACATCAGCAAATCCCAAGTAATTTTCAAATGACGATTATGCGCAGAATGATGCTGAGAATCAGCGAAAAAATTGCTGAACGACGAAAGATTCTCGCCCTGGCAACAGGGGAAAGTCTGGGACAAGTCGCCAGTCAGACGCTGCACAGCATGAATACGATTAATGAAGTGACGAATTTGCCGATCATTCGGCCGCTGATTACGATGGATAAATTGGAAGTCATTGAAATCGCCAGACGAATTGATACCTATGATATTTCCATTCTTCCATATGAAGATTGCTGTACAATCTTTTTGCCACCTGATTCAAAAACGAGACCGAGACGTGATCAGGCCCATAAGTTCGAACAGTTTGTCGAGACCGAGAAGTATGTTAACGATGCTGTGGAAAGAACGGAGCAAATTACGATTACAAGTTATACGAAAGCTCAGGAAGAAATCGAAGAGCTGTTTTAAAAAATTAAAAAGAATGTCGGCTGATTTGAGTAGGGCGCCGGCTTGGCCCGCCGCTTTAAAAAAGACAGCTGTGTCGTTTTTCTAAAGTGAGCGATTTGCATTAATTACCATTAAGCTGCTTGCATGTTTTCTACGCTTTCGACTCATTCTATGAGTACAGAAGGAGGTGAGACACATGGCAAGCAACAACAGCGGTAACAGCAATCAATTACTTGTACCAGGTGTACAACAAGCTTTAGATCAAATGAAATATGAAATTGCACAAGAATTTGGTGTGCAACTAGGAGCTGACTCTACTTCTCGTGCCAACGGTTCTGTAGGAGGAGAGATCACAAAGCGTCTTGTTCAAATGGCTGAACAACAAATGGGTGGTTTCCAACAACAATAATATAGTATGGCTTAAGAGGGTGTCCTAACCGGGCACCCTTTTTGCGTTGCTTTTTTGCAGTGCGAGCCCGTCGGCGTTGCATCTTCTGATTCATTCTGGCACGATAGTAGGTGAGTAGAAGAAGGTGGAAGGAGAATGCGGATGGGAACCTTGTGGTACAATGGAACCTTTTTCACGATGAATAAAGAAGGAGAAGCGGCAGAAGCCGTTTATGTCGAAAATGGAGCGATTCAGGCCATCGGAGAAAAGGAAAGGCTTGAGCAGCAATATAAAGATCACATTACAGCAAAAAAGGACGTGGGCGGCGCCTATGTCTATCCTGGTTTTGTCGATAGTCATCTTCATCTGATCGGGCACGGCGAAAGGCTGCTTCGGCTTGATTTGTCAGAAGTGGAATCAGCAGCGGAAATGAAACAGCTTTTGCAGGAAAAGGCGTTGGAGAGCAAAGGAGAAGAGTGGCTTTTTGCTGAAGGCTGGAATGAGAACAATTTCAGCGACCGTAAAATTTTTCACCGCTCTGAGCTCGATGAAATTGCTCCCGGCAAGCCGATGTATTTGAGCAGAATTTGCCGCCATGCCGCGCTCGTCAACAGTGAAGCATTAAAGCGTGCGGGCATTTCAAGCGCGACTCCCGATCCTCCCGGGGGAGTGATTGTCCGCGATCTCCAGGGGGAACCGACAGGCTATTTATTAGATACGGCGACGGAATTAATAAAACAGGTGATCCCGCCTGTAACAGAAGAATACATACGCAAGGCGCTGACGACTGCTGTTGATGATTTAGTAAAGGTCGGGCTCGTCGGCGGACATACGGAGGATTTATTTTATTATGGCGGTTTTTTGCGGACATTCAAGCAGTTTCGGGACGTAATAGATGGCAAGCGGCGAAAATTCCGCGCCCACCTGCTTATCCACCATGAAGCGCTGGCCGAGATGGAAGCGGCAGGCATCAATGAACGGGAAGTGAGCCCGTTTTTGGAGCTGGGCGCGGTTAAAATCTTCGTTGACGGCGCTCTTGGTGGCAGGACAGCATTGCTTATTGATCCGTATACGGACGATCCTTCGACATCCGGTGTGGCGATCCATCCGGAAGAAGAGCTGCTGAAGCTTGTCAAGCTGGCGAGGTCGAAAGGACGTCCGGTCGCCCTGCATACAATCGGTGACCGAGCATTGGCACTCTCGTTGGCAGCGATCGAAACATATCCGTTAGCGGCCGGGAACGGCAGAGACCGCTTGATTCATGTTCAGGTTGTTCAGGACGAATTGATCGAGCAAATGAAAAGGCTCCCTGTTGTGCTTGATATTCAACCTCGTTTCGTCGTTTCAGACTTTCCGTGGGTGATGGAACGGCTTGGCCATGACAGGCTGCCGCATTCGTTCGCCTGGAAAAGTCTGCTGGAGCGGGGCTTACATTGCGCCGGTGGTTCGGATGCTCCGATTGAGCCGGTTGATCCGTTGCTTGGCATTCATGCTGCAGTGACGCGAAGAAAAGCCGGCGAGTCGCATGAAGGCTACCTACCGGAACAGAAGCTTTCTGTATTTGAAGCGGTGACGCTTTTTACCGGAGGGAGTGCCTATGCGATTAACAAGGAGAATGAGCGGGGAAAAATCGCGCCTGGGTTTACAGCAGATTTTACGGTGCTGGACACGAACTTGTTTACGTGTGAGCCTGATCGGATTGTCTCTGCCAAGGTAGTGATGACGGTTGTCGATGATACGGTGATGTACAGCAGCTCGGAGGATCACGATGCGGCATCGTAACTGTCAATGAATAGATTGTGTGGTATCATGAACGTTGATAAAAAGATGAATCATGTAAGGGAGTGGAAGAATGAGTCGAAAACGCTGGTTGGCCTTAATTGCAGTGGCGATGCTGTTGGTCGCTTCTGCCGCGATAAATGTAGCGACGGCTACGATTTTCTCGGAATCAAGTGCCTGGGGGATCCCGGGCGGGAATCAATGGGATGAAACAATTGTGGAACGGGGAGAAGACGGCAGCGGTTTTATCGCGTTACTCGATGTTAATGGCGTCCTGCAGGATAACGGGGAAACGGGATGGCTGCAAACCTCTAGCTATAATCACCGCCTGCTGCTGTCACAATTGGAGCATGCCGCAAAGGACCCTGCTGTGGAAGGCATTGTTTTACGGGTCAACACACCGGGAGGCGGAGTAGTCGAAAGCGCTGAGATTCATCAAAAGATTATCGAGGCGCAAGAGGAATATGGAAAGCCGGTGTTTGTCTCAATGGGGAGCATGGCCGCTTCGGGCGGGTATTATATCGCCGCGCCGGCAACACAAATTATCGCCAGTCCGCAGACGATTACCGGGTCGATCGGTGTGATTATGGAGTCGATCAATGTAGCGGAATTAGCGGAGAACTATGGTGTGAAAGTGAATACGATCAAGAGCGGACCGTATAAGGACATTATGTCTGCGACCCGCGAGATGACCGAGGAAGACAGAGCGATATTACAGGCTTTAATCGACGAATCCTATGATGAATTTGTCTCTGTTATCGCCAATGGCCGGGGCATGGCCGAGGAGGAGGTACGCCGGCTGGCGGACGGGCGCATCTACAGTGGCGCGCAGGCATTGGAATTAAACCTCGTCGATCAGCTGGGAAGTCTCGATGATACGATCGTGGCGATCAAGGACTATTTAGGAGCAGATTACAGCGTCGTCCAATATGAAACAAGTCTTGGTTTTCCTCAGCTGTTTTCCATGTCGGTAAACAAGATGCTGTCATCTGAGGATGAGCTTGCCGGTCTTCACCGTTTATTGACGGAACACCGTGCGCCAACGTTAAAGTATCTTTATACCAACTAAGGGAGGAGCTGAAGGAAGTGGAGCAACGACCACGTGCTGAAGGAAGAAGAACGGTAAATGGCAAATTGCGCCATCGGGCGGTTCAGCGGAAACAAGAGCAGGAATTTGTCACCCAGCCGGAAGCGGCAGAGAGGCCCTTCTATCTGGCAGGATTCTGGCTGAGACTTTGGGCCTTCCTGCTTGATCTTGTAACCGTTTATGCGATAAATGGCTTACTCCTGTCCCCTCTTTGGCGCTTTGCCGGAGGAGGAGAGATAACGATTGCGTCCTTTAGCGGGCAAACTGTGCTTACGGCGCTGCTGTTTTTCCTTTATTTTGCAATTATGACGAAGGTTGCGGGCCAGACGGTCGGCAAGATGGTTTTCGGGTTACGGGTGGTGTCGGCCAATGGTCAGCCATTAACCTGGGGACAAATTCTTTTTCGGGAGGGTGTCGGCCGCCTGTTGCACCATATTTTTTTCTTGTTGCAAGTCCTCTATGTGACTGTGGCATTCACTGCCCGGAAGCAGGGATTGCATGACATGATCGCCGATACGTTTGTTATCCAGGAGAAGGAACCGGAGCAGATGGTTTACCAGCCTGTCGAGGTGAAATAAAAGGGGAGCAGTGGCTTCGTTCTTGCGCATGTCTGGGAGGGAAGGGTATTACTTTCCTTCCGACCTTAAACCGATGTTCAGACTTTGCGCATTGCTTAAAGGGGATGAGTAAAAGGTAATAACAACCTTGTCTCATCCCCTTTTCGTTTAATTTATCAGGGAAAAGGGCAAAATAGGAACATTTCCACATTATGCTGCATAAGGAGAATGACATGCGCTGGTTCCTGATTATTATCATCATTTTAGCTCTGCTGCTACTCCTCATCATGGTAACGAAGCTGACGATTTCGATCATTTATCGTCATCTGAAGGATGATGATCTGCTCGAAGTCATTGTTCACGTTTGGGGGATGCGTGTTTATACATTCTCTGCTCCGGTTATTCAGCTCGATGATACATCTCTTTCTTTAATCGTCAAAGAGGAGCAGAAGGTCGGCCCGAAAAAAACAAATAAGACACAATCGTTTACGATACATACGTTATTGAATGATATTCAATTATTTAATGATTTAGTGCATCATGTCGTCGGTCTTCATCAAATTACGAAACGGTTTCTGCGCCATGTTACGCTTAACCAGCTGGATTGGCATACTGTCTTTGGCGTCGGAGAAGCGGCAATGACGGCCCAGTTAAGCGGAGTAATCTGGGGGTTGAAAGGGAGTATCGTTGGTCTAATATCACATTATGTAAAAGTCAGGCAGCTTCCGAAGCTTCAGGTGGATCCCCGCTTTCAAGAGGTTATCACCCAAGTTTCCTTTTCATGCATGTTTTCCTTTCGAATCGGACATGCTATCGTTGCAGGTCTAATGCTGCTTAAGCATTGGAAACAAAGGCCGACAAGGTCCCAAAAGGACGCGGTTCAAGAAACTATGTAACGACAGGAGGAAGAAAAAATGTCAGATCATCCGATTCAGGGCTTAATGAAAACGGCAATGGAAAATTTAAAAGAAATGGTCGATGTGAATACAATTATCGGTGATCCCGTTGAAACGCCGGACGGCAGCGTGATCATGCCTGTCTCAAAGGTCGGCTTTGGCTTTGCGGCGGGAGGTAGTGAGTTTGTAATGGAATCTTCTCACCACGGTGAGGGGCATGAAGCTGGTCATCCGTTTGGCGGCGGAAGCGGCGGCGGGGTTTCGATTACGCCGATTGCTTTTCTGGTTGTAAACAGCCACGGGGTGAAAATGGTGCATCTTGACAGCAACACTCATCTTTATGAAAAGCTGCTTGATTTTGCGCCGCAAGTAGTTGAAAAAATCCAGCAAATGCTCAGCTCGAATCAACAGCAAACAAATTCAAGCTATCAAACGGGCCAGCAGCATAACCATTATCAACAGCCGCGCCACGATCAGCCGCCGGTGTAAACAATTACGCGCCGTAGCAAAGGTCGATAGCCATAGACTCAAGCCCATCCCAAAGCTGATTTTTGCGGGATGGGTCTTTAAAACGGGAGCGATCTTCCCGCGTTGCTAAGCCGATGGCTTCTTATCTCGGGGTGGGGTGTCCACATTCAGGGTACTCTTTTGTTGTCAGCGGTTCCTCTTCTCGTGTAAGATAGGGATGTACATATTTCCAATCGAAAAAGGAGGAATCAGCATGGCACAAGTGACGTTTAAGAACAACCCGATTACATTGCTGGGCAATGAAGTTAAAGTAGGAGACAAAGCTCCTGATTTCACGGTACTCGCAAATGATTTATCCGAAGTAACACTCGCTTCAACTAGCGGTAAGGTGCGCCTTATCAGTGTTGTTCCTTCAATTGACACAGGGGTGTGCGATCAGCAGACACGCCGTTTTAATGAAGAAGCGGCAGGCTTGCCAAATGTCGAAATTCTGACGATCAGCGTTGATTTGCCGTTTGCGCAAAAGCGCTGGTGCGCGGCTGCCGGGATTGAGAATGTCCAAACGCTTTCTGATCATCGCGATCTTTCTTTCGGACAGGCATTCGGTGTCGCCATTCAGGAACTTCGCCTTTTAACAAGAGCGGTGTTTGTCGTTGATTCCTCGGATACGGTAACGTATGCAGAATATGTAGCCGAGGCTACAAATCATCCTGATTACGAAGCAGCGCTGGAAGCTGCAAAAGCGGCAAAGTAAAGCCTAGGAAAGAAGAGGATGAGGAAATGAGGTTGTCTTAAAGGGTGAAGCCTTTGGGACAGCCTTTTCTTTCTGTTACAATAGAAGAAAGTGGAAGCTAATGAAGGTGGGAAGTAGATGAAGGATCGACGTGTCGAAGTTTTGTATCAATATTTGGATGAAGCGGCTTTGTATTTGGAGAAGCACTGGAATTGCACGTATCTTGAAGGGGTCGCTGAGGCAGGTGAGAATCTGTTTCGGCAGGAAGTCTGTCAGCCGCTTGAGCCGGAACAACAGAAATGGCTTAAGAATCAATTGAAAACGGTCAACGAGGAGGCCTTTGCCAAGGAAGAGGTGCGCAAGGCCTTCCAGCTGGCCGTGCTAAAAGGAATGAAGGGGGCTGTTCAGCCGCATCATTCCATGACGCCGGATGCCGTTTGCTTGTTTTTAAGCTATTTAGTGAATAAAGGATTACAAAAAAGAAAAGAACCGGCCAGCTTGCTCGACCTTGCCGCGGGATCGGGAAATCTCGTTCACGCGCTACTAAATAACGCGATACAGCCGTTGTCTGCCCGCGGGTTCGAGGTCGATGAGACCCTTGTTAAGCTTGCCTATGTCAGTGCAAACCTGCAGGAAAATGAACTGGATTTGTTTCATCAGGACAGCATCGAGCCGCTCGCTTTTCCTGAGGTTGATCTTGTCGTCACCGATTTGCCGGTTGGCTTTTACCCGAAGGATGATGTCGCTGAAAGCTATCAGCTTCAGGCAGAAGAGGGCCATTCCTTTCTCCATCATTTAATGATTGAACAGGCGATTCAGCAAACGAAGGATGGCGGTTTTTTGTATTTCGTTGTTCCGAATTTCCTTTTTGAAAGTGAGCAGGCGAACCGGCTGCATACGTACATTAAGCAGGAAGCGAATATTCTCGGCTTGCTCCAGCTTCCAAAGAGCATGTTTCAGTCAGAAACGTTCGGCCGCAGTATTTTCATGCTGCAAAAGAAGGGGGAAGGGGTCCGGCAGCCGAGACAAGCGCTGTTAGCGGAGCTGCCTTCCTTTTCAAATAAACAGGCTCTCGCCGATATGATTGAACAAATCAACAAATGGTACAAAGAAGAGTTGGGAATGGCGTAAGCCGCAATTTAAAGTAGAACAGATCGGCCGGGCCAAAAGGTTGTCCTCTGACCTTTTGCCCGGTCCTTATCTCTGGTTTTGGCACGGCTCGATCCTTTTTCTGGTAACATGCTCAATTCAGAAAAAAAAGAATTCAGGAGAAAGCGCTTATAAACAAGAGGATTCACTTGAAATTAGCGGGTTCCGGTGCTTAAATGGAAAGGAATGTTGTCTTTATTGAAAAGGAGCTGTTTATGAGTGGCAAATATTATCGCGATTAATGCGGGAAGTTCATCCCTGAAGTTCCAGCTTTTATATATGCCTGAGGAAAGAGTCGTGACAAAAGGGCTGTTCGAACGAATCGGCCTTGAAGAAGGAGTATTCTCGATCGAGGTAAATGGGGAAAAGCACGAGGAGCACCTGGAAGTCGCCAATCATTCTGTGGCGGTGAAAATCCTGCTGGACAGGCTGACAGGCCTCGGAATCATCAACTCGCTTTCTGATATTGAAGGTATTGGTCATCGCGTCGTCCACGGCGGAGAGAAGTTTAATGATTCGGTCTTGCTGACGGAGGAAGTGATTGAAGGCATTAAAGAAGTATCAGAACTTGCCCCGCTTCATAACCCGGCAAATCTCGTCGGCATCCAGGCGTTTAAAGAAATTCTGCCAGACGTACCGGCTGTAGCGGTGTTCGATACTGCGTTTCACCAAACAATGCCGGAAAGTTCGTTTCTTTACAGCTTGCCGTATGATTATTATAAAAAGTATGGCATTCGCAAATACGGCTTTCACGGGACATCGCATAAGTATGTCTCCCAACGTGCTGCCGAGCTGTTAGGACGACCAATTGAAGACTTGCGTCTGCTTTCCTGCCATCTAGGGAATGGAGCCAGTATTGCGGCGATTCAAGGTGGAAAGTCGATTGATACGTCAATGGGGTTCACTCCACTGGCTGGTGTAACAATGGGAACACGTTCAGGAAATATTGACCCGGCGCTGATTCCATATATTATGGAGAAAACGAATCAGGATGCCCATGAGGTGCTGGAAACATTAAATAAACGAAGCGGTTTGCTGGGCGTGTCAGGCTTTTCTAGTGACTTACGTGATATTGAAAGCGAGGCAGCCGCTGGAAACAAGCGGGCCGAACTGGCGCTTGAAGTGTTCACCTCACGCATTCACAAGTATATCGGCTCATATGCGGCGAGAATGAGCGGGGTCGACGCGATTATTTTCACAGCCGGCATTGGAGAAAATAGTGATGTGATCAGAGAGCGGGTTCTGACAGGTCTTGAATTTATGGGCGTGTATTGGGATCCAAGTTTGAATAAAGTGCGCGGCAAAGAAGCGTTTATTAATTATCCGCATTCTCCTGTTAAAGTGCTGATCGTGCCGACAAATGAGGAAGTAATGATTGCCCGCGATACGGTGAGGTTGACAGGGGCGCTTTCAGAAGGGTAACCCGGGTTTATGAATGGGCAAAATGAGCAGGGAATCGGTTCCCTGCTCATTTTTTATCCAATTATGCCTGCTGCTCCGGACTTGCCCCGAAAAGGTAATAATATTGACCTTCAGGACAAGTCCTTTACTTTGTTAAGGAGGGAGCGATAGAATGAGAGTGAGTAAGGTGTATGCAGGGTATAGAATGGAAACGAGAAGAATAATGGCAAGGAGGCAGTGCTGGTATGTCGGCTTTTTTGGATATGAATGAAGGGGAGTTGATTTCGGGTTTTTTTCTGGTGCGCGAACGCGAAATAAAGCAAGCCTCGAACGGCAGTGAGTACGCCAATTTTATTCTTGAACGCAACCTTGAACTGATTCCAGCCCGGCTGTGGGATGTAACTGCTGAACAAAGAAATCAGCTGCAGCGTAAAGCGGTTGTAAAGCTGGAAGGGACGATCACGAGCTATAAAGGACAAAAACAGGTGAACATCCGCCGTGTCCGCCTGGCGACCGAAGATGATGGCGTCAATGTTTCCGAGTTGATATCCCGCAAAGGGGTTTTGCGCGAAGAGCTTTGGCATGATTTGAGAATGATGATGGAAGATATTCATTCAGAAGTACTGAGCGCGATCGTCAAGCAGTTATACAGCCAGAAAACGATCCGTGAGCGAATGACGACGATCCCCGCTTCAAAGGCCTATTATCATTATTATGCAGGATTGCTCGACCATATTGTTCAGGTGACGCAAAGTGCTTATCAGCTCCTGCCGCTTTATCCGTTTGTCAATCGCGACATTGTCCTCACTGCCTGCCTGCTGCATGATATCGGTAAGACTGAGGTTTTCACCGAAGTGGTGGCGCCTGAATATTCAACAGAGGGAGAAATGCTTGGACATCTTGCGCTAGGGCTGGAATTGATCTCCGAGGCGGCACGGGAGGCAGGAATCTCGGTGAAGGATCCCGAACTGTTAGCATTAAAGCATTGTATCGCCAGTCAAATGGGGGAGGTTGATGACGGCTATGGAAGTACGGTTTCTCCAAAGACGGCAGAGGCTCTCTTTTTTCATTATATTAAACAGTTGAATACGAAGCTGCACGCCTTTGAAATGATCGCTGAAAATGCGCGTGAGCCATGGACATATTCATCACTTTTTAAACGGAAAATGTATACGGAGCAAAGGAACAAGGGGGAATAGGATATGACGGACGGTCAACTCGAAATGCGCTGGCAGGAAATAAAGGACTGGGAAGAAACGTATTTTAGCGCGGAAAGCTCTGATTTCGCAAAGTCTTATCATAAATGGACGGAGCTGCTTATTAATCAGCTCGGGGAAAAGCGCAAGCAAAAATGGCTCACCAAAGTTGATGACTGTCTCTTTCATCTTCAAGCATGGAGTCAGCATAGTCGTTCCCATGAAGAAAACCGGCGCCGGATTATTCAGTATGCGCGAATATTTGACGCCACTGTCTCGTCGATTGCCGATTTGCAACAGCTTTCGTTGGAGCAGCTCGATTATTTGGCCGAGCAGTTGATGGCGAAGCAGCGGCTGCTTGCTTTGGGCCAGGGAGGGCTGACAGGAATGGGAGGAATCTTTCTCTTATCAGTGGATTTGCCGGCAATGGCGCTTATTCAACTGCGTTCCTTGCAACAGCTGGCTGAAGTGTATGGATTTGATAGCAGAAAGCCGGTCGAAATGGTGTATCTTTTAAAGCTGCTTTACGTGGCCACTCTACCGAAGTCGTACCAAAAGGCAGAATGGGACAAGCTCTTAACCGAGGTCGGAGAGCAGGCAGATGATGTTTTTTATCAGGGAGATGATTCGATTTTTCAGAAGAAATGGCTCGATCAATTGCTTGCGCAAGTCGCAAAAAGCTTTATGATCGCCATGTTAAGGAAAAAAACGGTGCAAGGCGTACCATTAGTAGGGATGGCCGTCGGGGCCGGCCTCAATTACCGCTTCACTCAACAGGTCATTGAAGTTGGACAGCGCTTTTATCAGATCAGGAGACTGCTGCAGCAATAGAAGCGCGATTGTTCATCGCAAGATCGGGAGTCCCGCACTACGCTGAGAGGGTGGGCGTCGTGCGGAAATAAATCCACAGATCATTAATGACGGAGGCAAGCTCGGCCATTTTAAGGTTTAAGGCACAAGAGCGTTCGAAGTCTTCTTCTTCCGAAAGCTCTGCATGAACGGCTTCGATCTGCTGTTCAAGCTCTTTTACTTTATCCGGGATTGTGCCTCTGATTTCCTCCCATTCGAGAAGGGTTCTTTCCTGAACAAAGGGGTCAATCTCCTCCCACCGGCATGACAGCACGGGCAGTGGAATGCCGAGCCGGGAGTCATAGCGAAATGTGATGCTCATGTCTATTCACCTCATCTGTTACAGCTATCGATTTCTATACCGTTGATCATAACGGACATTTGTTAAAATGAAAACAAAAACATAAAAAATAGATGAATAAAACACTTGCCAAAATCGATAAGCCCTGTTAAAGTAATGAATATTAATAAGAAATGTGTTAGGTTTTATGCAGTCATAAAAAATTTAAGATTGCTCTTTTTTTTCACAGAAATGTATAAAAATAATATTATGGGTATTATTATTCATTGGAGGAATGTAAAATGAAGGAGAAGGTTGTACTAGCATATTCAGGTGGATTAGATACTTCAGTCGCTATTAAGTGGTTATCAGATAAAGGGTATGATGTGATTGCGGTCGGTCTGGATGTCGGCGAGGGAAAGGATCTTGACTTCGTTAAGCAGAAGGCGCTTGATGTCGGTGCAATTGAATCCTACTCAATCGATGCGAAAAAGGAATTTGCCGAGGAGTTTGTTTTACCTGCCCTTCAGGCACACACTTTGTATGAAGAAAAGTATCCGCTCGTATCTGCGTTGTCACGTCCGTTAATTTCAAAGAAGCTTGTTGAAATCGCAGAGCAGACAGGGGCTTCAGCCGTTGCGCACGGATGTACGGGAAAAGGAAATGACCAGGTGCGCTTCGAGGTGTCTATTCAGGCGCTGAATCCTCATTTAAAAGTGCTGGCGCCGGTACGTGAATGGGCATGGTCCCGTGACGAAGAGATTGAATATGCGAAAAAGAATAATATTCCAATTCCGATTGATTTGGATAATCCTTATTCAGTTGACCAAAACCTGTGGGGACGCGCCAATGAATGCGGCATTTTGGAAGATCCGTGGGCGACACCGCCGGAGGGTGCTTATGAATTAACAGCGGCCATTGAGGATACGCCGGATCAGGCTGAAATCATCGAGATCGGCTTTGAACAAGGGGTCCCGGTAACGCTTAATGGGGTTTCGTACCAGCTTGACCAGCTGATTCTTGAACTGAATCATGTGGCCGGTAAGCACGGAGTCGGACGGATCGACCATGTCGAAAATCGTCTCGTCGGCATTAAATCCCGTGAAGTGTATGAATGCCCGGGAGCGATGACCCTGATTAAAGCGCATAAAGAGCTTGAGGATATTACACTGACAAAGGAAGTTGCGCACTTCAAGCCGGTCATTAGCAAGAAGCTTTCGGAAGTGATTTATGACGGACTTTGGTTCTCTCCAATCCAGTCTGCGTTACAGGCATTTTTGAAGGAAACACAAAAATCGGTAACGGGCACAGTCCGGGTGAAGCTGTTCAAAGGTCATGCAATCGTCGAAGGACGTAAATCACCTTATTCTCTTTACGATGAGAAGCTCGCAACGTATTCAACCGATGATGAATTTGATCATAGTGCGGCAGTTGGATTTATCTCCTTATGGGGGCTGACAACAAAAGTACACAGTATGGTGAACAAAGAGAAAAAGGAGGTCACACAGTGACTAAGCTTTGGGGTGGACGATTTACGAAAACAGCGGAAGAGTGGGTTGATGCCTTTGGGGCATCAATCGGCTTTGACCAGGCTCTGGTCAACGAAGACATCGAAGGAAGTCTGGCCCATGTTACAATGCTTGGAAAGTGTGGCATTCTTTCGCAGGAGGAAGTCGAACAAATTAAAGCAGGCTTGAGCATATTGCGTGAGAAAGCAGAGAAGGGCGAGCTGGAGTTTTCCGTGCGCCAGGAAGACATTCATTTAAATCTTGAGAAAATGCTGATTGATGAAATCGGACCGGTTGGCGGTAAGCTTCACACAGGGCGGAGCCGGAATGATCAGGTGGCCACCGATATGCATCTCTATTTGCGCAACCAGCTTAACGAAATTACCGTGGCGTTGAAAAAGCTGCAAAAGGCTTTATACGACCAGGCCGCTGCCCATGTCGAGACGCTGATTCCCGGGTATACCCATTTACAGCGGGCACAGCCAGTTTCCTTCGCTCATCATTTGCTCGCTTATTTCTGGATGCTTGAGCGTGATTTGGGACGGTTTGAAGACAGCATGAAGCGGGTCAATCTTTCCCCGCTAGGTGCCGGGGCGCTGGCGGGAACGACCTTTCCGATTGACCGGATGTATACGGCCGAATTGCTCGGCTTTGACGGCATTTATGAAAACAGTCTCGATGCGGTCAGCGATCGCGACTTTATCGTTGAATTTCTCAGCAATGCATCAATGCTGATGATGCATTTGTCGCGCTTGTGTGAGGAGCTGATTCTCTGGTCGTCACAGGAGTTTCAATTCGTCGAAATCGATGATGCCTTTGCGACGGGGTCAAGCATCATGCCGCAGAAGAAAAACCCGGATATGGCCGAGCTGATCCGTGGAAAAACAGGGCGGGTTTACGGCAATCTGTTTTCTCTGCTGACGACGTTGAAGGGACTTCCGCTTGCCTACAATAAGGATATGCAGGAGGATAAGGAAGGAATGTTTGATACGGTTGAAACCGTAAAAGGCTCCTTACATATCTTCGCCGGGATGATCGAGACGTTAACGGTTCATACCGATACAATGGAAAAGGCCGTTCACCAGGATTTCTCAAATGCGACAGAGCTCGCCGATTATTTGGCGACGAAAGGAATGCCATTTCGCGAGGCTCATGAAGTTGTCGGAAAGCTTGTGCTAGTCGCAATTCAGAAGGGTGTCTTCCTGCTTGATTTACCATTTTCCGATTATGAAGAGGCGAGCTCATTATTTGAAAACGATATTTACGAGGTGCTGCAGCCGAAGACGGTTGTCGCCCGGCGGAACAGCGCAGGCGGCACAGGCTTTGACCAGGTGAAGGCGGCGCTCGAAAAGGCGAAGCAATGCCTTGCTGAGTAGATAAAAGTGCGGCAGCGTGCCGGCATAAAAGGAACGATCTGGTGCGTAACAACTAAAGCGACACCGCGTCCTGCTATATATGAGGCTGTTCAAAGGGTTCATTTTTTTGACCTTTTGGACAGCCTTTTTGGGACGATAAGAAAAGCCGCTGTGCGGTTTTTTTATAAACTGAAAGAATGACGCAGTCGCTTTTCTTAACGAAAGAGGAAAAACATAGTATGATCGAGAAGACAAGGAGACTTGAGGACATAGGAGGGAATTGCATGCGTCATGCCTTTATTACGGCAGGAACAAAAGGCTTAGGAGTGCAGGTGACGGAAAGCTTGTTAGCGAAGGGTTATTCTGTGACGGTGACGTTTCGCAGTGATCAAGAGGCTGTTCGGGCGCTGAAAGAGCGCTGGCTGGCCTATGAGGAACGGCTCCAATTTATCCAGGCGGACGTAACGAAAAAAGCTGATATTTATCGGGCTGTCGAAGCGGCAATGGATCGTTTTCAACGGATTGATCTGTTAATCAACAATGCAGGGCCGTATGTGTTTGAACGGAAAAAGCTCGTTGACTATGAAGAAGAAGAATGGTATCAAATGATGGATGGCAATTTAAGTGCGGTTTTTTACCTGTTGAAAAAAATCGTACCGATTATGAGGAAGCAGCGGTTTGGCAGAATTATTACATACGGCTTCCAGGGAGCGAACAGCGCCCCGGGCTGGCTGTACCGCTCCGCTTATGCCGCAGCGAAGGTCGGTCTTGTGTCGTTAATGAAAACGGTCTCGATAGAGGAAGCGGAATATGGAATTACCGCGAATATGGTTTGTCCGGGCAATATATTAGGAGAGATGAAGGAAGCGACCATTGCCGAAGCGCGGCGGCATCCTGATGCCGAAACGCCAATCGGGCGCTCCGGTACGGGGGAAGACATCGCCCGCTCGATTCTCTTTCTCTGTGAAGAGGATGCCGATATGGTGACCGGAACGGTGCTGGAAGTCACGGGCGGAGTGGATGTCATCCACCGTTACCGTTAGGATGTATAATATTCCATTTTTCACGCACCTTACTAGTGAGGTGATAAGAAGTGAAACAAGCGTGGATGCTTTTTCTTGGATTGGTCGTTTTGTTCGCCGGCTTTCCTGCTCATGCTGCCGGTACAGAATTAATGGACAGCTTTTCATTCCGGCTGACGATTATTGAAAACGGGATTGAACATCAATGGGAATACGATAGCCCCAATCACTATGAATTTGAAACAGGAGAACGGGTTATTAAAGGGGAGGAAGCAAAGGAAGAGGTCGAGCGCGTACTGAAGAAAATCAACCTTGATGAAAGGGCGACGATCGAAGAGCTTGTCTCGCGGATTCAGCAATCGCTCTATCCTAAAGTGGAGAGCGTCGATATCCGTTATATGAACGGGGACGGCAAGCTTTTTACATGGGTGTGGCACAAACCTGAATAGTGCGCTTCATGACAGAAAATACCTGTCACAGAAGGCTGACTTCCTTCAGCGTTTCTGAAGCGGGCCCCCAAAGGTCCTTTTACCTTTGGAGGCCTTTTTTTGTTTCACTGAGGAATGTCGCCGGCTTCAGCCAAGAAAGGCGCTTAGTTCCGATTATTCTTCATCCGGAGGAATATGGTAAAATTAAGCTAACTATGGGTGGAGGAGAAGCGGAATGAGGACTTTTTTTCATTATTTACTTCTAACGATTGGTTCGATATTTGTAGCAGCGGGGCTGGAGCTGATTTTGGCTCCGAATGGTCTTGTCGACGGTGGAGTGACAGCGATCGCGATTATGGCAAATGAATTGTTTGATTGGCCGATCTGGGTCGGGTTTTTAGCCCTTAATATTCCGTCCTTATTATTTTCAGGTCGCTTTATGGGGAGAACGTTTGTCATTCGGACTTTATACGCAAATGTGATAACAGCTGCTTCTCTCGCATGGCTCGGTCCGATGCTGGCGATCACGTCTTCGGAGGTACTGATTGTCCTTTACGGAGGGCTGCTTTTGGGGCTTGGAGTCGGCCTTGTCGTTAAGGCGGGCGGGGCGGTAGATGGCACAGAGATGATCGCGATTTGGGCGCAGCGGCGCTTCCATATCCCGGTCAGCACGTTTTTGCTGGCGATCAACGCTTTTATTCTGACAGGCGCAGCGTTTGTTTTTACACTTGAACAGGCAATGTTCAGTGTTGCTGTTTTTTATATTGTTTCGAAAATGATCGATTTTGTGCTTGATGGGTTAAACCAGGGAAAGTCGGTGATGATTATTTCCGATACGCCGCATAAAGTAGGGCAAAAGCTGCTGAAGGAGCTGGATGTCTCGATTACCTATCTTTATGGACAGGGCGGCTACACAGGGGATGAACGACTAATCATTTATTGCATAACGAACCGCTTTGTGTACCCAAAACTGAAGGAAGTTGTCATGGCGGTCGATCCAAGCGCTGTCCTGGAAGCGTATTATGTGTCAGAGACTTCGGGTGTAAAAAAAGCAACCTTCTTTAATTCGACGGGCGAAAAAAAAGATTGATAAACAAGCAGGATTCATGCAGGGAGATGGTTAAGTAATATACAATGGGGTATAAGGAACAGATGAATGGCTTGTTATCTGTTGCGACGTCTGTCTGCTTACATAATGAACGTGTTTAAGAAAACCGCACAGCGACTTCTCCCACTTGTATGTACACTTATCTTTATAAAAGGAGCGAATGCAAATGAAGGTTAGTTATCATGGTCATTCAGTTGTTCTTGTAGAAGCAAAGGGTAAGAAAATTATCATCGATCCCTTTATCACCGGAAACGGGACAACGGATTTAAAAGCCGATGAAGTGGAGGTTGATGTTATTTTATTGACGCACGGTCATAATGATCACGTCGGCGATACGGTAGAGCTGGCGAAGCGGAATGATGCGCTCGTGATTGCCCCGTTCGAGCTTGCGGCATATTTAGGCTGGCAGGGGGTTAACACTCACCCGCTTCACATTGGCGGAGCGCACGAATTTGATTTTGGAACGGTCAAATTAACACAGGCTTTCCACGGTTCAGCGTTTACGATCGAAGAGGAGCAAAAGATTATTTACACGGGGATGCCGGCCGGTATTTTGTTGACGACGGAAGGAAAAACGATTTTTCATGCCGGGGACACCGCGTTATTTGGAGACATGAAGGTTATTGGCGAACGCAATACGATCGATCTCGCCTTCCTGCCGATTGGCGATAACTTTACGATGGGACCGGACGATGCCGCGGTTGCTGCGGAATGGCTGCAGGCGAAGCGGGTCGTTCCGATTCATTACAATACGTTCCCATTAATCAAACAGGACGGCAAGCAGTTTGCAGAACAGCTGCCAGGCAAAAAAGGGCTGGCTCTCGAAGTGGGAGAATCAATCGAGCTTTAGAGCGGGTCGTCATAAGAGAAAAAAGCAGGGGGGACTGCCGCCTTTTGGGCACCCCCCTTTCTTCATGCATCAATCGAACGGAGACCTGGACAGGGGTCTTTTTTTTCTAGTGGCAGCATAAAGTATGGAAAAAGAGTCAGAATGAAAGGGTGGTATGTATGCGTCAACGGGCGTTCCTTTGCTGCTTGCTGTCTGCTTTCATGTTACTTTACAGTTTTTCGTTTCTTCCTTTCCAAGGAGAACCGCTTGCCCAGGCGTTTGCCTATTCATGGGTGGTATTTGCGATTATTGTCTTAATTGGAAATAGTCTACATCTGTTATATAGAAAGGAAACAAAAAAGGAATCTGTATCATTTCCCTCTGCTGCAAAAAAACAGCTGAGACAAAGAGAATAGCGAAAGATAGCCTTGCTCCCCTACTCTTTCCAACGTATAATGGCAGTAATACAGAGAGAAAAAATAACAGATACAGTGAGAGTAGGAAAGTGTGGTGGCGGTATGCCGACAAAAACAAAGCATGAGCAGATTATCGAGTATATTACCGAGCTTGAGGTAGGAGAAAAAATTTCTGTTCGTTCGATTGCCAAAGCATTGCTCGTGAGTGAAGGCACGGCCTACCGTGCGATTAAAGAAGCCGAAAATCAAGGGCTCGTCAGCACAATCGAGCGTGTTGGGACGATTCGGATCGAGAAAAAAAAGAAGGAAAATATTGAAAAGCTGACCTTTGCTGAAATCGTAAACATTGTCGATGGACAAGTCCTCGGGGGGCGGCAGGGTCTGTATAAGACGCTCAACCGCTTTGTGATCGGGGCGATGAAGCTTGATGCGATGATGCGCTATGTGGAAGCTGGAAACCTTCTCATTGTTGGGAACCGCTATCAGGGTCACCGGCTCGCTTTGGAAGCGGGGGCCGCTGTTTTGATTACCGGAGGCTTCGACACGAGTGAAGAAGTCATTCAGCTGGCCGATGAACTGGATTTGCCGATTATCTCGACGAGCTATGATACGTTCACTGTGGCGACGATGATTAACCGGGCGATCTACGACCAGTTAATCAAAAAGGAGATTGTTCTCGTCGATGATATTTTGATCCCGTTGCAGGATACGTATTACATGACGACACAGAACAATGTTGAAAAGTGGCATGAACTGAATGAAAAAACAGGCCACAGCCGCTATCCGGTCATTGATGCGCAGATGAAGATCCAGGGCATGGTCGCCGCGAAGGATGTGCTTGGGGCAACGAAGCAAACTTCGATTGAAAAGGTGATGACCCGAAATCCGATTACGGTGAATGAGCATACGACTGTCGCCGCTGTAGCGCACGTCATGGTATGGGAAGGAATCGAGCTGCTGCCTGTTATTGACGAACAGCGCCGGCTGCTTGGCATTATTAGCAGGCAGGATGTGCTGAAGGCGCTGCAAATGGTGCAACGGCAGCCGCATGTCGGCGAAACGATCGAAGATATCGTCACAAGCCGGATTGAGGAAAAGCCCGTCGAGGAAGGCTATATGTACGAATGCGAGGTTTCCCCGCAAATGACGAATCAGCTTGGGACGATTTCCTATGGCGTCATGACGACGCTTGTCACCGAAAGCGGCAGCCGGGTGTTGCGGAAATACAAAAAAGGTGATCTTGTAGTCGAGAATATTACGATTTACTTTATTAAGCCTGTCCAGATCGAGAGTATGATCATGATCAGGCCGAAAATATTGGAAATCGGACGCAAGCACGGAAAGATTGACGTCGAGCTGTATTTTAACGGGGAAATTGTCGGCAAGGCCTTGATGATGGCCCAGCTGATTGAGCCTTAATCAGCTGGGAAAAGGCGGCCAAACGGAGTGACCGGATAAAGCAATGGCGCAGCGCGTGAAAGAGACGAAAGATTAGCATGAGGAAACCAGTGCAGGTTCGCTCTCTTTCATGTGCGCGGCGTTAATCGTCAAGTTGAGGGATGTAATGGCGGTAAGCACGGTAGCCGAAAACGATATTGGCGATTCCTAACAGGGTGAAAACCGCGCCGACGACAATGTCGATTGTACCGCGTGGCATGAACAGCAGGTTGCCGCCGAAGGCAGTGAGAAAAAAACCGAGCGAAAGCGTCGCCTTCGTTTGATAGAGACGATTTAATAAAGATGGCGGAGTACGCCATGTTTTTATTTTATTATAAATAAAAAAGACGGCGGAAAAGACAATGATAATTGTAAAGATTTTATCCACAAAAAGTCCTCCTTGTTTCATAGGTCATGCTGATATTGTACCGTTTGTCGAGAAAGAATACCAGTGAAGGAAAGATGAACAGAAAGAGAGCTGAACAAATTGATTGCCAACATTTTAGATCAGATTGCCGTCTATGAGACGGTTATTATTCATCGGCATGAACGGCCGGATCCCGACGCACTGGGCTCACAGCTCGGTCTTGCCGCGCTACTTAAAAAGCGTTACCCGGAAAAAAACATTTTTGCCGTTGGTGAGGAAGAGCCTTCCCTGGATTTCTTAGGGAAGATGGATACGGTGAGTGATGAGCAGTATGAGGGGGCGCTCGTAATCGTTTGTGATACGGCTAATACGGCGCGGATCAGTGATACACGCTTTGACAGCGGCGCTTACCTAATCAAAATCGATCATCATCCGAATGAGGAGCCGTATGGTGATCTTATCTGGGTGGACACGAGCTTTAGCTCTGTCAGTGAAATGATCGTTGAATTGGCGGTTCAGGGAAAGGAGCGCGGGCTGGAACTGGATGCTGCCTCTGCTGAGCTGCTTTATGCGGGCATCGTCGGGGACACGGGCCGGTTCCGCTTTTCAAACACGAGCGCCGATACGTTGAGACGAACAAGTCTGCTTGTCGCTGAAGCCTTTGACCAGAACGCGTTTTATTCCAACTTTCATAAGAAGGATTTGAAAATGATTCGCCTGCAGGGCTATGTGCTGCAGCATTTTTCGATTATCGCCGGGCGCGTTGGCGTGATGAGGCTGACAAAGGAGCTGTTGGAGCAGTTTCAAGTGACAGCCAATGAATCGTCTCAGCTTGTAAATAGCTTTTCTGATGTGGAAGGTTTGCGGACATGGGTTTTCTTCGTCGAGGAGGATGATCAGATCAGAGTCAGATTGCGTTCCAAGGGGCCGGTGATTAACTCGATTGCTGCCGAGCATGGTGGTGGAGGCCACCCGATGGCCGCTGGAGCGACAGCATATTCCTGGGAGGAAACAGAGGAGATTGTCGCGAAGCTTGTACAGGCTTCAAGCTGAAAAAAGGGCTGACAAAGGAGCCGCAGCCAGTCAAGAAAGAAAGCTTTTGGTGACGCTGCCGGGTCGTTAGGTTCCTGGCAGCGTGATTTCGACATAAAGCCGCAGCGTCGTAAACAAATACACTTCCTTGACATCAAGCTGATAGCGGCCTTCTCCGACATGAAACACTTTATTCTCCAATGTTTTTATAATTGAATCTTTCATCGTGGCTACCGTTTCAATATCTTTGCGCTCAATAAACTGCAGCTCGTTGAGGGCCTGCTCTCTTAATTCAAACAATGTCAGCTGGTTAAGACGCAGGCGCCGGTCATTTACGTAAACAATTTCAATCTGCTGGATCGTCAGCTTCTTCTGATTTTCTTCATTCAGCTTCGTCTGCTCACTGACGAGGCCCTCAATACGCTCCTCCTGCTTATGGATCAGGGCCTCCTGTTTGGAAATACGCAGCATCAAGCCCTCATACACTTGTCCGTACTGATAGATAAAAAAGGCCCAGCCGATAAGAATTCCGATGATCACCCCGGCAAAAAAGCGCTGCCAGCTTGGCCGCTCGATGAAGGGAGGGACCCTCATGACAGAGATTCTCCTACGATCCATTGCAGTAGCAGCGTACCGGAATGAGCGCCGCAAAGGGCGGCGAAGATCATTAATCCCGTTTTGAAGATATCATCATGCGCCCCGTTAAACAGTCCCCGTTCAATGGTTGTAATTGCATCAAAGGTTCCACCGATCGCCGCAACAATTGCCCAGATTTTTAAGCTGCTGGCCAGATCATTCATGACAGACAGGGGAGGTTTCCCTATGAGAAAGGCACCGATCCCGCCGATAATCGCACCGCCGATCAGAACACCGAAGGCGACAAAGAAATCAATAATTAAGGTAGCCAGCAGCTCCCGGTTCAACATACTCCGCTCCTCCTTTCGCTGTCGTGCTTCCGTACAAAGGCTTATCCGTACTACTATATATACGGAATGAGGACAGAAATATGACTCTCGTTGTCCAGGGCGCTGCAAAAAGCAATGGACAACCAGCTAATGAGACAGCAGCCGATCATTTATACTATACTAGGATACACGGACTTATTTATGAAGGGGGCGATTGGATGGTTGTTCAAAGCTATGTTTATAGTGAATACAGCTTACTATCTGCTATAAATCGGTTGCCCGCTTTCGTCGAAAGGGCAAAAGAGCTTGGCTATCAGGCGCTGGCCTTAAGTGATCGTCATGTGATGTACGGGGCGGTCCCCTTTTACCAGGCTTGCCTTGCCAATCAGATCAAGCCGATCATCGGTCTTGAGTTGACCATCCAGGCTGAGCCGGAGCAGCAGACGACCGCTTTCCTCCGCCTTTATGCAAAGAACAATCAGGGCTATGCCCATTTACTGCAGTTGGCGACGATCCTTGGGCATAAAGAGGAAAAAGAGCCTTTTCTCACGCAGGAGGAAATGCTTCCTTATTTGCGAGATGTCCTTGTCGTGCTGCCGAACCGGACCGGCCCCCTCGATGCTTGGCTGCAAGAAGGACGGTATCCAAAAGCGCTTGATTGGATCAATCGCTGGAAAGGCGCAACGGAGCACTCCGACTGGTTTCTTGCGATTGAAGAAGACGATGGAGTGGACTATGAGGCACGTAAGGCGTTCGCCGAATTTTCCGGCTTGCGGCTGCTTGCCGCTCCTCCGGTTTTTTTCACAGAAAAGGAAGACGTTGACGCGTATCGGGTGGCGCGGGCGATTCAGCAGGGGAGCAAGCTGGCAGACAGCATTTTTACCGCTCTCGAACAGAACGCCTACTTACACAGCCCGGCTGAAATGAGCGTCCGTTTTCAAAAGGAGCCAGAGGCGCTTCACAATACTCAGCTGCTGGCTTCTGCCTGCACGGTTCAGCTGACGCTCGGCGAACATCGTATGCCGAAATTTATAGCTGATACCACGCTGCCGGCGGAAAAGCAGCTGCGGCAATTATGCGAGCAGGGAGTAAAGGAACGTTATCAACAGGTGACGCAACCGATGCGCGCCAGACTGGAGCATGAACTGGGGACCATTATCAGAATGGGCTTCAGTGATTACTTTTTAATCGTCTGGGACATTTTACGCTATGCGAGACAGCGGCAGATTCATACAGGACCGGGAAGAGGTTCGGCTGCCGGATCACTTGTGGCGTATGCGCTTTATATTACCCACGTCGATCCGCTGAAATATGACCTTCTGTTTGAACGGTTTCTGAATCCGGAGCGTGTTTCCTTACCGGATATTGACCTTGACTTTCCCGACCACCGCCGCGACGAGATTATCGCCTATGTCAAGGAAAAGTACGGGGACCGGCATGTGGCGCAAATTCTGACTTTTGGAACGCTGGCGGCAAAAGCCGTCATCCGTGATGTTGGCAAGGTGCTTGATTTGGGAACGGTAACCGAGCAAATCGCCAAAGAAGTACCAGCTTCACCGGGGATCACGCTGGAAAAAGCACTGAAAGGCAGCACGCAGCTTCAACAGCTGATTACACAATCCGCTCAAGCGGAGAAGCTGTGGAAGCTCGCCTCCCGGCTGGAAGGGTTGCCGAAGCATTCCTCGACGCACGCCGCCGGTGTCGTGATCAGTGCCGAACCGTTGCCGGAAATTGTCGCGCTGCAGGCCGGTCAGGGCGGAGTGTCGCTGACCCAGGCGGCGATGGAGGTCGTTGAACAGCTCG
This sequence comes from Halalkalibacter oceani, assembly GCF_023715705.1. GTDB lineage: Bacteria > Bacillota > Bacilli > Bacillales > Bacillaceae_D > Halalkalibacter > Halalkalibacter oceani_A. The sequence goes on from NZ_JAMBOS010000002.1 coordinate 137,380, forward strand.
GCCTGCTGAAGTTTGATTTTCTCGGACTGCGGAACCTGACGCTACTGGAGCGGATCGTTGAGCTTGTCAGGGAGCAGCATCAGCCGATTGATCTGGCCGCAATCCCGCTCGATGACGAATCGACCTATCAGCTGCTCGGTGCCGGCGATACGACGGGGATTTTTCAGCTTGAATCACCGGGGATGCGCCGGACGCTAATCGACCTGAAGCCGACCGATTTTGAAGATATCGTCGCCGTCAACGCCCTTTACCGACCCGGTCCGATGAAGTTTATCGAGGATTATATTCGCGGCAAACGCCAGCCGGAGCGGGTTCACTATCTTCATCCGGATTTGGAACCGGTTTTGGCCAAAACATATGGCGTTATCATTTACCAGGAGCAAATTATGCAAATCGCTTCGGTGCTCGCCGGCTTTTCCCTGGCGGAAGCTGATTTGTTAAGAAGGGCGATCAGCAAGAAGAACAAAGTCGAACTGGCGCGGCAGAAAGAAGCCTTTCAGCAGGGGGCGGTACGCCAAGGATACGAGCTGGAGCTGGCGGAGCAGGTTTTTGCTTTAATTGAACGCTTTGCCGACTATGGCTTTAATCGGAGTCATGCCGTCGCGTACAGCATACTCAGCTATCAGCTCGCTTACTTGAAAGCCCATTATCCGCTGGCGTTTTACACCGCGCTGCTCTCCAGCGTCTGGCACCATCATGAAAAGCTGGCTCATCATCTCCAGGAATGCCGGCGCACCGGCTATACAATCCTGCCGCCATCGCTGGCAAAAAGCGGTCACCTCTTTACACTGGAGCAATCAGCGATCCGTTTTGGGCTTTTGCCGGTTGCCCACGTAGGAGTCAAGGCCGTACAGGCAATTTTAACGGAGCGGGAGCGGAAGCCATTTTCAGATCTGTTTGACTTTGTCGTCCGCGTTGACACGAAGCTCGTTACGAAAAAGGCAATCGAACAGTTGATCAAGGCAGGTGCGCTGGATGAGTTTGCCGAGGATCGGGCGACGCTGCTCCATTCCCTTCAAGCGGCGTTTGACTTTGCCGCTACCGTCAAAAGCTTTCAGGAAGAAACAGACGGTCTGTTTACCGTCGAAGTGCCGCCGCCGGAGTATGAGTCCGCCCCACCGCTCACCGTGCAGGAAAAGCTCGATATGGAACGGGAGGCGCTCGGGTTTTACCTTTCCTCCCACCCTGTGGAAATTTATCAGGATAAGCTGGAAGGAACGGGACGCCGGACATTGAATGGGGCGTTGTCGGCCAAAGGCGTGATCAGGGCGGCGGGTCTGGTCGTCCAGGTCAAAGAAATCAAAACGAAAAACAATGAGCAGATGGCTTTCGCCAAGCTTAGTGATGAGACGGGAGAAGCGGAATTGGTCGTTTTTCCATCGGCATGGAAGGCGGCGGCCGAGCTTTTCAAAGAAGGTGAGCTTCTGTTTGTGGAAGGCAGGGCCGATCTGAAACGGCAGCAGCTCATCATTGAAAAGGCGATCCGTTTGCAGCAGCTGACCGTCGAGCCGCGCAAGCTCTTGTTTTTACGGATTTTGCCGGAGACCGCTTCGAAAATCGAACAGGTGAAAACACAGCTTTATGCATATCCGGGAACGGTCCCGGTGGTGCTTTATGATGCTGAAACAAAAGAAAAAAAGATTCTGCCGCAAGACTGTTACGTCCATCCGACCGATGATTGTTTGCATGAATTATTCAAGCTGCTGGGGAAGGAAAATGTCGTGCTGCAGTCGTATAATAAATAAGGGAAATCAGGAATATCTCTTGGCTTATGACTGAACTTTCTATATAATAAAGGTTGTTTTTAAGTGGTCAGACCATTAGTCAAAAACAGGATTCGATTAAGAAAATAAAATTTATTCATAAAAGAAGGAGTGTGTCTGTTGTGGCAACAACTAGAGAAGAAGCCTTACATATCCACCGCGAAAATCAAGGAAAACTGGAGACAACGTCGAAGGTTCCTGTTCGAAATGCTCAGGACTTAAGCTTAGCTTATTCACCGGGTGTGGCTGAACCTTGTAAGGAAATCTTTGAAGATATTGAAAGCGTATATGAATATACGATGAAAGGAAATATGGTGGCCGTTGTCAGTAATGGTACTGCTGTGCTTGGACTGGGGAACATCGGTCCGGAAGCTTCTTTACCAGTAATGGAAGGAAAGGCTGTCTTATTTAAGTCGTTTGCCGGCGTTGACTCCTTTCCAATTTGCTTGCGCACAACAGATATTGATAAAATCGTTGAAACGGTGAAATTGCTGGAGCCGACTTTCGGCGGAGTCAATCTTGAGGATATTGCCGCTCCAGATTGCTTTGAGATTGAAGAGCGTCTGAAGAAGGAAACCAATATTCCGATCTTCCATGATGACCAGCATGGTACGGCGATTGTCACGCTGGCCGGATTAATCAATGCCTTAAAGCTGACAGGAAAGAAAATGTCAGAGATTAAAGTGGTGGCGAACGGCGCAGGTTCGGCCGGTATCGCGATTATTAAATTAATGCAGCGCATGGGAATTCGCGATGTCATTATGTGCGATTCAAGAGGGGCGATTTTCGAAGGTCGTTCTTATGGCATGAACCAGATGAAGGACGAAGTGGCGAAGTTCACCAACCCTGAGCGTTTAGAGGGAAGTCTGGCTGACGTGATTAAAGGCGCTGACGTCTTTATCGGTGTTTCCGTTGCCGGCGCATTATCAAAAGAGATGGTTGAGAGCATGAATGCTGATCCGATCATTTTCGCGATGGCGAACCCGGTGCCTGAAATTATGCCCGAGGAAGCAAAGGCAGCTGGCGCGAAGGTCATTGGTACAGGACGCTCTGATTTCCCTAACCAGGTTAACAATGTCCTTGCTTTCCCGGGAATCTTCCGCGGGGCGCTTGATGTACGTGCGACTCATATTAACGAAGAAATGAAGGTTGCCGCCGTATATGCGATTGCCGATCTTGTTGCAGAGGCAGATCTTACTCCTGACTACGTCATTCCGGCTCCATTTGATCCGCGCGTTGCTCCTGCTGTCGCGGCGGCTGTGGCGAAGACAGCGATGGAAACTGGCGTAGCAAGAAAGAAAGTGGACCCTGAAGAAATAGCTGAAAGAACGAGAAAAATGGCTATTATCGGTAACGAATAAAAGGTGAGGGATGACACTATGTCATCAGGACAGCCGAAGATATACGTAGAAATCATCAAGAAAATTAACCAAATTATCCAGCATGATCAGTTAACGAGTGGAGACAAGCTTCCTTCTGAAAGAGAACTGAGCGACCGACTTGACGTTGGTCGCTCCTCTGTCAGAGAAGCATTACGGGCGCTTGAGCTTCTCGATTTAATTGAAACACGGCGCGGGGAAGGTACCTTTATTAAGCCGGCTGGCAGCTTTCAATTAATTGACATTATTTTATCTTTTTTATTGAAAAGTGAAAGTGCCAGGCAGGATTTGAGCGAAACGAGAAGAATTGTCGAAGTGGAAGCACTGCGATTGGCATGTGAACGCATCGACGACGAAGCAATCGAACGTTTGAATAGGCTGATCTGCGAAGCGAAAGAAGAGTGGTCCCATGGTGACCTGCCGGTAGAAGAGGATTATTTATTTCATAAAACGATCGTCACCTCCTGCCAGAATCAGCTTCTGCTTAATCTTTGGATGGCATTGGTCGAGTACAACAAGGTCGCGATTGAACAATCGTTGAAAAGAGCGGGAAGAATGAGCGCTTCCATTGCCGAACATGAAGAGATTTATCATGCACTTAAAGAAAGAGACAGCGAAGCAGCAATCGCGGCGATGAAACGTCATTTGCAAAATAGCCGTTTTTGATTGAGGCTGTTTCGTTTTTAGATAATAGATTCAGACAGCTTAAGCGAGTGAGGTGGAAGAATGCTTAAGGATTTTTTAAAGAAGAAAAAGCGGTATGCGACAATTCCTTCTGAGCGTGCCAAGCAGGAAGTGCCGGAAGGCTTAATGACGAAGTGTCCCGCTTGCCGGACGATTATGTATACGAAGGAATTGAAGAAGAATTTATATGTATGTGATTCCTGCGGTCATCATCACCGGATGGCTGCATATGACCGGATGAACAGTCTATTTGACAGTGGAACATTCGTTGAATTTAATCAGGGGATGACCAGTCTTAACCCATTGGGTTTTGATTCCTATGAGGAAAAGCTTGAGGCTGACCGCAAGAAAACCGGGATCAATGAAGCAGTTGTGACCGGCGAAGGGCAAATTGGCGGCTTCGGCGCTGTGGTAGCGGTCATGGATGCCCGCTTCCGGATGGGAAGCATGGGGTCTGTTGTCGGCGAAAAGATCACATTGGCCGTAGAGCGGGCAATTGAAAAGAAACTGCCATTCATTCTGTTTTCCGCTTCCGGTGGAGCAAGGATGCAAGAAGGGGTTCTTAGTTTGATGCAAATGGCTAAGACGAGCGCTGCCTTGCAGAAATTACATCGTGAGGGTGGACTTTTTATTTCCGTTATGACGCATCCGACGACGGGTGGAGTTTCAGCGAGCTTTGCTTCGCTCGGTGATTATAATTTTGCTGAACCGAAAGCATTGATTGGTTTTGCCGGACGACGCATTATTGAACAGACGATTCGCCAAGAGCTGCCTGATGATTTCCAAACCGCGGAGTTCCTGCTGAAGCATGGCCAGCTTGACCGTGTTGTTCCCCGGCTGGAGATGAAAGAAACCCTTCGACAAATACTGGATATCCATCACGCTTTATAAAAAGGAGGTGCTCAAGCATGGCGAGTGAACTAGGTTTTGAGAAGCCTATTCTCGAATTGAAAAATAAAATCAGTGAACTTCGACATTTCACCGAAGAAAAAGATATCGATTTAACAGATGAAATTGTTAAGCTGGAAAGACGGTTGCACAAGCTGGAGGAAGAGATTTACGGCAATTTGCAGCCTTGGGAGCGAGTTCAGCTGGCCCGTCACAGCGAGCGGCCGACGACACTGGATTATATCGAGCATTTGTTTACCGACTTTCTTGAGCTGCATGGCGACCGCTTATTTGGCGACGATGAGGCGATTGTCGGCGGCATCGCGAAATTTCACGGGAGACCGGTCACGGTGATTGGTCATCAGCGTGGAAAAGATACAAAAGAAAACATTCGCCGAAACTTCGGAATGCCCCATCCTGAAGGGTACCGGAAAGCGCTGCGCTTAATGAAACAGGCTGAGAAGTTTAATCGGCCGATTTTTTGCTTTATCGATACAAAAGGAGCCTACCCTGGAAAGGCTGCTGAAGAGCGTGGTCAAAGTGAAGCGATTGCCAGAAACCTGCTTGAAATGGCCGGATTGAAGGTGCCTGTTATTTGCGTCGTGATTGGGGAAGGCGGCAGTGGCGGAGCGCTGGCGTTAGGTGTCGGCAATCATGTTCATATGCTCGAGAATTCGACCTATTCCGTTATTTCGCCGGAAGGGGCAGCGGCTCTCCTTTGGAAGGATGCTTCGCTGGCGCAAAAGGCGGCAGAATCAATGAGAATTACAGCGCCGGATTTAAAAGAATTAGGGATTATTGATGAAATTATCCATGAAGTTAAGGGCGGTGCCCATAAAGACGTCAAGCGACAGGCAGAAGCGATAGACGACGTATTGACGGCTTCTCTGACAGCATTATCGAAGCTGTCTGAAGAAGAACTAATAGAAAATCGCTATGAAAAGTACAAAAAAATTGGAGAATACGGGCTTGTAAACGATGTCATGCCTGTTGAATAAAGGAGAGGGTGTTCTAAAAGTGCTGGCTTTTGGGACACCCTCTATGTGCTGTGCCTGACCGCCGTGAAGCTTTGGAGGCCTTCTGTGGCGCGGATTTGCGATAGTCGGGAAGCAATTTGACAGCCCCGCTTCTTTTTACCGCCGGCTAAATCATCTGTATTGTGTTCCGGCGGTGAAAATGGTATTTTTTTTAATTGAGAGCAAGATACTATTACAAGTCCAAAAAGCAGGGTAAGGGGAAAGAAGAACAAACACTTTGCCAAAACAAGTCGAGGGGGTACATAGAATGAAACGTATCGGAGTTCTGACAAGCGGGGGCGATTCTCCAGGAATGAACGCTGCCATTCGGGCTGTCGTGCGGAAAGCGATTTATCATGAGGTGGAAGTATATGGCGTCTCTTACGGATATGCCGGTTTAATCGAGGGTGATATTAAGAAGATGGAGCTCGGCTCTGTAGGCGATATCATCCATCGCGGCGGCACGATTTTATATACAGCACGCTGTGAAGAGTTTAAAACAGAAGAAGGACAAAAAAAGGCGATCGCCCAGCTGGAGAAGTTTGGGATTGAAGGGCTTGTCGTGATCGGCGGAGACGGTTCATACCGCGGGGCGCAAAAATTAACCGAGCACGGATTTCCAACGATCGGTGTCCCAGGAACGATTGACAACGATATTCCGGGGACGGATTTCACAATCGGGTTTGACACGGCGTTAAACACCGTCATTGATGCGATAGATAAAATCCGCGATACGGCAACTTCGCATGAACGTACATATGTGATCGAAGTCATGGGACGGCATGCCGGTGATTTGGCGCTTTGGTCGGGGCTTGCTGATGGGGCGGAAACAATCGTGATTCCGGAAGCAGACTATGACTTTGACGCGATTATTTCCCGATTAAAACGTGGACAAGACCGGGGGAAGAAGCATAGTATTATTGTTGTAGCGGAAGGAGTCGGAAGCGGATTTGAGTTCGGCCGCAGCATTCAGGAAGCAACGAAGATGGAGACGCGTGTTACTGTGCTCGGCCATATCCAGCGCGGCGGCTCACCAACCGGATTTGACCGTGTACTGGCAAGCCGGCTCGGGGCTAAAGCGGTTGACCTGCTGCTTGATGGGAAAGCTGGTGTAACTGTCGGAATTCAGCGTAATGAACTAGTCTACCATGATATAAACGAAGCTTTATCCCGTCCGCATACAATTGACCAGGAGATGTACAAGCTCTCACAGGAGTTATCGATTTAAACAATGACTATTTTAGGAGGCTAATATGCGAAAAACGAAGATTGTATGTACGATTGGACCGGCGAGTGAATCGATCGATAAGCTTGTTGCCCTTATTGAAGCTGGTATGAATGTCGCCAGGCTGAATTTTTCACACGGTGATTTTGCGGAGCACGGGGCGCGGATTGAAAATATTCGTGAAGCAGAGAAGCGCACCGGGCAAAAAGTAGCGATCCTGCTTGATACGAAGGGACCGGAAATCCGGACGCAAACATTGGAGGGGGGAGTAGCCGAACTGAAGGCGGGTGAAACATTAATCATTTCCATGACAGAGGTAGTTGGAAATGCGGAGAAGATTTCGATCACGTATCCGGGGTTAATCGACGATGTTCATCCAGGTTCGAAAATTCTTCTCGATGACGGACTGATCGGCTTGGAGGTCGTGGAAATCCGTGACGAGGAAATTGTGACAAAGATCTTAAACAGTGGAACATTGAAAAACAAAAAGGGTGTCAATGTGCCGAATGTCAGTGTGAACCTGCCGGGGATTACCGAAAAAGACGCTGCTGATATTAAATTCGGCATTGAGCAGGGCGTCGATTTTATCGCGGCTTCCTTCGTCCGGCGCGCCACTGATGTTCTGGAGATCCGCGAGCTTCTTGAACGCCACAATGGGACGGATATTCATATTATCCCGAAGATTGAAAACCAGGAAGGTGTCGACAACATCAACGAGATTTTGGAAGTGTCGGATGGATTGATGGTCGCCCGTGGAGACCTCGGTGTTGAAATTCCAGCTGAAGAGGTTCCTCTTGTGCAAAAGCAGCTAATCAAAAAATGCAACTACGCCGCAAAGCCGGTTATTACCGCAACACAGATGCTTGACTCGATGCAGCGCAACCCGCGCCCGACAAGAGCGGAAGCAAGTGATGTTGCCAACGCGATCTTTGATGGAACTGACGCGATCATGCTTTCAGGGGAAACAGCAGCCGGTGATTACCCGGTTGAATCCGTACAGACGATGAACAACATCGCCAGACGGACTGAGGAAGCGTTAAATTATGAAGCGATGCTGCGGAAGAAAACGAAGGAAGCGCATATCACGATTACGAGCGCGATTGGTCAATCAGTAGCGCATACTGCGTCTAATTTGTCAGCGGCGGCTATTTTATCGGCGACGGAGAGCGGTTATACGGCAAGGATGGTTTCAAAATACCGGCCGAAATCACCAATCGTTGCTGTCACAAGCAACGAGCGTGTCATCCGCCGACTTAACCTCGTCTGGGGCGTCTATCCTGTTCTTGGCAAAGAAGCAGCTTCCACCGATGAAATGCTGGAATCGACTGTGGAATCCGCAGTATCGTCAGGGATGGTGGCACAAGGTGATTTGGTCGTCATCACGGCGGGGGTACCGGTCGGGGAAACGGGAACAACAAATATTATGAAGGTCCATGTTATTGGCGAGGTCGTTGCCAAAGGCCAGGGGATCGGCCGGCGGACGGCATCAGGGAAAGTAGTGGTGGCGAGAAACGCTTTTGAGGCCAATGAGAAAATGAAAGAAGGCTCAATCCTTGTTACGTACAGTACGGATAAGGATATGATTCCGGCATTTGAAATGGCCGCGGCCGTGATCACCGAAGAAGGTGGACTGACTTCTCACGCGGCGGTCGTCGGTCTTAACTTGAGTACCCCTGTCATTGTCGGAGTCGAAGGGGCAATGGAGCTGTTTGAAGATGGGGAGGAAATTACAGTAGACAGTGCGCGCGGCGATATTTATCGTGGCCATACGAGCGTGCTTTAAGCAGAATTAGAAAGTTTGTCTCAAGTAAGCCGAATGTCTGTTGAGACAAACTTTTTTCCTTAACAGGAAATGAGGTTGGCGGAAGGAGGAAGCTCAGATGTTTCGGTTCCTGTTGTTGTTTATTATTGTTGTGCCCGCGCTTGAAATCGCGGTGTTGCTCCTATCAGGACGAACGATTGGTGTCTGGCCGACGATTCTTCTGATTATCGCAACTGGAATACTAGGGGCATGGCTGGCGAAGAGGGAAGGACTACAGGCGATCAGGCTCGCTCAAATGCAGGCGCAGCAAGGGCAAGTGCCAAGCGGGGTCATGCTTGACGGGATCTGTATTCTTATCGGCGGGCTCATGTTGCTCACTCCGGGATTTATTACGGATGCGATCGGTTTCTTTTTGCTTATTCCGCAAACGAGAACGGTTGCGAAAGCACTGCTGCTGAAAATATTTCATCGTCTCATCAAAAATGGAAACTTTATTATTATGAGCAATCGAAGGTAACAGAAGCTGGGCGCTGATGGCGAATCATGTAGGATTATGGTATGATAAACAAGCATTGCTATGGATGTTGGAACGGCCTATGCGGGATGAGGCAGATTTGTTTTAGGAAGAAGGTTGATTGTTTTTTGTTCTCACAGGCGTCGATTTTTATGCTTATTTTGTTGGCGATCGCCATCATGGCGAAAAACCAGTCTTTAATTGTTGCTGTTGTTTGCCTGTTGCTTTTGAAATGGGTAGGTTTAGGAGATAAAGTCTTTCCTTTTATTCAGCAAAAGGGAATTAATATTGGCGTCACGGTCATTACGATTGCCGTTTTAACGCCGATTGTTACCGGTGAGATCGGGTTTAAGCAGCTTGGGGAAGCGGTGCGTTCCTCTTATGCCTGGATTGCGCTTGGAGCCGGAATCCTTGTTGCGTTAATCGCAGCCAGTGGAATTGATTTATTGCGGACAGATCCGCATATTACGACGGCTCTCGTTTTTGGAACGATTCTCGCTGTGACATTATTCAATGGAGTTGCGGTCGGGCCATTAATTGGTGCCGGCATTGCATATTTGGCTATGAGAGCGGTTGAATTTTTTTCAAAGCTCGGCGGCTAATGCGAAGAAAAGGGGCTTCATCCAGGTAAAGCGGGCAAAGTGATCGGATTGTCGAGAATTAGTTTAACGTAAAACGTTCACAAAAGCGTAATAAATCGGTATAATGGACTGTGTCAACATCTTCCTACATAGCAGCGCTTATGTTTACTGGTTGTAAATGTAAGCATTTACTAGTTCGGGGAAAAGGAAGAACATTAGAGAAAAGGAGAGGTTAATGTGAGTACAACTCGTGGTCTAGAGGGTATTGTAGCAACGACTTCAAGTGTTAGTTCGATAATTGATAGTGTCCTGACCTATCAAGGGTACGACATTGATGATTTAGCAGATAATGCGAGTTTTGAAGAGGTAATTTACCTCCTTTGGAATGGCGACTTACCAAAAAAGGTTGAGCTTACTCAGTTTACACAGCAGCTGGCTGACCATGCAGAAATTCCAAATGAGATCATCGAGCAGATGAAAGCACTTCCGTTAGACAAAGTCCATCCAATGGCTGCATTGCGTACGGCTGTTTCAAGTCTGGCATTATTTGATGAACAAGCTGATGTGATGGAAGAGGAAGCAAATCGCCTCAAAGCGGTTAAAATTCAAGCTCAGATCCCGACGATCGTGGCAGCTTTCTCGCGTTTACGGGACGGTCTTGAGCCGGTGTCTCCGCGTAACGACCTAAGCTTCGCCGCTAACTTCTTATATATGTTAACTGGCGAAGAGCCTGATGAAATTGCTGTGAATGCCTTGAATAAAGCACTTGTTTTACATGCGGATCATGAGTTGAATGCTTCCACATTTACAGCGCGTGTCTGCGTGGCAACCTTATCTGATGTTTATTCCGGGATGACAGCGGCGATCGGTGCTTTAAAAGGCCCGCTTCACGGGGGAGCCAATGAAGGTGTGATGAAGATGCTGACGGAGATCGACACGATTGAAAATGTTGAGCCTTATATCCGTAAAGCATTGGATAATAAAGAAAAGATTATGGGCTTTGGTCACCGCGTTTATAAAAACGGCGATCCGCGTGCGAAGCATCTGCGTGAAATGTCCAAACGTTTAACTGAAATTACCGGCGAACCAAAATGGTATGAAATGTCCGTCAAAATTGATAAGATGATCACCGAGGAAAAAGGGCTGTTGCCTAACGTGGATTTTTATTCTGCGAGCGTCTATCATTCCTTGGGGTTTGCGCATGATCTTTTCACTCCGATTTTCGCCGTGAGCCGTACATCCGGCTGGCTTGCCCACATTTTGGAGCAGTATAGCAACAACAGACTAATTCGTCCGCGCGCTGAATATGTTGGTCACGATAAGCGCTCATACGTGCCGGTCGAACAACGTTAATCGCGTACATCAGGAGGAGCAATTCTCTCCTTGTACATAGTATTTTTTCATTCCTTGCTGTTTTACAATATATGAAGGAGGTCATTCAATATGGCAGAAGTAATCAAAGTGAATAATGGTGTTCTTGATGTACCAAATAACCCGATTGTACCGTTTATCGAGGGAGATGGAATCGGTCCTGATATTTGGGCGGCAGCTTCCAGAGTCATGGATGCAGCAGTAGAGAAAGCATACAATGGCGAAAAGAAAATCGAATGGAAAGAAATTCTTGCCGGTGAAAAGGCATATAATCAAACAGGTGAATGGTTACCTGAAGAAACGCTTGAAGCGGTTCGTAAATATATGATCGCAATCAAAGGTCCGTTAACAACTCCGATCGGCGGCGGAATCCGTTCATTAAACGTTGCTCTTCGTCAAGAGCTTGACCTTTATGTATGTCTTCGCCCGGTTCGTTATTTCAAAGGTGTACCTTCACCGGTAAAGCGTCCTGAAGATACGGACATGGTCATTTTCCGTGAAAACTCTGAAGATATTTACGCTGGTATTGAGTACAAAGAAGGCTCAGATGAAGTGAAAAAGCTAATCGATTTCCTTCAAAACGAAATGGGCGTAACGAAAATCCGCTTCCCTGAAACATCTGGTATCGGAATTAAGCCAGTTTCTGAGCAAGGAACAGACCGACTGGTTCGTGCAGCAATTCAGTATGCAATTGATGAAGGCCGCAAGAGCGTGACACTTGTTCATAAAGGGAACATCATGAAGTTCACTGAAGGAGCTTTCAAAAACTGGGGATATGAAGTAGCTGAGCGCGAGTTTGGCGATAAAGTCTTCACATGGGCTCAATATGACAAGATTGCCGAAGCAGAAGGAAAAGACGCAGCAAATAAAGCACAGGCGGATGCCGAAGCAGCTGGAAAGATTATCGTTAAGGATTCAATCGCCGACATTTTCTTACAGCAGATTCTTACTCGTCCAAAAGAGTTCGACGTTGTTGCGACGATGAACTTGAATGGGGACTACATTTCTGATGCGCTTGCTGCACAAGTTGGCGGAATCGGGATTGCACCGGGCGCGAACATCAACTATGCAACAGGACACGCTATTTTTGAAGCGACTCACGGTACTGCGCCAAAGTATGCCGGACTTGATAAAGTAAATCCTTCATCTGTTCTTCTTTCAGGTGAGCTAATGCTTCGTCACCTTGGCTGGACAGAAGCGGCTGATCTGATTATGGCGTCAATGGATAAAACGATTGCCAGCAAGGTCGTCACATATGACTTCGCTCGTCTGATGGATGGCGCAACAGAAGTATCATGCTCTGGTTTTGCAGATGAATTAATTAAGAACCTTTAATCAGGAAACGGATAAGAGGTTAGATTATTAAATAAAAATTGGAGTGGATGCAGATGGCAATAAAGCGTCGCAAGATTTCAGTCATTGGCGGTGGATTTACTGGAGCTACAACAGCTCTGATGGTTGCCCAAAAAGAGCTTGGAGACGTCGTGTTATTAGATATTCCACAAATGGAAGGTCCGACAAAAGGAAAGGCATTGGATATGCTTGAATCGACTCCTGTTCAAGGAATCGATTCAGCGATTGTCGGAACTTCAAATTATGAAGATACGAAGGACTCAGATGTCGTTGTTATTACGGCGGGGATTGCTCGTAAGCCGGGAATGAGCCGCGATGATCTGGTCAATACAAATGCGGGAATTATGAAGGCCGTAACGAGAGAAGTTGTGAAGTACTCGCCGAATTGTTATATCATCGTCTTAACGAATCCGGCTGATGCGATGACATATACGGTTTACAAAGAGTCCGGCTTCCCGAAAAACCGTGTCATCGGTCAATCCGGGGTACTTGATACCGCCCGTTTCCGGACATTTGTCGCCCAGGAGCTTAACTTGTCGGTAGAAGATATTAGCGGCTTTGTCCTTGGCGGGCATGGCGATGATATGGTTCCGCTTATCCGCTATTCCTATGCCGGTGGCATTCCACTGGAGAAGCTGATTCCGCAGGACCGTCTTGATGCAATCGTCGAGCGGACACGCAAAGGCGGCGGCGAAATCGTCGGCTTGCTCGGAAACGGTAGTGCCTACTACGCGCCTGCCGCTTCCCTGACACAAATGGTTGAAGCGATCATTAAGGATAAAAAGCGTGTCATTCCGACAATTGCTTACCTTGAAGGCGAGTATGGCTACGAAGATATTTATGCCGGTGTGCCGACGATTCTCGGCGGGGATGGAATTGAAAAGGTAATTGAGCTTGAATTAACCGAGGATGAAAAAGTGGCTCTTGCCAAATCAATTCAATCGATTCGTAATGTGATGGAAGCATTACCGAAGGAGTAAACAGATAAACAGAATTTGTTTGTACTGATGGCGGGTGCAGAAGAGGCCGTGCCCCTGCCACTTGCATGAAGAGAGGTTGTCCGAAAAGCGTTCGCTTTTTAGGCCGCCTCTCTTCTTTTACATTCACCAAAAAGGTAAGGAAGCGCTTTCTTCGAAAAAAGCTGTCCTAACAAGGAAAAGCAGTCTCTTTTTTGATATACTATTAAAAAAGGAGAAGAGGGAAAAACCGTTACAATATTAGCTTGAACTTTGGGGGAAGTTTAAGTTTGGAGGATGGAATGATGTCACAGCGTTTATTGGTAGTGGATGATGAAGAATCAATCGTTACGTTATTACAATTCAATTTAGAGCAGTCAGGATATGATGTCATAACAGCGATGGATGGCGCTTCGGCATTGAAGCTCGCCAGTTCGGAGCCGTTTGATCTGATCGTTCTTGATCTTATGCTGCCTGGGCTGGACGGGATTGAAGTATGCAAGCAGCTTCGACAACAAAAGATTTTGACGCCGATTTTGATGCTGACGGCAAAGGATGATGAATTCGACAAAGTACTGGGCCTCGAGCTGGGGGCTGATGACTATATGACAAAGCCGTTCAGCCCGCGTGAGGTTGTCGCACGAGTTCGTGCTATTTTGCGCAGAGTCGAGCAGCAGTCGACTATTTCACAAAAGGAAGAAACGGAGAAAGAGGCTGTCACGGTCCTGACATGTGGCGAGGTCGAAATTTTCCCGGATAACTATGAAGTGCATTATCAAAACAAGGTATTAGAGCTGACGCCAAAGGAATTTGAGTTGCTGCTTTATCTTGCCAACCATAAGGGCAGGGTCCTGACGCGCGATCAATTGTTGAACGCTGTCTGGGATTATGAATTTGTCGGTGACACACGGATTGTCGACGTTCATATTAGCCATTTGCGTGAAAAGATTGAACCGAATACAAAAAAGCCGATTTACATTAAGACGATCCGTGGACTTGGTTATAAATTAGAGGAACCACAGCTCCATGCTAAGGCTTAGGTTCAGGCTTGTTCTTGCTGTCGTCAGTATTACACTGATCGTCATGGCGACTTTGAGCTTTATTATCGGTCAGCTCTATGAAGATTTTTATTTAAACAGCTTAACCGAACGTCTGAAAAAGGAAGCTGATTTAACAGCGTATATGCTGGCGAAGGAGGACCTTGCTTCAGACGAGGTTCAGCAGCTGGCGATTGACTTTTCGGAAGAGCTGCAGGCCAGGGTGACGATTATTTTGGCCGATGGCACAGTCGTCGGCGAATCGGAGACAGACCCAGCTTTAATGGGCAGACATGATTTAAGGCCTGAAATTCAGGCGGTGTTGGAAGGGCAGGAAGGTCAAAGCATTCGCTTTAGCGAAACGGTGAAAGAAGAGCTGCTCTACTATGCGGTTCCAATCGTCGGCGAGGCGAATGAGGAAATCGGATTTGTTCGCCTTGGCCTTCCGACAACGACACTCGCCGAGATGAATCAGACGATTTGGGGCATCCTGGCGATCAGTTTTTCCGTTGCTTTTATTATCATTGTTGCCGTCACTTACCGTGTCGCCAACCAAATGATTTCACCGATTGAAAGTGCTACCGCCGTGGCTAATGAGCTGGCTGAAGGGAACTATAAAGCGCGGACATCGGAAGGCAGAAAAGACGAGGTTGGTCAGCTGACCCGCTCCATTAATGTGCTTGCCCATAATTTGGAGCAAATGACGACCCGCTATCAAACACAGCAAGAACGGCTGGAGACATTAATTGAGAATATGGGAAGCGGACTGATTTTGATCAATGTCCGCGGAGATATCACCTTGATGAACCGGACCTGTCGTGATATTTTTCACGAGAATACTGATTTATGGATCAATCAGCTTTATCATGATGTTATTAAGCATAAAGAGCTGAACAAGATCGTGCAGGCGATCTTTATTACGGAGAAAAGGCAGAGAAAGCAAATCCATTTTGTCGTTCAACAGGAAATCAGGCATTTCGATATTTATGCCGCGCCGATTATGAGCCGAAATGATCGCCTGACAGGAATCGCTCTAGTCCTCCATGATATTACAGAGTTGAAAAAGCTTGAGCAAGTAAGAAAGGATTTCGTCGCGAATGTCTCCCATGAATTGAAAACGCCGGTTACGTCGATCAAAGGCTTTAGCGAAACATTGCTTGACGGGGCGATGGAGACTGCTCCATTGCGGGAGAAATTTTTAAATATTATTTATAAGGAAAGCGAACGTCTGCAAGGGTTAATTCATGATCTTCTTGAGCTTTCGCGGATTGAACAGCAGTACTTTGAATTGAATTGGCAGCCGACGAATGTCGAGCGTGTGATTGAGGATGTTATCGTCATTTTAAAGGAAAAAGCAGAGGAGAAGGGTATCTCTCTTTCGCTTCATGCAAACGGGGAAAGCCGAATAGAAGGTGACCCGGAGCGGATGAAGCAGATTGTCATCAACCTCGTAAACAATGCAATCACGTACACCCCGGATGGTGGGAAAATTGATCTTTTCCTTCAGGGGAAGGAGAATGAGGTTGAATTGCTTGTGCAGGATACAGGCGTCGGCATCAGTGAAAAAGAAATTCCGCGCATTTTTGAACGGTTCTACCGGGTTGACCGCGCGAGAAGCCGGAATTCCGGAGGGACCGGTTTAGGGCTGGCGATCGTTAAACATCTCGTGGAGGCCCATCACGGCAGCATCCATGTGACAAGCGAGCCTGGAGAAGGAACCTGCTTTAGCCTGACGTTTCCCCGCAAACAGGAAGAAGAACAATCGGGTTAAGTCTTTACAAACTTTTTACACGACGTTTATTCCTGCTTAATCTTTGTTTTCTAAAATAAAGACTGAACGGTTTTATCATGCTTGACAAAGAGGACTCCTTTTTGTGAAGTTGTTACATCCCCTTAGGCAGGACGGAAGCACCCCCTTTAGCTTCCGTCCTTTTTTTCGTTTATACAGACAATTTACAATTTCTTTCTACCCAATTCTTCAGTGCTTTGTACTATAATGAATAAGAATGTGAGAAAAGGGTGAGGAATCTTAAAAAAGAATGAAACCTTTATTTTTGCATATTCGTAAATAAAGGTAGAAAGAATGGAAGGATGATAAGATGACGATTAAGCAATTGTTAGTAGGGTTTGTTTCGTTAGTTGGAATTGCCATTTTAGCATTATTTTTAATTACAGGCTGGTATATTGTCGACGAGTCAGAGCAAGCGGCCCTGATTACATTTGGTAAAGTGGATGAAACGATTACAGAGCCGGGTCTGAAATTTAAAATGCCGTGGCCGATTCAAAAAGTGGAAATTTTGTCACGGGGTACATATAACCTTCAAGTAGGTTATCAGGAAAATGAAGGTGAATTGATTGAATTTACGGATGAGGCCAAAATGATTACCGGTGATGAAAATATATTATTTGCCGATTTGGCCGTCCAGTGGCGGATTACTGATCCGGAACAGTATCTTTACAGCACGGAGAATCCACAGGAAGTGCTCTACAATGCGACTTCTGCTTCGTTGCGTGGGGTTATCGGCAGCTCAAATATTGATGATGCGCTGACCGACCAGCGTCCTGAGATTGAAGCGAAGGTGTTTGAAAATCTTGTTGAACTGCTGGAAGTCTACCAAATCGGTGTGAGCATCCAGGATGTGAAGCTTCAGGACGTTGAGCTTCCGACTGAGGAAGTGCGCCGGGCCTTTACCGAAGTGACTGATGCGCGTGAGGAGCGTTTAACAAAGATAAATGAAGCGACGAAGTACCGCAATCAAGAAATTAATGTCGCTGAAGGAGAAAAGGACGCAATTATGTCCAGAGCGGAAGGAACACGGACTGAGCGCATTGAACGGGCGCGCGGGGATGTTGCCCGGTTTGAGGCGCTTTATGATGAGTATTTAGTGAACCCTGAAGTCACGCGCCAGCGGCTTGTGCTGGAGACTTTGGAGAGCGTATTACCGTCGACAGAAATATATATTATGGACAGCAATGGAGATACAGTAAGTTATTTACCGATTCGACCGCTTGAGCGGCGCACGGAAGCTGCTGCAGAAGGAGGAACGAACTAAATGAGTGATGAAAACATTGTTGATTTAAATGAACGCCGTCCGAATGGGGAGTGGCGTAAGTATATTAAGCTTGGGGCTATTGCCGTTGTATTAGTGGCCATTTTGGCGATCATTATCAGCAACCTCTTCATTGTCGAAGAAGGCGAATACAAAGTAGTCAGACAGTTTGGGGAAGTTGTGCGGATCGAAGACGAGCCGGGATTGAACTATAAGCTGCCATTTATCCAATCGGTGACGACATTGCCTAAATATCAGATGGTTTATGATATCCCTCCCGCCGAAATTAATACGCGCGATAAAAAGCGGATGCTTGCCGATCATTACGCGCTCTGGAAGATTGACAATCCGCAAATGATGATCGCCAATGCCCGAACTTTGGAGCAGGCAGAAGCGATCATGGGTGAATTGATTTTCTCGGCGATCCGGGCAGAGCTCGGTCAGCTTGACTTTGATGAAATTATTAATGAAGAGATGACGCCGACAAGAGGCAATTTTAATGAATTGGTGCTTAATCGGGTGAACGAAGCACTTGAACGAAACAATTATGGGATTCTGTTAACAGATGTTCGGATGAAGCGAACCGATTTACCTGCCGAGAATGAAGAGGCGGTTTATCGTCGAATGATATCGGAGCGTCACTCGACAGCTCAGGAGTATTTGGCTCAAGGGGAAGCAGAAGCGAACCGGATTCAAGCAAATACCGACCGTGAAGTGAAGGAAATGATTGCGACGGCAACAGCAGACGCCAATGAAATCATCGGGGAAGGGGAAGCGGAAGCCGCCCGGATTTACAATGATGCTTTCGGCCGCGACCCGGAGTTTTATCAGCTGTACCGTACTCTCCAATCCTATGAAACAACAATCGGCGACGACACTGTCATAGTTCTCCCAGCCGACTCACCATACGCCCGCATCCTGATGGGGTATATTGATTAAGAGTTTTAGCCAAATGGTTGGTTTTTGACCGTTTGGCTAAAACTCGGCGAGTGACATCAGCCTTCAAGTTCCAGGGGCGTGTTAAAAGGAATGTAACTCCTTTTAACACGCCCTCTTTTTCTCATTTTTACACGCCTATGCTACAATAGAAACAGCGAAACTTGAAACAGAGAGGGGCCTTTTGATTGAAGAAGCTCATATTAATAGATGGAAACAGTATTGCGTATCGCGCTTTTTTTGCCTTGCCTTTGTTAAATAATGACAAAGGTGTTTATACGAATGCTGTTTACGGTTTTACGACGATGTTACTGAAAATTATTGAAGAAGAGAAGCCGACGCATATGCTCGTCGCCTTTGACGCGGGCAAAACGACATTCCGGCATCAAACCTACAGTGAATATAAGGGGGGCCGGCAGAAGACGCCGCCTGAGCTGTCCGAACAATTTCCTTTAGTGCGAGAACTGCTTGATGCTTTTAACATCGCCCGCTATGAAGCTGAGAATTATGAAGCGGACGACATTATTGGCACGCTGGCAAAGCA
Organism: Halalkalibacter oceani; assembly: GCF_023715705.1. Lineage (GTDB taxonomy): Bacteria > Bacillota > Bacilli > Bacillales > Bacillaceae_D > Halalkalibacter > Halalkalibacter oceani_A. The sequence continues at coordinate 156,439 of NZ_JAMBOS010000002.1, forward strand.
GGCGGCGGACAAAGACTGGGAAGTAAAAATTTTTTCCGGCGATAAAGATCTGCTGCAGCTCGTTTCGGAACGGATTACGGTTGCCTTGACGAAAAAAGGGATTACACAAGTCGATTATTATGATGAAGCATTGCTTGCCGAAAAATACGGCATTACAGCGGAGCAGATTATCGATATGAAAGGCCTGATGGGAGATAGCTCCGACAATATTCCCGGAGTACCAGGAATTGGCGAAAAGACGGCGCTGAAGCTGTTAAAGGAATTCGGTACAGTGGAAAAGGTGCTTTCCTCGATTGAGCAACTTTCAGGCAAGAAAATGAAGGAGCGGCTTGAAGAGCATAAAGAGCAGGCTTTGATGAGTAAAGAGCTGGCGACGATATACACGGAGGTGCCTTACGAGAAGGAGCTGGAAGAGCTGCAATTCGGCGATTATGATTCAAAGCAGGTTGTCGCACTGCTGAAGGAGCTGGATTTTTCATCATTGCTGGCAAAATTTGATCATGACGGGACAGCGGAAGAGGAAAAAGAGCTTGCTGATCTCGATTATGAGACCGTCAGTCAAATTGAAGAAAGACATTTGACGAGCCCGGCGGCTTTAATTGTCGAAGTGCTTAAAGAAAATTATCATCAGGCCGAGATTGAAGGGATCGCCATCTCAAATGAAGAAGGCCATTTTTTCGTGCCGACAGAGGTTGCCTTACAGTCGGAGCTGTTCCGCGCATGGGCGAAGGACGCTACAGCGAAAAAATGGGTCTTTGACGCAAAGCGGACTGTGGTTGTACTCGGTTGGCGTGATTTGCTGTTGGATGGGATTGATTTTGACGTGCAAATGGCTTCTTATTTGCTTGATCCATCGCTCTCCTCACATGAAATAACCGATGTCGCAAAGCGCAAGGGAATTGAGGATGTGCAGGAGGACGAAGTCGTGTATGGGAAGGGAGCGAAGCTGAAGGTGCCGGAGCAGGACAAGCTTGGTCTGCACCTCGCCCGCAAAGCGCACGCGCTTTATCAGCTCAAGCCATTGCTGGAAGAAGAGCTGCAAAAGAACGAGCAGGAAAAGCTCTACCGCGAGCTCGAAATGCCGCTTTCTGTTATTCTCGGCCATATGGAAACGACCGGTGTGAAGGTTGATACGGAGCAGTTAAAGGCGATGGGCGAAGATTTGGAGCGCCGGCTTCGGGAGCTTGAGGAGACGATTCATCAGCTGGCTGGGGTGGCTTTCAATATTAATTCACCGAAGCAGCTTGGGGAAATTTTGTTCGAAAAGCTCGGTCTGCCGCCGATCAAGAAAACAAAGACCGGCTATTCGACCTCGGCCGATGTGCTGGAAAAGCTCGCGCCCCAGCATGAGATTGTTGAGCATATATTGCATTACAGACAGCTCGGCAAATTAAGCTCGACGTATATTGAGGGGCTGCTTAAAGTGACGCGGAAGGAAACCGGGAAAGTCCATACCCGCTTTAACCAGGCATTGACGCAGACCGGCCGATTAAGCTCAACCGACCCGAACTTGCAAAACATCCCGATCCGTTTGGAAGAAGGCCGGAAAATCCGCAAAGCCTTCGTGCCGTCTGAAGCGGGCTGGAAAGTTGTTGCGGCCGATTATTCGCAAATTGAACTGCGCGTCTTAGCGCATATTTCCAAGGATGATCGGTTGATCGAAGCGTTCCGGAAGGACATGGATATTCATACAAAAACAGCGATGGATGTCTTTCATGTCGAAAAAGAGGAAGTGACGGCCAATATGCGACGGAGCGCGAAAGCCGTGAATTTCGGCATCGTATATGGAATCAGTGATTACGGATTGTCGCAAAGCCTCGGCATTACGAGAAAAGAAGCGGCCTCCTTTATTGAGCGCTATTTTGCAAGCTACCCGAAGGTAAAAGAATATATGGACACTATCATCGAAGAAGGAAGGGAGAAAGGCTATGTGTCGACCCTCCTGCAGCGGCGCCGCTATTTGCCGGATTTGACAAGCCGTAATTTCAATAAACGCAGCTTTGCCGAACGGACGGCGATGAATACGCCGATTCAGGGAACGGCTGCCGATATTATTAAAAAGGCGATGATTGATATGGCCGCTGCGCTAGATGATAAGAAGCTGAAGACGCGCATGCTGCTGCAAGTGCATGATGAATTGATTTTTGAAGTGCCGGAAGCGGAGCTAGACGAGGTGATGAAGCTCGTTCCGGATGTGATGGAACAGGCGATGGAGCTTGCGGTTCCGCTGAAAGCCGATGTGTCATTCGGCGATACATGGTATGACGCGAAGTAAGGAGAGAGAAGGATGCCGGAACTACCAGAGGTTGAAACAGTCAGAAGAACATTGGAAACACTCGTTGTAAACAAAACGATTGACGCCGTCGAGGTGAGATGGGCGAATATTATTAAGCAGCCACGCGAGGTTGAGCAGTTTCAGGATGCCTTAGTGGGCCAGACGATTCGTGCGATGAAGCGAAGAGGGAAGTTTTTGCTGTTTGTGCTTGATGAGCTGACACTCGTCTCCCATCTGCGGATGGAAGGGCGCTACGGGCTTTATCAGGAGACTGATGAGGTGCTGCCGCACACACATGTCCTGTTTACATTTACCGATGGGACGGAGCTTCGTTATCAGGATGTGCGGAAGTTTGGAACGATGCACATTTTTAAAAAGGGTGAGGAGGAGGGCGCGCTGCCTCTTTCGCAGCTCGGAATTGAGCCGTTGTCGGATCGGTTTACAGCGGCGCTTTTATATGAAGCAACCCGACATAAAAACAGGTCAATAAAGGTGTTCTTGCTTGATCAAAAAACAGTGGTCGGACTCGGAAATATTTACGTCGATGAAGCGTTGTTTCGCGCCGGACTTCATCCTGAAAGAACGGCGGCTTCTTTAACGGAAGAAGAGGTTGTCCGGCTCCACAAGGACATTATAGAGACGTTGCGCGACGCCGTTGAGCAGGGAGGAAGCTCAATCAAATCCTATGTCAACGGCCAGGGAGAGATGGGCATGTTTCAGCAGCGGCTGCAAGTATATGGAAGAAAAGATGAAGCTTGCGTCCGCTGTGGGACGCTCATTAGCAAAACGGTTGTTGGCGGACGAGGAACGCATTTCTGCTCAAGCTGTCAAAAAAAGTAACGTACATCGAATAGGCCCCTGCCATATACTATCATAGTGTTGAAAAGGAAGGGGCTTATCACGATGGTTGAAATAGTTTCCTTATTGACTCTTGCCCTTGCCGTTAGTCTTGACAGCTTCGGTGTCGGATTAACCTACGGGTTGCGTAAAATGAAGCTTCCTTGGCGATCCTTGCTGTTTATTGCGGCTTGTTCGGCTGTTTCGATTTTGGTTGCGATGTTTTTCGGTACGATTATGGAGGCCTACCTCTCGCCGGAGGTGGCAGGGTCTATCGGAGGAATTATTTTAATAACAATAGGAGCTTGGGCCCTTTATCAGGTGTATAGGCCAGCAAAAAACACTGAGAAAACAAAAGAAGATGAAGTCATTCTCAGCTTTGAAATTAAAGTACTTGGCGTCGTGATTCGCATATTACGAAAACCGATGATTGCCGATTTTGACAATTCCGGGACGATTAATGGACCTGAAGCATTACTGCTGGGAATTGCGTTATCTCTCGATGCCTTTGGAGCAGGGCTTGGAGCAGCCCTGATCGGCTTTTCTCCTGTCTGGATGGCGATCAGCGTCGCCGGAATGAGCGCGTTGTTTATTACGCTCGGAATGAGAAGCGGCTACCGCTTTTCTGATTCGCGATGGCTGAAGAAATTTTCATTTTTGCCTGGCCTATTGTTAATTACATTAGGGGTATGCAGCTTGTAAGGAGGATGTCTCTTGTTTATCGGCTTAACAGGTGGAATTGCCAGCGGGAAATCAACGGTCAGCGCAATGCTACGTTCGTATTCGATTCCGGTCATTGATGCCGACCAGGCGGCGCGCGATGTTGTCGAGCCCGGCACTGACACACTGGCGCGGATTGTCGATCATTTCGGTCCAGGTGTGTTGAATGAGGATGGGACACTGGCGCGAAAAACGCTCGGAGCGATTATTTTTCAGGATGAGGCTGAACGGAAAGCGCTCAACGCGATCATTCATCCAGCTGTCAGACAGAGAATGGCGGAGTGGAAGGACGATTATCTCGCACAGGGAGAGACGACGATTGTCTATGATATTCCACTTCTGTTTGAAAGTGAGCTGTTTTATTTAGTGGATAAAGTGTTGCTCGTTTATGTTGATCAACAGACGCAGCTTTCCCGGCTGATGGCGCGTGATCAGGCAGGGGAAGCGGACGCACGCAAACGCATCGCGTCGCAAATGTCGTTGGAGGAAAAGCGCAAGCGGGCCGATGCGGTGATTGACAATTCAGGCACAAAAGGGGAGACCGAGGCGCAGCTGAAAGAAATTTTGCAGCAATGGGGAGTCAGCATGCGCTGACAGCTTCGCTCACGGAACGGGAGACAGCAAAAGGCGATCCACCTTTTGTTTGTCTCTTTTTTTAAAAGGTAAGAAAGGATAAAATTTCCGGGTTGATATTAGGAAGGGCGGCGACTCCGCACGCCGCTTTTAAAAAAAGCCGCTCTGCGTTTTTTTATCCGCTTGAAACAAATCAAACTGATTGCCGTACAAGTCCTCAAAGCCGACTCCCTTTCCCCCGGGAACGGCAGTGGGCTCTCCGTGAAAGCTGACACCACGTTCTTTCATTTCCCTGTACGCTCTTTCGATATCGTCTGTTTCAAACATAATCAGAACCTGATCTGCGCTCTGTTTGCCGATCAAAGCTGTTTGCTCCGGTGTGGTCGCTTTTACGAGTTCGAATAAGGTTTCATTATCCCTTCTTGGAGCAACCGCCAAATAGCGAGCACCTGAACCAAATTCCATATCCATACAAACAGCAAAACCAAGTTGTTCTGTGTAAAATTGTTTGGCCGCCTCCTGATCCTTCACAAGGATTGTTAGTTGAGCAGCTTTACTAATCATAGCCTTAGCCCTTTCTTTCCTTCGTAACATCGCGATTTAATTATACATCCTTATGAAGAGATCGGATTCTTATCGATTGCGACGTTCTACATTCCCTTCCCTTTTTTCCCTTAAGGTAGTTTATCCGTGGCATTCGTCCAAAAATGCAACAAATTTCACTTTTGGGCAGAAAATAATCGTACTTAATCATATAATGTGATATACTATTTTTGAAAATAGAGGATATAAAGTATAGCTTATTTCTGAGAGGAGTCGTTCTAATGAAGGCAAAAGCAGCCATAAATGGATTTGGGCGGATTGGGCGAATGGTATTTCGAAAGGCAATGCAGGAGAAAAAAGTTGATATCGTAGCGATTAATGCGAGCTACCCTGCAGAAACGCTGGCTCATCTCATTAAGTATGACAGCATACATGGAACCTTTCCTTTAAAGGTTGAGGCTAAAGAGCAATCGCTTATTATAGATGGAAAAGAAGTGAAACTGCTTCAATCAAGAGACCCGCGTGAGCTGCCGTGGAAGGAGCTTGGCGTCGATATTGTCATTGAAGCAACGGGGAAATTCAAAACGCGGGAAACAGCGGGCTATCATCTTGAGGCCGGCGCAAAAAAGGTGATCATCACTGCTCCGGCGAAGGAAGAAGACCAGACAATCGTGATCGGCGTTAACGAGCAGTCTTATGATAGCGACAAGCACCACATTCTTTCGAATGCCTCCTGTACAACGAATTGTCTGGCTCCTGTCGCCAAGGTGCTTGATGAGGCGTTTTCGATCGAAAGCGGACTGATGACTACGGTTCATTCATACACAAATGATCAAAAGAACATTGACAATCCGCATAAGGATTTAAGACGTGCCCGGGCCTGCGGACAGTCGATTATTCCGACGTCGACGGGAGCGGCCAAGGCGATTTCGAAGGTGCTGCCACAGCTCGAAGGAAAGCTGAATGGGATGGCGCTTCGCGTTCCGACACCAAATGTTTCACTTGTCGACCTCGTCGTGACCGTCGGGCAGGATGTAACCGTTGAGGAAGTCAACACGGCATTGCAGCAGGCGGCGGCCGGTTCTCTGAACGGAATTCTTGGATTTACAGATGAACCGCTTGTTTCGATTGACTTTAACGGGGAAGAACAGTCATCGGTTATTGATGGCTTGTCGACTATGGTCATGAATAAGCGGCAAGTGAAAGTGCTGGCCTGGTATGACAATGAATGGGGTTATTCCTGCCGCGTTGTCGATCTGCTTCATCTCGTCGCCGGGAAGCTGTTAGTAAAGGAAGAGGTTCATTCTGCTTCATAAAAGCGGCTACAAGCGATGTTCAGAGACGGACGTAGGCGGTTGTTCACTACGGAAGAGCAATGCATAGTGTTCAGCGCCTGGAGACATCCTAATTTTAGGGCTGGGACAGAAGCTGAGTTCAGATGAAACAGGTGACAGCGGCTCCGTTGTGCGGAAAGTCGTTCCATCGGTACGGATTTGAGACATCAGTATGGTATTCGCTTACTGCTTTAGCCCGGGGCAAAAGGGAAAATCAACCTTTTGCCCCGGGCTCCTTCCTTTTTGCTGTTGGAATGGGAGGAGGATCCTTGCTTGGCAAAAGTCTTCAAAAAAATTTAATTCTAACTGTTGCAATCAAATTACAAACGAAGTATACTGATTTTCGTGAACTTCAATTACAGTTAATTAGGGATGATTCATTTGCAGAAAGGGTTAGGACCTCTCTGGACTAACTTTCCCCCGTGTAAATAGACGTTCCTACATGTTTGAGAAGGCATGACATTTCTTTGTAAAGGGGGATTCAACTTATGGACACTATGGGTCGTCACGTCATTGCTGAGCTTTGGGGTTGTAACGTGGAGAAGTTGAATAATATGGGTTATATTGAACAGGTTTTTGTGGATGCTGCATTAAAGTCAGGAGCGGAAGTCCGGGAGGTTGCTTTCCATAAGTTTGCACCACATGGTGTGAGCGGGGTAGTGATTATCTCTGAATCTCACTTGACAATTCACAGCTTTCCAGAACATGGCTATGCGAGCATTGATGTTTATACGTGTGGGGATCGCATCGATCCTAACGTGGCATCTAACTATATTGCAGAGGCCCTTGGAGCTACCACAACAGAAGTGATTGAGGTACCTAGAGGAATGGGCCCGGTCAAAATTGAAAAATCAAAAGTACAAGCACTATAAGAAGAGGGGTGTCCTAGAAGCGGTAGCTTTTGGGGCGCCCCTTTAAGCAATTCCGTCGTCTTTTCACGCGCTGCCAGGCTTGGTATGGTATGATAAGGATATCAAGCCAACAAGGACGGGGGAGGAAAAATGGCACTGAAGGACACATTCGGGCAGCTCTTTAGCAAACGGACGGAGACGGGCGAACAGCACGCGCTGAACGAGCTGAAGACCCGTTATTATAAAACGACGAAGGACAAGGCTCTCGAGGCAGCTGGGAAGGTCATAGAGAATCAGCAGTGGACGGTGAAAAGAGTCGAGGCGGAGCGCGGTGAAATTGTTGCGACAAGCGTAAACGGGAAAAATCTTTTTATCGTAACGGTCATTACCGTTAAACCATTCCGGACAGCGGTCGATGTGTCCTGTTCGATTGACACGGTGCTGCCATCCGATTTTGGACAAAGCCGGAAAGCGATTTTGGCTTTTTACAAAGCGTTAGACCAAAATTTGCCGTACATAGGATCGGGTTTAGGGGACGAATTATCATAACGATGCTTGTCAGCGATTCCTTTTTTCTATATGATGAAAGATAATAATGTTAAAGTACGACTGGGGAAAGTGGAGATGATTCAATGCGTTGTCCTGCCTGCCACCATAATGGAACTCGGGTTCTTGATTCAAGACCAAGTCATGAAGGGCGCTCGATTCGCCGCCGCCGGGAATGCGAAGCCTGTAACCACCGCTTTACGACTTTTGAGATGGTCGAAGAGGTTCCTCTTATCGTTGTCAAAAAAGACGGAACGCGCCAGGAGTTCAGCCGGGATAAAATCATTCGCGGTCTGATTCGAGCCTGTGAAAAGAGACCGGTCTCGCTCGAAACACTTGAACAGATTGTAGGCAGTGTTGAACGGGAGCTGCGAGGCAGAGGAAAAAACGAAGTACACAGTCATGATGTCGGAGAGCTGGTGATGGAGCGTCTTGCCGATGTCGACGATGTCGCCTATGTACGTTTTGCGTCGGTGTACCGTCAATTTAAAGATATTAATGTGTTTATTAAAGAGCTGACCGATTTGATGAATAAGAACGAGTAACGATGGAGCTTAAAGCGAACTAGCGCTGCAAGCTCTTTTTACGCTGTTTTGGCCTGCTGTACATACCAATCAGAGAGCACGACAGACATCATGAAAAGGAGGGGACCTTTGGTGACATGGCATTGGAAAGAGTTACTACCTGTTGATCGGTTTACCGTGCGGACGAGCTATTACCTGGCAGAACAGGATCGGTTGACACTTACTTTACTGTATCAGCCTTTAATCGGAGCAAGTGCCCATAGTCTCTATCTGACGCTTCTTTCCCAGCTTGAACGCGATCAATATTGGAGCGGGGAACTCACTCACCGCCAGTTGATGCTCTTACTTGGTGAATCGCTCGAGGTGATTTATGAGGAGCGGAAGAAGCTGGAGGCGATCGGCTTACTGAAAACCTTCAAGCGCAAGGATGAGGAAGGGTCAACGTATTTATATGAATTGCAGCCGCCGATGACACCAAGGCAGTTTTTTGAAAATGATGTTCTGAGCGTTTATTTGTTTAATCGCCTCGGTAAGACCTATTACCGTCAGCTGCGCGAACGATTTATGCTTGATGAAGTCGCACGTGAGGAATATACAGAGCTGACATACGCCTTTGATGAAGTATACGCATCGCTCCACCATTCTGAAATGGTCTCGAACCTGAAGTCGGAAACGGGGAAGGTGCTGCATGTTGATGAGCGAAAAGCGCTCATAAGCAGGCAGGATGAACAGGATGTCACCTTTGCTTCGAATCAATTCGACTTTGAGCTGTTTGAAAAAAGCTTATCGAAGTCGATTGTCCCGGACTCGGCGTTGACGGAAGAGATCAAGTCGGCGATTATCAGGCTCGCCTTTGTCTATAAAATCGAGCCGCTGGAGATGAGCAGTATCGTTCAACAGACCTTCATCCATGAGGAGGAGGTCAGCAGCGAGCAGCTGCGTAAAAAGGTGCAGGAATGGTACAAAATTGAACAGGGAACAGAGCCGCCTGCTCTCGGCTTACGGACTCATCCTTTAAAGGAACGGAGCATAACTGCCCGCGAGCCGGCGACAGAGGAGGAGCGGATCATCCATTTTTATGAAACGACGCCACCACTTACCTTGCTGGAAATCCGCTCTGATGGAGCCAAAGTCGCGGCGGCGGATGTTAAAATAATAGAATCACTGATGCTTGATCATAAGCTGTTGCCTGGTGTGATCAACGTGCTGCTCGATTTTATTCTTTGGAGTCAGGATATGAAGCTCAGCAAGGCGTTGGTTGATAAAATCGCCAGTCACTGGGCGAGAAAGAAAGTGCGAACGGTGAAGGAAGCGATGCAGCTTGCTCTGCTTGAGCAGAATAAGTCAAATCAAAACAGCCGGCGGTCCGGTTCTTATCCGAAAGCCTCAACGAAGGGCAAAGCGAATCCGCGGCGGGACAAGCTGCCGAAATGGCTGCTTGCCGAAAAGCAGAAAGAGCAGGATACTAAAGCGGCGGCCTCTCCTCCTTCCGGGCGAAACGAACTTCCGGTTTCGGGGGATAAGAGCTTTGAAGAGATGCTGGAAGAGCTGAAGAAAAGTAAGGCCGGGAAGGGAGAGAGCTAAGTGAAATCGATTCAATCATCGTTAACCGACTGGATGCAAAGCAGCAGCCTGAGAGAGCGGCTTGATCAGGCGATGCAGGAATTGTTGACGGACCCTCTCGTGCAGTCTGCTTTACAACGCAATCCGGACATTACTCAGGAAAGTATTGAGCAGGGTCTTGTTAAGTTATATGAATTTCGCAAGGAAAGCTATCATTGCGAAACATGTCCGGGGCTCGCGAATTGTCCGAACATGATGAAAGGCTACCGGCCGGAGCTGATCAGCCAGAAAGGGGCGCTCGACCTCCATTACCATCCGTGTCATTTAAAGCGTGAAGAGGATGAAAAGAAGCAGCAGCAGCAGCTAATGCGCTCTCTCTATGTGCCGAAAGAGATTCTCGAAGCGAGCTTCGATACGCTTGACCGCGACCAGGACAGGGCGGAAGCCTGTCGCAAGGCACTTGCGTTTGCGCTGCATGCGAACCCGGGCGAGAACGGAGAAGGACTGTACCTTTATGGGAAATTCGGCGTCGGCAAAACACATATTATGGGCGCGGTGATGAATGCGTTAAAAGGCAGACGGATCAGCTCGATGATTGTCTACACGCCTGATTTTTTCCGGGAAATGAAGCAGGCAATCGGCGACGGCAGCTTTCAGCAGAAGCTGGATATGGTCAAAAATGTCCAGGTGCTCATACTGGATGATATCGGCGCCGAGACGATTTCCGGCTGGATTCGAGACGATGTACTTGGTGCGATTTTGCAGCACCGGATGCTGGAAAAGCTGCCGACCTTATTTACATCCAATTATGATTATGAGGAGCTGGAGGAGCATCTTGCTTACTCGGACCGCGGTGGGATTGAGGAACTGAAGGCGAAGCGGATTATGGAGCGGATCAAGCATTTCACGGCGTTTGTGACGGTAGAAGGGAAAAACCGCCGCTCGCGTTAGATAAATCAGCTTTTCTATGATACGATAACAGTATCCTATTTTGAAAGATTCGGGGGTTACGATATATATGAGCATTGATGCGATTTTAGAGCGCGCGGTCAATGGTGAGCGGTTGTCGATGGAAGATGCGGTTGCTCTTTATGAGAGCGATGAAGTGGAGAAGATGGGCGAAGCGGCGAATACGATCATGAAGAAATGGCATCCGGAACCGGTTACGACATTTGTGATTGGCCGAAATGTCAATTATACGAACTTTTGTGACACGTATTGCCGTTTTTGCGCGTTTTACCGGGCGCCTGGCAGCAAAGAAGGCTATGTGTTAAAAGATGAAGAGATTTTCAAAAAGATCGAAGAAACCGTCGCTGTTGGCGGAACAGAAATTTTAATGCAGGGAGGAACGAATCCGGATCTCCCTCTTAGCTATTATACCGATTTGCTGCGCGAGATCAAAAAGCGCTTCCCGATATGGATGCATTCCTTTTCTCCGGCTGAAGTGTGGAAAATCGCCGAAGTGTCAGGACTTGGTGTTGAGGACGTCTTACGCGAGCTGCACGAAGCGGGGCTTGACAGCATGCCTGGCGGCGGGGCGGAAATCCTGACCGAGGAAACAAGACTTCGTGTCAGCCGATTGAAAATCACGTGGGAGCAATGGATTGAAGCGATGGAAGCTTCGAAGCGCGTCGGGATGTTTGGCTCGGCGACGATGGTCATCGGCTTTGGTGAATCCTATGAGGAGCGCGCTTTGCATCTCCAACGCATCCGTGATGCTCAAGATCGCTCAAATTGCTTTACCGCCTTTATTTCCTGGCTCTTTCAGCCGGAAAATACAGGAATGTGGAAAACGAAAAAGCTCAGCTCACGAGACTATTTAAAAAACGTCGCGATCTCGCGGCTGTTTCTCGATAATATCGCCAATTTCCAATCGTCCTGGGTGACGATGGGACCAGAGGTCGGCAAGCTTTCCTTGCAATACGGCTGCAATGATTTCGGCAGCACGATGATGGAGGAAAATGTCGTCTCGGCAGCGGGTACAACACATAAGGTTAACACGAACCAAATTCTCAAGCTTATTCGCGAAGCTGGGAAAATACCGGCTCAGCGCAATACAAAGTATGAAATTCTTCACGTGTTTGAAGGTGAGGAGCAGGCGGAGAAAGACTTTATTATGCAAAATTAAAAAACGAAAATCAGCTGTTTCCAGAGGGAAAGCCTTTGGGACAGCTTTTTTTTAGGAGTAAGAAAGTAAAAAAATTTCAAGATTCTTCATTCTTAAACGATGGTAACGGCTCCACACGCCGCTGCTAGCAAGGAAGCTACGCGTTTTTCTTACTGAAAGACGCGTTTTTCGCATATTCCCCATCATCTTTTTTGGAAAGCGGTCATAGGATGGAGTAGAGCCTGTCTGAATACGGATAAGGAAAAAGGAAGCAGAAGAAGTTCGTTAGACGGTAAGGGGGAATAAGCGTTGATCGCAATCCATTTTGAAGAGACCGATGATTGCAAGCAGCTGCTCGATCAGCTTAGAACGTATATCCAAAATTACGCTGCCTATGGATTGAAAGGAACGGTGGAAAAAGAAGGAGAAACGACGATTTTACTGAACTATGAAAATCAGTTTGTTAATTTCTATGATTCCTTTCACCCATTGCTCGTTTCCGTGCTGACCGATTATGTGATCAGTACGAAGGAAGAGGAATGGCTGCTTGATATCGTCGAAACGATGTTCTATTTTACAGCCAAGGAGGAGCAACAGGAAATTATCACCATTGCTCGAGCCATTTTAGAAGGAGATCGCGATGATCTGCCGATGATGAAGACGTTTTTCAATCGCCGCGCCTATATTTATGAAGCATTTGCCAATCATGTCGAAGAAGAAACGAGCTTTTTTTATGAGCCTTTTCTGACGTTCCGCCTGCGGGAATATGGAGAGATGCTGATTGATTGTGTGGAAATGGCGATTGATGAATATATGCTTGAGCAGGAATATCAAAATATGATTGAAGACCTCCGGCATTATGTCAAATCGCATCAGCCGAAATTTTCATGTTTGCATATCGTCCATGATCAGGGCTTCACGCTCTATGATGAGCACTTCCGTCGTTTGACGCGTGAGGAGCTGCTGTTTCATTTGAATGTCGAGCTTATGTTTGAAGAAGCGCTTGAAGTTGAGGAAATGGTCGTGAGCCCGCTTGTCAGTCTGCTGCCAAGGAGGGTTTATCTTTTCACCGATGAGCCGGATGACGGGGTGATCCTGACGCTGCAGGCTATTTTTGAAGAAAGATTGCGCCTTTATCCATTGCGGGCTTATGAGCCAGAATCAACCAACTTTTGAAATCCTCTTGATTTTCCAGCTTGCGCTCCCTATAATACTACATATCAACAGTCAAATGAGTAAGGGTCACGACGAGGACACGAGCTGCGGAAAATTCTGTTTTCAGAGAGAGAAGTGATTGCTGGGAGCTTCTTAACATGAATCGCACGCTTACCACCTCTGAACTGCGCGAGGGGAACACAGCATTGTGGAAACTGGCGCCGGCATGCAGCCGTTATCCTGCATCAAATGAGGAGACTAAAGGAATTTTTCAGTCTTGAATAAGGGTGGAACCACGAATGACACGCGTCCCTTCTATGTCAATAGAGGGATGGGTGTTTTTTGTTGTACTCAAGTAAATCAGAAAGAAGGAGTGGACAGTCATGACAATGAAATTAACGTTTCCCGATGGCGCGGTAAAGGAGTTTCCCAAAGGGACAACGACAGAAGAGGTTGCGGCTTCGATTAGTCCGGGACTGAAAAAGAAAGCGCTGGCTGGGAAGCATAACGGTACACTGGTTGATTTAAGAACACCGCTTCAGACGGATGGAAAGATTGAAATCGTCACGCAGGATAGCGAGGATGCGTTGGACATTTTGCGCCACAGCACGGCTCATATTATGGCCCAGGCGATTAAACGGCTGCACAAAAATGTTCACTTAGGGATAGGGCCGGTCATTGAAGGCGGCTTTTACTACGATATAGATGCCGAGGAATCAATTACGGCAGAGGATCTGCCGAAGATCGAAAAGGAAATGAAAAAGATAATTTCCGAAAATCTTGAAGTCAAGCGCGTTGAAGTCACCCGGGATGAAGCGGTTCGGATTTACGAAGAGCTTGGTGACCCGTACAAGCTTGAATTAATCGAGGCAATTCCGGAAGGGGAAAAGCTGACGATTTATGAGCAGGGAGAGTTTTTTGATCTCTGTCGCGGTGTTCATATCCCGAGCACGAATAAGGTGAAGGAATTCAAGCTGCTCAGTTTGGCGGGCGCCTATTGGCGTGGCGACAGCAAAAATAAAATGCTGCAACGTATTTACGGGACAGCTTTCTTTAAGAAGGAAGACCTGCAGGAGCATCTTCGCCTGCTTGAAGAAGCGAAGGAGCGGGATCACCGTAAGCTAGGAAAAGAGCTTGGTATTTTCGCCTTATCGCAAAAAGTGGGACAGGGGCTGCCGCTCTGGCTGCCGAAAGGAGCGACGGTACGCCGCATCATCGAGCGCTACATCGTCGATAAAGAAGAGCGTCTGGGCTACCAGCATGTGTATACACCGATTCTAGGCAGCTCCGAGCTGTACAAGACATCCGGCCACTGGGATCACTATCAGGATGATATGTTTCCAGTCATGGAGCGCGATAACGAGGAATTCGTTCTCCGTCCGATGAACTGCCCGCACCATATGATGGTGTACAAGCAGGACATGCGCAGCTACCGTCAGTTGCCATTGCGGATTGCCGAGCTTGGAATGATGCACCGCTATGAAATGTCAGGTGCGGTTTCCGGATTGCAGCGTGTCAGAGGGATGACGTTAAACGATGCTCACATCTTCTGCCGTCCTGACCAGATTAAGGAGGAATTCCTCCGTGTCGTTCACCTCATTCGCGAAGTGTACGAGGATTTTGGCATCAAGGAATATAAGTTCCGTCTTTCCTATCGCGATCCAGAGGATAAGGAGAAGTACTTCGATGATGATGCGATGTGGGAAAAAGCGCAGGGAATGCTGAAGGAAGCGATGGATGAGCTTGGCGATGTCGACTATTATGAAGCGGAAGGAGAAGCTGCTTTCTACGGGCCGAAGCTTGATGTGCAAGTCCGCACCGCTCTCGGCAAGGATGAAACACTTTCCACCGTCCAGCTTGACTTCCTGCTGCCGGAGCGCTTTGATTTAACTTATGTCGGCGAGGATGGCGCACAGCATCGACCAGTCGTCGTCCACCGTGGTGTCGTCTCAACCATGGAACGGTTTGTCGCCTTTTTACTTGAGGAATACAAGGGCGCCTTCCCGACATGGCTCGCGCCGGTGCAGGTTCAGGTCATTCCGGTCTCACCGCATGTCCATTTGGACTATGCAAAACAGGTGCAGGAGCAGTTGCAGCAGCTCGGGGCCCGTGTTCATATTGACGAGCGCGATGAAAAAATCGGCTACAAAATCCGCGAAGCGCAAATGCAGAAGATTCCTTATATGCTCGTTATCGGTGATAAGGAAATGGAAGCAGGCGCCGTCAACGTCCGCAAGTACGGGGAGCAGGACTCGCAATCCGTCCCACTTGCGCAGTTCATTGAGCAGCTGAGTGCGGAAGTAAAGAAGTAAGCAGCAATAGAAAAAATTCGTCATTGCAATCTCAGCCTGTTAACGTTAAAATAAATAGGTCGGTCGCTAAACGAGTTGACACCTATCAACGGGTATGCTATAGTTGGCAAGTAAACAATTACACATTGGACACAAAGCAGAAGCGCCCGCTTCTCACCTGATTGACGCGAATGGCAGTTGGCAGGTACATTAACATTCATTTTTCAAATGAACAAAGTGTGGGCGTATTGTGCCTGCACTTTTTTTATATTGAATGAGGAATGAGGAGCATGCAACATTTCTTGTTCTGAATGGAAGCAATATGCGTGAAGTGCTTTGATCCGTTTAAAATCCTTTGGAGGTGGCTCATTATTAGTAAAGACATGTTGGTCAATGAAGGGATTCGTGCGCGTGAAGTACGTCTTATTGGAGCAAACGGTGATCAGATTGGGGTCAAGTCGAAGCAGGAAGCGCTTGAAATGGCGCAGAATGTCAATCTTGATTTAGTTTGTGTCGCTCCAACTGCGAAACCGCCTGTGTGTCGTATCATGGACTACGGAAAATTCCGTTATGAACAACAAAAGAAAGACAAGGAAACACGCAAGAAGCAGAAGATCATTAACGTCAAGGAAGTTCGTCTTAGCCCGACGATTGAAGATAATGACTTTAACACAAAGCTTCGTAATGCGCGTAAATTCCTGGAAAAGGGAGATAAGGTAAAGGCTGCGATCCGCTTCCGCGGACGGGCGATTACCCACTCCGAAATCGGACGCCGGGTATTAGAGCGTCTGGCGAAAGAATGTGAAGATGTTGCCACGATTGAGGCAAAGCCGAAGATGGAAGGACGCAGCATGTTCTTAATCTTGGCTCCAAAGGTGGAGAAGTAACATCGATTCGAAGTAGATTAAAGGAGGACCTGAGTTATGCCAAAAATGAAAACTCATCGCGGCGCTGCAAAGCGTTTCAAGAAAACAGGATCTGGAAAGCTGAAGCGTTCACACGCATTCACTAGTCACTTATTTGCAAACAAATCAACAAAGCAGAAGCGGAAGCTCCGCAAATCTGCGATTGTTCACTCTGGTGACTTCAAACGTATTCGTGAAATGTTAACGTACAAAAAATAATTGATGTTTTTCTGATAGAAAAAAGGAGGGAACTGCGATGCCAAGAGTAAAAGGCGGTTATGTCGCTCGTCGTCGTCGTAAGAAGGTTTTAAAGTTAGCAAAAGGATATTTCGGTTCAAAACATACATTATTCAAATCAGCTCAAGGACAAGTAATGAAGTCCTTGCTTTATGCTTACCGTGATCGTCGTCAAAAGAAGCGCGACTTCCGTAAGCTTTGGATTACACGGATCAACGCGGCTGCCCGTGTGAACGGTCTTTCTTACAGCCGTTTCATGCACGGTCTTAAGCTTGCTGAGATCAATGTAAACCGCAAAATGCTTGCTGACCTTGCTGTTAATGACGAGAAATCATTCGCTCAGCTTGCTGAGAAAGCAAAAGCAAGCCTTAACGCATAAAGAAGAGACAGCTCTAAAAGCAACGGATACAGTGCCTAGGGGTTATCTCACAAAAAGGAAGAGAGGGTGTCCCGGAGCCTAAGGCTTTTTGGGACATCCTTTTTTTCTGATTAACATGCGCGGACTGGCAGAAAGGCGGGGGCGAAGATGGGAGCAGGAGTCCTTTATTTGTTACTGGTGAATGTGCTTTCCTTCATCGTTGTAGGAGCTGATAAGCAAAAGGCGCGAAAGAAACAGAGGCGCATTTCAGAGCGGACGCTCTTTCTTTGGGCGATCATCGGTGGAAGCCTTGGTTCCTTTATCGGCATGAGATTTTTTCGTCATAAGACGAAGCATAAACGGTTTATGATCGGAGTTCCGCTTATTATCCTGATTCAGGTGCTGGCTCTGGTCTTCATCATTTCCGCGATACAAGCATAAGGTAGTAGAGGAGGTGGAGCTGACAATGGAAGAGTTTCTCAGAAAGTCTTTATTCGTAATTGAGCAAAGCGGTTGGCTCGCCCCGGTGTTCTTTATTTTGCTGCATGTCATCAGGCAGATCTTCTTCATACCGGTCCTGTTTATTTGCCTGCTTGGCGGGTATTTATTCGGGACGCTGGCCGGCTCGCTCTATTCGATTATCGGTCTGACCGCAGTCAGCTTCGTTTTTTACTGGCTTGTGTATCTTTTTCCGGGTGTCAGGAAAAAGGTGGCTGCTTTAAAGCGACGTATGCTGAAAGATGATTATCGCCTGACGCTGCCACAGATGATGGTGATGAGGTTGATGCCATTTGTCCATTTCCATCTCGTGTCGCTTTATATTATGGAAACGACAAACAATGTAAAAAAGTATACACAGCAATCCTTTATCGTCAGTATCCCACCGGCGGT
This sequence comes from Halalkalibacter oceani, assembly GCF_023715705.1. Lineage (GTDB taxonomy): Bacteria > Bacillota > Bacilli > Bacillales > Bacillaceae_D > Halalkalibacter > Halalkalibacter oceani_A. Next base: position 174,149 of record NZ_JAMBOS010000002.1, read on the forward strand.
CGTTTATACATCCTTTGGTGATATGCTGCATGAGCTGCCGCTTGTCGGGACGATGGTATTTGCTCTTTTTCTAGCGCTGCTCTTTCTCTTTTTCCGGCCGAAGCGCACAACATCCGTCAGCTGGGCCGGTTTTTTTGCGGAGAAGAAAGAGTGAGCGTCAGCGGTCTTAAAAGCTTCACAGCGATCAAAAAAAGATGGGGTGTGTCAAAAAGGTTTCTTCCCTTTTGGCGCACCCCTCTTGCTTATTCTTTTCGCAGCAGCTCTTTAATCGGACTTTTCCATTCGATTTTTGCATTCGGATAGCGAAGATGAACATCATCGGCAATAAATTGAAAATCCTCTTTGGAAAAGCCGTTCAGCCGGTCGGTTTGTCTCGCCCAGATATAGACGGAAACAATCTCGAAGGAGTCCTCCGTCGTTCCTAAATATTTTTCTCCTTCAAACATCACACCTTTGTAGGTGAGGAGGAAGTTTTTCCTGACGTCCTTCTCATCATCGTAGAAGAAAAACTGCTGGCGTTCATGGGCCTGCTCGAGCTTGCGGCGCGGGTGAAATAAATACTTTAAGGCCGAGTAAGCCAGAATTATAAGAGCTAATAAAATTAAGAAACGAAAGAGAATGACCATGTTTCATTCCTCCTTTATGAGGGATCAGTGAATAGAATGATTTTGACATACTTTTATAAAGGAAGTAAAGTAGTTAATCAGTTATACGAATCAGAAAAGATTTGGTTGCATCTTTTTTTAAAAAAATTGTTATAATCAAGTTCAAGGGGAGGGATAACGTTGGATATTCAAAAGCTATTTGACATCCAGGAGAAATTAAACAACCGGATTATGACCGAGCATCAGCTCACGCAGGCTGATCTGTTTCAGGAGCAGCAGCTGGCATTTCTTGTTGAGCTTGGTGAACTGGCGAACGAAACGCGCTGTTTTAAATATTGGAGCCGGAAGCCGGCCTCGGAGCGCGGCGTCATTTTGGAGGAGTATGTCGACGGCTTGCATTTCGTCCTGACACTCGGACTGGCGCTCGGCTTTCGTTACCCGCAGCCGCTTCAATCATATCCCCATCAGGAAACACTAACCGGGCAATTTCTGCTCGTGATGGAAACGACACACCGGTTGCAGCTTGCTCCAACAGAAGAGAACTACTTTGCCCTGATGGAAGCCTTCCTGGCGTTAGGCCAGCAGCTTGGCTTTTCGCATGAGGAAATCGAAGACGGTTATTTGGCAAAAAATAAAGTGAATCATGAACGGCAGGATGTCGGCTATTAGATTGATTGAGTAGGATCGCGCTTTTTATGTATACTAAAAATGAGGCACGACTTGATCATGGGAGGAATGTACATAATGAAGAAGCTTGATGAACGTCTGCAAATGCTGAAAGACTTGACCGATGCGAACGGCATTTCCGGCGATGAGCGTGAAGTCAGAGAAGTAATGACAAGCTATATTGAGCCGTTTGCCGACGAGGTGACGACCGATAAGCTTGGCAGTCTTGTTGCCAAAAAGGTCGGCCAGGCGGACGGCCCGAAAATAATGATTGCCGGTCATCTCGACGAAATCGGCTTTATGGTCACAAGCATTGATGACAAAGGCTTTCTCCGCTTTCAGACCGTCGGTGGCTGGTGGGAGCAAGTGATGCTTGCCCAACGGGTCACGGTCATGACAAAGGAAGGGAACATTCCGGGGGTAATCGGGTCAAAGCCGCCGCATATTCTTCCGGCCGATGTCCGGAAAAAGCCGGTTGATAAAAAGGATATGTTCATTGACATCGGTGCCTCGAGCAAAGAGGAAGCGCTTGAATTCGGCGTGCGTCCCGGCGATTCGGTCGTCCCGGTCTGTGAATTCACCGTCATGAAGAATGAAAAGTACTTAATGGCGAAAGCGTGGGATAATCGGATTGGTTGCGCGATTGCGATTGATGTGATGCGTGAACTAAAGGATGCCAAGCACCCGAATACGGTGTATGGCGTCGGGACAATTCAGGAAGAGGTCGGCTTAAGAGGAGCGCGTACATCAGCGCATTTGATCCAGCCTGATATCGGCTTTGGAATCGATGTTGGCATCGCCGGCGACACGCCCGGGGTAACGGAAAAAGAAGCTCTCGCGAAAATGGGCGAAGGGCCGCAAATCGTTCTGTATGATGCTTCGATGATTTCGCACAAAGGCTTGCGTGAATTTGTGACGTCAACTGCTGATGAGCATAATATTCCGTATCAATATGATTCGATGGCCGGCGGGGGCACGGATTCCGGTGCGATTCACGTTACGGCGAATGGCGTTCCGGCGCTTTCCATTACGGTCGCGACCCGTTACATTCATACTCACGCCGCGATTTTGCATCGTGATGATTATGAAAATACGGTGAAGCTGCTCGTTGAGGTCATCAAAAAGCTCGATCGCGAAACGGTTGAAAAGATTACGTTTGATTAATGGTTGGCTAAAAAACAAGAGGGATTACCGTCAAGCTGGCACTGTTGGCGGTAATCCCTCTATTGTTTATTGCAGTCCCTGGCTAATCTGCTGGCACAGTTCTTCTTTTTGCTGCTCGTCTGCGTTTTTCCAATATACTTCAAACAATACGCCAAGCCCCGGCAGCATCTTTTCTTCTCCACGCTGAATCGCATCGAGGATCGTTGCTTCGACATCCTCTTCTGAGCTGCCTTGAATGTTGGCCATAATCGCACCACGAAGGTTAAAGCCCATCTTTGTGCCCTCCTTTCCAGTTCATAATGCTTTCTCCTTGTAGTATGGCTGAAATCAGACTGGATTATGTTTGTAAAAATCGGTATGATGAGGGGTAGAAAAGAGAGGTAAAGGAGTGCCGCATGCGAAGGATTGATTCAAGCAAAAATGAGCAGGTAAAAGGCTGGAAAAAGCTCCATACGAAAAAAGGACGCGAGAAGGCCGGACAGTTTCTTGTCGAAGGCTTTCATCTTGTGGAAGAGGCGTTACGGGCATCGATCAAAGTAAATACAGTGCTGCTGACGGATGACACGATTCTGCCTCCGGAGTGGTCGCTGTCTGAGCTTGATGTTATCATGCTTAGCCCGCAAGTGATGAAAGAGCTCGCTGAAACGGAAACGCCTCAGGGTGTCATTGCCGTATGTGAGCTTCCTGAATCGCCGGCTGCCGAGATTACGGAAGGAAAATATCTCCTGGTGGACCGCGTTCAGGATCCCGGGAATTTAGGAACGATGATCAGGACGGCGGACAGCGCCGGTTTAACCGGTGTTGTTGTCGGTGACGGCTGTGTCGATATTTTTAATGGAAAGCTGATTAGGGCGTCGCAGGGCTCGATTTTTCACTTGCCGGTGTTGAAGGGAGATTTGCTGGACTGGATTGAACGCTTTAAACAGGCTCAAATCCCTGTCTTCGGCACCGCCCTGAAGGGTGCCAGCTCTTATTCGGCGATTGAGCCGCAGCGTGATTTTGCACTGCTGATGGGGAATGAAGGAGAAGGGGTGTCGGCGGAGCTGTTGGAGCTGACCGATCAGAATTTGTACATTCCGATTTATGGAGAAGCAGAATCGTTGAATGTCGCCGTGGCGACCGGGATTCTCCTTTATTATTTACGAGGATAAGGTTGCATCAGCGCTGAAGTTTTTCTATAATGAAAAAGCGATCATCATACAAGTGAAAAAAGCAAAATGCGACGAAAGAGAGTAGTACGAATGAAACCGCTATGCAGGGAGAGAATGCCTTGACTGAAAGCATTCTTATAGCAGGAAATTCCGAATTCGCTCTGGAGCAGGCATCGGAGCACGAGAGAATGAGATCACTCGTGAAGATGTACCGGTCATTGCCGTTAAATCAATGGAGCGAATGCAGGAGTCAGTCACTTTCTGCGTTAAATAGGGTGGTACCGCGAGAGTCTTCGTCCCTTACCGGGATTGAGGGCTCTTTTTTTGCGATTTCCAGGAAGATTTGAGGGAAGGCGTCGCACGATTAGCGGATGCTCGAAAGAAGCCCGAAGCGGGTGTGAAGCAAAAGTAGGTTCATGGTCGAAAAGAAGGAGGAAAACAGATGCGTGAGAAGTTAGAAACGTTACGTGATGAAGCGTTGGAGAAGGTCAAGCAGGCCGAGGACAAAAAAGCATTGCAGGAGGTTCGGGTCGCATACTTAGGAAAAAAAGGCCCGATTACAGAAGTGTTGCGCGGTATGGGAAAATTATCGGCGGAGGAGCGTCCTGTCATCGGTCAGATGGCCAATGATGTCCGCGATGCAATTAAAGAGCAGGTCGACAGGAAGGAAGCAGCGCTTGAGGAAGCGGCAATTGAAGCCCAGCTCGCGAGCGAAAGCATTGATGTCACTTTACCAGGTCGTCCGGTTCAGGCCGGTTCCACTCATCCTTTAACCGCTGTTGTCGAAGAGGTGGAGGATGCCTTTATCGGTCTTGGTTTCACTGTTGCCGAAGGGCCCGAAATTGAAACAGATTATTATAACTTTGAAGCATTAAATCTGCCGAAAGATCATCCGGCCCGCGATATGCAGGATTCGTTCTATTTCACGGAGGAGCTATTGCTGCGGACCCACACATCGCCGGTTCAGGCGCGAACGATGGAGCGCTATCACGGGAAAGGTCCGGTGAAAATCATTTGTCCGGGGAAAGTATTCCGGCGCGATGATGACGATGCGACGCATTCCCACCAGTTCATGCAGATCGAAGGTTTGTACGTTGATGAGAACGTGCGGATGAGTGACTTGAAAGGGGTTCTTGAAACGTTTGCGAAATCATTTTTCGGGGCGGATCGGGAAATTCGTCTTCGTCCAAGCTTTTTCCCGTTCACCGAGCCTTCTGTTGAGGTTGATGTATCCTGCGGAATGTGCGGTGGTCACGGCTGCCGGATTTGTAAGCATTCCGGCTGGATTGAAGTGCTCGGAGCCGGCATGGTTCATCCACGCGTACTTGAAATGAGCGGGTTTGATTCAACGAAATACAGCGGCTTTGCTTTTGGAATGGGCGTCGAGCGATTGGCGATGCTGAAGTATGATATTGATGACATTCGCCACTTCTATACAAACGATGTTCGCTTCTTATCACAATTCAAACGGAAATAAGCCGATTTAACAGGAGATATTGAAGGAGGAAATGAGATGCTCGTTTCATATAAATGGTTACAGGATTACGTCGATGTCGCGGAAGTAACACCGCAGGAAATTGCCGAAAAAATGACGCGCGGCGGAATTGAAATTGATTTCATTCATCAATTGAATCAAGGTGTGTCCGGTGTCGTTGTCGGCTATGTCGAGGAGTGCCGGCAGCATCCGAATGCGGACAAGCTCAATTTATGCCAGGTCAATATTGGGGAAGAGGAGCCTGTCCAGATCGTTTGTGGGGCGGCGAATGTCGCCCGGGGGCAGTATGTCGCTGTCGCCAAGGTTGGCGCTGTACTGCCGGGGAATTTCAAAATAAAAAAAGCAAAGCTGCGCGGAGAAGTATCCCAAGGGATGATCTGCTCATTACAGGAGCTGGGCATCGATCAGAAGCTGATTCAGAAAGAGTATGCCGATGGAATTTATGTGTTTCAGGGCGAAGTTGAGGTCGGCAGCGATGCACTCGCTGCTTTGAACCTTGATGATCAAGTGCTTGAGCTCGATTTAACACCGAACCGCTCTGACTGTCTCAATATGCTCGGCGTTGCATACGAGATTGCGGCCCTCTACGATAAGAGGGTCAAGCTGCCGGTGGTGGAGCTGGCAACGAACGAGGAGCGGGCGGAGGATTATGTCAGCGTTGCCGTTGAAGCCAAGGAAGATAATCCGTATTACGGCGCAACAATCATTAAGGATGTCAAGGTCGGTCCCTCACCGCTTTGGCTGCAAACTCGTTTAATGGCAGCGGGAATCCGGCCGATCAGCAATGTAGTTGATGTAACGAATTACGTGCTGCTCGAATATGGCCAGCCATTACACGCTTTTGACTACGACCGCTTTGGCTCAAAGGAAGTCGTTGTACGCCGCGCTCACGACCAAGAGGAAATCATTACGCTTGACGATCAGAAACGGACGCTGGCAAGCGATCATCTTGTGATTACCAATGGCAAGGAGCCGGTGGCGATAGCCGGAATTATGGGAGGCGCGAGTTCTGAAGTCAGTGAGTCGACGACAACGATTCTGTTGGAAGCGGCTTATTTCGATCCGGCAACAATCCGGAAGGCTTCCCGCGATCTCGGGCTGCGGAGTGACGCGAGCGCCCGTTTTGAAAAAGGTGTCGATCCGAACCGGGTCCGTGAAGCGGGCAAGCGGGCGGCCGCTCTGATTGCCGAGCTGGCCGGCGGGACGATTGTTTCCGGCGTAGTCGAGCAGGACGAGCTTGTCCATCAGCCTGCAGTCATCACGCTTGAGATGAACCGGCTGAATGAGCGCCTCGGTATGAATATTACAATCGCTGAAGTGAAAACCTTTATGGACCGCCTCGGCTTTGCCTATGAAGAAGCAGAGCAGCAATTGCGGGTAACGGCGCCATCACGCCGTCTCGATCTGCAAATTGAAGAGGATTTGATGGAAGAAGTAGCCCGTCTTTTCGGCTACGATCATATCCCAACAACGCTGCCAACCGGTGCGACGACGCAGGGCGCGTTAACGCCTTATCAGCAAAAGCGCCGTCTCGTCCGCAGGGTGCTGGAGCAGGCGGGACTGTCTCAAGTTATCACCTACTCCTTGACTAGTCCGGAGAAAGCGCAGGGGTTTGCGACGGAAAAGGAAGCGCATGCCGTTAAGCTGGCGATGCCGATGAGTGAGGATCGTAGTACGATGAGAACGAGCCTGGTGCCTCATCTGTTCGATGTGATCAGCTACAATTTAAATCGGAAAAATCAGCACGTTCATATTTATGAAATAGGTTCGATCTTTTTAAGTGAGGAAAAGCAGCTTTCCAGCCAGCCGCAGGAGCGTGAAATGCTTGCCGGCGCTCTAACCGGCCTCTGGCATGAGCATGTCTGGCAGGGGGAAAAGAAGGCGGTTGACTTCTTTGTCGTGAAAGGATTGCTTGAGGCGTTGTCGGCAGAGCTCGGTCTTGCAGAGCATATTCGGTTTGAACAGGCGAAGAAGCCTGGAATGCACCCGGGTCGAACGGCTGTGATCAAGCTCAATGAGGAAGAAATCGGCTTTCTCGGGCAGGTCCATCCGACCGTGCAAAAAGAAAAGGATTTGAAGGAAACATATGTTTACCAGCTGGACCTCCAAGCGTTGCTGACGTTTGAGACAGCACCGATGGTTTACGAGCCGTTACCGCGCTTTCCGGCGATGGTGCGTGATATCGCCCTTGTCGTTCCGACAGAGCGCACGGCTGGCGAGCTTGAAGAAGTGATTACGCAAGCGGGAGGGGACTTGTTGAAAAAGGTTTACCTCTTTGACCTTTACCAAGGTGAGCACATGGAGCCAGGCAAGAAATCACTTGCTTTCTCATTAACATACCTTGATCCTGAACGGACGTTAACGGATGAAGACGTGACAAGCGTCCATGATCGCGTGATTGCCGAGCTTGAACAAGTCGGGGCGAAGCTGCGCGGAAGTCAATAAAAAACAGCGAATCAGTTTGATTTACGGAGGCTGCTTCAAAAGGAAATAACCCCTTTTGAAGCAGCTCTTTTTTAATGAAACAGGAAATCAGCCACAGACTGATGTTCCAAAATCCGACGTGATGGCCACCGTAAGTCAGCAGGGACCTTTGCTTGCGGGAACGGAACAGAGTCTGCGGATTTGTATTTCCATTAAGTACCCTTCATGTTATGATAGAAGGTAGGATTTTATTGGAGCGATTGAGAGATAGGAGGCTTTTTCGTGACTGAGCGGAAGGTAAAGCAACGGACAACTGTAACCATTTACGGCCAGCAATATACGGTTGTCGGTCATGAGCCTCCGACACATGTAATGGAAGTGGCTCAAATGGTTGACGAGAAAATGAGAGAAATCAGAAAACGAAACCCTTATTTAGATACAACCCGTTTAGCGGTGCTAACAGCGGTAAATGTTGTCGATGAATATAAAAAGTTGCTTGAAGAGCATGAAAAAGCTCTCAAGGAACTGAAACGGATGACAGGAGACGAGTAGGATGCTAAGCTTTCTTATTTTGTTTATTTTATTTTGCAGCTTTTTTATAGGCAGACGCCGTGGCTTTATTTTGCAAATTATTCATCTAGTAAGCTTTGTCGCAGCGCTGTTCGTTGCCTACAGCTATTTTCGCGAACTGGCTACATATATTCGGCTGTGGATCCCGTATCCGCAGTTTTCCTCGGACAGTACGGTCGGGATGATCGTTAATACGTTTGATGCGGAAAGCGTTTATTATTCTGGGATTGCGTTTGCGATCCTGTTTTTCGGGACAAAGCTTGTGCTTCACCTTCTTGGTTCGATGCTGGATTTTCTGGCACACTTGCCGATTTTGCGCTCATTCAACCAGCTGCTGGGCGGTATTCTTTGCTTCATTGAAGCGTATTTAATTTTACTCGTTTTGCTGTTTGTCGCCGCGCTCTTGCCAATCGAAGCGGTGCAAAGTGCGATGCAAGGCTCAATCGTCGTCCAGCTGATGATGAACTATACGCCATTTCTGTCTGAATGGATTAAATCGTTATGGATTGAAAATACAATTTAGTTGCAAGAACAGTCCGATAGATGATGAAGCAGCGGCGGCTCGATTCATCGGTCGGACTTTTTGTATGGCGGGCTTAACGTTGATTTTCTTATCCCGCTATCGGTATGATAAGAGGGGAGGGGAAGAAGATGAATAAAAAAGATGTCATTCGTGTACTTGAGGCAATTGCCACCTATCTTGAAATCAAAGGGGACAACCCTTTTAAAATATCTGCATATCGAAAAGCCGCCCAGGCATTGGAAACGGATAAACGAACATTAGCCGAACTGGACGACCCGGCTTCTTTATCAGGAATTGGCAAAGGGACAGCGGAGGTCATTCTCGAGCTGAAGCAGACCGGTGCCTCGAAGCTCTATGACGAGCTGGCCGGCAGCTTGCCTGGTGGACTGCTTGAACTGCTAAAGCTGCCCGGACTTGGCGGGAAGAAAATCGGCAAGCTCTATCAGGAATTGAATGTCGTCGATGTCACAAGCCTGCAGCAGGCTTGTCAGAAAGGCAAGGTACAGTCTCTTGCCGGCTTCGGAAAGAAGACAGAGGAAAAGCTGCTCGCGGCGATTGAAGAAGTCATGACCCGTCCTGAACGTCTGGCGCTGCCGGTCGTGTTGCCGGTTGTCGCTGAAATTGAAGCGGCACTCGAAACAATGGACGGGGTTGAGCGCTTTTCGCGAGCTGGGAGTTTGCGGCGATTAAAGGAAGAAGTGAAGGATTTGGACTTTATTATTGCGACAACGGAGCCGGCGAAGGTCCGGGATCAGCTGCTTGCTTTGCCGGCGGTGACGAAGGTGATTGCCAGTGGCGAGACGAAGGTATCGGTCGAAGTCACGGCGACGTTTCCGATCTCGATTGATTTTCGTCTGATTCAGCCCCAAGCCTTTGCAACAACTCTCCACCATTTTACCGGCTCGAAGGAGCACAATGTCAAGATGCGCCAGCTCGCGAAAAAAAGAGGAGAAAAAATCAGCGAATACGGTGTGGAGGATGGAGAAACCGGAGAGGTGCAGACTTTTCCGAGCGAAGAGGCTTTTTTTGCTCATTTTGGACTCAACTACATTCCGCCTGAAGCGCGTGAGGATCAGGGCGAGATTGAGCAGGCGCAAGCATCCGCGCCGCGCCGCTATGTAGAAGAGGCCGACATTATTGCCGATCTCCATATGCATACAACGTGGAGCGACGGCGCTCATTCGATTGAGGAAATGGCTGAAGCGGCGCGCCAAAGAGGCTATCAGTATATCGCGATTACCGATCACTCGCGCTATTTGAAAGTCGCCAACGGTCTTAGCATTGAGCAGGTGAAGGAGCAGCATGCGTATATACGTCAGCTGAATCAGCGGTATGACGATTTCACCATTTTAACCGGAATTGAAATGGATATTCTGCCTGATGGAACGCTCGATTACCCGGATGAATTGCTGGCCGAGATTGACTTTGTCATTGCGTCGATCCATTCTTCTTTTCAACAGGATCAGGAAACGATGATGCAGCGCTTGAAAAACGCCCTGTTGAACGAGCATGTTGACATGATCGCTCATCCGACGGGGAGGCTGCTCGGCAAAAGGGAAGGCTATCAGGTTGATGTTGAACAGTTAATCGAGCTGGCGAAAGAAACCAATACAGCATTGGAGCTAAATGCGAATCCGCTTCGTCTTGATCTTGCCGCCCATTGGCTGAAAAAGGCGGAGGAAGCCGGGGTCGTGATAGCAATCAATACCGATGCGCATCATATGAAGATGATGGAGGATATGAGCTTTGGGGCGGGAGTCGCCAGAAAGGCGATGCTTGACCCTTCCTCAGTCCTGAACACATGGCCGTTGGAACGCCTGCAGCAATTTCTTCAGCGCAACAGGCCGTGAAGAGATAACGAGCCATCGTTATAAAAGGAGTGTACTATGGAAAGAGTCATTCGTGTATTAGAATATGAAAAAATGAAACAGCAGCTTAGAGAACATGTCGCTTCGTCGCTTGGCCGGCAAAAAGTGATCGAGCTCCGTCCATCAACCGAGATTGAAGAGGTGGAGGAATGGCAGGCGGAAACAGCAGAAGCGGCAACCGTGATCCGTTTAAAAGGCCAGGCGCCGCTTGGCGGCATCTCAGATATTACCCCTCATGCGAAGCGGGCGAAGATCGGCGGCAGTCTTTCGGCGAGTGAGCTGATTGAGATAGCAAGCACGATCTATGGCGGTCGCCGTTTGAAGAAGTTTATCCAGACGATGGTCGAAGAGGAGGAGCTTGAGCTGCCGCGCTTGTATGAGCACGCTGAACGGATTGAAGTGCTGACCGATGTCGAACGCAGCATAAAGCAATGTATTGATGACAACGGCCATGTGCTTGACTCGGCCAGTCCGGCGCTGCGAACGATCCGCCAGCAGGTACGCAGCTATGAGTCCGGTATCCGGACGAAGCTTGACAGTATTACCCGTTCTTCCAGTACGCAGAAAATGCTTTCCGATGCGATTGTGACGATTCGTAATGAACGCTTTGTCATTCCGGTTAAACAGGAATATCGCGGATCGTTCGGCGGAATCGTTCACGACCAATCCGCCTCGGGAGCCACTCTCTTTATTGAGCCGCAGGCGATCGTGACGCTGAACAACCAGCTTCAGGAAGCAAAAAGCCGGGAAGCGCGCGAAATCGAACGGATATTGGCGGCTTTATCGGCGGAAGTGGCCGAGGTCGCTGATGCGCTGCTCGTCAATATTGACGTGCTGGGCACACTTGATTTTATTTTTGCCAAAGCCCATTACGCCAAGGCGATCAAGGCGACAAAGCCCCGCTTGAATGAAAAAGGTTATATTTTGCTGAAGAAAGCGCGTCATCCTCTGCTTGACAAGGATGAGGTCGTCCCGATTGACCTGGAGCTTGGTGGAGAGTACCGCTCGCTGATCATTACCGGTCCGAATACAGGCGGGAAGACGGTCACATTGAAAACGGTCGGGCTGCTGACGCTGATGAGCCAATCAGGCTTGCATGTTCCTGTAGAAGAGGACTCTGAAATGGCTGTCTATAAACAAGTATTCGCCGATATTGGCGATGAACAGTCGATTGAGCAAAGCTTAAGTACATTTTCCTCGCATATGACGAACATCGTCAGCATTCTCGACAAGGTTGATTTTCAAAGCCTTGTGCTGTTCGATGAGCTGGGCGCCGGAACGGATCCGACCGAGGGAGCCGCGTTGGCGATTTCGATTCTCGACGATGTGTATGAGCGGGGAGCGAGCGTCGTGGCGACGACCCATTACAGCGAGTTAAAAGGGTATGCCTACAATCGTGAGGGCGCGATCAATGCAAGCGTTGAATTTGATGTCGAGACGCTGCGTCCGACGTACCGCTTGCTGATCGGAGTGCCGGGAAGAAGTAATGCCTTTGCGATTTCACGCCGTCTTGGCCTTGACGAGCGGATTATCGACAAGGCGAAGGAACAAATTGACAGCGAAACGAACCAGATCGAAAACATGATCGAAGCGCTTGAAACCAGTCAGAAATCAGCTGAATCGGAATGGGAGGATGCCGAGAAAATACGCGCTGAAGCAGAGCAGCTCCGCACTGAGCTGGCAAGGCAGCTTGAAGCGTTTGAGCAGGAACGCGAAGCATTGCTGAAGGAAGCCGAGGAAAAGGCGGCGAAGGCAGTTAATGACGCCCGGGAAGAAGCCGAGCTGATAATTGCTGAGCTACGCGATATGCAAAAGCAGGGTATTGCTGTGAAGGAGCATCAGATCATTGATGCGAAGAAGCATCTTGAGGAGGCGACACCGAAGCTTTCGGCGAAGCAGAAAAAAGTAAAGAAAATCGCGGCGAAAGCCCAGCGTTCGATTGCGCCTGGCGACGAAGTAAAGGTGCTCAGCTTTGGACAAAAAGGCTTCGTCACGGAAAAAATCAGCGACAATGAATTCCAGGTGCAAATTGGTATTATGAAAATGAAGGTCAATAAAGATGATTTGCAGCTGCTTGATCGTCCGAAGCAGGTGGAAGCGAAGCCGCTTGCGACTGTCAGAGGAAGCGAGCATCACGTCAAAGCCGAGCTTGATTTACGAGGCGAGCGTTTTGAGGACGCGATGCTGCTCGTTGAAAAATACATTGACGATGCGCTGCTTGCCGGTTATCATCAAGTTTCGATTATCCACGGGAAAGGCAGCGGCGCGCTCCGCAAAGGGGTGAAGCAGCTTCTGAAAAAGCATCCGCATGTCAAAAGTGAGCGCGACGGCGGGATGAATGAAGGTGGACTCGGCAACACGGTTGTCGAATTAAAATAAGTGAGGCGAACGTAAGTGGAGACATTCTTTGAAAATGAATTTATTCGGACAGCGGCGTATTACAGTGTCACCGTACTTGGGCTGATCCTCTTCCTGGCCATTTTTGAACTCGTCACGAAATACGACAATTGGCGCGAAATCAAGCGTGGCAATGTAGCAGTGGCGCTGGCGACCGGAGGAAAGCTGTTTGGCGTTGCCAATATTTTTCGCCATTCAATCGAGCACTCGGATTCCATTTTGACGATGCTTGGCTGGGGTGTATACGGATTTGTGCTGCTGCTGGTCAGCTATTTTATTTTCGAGTTTTTAACACCTTCCTTCAAAATCGACGAGGAAATCGCCAACGACAACCGCGCCGTCGGGATTATGTCGATGATTATTTCCGTCGGGCTCTCTTATGTAATAGGAGCCAGTATAATCGCGAGATAGTAACAAAAAGGAGAATCAAGCCGTGGAACTGTTGATGAAAATTTTGTATGTTTGTTGTGGCGCTTTTTTGTTAGCAGGTATTATTTATATGCTGTTTTTTGCTGCTTAAATCAGTTTCTAACTCCGGGCAGCCTGCGATGAACCGGCGGGCTGCCCGGAAGCTGTCTCTGCTGAATTGTCCACGCTGTCCACGTTTTTGATTTCACGAAATTGACAAAAAATGATTTATTTATGTAAGCGATTCCAATACAATAGTAGTAGAACGATCATAAAGGAGCAACTGAATAAAGAGGAGGAGATGAAATGTCGACCACTGGTAAGGTTTGGCTGAAGCATTACCCCGACGAAATTCCTCATTCCCTTGACTATCAGAACAACAGTCTCCATGATTATCTACTGCGCTCCGCCCGCACGTATCCGGACCAGACGGCGATTGAGTTTTTAGGAAAACGGCTGACCTATTCCGAGCTTCATCAGCAGGCAGTTCGATTCGCGCAGGGGCTTCAGGCTTTTGGCGTCGAAAAAGGAGACCGGATCGCGATCATGCTGGCCAATTGTCCGCAGGCGGTGATCAGCTATTATGGAATCCTTATGACCGGAGCGATTGCCGTTCAAATAAATCCTCTCTATGTTGAAAGAGAGCTCGAGCATCAGTTAACTGACTCCGGCGCCAAAGTATTAGTCTGTCTCGATCTCGTTTTTCCCCGCGTCCAGAAGGTCAGAATGAATACGAATTTGCAGCAAGTCATTGTCACCAGTATAAAGGATTATCTCCCCTTTCCGAAAAATCTTCTCTATCCCATCGTCCAAAAAGGAAACGTAACAGTGGAATACAATGAGCAAACGGTCGCTTTTTCCGCTTTTTTGAAGCAAGGAGGCGCGGCCTTTAAGCCAGTTCCGCTTGACCCGGAAACGGACTTGGCGCTTCTGCAATATACGGGAGGAACAACAGGCCTTGCAAAGGGCGTGATGCTGACGCATCAGAATTTAGTCGTCAATACGATGCAGGCCGGTCACTGGATTTACAAGACAACGCCGGGAGACGAGCGAATGCTGGCAGTCCTTCCTTTTTTTCATGTGTACGGTATGACCGTCTGTATGAACCTCGCGATCATGAATGGCTTTACGTTAATCCTTTTGCCGAAATTCGAACCACTCCAGGTATTAAAAGTGATCGCGAAGCACAGAGTCACTTTGTTTCCAGGAGCTCCGACAATGTATATTGCGCTTATTCACCAGCCTAATATCGAAACATATGACCTCTCCTCCGTCCTCGCCTGTCTAAGTGGGGCAGCCCCATTGCCGCAAGAGGTTCAGCAAACCTTCGAACGGCTGACCGGTGGAAAGCTGGTGGAAGGCTACGGGCTGACCGAAACCGCGCCGGTGCTGACCGCCAATCCAATATGGGGCACGCGTAAGTCCGGCAGCATCGGGATCCCGTGGCCCGACACAGAAATGATCGTCCGGACAGCGGACGGTCAGGAAGCGGAGCCGGGAGAAATCGGTGAAATCGCGGTCCGTGGTCCGCAGGTGATGCAAGGCTACTGGAATATGGCTGAGGAGACGGAAAGGGTGCTCCAGGAAGGCTGGCTGTTGACCGGGGACATGGGATATATGGATGAAGATGGATTTTTTTATATCGTTGATCGAAAGAAGGATATGATTATCGCCGGCGGCTTTAATATTTTTCCCCGTGAAATTGAAGAAGTATTGTATGAACACGAGGCGATTCAGGAAGTGGCGATTATTGGTGTTCCTGACCCATACCGGGGTGAAACCGTCAAAGCCTTTATCGTGCCAAAGGAGGGCAGGGACGTGACAGCCGAAGAACTGGATCAGTTTTGCCGAGCCCGCCTGGCCGCCTATAAGGTACCGCATCTTTACGAGTTTCGCAGTGAACTGCCAAAGACGATGGTCGGCAAAGTGTTAAGAAGAGTTTTGCTGGAAGAGGAGAAAGGAAAAGAAGAGGATCAAGAGTCGGCCAGCAGCTAAGAAGGTGCAGCGCAGAGCCAGGTGGAGTGCATGTATCCTGCCTGGCACAGTGCTCCATTGACAGAAGGAGTCTGCTTCCTTAAAATGAGGATATGAATGAATATTCATTCATTAAAAAGGAGAGACAAACGTGGGAAAGAAAAAAGGAGCAAAATACGAGCAAATTATTGAAGCCGCCGTCACCGTCATCGCCAAGTATGGCTATCATCAGGCACAGGTCGCTAAAATCGCCAAAGAAGCCGGGGTGGCAGACGGCACAATCTATTTATATTTTACGAGTAAGGAAGATCTCTTAATCTCTTTATTTGAGGAAAAAATGGGACAGTTTATCGAGACGATCCGTACCCGCATCCAAACGAAAGAGACATTTGAAGAGAAGCTTCTGCTGCTTATTCAAACGCATTTTGAACAGCTGCAGGCTAATCCGCAGCTGGCGGTTGTCACCCAGCTTGAACTGAGGCAGTCCAATAAGGAGCTCCGAAAAAAAATTAATCAAATTCTCAAAGGGTATCTCCTGCTTATAGACGAATTAATAAAAGAAGGTCAATCTTCAGCCAGCATGGAACAACAGCTGGACAGCCGTCTTGTGCGGCAAATGATCTTCGGTACGTTAGATGAAGTAGTCACCAATTGGGTGATGAAGGAATGTAAGTATGATCTCGTAGTACAGGCGAAACCGATTCAGCAAATGCTTGTTCGTGGGATCAGTCAACGGCTTTCATAAAGAAAGGAGTGAGAGTGTGGAGTTTATTCGTGTCGCAGTGGAAGAAAAGGTTGCGATTCTAACGTTGCAGCGCCCGCCGGCCAACGCGCTTTCAAGGGGTGTGCTGCAGGAATTGGATCAGGTGTTGACCGAGCTGAAAGATCAAGAGGACGTTCATGTACTGCTGTTGCATGGCGAGGGGCGCTTTTTCGCCGCCGGTGCCGATATTAAGGAATTTACAACGATCAAGGACGGGGCGGAATTTGCAGAGCTTTCCCGACTTGGCCAGCAGGTGTTCGAGCGAATGGAACATTATCCGAAGCCGATTATTGCGGCGATTCACGGCGCCGCTTTAGGCGGAGGGCTTGAATTAGCAATGGCCTGCCATATCCGCCTGAGTACAGAGGATGCGAAGCTCGGGCTGCCGGAACTTCAATTAGGGCTGATTCCCGGATTTGCGGGAACGCAGCGTCTGCCGCGCTATGTCGGCACTGCCAAAGCAGCGGAGATGCTGCTGACAAGTGAACCGATCAGCGGAAAAGAAGCGAAGGAGCTCGGGCTTGTTAATTCCCTTCATTCTGAACGGTCGCTCACCGAGGAAGCGTTGAAGCTCGCCCGGCAAATCAGCCAAAAGAGTACGCTCGCCGTTAAAATGACGCTTGAACTGCTGCGCTACCATGATTCATCGAGAATGCTGGAAGGAGCGGCCAGAGAAGCCGAGCTGTTCGGCCTGGCGTTTGATTCAGCCGACGGCCAGGAGGGAATTCAGGCGTTTATTGAAAAACGGTCACCACAATTTAACCAAAAAAACGAGTAAGCAGAAGGAGGTATTTTGATTGAATATTTTCGTGATTATGAAAAGGACGTTTGATACAGAGGAGAAAATCACTCTTCAGCAAGGCAGAATTGATGATAGCGGCGCTGAATTCATCATTAATCCATATGATGAATATGCGATTGAGGAAGCGCTCGTTTTGCGTGACGAACACGGCGGCGAGGTGACGGTTGTAACCGTCGGCGAGGAGGAAGCGGAAAAAGAGCTGCGCACCGCATTGGCAATGGGCGCCGATAAAGCCGTTTTAATCGATGCCGAGGAGCTGGATGACCGCGATCAATTTACGACAGCTTCGTTGCTCGCCGCTTATTTACGCGAGCAGTCGTTTGACATTATTCTTGGCGGGAATGTGGCGGTTGATGGCGGCTCAGGGCAAGTTGGCCCGCGTGTCGCCGAATTGTTGGCAATTCCTCAGGTGACGACGATCACAAAGATTGACATTCAGGAGCGAGCTGCGACGATCGTTCGCGACGTGGAGGGGGATGAAGAAACGATTGCGGTTTCATTGCCTGTCCTTGTAACAGCCCAGCAAGGGTTAAATGAACCTCGTTATCCATCGCTGCCAGGAATTATGAAAGCGAAAAAGAAGCCGCTCGATGTGCTTGATCTCGATGACTTGGAGCTGGAGGAAGAAGATGTCGCTGCCAAAACAGAAACAATCGACATCTTTCTGCCGCCTGAAAAGCAGGCGGGACGTCTGCTTGAAGGAGAGCCGGAAGCCCAGGTAAAAGAGCTTGTCGCACTATTGAAATCTGAAGCGAAGGTCATATAAGGAGGGAAGACTGATGGCGAAAAAAACAATTATCATTGGAGAAGTCCGCGATGGAGAATTACGACATGTATCCTTTGAAACGATTGCCGCGGGAAAGGTCGTCGCAGATGGAGGGGAAGTCATCGGTGTTTTAATAGGTGAAGATGTAAGCGGTTTAGCAGAGCAGCTGATTCATTATGGTGCCGACCGGGTTGTGACAGTCACTCATCCGGATTTAAAGAGCTATACAACAGATGCTTATCAGCAGGCGGTGCTACAGGTTATCGACCTTGAACAGCCGGATGGGGTCCTGCTCGGCCATACAGCGATCGGGAAAGACTTGGCACCGCGCCTGGCGATGAAAGCACAGGCCGGCTTAGTATCAGATGTGGTGGCCGTGGAGCTGGAAGACGGGGAGCCGGTCTTTACAAGGCCGATTTACTCAGGGAAAGCCTTTGAGCGCAAGAGGATCAAGGAAGGGATGGTGCTGGCGACGATCAGGCCAAACAACATTGCCGCGCTGGAAAAGGACGCTGGGCGAACGGGCGATGTTTCCTCCGTTACCGCCGAAATCAGCGACTTGCGGACAACGATTCAGAATGTCGTGCGGAAGGCGACGGGAGGAGTTGATCTGTCGGAGGCGAAAATTATTGTCGCCGGCGGACGAGGCGTGAAAGGCGCGGAAGGCTTTAAACCGCTGCAGGAGCTGGCTGATTTGCTCGGCGGGGCTGTCGGGGCGTCGCGTGGGGCCTGCGACGCCGACTATTGCGACTACGCCTTACAGATCGGTCAGACG
Organism: Halalkalibacter oceani; assembly: GCF_023715705.1. GTDB lineage: Bacteria > Bacillota > Bacilli > Bacillales > Bacillaceae_D > Halalkalibacter > Halalkalibacter oceani_A. Next base: position 192,500 of record NZ_JAMBOS010000002.1, read on the forward strand.
GGAAAAGTCGTTACCCCGGACTTATATTTTGCAATCGGAATTTCAGGGGCGATTCAGCATTTGGCCGGGATGTCCAATTCAAAGGTAATCGTTGCGATTAATAAAGATCCGGAGGCGCCGATTTTTGAAGTGGCTGATTACGGAATCGTCGGCGATCTCTTTGAGATTGTGCCATTATTAACGGAGGAGCTGCGGCACATCCTTGTTTCGCAATGACGGAAACGGGGTATCTTTTTTAAAGAGTGAGAGAAGATAAACCATGAGAGAAACCACTTTCGAAGAAGAAAGCCCATTACGCGGTTTTCTCAAACAATTTCGAGCAACTTAGTCGCAACCATTGTTTTTCGATGGTATAATCATGAGGAATCAAATTTGTTATGGATTAGGAGGTTTTTATAATGGCAATTGTCAATGTGACAGATCAATCATTTGCAGCTGAAACAAGTGAAGGTGTTGTGCTTGCTGACTTTTGGGCGCCATGGTGCGGACCTTGTAAAATGATTGCCCCTGTTCTTGAAGAATTAGATTCGGAAATGGGCGACAAAGTGAAAATCGCCAAGCTTGATGTCGATGAAAACCAGGAAACAGCAGGGAAGTACAATGTCATGAGCATCCCGACCTTGCTTGTCTTTAAAGATGGCGAAGTCGTTGATCAAGTAGTCGGTTTCCAACCGAAAGAAGCGCTTGCTGAACTGCTTAACAAGCATCTGTAAGTCAAGTGACAGTCCGCTTTCTCAAACGAGAGAGGGGACTTTTTTTACAAAGAGAATCCTTAGTCCGGGTGGCAGTGGAGGTGAGAGAATTCGATGAACCAGTTGAAGGAAAAGCTGGCGGTGCTGCCTGATAAACCAGGCTGTTATTTGATGAAAGACCGGCAAGGAACCATTATTTATGTCGGCAAGGCAAAGGTTTTAAAAAACCGGGTACGGTCTTATTTTACCGGTTCTCATGATGGGAAAACACAACGGCTCGTAAGCGAAATCGCCGATTTTGAATATATTATTACGTCATCGAACATCGAAGCACTTATTCTTGAATTGAACCTGATCAAAAAGCATGATCCAAAGTATAATGTAATGCTTAAGGATGATAAATCCTACCCTTATTTAAAAATAACGAATGAAGAGCATCCGCGTCTCATTACGACCCGCCAGGTCAAAAAGGATGGCGGCAAGTATTTCGGTCCTTATCCGAATGCGGGAGCGGCTAATGAAACGAAGAAGCTCCTTGACCGTCTTTATCCGTTGCGTAAGTGTCGGACGTTACCGGATAAGGTTTGTTTGTACTATCATATTGGCCAATGTTTGGCGCCCTGTGTCAATGAGGTTACGCCAGAACAAAATCAGGAAATGATCCATGAGATTACCCGCTTTCTCCGTTCTGGTCACGGCGAAATAAAAAAACAGCTGACCGAGAAAATGATGAAAGCTTCTGAAGAGCTTGATTTTGAACGGGCGCGCGATCTTCGTGACACCATTACGCATATGGAAGCAGTGATGGAAAAACAGAAAATGACGATCCAGGACCATGTAGATCGCGATGTGTTCGGCTTTGACTACGATAAAGGCTGGATGTGTGTCCAGGTCTTTTTCATCAGACAGGGCAAACTGATTGAGCGCGACGTGTCGATTTTTCCATTTTACCAGGAGCCGCATGAGGATTTATTAACATTTATCGGCCAATTTTATTTGAAAAAGGAGCATCTGAAGCCGAAAGAGATTTTGGTGCCGAAGGAGATTGAGGCCAATCTTGTTGAAGAGCTGCTCAATGTCCAGACTCATTTCCCGCAGCGCGGTAAGAAAAAAGAGCTTGTTGAACTGGCCAATCAGAATGCCGCTGCAGCCTTACAAGAGAAGTTCTCATTGATTGAACGGGATGAAGAGCGGACGATCAAAGCGGTGGAGCGCCTCGGAAAAGCGATGGGCATTCCGACGCCGTACCGGATTGAAGCGTTTGATAACTCGAACATCCAGGGAACGGATCCAGTTTCGGCGATGGTCACGTTTCTTGATGGCAAGCCAAGTCGAAAGGATTACCGCAAATATAAGATTAAAACGGTAACCGGACCGGATGATTACGGCTCGATGCGTGAAGTGATCCGCCGCCGCTACGTGCGCCTGCTGAAGGAGTCGCTTCCATTGCCTGACCTGATTGTGATTGATGGAGGAAAGGGACAGATTGCCGCGGCCCAGGAAGTCATTGAAGACGAGCTCGGCTTATCGATTAAAGTATGCGGACTGGCGAAGGATGATAAGCATCGAACGTCTCAGCTTTTGCTCGGTGATCCACCTGTGGAAGTGCCGTTGAAGCGGGACAGTCATGAATTTTATTTATTGCAGCGCATTCAGGATGAAGTCCATCGTTTTGCGATTACCTTTCACCGCCAGACGCGTTCCAAAACGTTTTTCCAGTCGGCGCTGGATGATATTCCAGGAGTCGGTGAAAAGCGGAAGCGCAGCCTGCTTAAACACTTCGGCTCGATCAAGAAGATAAAAGAGGCATCGATTGATGAGCTGAGGCAGCTGGCGATTCCTGAAAAAACCGCAGAGGCGATCCTCGAAGCGTTGAAAGATGAGTAGCAGGTTGTGCTTGCATTCCACGGGAACCTTTGTTAGAATGGATACCAATTAAATAGATGCCGCACTTCAGGTAGTGAAGTGATGGTAGAGGAGCGAAAACCATCAGTACCAACTCTAAGGTTTATGAGGACCGATGAGGAGATCGGGAAAGGGGAATTCGCCGAAGTGTAGAAAAGGCTCATGTTTTTCTATGCTGGACCTATGTTGAAGAAGCATAGGGCTGTCACATATTCAAACCCAAAGGATATGTGGAGAACTATCTCACGCGAGAAACAGGGAGCAGTGTGGTACCGGACTGGTATGACAAGCAACAGTGAGGAGTTTTCCTTATTGTTGCTTTTTTGCGTTCCCAATGACCAGGGTGAGTTGGAGAGGATGAACAGGATGAAGCGAATTGTACAGAAATACGGAGGAACATCGGTCGGGTCAGTGGAACGAATCCGCCATGTTGCCTCGCGGGTCGAAAAAGCGGTCAGTGAAGATCAACAGGTCGTCGTCGTTGTCTCAGCAATGGGCAAATCGACGGATGAACTCGTCCGGCTCGCCGGGCAACTGACGGAGAATCCGAGCAAGCGTGAAATGGATATGCTGCTTTCCACAGGCGAACAGGTTACGATCGCCCTTCTGGCGCTCGCCTTGGCGGAGCGCGGAGTGGAAGCGATCTCGTTCACGGGCTGGCAGGCTGGTATTGAAACAGAAGATAGTCACGGGAATGCGCGGATTGTCTCGATTGAAACGGAGCGAATGGAAGCCGAACTGGAGAAAGGAAAAGTGGTGATCGTCGCCGGCTTTCAGGGGAGAAGTGCGAAGAATGAGATTACGACGCTCGGTCGCGGCGGTTCGGACACGACAGCCGTTGCGCTGGCAGCAGCGCTTTCAGCGGATAGATGCGAGATTTATACCGATGTGACCGGAGTGTTTACGACAGATCCGCGCTACGTCACGCAAGCGCGCAAGCTCCAGGCGATCTCCTACGATGAAATGCTGGAAATGGCCAATCTGGGGGCAGGTGTTCTCCATCCGCGTGCGGTTGAATGTGCCAAGAATCATCAAATGCCTTTGCTGGTGGCGTCCAGTATGGTTGAGGAAGCGGGAACGATAATTGAGGAGGAAATCACAATGGAAAAAAACTTACTAGTACGTGGAATTGCTTTTGAAAATGATGTCACTAAAATCACCATGACCGGGCTTCCAAGCAGAATCGATACGCTGGCGAAAGTGTTTCAGTCTCTTTCCGATAACGGGGTCAATGTGGATATTATTATCCAGAACCAGACAGATGAGGAGCATGTCGACCTTTCCTTTTCGATTACTCAGTCTTCTTTAAAAGAAACATTGACGATTCTGGAAAATACAAAGTCTGAACTGGGCTTTCGTTCGCTGCATGTAGAAGAGGATCTGGCGAAGGTGTCGATTATCGGCGCGGGAATGGTTTCAAATCCGGGCGTCGCGGCTTCAATGTTTGATGTGTTAGCGCAGAATGAAATCTACATTAAGATGGTAAGTACTTCTGAAATGAAGGTTTCTGTTGTCATCGCAGAGGATGATATGGTATTCGCTGTTGAAATGCTCCATCAGGCGTTTCAACTCGGTGAGGAAGAAGAAGCGATTACGGCTTAATCAGGCATGGCCGTCCAAAAGTTCACCGCTTCGGGACTTGTGCCGCAACGTTCGAGTTGATCCGGCGCAAGTCCCTTTTTCCTTCACTTGCTGGAGCTAATTGTTTGCTGCAACCGCATCGTGACGGTCAAATTCAATTGTAAACAACACAGCTTTTTTAGAGGCGGAGTAGCTTCCGGCGGCAATCCGCTGCAGGCTCTGCTCTAAATATTGGGTTAAAAAGCCGGCTTCAAGCTGATAGCAGCGTGAATCATGCTTTCCCATCCACGGGCCGGTAAGTTCGAATAATTTAGCCTGCCGCTTTTCTTTTACGAGTTGCAGCTGGCCCCAATTCGCTTTTTCAAAAAAGGCGATGAGATCATCCACGGATTCAAGTGGATATTTTCGGGCCAATGATTTTCCAAGCCAGTATAAAATCGCATCATGATCTTTCCCAAGCAGGTCCTGCAAAAGCTCGTTGCGAATTAAATGGTAGCTAAAGTCTTCTGTTTCTAAATTCATGCAGTTTCAACCTCTCCTTACCGCGCACTGAAATAACAATAATCAAGCCTGGTTTCTATTATAAAGAGAATGATCGAATTTCTCTACCACTTATAGCCTTGATTTTTTTAAAATGGTATACTTAAGCGCGAATGAAGCCGGAGGGATAATCTCATGAAAGCAGGACTTAATCATTTTCTATCACCATTCCGCAGTATTTTGATTGCCTATATCATTGCGATGGTACTCTTTAGTATTCTCCTGTATTTGCCGATTTCTCATCAGGAGGGTGTCGAGCTCACGTATGCGGAAGCGCTGTTTACGTCTGTCAGTGCGGTCAGTGTGACAGGGCTGACGACGATTAACGTCTCGGAAACGTTCAATTATACTGGAATTTTCTTTTTGGCATTGGCGATTCAGCTTGGCGGCATCGGCATTATGACAATGGGGACGTTTGTCTGGATTTTGTTCCGGAAGAAAATCAATCTGTCTCAGCGGATGCTGATTATGGTCGACCAAAATCAGTATAAATTCTCAGGTCTGGTCAATCTGATGCGGGGAATTTTGTTTGTCGCCCTTATCATAGAATTAATTGGAGCACTTATTTTAGGTACATATTATTTACGTTATTTCGACACGGCGGGAGAAGCCTATTATCAGGGAGCGTTTGCTGCGCTTACCGCGTTTACAAACGCCGGATTTGATGTTACGGGTCAGTCGCTGATCCCGTTCGCCAATGATTACTATGTACAGTTTGTGACGATTCTGCTTATTTTTGCCGGGGCGATTGGCTTTCCGGTGCTGCTGGAGCTGCGCGAATACATCTCTAAGAAAAATCCGAATTTCAGCTTCAGTCTGTTTACAAAAATCACGACGACCACTTATTTTGCTGTTTTCCTTATTGGTGTCCTTGGAATATGGGCGCTGGAAACAGGTCATTACTATGTTGGCCTGGACTGGCATCAGCAGCTGTTTTATTCATTGTTTAATTCGGCTACGACACGGAGCGGAGGGCTGTCGATTATGGAGGTGTCAGAGTTAAACAAAGCGACACTGCTGTTTATGTCTGCGCTGATGATCATAGGAGCCAGCCCTTCGAGTGTGGGCGGCGGAATCCGGACGACCACATTGGCGGTCATGTTTTTGACGATTCGAAGCTTCGCGCTCGGGAAAGATGATGTAAAGGTGTTCGGGAGAGAGATTCACCCCGATGACCGACAAAAAGCGTTTATTGTTCTATCTGTATTCCTTGTGATGCTGTTTGCAGCCGTGACGCTGATCGTCGCGTTTGAAAGTGGAAATGACATCGCGCTGATTGCGATCATCTTTGAAACGGCCTCCGCTTTCGGAACGTGCGGACTCTCGATGGGGATCACCCCCCATTTGTCCATACCAAGCCAGCTCATCCTGATGGCACTGATGTTCATCGGGCGCGTCGGCCTCATCGCCTTTCTCTTCTCCGTCAGAAGAAGAGAAACAAAAAGCTACTACAAATACCCAACCGAACGCATTATTATTGGATAAAAGCCGCTTACGGTTTTAAAGGAAGGAAGAACGGTTTTCTCTTCCTTCCGCAAGCGAGCGCAGCGCCCGTTTTTGGCTTATAGAGTGACTTCGTTCGAAGCGCGCACAAACGCTGCAAAAACGCGCTTTTTGAGTAACTGGAGACAGTTGAAAAGGCTGTATACGTTTTCTTGACTGGGGTATGAGTTGAGAGTACAATGAAATTGTCGGTTTTTTTTCACAGAAACTTTGGGAAAGTTTCATAATTTGCATGAATCCATATCTCGACAAGTCGCGGTGGGGAGGTACAAGCTATACGGGAAAAAAAGAGAGAGTAAGCAAAAATCATTAGTTGTGGATAGGTCAAAAACATTTGTGGGGGGAAAAGTATGGCTGGTAATCGTGAATTTTTTAATCGAAAGTTACATTCATTACTTGGTGTTATTCCAGTTGGATTATTTTTAATTCAGCATTTGGTGGTCAACCATTTTGCGACGCGTGGAGCGAGTGCTTTTAACCAGGCGGCTCACTTCATGGAAAGCCTGCCATTCAGGTATGCGCTTGAAATTTTTGTAATCTTTTTACCGCTTCTTTATCATGCAATTTACGGAATTTATATTGCGTTCCAAGCGAACAATAACGCAAGCCGCTATGGATTCTTCCGTAACTGGATGTTTGTGCTTCAGCGGATTTCCGGTGTCATTCTCTTAATTTTTATCGCTTGGCATGTGTGGGAAACAAGAATTGCCTATGCCTTGGGAAGAGCAGAAGTAAACTACGATATGATGGCCGATATTTTAAGTAGTCCATTTATGCTAGTCTTTTATATCATCGGGGTCGTGTCAGCGACATTCCACTTTGCGAATGGACTTTGGTCATTTGCCGTGTCTTGGGGAATTACGGTTACACCACGTTCACAGCAGATTACAACCTATGTGACGATGGCAATTTTCGTTCTTCTAACATTTATAGGTATTCGAGCGATCCTTGCGTTTATTAATCCGGACTTAGCAAACATTTAAGAGATAAGGAGTGGGCTACTATGAGTAAAGGTAGAATTATTGTTGTCGGGGGCGGACTAGCTGGTCTGATGGCAACAATTAAAGCAGCAGAAAAAGGGGTTCCGGTCGATCTCTTCTCATTGGTTCCTGTTAAACGTTCACACTCAGTCTGTGCACAGGGTGGAATTAACGGTGCCGTGAATACAAAAGGTGAAGGAGATTCTCCGTGGGAACACTTTGATGATACAGTTTACGGTGGAGACTTTTTAGCAAACCAACCACCGGTTAAAGCAATGACAGAGGCCGCGCCTGGAATTATTCATTTAATGGACCGTATGGGAGTAATGTTTAATCGTACGCCGGAAGGTCTGCTTGATTTCCGCCGTTTCGGGGGAACCCAGCATCACCGTACAGCGTTTGCGGGTGCAACAACTGGTCAACAGCTGTTATATGCTCTTGATGAGCAAGTACGTCGTCATGAAGTAAGTGGACTTGTGACGAAATATGAAGGCTGGGAATTTTTATCCGCGATGATTGACGATGAAGGAACCTGTCGCGGGATCACAGCACAGGACTTGAAGTCCTCTGAAATCCGTCATTTCCCTGCCGATGCCGTTATTATGGCAACAGGCGGCCCGGGGATTATCTTTGGAAAGTCGACGAATTCTGTCATTAACACTGGCTATGCGGCATCGAAGCTTTATCAGCAGGGTGTACGCTATGCGAATGGAGAGTTTATTCAAATTCACCCAACCGCTATTCCGGGAGATGACAAGCTTCGTTTGATGAGTGAGTCAGCGCGTGGGGAAGGTGGACGAGTTTGGACGTATAAAGACGGTAAGCCGTGGTATTTCCTTGAAGAGAAGTATCCTGCTTACGGAAACCTTGTCCCTCGTGACATCGCGACGCGTGAGATCTTCCATGTCTGCGTCGACATGAAGCTCGGAATTAACGGCGAAAACATGGTATATCTTGATCTGTCTCACAAAGATCCAAAAGAGCTTGATATTAAGCTTGGCGGTATTATTGAAATCTATGAGAAGTTCATGGGCGACGATCCTCGTAAAGTGCCGATGAAGATCTTCCCTGCTGTTCACTATTCAATGGGCGGTATGTGGATTGATTATGATCAAATGACCAACATCCCTGGCCTATTTGCGGCGGGAGAGTGTGACTATTCTCAGCACGGTGCAAACCGTCTCGGTGCAAACTCGTTGCTTTCTGCGATTTACGGTGGTATGGTAGCGGGACCGAAAGCTGTTGAATATATGGCAGGTCTTGAAAAATCCGCCGACAGTCTGCCTTCAACGTTTTTTGAACAGGAAACTCAGAAAGAGCAGGAAGCTTATGACCGGATTCTGAAGATGGATGGAACGGAAAACGCCTATATCCTTCATAAAGAGCTCGGCGAATGGATGACGGATAACGTAACGGTTGTGCGTTACAACGATAAGCTGTTAAAGACAGATGAGAAAATTCAGGAGCTTATGGAACGCTATCAAAATATTAATATTAATGACACAGCGAAATGGAGCAACCAGGGAGCTTCCTTTACCCGTCAGCTGGATGGCATGCTCAGCCTTGCCCGCGTTATTACGTTGGGTGCCTACAACCGTAATGAAAGCCGCGGGGCTCACTATAAGCCGGACTTCCCTGAACGTAACGATGAGGAGTTCTTGAAAACGACGATAGCTACCTACAATGCAGAGAAAAACGCTCCGGACTTTACTTATGAAGATGTCGATACATCTTTAATCAAGCCACGTAAGCGTGATTACTCACAAAAGAAACAAGGAGCTGTGAAATCATGAGTGAAAAAACAATTCAATTCAAAGTGATGCGACAAGACGATCCGAACAGCACTCCTTATGAAGAAGAATTTGAAGTGCCGTATCGTCCTAATATGAATGTTATTTCGGCGTTAATGGAATTCCGACGCAATCCGGTGAACAAAAAAGGCGAACAAACGACGCCGATCGCCTGGGAAATGAACTGTCTAGAAGAAGTGTGCGGAGCCTGCTCGATGATTATTAACGGCAAGCCGCGTCAATCGTGTACGGCGCTCGTTGATCAGCTGGAGCAGCCGATCCGTCTTGAGCCGATGAAGACATTCCCGGTCGTGCGCGACCTGGTTGTTGACCGCAGCCGGATGTTTGATTCCTTGAAGAAGGTAAAAGCATGGATTCCAATTGATGGAACGTACGATCTTGGTCCTGGACCGCGGATGGCGGAATCGAAGCGCCAGTGGGCCTATGAGTTGTCAAAATGTATGACATGCGGAGTCTGCCTTGAGGCTTGCCCGAATGTAAACAGCAAATCTGATTTCATCGGACCAGCTCCACTTTCTCAAGTTCGACTTTTTAACGCTCACCCGACAGGTGAAATGAATAAGGAAGAGCGACTTGAGACCATTATGGGTGACGGTGGACTGGCAAACTGCGGTAACTCACAAAACTGCGTGCAATCTTGTCCGAAGGGAATCCCGTTAACGACATCAATTGCTGCGCTTAACCGTTCAACGACGCTTCAGTCCTTTAAAAACTTCTTTGGTGCGTAAGCCTGGCCAAAGGACATAGCGAGGGACTGGGGTGACCGGTTCCGATATGTCAGAGGGGTTGCCCGAAAGCAGTTGCTTTTTGGGCGACTCCTTTTTCATTTTCTGATCATAGAAGGAGGGGCGAGCCGATGAAGAGACTACCTGCCTATATTAACGATCTCGAAGCATGGAAGGCATCCTTTCATTTTTTTCAGCCGGTAAAAGTCCGCTTTAGTGAAACGGATGCGTTCGGTCATGTCAACAATACGAAAGTATTTGTCTATTTTGAAGAAGGGCGGATCGCTCTTTTCGAGAAAATAGGGATCATGAAAGAATGGGCTGCGCGGGACAGCGATGCGATGATTGTGACAGCTGATTTGCACTGTGATTATATTCGGCAAATTACATTCGGCGAAGCATTACAAGTAGGAGTGAAGGTTGAAAAGCTGGGACACTCTTCGATGGAGCTACATTATCTCGTGGTAAATGAACAGGAAGAGATTTGCTTGACAGGAAGAGGAACGATGGTCCAGGTGAACAAAAAGACAGAGCGCTCGTTGCCTTGGAACGAAAAGATGAAAGCGCTTTTTCAGCCTTACCTCACTTGAAGAGAATCAACGTGGTTGAGACAATATACAGAAGAATAGAGGCTGGGAAAAAGGTGACAAGCACCCTTTGTCCCAGCCTCTGATCATGCAGTCTTCATTCGCTGTTTTGGGAGTGTGCCAAAATTGCACACCCCCGTTGCAAGGCAGGTTCGTTGCAAAGCTTGGAGACAGCCCCATTTCCTGAAACGAATGCGATAATACGGAAGCTATATTTCGAGTTCACCCAGTCTAACCAATTCAATCACCGCTTGAGAGCGCCCCTTGACTCCAAGCTTTTGCATCGTATTAGAAATGTGATTTCGTACGGTTTTTTCACTTATGAAAAGTTCTTTTGCGATGTCCTTTGTCGTCTTATCCTGAACAAGTAATTCGAATACTTCGCGTTCCCTTTTCGTAAGTAAAGGCTTAGGTCCAAATTCTGCTCCTTTCAATGAGTTCACTCCTTCTTGCTCGGGCTGAGAGCGGCGGGGGTCATGAAACCCCCGAGAGATGAAGGGTTTTAGTCTCGATAGTATATGTATCACTTCGCACCGATGTGTCAGAACTCCTCGAACACATAGAAAAAAAGCGAAACAGGATATTTGTTGAAACAAGAAAAACAGTTATGCTATACTGGTACTGCTTATTGAGAAGTAGGCGATTTTATCTAAAAAAGGACTACATACGTGTTACTGATCCGATCAGGCATGAGTAGGAAGTGTATATGTGACTCAGATGGGGTACGCTACAACTAAGTGCATCCTTTTGTTTTCATCATGTGCGTTTCTTTTCTCATGCCTGTTTTTTGTTATAAATCGAACGTAACACAGGTGTATGTCTTACAAAAATTGTTTATTTGAAGAAAGAGGTAGGTACAATGGCAGAAAAAACATTTCATATTACAGCAGAAACAGGTATTCACGCTCGTCCAGCGACACAACTCGTCAATAAAGCAAGTCAGTTTTCCTCTGACCTTACCCTGACGTATAAACAAAAGACAGTGAATCTGAAATCAATCATGGGCGTGATGTCTCTTGGCGTGGGCCAGGGAGCAGAAGTGACGATTAAAGCGGAAGGCAGCGACGCAGAGGATGCGTTGAAAGGGATTGAAGAGGTTATTAAAGAAGGGTTAGGAGAATAATGAAGCAATTATCAGGCATAGGGGCTTCTGCCGGTATTGCCATTGCGAAAGCTTTCGTGCACGTTGAGGCGGAAATGAACATCGAAAAAAAAGAAGTGCAGGATGTGACCGCCGAGATTGAACGTTTCCAGGCAGCTGTGGCAAAATCAAAGGAAGAGCTTACAGTCATTAAAGATAAGGCTGAGCAGGAACTGGGAGCGGATAAAGCGGAGATTTTCGCAGCGCATCTGCTCGTCCTGAGTGATCCTGAGCTTGTCGATGCCGTCACTGGAAAAATTGAAGCAGAAAAGCAAAATGCTGAATATGCGATGAATGAAGTCGCGTCGATGTTTATTGAGATGTTTGAGAACATGGAAAATGAATATATGAAAGAACGCGCGGCTGACATTCGTGATGTGTCAAAACGGGTGCTCGGTCACCTGCTCGGTGTTCAAACGCAATCTTTAGCGGCTGTAACCGAAGAAATGATCGTGATTGCCGAGGATTTGACCCCATCGGATACGGCGCAATTAAATCCGGCCTTTATTAAAGGATTTGCGACAAATATTGGCGGAAGAACCTCTCATTCGGCCATTATGTCCCGCTCATTGGAGATTCCGGCCGTAGTGGGAGCGAAAACGGTAACGAAAGAGATTAAGACTGGAATGACCGTGATCATTGATGGCATAGAAGGAACGGTCATCGTCGAACCGACAGAAAAAGAAAAGGCTCTTTATGAACAAAAACGTCAGGACTTCCTCAAGCAAAAGCAGGAATGGGCCAAGCTTGCCGGCGAAAAAACCCGAACGAAGGATGGGAAGCATATTGAACTTGCCGCCAACATCGGGACGCCGAAGGATTTAGACGGAGTTCTCAAAAATGGAGCGGAAGCGATCGGGCTGTATCGGACGGAATTCCTTTATATGGACCGCAGCGAGCTGCCGTCTGAAGAAGAGCAGTTTGAGGCGTATAAGGAAGTTGTTGAAAGAATGGACAACAAGCCGGTCATTATTCGGACATTGGACATCGGCGGAGACAAAGAACTTCCATATTTGAATTTGCCGGAAGAAATGAATCCATTTTTAGGCTATCGGGCGATCCGGATCTGTCTCGAGGAACAATCAATCTTTCGCGTGCAGCTTAGAGCGTTACTGCGGGCAAGCGCCTACGGAAATTTAAAAGTGATGTTTCCAATGATTGCGACGCTTGAGGAAGTACGCCAGGCGAAAGCGATATTTATGGAAGAAAAAGAGCGGCTGATAAGCGAGGGCGTTTCTGTTGCTGATAAGGTTGAACTCGGCATTATGGTCGAGATTCCGTCTACAGCTGTGGCGGCAGACTTATTTGCGAAGGAAGTCGATTTCTTCAGCATCGGGACGAATGATCTGATCCAGTACACGATGGCGGCTGACCGGATGAATGAACGAGTTTCATATTTATATCAGCCGTACCACCCGGCGATACTCCGTTTAGTGAAAATGGTAGTGGACGCAGCCCATAAAGAAGGAAAATGGGTCGGGATGTGCGGCGAAATGGCCGGAGATGAAGTGGCGATACCACTTTTACTCGGTCTCGGTCTGGACGAGTTAAGCATGAGTGCGACTTCAATCCTGCCGGCACGAAGTCAGCTGTTAGAACTTTCTCAAGAGGAGCTGTCTTCCTTTGCCGAAGAAATGCTGTACATCGAGAGCGCAGCTGAAGTAGAGCGTCGCGTCAGAGAGCGTTTTTTCACAACGTAAAAGAAAAAAGTGGCTGCCTTGAAACGGAAAGAAAAGGTATGCCACTTTTTTTCATAGATATTGTTGCAATTAAGCCTCAAAACAGCGACAATAATGAAAATAGCTTCATAATGAAAGAGGTGCGCTAACACATATGGACCATCGCCAGGTTGAACATATTGAACGCTCATTACGTCGAGTGGCTGACATGGTTAAGCAGAAAGGGCGTGACATTCTTACGCAATTTCCAATTACTCCACCGCAATTTGTCGCTTTGCAATGGCTGAATGAACATGGTGACATGACAATTGGAGAGCTTTCATCAAAGATGTACCTAGCGTGCAGTACGACAACGGATCTCATTGATCGAATGGAAAAAAATGAACTCGTAGAACGAGTTAAAGATAAAAATGACCGGCGTGTGGTGCGGATACACCTGCTCAGAAAAGGTCAGACGATCATTGAAGAAGTGATCAAGAAACGTCAGGATTATTTGGAAAAGATTTTAACAGATTTTTCTCAGGAGGAAGTCGATATTTTGGAGAAAAGTCTGCACAAGCTTCACGATGAAATGAAGGCAATGCGCGTGAAATAAACGACGCTTACATGAACTGCACAGAATAGACAGAAATTGAGGGAAGAGGATTGGATAAACCGATTGGGGTAATAGATTCCGGCTTAGGCGGACTAACGGTGGCGAAAGAGATTATGAGACAGTTGCCGAAAGAAGAGATTGTGTATATCGGCGATTCTGCCCGCTGTCCATATGGTCCACGCGATCCGGAGGACGTTCGAAGATTTACGTGGGAAATGATCAACCGCCTGTTGAAAGAGCAAATGAAAATGCTGGTGATTGCCTGTAATACGGCAGCGGCTGTTGTGCTGGAGGAAGTGAAACGGGAATTGTCGATTCCGGTAGTTGGCGTCGTTCATCCTGGTGCGATCAGTGCTTTAAAGGTCACAAAGCGCGATCATGTTGCGGTGATCGGCACGGCGGGAACGATATCAAGCGGTGCCTATGAAAAAGCGTTAAAAGCGATTAATAGCGAAGTGAAGGTTGATAGCCTTGCTTGTCCTCCTTTCGTGCCGTTAGTGGAAAGAGGCGTGTTCTCAGGGGAGGAAGCTGCGCGAACAGTCGATCAGGCTTTAACGCCGCTCGATCAAAAAGGCTTTGATACGTTGATTTTGGGCTGTACCCATTATCCGCTGCTGCGGGAGGTCATCCGTGAACGTGTCGGTCCCGATATTGAATTGATTTCATCGGGCGATGAAACAGCGCGGGAAGTGAGCAGCCTTCTTTATCATAAGAACCTTCTTTATGTGGATGACCGGCAGCCTGAGCATCATTTCTACACGACCGGTGATGCAAAACGGTTCAAGCGTTTGGCCGATCAGTGGTTGGAAATCGATGTCGGTCATGTGGAAACGATCCAGTTAGGTGAATAAGCAAAAAAGATGTCCCGATGGTTTCTCCAGAGCCGCCGGGGCGTTTTTGTTTTTTGAAGGATATTCGATGCTGGCCGTTTTTTCAGTTTCATGTCAGCCGAAAATCAGCATTGCCTGCTTTCAATTTTTTCGGATCCGGGAAAATGGAATCATCGCCCCTCTTTTCCTTTTTTCTGTTGTTTAAAGAGACAAATGATGTGGAGCCTCACGTACTGCCCGCGGAAAGCGAGCGCCGTGTAACGGAAATCATCAGGTCCATCCTTATGGCGTTTTTCTATGAAAAGATGGTCTATTCTTTTTTAACAGCTCGTATACATCTAGTACAAACCATCTTGGGAGGGAAAATGATGCGTAAAGTGCTATTAATGTTTACGTTGCTGCTCATCATGACAGCTTGTTCTTTTGGTTCAAATGAAGTGATGCAGGAGATGGATACACCGCCTGTTAATTATGTCGAAGAAAATGAATCACTTGATTTAGAGGAAGCGGGTGTCGAAGAGCCGGCAGAGGAGGAAAGCGTGGAAAGCGAAGTTCCAACAGAAACGGTGCAGCGCGAGCTTTATTTGATTGATGCAAATGGGATGGTTGTTCCGCAAACATTGACTTTGCCAAAAACAGACGGCGTGTTAAAACAGTCACTTGAATATTTGGTAGATGGCGGTCCGATTACTGAACTGCTTCCGAATGGCTTTAAAGCTGTCATTCCGGCAGGGACGGCGGTCGACGTGAATTTGACAGAAGATGGGGTAGCAGTAGCTGATTTTTCAAATGAATTTAAAGAATATGATCCGGCGGAAGAGCTGCAGATTCTTCAGGCGATTACATGGACGTTGACTCAGTTTGATAATGTAGAGAAAGTCCAAATCCGCATTAACGGCTATGAGCAGGAAATGATGCCGGTAAATGGCACACCGATCGGCGAAGGAGTCAGCCGCTCTGATGGGATTAATATCGAATCGGATGCTGTCACTGATATTGTGAATAGTAAAGGGGTAACCCTTTACTTTCTGGCCCAAAATGGAGACAACTCCTATTATGTTCCGGTCACTCGCCGTGTATCAATGGAGAACGATTCTCTAACAGCCGCTGTAACAGAGCTTCTACGCGGCCCTTCGCCTCATTCTCAGCTGTTATCTGATTTCAGACAAGGTGTCGCCCTGCAGGAAGAGCCAAGTTATGAAAATGGGGTTGTTACACTGAATTTCAATGAAGATATTCTCAGTGAGCTTCAGGCAACAGCTGTCTCGACAGACGTGTTGAACATGCTCGCCCTGACGTTAACAGAGCAGGAAGGCGTTGAAACAGTAGCGATTGAAGTAAATGGAGAAGCGAATGTTCTGGCTGAAACAGGAGAAGCTGTCCAGCCTGTCTCCCGCCCGCAACTGGTTAATACAGGAAGCTACTAAGTTCGATTAAAGATGAAGGAAATTGGACGAGGGCGGCACTTTTCTTTATAATAGTGGGGGAATGTAATAAGAGGGGGTGTGGCAAAAGGACAACAGGTTCTTTGCCACACCCCCAAAGCAGTAAGAGAAGGATGAAGAGGTATTGAAGAAGACGATCTCGAACCTTAAGATGACCTACGAAAAGGGTAGTGTCCAAAGCGGGGCTTTTGGGACAACCTATTCTTATCCTTATTACATAGAATGAAGCAATGAATGATAGATTGAGGAGGCGGATGATGAGAACGGACGGACGAGCAAATGATGAACTGCGTCGTGTGGAAATCATTCCACACTTTGTCAAGCACCCGGAAGGATCGGTGCTGATTTCAATGGGAGAAACAAAGGTCATTTGTACGGCGAGTATTGAGGACCGGGTCCCTCCTTTTTTACGCGGCCAGGGAAAAGGCTGGATCACCGCCGAGTATGCGATGCTTCCAAGAGCAACCGAACAGCGGAATATTCGAGAATCGTCAAAAGGGAAAGTGACTGGGCGAACGATGGAAATTCAACGGTTAATTGGCCGCTCGCTCCGGGCCATTATCGATTTAACGAAAATCGGCGAACGAACGATCTGGATTGACTGTGATGTGATTCAAGCTGATGGTGGCACGCGCACTGCTTCGATTACCGGGGCGTTTGTCGCCCTCGCTCTGGCGATGGAGAAGGCAATGAAGACCGGCAAAATTAAGGAATGGCCGATTGTTGATTATCTGGCGGCGATTTCAGTCGGCAGTATGAAAGAGCAAGGAGAACTGCTTGATTTATGCTATATCGAGGATGCGGCGGCGGAAGTCGATATGAATGTTGTTATGACTGGAGATCATCAGCTGATTGAATTGCAGGGAACAGGGGAGGAAGCGACTTTTTCGCGTGCCCAGCTGGACAGGATGCTTGATTTGGCGGAAGGCGGGATCGACTCTTTGATCATGAAACAAAGCGAAATTCTCGGAGAAATTGCTGCACGAATTGGTCAGAAGGAGAAAGGTGAATGAAGCGGGAAATCGTAATTGCAACAAAGAACGCCGGGAAGGTAAAGGATTTTCAACAGTTGTTTGCGCCAATGGACTTGGAGGTCCGTTCGTTGCTTGATTTTCCGGACATACCGGAGATCGTCGAGGATGGGCAGAGCTTTCGTGAAAATGCAGCGAAGAAGGCAGAAGCGATTGCCGCAGCCTTTGACAAGACCGTTTTAGCGGATGATTCAGGGCTCGTTGTTGATGCTCTCGATGGTAGACCAGGCATCTACTCTGCCCGTTATGCAGGTGCTGATAAGGATGATCAGGCAAATAACGAAAAAGTCCTGGCTGAATTACAGGGAGTCCCTCAGGAGGAGCGGACCGCCCGCTTCGTTTGTGTGATTGCCGTAGCAGGTCCAAATCGGCTAACGCAGTACTACGAAGGGTTCTGTGAGGGGGAGATCGCGTTAACGCCTTCTGGTGAAAATGGGTTTGGCTATGATCCGATTTTTTACGTTCCCCAGCTGAAAAAGACAATGGCGGAGCTTTCCCCGCAAGAGAAAAACCGTTTCAGCCACCGAGCCGAGGCGATGAAGCAGCTTACAGCGAACCGCTCAGACTGGGAGTAAGGAGGAGATGGTGTGAAAGCATTAATCTTAAGTGACAGCCATGGTCTGGTAGAAGAGGTCGAGTCGATCATTTCAAGGCATCGGGCGGAAGTCGATCTCATCCTGCATTGCGGTGATTCTGAACTTGCTGAACAGCATCAGGCTCTTCAACAGGCAATCGTTGTCCGAGGAAACTGTGATGCAAGTCGTTTTCCGGAGGAATGGAGCGAGACGGTTCAAGGGGCAACCATTTATGCCACCCATGGTCACAAATACAATGTCAAAATGACCTACGTCACGCTAAGTTACCGGGCCGAGGAAATCGGAGCAGATATTGTCTGCTTTGGTCATTCCCATGTCGCTACAGCCTTCAAGGAAAATGGCGTCATTTACATTAATCCAGGAAGTATTCGTCTGCCGCGAAACAGGGCGGAAGGGACCTATTGTCTTTGCGAACGCAGAGAGACAGAGACGGTTGTCACCTTCTACACAAAAGACGGGGATGTTGTCGAAGATATGATCTATCTCTTTTCAGCCTAAAAGGGATAAGCTGTCTCAAAAGGCCGATTTATCCCCTTTTGAGACAGCTTTTACAATTGGAAAATAACTATTGACAGCTCCACCAAACTTCTGTATTATTATAAATGTCGTCGGGAAAATAAGTGTCCTGAAGAAAAGTATGGCATGCCAGTTGCGTGCTGAAACCAATAGGAATAAAATAATATTAATATGCGGGTGTAGTTTAGTGGTAAAACCTCAGCCACGAGCGACGCATCGTCGAAAAGCCCCCGAGTTGCCTCGACGCAAGAAGCACCGAAGGGTAAGCGAGAAGAGGAAGAGGCATGCCAGTTGCGTGCTGAATCCAATAGGAATAAAATAATACTAATATGCGGGTGTAGTTTAGTGGTAAAACCTCAGCCTTCCAAGCTGATGTCGTGGGTTCGATTCCCATCACCCGCTTTTTGGTCCCAGTAGCTCAGCTGGATAGAGCAACGGCCTTCTAAGCCGTCGGTCGGGAGTTCGAATCTCTCCTGGGACGCCATTTGATTATTACATAAATGAAAAAATAGATTAGCCTTCTTTCTATCGAAAAG
Source organism: Halalkalibacter oceani (assembly GCF_023715705.1). Taxonomy (GTDB): domain Bacteria; phylum Bacillota; class Bacilli; order Bacillales; family Bacillaceae_D; genus Halalkalibacter; species Halalkalibacter oceani_A. The sequence continues at coordinate 211,193 of NZ_JAMBOS010000002.1, forward strand.
ATACCGTCTTTTGTCAAATAGGATAGAAGGCTTTTTTGCTATTGAAAAAAAGAGGGAGGAGGTGAAAGGGTGAAGGTTTCCTATGAAAGGCTTGCCGATCGCTTCGTTCAAGTGCCGCTTGCGCTTGATGGGGTTTATCGCACCCGCCTGGATGCCAATCAGGTTTACCGGGGGCATAGCAGGAGTCCAACCCGCCATTGTGCGTTGATTATTGCCCTGCAAGGGAGAGCAACGTTTACCTTCAACAGCACGGATCATTATGAGTTATTCCCTGGCAAAGCGCTGCTTGGCGGTTATCGGATGCAGCTTGACATAGAAGTCGGGAATGCCGGCTTTGAATATTGTTTGATTCACTATTTGCCGCGAAACCTTAAGCAGAGTGGGATCGAGCCGTTGATCGAAGTTAATGAATTGTGCTGTCCGCTAGAGCCTCCCCTTATGCAGAAAATCGAGCGGCTGCAAACGGTGACCTCCGCGGCAAACAGCATGAGCAGCTTCGCAAAACAGACCGTTTTTTACGAGCTGGTAAATGATATTTTACAAGCGGAGCGTCAAAGTCAAAATCGGGACAGTCATACGTTTATTGAGGAAACGATCACCTATATTCATGCGAATTATGCGAGCCCGCTAACGCTCTCCTTGTTGGCCGGCCGCTATGATATGAAGCCGAAGTACTTTTCTTATCTTTTTCAAAAATTTGCAGGGGCGGGGCCGATTGACTATCTTATACAGTATCGGATGAACAAAGCGTACGAGCTGTTGATGACAGGGCAATTTACGATTAAGAATGTTGCCCAAAGTGTAGGGTATGCTGATGCTTATTATTTCAGCAGGCTGTTCAAAAAATACAAAGGCGTCTCTCCGAGCAGGCTTTCCGGACAGGAGACGAAATAATCCATCGTCGATTCGGGAAACTCTCTATTTTCAGCGCAGACGAACGCTGTTATCATTTCTATTGATAATGATAATTGTTATCGTTGAGAAACGGGAAAAGAGGGAGTTTTGAACATGTCAGTTATATCATCCAACATACCGAAGCTTGCCGTGCTCATTCTGCTCATCCTGCTAAGTTGCGCCTGCTCAAGTGAGGAGCCGCAGGACGGGCAGACGGCTGAGCCAGTTGCAGAAGAAGAGGAACGCAACGAAGCGGCTCAGACAGAGGACGGTTTTCCGCGGATTGTTGAAGCGGCCAACGGTCAAATGACGATAGAAGAAAAACCGCAACGAGTCGCGGTCATTCATTGGGGGTTTGCTGATTCCCTCTTATTATTTGATGTGCCGGCTGCAGCGCTGGCATTACCGTTTACTGAGAAGCGCTCGGTCCTGCATACAGACAGCTATCAGCCTTATGTCAGCAAATTTGAGGAGCTTGTGATTGTCGGGGAGAACGAGCAGGTGAACATGGAAGCCTTGCTTGCTTTTGAGCCGGATCTCATCATTGCCGGCAGTGAGATTAATCAGCAGGTTGATCTTGATCACTTGAAGCAAATTGCTCCGACCTATGTTGTTGATGAACAAAAGTATGTCGTATGGGAGGACTGGCCGGCGCTCGTGACGCTGTTCGGTGAGATTTTAGGTGAGGAAGAACAAGCAAGCCGCTTCCTGGCAGATTTTCACGAAAAGGCTGGAGCGGCGAAGGAAAAGCTGGCTGATCTGAGCGAGGATGTGCTGTTTGTTCAAGTAAGAGAGGATGTTCTTTGGGTTCAGGGGACCAATCATCTGTCGCTTTATTACGATACGCTGCAATTGACATCGCCTGATTTTGAAATAATGAAAGAGGGAGGACAGCTTTCTCTTGAAGGGTTGAGTGAATTGGACCCGTCTCACTTATTTTTAGGATGCTTCAATATCGTTGATCCAAGCATGAAAGCACTGACAGATGAGTGGGAGGACAGCGCGGTTTGGCAAGGATTGAAGGCCGTTCAAAATGGACAGGTTTATCCAATTAATGGCGAGCTTGCGCTTGGCTATGGTCCAATCGGACAATCTTATGGAATTGATGAAGTGATAAAAGCATTGGAGTAGATAAAGAACATAGGCAGCAAAAAACGTCTCTTCCCGGAGTAAGATCAGGAAGAGACGTTTTTGATTGGTTCCGGCGCAGCTTGTAAAAGGATGTTCACATAACGGTTCTCATCCTGAAGCAATTTCTCTGCATCAAAAAAGACAACCTCCCAGCCTTTTTTCCTTAGTTGGCGGCTGATCCGTGACTGATTGTTGCCAGGGTCCGTTTCGATGAAGGCAAGCTTGAATGGAACTAAGGCCAGCGTAATCAGAATACCTTGAACATAATAGTTCGGAGTCGGATAATAGAGCCTTGCCCGCAATTGCTGATAAAGCTTTTTTTCCGCTTCGGTTTTGCAGCGGTCCGAAAGATCTTTCACGATGACGAGTGATGCTTTTGAGCGCTGACGAATGTGGATATAAGGAAATTTGGCGGACCGTCTTAACGTCCGTTTCAGGAATTTGATCATTGCTTATCACCCCTCTATAGGATGTCCCAGCTTTTGTCATTCTATGCTAAAAAATAGCAGGCGGGAATCGGATTAGGACGGCTAAAAACAACGGGGGCAAACGAAAAGATAGAGGCCCGAAACTTTTTTTATGTCGAAAAATCTGACGTCAGAACAGGCAATGACGGGAATGTAAGCGCATACATAAGTGCTGACAAATCAAAATAGTCAAATTATTTTCTGAAAAAGTGGTTGACCATGCCCCTGAATCAGCGTATTATAAACCTCAAACAACAACTATTGTTATAAACAAATGTCCGCTCAAGAGAGATATTTCATATGCCGAACATCTCGCGTTTTACACAGACTAGAAGTGGCATGAATGATGAGGAGAGTGAGCGTCATAGCTGAACAGTGGATCTATTTAAATGGAGAGTTCGTAGAGAAGGAAGATGCAAAGATTTCGGTTTATGACCACGGTTTTTTATATGGGGATGGCGTATTCGAAGGAATTCGCGTGTATGAGGGGAATGTATTCAGATTAAAGGAGCATCTTGACCGCCTTTATGATTCCGCAAAATCGATCATGCTTGAGATTCCTCAGACAAAAGAGGAAATGACAGGTGTTTTAATTGAGACGCTGCGAAAGAACGAATTGCAAAATGCGTACATTCGCCTTGTTGTCTCACGTGGAGTCGGGAACCTGGGTCTTGATCCATCATCCTGTTCAAATCCGCAAGTGATTGTAATCGCTGAAGAACTTGCTCTGTTTCCAAAGGAACTGTATGAAAGTGGCCTGGAAATCATTACGGTTGCAACACGACGGAATCGGCCGGATGTTCTTAGTCCTAAAGTTAAATCTCTGAATTATTTGAATAACATTCTGGTGAAGATTGAAGCCAGTCTCGCGGGAGTCAGTGAAGCGCTGATGCTCAACGATCAAGGCTACGTTGCCGAAGGTTCAGCGGACAACGTTTTTATCTTAAAAGGGAACACGCTGTCCACACCTCCGGGCTATGTCGGTGCCCTTGAGGGGATCACCCGGAACGCGATTATTGAAATCGCTACGGAGCTTGGTTACACCGTGAAGCAGGAACCATTCACGCGACATGATGTTTATACAGCTGATGAAGTCTTTTTAACAGGAACGGCAGCTGAAGTGATTGCGGTCGTAAAGGTTGATGGCCGCCAAATCGGCGATGGTTACCCAGGAAAAGAAACGAACCGGCTTCTTGAAGCTTTCAGAACGAGAGTGATTGAAGACGGTGAGAAAGTATACCCGGAAGTAGAAATCCGTTAATAGAAACAGCGAGAAGCGTTGAAGTTGGGAGAGAGTTGTATGAGAAGTAATATGATAAAAAAAGGAATTGACCGCGCACCTCATCGAAGTCTTCTACGCGCTGCGGGTGTTAAAGAAGACGAAATGGATAAACCGTTTATCGGGGTCTGTAATTCGTACATCGATATTATTCCCGGCCATATGCATCTGAATAAATTTGCGGAAGTAGCGAAGGAAGCTATTCGCGAAGCCGGCGGTATTCCGTTTGAATTTAATACAATCGGAGTCGATGACGGGATTGCGATGGGACATATCGGTATGCGCTATTCCCTTCCGAGCCGGGAAATTATCTGTGACGCGGCGGAAACGGTGATTAATGCTCACTGGTTTGACGGAGTATTTTACATTCCGAACTGTGACAAGATCACACCTGGAATGCTGATGGCATCAGTTCGTACCAATGTCCCTTCTGTCTTCGTATCAGGAGGACCGATGGAAGCGGGAAGGACGAAAGATGGTCAAAGTCTTTCACTCGTATCTGTCTTTGAAGGAGTGGGCGCTGTTTCGTCAGGAAAAATGACAAGGGAAGAGCTGCTTGAAATCGAACAATCAGCCTGTCCAACCTGTGGCTCCTGTTCGGGAATGTTCACCGCTAATTCGATGAACTCGTTGATGGAAATGCTTGGTTTGGCATTGCCGGGTAACGGCACGATTGTCGCGACTTCTGAAGACCGTCACCAGCTCATTAAGGATGCAGCGAAGCACTTGATGAACCTGATTAAGAATGATATTAAACCACGCGATATCGTCACAAAAGAAACAATTGACGATGCTTTCGCTCTTGATATGGCGATGGGCGGTTCGACAAACACTGTTCTTCATACATTGGCAATTGCCAACGAAGCAGAAATTGACTATGATTTACAGCGCATTAACCAGGTAGCGGAGCGTGTACCATATTTATGTAAAATCAGTCCGGCATCGGATTATTCGATGGATGATGTTCACAAAGCGGGTGGCGTAAGTGCCATTATTAAAGAGCTCTGTGAGATCGAAGGAGCGATTCACCGTGATCGCATTACGATTACCGGAAAAAGTTTGTATGAAAACGTCAAAGATGCAGAGATTACTAACGATGACGTCATTCGTCGGAAAGATAATCCATACAGCCCGGTCGGCGGCCTATCGATTCTATATGGAAACATTGCCCCGGACGGCGCGGTAATCAAGGTTGGAGCCGTTGACCCTTCCATTAAGGTGTTTGAAGGAGAAGCGATTGTCTTTAACTCACAGGATGAGGCGCAGCAAGGAATCAATGACGGTACTGTCCGTGCCGGCCACGTCGTCGTCATTCGCTATGAAGGACCGAAGGGTGGTCCGGGGATGCCTGAAATGCTTGCTCCAACGTCAGCGATCACAGGTCGCGGCTTAGGAACAAAGGTCGCACTGATCACAGATGGCCGTTTCTCAGGAGCTTCCAGAGGAATTTCCATTGGACACATTTCACCTGAAGCGGCTGAAGGCGGACCGATTGCTTTTGTGGAAAATGGCGATAAGATTCGCATTGACCTGACAAACCGCACAATTGAGTGGCTTGTCTCAGAGGAAGAACATGCGAAGCGTAAAGAAGGATGGGTAGAGCCTGAGCCAAAAGTTAAGAAAGGCTACTTGGCCCGCTATTCAAAATTAGTAACATCGGCTAATACCGGCGGAATTATGAAAATCTAATAGCTTGAAAACGAAGATGAGGAAAAGTAATCATTACGATGACTTCAACAGAGAGCCGCGGTTGCTGAGATGCGGTGAGGTCAGTAATGATGAAGCTCGCCTCTGAGTACTAGCCTGAACGGTTTCTATTAGGGTTAGTCGAGTGTTCACAGCACTCGTTACCAAAATGTGATAAGTCGTTGAACTTATCCGTAAGATTGAATTGATGTTTAATTCAATGAATAAGGGTGGTACCGTGGAAAGGAAACCTTTTCACCCCTTAAGCCAGAGATGGCTTTCTATGGGGTGGAAAGGTTTTTTGTTTTGGACAGTGTGGAGAGAAAGTTATGATTATGTAAGGAGGCACGAGGAGATGAGTATGAAAGTAAAGAAGAAAGAACAGCAGGCAAATGAATCAATTAAAGAATTGTCAGGTTCAGGCATGTTAATTGAAGCACTTGCAAGGGAAAACGTCGATGTCATTTTTGGTTACCCTGGTGGCGCGATTCTTCCAACCTATGATGAAATCTATAAAACGGGAATCCGCCATATTCTCGCAAGACATGAGCAAGGCGCAATTCATGCCGCAGAGGGCTATGCCAGAGTATCTGGAAAGCCAGGGGTTTGTATTGTGACGTCTGGTCCGGGGGCTACGAATGTTGTTACCGGAATTGCAGATGCAATGATTGACTCTCTCCCTCTAGTTGTCATAACGGGCCAAGTAGCAACTTCTGTGATTGGAACAGATGCGTTCCAGGAAGCGGATATGATTGGAATTACAATGCCAATTACAAAGCATAACTATCAGGTCCGCTCGATTGAAGAGCTGCCACGCATTATTAAAGAGGCTTTCCATATCGCGACGACAGGCCGCCCGGGTCCGGTTTTGATTGATTTGCCAAAGGATGTCTCTCAGGCAAGCGGATTGTTTGACTATGACCAGGAGGTCGTCCTTCCTGGCTACCAGCCGACAATCGTTCCAAACCGTCTGCAAATCCGCAAGGTGGTGGAGGCGGTAGCCGAGTCGAAAAAGCCGGTAATCCTTGCCGGAGCCGGTGTGCTTCACGGCAAAGCGGCTAATGAACTGCAAAGCTTTGCGGAAACGTATCAAATTCCGGTAGTTCATACATTGCTTGGCTTGGGCGGGTTTCCTGGCAACCATGAGCTGTTTTTCGGAATGGCGGGAATGCATGGTACTTACACCGCCAATATGGCGATTCATGAAGCTGATTTGCTGATCAGCATCGGAGCGCGCTTTGATGACCGTTTAACCGGGAACCTTGACTATTTTGCTCCTGAAGCGCGTGTCGTCCATATCGATATTGATCCGGCGGAGATCGGGAAAAATATCGAAACCGAAATTCCGGTAGTTGGCGATGCGAAGCAGGCATTGCAAATGCTGCTTGAAGAGAAGGCTGAACCGGCTGACACAAGCGAATGGCGCGGTCATCTTCAGAAAATGCAGCAGGAATATCCACTCTGGTATAAAGAGGATGGCGAGACGATCAAGCCACAGCAGCTTCTGGAAATGCTTCATGACGCCACAAAAGGCGAGGCGATTATTACGACTGATGTTGGTCAGCATCAAATGTGGTCAGCGCAATTTTATCAGTTTAATAAGCCGAACCGCTGGGTGACGTCCGGCGGGCTTGGGACGATGGGCTTTGGTTTTCCGGCGGCGATCGGCGCCCAGTTTGCCGAGCCGGAATCGACCGTTATTGCTGTAACCGGCGATGCCGGCTTCCAAATGACAGCCCAAGAGCTTTCGATTCTTCAGGAGCTGAACTTGCCGGTTAAGGTGGTCATCGTCAATAACGCCTCACTCGGCATGGTTAGACAATGGCAACAGCTTTTCCACGGTGAGCGCTATTCAAATTCACTTTTCCCAATTCAGCCTGATTTCGTCAAGCTGGCAAGCGCTTATGACATTAAAGGAATTAGAGTCGATGCGAAATCCGACTTGGCAGCGGCGTTGAATGAAATGCTTGCTCATCCGGGACCGGTGCTAATGGACATTCGTGTCGCCAAGGATGAAAACGTCTATCCGATGATTCCTCCAGGAAAGGGTCATCATCAAATGGAGGGGGTTAAGCCATGAAACGGACGATAACAGCACTTGTTAACAACACGTCAGGTGTCCTTAACCGCATCACCGGGTTGTTTGCGAGACGGCATTTTAACATTGAAAGCATTACCGTCGGAATGACAGAAAACCCGGCGATTTCGAGAATGACATTTGTCGTCCTTGTCGACAGCATGCAAAACATCGAGCAAGTCATCAAGCAATTGAATAAGCAGGTCGATGTGTTGAAGGTGAAGGACATTACCGATGAATCTATTGTTGCGAGAGAACTGGCCCTTGTTAAGGTCGTTGTTACTCCGCAGCAACGTGGTGAGGTAGCTGCCCTTGTTAATCCATTTCGGGCCAGTGTCATTGATATTGGCAGAGAAAGCATGACGGTTCAAATTACGGGTGATCATCAAAAGGTGGAAGCATTTATTGATTTGCTCCGTCCTTATGGGATTAAAGAACTCGCCCGTACAGGTATTACGGCCTTCAATCGTAGCACGAAAAAACCTGTCACCGATCCTTATCGGCTGACCCTTATCAATTAGTTTGGAATTCATTTCCTAATAAAAAAACAAAATTCAAAATTCGAGGAGAGATTTATTATGGCAAAAGTTTATTACAATGGTGACGTAAACGAGGCAGTATTACAAGGAAAGAAGGTAGCTGTTATCGGTTACGGTTCTCAAGGCCACGCTCATGCACAAAATATGCGTGAAAGCGGCGTTGATGTAATCATCGGACTTCGCCAAGGGAAATCATGGGAGCAAGCTGAAAACGATGGCTTTAATGTATATTCCGTTCGTGAAGCGTCTGCGCAGGCGGATCTAATCATGATCCTTCTTCCAGATGAAATTCAACCGGCTGTGTATAAAAACGAAATCGAGCCGGAATTAACAGAAGGAAAAACACTTGCATTCGCTCACGGCTTTAACATTCACTTTAACCAAATCGTTCCACCTAAAAATATCGATGTTTTCCTTGCTGCACCAAAAGGACCTGGTCACTTAGTACGCCGTACATTTGAAGATGGAGCCGGGGTACCGGGATTAATCGCTGTATTTCAGGATGCAACGGGTCAGGCGAAAGATATCGCTCTTGCATACGCAAAGCAAATTGGTTCAGCTCGCGCTGGTGTGCTTGAAACAACATTCAAGGAAGAAACGGAAACAGATCTTTTCGGTGAGCAGGCAGTATTATGTGGAGGAACGGCAGCGCTTGTGAAAGCTGGATTCGAAACATTAGTGGAAGCCGGTTATCAGCCTGAAGTTGCTTACTTCGAGTGCTTGCATGAATTAAAGCTAATCGTTGACTTAATGTACGAAGGTGGACTTGAGTACATGCGTTATTCCATTTCCGATACAGCTCAATGGGGTGACTTCCAGGCTGGACCGCGTATCGTAACGGACGAAACGAAGAAGGCAATGAAAGAGATCTTATCAGATGTTCAAACTGGTAAATTCGCAAAAGGCTGGATTCTTGAGAACCAGGCGAACCGTCCTGAATTCACAACAATCAATGAAGCAGAAAAGAATCACCCAATCGAAGTTGTCGGCCGTGAGCTTCGTGAAATGATGCCATTTGTTAAAGCGAAAAAGGGTGCAGTCGGCGCTAACAACTAATTTTCATTGTCAATACTGGGATAAGGGTTTGTGTGCCGAAAGGAATGTCTTTCCTTTTGGTACGCATCCGTTATAAGAAAGGGCGCTATGCATTTTTCTTATAAAAATATGTCAGAAAATATGCCGAATTAAGATAAAGCCATTCTATTGGGATGGCTGTTTCCAACTCAATGGAGCCAAACAAAGCGGAAAGAAAGGAGGAGAACCGAATGCAAAAACGGATTGTGATTCTTCCTGGTGACGGGATTGGACCTGAAGTGACAGCGGCAGCTGAACGGGTGCTGACCGAAATCGGGGCGACTTATGGACATGAATTTGAAGTGAAGCATGCTTATCTGGGAGGAGCGGCAATCGATGAATACGGTACACCTTTACCGCAGGAAACGATTGATGCCTGCCAGCAAAGCGATGCGGTTTTATTAGGAGCGGTTGGCGGACCGAAATGGGATTCGTTGCATGGTGATATCCGCCCGGAAAAAGGTCTGCTCGGTCTACGCAAGTCACTCGGTTTATTTGCTAACTTGCGGCCTGTTACAATTTTTAATAGCTTGGCTGATGCTTCTCCGTTGAAGGATGAAGTTGTTCAGGGAGTGGATCTGTTAATTGTAAGAGAGCTTACTGGCGGATTGTATTTTGGTGAACCGCGTGAGCGCAGAAATGTGAATGGCGACGAAACCGCCGTTGACACTTTGATTTATTCGAGAAGCGAAATTGAAAGAATCGTCAGACGCGGATTTGAGCTTGCCGGTGAGCGTCGCGGTGTTTTAACGTCGGTCGATAAAGCGAATGTGCTGGAATCAAGCCGTCTATGGCGCGAAGTGGTTGAAGAGGTTGCCGGTGATTATCCGGAAGTGACGTATAGTCATATGCTTGTTGATAATGCAGCGATGCAGCTTATCCGTAACCCGAAGCAGTTTGACGTTATCGTCACGGAGAACATGTTTGGAGATATCTTAAGTGATGAGGCTTCAATGATTACAGGTTCGCTCGGAATGCTGCCTTCTGCCAGCTTAAGTGAGGCGGGACCAGGATTGTTTGAACCGATTCATGGATCGGCGCCGGATATTGCCGGAAAAGGAATTGCCAACCCGTTGGCAACATTATCTTCAGTTGTATTAATGCTCGCCTATACGCTGGAAATGCCGGAGGAAGCGAAGGCATTACAGAAGGCGATTGATCACGTCTTAAATAAAGGGTATCGTACGGCAGATTTAACGGCTGATCAGGCCAATGTCCTGTCAACGGACGAAATGACTGAAAAAGTCGTGGAAGCATTGAAACAGACAACAGCAACGTCTTAAAACACACGGGGCAATGGAGCATATCCATTGCTCCCATTTCTACCCCAATGTGGTGAATAGAAAAGGAGGAGCGAATGATGGCTGCAAAAACGATTATCGAAAAAATTTGGGAAGCGCATGAGGTTGTCGCACAAGAGGGGAAGCCGTCTTTACTTTATATCGATCTTCATATGGTCCATGAAGTAACTTCTCCACAAGCATTTGAAGGCCTGCGGCTTGCAGGACGCAAGGTCCGTCGACCTGATTTAACCTTTGCGACGATGGATCATAATGTGCCGACTGTTGACCGTTATAACATTACCGACCAGATTGCCCGCAAGCAGATGGAAACATTGGAAGAGAATTGCCGCGAATTCGGCATTGATCTTGTCGATCTTGAACATCCTGAAAATGGAATTGTCCATGTTATTGGGCCCGAGCTAGGGTTAACCCAGCCAGGAAAAACAATCGTATGTGGAGATAGTCATACATCTACGCATGGCGCTTTTGGCGCGCTTGCTTTCGGGATCGGTACGAGTGAAGTCGAGCATGTGCTTGCGACACAAACGTTATGGCAGGCCCGCCCGAAAACGCTTGAGGTCCGGGTAACAGGCACATTATTACCGGGAACGGCAGCGAAGGACATCATTTTAGCGATTATTGCTAAATTTGGTGTAGATATAGGAACGGGCTCCGTTATTGAATTTACCGGTGATGCGATTCGCGGGTTGACAATGGAAGAGCGGATGACGATTTGTAATATGTCGATTGAAGCAGGAGCAAAAGCAGGACTGATTAGCCCTGACCAGGTAACCTTTGATTATTTAAAAGGGCGCGAAAACGTTCCATCCGGAGAAGCGTTTGATCAGCTCGTGGAAAAGTGGCAAGCCTTTGCTACTGATGAAGGCGCGGTGTATGACCGCGTTGTGACGATTGATGCGAGTGAAATCGAGCCGATGGTTACATGGGGAACAAACCCTTCGCAGGGAGCGGGGATTTCAAAAGTGGTTCCTTCGCCTGAAGATGGTAAAAATGAAACGGAACAACGGGCGATTGCTCAGGCATTAGCCTATATGGATCTTCGTCCGGGAACGCCAATTTCAGAAATTGAGATTCAGCATGTGTTCATTGGCTCCTGTACGAATTCACGCATCAGCGATATTCGTGCTGCAGCCGAAGTCGTTAAAGGACATAAGGTTGCTCCAAACGTCCGAGCTCTTGTTGTGCCAGGTTCAGAACGCGTGAAAAAGCTTGCGGAAGAAGAAGGACTTGATCGCATTTTTGAAGAAGCGGGCTTTGAATGGCGCAGCTCCGGTTGCAGCATGTGCCTAAGCATGAACCCTGATGTTGTGCCGGAAGGAGAGCGTTGCGCGTCAACCTCAAACCGTAATTTTGAAGGCCGTCAAGGGAAAGGCGCGCGGACTCATCTCGTCAGTCCGGAAATGGCCGCGGCAGCAGCAATCAATGGCCACTTTGTCGATGTGAGAAAGTGGAAAAAGGAACAAGTTGCTCAATAAATAGAGGGAGGGAGTACAATGGAACCAATTATTACACATACAGGAACGATTGCAACAATGGACCGGGTCAATGTCGACACGGACCAGATCATTCCAAAGCAGTTCTTGAAACGGGTAGAACGCAGCGGCTTTGGTCAATTTCTGTTTTTCGACTGGCGCTTCCTGAAAGATGGTTCGCCAAACCCGGATTTTGAGCTAAATCAGCCCCACACCAAAGGAGCGACGATTTTAGTCGCTGCTCATAACTTCGGCTGCGGTTCATCACGTGAGCATGCTCCGTGGGCTTTGCAAGATTACGGCTTTAAAATCATTATCGCGCCAAGCTTTGCTGATATTTTCTATAATAACTGTGTGAAAAACGGCATGCTGCCGATCCGTCTTGATGAAAAGAAAGTCAACCAGCTACTGGCAAGCGGAGCGAATCAGGCTGTTGAGATTACAGTTGACTTAGAGGCACAAAAAATCACGGGCGAAGGCTTTGAAGCATCCTTCGAGATTGATCCTTATTGGAAAGAAATGCTGCTAAACGGCTGGGATGAAATTGGCCGGACTCTAACCTACGAGGATAAGATAAAAGAATATGAGCAGAGGATTGGATAACGGCTAGCGTTAGATAAAGGTCTGACCTTATTAGTCGGCAGACGATTTCGGGTGTATTGTATGACCTGGGATGCCGCAGACTATGGGGACAGACCTCTTTTCTATCTAAGAAGGGAGAACTCAACAGGCTCGTCCAAAAAAGAGGGTTGTTTGTCACATGAATTGGGAATTGTTAAACTATAAGGAATATCATTAGTCAAACTCATGAAAGAGTGGAGCGGTTCCATAATGGATAAACGAATACATAAAACGGATAAGAAAGTGATTTTATACCCTGGGCTTGTGAAACGTTTAATTGAAAAAGGAATGGATGCGTTGAAGGCAAAGGATGGTGCAGCAGCGCTTGAGTTTTTTCTTTCAGCCGAGGAGCATGAGCCGGATCACCCTCAAGTTCTGTTTGGCAAGATGCTGAGCCTTGTTGAGCTCGGGCGGCTCCATGAGGCGGTTGAGCATACGAGTGAACTGCTAAAGGAAGGGATCGGCGATTATTATGATAATCTCCAGGTTCATATCTCCTTGCTCGTGCAGCTCGGTCAGTATCAAGATGTCGTTGACATTCTTGATGCGGTCCTTTCTGAAAACAAAGTACCCGCGCAATATGCGGAATCCTTTTATCAGCTTCTCCACTTCAGCAGACAGATGGCGGGTGACCAGGAATGGCTGGCTCAGCAGGAGACCGAGCCTGAGGGAGTGCCCGAAGACATTTTACATATGCTTGATTCACGCTCACCGGAATTGCAAATGCAGGCGATTTTACAATTGAAGAAGCTTCCGGATGTCGAAGCGACGAAAGCGCTCGCTGATTTTTTACAAAAGCCGGAGCAGGATTTAGCTCTGAGCAGCATGGCGCTGCTGGCCCTTCAGGAAAAAGAATATGAGCAGCCAATACATATTTCAAAAGTAGACAGAGAAGCGGTAGTTATCCCGGCCCGATTGGTCGAGCCGTTTGAATCACCATTTGGAAAAGAATTACTGAAGCAGCTTGATCAGGAGCTTGAACAGGAAAGCCCGCAGCTGCTCGAGTTTGCCCGCCAGCTATGCTCCGCCCATCTCTTTGCGCTATTTCCATTTTTGCCGGAGCCAGAGGATGCGGGGCTTTGGACGGCCGTCTTCCATTATTGTGCAAGCGAGCGCCTCGCAGGTGAGGAGGAGCTTGAGCGGATGGCCGAACGTTATGCGATTTCCGCCCGGACCCTAGCTAAAAAAGCGGCTGAAGTCAATCAACTGGAACGTCTTGTCTATCAAGTCAATCCGGTTTATACCGGAAATGAAAATCCATAAACGGTGACGTTAAGTAATATTTGAAAAGACCGGGCATTATGTTATACTAGAATGGTTGTCAATGATGATGAGAAATCTATCGTTCGGAAACGAAGATGTGTATAGTTGGAGGGAAAGTAAATGACTACAAAATGGGAAAAGTTAGAAGGTAATGAGGGCGTTCTTACAGTAGATGTAGCTGCTGAAAAAGTGGACGAGGCCCTTAATCAAGCATTCAAAAAGGTCGTTAAAAAAGTTAACGTACCAGGCTTTCGTAAAGGGAAGGTTCCTCGTGCCCTGTTCGAAAAGCAATTTGGTGTAGAAGCACTTTATCAGGACGCTCTTGATATTCTTCTTCCGGAAGCATACGCTGGCGCTGTTGACGAAGCAGGGATTCAGCCTGTTGACCGTCCTGAAATTGACATTGAGAAAATGGAAAAGGGTGCGAATCTTATTTTCACCGCAAAAGTAACGGTCAAGCCGGAAGTGACTCTTGGTGAGTACAAAGGACTTGAAGTTGAGGAGAAAGATACTACTGTAACCGATGAAGATGTCGAAGCAGAACTAAAATCATTACAGGAACGTCAGGCCGAGCTTGTTGTCGTCGAAGATGGTACGATCGAAAATGGCGATACGGCTGTGATGGATTTTGAAGGATTCGTTGATGGTGAAGCGTTTGAAGGCGGAAAGGCTGAAAACTATTCATTGGAAATCGGTTCCGGTCAATTTATTCCGGGCTTTGAAGAGCAGCTGGTCGGTTTAAAGGCTGGGGAAGAGAAAGATGTGGAAGTGACATTCCCTGAGGAATACCATGCTGAGAATCTTGCCGGGAAGCCTGCAACATTCAAAGTGAAAATCCACGATATCAAGCGCAAGCAATTGCCTGAGCTTGATGATGAATTTGCGAAGGACGCGAATGAAGAAGTGGAAACACTTGATGAATTGAAAAAAGAACTGAAGGACAAGCTGCAAAAAGATAAAGAGCATGAAGCTCACCATGAAATCCGTGACACATTGGTCGAAAAAGCGGCAGAAAATGCGACAATCGACATTCCTGAAGCAATGATTACGACTGAAGTTGACCGGATGATGCAGGAGTTTGAACAACGTCTGCAAATGCAAGGAATGAACCTTGAGATGTACTACCAGTTTTCTGGCCAGGACGAGACGGCAATGCGCGAACAGTTTAAGGTTGACGGTGAAAAACGCGTCCGCATTAACCTGACGCTTGAAGCGATTGCTGATGCTGAAAGCATTGAAGTGTCAGAAGACGATGTAAACAAGGAACTTGAAAAAATGGCTGAAATGTACCAGCGTTCTGTTGAGGAAATCAAGACAATCTTTGCCGCACAGGGCGGACTTGATGGAATCAAAGGTGACCTGAAAGTACAAAAGGCTGTTGAATTTCTTGTTGACAACAGCAAAAAGAAATAAAAACATTCTTAATTTCGTACAAAGTCTACAGAACATTTAGGGCTGTTCGAGCGTGGGGCACATTGCTTCACGCCGCTCCGCCCAATGCTTCGGAGGTGTTTTAAAAGGTAAAATCGGCCTTTTCAGACACCTCTTTTTCCACATCTGATTGATTCACTTTCTCGCTCATTCGTGTATGACTTACCTGTTTTTAGAACAAGCTTAGAGAAAATAGGTTTGAAGCAGGTGAGAAAAGTGTATCAATTTAGAAAAGAAAAAGGATTTTTCTCTCTAAATCTTGAATGTATAAGCAATCCTTACATAAAATGAAGTAATCCACATAGCACTAGGAAGGTCTGTACATATTAAGCTTTGGGCTGAAAGACGGATAAAAAGAGTTTTTTTTAGTGGTTTTTGCTTTTGTATGATACAATGACGAAACATACGATCAGAAGCTTGGTTTGCAGGTATCGTCCCTATGATCGTCGTGAAGTCAGCCAGTTGGGAACGCTTTATCCTAGATATAGAAGCATCGAGGATGATACAATTATTCTTTAGGGGTGATAATATGTTTAAGTTTAACGAGGAAAAAGGACAATTAAAATGTTCTTTTTGTGGAAAAACACAAGACCAAGTCCGCAAGCTTGTAGCCGGACCTGGTGTGTATATATGCGATGAGTGTATTGAGCTTTGTACGGAGATTGTGGAAGAGGAACTTGGGACGGAAGAGGAAGTTGAATATCAGGAAGTACCAAAGCCGCATGAAATCAGACAAATTCTTGATGATTACGTCATTGGACAAGATCGCGCAAAGAAATCGCTTTCGGTCGCTGTCTATAATCATTACAAGCGAATTAATTCATTAAACCGTTCTGATGAAGTTGAACTGGCAAAAAGTAATATTTGTATGATCGGACCTACAGGGAGCGGGAAGACATTGCTCGCCCAGACGTTGGCCCGGATTTTAAACGTACCGTTTGCGATTGCCGACGCGACTTCTTTAACAGAGGCCGGTTATGTCGGGGAAGACGTCGAGAATATTCTTTTGAAGCTGATTCAGGCCGCTGATTATGATGTGGAGAAAGCGGAAAAAGGGATTATTTATATCGATGAAATCGATAAAGTCGCCCGCAAATCGGAAAATCCATCGATCACACGCGATGTTTCCGGAGAAGGCGTGCAGCAGGCGCTGCTTAAGATTTTGGAAGGAACAACAGCCAGTGTGCCGCCACAGGGAGGACGCAAGCATCCGCATCAGGAGTTCATTCAAATTGATACAACAAATGTCCTCTTCATTTGCGGTGGAGCCTTTGACGGAATTGAACAGATTATTAAACGTCGTCTAGGTAAAAAGGTTATCGGGTTTGGTTCAGAGGTAAAGCAGGAGGAACTGAAGCCGGGTGAATATTTAGGCAAAGTATTGCCGGAAGACTTGCTTCGTTTCGGATTAATTCCTGAATTTATCGGCCGTCTGCCGGTGATTTCCAGCCTTGAGCCGCTTGATATTGACGCATTGGTTGAAATCTTGACAGCGCCAAAGAATGCTTTGGTGAAGCAATATCAAAAGCTGCTTGAGCTTGACGAGGTTGAGCTTGAGTTTACAGAGGAAGCTTTGCGTGAAATTGCCAATAAAGCGATTGAACGCAAAACAGGAGCCCGTGGTCTCCGCTCGATTATTGAAACATTAATGCTCGATGTAATGTTTGATCTGCCATCACGCGATGACGTCGTGAAGTGTGTCATTCATGACAAATGCGTCACAGATAATGAACCACCAACGCTGCTCACAAAAGACGGAACAGAAATTACGCTCTCCCAAACCGAACCAAAAGAAAGCGCGTAAGAGGAGATGTCGCAGACATCTCCAAAACAGCGAGTGGAGTCTGGGCAAGGGTTTTAAAGCCAGAAGGAAAGTGGTTTTCTTTCCTTCTGGCTGCGCCCGGAACGAAACCGCTGTGTTCCCGCAAGGGAACACTCTTTTTTAAGTAATGAGCGGAACCGCTGCAAGCTCTTTTAAGTCAGCTAGGAGTGAAGTTCTCCCAGCTGACGTGCAGCGAGTGGAGCCATTACGGTAGAACAAGACAGCGACATCTCTATAACCTACAGCTTTAAATCCTGGATAAAGGTCAAAATCAACCTTTTATCCAGGGTTTTTTTCGTTAAGAGAATGAGCGGCGTAACCAATCATTCTCAGAAGTTTCTTTGATTAGGGAAGTGGTTCCCGGTCATACTAAAAGAAACAAACGACAACTTCTGGAGGGGTATGTATGAATTGGACTGGAATTGCATTGGTTGTGCAACTTTTTTTTGGCGTTGTCATCGGCATTTACTTTTGGAATTTATTACGGAATCAACGGAGTCAGCGCGTCTCGATTGACCGGGAATCAAGAAAAGAGATGGAACAATTAAGAAGGATGCGCTCCATTTCATTAAGCGAGCCGCTTTCCGAGAAGGTTCGGCCCGCAAGCTTTGCTGATATTGTTGGGCAGGAGGAAGGGATTCGCTCCCTGCGCGCTGCCTTATGTGGGCCGAATCCGCAGCATGTGATTATTTATGGTCCGCCAGGGGTTGGCAAAACGGCGGCGGCACGGCTTGTGCTGGAGGAAGCGAAACGTAACGCGAAATCTCCATTCTCGGCGGACGCCGTTTTTGTTGAATTGGATGGCACGACAGCCCGGTTTGATGAACGGGGGATCGCCGACCCGCTGATTGGCTCGGTCCATGATCCGATTTATCAGGGTGCCGGAGCGATGGGACAAGCCGGCATTCCCCAGCCGAAGCACGGCGCAGTGACGAAAGCGCACGGCGGTGTGTTGTTCATCGATGAAATTGGCGAGCTGCATTCGATTCAATTAAATAAATTGCTTAAAGTGTTGGAGGACCGGAAAGTCTTTTTAGAGTCTGCCTACTATAGTGAAGAAAACAGCCAAATTCCGCGGCATATCCACGAAATTTTTCAAAAGGGGCTGCCGGCGGATTTCCGTTTAATTGGGGCGACGACAAGAACGCCGCAGGAGCTTCCTCCGGCGATTCGGTCACGCTGCCTGGAGGTTTATTTCCGCGCGCTCAAGCCGAAAGAAATTATTCAAATTGCTGAAAAAGCAGCGGCGAAAATCTCGTTCACAGCCGAAGAGGGAGCGATTGAATGCATAGCCAAATACGCCACCAATGGCCGTGAAGCGGTTAATATTGTGCAAATCGCCGCCGGTGTTGCCACGTCGGAGGGCAGAACAACATTGAGCTGCGCCGATGTCGAATGGGTGCTTCATGCGAGTCAGTTGGCCCCGCGTCCGGAGCGGAAGATTCACCATCAGCCGGCGGTAGGGCTCGTCAACGGTCTCGCAGTGTATGGGCCTAATCTTGGAGCATTGCTGGAAATTGAAGTGAATGTTATTAAAAATGAGGGAAAAGGGAATGTAAACATAACCGGTATTGCCGAGGAGGAAAGCACAGGTAACCAAATGCGTTCGATTCGCCGGAAAAGCATGGCGAAAGGGTCAGTGGAAAACGTCGTGACCGTATTGCGGAGAATGGGTATTCCTACTCAGGATTATGATATTCATGTCAATTTCCCGGGGGGAGGACCGGTTGATGGACCATCAGCCGGAATCGCGATCGCGACAGGGATTTATTCGGCGATTCAGGGGGAGAAGATTAAAAATACGGTGGCGATGACCGGGGAGCTTGGCATTCATGGAAAGGTGAAGCCGGTCGGCGGCGTTGTGGCGAAGGTGGAAGCCGCAAAGCTGGCAGGCGCGCAAACCGTGATCATTCCTAAGGAAAATGAGCAGGCGCTTCTCCAGGAAGTCACAGGAATTGAGATCGTCGCTGTTGAGCATCTTGACGAGGTTCTTGAGCTGGCAATGGAAGAAGCCGAAGCAGATCAGGAAGTAGTCCCTGCCGGAATTGAAATGAATACATCCATAGCACCAGTATAAGATTAGACAAAGGTTGGGGGATAAGATAAAATTGAAAAAGATTAGAATCTTCCCCAAAAGGTTTCAAGGAACAGTGGGAAGAAAGTACGCTGTTCCTTGTGAATGCTAGATTGGAAATAGGATGTATGGAGGTGTATGCGGATGGTCGATACAGCGACAAAACGACAAATTCCGCTTCTACCGTTACGCGGATTACTTGTCTTTCCGGCAATGGTGCTGCATTTAGATGTCGGTCGAGCAAAGTCCGTTCAAGCGTTAGAGCAGGTCATGGAACATGATCATCAGATTTTACTTGCTACTCAAAAGGAAATTTCTATAGATGATCCTACGAAAGAGGATATTTATAAAGTAGGAACTATAGCGAAAGTAAAGAGCTTGTTGAAGCTTCCGAATGGAACGGTCCGAATCCATGTTGAAGGGTTAAAGCGGGCCCGAATTGAACAATTTATAGATGAAGAGGAGTATCTTCAGGTAGAAGCCCTCCTGCTTGAGGACGAGGATAGTCAGATGACTCCGCAGCTGGAAGCAACGATGCGCAATCTTCTTAAGATGTTTGAACAATATACGAAAGTTTCCAAAAAAATATCAGCCGATACATTGACAATCGTCAAAGATATGACTGATCCAAGCCAGTTCGCCGACGTGATCGGCGCGAATCTTCCGTTGAAACTGGCTCAGAAACAGGAGCTGCTTGATACGACGTCTGTTGAAAAGCGGATGATGACGTTGATCGATATTCTGAACAATGAGCAGGAAGTGCTCGGATTAGAAAAGAAAATTGGCCAGCGCGTCAAGAAGTCGATGGAAAAAACGCAAAAGGAATATTATTTGCGCGAACAGATGAAGGCGATCCAGAAAGAGCTTGGTGATAAAGAAGGACGCACTGGAGAAGTGGCAAGCCTGCGCGAGCGCATCGAAAAAGCCGAAATGCCGCCGTCTGTCGAAGAAAAAGCGTTAAAAGAGCTTGACCGTTACGAGAAGATGCCGCCGAATTCTGCGGAAAGCTCCGTTCTGAGAAATTATTTGGACTGGCTTGTTCAATTGCCGTGGACGACGGAAACGGAAGATCAGCTTGATGTCATTCGCGCTGAAGAAATTTTGAACGAGGATCATTACGGGCTGGAAAAGGTCAAGGAGCGCGTGCTGGAATATTTGGCTGTTCAGCAATTAACACGGGAACTAAAAGGGCCGATCCTCTGCCTGGCGGGACCGCCTGGAGTCGGGAAAACATCGCTGGCCCGCTCGATTGCCCGTTCACTGAACCGTCATTTTGTCCGAATTTCTTTAGGCGGCGTTCGCGATGAAGCCGAAATTAGAGGTCATCGCCGCACGTATGTCGGAGCGATGCCCGGCCGAATTATACAAGGGATGAAAAAAGCAGGTTCGATTAATCCTGTATTTCTGCTTGATGAGATCGATAAAATGGCCAATGATTTTCGCGGTGATCCATCTGCCGCCCTGCTGGAGGTACTCGACCCGGAACAGAACAACAGCTTTAGCGATCATTATATTGAAGAACCTTATGATTTATCGAAGGTGATGTTTGTCACAACGGCCAATAATATTAACACGATTCCGGGACCGCTGCTCGACCGGATGGAGATTATTCCAATTGCCGGCTACACGGAAGTGGAAAAGATTCAAATTGCGAAGAATTATTTATTGCCGAAGCAGAAAAAGGATCATGGTCTCTCAAAAGGGATGCTGCAAGTAAAGGATACAGCATTGCAGAAAATCGTACGTTACTATACGCGCGAAGCAGGAGTGCGCAGCTTAGAAAGACAATTGGCTTCGGCCTGTCGAAAGGCCGCCAAGATCATTGTTTCGGGTGAAAAGAAGCGGGTTGTTCTGACGGAAAGAGCCGTGGAACAGATGCTTGGCAAGCCGCGCTTCCGCTATGGTCTTGCTGAAGTGGAGGACCAGGTCGGGGCTGCGACCGGACTGGCCTATACGACTGCCGGTGGCGATACGCTGTCAATTGAGGTTTCGATATCTCCCGGAAAAGGAAAGCTGACGCTCACCGGAAAGCTTGGCGATGTGATGAAGGAGTCGGCTCAGGCGGCGTTCAGCTATATTCGTTCCCGGTCTGAAGAGCTAGAAATTGACCCAAGTTTTAATGAAAACAGCGATATTCATATTCACGTTCCAGAAGGAGCGACGCCAAAGGACGGGCCGTCAGCCGGGATTACAATGGCAACGGCGCTGATCTCCGCGTTAACAGGCCGCCCTGTTAAAAAAGAAGTTGGCATGACGGGAGAAATGACACTGCGTGGTCGCGTTTTGCCAATCGGCGGTTTGAAAGAGAAGTCGATGAGTGCTCACCGCGCCGGTCTGAAAACGATCATCATTCCAAAGGATAATGAAAAAGATTTAGAAGAGGTACCGGAAAGTGTACGGGCGGACTTGGAATACATCCTCGTCTCACATTTGGATGAGGTACTCTCTCATGCGTTAGGAGAAAAGCAATGAAAGTAACGAAGGCGGAATTAGCAAAAGTCGCAGTCAAGCCGGAGCAATATCCTGATACGCATCTTCCCGAGATCGCGTTATCGGGCCGCTCCAATGTCGGGAAATCGTCTTTTATTAATAAGATGATCAATCGAAAGGGACTTGCCCGTACGTCCCAGAGGCCGGGAAAAACGCAGACGCTGAACTTTTATGAGGTGAATGAGCAGCTTTATTTTGTCGATGTACCTGGATACGGTTTCGCCAAAGTGCCGAAAACCGAGCGTGAGGCTTGGGGAAGAATGATCGAAACCTATTTACAAAATCGTCCGCAACTCAAAGCGGTCGTTCAAATTGTTGATTTGCGTCACCCGCCATCAGCGGATGATAAAATGATGTACAACTGGCTGAAACATTTTGATATGCCGGTCATCATTGTCGCGACAAAGGCTGATAAAATTCCAAAAGGAAAATGGCAAAAGCATCTTAACGTCATCTCTAAGGATTTACAAAAGGAAGAAAACGATCCAATTATGCTGTTCTCGGCAGAAACAGCCCAGGGAAAAGAAGAACTGTGGAAAAAGATTCTCTATTACGCGTCCCGATAATAGATTAAAAGAATACGGCGTGAAGCCTTATTAGCACTTCTGTAAACGAAAAACCAGCCATTTCCAGTTCATGCGGATGGCTGGTTTTCTGTTTAGGTTACTCTTTACTTTTTTATGAGAAGAATGATACCGAGCGCGATGAGGATAAACGGCCAAATGCCGCCAAGAAACGCGAACGTATGGAGAAGCCAAGCGAACGGGTTGAAGGAGGTAAAGCTGATAATGGCAATCATCAGCAGGATGATCGCGGGAATCAGCCCGTCACGCTTCGTCTTTTGATAGGAAAGAAAAAAGGCAAGGCTGATAATGAACGGATACATTCCCCAGTGATCCGGCCAAGAAGGAAGTAGCTGCAAGCCGTGAAAGTGAAGGCCAAGTCCGGTGAGAAGGCTGCCGGGAAAGACCATTGAGCTTTCCCGTCCCCAGTAGCCCTGGGCCAGAAAAGCGAGTCCGATCACAACGAGGATCGAAGGCCAGGTCAACAGCTGAGTGGCAAACGGAATAGACAGCTGCTGCAGCAAAAAATAACATCCAATACCAATTAGTAAAAAGCTTGGGAAAATCCGCCCCTGTTTCATAAAAATCCGTCCTTTCATGAAAGCATAAGACATACTTATTGCATTACACGGTTATGATAGTTATAGTAGAGATTGTGTAATAATGCTGGATGAAGCTTGCAATATGATCATGATAGCATAGCCTTCATGATCTGTTCACAATTTTTTTGGAAGTGCTACATTAGACATGTTATAATGTAGACAGTTAAAAAGCGAATCGGATTCGCCCTTAAGGAAAAAGGGTAGAAAAGATAAGATAGAGGACGGGTAAAGGATAAGAAAGACACCTCTGGCGTTTTTCTTAGGCATTTTTATTATGGGGGTGAACGTCAGGATGCACATACTGGTTGTAGGGTTTAACTATAAAACGGCTCCTGTCGAAATGAGAGAAAAGTTTGCGTTTCAGGAAGCGGAGCTCCCTCAAGCGCTGGCGAAGCTGCGTCATATGAAGAGCATTCTTGAATGCACCATTATATCGACCTGTAATCGGACCGAGGTGTATGTTGTCGCGGATCAGCTGCACACCGGTCGTCATTACACCAAAACCTTTCTTGCTGAATGGTTTGAAATGGAAAAGGAAGAATTTCTGCCGTATGTAACGATCCGCGAAGATCAGCAGGCGATTGAACATTTATTCCGCGTTACGTGTGGTTTGGATTCGATGATTCTCGGTGAAACCCAAATCCTTGGTCAGGTGCGTGAAAGCTTTCTAATGGCCCAGGAGGAGCAGGCAACGGGTACAATTTTTAACCAGATGTTCAAGCAGGCGATCACGCTTGCGAAGCGGGCTCATTCCAATACGGAAATCGGTCAGCATGCAGTTTCTGTCAGCTATGCGGCTGTTGAGCTTGGCAAGAACATTTTCAACAATTTTGCCGGCAAGCATGTCGTGATCCTCGGCGCAGGGAAGATGAGTGAGCTGACAGCGAAGCACCTCCACGCCAATGGTGCGACGAAAATCACAGTCATTAACCGGACGGAAGCGAGGGCAGCTGAACTGGCCATGAAGTTCCTCGGACAAGCGCGTCCTTTTGAAGAGCTTCAATTGACGCTGGCAGAAGCCGATGTCTTGATCAGTTCGACCGGGGCAAGAGATTTTGTCGTCACAAAGGATATGATGGGCAAAGCGATGAAAAAGCGGAAAGGCCGTCCGCTTTTCATGGTTGATATTGCGGTGCCGCGCGATCTTGATCCGGCATTGGCCGATTTTGATGACGTTTATCTTTATGACATTGATGACCTGCAAAACATCGTCGAAGCGAATCTTGCTGAACGGAAACGGGAAGCGGAGAAAATCGAGCTGATGGTGGAAGAGGAAATCGTCGAATTTACACAGTGGGTAAATACGTTAGGAGTTGTTCCGATCATTACCGCTCTCCGGACGAAAGCGTTGGCGGTACAGGCTGAAACAATGGAAAGCATTGAGCGTAAACTGCCTGATTTAACGGAGCGGGAAAAGAAAATCCTGAGAAAACATACAAAGAGCATTGTGAACCAGCTTTTGCGTGATCCAGTTACGAAAGTAAAAGAACTTGCTGCGCAGCCGGATGCTGATGAAGCGCTCGATTTATTTACGCAAATCTTCGGACTTGAAGAGGAATTGACGGCTCAACAGGAAAATGCTCGAATTGAAGAAGTAGAGAAAAAGTGGGAGGCGCACAAGCAAGAATACGTAACGGCATCGAGACCACAACATAAAGCTGCTGTTGTCCGCTCTTAAGAGAGAAGGGACTCAACATGAACTGGATTTATCCTGTTACGATTGTCTTATATAGCTTCAGCGTACTTGGCTATTTTATCGATTTTTTACAACACAACCGGAAAGTCAATCGATTGGCTTTCTGGTTGCTTTCTATTGTCTGGGTATTACAGACCTCTTTTTTTATCATCAGAGCCTTGGAGTTAAATCGTGTCCCGCTTTTGACTCCATTTGAAGGGCTGTTTTTTTACGCCTGGCTTGTCGTGACCCTTTCGCTGGTGATCAACTGGTTTTTCCGCGTTGATTTCCTTGTGTTTTTTGCCAATGTGATCGGATTTAGCATGATGGCCTTCAGCCTGTTTACCCCTGACGGTGACATTCCGCAGTCGATGAAGGTGCTGCTCGCTTCAGAGCTGCTCGTCATCCATATTTCGATCATCCTGTTATCCTATGCGGCCTTTACTCTTTCATTTGCATGCCAAATTATGTATGTGCTCCAGCATCAAATGCTGAAGCGGAAGGCATGGGGCCAGCGGCTATTTCGTTTCGGCGGTTTAACGACGCTTGATACGCTTTCTTACCGCGCGATTATCATCGGCTGGCCGCTTTTGTTTATCGGACTGATTCTCGGCTTCGTTTGGGCGTCGACACAACAGACGTATGTTCCTCTTCTCGATTCGAAGGTGATCAGCTCCGTACTTGTCCTCGGGATTTATGGCGTTTATCTTTACTTGCGCGTCGTCAAATTTATGCGGGGGTATAATATGGCGTTGCTGGGGGTCGCCGGCTTTCTCGTCCTGTTGATTAATTACTTCCTCTCGGGGCAGTATTCAAATTTTCATTTATGGTATTAAGCGGGCTGATTCGCGGATAGTGTCGGCTCCGTACATCGCTTCTACGAAAAGATGTATTGCAATTTTCTTATTTCCTGTTGAATTGAGATAGATCAGGTTAGAATAGAGAGAACAGAAGATTGAAAGGAATGAAGAACGCGTATGCGAAAAATTGTTATTGGGTCAAGACGAAGCAATCTTGCTCTTACCCAAACAGATTGGGTCATCGCTCAATTAAACAAACTTGAGCTGCCCTATGAATTTGAAGTGAAAGAAATTGTCACAAAAGGCGATAAGATATTGGACGTGACGCTGTCGAAGGTGGGCGGCAAAGGACTGTTTGTTAAGGAAATTGAACAGGCTTTAGCCAATAAAGAGATTGATCTTGCCGTACACAGTATGAAGGACGTGCCGTCTGTTTTGCAGGATCAATTTACCTTAGGGGCGATTACAGAGCGCGAGGACCCGCGTGATGTACTGATTTCCAATGACCATGTTCTGCTGAACGATTTACAGCCTGGGGCAGTTATCGGGACAAGCAGTCTTCGGCGTTCAGCTCAACTTCTTGCCGCGCGTCCTGATTTGGAAGTGAAGTGGATCCGCGGAAATGTGGAAACGAGGCTGCGCAAGCTTCGTGAGGAAGGGTTTGATGCGATTATTTTAGCAGCTGCCGGGTTGAAAAGACTGCGGTTTTCCGAGGAGCTGATTACGCAGTATTTAGAACCTGAGCTATGTGTTCCGGCTGTCGGACAGGGCGCGCTCGGACTCGAATGCCGCGCGGATGATGAGGACCTGATCGAGCTTCTCGCCCATATTAATGACGATACGACGGCCAGAACGGTGACTGCCGAGCGGACGTTCCTCCATCGGATGGAGGGGGGCTGCCAGGTTCCGATCGCTGGTTACGCTGTCATTGAAGCAGATCAAAGTTTGTCACTGACAGCCCTTGTCGGTTCTCCGGAAGGCGATGTCCTTTTAAAGGAAACGGTCAATGGAAACGATCCGCAGGCCATCGGTGAGGAAGCGGCAAAACGCTTACTGGAACAAGGAGCGAAGGAGATTCTTGATAAAGTGAAAAAAGAGCTGGATCAGCAATGACGGAGCTTCCCCTCGCTGGAAAAAGAATTCTCGTTACCCGGGCGAAGGAACAAGCTGAGGCTCTTTCCTCCCTTATTAGAAGGTATGGAGGAACAGCGGTTGAAGTGCCGTTGATCGCCTTTCAGGCTCCAGTTGACGATGCACGAAGCGAAGCGATGCTCAACGCACTGGACAGCTATGAATGGCTCGTTTTTACGAGTGCCAACGGCGTCCGTTTTTTTATCGAGCGGCTGCGCGAGCTTCCGTTGACGGGTCAATCCTTGCCAGTCCGAATTGCGGCCGTCGGCACGAAAACCGAAGAGGCACTTATCCGCTACGGGCTGCGGGCTGATCTGATTCCGGAAAGCTTTGTCGCCGAAGGGTTGCTCGAGGCGTTGAGTACGAAGGTAAAAAAAGGAAATCGCCTTCTGCTCGTACGCGGCAATCTTGGGAGAAGCCTGTTGCCAAAGGAGCTGACGGAGCTTGGTGTTCAGGTGGAGGAGCTGATCGTTTATGAGACGGTGTGCCCGCCGGAAGCGAAGGCGGAGCTGCGTGCTGCACTCAAGCGTACGCCTGTCGATTATGCGACGTTCACGAGCTCTTCGACAGTCTCTCATTATGCGAAGCTGCTGAAAGAGCTGGAAGCTGAAGGGGTGAATCCGACGGCGAAAATAGTCTGTATCGGTCCAATTTCGGCCAGGACGGCGCGGCAATGCCGGTTATCTGTTGATCTCATGCCTGCCCAATATACGATAGAAGCCATGGTGGAACAACTTGTGTTACATACGAAGGGAGAGAAGGAATATGACTGATTTACAATTTAGACGTCATCGCCGTTTACGGAAAACGAACTCGATTCGAAAGATGGTTCAGGAGACGAAGATTCATGCGAGTGACTTAATCTATCCGCTTTTTGTCACGGAAGGAACGAATGAAAAGAATGAAGTCGCTTCCATGCCGGGTGTGTTTCAGCTGTCGCTTGATCTTGTCGATGCTGAAATCGACGAAGTCGTATCGCTTGGAATCCCGGCAGTGATGCTGTTCGGTGTGCCAAATCATAAGGATGATGTTGGAACCTCCGCTTATCATGATCACGGAATCGTGCAAAAAGCGATTCGCCAAATTAAACAACACTATCCGGACTTGACCATTATTGCTGACACATGTCTTTGCCAATATACCGATCACGGGCACTGCGGCGTCATCGAAGACGGTCATGTGTTGAATGATCCTTCCTTAAATCTATTGGCGAAAACAGCTGTTTCCCAAGCCGAAGCTGGTGCTGATATTATCGCCCCTTCGAATATGATGGATGGATTCGTGACCGCGATCCGTCAAGGACTTGATGAAGCCGGTTTTGAAGATATTCCGATCATGTCCTATGCGGTGAAATATTCGTCAGCCTTTTATGGACCATTCCGCGATGCGGCTCACAGCTCGCCGAAGTTCGGTGACCGCAAAACATATCAAATGGACCCGGCCAATCGGCTGGAGGCATTACGCGAGGCGGAGTCTGATATGGAAGAAGGCGCTGATATGCTAATTGTCAAGCCGGCCCTTTCATATTTGGATATTATTCGGGAAGTAAAGGATTTTTCCGGTATGCCGATTGTAGCCTATAACGTCAGCGGGGAATATTCGATGGTGAAGGCAGCCAGTCAAAACGGGTGGATTGACGAGAAAGCAATCGTATTAGAGAAAATGATCAGTATGAAGCGCGCAGGTGCTGATCTTATTTTGACTTATCATGCGAAAGATGTTGCACGCTGGATTTCCAATTCATAAAGGAGGCTGATGCAAGTGCGCTCATTTGAAAAATCAAAGCAGGCATTCGAACAGGCGAAGCCGTTAATGCCAGGTGGAGTGAACAGTCCGGTACGAGCTTTTAAATCAGTGAACATGGAGCCTGTGTTTATGGAGAGAGGAACCGGCTCCAAAATCTATGATATTGACGGAAATGAGTATATTGACTATGTCCTTTCCTGGGGACCGCTCATTTTAGGTCATGCGGATGAACGAGTCGTTGCCGCTTTAAAAGAAACAGCAGAAAAAGGAACAAGCTTCGGCGCGCCGAGCGAGCTGGAAACAAAGCTCGCTGAACTCGTGATCGAACGGGTTCCGTCAATCGAAGTGGTGCGGATGGTCAATTCCGGGACGGAAGCGACGATGAGTGCGTTGCGCCTGGCTAGAGGGTTTACCGGCCGGAACAAAATTTTAAAATTTATCGGCTGTTACCATGGTCATGGCGACTCGCTGCTGATCAAAGCCGGTTCGGGTGTCGCGACGCTCGGGCTGCCGGACAGTCCGGGTGTGCCGGCTTCAGTCGCAGAAAATACGCTCACTGTGCCGTATAACGATTTAGAGAGTGTCCGCTTTGCTTTCGAGAAATTCGGCTCGGATATTGCCGGCGTGATCGTTGAGCCAGTGGCCGGCAACATGGGTGTCGTACCGCCACATCCTGGTTTCCTTGAGGAGCTGCGCGCCATTACAGAGGAGCACGGCAGCTTACTTATTTTTGATGAAGTGATGACCGGCTTCCGTGTCGGCTATCATTGCGCGCAGGGCACATTCGCCGTAACGCCTGATTTGACGTGCTTAGGGAAAGTGATCGGCGGCGGTCTGCCGGTTGGGGCCTATGGTGGCAGACGTGACATTATGGAGCAGATTGCCCCGAGTGGCCCGATTTATCAGGCAGGTACGCTGTCAGGCAATCCGCTGGCGATGTGCGCCGGCTATGAGACGCTCGCTCAGCTGACGGAGGCGGATTACACGCGCTTTGATGAATTAGCGAAGCGTCTGGAGCAAGGCTTAGCTGCGGCGGCGGAAACGTACGGGATTCCACATCATATTAATCGGGCCGGTTCGATGGTCGGCTTTTTCTTCACAAACGAAGCGGTGACAAACTTCGAAAAAGCACAGACATCTAATCTAGAGATGTTTACCCGCTATTTCCAGGGAATGCTTGAGCAGGGCATTTCACTTCCACCGTCACAATTTGAAGGAATGTTCCTGTCAACAAAGCATACAGAAGCGGACATTGATCAAACGATCGCCGCTGCGGAACACGTATTTTCAAAGCTGAAATAAAAGCAGGGGCATATCACTATGATATCTTTAAACGCCGAGGGGGGAGCGGATCGCGCTCCTTCTTCGGCGTTTTGGATTAGCGGTTTTCGTCCTGCGGTATCAACACGATTCACTACAACTTAATGACTTTATAAGAGTAAAAATACATGCTTAGCGGCCACCAGAGCATAGCGAAAATGGGATAGATCGCCCATATCGTCTCGGGTGTGGTTACAGCGTTTAGCAGGATGAAGAATAGCGCCGTCAGGATGGTTGCTAAAACCGAGAAGAGAAAAAAGCGGTTTTGCTGTGAACAATAAAGGGCAAGTGGCCACCAAAGAATCACAAATGCTGGAAAGATTGCCCATGGAAAATGTGGTGAAATCACTACATTTAAGAGGGTGTAATACCCAATTGTAAGAAGACTGATCAGACAAGCAAAGGACAGCTTCTTTAGATGCCGCTCAAAATGCGCAGAAAGAATCCATAGAACGAACACGTAGCTGACGTACAGAAACCAAGGATGATGGGGGGAAGTCGTCATATTCTCCACAAATAAGTAAATCATGATCGTTAAACTGGCTGTCCAAGTATAAATGGGATAGTACCCTTTTTGTCTAGAATGAAAGAAGAAGGGCAAGAGCAGGACGACGACAGTGGGAAAGAGGAACCACCATTCTCCGGGGGTTGTTGCAAGATTGACACTAAATAGAAAGAGAACCGTCATGAAACTTCCTGCCAGTAAAAACGGGAACGTATAGTTACTCATCATCAAACACCTGACTTTTTTTTCGTAATAGCTGATAGAACATCGATAGCGGCCACCACAGAATGCCGAACGTAGGATAAACAAACCAGATGACATGCGGTGTATAATAAAAGTTAATAAAGAGAAAAAGCCCAATTAATAAAGCGCTGCCGCAGAGTGAATAACCAAGATTTAATTTTGCCATTTGAATCGAACGATACAAAGTGTCGCCTTCATCAACGTGGTCGATGACATGACGCTCAGACCCGAGCTCCTGTCGTATCTCCTCAATATCGCCAAACTCGACGATCGCTTTATTAATAGCATCTTCCTCACTTTTTCCTTGGGCGATTAAGTCAAAGACTTTTTCTTCAAGGTTTTCTATAATCTCCTGTTTGACTTTTTCTTTCTCTGGACTGTCCGGAATACGATGGAACAAATGATCGACATGCTCACGAATTGACTTCACTCTAATCCCTCCATAAAGATATTAATTACTTCCTTTGTTTGCCGCCATTCTTTTACCGTTTCTTTTAAGTAGGCTGTTCCAAGCGAGGTAATCCGGTAATACTTTCGCTTGCGTCCATGTGTCTCAGAGCCGGTATAGGATTGAATCAGCTCTTTTTTTTCCAGGCGCTGAAACACCGCGTACAGAGTCGCCTCCTTGATTTGAAACTTTTGATTGGTTCGCAAACTTATTTCTTTTGAAATTTCGTAGCCATAACGATCCTTTTCCCAAATGAGCCGCAAAATGATGGAATCAAGATGGCCTCGGATGATATCACTTCTAATCACTTCGCTCCTCCTTAATTATTCTATCTCACAGAGTAATTATAGGTGTCTTTACTCTATCTGTCAAAGTAATATTTACTTTCTTTTGCATGAATTATTGCCAACTATAGAAAGGGTAATTTCAGAATTCAAGAATATCGTGATAGAACTTGTCATAGAGTGTTATTGTACTGACTAGAATACGGCAGAGACGAACGTTATTTCGTGAGAAGGAGAAGGAGGAATGAATGATGACACAGGAGCATTCATCTAAGCTTTCATTTTCGATTGAGGAATCAGTTTGGTTAAATAAAGGGCAGGAAATTGAAGAAATTCTCGGAATGTCACTTGAGCCGGAAATCGTGATTGAGGAGCGAGCTGATCACGTTTATATTCGCGGTGGATTGCGGTTAATCGGTGAATATGAACCGGCGGTCAAGGATGAAGAAATTAATGTGGAACGTTCTTTAGAGCGGCAGGTTTCTTTTCGTTCTGCGGGTGAGGTCGTGACGAATGACAATGGCAAAGCTTCGATTAAGCATTTTTTTCCGATTGATGTGACAATTCCGGTCAGCCGAATTCATGATTTGGATGATGTCTACGTCCAGGTAGAATCCTTCGATTATGACCTGCCTGAAAAGAGCTGCATTCAGCTAACGGCTGACATTAGCATCAGCGGAATGACGAACTTGCAGGATACACGGCCTCCGGTAGAAGAGCCAAAGCCGAAAGTAGCCGAAAAAGCGGTCCCGACAGCTTTCGCTTTTGAAGCGAAAAGACAGCCGGTGACGCCGGGTTCAACCGCACCAGAGCAAAGAAAGGAACAACCACAGGTACAGCCTCTTGCGCAAAAGATCGGTCCGTCCAAGCCGGCAGTCCAGAAAAACACACTCGTAACACCAAGCGTGCCCCAGTCACCGCAGCCTGTGCCGAGTGCGAAAGCGCCGGTGAAGCCGGAAGTCGAAGAGCAGCAGGAAGAGGCGGTCGCCCAATTAAGCAGCAGCGAGGAGCCGGAGCAGCTGGAAACCAAAGAGCCGGCTGTGCTTAAGGCGGCACAAGCAAGCGAAGAAGAGGTGAGTCCAAGCGAGCCGCAGCAAACAGAGCCGGTCGTTGCCGGGACAGAAGAGGAAAGCAAGGAAGAGGAGCCTGCTCTGGTCCGTCATGAACCGGAAACGAAAATTACGCTCGCAGCGCAAAAGACGGTCGAGGAAGAGCCGGTGAGCGAGGAGGAGCCGCCTGTTGACGAAGAAGAGGCAGAAAGCGAACCGCCGTCACCACGCGAGGAAAACGCGCTCTACTTAACGAAAATGATGGCGAAGAAGGAAGAACGGTTCATTAAGCTAAAAATGTGCATTATTCAGGAGAACGAGTCACTTGAAACGATTGCTGACCGTTATGAGGTCTCAACCAATCAGCTCGTCCGCATCAACCGGCTGCAAAACGAGCAGGTCGAGGAAGGTCAAATACTTTATATTCCGGTTTCCTCAGAATCGTAAAAAGGAGTACCTACATGGAATTGCTGGATTGGCTTAAAGAGCGATTTGCCTGGCAGGATGTCCGGTTGGTCAATGAAGCGTTGGTAGAGACAGAGCAGGGGCGGAAAAGACTGCGGTTCTGGTCTGATAAAGAACTACTCGACTGGCATATTGAATGGCGTGATCATTGTCGTGTCACGCCATTCATTTTAGCAGATCGGATGATTCGGGCAACGAATAAGGAGCCCGCCATAGAGTGGAAGGATGGCTGGTTGACGGTGCATGATGAAGTGACCGGTTCCGTCCCCAGCAGGGAAGTAGCTGAAAAAATTGGCTTAATGCTTGGAACCATGATCGCTTATGGACTTGAAACAGAAACCAAAGTGGAACCGGTCGAAAATCGGGAGCCGTTGTTTACGGAGCTGCGGGAGTCGCTTCAGTTTCTTCCGCGGGAACAGCACGTCTTTGTTTCGTCATTAGTGAGGGAAGCTACGGTTCGGATGAAAAAGGCGACGGCGCTTGAAAGCAAGCTGGCTGAGGAGCGCCTTCCGTTACTTGACCCAATCTGCTTCAGCAAGCAGGTGAGGCAGGTATATCAGGTGATGATCTGGCAGGGAACGATGGAGCGGCCGGAGAGAGGGTACGCTGCCGTTCGGTCATTTTTCGAGAACTGGCTCGAGCATTACGGAAAGGACGCCTGCCTCGAGCTGTGGGACGGTATGCAGTCCTCTGTTTCAGATGAGCAGGCGATGTTATTGCTGGCGGAGCTGTTGAAGCCTTATGAGCTTGATGCTCTCGTTGCGCTGCTTGAGACCAACCCGACGGACGCGGCGATTTCGCGTGACATCAATCAGCTCGTTGTAAGGTGGGAGCGCAGTAAGGAGTTGGTTGCTCTGCTCAGCTCCGCCATTGACAGCAGAAGGAGGGTGGTGACGTCATGAGGTATGAACCATCGCCATACGCATCTGTTCTTTTTTATTATGATCTATATCCACAGCAGGTTGAGGATCTCGGTAAAATAAAACGGATTTCAACGAACCGCGGTGAATTTGCTTTAAAGGAAACGACAATGTCGGCCCATCAGGCGGATGAGTTTATTCATGCGTTGCGCAAGCTGTCAAAGCTGGGCTATAAGCAGGCGGTGCCGATTTTGCCGACAAAGTATGGGGAGTATACCGTAATGACAGGCTCTCATACGTATTATTTAATGCCGTGGTTTGAAGCGATTGAATATACGGCCAGAGAATCGAGGGAAGAAAAGCTTGCCGATCAGCTCGGAGTCATTCACCGGCTGACGGTTAAAACGGAGCCCTTTCAAAAGGAACAGGTCGAGCAATCCGTGCAGCAGCTTGTGCAAAGGTGGGAAATGAGGCGGCTGGAATTGCAGCGCTTTGCCGATCAGGCCGAGAACAAAACGTATCTGTCTCCCTTTGAGCTTACTTTTTTAACCCATGCCTATATGCTCGATAAAATGGCAGAGGCGGCCACGGATCATTTGCAAAAATGGTATCAGATTTGCCTCGAAAAGGAAAAATACCGTACTGTGCTCTGTCATGGACGGCTACAACGTTCTCACGCCCTTTTTTCTCCTGACAATGAGGCCCTGCTGCTCAATTTTGAACGGGCGAGCATTGATACTCCGGCACGCGATTTGGCCAGCTTTTGCCGCTACAGCTTTCCGAACGCGTACTGGTCGGAGGAAGAAGTGCAGCGCTGGTTTATCCGATATGAGCGTCATCTTCCGCTTCTTGATGAAGAGAAGCACTTAACATGCGCCTATTTAAATTTTCCCGAACCGGCGGCCTTTGCGGTGGAAGCCTATGTGTCAAATCGCGGCAGCATGAGTGAATTTGAGCATGTCAGACGGCTAGAGAAGCGATTAACCGCGATGCGCAAAGTTCAGCGGCTGACACAGAAACTGATTGTGATTGAACAGGAAGCTTCCCAATAAGGAAGTGAAAGAGAGCAGGGAGATGGAGTTCTTTCCTGCTCGCTGTATGAGAGAATGAAAGAGGAGTTGTCTTAAAGCATAGCTTTGGACAACTCCTCTTAAAATAAATCGAGGCGCAGTGAACAATAAAAGACAATCATTAAAGTCAATAGAATCACATCAAATGTCGTTGGCAAAAAAAACGTTCGAATAAGCTGGAAACAAATAAGCGGTACGAAGATCTGCAAGCATATCGCCCTGATTTTCCACCATAAACGAGGGCGGGGTGGTGGCGGGAAATGACGAAACCGTCGTCCCATAAAGATGGCCTCCCTCCTAAAACCGTTTGTCTCTATTAGATTATGCGGCAATCGCATATTCGTTCCCAGCTCCTCAGAAATCGTGTATACTAAAAAAAATTGAAGCGCTTTTCTGAAAATGAGGTGGCAGAGATGAAATGGCTAAACAGAGTCCATTTGATTCATGGAATTTTGCTTGTTCTTCTTCTTGTAACCGGACTTTGTCTTTATATGACAACGACCCGAACGTGGTTTAACCAGCTCGGCGTGCCGCTCGTATCCGTCCATATCGTTATCGCCGTGCTGTATATCGCGGTTGTCTGCTATTCGATTATCCGCGTGGGGCGTTATCTTCTGAAAAAGCCGCGCGCCAGCAGGTTTAATTTCTGGCTACACGCGATTTTCTTTTTCCTGTGGGCGACCTCGGGAGCGGTCATGTACTGGCAGGCTTCTTTTCCCGTCACGCTGCGTAACGGGGCGGTCGTGATCCATGATTGGACGACCTTTCTGTATCTTCCGTGGCTGCTCGTCCATTCCGTAGGTCATCTGTTTTCTTGGAAAGTTCCGTGGCCTGACTGGTGGACAAAGCATGTCGCCCTTCCACCGGCAATTGCCGAGAATAAGTTCGAACGCCGTGATTTTTTAAAGCTGAGCGGATTGACCGTGCTGTTTTTGATGATCGGAAGCTGGCTGAAATGGCTGACGCCGGTTTTATCTGCCGTAGACAGCGAAAACAAGCGCCGCGGCTACTTCCGGATTTATAATGTTACCAATGATTACCCGCGTTATGAGCCGGGGGAGTGGTCGTTAACGATTGATGGACTGACGAATAAAAGTGAGACGATCACCTATTATGATTTGCCACGTTTTCCGGCGACGACAATTGTTGATGATTTCCACTGTGTGACCGGCTGGAGCGTGCGCCATGTTGAAATGAAAGGGATTAAAGTGAAGGACTTGATGACACAGCTGGGGATCGAAGCGCAAAGCGATTATGTGACGGCTTATTCTGGCGATGAAATGTATTTTGACTCTTTTTTAACAACGCAGCTGCTTGATGAGGAGGCGCTTTTAGTATACGAGCTTGACGGGGAACCGCTGAAGCATGCGATGGGTTTTCCTTGCCGTCTTTATCATCCTGAGATGTACGGCTACAAATCAGTCAAATGGATCAACCGTCTCGAATTTACGGAGAAGCGCGAAATAGGCTATTGGCAGCAAAGCGGAGGCTATGACTTAAATGGCTATTTATAGACCAGTTAAAAAAATTCTCATTCCGATTATGGCGCTGCTTGTCGGTTCAGGTGCTGCCTATTTCCTGATGCCGACGAAGATGGACGCGATATGGCGTGATTGGAATGCTCAATCAGAAGAGTGGGAGCAGGCTGTTTATCAAGTCGCTTCCTCCTATGAAAAGGACGGCGCAGCAGCAACGGAAGAACGGGGCATCTGGTCAAAAGAGAGGAGCTTTTTCGAGGTGACTGCCGCCGTTTCAAATGATTCCTTTTTCACCTTTGATGCTCATTTTGAAGGGGATCGCCTCTTTGTTCAGAGCGGGGATAAGTGGGTTCAAGGGACGACCTCTGACCGCTTCGTCGCTGAATTTTCCCCGCTCGACCATCCTTTTCAGTGGATGAGGGATATGCTGCTCGAAGCCGAGGAAGTACGGAGGGAAAGTGAGGATGGCCGCACTGTTTATCAGGCGGTATTTACTGAATTTGACGAGTCCGATTTTCGTGGCTATTCGTTAGAGCGCCAGGAGGAGACAACGCTCACTCTAACAGTGGCCGATGATCAGCTGCTGATGGAATTTGCAGCAAAGCCGATCAGGCCGGATTATTTAGGTCCATTCAGCGGTTATCCGCAGCAAATCGGTTTTGAGCTTAGCTTGGAAAAAGTAGACGAGCAGCCTCCACCGGTGCCGGCCGAAGCATATGACAGCGAACAGCTCGAATAAAAAGTAATTTTTTCGTCGATGCTTGGAAGAAGAGCGATTGCATTTTTTAGCAGGTGCAGGTGACCGGCTGTCATGTATTCGATAGACTTTTGTCCAGGTCTCTTCAGCCACTTATTGACGGATGGCAGGCATTCAAGCTAAAATATAATCACAATTATAACGCTGGCGTTGAATAGGAAGAGTAGGTTCGGATGCTTTTCAGAGAGAGAAATCATTTGCTGGGAGATTTCTTAAGATTTACGAATCGAAGGTCGCCTAGGAGCTGCTTGGTGAAAGACATTTTCTTGAAAATGCTCGGAGTAAGCAAGCCGGATACTGACCGTTATCAGGATAAGTGTGCAGAGTATTCATTCTGCAAACAAAGGTGGTACCGCGAGTCAACTCTCTTCGTCCTTTGGATGGAGGGGGTTTTTGTATTGGGCGGCCACAATGCTAATACAGGGAGGCTACATGTAAAAATGAGTAACCAGGACATGACAATGCCAACGAAGTACAATCCACAGGAAACAGAAGCAAAATGGTATTCCTATTGGCTGGAAGGGAAGTTTTTTGAAGCGACAGGCGATGAAGCGAAGAAACCATATTCCATCGTCATCCCGCCACCAAATGTGACAGGAAAGCTTCATCTCGGCCACGCTTGGGATACGACATTGCAGGATATTCTCGCCCGAGTGAAGCGGATGCAGGGGTATGATACATTATGGCTGCCTGGAATGGACCATGCCGGGATTGCAACGCAGGCGAAAGTAGAAGGCAAGCTCAAGGAAGAAGGACTCAGCCGCTATGATCTTGGCCGTGAGCGCTTTATCGAAAAATCGTGGGAGTGGAAGGAAGAATATGCGTCCTTCATTCGCAACCAATGGTCGAAGCTCGGACTTTCCCTTGATTATTCCCGCGAACGTTTCACATTGGATGAAGGGCTATCCAAGGCGGTGCGCGAAGTTTTCGTCTCCCTTTATCAAAAAGGGCTGATTTACCGCGGCGAATATATTATCAACTGGGATCCGCAGACGAAGACAGCTCTTTCCGATATTGAAGTGATTTATAAAGATGTTCAGGGTGCATTCTATCACATGAAATATCCGTTGACTGACGGCAGCGGGGAAATCGAGATCGCCACGACGCGGCCTGAAACGATGCTCGGTGATACGGCGGTAGCCGTCCATCCCGAGGATGAGCGTTATAAGCATTTGATCGGCAAAACGGTGACGCTGCCGATTACAGGGCGGGAGATTCCGATTGTCGCTGATGATTATGTGGATATGGAATTTGGTTCAGGAGCGGTAAAAATCACACCGGCCCACGATCCGAATGACTTTGAAATCGGCAACCGTCATCAGCTAGAACGGATTCTGGTGATGAATGAAGACGGGACGATGAATGAGAAGGCCGGGAAGTACAAAGGAATGGACCGTTTTGAGTGCCGCAAGCAAATCGTCAAGGATTTGCAGGAGGATGGTGTCCTGTTCAAAATTGAGGATCATCTCCATTCCGTTGGTCATTCTGAGCGGAGTGGGGCAGTCGTTGAACCGTATTTATCGACGCAATGGTTCGTGCGGATGGAGCCGCTCGCCAAGGCGGCGGTTGAGCTGCAGGCGTCTGACGACAAGGTTAATTTTGTGCCGGAACGGTTTGAAAAGACATACTTGCATTGGATGGAAAATATCCGCGACTGGTGTATTTCGCGCCAATTATGGTGGGGGCACCGGATTCCGGCCTGGTACCATAAGGAGACTGGCGAAGTATATGTCGGACATGAGGCACCGGCTGATCTGGAGAACTGGAAGCAGGATGAAGATGTGCTGGATACATGGTTCAGCTCTGCTCTCTGGCCGTTTTCAACAATGGGCTGGCCTGAAGAGAAGGCGCCGGACTTTGATCGGTTTTACTCGACGAATGTACTCGTAACCGGCTACGATATTATCTTCTTCTGGGTCTCAAGAATGATTTTCCAAGGCTTGGAGTTTACCGGGAAGCGTCCATTTGACGATGTGTTGATTCACGGTCTTGTCCGCGATTCCGAAGGGCGGAAAATGAGTAAATCATTAGGCAACGGTGTCGATCCGATGGATGTGATCGACAAATACGGGGCCGATTCCTTACGCTTCTTCCTATCAACCGGAAGTTCCCCGGGAAATGATTTGCGCTTTTATTGGGAAAAAGTCGAATCAACTTGGAATTTCGGGAATAAAATTTGGAATGCCTCGCGCTTTGCCTTAATGAATATGGAAGGCTTGACGTATGACGAGATCGATTTGAGCGGTGAGAAGTCGATTGCCGATAAATGGATTTTGACCCGTTTGCAGCAAACCATTGAAGACGTCACCCGCTTAATTGACAGCTATGAGTTTGGAGAAGTGGGACGTCTGCTCTACAATTTCATTTGGGATGATCTGTGCGACTGGTACATCGAGATGGCTAAGCTGCCGTTGTATGGGGAAGATGAAGCGGCCAAGAAAACGACGCGTTCCGTTTTGGCCTACGTTCTTGATCAGACGATGCGACTTTTGCACCCGATGATGCCATTTATTACCGAGGAAATATGGCAGCACTTGCCGCATCAGGGCGAATCGATCACAGTGGCGCCATGGCCGGTGAAAGAGGATTCATTTGTTTTTGAAGATG
The DNA here is from genome assembly GCF_023715705.1 of Halalkalibacter oceani. Lineage (GTDB taxonomy): Bacteria > Bacillota > Bacilli > Bacillales > Bacillaceae_D > Halalkalibacter > Halalkalibacter oceani_A. The sequence goes on from NZ_JAMBOS010000002.1 coordinate 250,420, forward strand.
CGCAGGCTGATATGGAGCTGCTGACCTCAATTATTCGTTCCGTCAGAAATACCCGCGCGGAGCTGAATGTACCGATGAGCAAGCAGATTGAACTGCTCATTCATGCCAAGGACGAACAAGTTCTTGCCCGCCTTGAGCGCGGTCGCAGCTATTTGGAGAAATTCTGTAACCCGAATGCTCTCGTGATTGGCACAGATGTGACTGCACCGGAGAAATCGATGTCACAGGTGCTTAGCGGCGTTGAGCTGTTTCTACCACTTGCCGGATTGCTTGACCTTGATGCTGAAATCGACCGGTTGAAAAAAGAATTGGCAAAGCTCGACAAGGAAGTAGAACGTGTTGACAAAAAGCTTGCCAATCAAGGGTTTATTGCGAAGGCCCCTGCTCATGTCATTGAAGAAGAGAAAGCGAAGCAGGCTGATTATCAGGCGAAGCGCGATACGGTTAAGATGCGGATTGCGGAATTAGAAGGATAATGGACGAAGCAGCGAAACATGTCCGGGCACTTGTTTACGAGCTAGCACGGCTAGCGGTGTCCGGTATGAACCCGCTGCTTTTTTCGCTTAGCAGCACACCGGCTTTCATTTTGGAATGAAAAGTCGTCATCAGGAGGGATAGATTTGCAAACGGCAGATGAAGTGATTGAGTGGATTCACAGCCTGCTTCCGTTCGGTATTAAGCCGGGACTGAAGCGGATGGAGTGGCTGCTTCAGCGGCTTGACCACCCGGAACGGGAGTTGGCGGTTGTCCATATTGGCGGTACGAATGGAAAAGGTTCAACCGTCAGTTTTATGCGTCATGTATTAGAAAGGGCGCACTACAACGTAGGGACGTTTACCTCTCCTTATCTCGAATGCTTTGAAGAACGGGTATCTGTGAATGGACAGCCGATCGCGGGCAGCCAGCTCGTCGCCTGCGCGAACAAGCTTCGGCCCCTTGTGGATGAGCTGGCCGAAACGGATCTCGGCAGCCCGACTGAATTTGAAGTGATTACCGCTCTGGCGTTTGACTATTTTGCCCGGATCGCAAAACCGGATATTGTTCTGCTTGAGGTTGGCCTGGGCGGCAGGCTGGATTCTACCAACGTTGTGACGCCACTGCTCTCCATCATCACCTCAATTGGCTATGACCATATGCATATTCTTGGTGAATCATTAGCGGAAATTACATATGAAAAGGCGGGAATCATTAAACAACACTGTCCCGTTATTTCCGGAGTAAGCCAGCCGGAGGCACAGGCAATTATCAAAAGAACGGCGGATGAACGGCAAAGTGAATATGAGCAGCTCGGTTTGACATTTACGGAAGAGCTGCTGTCCGTCAAAGAAGAGGAGCAGTGTTTTCTTTTTCAACGGAAAAACAGCACGAGTATGGAAGTGAAGATCCAGATGGCCGGTGCTCATCAGCGGAGCAATGCCGCTGTGGCCATCGCCGCTTTGCAGAAATTAAGCGATCAGTTTGATTACTCAATCAGCGAACAGGCGTTGAAGGAGGGGCTGGCACAGGCGAAATGGAATGGCCGCTTTGAACGGCTCTCGGACAATCCGCTTGTGATTGTAGACGGTGCTCATAATAAAGAAGGATTTGAATCGCTTGCCGAGACGCTGAAGCAGCATTACCCGCAAAAACGCTATAAGGTGCTGCTCGCTGCGACGAAGGAAAAGGATATGAAAAGCCTGCTCAGCCCATTTGCCGGACTGGATGCAGCGTTTACCTTTACGAGTTTTGACTTCTTTCGGGCGGCGGCAGCGAAATCATTATATGAGCAGGCCGAGGTAACGCCAAAGCGCTATAATGAAAAGTGGCGGCAGGCTGTCGCTGACGAGCTGAGGCTGCTGGCAGCGGATGAACTGCTGCTAATTTGCGGTTCACTTTACTTCATATCGGCAGTCAGAGCAGCCTGGAAGGAGACGGGCTTTCCGGCTGAAGAAGAACGTTGTTAATTTGAAGAAGCCAGATGTACGATAAAATCGGCTTCGAGTGAGAGTGAATTCTTAAGCCCGTTGTGACACGAATGCACGACGGGCTTTAAGACTGAGAAAAAGGAAAAACACCTTTATAATTTGACTTTTCCTACTATTCATTTTATTGTGATAACAAGTAGATTCCCTTCATAGCCTCTTTTTCATGTACGGCAATCGTCACCTCTTATCTTCTCCGCTCCCATCAATTTCTTTCTATCATCCAATCACTTTACAAGAAAAAAACAAGAAGGAGGAAGAACATGATCGAGGTAGAGCGCCTGGTGATGCTCTATTTGTTTTTTGCAGGCTGTGTGCTTGGCTCTTTTTATAATGTTGTCGGTTTACGGGTTCCGGTAGGAGAATCAATAATTAGCCCGCGTTCGCATTGCCCGGTCTGTAAGCATCGTCTTGAAGCCTGGGAACTGGTTCCTCTCTTCTCCTATTTATTTTTGCGGGGGCGCTGCCGGGAGTGTCAGACAAAGATTTCCCTGCTATATCCCGCTGTAGAGCTCGGCACTGGGCTGCTATTTGCCGTTTCCTTTTACGTTCACCGCTGGACGGAGGAAACACTTCTTTCATTTGTCCTCGTATCCTTACTGGCGATTATTTTTGTCAGTGATATACGCTATATGCTGATTCCAGATCGCGTGCTGCTGTTTTTCGCGGCGTTGATTTTGCTGATTCGCCTTTGTTTTCTTCCATCAGAGCCGTGGTGGGATGCCTTTCTTGGCGCAGCTGCCGGCTTCGCTTTGCTTTATGCGATCGCAACCGTCAGCTGCGGAGGAATGGGTGGTGGTGATGTGAAGCTATTTGGCGTCCTTGGCCTGATCCTCGGCTGGCAAAACACCTTACTCGCTTTCTTCCTTTCCTGTTTGTATGGGGCATTACTAGGAGGTGCCGCTCTAGTAATAGGGAAGGTAGAACGGCGGAAGCCGGTTCCCTTTGCCCCATTTATCGTCTTGGGAACAATAACGGCTTATTTTTTCGGGGTGTCTTTAGTAGAATGGTATGTGAGAAGAATCGTCTGAACGAAGCGCCGGGCGAATGATTCATCATGAAAAGGACAGGGTGAAAATCATCAGATTGAGCCGGATTAAAATCTTGACAAACTTCTAGTTCTATTAGCTAGTGATTTTTAATAGAATAAAGTAAAGACTAACGAGTGAGAGAGGTGCTAGATATGGAGCGGGAGAAGCATTCGATTTCAGTTCGTTTAAATGGGAAAGAGCAGAAGGTGAAAGAAGTCGCTTACGAAAAGCAGGATGATGACAGCAGCTTAATTCCCCGGCCTAATAATGTGCTTGATTTTAAGAAGAGACAGGCTGAACGTAAACGGAACGAGCAACCATACTGGGATGACGGAAATCGTGAGAGAAGCCCGGGCCTTCCATTTAAACGAAAGAAAAAAGCTCTTTACAACAGCGCCAAGCCACATTTGTCGATGACGCTGTTGGCGGCGATTTGCTCGGCCCTCGTTATTGGAATCGGCATGGGACTGGTCGTGCTGACGCTCTTTACCGGAGATCCGGCTGAAGGAACTGAGGCAAGCAGCACAAGCGCTGACGCTATTCCGGCATTTTCCGGGACGGAATCCGGACTGCCGGTCCTGACAGTCGAGGTCGTACAGGGCGGTGCGTTCGAGGCGGCGGAAAAAGGAATGGAGAGTGTGGAGATTCTTCAGGAGAGAGGACTAGCGGCCTTGTTGACTGAGCATACCGACCCATTTTATATGTTCATCGGCCTTGGCGGGGATCGGGCAGAGGCGGGACGAATCAGTACTCTTTATCAGGAATATGGACAAGATACGTATGTGAAGTCATACCGCATTGAGGGACAGGCGGTTACCGGACAGGCGGAAGAGGTAGCAAGCTGGTTTGGTCGTGCGATGGAACAGTATAAAGAGCTATTGCGCCTTTCTGTCGATGGCTTGACCGGTGGAACATTGACGACAGCTGAAAAAGTAACCGGACTTGAACAAACTCTCGATGCATTGCTCGCGGAACGGGATCAAGTATTTTCCCAACTTTCTGAAGAAGCTCATCCTTCCGCGCTCGCGCTTGGTGACGCTTTGGTGAAAGGAAAGGATCAGTTGAAACTTTATGCTGAGACGGAGGATACTGCTGCGCTATGGGGAACCCAGCAGGCGTTGTTGGAAGCATTGCTGGCATATGAGCAGCTAATTGCGGCGCTGTCCTAGACGACGGATCCGTTTTCTGAAATGTCCAAAAAGGTGAATAGTGACGTTAGGGGCTGGGCAAAAGGTAAAAAAACAACCTTTTGTCCCAGCCTCGTCGTTTTGCCTGTCCGCCGAAAGGTTTTTTTGGCGGTGGACAATGGGATAAGTCTCCGCTTTCTTTCTGGCGGATTCTGTTTATTTCTGCGCCAAAGTCTATTGAGCCGGCTGTGAAGATTTGGTATTCTTAAAGAAAGCCTGTACAATAAAAAGAAACATAATTGTAGAGGTGAATCCCTTCATGCACTCGTTAATCTTAGCCTCTGGCTCCCCAAGACGAAAAGAATTACTCCAACAGGTCCATCTTTCTTTCAGCGTTGTCCCAAGCACGATTACTGAGCATATTGATCAGGCTCTGTCGCCCGAGGAAGCCGTCAGTCGGCTTGCTTTTCAGAAGGCGGAGGATGTCTGGAAGCAGCACCGGAATGCAGTGGTTCTTGGGTCTGACACTGTCGTTGCGTTTCAGGATACGATTCTCGGAAAGCCGAAAAATGAACATGAGGCTTGTGAAATGCTTGCACTGTTGTCAGGCCAGACACATGCTGTCTATACCGGAGTGACCCTATATTCCCAGACGGACACGATTACTTTTTTTGAAAAAACCGAGGTCGAGTTTTATCCGCTTAGTGAAGAAGAAATCGCGATGTATGTCCGGAGCGGAGAGTCGCTCGATAAAGCCGGAGCGTATGGAATCCAGGGCTTTGGCGCCTTTTTGGTGAAGCAGATTAAAGGCGATTATTACACCGTGGTCGGACTGCCGCTCGCGCGAACGATCAGAGAATTAAAGAAATTGGGCATTGTTCCTTCCGCTCACATATAATGGAATAGTGCTGGCAGGAGGCAGCGGAAGATGTGAGTACGCTGTCACTTGCACTGTTGTTTTAACCACCGCTTTTTGATTGTACCATTTTGTATTTCTGCACATGAAAATCCCCATATTCGTACAGATTAGAAAGGAGCGTCTGTCATTGCCCCAACAATCACTCCTCATCCGTGATGTCCCTGTCCGCGAACGTCCACGTGAACGACTTTTGACAGAAGGAGCGCGAGCTTTATCCAATCAGGAAATTCTCGCGATCCTGCTTCGGACTGGAACGAAGCAGGAATCGGTTCTGCATTTGGCTCAGCGTCTTCTTACGGCCTTTGACGGCATTTCGATGTTAAAGGAGGCCGCAATTGAAGAGCTCTGTCTCGTGAAAGGAATCGGCCAGGCGAAGGCCGTGGAATTAGTGGCAGCTGTCGAGCTGGGCCGGCGGCTTCACAGCCTTCAGCCGGATGAACGCTACATGATTCGCTCGCCGGAGGATGTCGCCAACTTTGTTATGGAAGATATGCGCTTCCTTGTTCAGGAACATTTTGATTGTTTGTATTTAAATACGAAGAATCAAGTTCTGCACCGCAAGACGGTTTTTATAGGCAGCTTAAACGCCAGCATTGTCCATCCCCGTGAGGTTTTTAAAGAAGCGTTGCGCCGTTCAGCTGCGTCGATCGTCTGCCTCCATAATCATCCATCCGGAGATCCGACGCCCAGCCGTGAGGATATCGATGTCACAAAACGGCTACATGAAGCAGGAAAAGTATTAGGAATTGAAGTGCTGGATCATGTTATTATTGGAGATAGAAGGTTTATCAGCCTGAAGGAGCAAGGGCATCTGAACTAATCGGCCAATGGTCCTCGGGCGAAGTGCGGATGGCTCGGTTCCTGGCAAAAGTGGTACGCTTACGAAGGCGGGAAACGGGAGTCGGGACGGGAAGGTTAGGGAACTAAAAAGTTAGGCTATGTTTTTCTAACATTCTTCGATATAATAAAGGTTATGATTTCGGTTAAGCATGAAGGGAGATACATAGATGTTTGGTGGGTTCTCAAAAGATATTGGTATTGATCTAGGGACGGCGAATACACTCGTATATGTGAAAGGAAAGGGCATCGTTGTACGTGAGCCATCAGTGGTTGCCTTGCGGACGGATACAGGTTCAATTGAAGCCGTCGGAAATGACGCGAAAAATATGATCGGACGTACACCGGGGAATATCGTGGCGGTTCGGCCAATGAAGGACGGTGTTATTGCCGACTTTGATACAACGGCGACGATGCTGAAATATTTCATTCGGCAGGCTCAAAAAAGTCGCTCGATCTTTACGAAGCCGTCGGTGATGGTTTGTGTACCATCGGGCATTACGGCGGTGGAAAAGCGGGCCGTTGAGGATGCAACGAAACAGGCTGGGGCGAAAGAGGCCTATACGCTTGAGGAGCCGTTTGCGGCGGCCATTGGCGCTGATCTCCCTGTATGGGAGCCAACGGGCAGCATGGTTGTCGACATCGGCGGTGGAACGACGGAGGTAGCGATTATCTCGCTTGGCGGGATCGTGACGAGCCAGTCGATTCGCGTCGCCGGGGATGAAATGGATGATGCGATCATTTCCTATGTGAAAAAGACGTATAATCTGATGATTGGGGAACGGACGGCTGAGGCGTTAAAGCTTGAAATCGGTTCGGCCGGAGCGCCGGACGGTGTTGATGATATGGACATTCGCGGGCGCGATCTTGTGACAGGGCTACCGAAGACGATTACGGTCACGGCGGAAGAAATTGCCGGCTCGTTGGAAGACACGGTCACAACGATTATTGAAGCGGTGAAAAATACGCTGGAGCAGTCTCCGCCTGAGCTGGCGGCAGACATTATGGATCGCGGTATCGTCCTAACAGGGGGAGGCGCTTTGCTGCGCAATTTGGATCGCGTGTTAAGCGATGAAACGAATATGCCGGTCCTGGTCGCCGAGAACCCGCTTGATTGCGTCGCGATTGGAACAGGTCGTGCGCTTGAGAACCTTCATCTATTCCGGTCTAAAGCGGGGATCACGTCCCGTTCAGATAGAAAATTGTAAGTAGGTGTCAGCATGCCATCCTTCTTTTCAAACAAAAAGTTAATTATTCTGCTCGTCAGCATTATTATTTTAGTGGCGCTCATTGGCTACTCCCTCACAGACCGTGAACGGGTGACAGGTCCAGAGCAAGTTGTACGCGATGCTGTTGGATGGGTGCAAACGATTTTTATGAAACCCGCATACGCTGTTGCGGGTTTCTTTGAAAATGTTCGGGATATTCATCATGTGTATGAGGAAAACAAGCTGCTAAAATCACGGCTTGAGGAATACGCACAAATTTCTGTTGAGCGGAATTTATTACGGAATGAAAATGAAAATTTGAAAGAAATGCTTGATCTTGAAGAGAGTTTACATGATTATATGATTCGCACTGCGGTCGTCATTCACCGCAACCCGGATCGCTGGTCGGAATATATGGGGATTAACAAAGGATCGGAGCACGGGGTCGAGCCGAATATGGGAATTGTCGATTCACGTGGCGGGCTTGTCGGTAAGGTGAAGCAGGTCAGTGAGTTTTCCTCCGTCGTGCAACTGCTTTCAGATAATGACCGGACTAACCGCGTTTCGGCGATGGTTTCGATGGACGAGCCTGAGTACGGCTTTATTGAAGGCTATGATGAAGAAACAGGCCTGCTTATTTTACGAAAGCTCGATATCGAAGCGGATATTGAACCGGGACTTATGGTGACAACATCAGGAAAAGGCGGGGTCTACCCAAGCGGCTTACTGATTGGGGAGATCGTTGCGGTTGAACCGGATGAGTACGGGCTTACCTTAAACGCGTATATCGAACCGACAGCTGATTTTTACGGGTTGGATTATGTTTATGTGATCGAGCGAACGAGCACGACCCTGGATTCTTCATTGCTTGAGGAGGAGGAATCGTGAGCCGGTTTTACATTCCAAGCCTTGTCTTTGTTCTGCTGATTATCGAAGGGACCTTATTTCAGCTTGTGACCCCGACTCATACCGATTCCGTTCTCGTTCCCCGGTTTCTGATCGTGATGGTTGTCTTAATCGGGCTCCATTTTGGACGGCAAAGCAGTCTGCTTTACGGGCTCGCCTTTGGCTTTTGTTATGACATTGTCTACACACAACTGCTTGGCGTATATGCGTTCGGACTCGCTTTTATCGGTTATTTTTTCATTTTTTTCTCGAAGCGGATTCAAGACTCACTTTTGATCCAGCTGATGCTCATTTTGTGTGCGATTGTGTTTTTTGAGTATTATCAGTACGGTCTTTATTTGTTGATCGGCTTAACTGATCTACCGGCGGCGTCTTTTGCGATCGAGCGTCTTTTTCCAAGTGTGATTTTAAACAGCGCGTTTGCGATTTTAATCTATTATCCGGCGCGTAAACTGTTTGAACATGTGAAAAAGCAGGCCAATCTTCGCGCGCGGTAATCGGAGAAGCGAGGACATTGCCGAGAAAAAGAGGGTTTGTTTGCCGGACTGTTGAATTATGAATGTATAGTCTTTGTTTTTTCAAAGTGTCGATGCCAGCAGTGCTAAAAAGGCGTTCATTGGATAACCATCAAGATCGATTGCTGTATCAAAGTGAGTCAGGCTGAGGTGAAACACGAATGACGCAAAAAAAGCAACATGTAACGATAAAAGGAACAAAGGAAGGGCTCATCTTCCAGCTGGATGACCATTGCTCTTACGAGTCATTGCTATCGGAATTACGTGAGAAGCTCTCATCCAAGCATTATCAGGATAGTGAAGGGCGAAATACGCTTGTAAAAGTCAATGTAGGTCATCGCTATCTTAATTCCGCCGAAAAAGAGGAGCTGTCGCAGCTGATTACCGAAGGCCGCAATTTGATTGTCGAGGAATTTGAATCCGAGGTGCTTTCAACGGAAGAAGCCGAGCTTCTTCGCCAGCAGGAGCAGGTCGTGACACTCACGCGGATTATCCGCTCAGGTCAAGTCTTGAAAATACGTGGCGATGTCCTGCTGATCGGCGATGTTAATCCCGGTGGCACCATCATGGCGACGGGAAGCATTTATATTGTCGGGGCGTTGCGCGGGATCGCTCATGCCGGCTTTCAAGGTGATGAGTCAGCGGTCATTGCAGCTTCGGTGATGGCTCCGTCACAGCTCAGAATTGCCGAGGGGATTCGACAATTCGAGACGGATTCTTCCGATAAGGAAGAAGAGATTATGACAAGTGCCTTTTTGGACGAGCATGCAAGAGTCCAGCTTGGGCGAGTGCAGCAGCTTCTTCATACGCATCCTGTCGATATTCAAAACGAAAAGCAAGTGCTAGATTAAGAAAGTGATAGAAAGGGGTCTTCAATGTGGGTGAGGCAATCGTCATTACAAGTGGAAAAGGTGGCGTAGGAAAAACGACGACATCAGCTAATATCGGCACCGCTCTTGCGCTGTCGGGGAAGAAAGTTTGCTTAGTGGATACAGACATTGGTCTTCGCAATCTTGATGTTGTAATGGGGCTGGAAAATCGAATCATCTACGACCTCGTCGATGTGACCGAAGGACGCTGTAAGCTGAAACAGGCTTTAATAAAAGATAAGCGTTTTGACTGCTTATACCTGCTCCCGGCTGCACAGACGCAGGATAAATCGGCTGTGGAACCGGAGCAGATGAAGAGCATTATTGATGAATTAAAACAGGAATACGACTATGTGCTCATTGATTGTCCAGCCGGGATCGAACAAGGCTTTAAAAATGCGATTGAAGGTGCCGATAAGGCGATTGTCGTCACGACGCCGGAAGTCCCAGCTGTGCGGGATGCGGACCGGATCATCGGCCTGCTGGAGCAAAGGGATATCGAATCGCCCAAGCTGATCGTGAACCGGATTCGCGGTCATATGATGAAAAATGGAGAAATGTTGGACGTCGATGAGATTACATCGATTTTGGCGATTGATTTGCTTGGGATCGTCGTCGATGACGAAGAGGTTATCAAGCAGGCCAATAAAGGAGAGCCTATTGCGCTATTAACGACGAGCAAGGCGTCTATCGCCTATCGCAATATTGCCAGACGAATTTTAGGAGAAACGGTGCCGTTAATGTCACTCGAAGAAAATAAGGGCGTCTTCGCGAAGATTAAGCAGTTTTTTAGTGTAAGATAAGGCGACTTGAAACGATAGCGGAAAGAATCAGGCCCAAAGCGCAATGCTTTGGGCCTGATTCTTTCATATAATGGTAAGTGTTTGTTTGACAGAGGTTTCAACGGTCTGGCGGAATTCATGAATGGAGAAAGGCTTATCCAGATAAGTAATATTCTTTTCACTATGAACACGCTGTTGACGCCCGGTCGTCAAGACAAGGATCGGTGTTGTCGTCTGTTGTTCCAATGCAGTAATAAAAGCCAGCGTGCTTTCATTTTGCAGTTGATCACTGACAATAATCAGGTGGAAGGAGATTCTTGTTTCTATTTCTAAAAAAGAATCCGCCTCTGGATAGTGCAGCACCTCTGCACCCAGCTGAGTCAGATGATATTCCATTAATGTAGCATGACTTGGCTCGTCCTCAAGTAAGGCGACTAAAAATGACCCCATACGTTGTTCCCCTTTTCTCTTTATAACTCTTCTTTCTTAATAGTAAAAGTAGTTTGAGAAGTTTGCAAGACCTAAAGATCAAGAGAACAAATCAAATACTAGGACTATCGGATGAAAGAGTGAGGAGAAAGGAGAATAAATGGTTTAACAGAGGCATAGAAAGGTAATGGATGAGATAGGGCTATTTGAATACGCTGGAAGTTTACATAAGCAAGTATGGAAACGATGTTGAAAAGGTGGAGAAGAACATGAAAAAGGAACATATTGAAGAGGCCAGTAAAAACGTCCGTTGTATGATTTTGACAGTTTCAGGTACAAGAACGTATGAGAATGATGAAAGCGGCACGCTGATTCGGAAGCTTTTAGAAGAGAATGGACATATGGTGACCGAATACCAAATTGTCAAGGATGAATACAGCCAAATTCAGCATTGGTTAAAAATCGCCGCAAGCCGTGCCGATATCGACGCGATATTAATTACGGGCGGGACGGGTATTGCCTTGCGCGATACAACCCACGAGGCAGTGCGGGACAGTTTGGATAAAGAAATGCCGGGATTTGGCGAGATTTTCCGCTATTTAAGCTTTAAAGAAGACGTCGGGACGGCGGCGATTTTAAGCAGAGCCATCGCCGGTGTTCGTGACGGCAAAGCGATTTTTTCAATGCCGGGCGCGACGGGAGCAGTGAAGCTGGCGATGGAGCGGATTATCATCCCGGAGCTATGTCACGTCATTGAGGAGATTCTTCAGGATCAAATGAGGATGTAAGGCAACAGGGGGACCTTGGCTCGATTAACGTTCGCCATGAAGGAAGCCGCTTGATGGAGCTTCGCATCGACTTGAGACAAAACCGGCTTAGCGATAGTAACAATCGCTGCTTAAAGAGCTTGAGAAAAAACTAGCTTTGGACCTCCTGGCAATGGCTTCACACGCCACAAGCCCGTTGTGAGAAACCCACTCACAACGGGCTTTAAAAGATCGTGGAGGCATTGCTTAGTTTTGATGCTGGGTATACTTGCTGGGCTTCGTGAGCTGCTGTAATGTGTTGATGTCTTCCTGCGTCAGCCCGGCATGCTGTACCGCTTTGCAGCTCGCAATTATTTGCTCGGGCTTGCTGGCTCCGGCGACGACGGAGGCGACGACTGGGGAAGCTAAGCAATAGCCAAGCGCCATCGCATGGATGTCTTTTTCGCCGGTCATGTTTTCTGACAGTTTATTCCTTAATGTTTCTAATTCTTCATAGCTATAATCGAGATAGCCATTTTCCCTGATCGCTGCCGAAGCTTTCGCCAATGGCCGGTTTGTGAGCAGTCCTTTCGCGAGTGGCCCCCTTGCCAGCACGCTGATGGTATGCTCCTCTAATAAAGGAAATAGAGACTCGGGGCGTCTGTCGAGCAGGCTGTACTGCATCATCACACTGACGATGGAAGAGCGTTTGACATACTCGCGAATCACATTAGGCCGAATAGAAGAAATACCATAGTAACGAATGACTCCCTCCTGTTTTAACTCCTCAAACGCTTCAATTGTTTCATCGATGTCATCTTCAATTGTTCCGCCATGCAGTTGAAATAAATCGATATAATCGGTCTGAAGGCGTGTAAGGCTTTGTTTTAACGCGGCTTTGATATGCTTTTTCGAAGGGTCCCAGCTCCAGCCTTCTTTTCCGGGCTCAAAACGATTCCCTGCTTTCGTCGCCAGAATGATTTCGCCTCGCTTCGGCTTGATCACTTCCCCGATGATCGTCTCGTTCATTCCCTGGTCGTATAGATCAGCTGTATCGAGATAATTGATCCCTTCCGCGAGCGCGGCGTCAATAACCGCTGCAGCCTCTCTTTTGTTTGTGCCGATGCTCATGCATCCTAAACCAATTTCACTAACGATAAGCTCCGAGTTGCCAATGCGGCGTTTGTTCATCACAACCATCCTCTCTGTTTTCGTATTTTCCAGTCTAATCGGTCTCACACTATCTATTATGGCATATCAAAAACGGACAAGTCATATAGTTTAGTAAAGAGCTTGGCAAAAAGAGGGGGGAGGACATGTCCAATCGGTTAAACAAGGTGCGCAGAGAATTGGAAAAGAAGCGACGGCAGATTGACAGCAGTCGAAAAGGACGGGAGAGAGCGGTTCCGTTGCTGATGAACCGGCATGAGGAGTCGAGAGAAGATTTTGACGTATATGTCCATCAGGAGAAGGGGGACCGGGAGCAGCGCGGAAGGCCGGGTGATTTTCTTGTCTTTCGTATTATGACGGCGGTTTGCTTGGCGCTTATGATCGCGATTCTGTTTAAGTCCACTTCTCCACAGCTGAATGGAATGAAGACCTTTATTACTAACGCCTATGAACAGGAGCTGCAATTTGCAGCAATTGCCAACTGGTATGAAAACCAGTTCGGAAGGCCCCTTGCCCTCGTTCCGGTCAATCAGGAGATGGCTCAGGGAGATCCGGAGGAGCAGGTTGAAATGGTCTATGCTTTGCCGGCAGCGGGGACGATCCGCGAAGATTTTCAGCAAAACGGCAGCGGGATTTTGATTGAAACAGGAGTTGAGGCTGAGGTCGAAGCCGTGAAAGGCGGATATGTGATTTCCGTCGGGGAACGTGAGGAGGAGAACCTTGGAAAAACGGTGGTCGTTCAGCATTATGATGGGACAGAATCACTTTACGGGATGCTTGACGACATCAGTGTGAAGATGTATGACCATATCCAGGCAGGGGCGAAGATCGGCACCGTTTCAATTAACGAAGAAGCAGAAGCGCAAAAAGGAATTTTTTATTTCGCGTTAAAAAAGGACGAACATTATATTGATCCAACAGATGTCCTTTCCTTTGAATAACATGCGCGATTTGCTGATCAAAGTCAAAATCAACCCTTTGTTTTGGCTTGTGCTCGGAATCGGGGTTGCGACTGGATACTTTCGTGAAGTGCTGATGGTTTTCCTGATTGTGTTTATTCATGAGCTTGGTCATGCCGTGGCTGCTATCGCTTTTAAATGGCGGATTTATAAAATAGAGCTGCTCCCCTTTGGCGGTGTGGCAGAAGTGGATCATGGCGGAAATCGTCCCATTTATGAAGAAGCGATCGTGATCATCGCCGGGCCTTTGCAGCATCTTTGGCTGATGCTCGCCTCGTTTGCCTGCATCGGACTACCTTTCTGGAGTGCGGACGATCACCAGCTGTTTGTCTGGCACAATCTGATGATCCTCGGCTTTAATCTGCTGCCTGTGCTTCCGCTCGATGGAGGGCGGCTGCTCCATCTTTGGCTTACGGCTGTCTTTCCTTATCAGAAAGCGTTGCTGCGCGCGCGCCAGTTTTCACTCGGGGCGCTCGTCCTGCTCGTGCTACTTAGTGCGGTCTATTTTCCGTTTCATTTAAATTTATGGGTCGTGATTTCCTTTTTATTACTGGCCAATTATCTTGAGTGGAAGCAGCGTCATTATCATTTCATACGATTTCTCATGACTCGTTCAAATGAAAATGGGTTCCGGCGTCATTCCGTGATCCGCGTCAAGGATTCACTTGCCGTACGGGAGGCAGTCAAGCAATTGCGGAGGGGCTACCAGCACGATTTTCGTATTTACCGTACGCGGCGCGCGACTATCGCAGATGTAACGGAAGCCGAGCTTCTGCAAGCTTTTTTTCAAATGAAAAACCCCCATGCCCCTCTTTCTTCATTTGCCTTTGTCCAGGACGACAGAAAATAAGAGCAGGATAATTGTCGAGCAGCCGGGACAAGAATAAGGTACAATAGAGGGTAGAATGTTCATGAACAAAAGGGGTTACGAGCAGTGAAAAAGATCTACTTCAATATGGCGACGAGAGAACGGCGGGCGGCGATTGTGGAGAACGGCGAAGTGGTCGAGCTGATGATTGAACGTCCCGTACATAACCGTGTGGTGAGCAGTGTTTACCGTGGAAAGGTGGTCAATGTGCTGCCGGGGATGCAGGCGGCATTCATCGATATTGGACGTGACAAGAACGGCTTTCTGTACCGCGATGATTTGCTTTCTTTTCATTTATCAACGGAGGATGAGGCCGAGAAAAAGCGCAGAAGTATTTCCGAATTTGTGAAGGAAGGCGAAGAGATTCTCGTCCAGGTGACAAAGGAAGGGTTTGGGACAAAAGGGCCGCGCTTGACGGGAGTCGTCTCATTTCCGGGCAAATTTATCGTTTACATGCCGCAGGGAGGCTATGTTGGGGTGTCGCGCCGCTTTTCCTCCGAGGAAGAAAGGGAGCGCCTGCGGCAGGTCGGGGAATCCTTGCTTGAAGGAGAGGAAGGGCTGATTATTCGTACTTCGTGTGAAGGACAGTCCGCGGACGTAATCGCAAGCGAGCTCCAATTTATGCGCGCGCGCTGGCAGAAGCTGTGGGAAGAGGAAAAGCATCGCAAAGCGCCTGCGCTTATCCATCAGGATACCGGCTTAATTGAGCGGATCATGCGCGACTTTTCTTTTGCCACGGTCAGCGAAATCGTTGTTGACCACCTGGAGGAATACCGTCAGCTCAAGGGGCTGCTCGCTCCTTATGGTCAATCAGAAACGATGCTCCGCTTATACCGTGAGAAGGAGAACATCTTTACCGCATTCGGGATTGAAAAGGAACTGGAACGGGCGATGAAACGGCAGATCTGGCTGAAAAACGGCGCTTATTTAATGATCGATCAAACGGAGGCGCTGACGGTGATTGATGTCAATACCGGTAAATTCACCGGTAAGACAAATCTCCATGACACGATTCGCAAAACGAATGCCGAGGCGGCGAAGGAAATTGCCAAACAGCTGCGCCTCCGTGATATTTCCGGGATCATTATCATTGACTTCATCGATATGAAGCGTGAGGATGACCAGAAATATGTCCTGGAAACCTTTGAACAGGCGCTCAAGCGTGACCGGACGAAAACGAGCATTCACGGCCTGACCGGCCTTGGTCTGGTGGAAATGACGAGAAAAAAAATCAGGCAGAACCTGCAAGCAAGCCTATCAAAGGCATGTCCGACGTGCAGCGGCAAAGGAGCAGTGCTTTCAGATGAGGCACAGGCGTTTAAGATTGAACGCCAGCTTTGGGAGTATCGCGGAATGGTGGAGGAAGCGCTCGTGCTTGAGCTCCCTTCTCATGTCGCGACCGTTTTATTCGGGGCGAAATCAGAGCATTTAAAAAGGCTGGAAGAGGCGCTTGGCTTTCGGATTCTTGTCTTTCCAAACCGGAAAATGGCCGAAGAAAACTTTGCGATCCGCTTTATCGGCACGCTGACTGAGGCTTCGGCCCAGCTTGAACGATTGAAGGCGGAAGCATAAAGCAGCCGTTGACAGAGCTGCTTTATTTGTGCTAAAATAGCGCTTGTTAGTTATTTGGTCGCACCCAAACGACTACAACCGCTCAGAGAAGGTCGCAAACGGATTTTTCCTACCTTTGATGGCGAGTCTGAGTATATGAGGAGGTGCAAGTATGTACGCAATTATTGAAACTGGTGGAAAGCAAATCAAAGTTCAAGAAGGCCAGGAAGTTTACATCGAGAAATTGGATGCTGAAGCTGGAGAAACAGTGAGCTTCGATAACGTTCTTTTTGTTGGTGGCGATGAGGTGAAGGTCGGTGCTCCTTTTGTAGAGGGCGCTACTGTAACGGCTAAGGTTGAAAAGCATGGCCGTCAAAAGAAAATCATCGTTTGGAAAATGAAAGCAAAGAAGAACTACCGTCGTAAGCAAGGTCACCGTCAGCCGTACACTAAAGTGGTAATCGAAAAGATTAACGCCTAAGTGTCAGATGATTACGGTAAAAGTAAAACGCAATGATAACGCAGAGATCGTTTCTTTTACGATGAGTGGACATGCAGACTCCGGTCCGTATGGGTACGATCTCGTTTGCGCTGGCGCTTCAGCCGTTTCGATTGGAGCCGTGAATGCGGTCATCTCCCTTTGTCAGGTCGACCCTGAGATTGAAATGGGGGAGAATGGCGGCTTTCTCCGCTGTACCGTTCCGATGGACGTGGAACGCGCGACATTTGAGAAAGTCCAGCTTCTGTTCGAAGCGATGCTCGTATCGCTCCGATCGATCGCTGAAGAATACAGTGAGCATATTGAAATTGATGATAAATATGGGAGGTGAATTCCATGTTGAAAATGAATCTACAATTTTTCGCATCGAAAAAAGGGGTAGGTAGTACGAAGAACGGTCGTGACTCACGTTCAAAGCGCCTTGGTGCTAAGCGTGCTGACGGTCAAGCGGTAACAGGCGGTTCAATTCTTGTTCGCCAACGCGGTACTCGTGTTTACCCTGGTGTGAATGTCGGTAAGGGTGGAGACGATACACTATTTGCGAAGGTTGACGGTGTTGTGAAATATGAGCGCGTCGGTCGTGATCGCAAGCAAGTGAGCGTTTACCCTGCATAATAAGGAAGAGGGTGTCCTAAAAAGCGAAGTCTTTTAGGGCACCCTCTTTATGCAGAAAGAGAAGCTGTTTTCCCTTTTTACCGCTTCTGTTTTCTGAATATTTGGAATCTGACTGCTGTTAGAAAGGGGAATGAGATGAGAGACTGGACAAAAGAGAAGGCGGTTGATCAGGTGCTCGACTATATTCAGAGCCACCTTGATGCTCCACTTTCCTTGGAACAGCTTGCAAGCGAAGCGGCGTACAGCCCCTATCATTTTTCACGGCTGTTCAAAGAAAGGACGGGCCTTTCCCCGCACTATTACATTGCTTCCCTCCGACTCCAGCATGCAAAGGAATTGCTGCTGACAACAAATTTGACGATCCGGGATATCGGGATGGAAATCGGGCAGCAAAGTTTAGGGACATTTACGACACGGTTTACCGAACGGGTTGGGATGACGCCTGCATTATTCCGGCGCTCCGAGGAGCTTACTGAGCAGCTAATTGGCCGCTTGCAGGACGTCGGGGAGTGGGAGGCGGCATTCCCTGTTCAGCACAGCGGCGCTGTCGTGGAAGGCAGTATCCACTCGGCTTACCCGATCTCTGGTGTCATTCTAGTCGGACTGTTTACAAAGCCAATTCCGGAAGGCATGCCCGCCTATGGGACATTGCTTGCCTCCCCGGGAGAGTTTTCATTTTCCGGTGTCGAGCCGGGTACATATTTTTTATTGGCTACGTCGGTAGAGTGGGGAACGACTGCTCAAAGCATTCTGATCCCGCACGAGACGCTGCGCTGCCGCTCCCCGCATCCGATTATCATCTCTGGTCGGGAACGGGTGCTCTGCCAGGCATTGTCGTTGCACCGCCGCCGGATCGGCGAACCGCCGATTTTAATCTCTCTGCCTGTTTTAATGAAGAAATTTCTCAACGAGCAGCTTTTTCGCAAAATATAAGAAATGGTGACGAGCAACTCCATTTATAATGAAAGACAAATTGCTGATAAGGAGTGGTGGTCATGACGAAATTTGAAACCTTTATCCGGGAGTTTGACGAAGCTTTTACTTCTGGTAATCTTTCGTGGATTGCTGAACATGTAACGGAGGATATCGAATGGACTGTGGTTGGCGAACCGACGGTGAAAGGGAAGCAGGCGTTGCTTGATGGAGTCTCGCAAATGATGGCGCAACCGCTGGAGGAGCATCAGTTGCTGCGGGTTGTCGCCGATCAGCAGATTGCCGTCGTGGAAGGCACAATGGAGATGGAGGTTGAGCAAGGGGTCAAACATGCTTTTTCTGTTTGTGATCTGTACGATTTGGAAGACGGAAAAGTGAAAGCGCTAACGACCTATGTTGTTGATCGTGGCGAGGTGAAATAGCGATGGCTGCATTTGCCGATTTGTCGATCTCGCTTGACGGATTCATCACCGGACCAAACAGCTCCGAAGAACAGACGCTTGGAGCGGGTGGACGCGTGCTCCATGAATGGGTCTATCAGCTTGGCAGCTGGCGGGAGCGTCACGGTCTGGACGGAGGAAAGGAAGGTCACGAATCGATTCATTTACAGACGCTGATTGACCGGACGGGGGCGGTGATCATCGGGCGGAAAATGTACGACCACGGTGTGCGCTATTGGGGGAGCCGACCCCCCTTTCACGTTCCGGTTTTCGTGCTGACTCATGAGCCGCGCCCATCACTGGAAATGGAGGGCGGCACTACCTTTATCTTCTGGACGGACGGTTTGGCTGCCGCTTATCAGGCAGCTAAAGCGGCAGCGGGAGAAAAGGAGATTTCGGTTGGCGGGGGAGCGGATGTCATACAGCAATGTCTTGCCGCCGGCTTTCTTGATGAACTGCATTTGCACATTGTTCCGGTGCTGCTCGGTGACGGAGTGCGGCTGTTCGAACATGGAGGAAGTCACTTGCCGGACCTGGAGCTGACAAGCCAAACGACAAGTGGTGCGGTAATCCATGCCAGCTTTCGCGTCAAACAGAGCAAAGGGGTCCTACAATGAGTCAAAAGCGCAACAGAAAGGTGATTTATTCAATGATGGTCTCGCTTGACGGGTATATGGAAGCGCGCGATGGAGCGATTGACTGGTCGGTGCCGGATGAAGAGCTGCATCAGCATTTCAATGACTTTGAGCAGGAAATTGATACTCATCTTTACGGGCGGCGCATGTATGAGAATATGGCCGGGTATTGGACGAACGCCGGAGACCGTCCAGAAGCAGCTGCTGTTGAAAAAGAGTATGCCCGTATTTGGAATCAATCAGAAAAAATTGTTTTTTCTACTACGTTGGAAAGGGTCGGGGAAAATGCGCGGCTTATTCGTGGCAATTTGCCGGAAGCGATTCGCGCGTTAAAAGCCGAAGATGGCCGGGATATGGACCTTGGCGGGGCGGGCATCGCCGCTTCGTTTATCGAGCATGACTTAGTCGATGAGTACCGTCTCTATATTCATCCGGTTGTGCTTGGAGGCGGGAAGCGGATGTTCCCGGAACTATTGACACAGCGCGGGCTGCGCTTGCTGGAAACACGCCAATTCGGCTGTGGTGTCGTTCTTTTGCGCTATGCCAGGAAAGCGGCGGAGACCGGCGTTTGAGCCTGCGCGCTCTGATCACTTATATGAGCTTGGACAGACCTGTTGGCTATTGGCAATAGGTCCGCACAATGCTTAAGGCTGGGCAAAAGGTGAAAAATCATAACCTTTTATCCCAGCCTCTTTCAGCTCCCTTTTAACGCAGTACGCTGCCGCCGGAGATTTTAATCGATTCGCCGATCATATTGTCAGCCGCTGATGAAGCGAGAAAGGCAATCGTGTTTGCCACATCCTGCGGTCTGGTAAAGTGGCCTGAAGGAATGCTTTCCTGTGCTTTCGTCATTTGTTGCTCAAAAGACATTCCAGTGAGGGCTGCTTTCCGCCTGATTGCTTCAAGCGCCATTTCTGTTTCGACATAGCCCGGACAAACGGCATTGACCCGAACATGATGTTCAATTGCTTCAAGGGCGAAGGAATGGGTAAAGCCGATCAGGGCAAATTTTGAAGCAGCATAGGCTGTATTTCCGTATGTACCTCGTAAGCCGGATAATGAAGCAACATTAATAATGGCGCCCTGCCCTTTCTCTTTCATCTGCTGATACACTTGCTGGGTCAGCAAAACAGTCGACGTATAGTTGATCTCCATGATCCGCTCCATCTCGTCCTGAGTGAGCCGCTCCACAACCGACCCGCCTGAGACACCGGCCGAATTGACGAGAATCGAAATCGGTCCCAGCTCGTCCTTGGCTGCTGCACAAAGCTCATCCCGCTCTTCGGCATTCTTCAGATCGGCAGCATGGACAAAGATCGAAGCGTCCGGCCTCTGCCGCTCGATCTCCTGTTTGAGCGCATGCAGCTTCTGCTGCTGCCTTCCTGTTATCGTGACGGCAGCTCCCATACCAGCCAGCACTTTTGCCGTTTCCGCTCCTATTCCTCCTGTTGCGCCGGTAACTAAGGCGTGTTGCTCAGCAAGAGCGTCATTGGAAAAAATCGTCATGGCCTCCACCTCCTTAAAGTAAACGCTACCGTTATTCTATACCCATTATGTGAGCTGGGGAATCCCTCATTGTATTTTCTATTTAAAAGCAGAGTAAACACTAAACATAGCTGTCCATTTGACTCGGTTACGATGTTCTTTTACGATGATAGAAGCAGGAGGTGAGGCTCATGAACGTAACGGTAATTGGCTATTGGCACGGTTTTCCCGAAAAAGACGAGGCGACGTCAGGGTATTTGCTTGAGTACGGCCAATATAAACTGCTGATTGACTGTGGCAGTGGTGTGCTTGCTAAGCTTCAGGCGTATTGCACGGTGGAAGAGCTTGACGCGGTCATTCTCTCTCATTATCATCATGACCATAAAGCCGACCTCGGTCCATTGCAATACGCGAGCATTATAAAAGCTGCCGAGAATCCGGACAAGCAGCTTCCGATTTACGGCCATCGTCTGAACGAGGAACAGTTTGCCGGCCTGACATTTCAGCATGTCACAACCGGGATTGAATATAAGGAAGAAGAACAAGCAACGATCGGACCGTTTATGGTTCAGTTTTTGCGGACACACCATCCGGTTCCGTGCTACGCGATGAAAATCACAGTCGCAGACGGAGCAACGCTCGTATATACAGCCGATACAAGCTATTTCGATCAGCTGGCTGATTTTTCAGCGGGGGCTGATTTGCTGATTGCCGAATGCAGCGGCTATGCAGGAGAGCGAGTGACGCAATTCGGCCATATGACGAGCAGCTGTGTCGGCAAGCTCGCAGCACGGGCACAACCGAGTCAAGTTCTTCTTAGTCACCTGCCACATCACGGGGAGCATCAGCAGCTGATTCGCGAAGTTCAACGCGATTATCTAGGCGCTGTGGCAACCGCGGAAACGGGATGGCAATGCGTCCTTGCAGGAGAGTAAGCTGATCAAGAGAAAGGCTGATAGCGGAGGCGGAAGCCGAGTCAGGGAGAAAAGGTATAACTCTTTATCCCTGACTCTTGTTTTCATGTCATTAAATAAGCAATTGATTATATAAGTATATAGTTATATAATAAACAAAAAATAAGGATAGGAAAGGCGGGGAGGAACATAATGGGTGCTTCGGTTGAAATGGAAGCTGCGGCAAAGGTTTTTAAGCTGTTAGGAGATAAAACGAGACTAACGATTGTCGCCTGTTTAATGAAGGATGAATGCTGTGTGTGTGAATTTGTCGAACTGTTCGGCATGAGCCAGCCTGCCGTCAGCCAGCATGTGCGCAAGCTCCGCGATGCCGGACTCGTCGAAGAAGAGCGAAGAGGTCAGTGGATTTTTTATCGAATTAATCAAGCGCACCCATTGTATCCGCTTGTCAAAAGCGTCGTCCGCCACCTGCCAGAACAGGAAAGCAGGCTGCTTGATTTAGCGAAGCGGGGCTTGCGCGTCTGCTGTAAATAAATAGCTTTACTAAAGGAGTGGGAGAATGGAAGTATGGGTCGCAGTCGCCATCTTCCTAGTGACGCTTGTGCTTGTCATCTGGCAGCCAAAGGGTCTTTCGATTGGCTGGTCGGCAACGATCGGGGCCTGTCTGGCATTGCTTGCCGGCGTTGTTGATTTGCAGGATGTAGCAACAGTCACAGGAATTGTCTGGAACGCGACATTGACATTTGTCGCGATTATTATCATTTCATTGCTTCTTGATGAAATTGGATTTTTTGAATGGGCAGCCCTGCATATGGCGCGATTTGCCAAGGGGAATGGGCTGAAAATGTTTTTGTATGTTTCTGTATTGGGAGCGATTGTCGCCGCGCTTTTTGCTAATGACGGGGCGGCGCTCATTTTAACGCCGATCGTTTTGGCAATGGTTAGGGCATTGCGCTTTAAAGAAGCGATGGTCCTTCCGTTTGTCATGGCGAGCGGCTTTATCGCTGACACGACTTCATTGCCTTTACTTGTCAGTAATCTCGTCAACATCGTCTCGGCCGATTTCTTTGGCATTGGTTTCATTGAGTATGCGACACGGATGGTCGTACCGAACTTATTTGCGTTAGCGGCGAGTATGCTCGTTCTGTATCTTTATTTCCGTAAAGATATTCCTAGCCACTTTCAAGTGGATGAACTGAAGAAGCCGGTGGAAGCGATTAAAGATAAGAGACTTTTCACGCTTTCCTGGTATATCCTCGCCTTGCTGTTGATCGGTTATTTTGCCAGCGAATTTATTAACGTACCGGTGTCCTTTATCGCGATGCCGATTGCCTTGATCTTTTATGCTATCTTTCGCGTTGTCAGTCGGGAGAATCCGGAGCTGCAAGCCGCTGGTATCATAAAAGGAGCACCATGGGCAATCGTTGTCTTCTCGATCGGGATGTATGTCGTCGTCTACAGTTTGCGCAATGTTGGCTTAACCGATATGCTGGCGGCATTTATTCAGTCGGCGGCCGATGAAGGGCTGTTTGTCGGGACGCTGACGATGGGCTTTCTGGCGGCGCTGCTTTCCTCCGTTATGAACAATATGCCAACGGTGATGATCAACGCGCTGGCGATTGCCGAGACGAATACAGCCGGGCTGATGCGCGAGGCGCTGATTTACGCCAATGTCATCGGCTCCGATCTAGGGCCGAAAATCACGCCGATCGGTTCGCTGGCGACGCTGTTATGGCTCCATGTGCTGGCGAAAAAGGGAGTTAAGATTTCGTGGGGCTATTATTTCAAAGTCGGGATCATTTTGACGATTCCAACTTTATTTATTACATTATGCGGCTTGTATCTCTGGCTGACCATTTTAGGATAGGGAGGGATCACGATGTCAAAACCAATCATTTATTTTCTCTGTACAGGCAACTCATGCCGGAGCCAGATCGCTGAAGGCTGGGGCAAGGCTTATCTTGGCAATGAATTCGACGTGTACAGTGCCGGCATTGAAGCTCACGGAGTAAATCCAAAAGCGGTAGCGGCGATGAAGGAAGTCGGAATTGATATTAGCGGACAAACGTCCGATACGATTGATCGGGAGCTGCTGCAAAAAGCGGATCTGGTCATCACATTATGCGGACACGCCAATGACATTTGCCCGGCGACGCCGCCAAATAAAAAACGGGAGCATTGGGGATTTGATGACCCGGCTCAGGCTGAAGGAACAGAAGAGGAGAAATGGGAAGTCTTCAGACGGGTGCGCGATCAGATCGGCACCCGCATCAAACAGTTTAAAGAAGAGCAGACAAGTTAACAGTGCAGCTTAGGGTCGGGAGGTTGTTTTTAACCTTTCCCGGTCCTAAGCTAGTTTTACTTCAAGCGCTCTTTGTGAGAACTTTTCGGATGGGAGTGAACGATAAAAGTGAAAGGGTTATGATTCGAAGAAATAGGTAGAAAGGAGAAGTATTCAAGCGAATAAAGGGAATGAGACACGCTTACATAAGGATTTGACTTTAGGCTCGATGATGATAGAATATCATCTGTTAATAACGGCCCCCGACTTTTGTGAGAGTCAAAAGTCGATTAAATAAACTGAATAGGAAAGAGGCCACTGAAAAACGTCCTTTTTCGTAATTCGAAGAAGAGTATGGCTCCGCACGTTGCGCGTCTTGCTTCGACAAACCCACTTGTAGCAAGACTTTCAAAATCAGGCAACGGCTACGCTCATTACGAAAAAGCTGCTGAAAAAAGTGAAAATCGTACTTTTTCAGCAGCTTCATAGGAAAGAGGTGCTTAATTGACCGTTCAATCTATAAAAGAAGAGTGGTTTGGGAATGTGAAGGGCGATGTTTTGGCCGGAATTGTCGTCGCTCTTGCCTTAATCCCTGAAGCGATTGCCTTTTCAATTATCGCTGGTGTCGATCCGATGGTCGGATTGTATGCCTCCTTTTGTATTGCTGTGGTGATTGCCTTTGTTGGTGGGCGCCCGGGTATGATTTCCGCAGCAACTGGAGCAATGGCGCTCGTCATGGTCACCCTCGTCGCTGATCACGGGCTGCAGTATCTTTTGGCAGCAACGATTTTAACCGGGGTGCTGCAAATCATTTTCGGTGTTTGTAAGCTTGCCCGGTTAATGAAATTTGTCCCGCGCTCGGTGATGGTCGGTTTTGTCAATGCGCTGGCGATTTTGATATTTATGGCGCAGCTCGAGCAATTTGAGGGTGCTAACTGGGTCATGTATACCCTTGTCGCCGCCACTCTTGTTATTATTTACGGGCTGCCCAGAATTACGAAAGCGATCCCGTCAGCACTGGCGGCAATCATCGCAATTACCGCCTTTGTGATTGTCATGAACCTTGATATACGCACTGTTGGCGATATGGGGGCGTTAACGCGGGAATTACCGTTCTTTTTAATTCCAGAGATTCCGCTGACTTTTGAAACGTTAGCGATTATTTTTCCTTATTCCCTAGCCTTGGCGGTTGTCGGGCTGCTTGAATCATTGTTGACGGCGAATATCGTTGATGATATGACCGGAACGGAAAGTGATAAAAATAAAGAAAGCCGCGGCCAGGGAATCGCCAATATTGTGACCGGATTTTTTGGCGGAATGGCCGGGTGTGCGATGATTGGACAATCCGTAATCAATGTCAAGTCAGGCGGGCGCGGCAGACTGTCGGCTCTTGTGGCCGGAGCGTTTTTGATGTTCCTGATTATCGCTCTTGGCGGTCTTGTCGTACAAATTCCGATGGCGGCCTTGGTTGGTGTGATGTTCATGGTTTCCTTAAGTACTTTCGATTGGAACTCGGTCCGTCACCTTCATAAGTTGCCGCGAACGGATGCCTTTGTTATGGTCGTTACAGTCATGACCGTAGTGATTACGCATAATTTGGCGATCGGGGTCTTTGCGGGTGTATTGCTCAGCATGATGTTCTTTGCTGCGAAAATTTCAAAAGTCGAGCTCGAGCAGACGTACATCAACCACTTAGATAAACAGGTTTATAAAGTAAGCGGGCAGATTTTCTTTGCCTCGGTAACGGATTTTGTTAACAAGTTTGACTATAAAGCTCCGGCCAGGCTTGTTGAAATTGACCTGAGTAGCGCTCATTTATGGGATGACTCGGCGGTAGGTGCGTTAGATAAAATCGAACAAAAATATGCTCGGGCGGGCATTCCAGTTGAATTTGTCGGCTTAAATGCAGAGAGTGAACAACTGAAAAAACGGATCGGAGGGCTGTCCAAGTCTTCCGGACACTAGGCTGAACCAGGCCGTCGGCATAAATACTCTGCGGATGGCCTGGTTTTTCTTTACAATTCTTTACCAAATCATTACGATGGAAGGAAGGGGAGGGGATCATGCGAATGTTCAAGCGGATTTTAGTTCCGGCTGACGGATCGGATCATTCTTGCCGCGCTGTTGAATACGCGGCCGATTTAGCAAAGACGTTTTCAGCGGAGATGATCATTCTGTATGTTGTAGATGATACGACAGCGAAGACGGATGTGGTAGCCGCGAACAGCAAGGATGAAGTTGACAAGAAGCGGAAAGAAAAGCTTGCCCCGGTTACGGAATTAATTGAACGGACAGGAGTCGCCTATAACACACGTGTTATCCATGGGGAGCCAGGCCCGGCGATCGTCAAATTTGCCAATGATGGGAAGTATGACTGTCTTGTAGTTGGCAGCCGCGGCTTAAACCGGTTGCAAACGATGGTCCTCGGAAGTGTCAGTCATAAAGTGGTGAAAAGAGCAAATATGCCTGTGCTAATTGTAAAATAGAATTGAATAATACCAATGAGTAATATGGACCGCGACTTTTATCGTTATGATAAGGGTCCGGTCTTTTTTTATTTGAAGCAAAAAGCGAGTTGAAAATGATTCATCGCGACAGAAACCGTGTTCATGCGACAGTCATTTACAAAACCTTTACATGACGATTAAACGTTCTTAATATTGGGCTACTATACTAGCAATTGTGAGAGGGAAAAGCTTCTCGACATACCACTTATCGATAGAAAAGGGAGGACAATTCATTGAATTCAAAAAAATTATTATTGTTCCTAATCATGGCGGCCTTAATGGTCATTGTCGCAGCGTGTGGAGGCGGTTCAGAGGAGCCAGCACAGGGAGAAGATCCTGGTTCTGAAGAAACAGCTGAGCCTGCAGGTGACGAAGGCGCTGAAGAGGAAGCAGCAGGAGAAACAGCTGAATTAGAAGGCAGTGTTGTCATCGACGGTTCAGGTACTGTTTATCCTTTAATGGCTGCACTTGCTGAGGAATATATGACAAACGAACAGCAAAATGTATCTGTTGAAGTAAGTCGTGCCGGTACGAGTGCTGGTTTTGGTAGATTTCTAGTTGAAAATGGAACAGATTTCAACGATGCCTCTCGTGAAATTAAAGAAGAAGAGTTGGCAGAAGCAGAAGCAGTTGGTTTCGAAGTGCAGGAATTTAAAGTAGCGCTTGATGGCTTAACATTCGTTGTTAATCCTGAAAACGATTGGGCAACTGAATTAACAGACGAGCAATTAATCAGCATTTTCAAAGCTGATAGTGGCGTAACGAAGTGGTCTGATCTTGATCCGAGCTTCCCTGATGAAGAGATCAATCCAATGGGACCGAACGAAAACCATGGTACGTATGAATTCTTCTATGATGAGGTTCTTGATGAAGCTGACTTAGTAGATGGTGTGAACTTGCAACAAGAATATTCAACTCTTGTAAACCTTGTTGCTGAGGATCGTAACGCAATCGCGTTCTTCGGCTTCGGATACTATGTAAACAACCAGGATTCATTACAGGCTGTTAGCGTTGATTTTGGTGAAGGACCTGTTGAACCATCTCTTGACACAATCGCTGAAGATGGCGACTATGCTCCATTCACACGTCCTGTATTCACATATTTGAATGTAAATCATGCTAAAGAAAAGCCTCAAGTACTGGATTTCGCTAAGTTTGTAGTTCAGAACATTAATGAATTTGCCGGTCCTACAGGATTTGCTCCGCTTCCAGAAGACGAAGTTCAATCCTATATGGAGTTTCTTGAAAGCTTATAATAAACAAGAAAATTAATCGTAATAGGATGAGAGCTGTTAGCAGGTTCTCATCTTATTACATGTAAAAGTAGCGGGTGTAACACCAGAAAGGGTGCTCTTAACAATGGAAGCAAGCAGCGGTATGAAAAAGGGGAACGCTGTTAATGTGAGGGAATTGATCGAAGAAAAGAAGCAGTCGAGAAGTATAAGCCAGCTGATGGAAAAGCTTATGCCGAAGCTGCTGCTTTTAATTGCCACCATCTCTGTTTTGACAACAATCGGCATTTTGTTCACCCTCCTCACAGAAACGTTCGAGTTTTTCCGCAGAGTGTCAGTTGTTGAATTTTTCACTGGAACTGTTTTAAGACCGTTAAGCCAAAATCCCGAATTTGGCGTGTTGCCTTTGATTATGGGAACGATGATTTCTTCCGTAATTGCGATGTGTATCGCGATTCCGATTGGATTAATGACAGCTATTTATTTGAGTGAATATGCGACTGAAAAAGTAAGAAAAACCTTTAAACCTTTACTTGAAGTACTAGCAGGAATTCCGACTATCGTCTATGGATTCTTTGCCTTTACGTTTGTAACGCCTATCCTGCGGGCGATTATTCCCGGTCTTGAGCCGACGAACATCTTAAGTCCAGGGATTGTGATGGGAATTATGATTATTCCGATGGTTGCGTCTCTATCCGAGGATGCGATGAGTTCCGTACCGAATGCAATGCGGGAGGGAGCTTTAGCACTTGGAGCGACAAAGCTTGAAGTAACTGGAAAAGTGGTTATTCCGGCAGCGATATCCGGAATTATTGCTTCATTTGTTCTCGGGATTTCACGGGCAATTGGGGAAACGATGATCGTGACGATTGCGAGTGGAAGCTCGAAGAATTTTACGTTTGACATTACTCAATCTATGCAGACGATGACTGCATACATTGTTGAAGTAACCGGCGGCGATGCTCCGGCCGGCTCTACGATATATTACAGCTTATATGCGGTGGCGATGACGCTATTTGTCTTCACCTTTTTAATGAATTTGCTTGCAAGGTATATCTCCCGCCGCTTCAGGGAGGAGTACTAAGATGAAATATATTAATCTTGAACAAGTTCAGCAGAGAATGAATACACGTCTTGTTATCAATACTGCGGCAAAATCATTCTTTTTATTGGCAACGGTTTTCGGTCTTATCGTCCTTGCTATTTTGATTTATCGTGTCGCAGCGGATGGATTGTCATGGATTAACAGTGGCTTTTTGACTGGGCGTCTGTCAACTGATCCGAGTAAGGCCGGGATTATGGGCGCGATTCTTGGAACGCTGTGGTTAATGCTTGTCGTTGCTCCGGTAACGATGCTGCTCGGTGTCGGAACGGCGATCTATTTAGAAGCGTATGCGAAAAAAGGCCGGGTGCATTCTTTCTTGCAAACGAACATTTCCAACCTTGCCGGCGTCCCTTCAATTGTATTCGGGATTCTCGGCTTGACCATCTTTGTGAGATTGATGGACTTAGGCGGTGTTATCCTGGCCGGGGGGCTGACGATGTCCCTGCTCGTCCTGCCGATTGTCGTTGTCGCAAGCCAGGAAGCAATCCGGGCTGTGCCAAATCATCTGAGCGAAGCATCATTCGGTATGGGAGCGACAAAGTGGCAAACGATTAAAAATATTATTTTGCCTGCCGCATTGCCGGGGATTTTAACTGGGGCGATCCTGTCGCTTTCGCGGGCAATTGGAGAAACGGCGCCATTAATTGTCATCGGGATTCCGGCTTTGCTCATTCCGTTTCCGGGTGGATTAATGGATCGCTTTACCGTGCTGCCAGTACAAATTTATTATTGGACGATTGATTCGGCTTTAGTGGCTGAATATGCCAATTTGGCGGCCGCTACGATTGTTGTCTTGCTCTTGGTGCTCTTTCTTCTGAACTCGACTGCGATTATTATTCGCAATAAGTTTCAAAGACGCTATTAATAACAGGGGGTAATAAACATGGGGATGGTATCAGTAAAGGAAAAAAAAGAAATTGAATTTCAAAAGGGAAATGACCAGGTCGAGCAAAAAACGCAACAATCGAACGTCGTCTATGATACAGAAAACTTAAATTTGTGGTATGGCAAAGATCTAGCGTTGAAAAATATTAATCTATCGATTTGTGAGAAGGAAGTAACGGCGATTATCGGCCCATCAGGTTGCGGAAAATCCACCTATATCAAGACGTTGAACCGAATGGTCCAGCTCGTGCCAAGCGTAAGAATTTCTGGGGATATTCGCTACCGCGGCAAAAATATTCTTGATAAGTCGTATAAGGTCGAGGATTTACGAACACGGGTCGGGATGGTCTTTCAAAAGCCGAATCCTTTTCCAAAATCAATTTATGATAATGTCGCCTACGGACCAAGAATCCACGGGATTCGCAACAAGAAAATTTTAGATCAGATCGTTGAGCGGAGCTTACGCGGCGCGGCGATTTGGGATGAAGTCAAGGACAGACTGAACGAAAATGCCTACGGCCTATCCGGCGGACAGCAGCAGCGTCTCTGTATCGCCCGCTGTCTGGCAATTGAGCCAGATGTCATTTTAATGGATGAGCCAACTTCCGCGCTTGACCCGAAATCTACGCTGAAAGTAGAAGAACTAATTCAAGAGCTGAAGCAGGACTACTCCATTATCATCGTGACACATAACATGCAGCAGGCTGCCCGTATTTCTGATAAAACGGCCTTTTTCCTGAACGGGGAAGTCGTTGAGTTTGATGAAACAGATATTATTTTTTCCAACCCGGCTGATAAAAGAACGGAAAATTATATTACAGGCCGTTTCGGATAAAGAAAGTGTGAACCATTCATGCGTACATTTCATTCACAGCTTGAATACGTCAAGCAGGAGCTGCTTACAATGGGCAGTCAGGTAGAAAAGCAAATCCATAGTATGCGGCAGGCGTTTGCGGCGATGAACTATGCGGCTATGGATCGGATTATTGAGGACGATCATCTCATTAATCAGTTGGAAATCGGGATGCACGACAAAGTGACGTTACTGATTTCCAAGCAGCAGCCGGTGGCGACTGATCTGCGTAAACTCATCGTCGCTTTAAAAGTTTCAAGTGACCTGGAAAGAGTCGCGGATTTAGTTGTCGATATCGCCAAGCAATCGCAGCGAATGAAAGAGCAGGGACTCGTTTCCTTTAAGGAAAAGCTTGAAACGATGTTTTCCATTGCGGAGGATATGATGCATGATGCTTTAAGGGCGTACGAAGCATCCGATATGCTGTTGGCGCAAAAGGTCGCAATGCAGGATGACAAGGTTGATGATTTATATGGAAAAATCATCCGCGAGCTGTTTCAACTTGATAGCAGTGATGTGGAAATCGATCAAGTGACGCAGTTGGCCTTCGTCGGTCGCTATATCGAACGAATTGCCGATTACGCGACGAATTTGTCCGAATGGGTCGTCTATGAAGTAAACGGCAAACATTTTGATTTGAATTAAAGAGCCATAGACAAAAGGCTGCTTCTTTACCCTTTTGTCTATGGCTCTTAGCTATGGCCAAGCCACCATGAACTTGTTTTCCCCTCATCTTCCTGATGTAACCAATCGTGTGGCCGCGTCGTTTCATAAAAAAGGAGGGGGAATGTTTATGAAAAAGGTTGGCTTGTACGGGCTGCTTGTTTTGCTGATGTACAATTTATTTCCACTGTCAGCAAGCGCTTGTTCGTGCGTAGAGAATCGTGGAGTGGAGGAAGCGCTGGAGCTGGCTGATGCTGTTTTTAGCGGAAGAGTGCTTGACGTGCAGGAGCAGAAGGGAGCCGATGGCTCTCAGGCTAAAGCTGTTCACTTTTCAGTTGATCGGGCATGGAAGGGCGTGAATGAGACGGAAATCATCATTGCCACAGGATTAGGTGGGGGAGATTGCGGGATCGACTTTATCGTAGGCGAGGAATACGTTGTTTATGCGAACCAGTCGTCGTGGTATGCGAGCATTGCGCCGCTGGAAGCAATTATATGCAGCCGGACGACTTCTCTCGCTGCGGCGGAAGAAGATTTACGAGAACTTGGTGAAGGGACACAGCCTGAACATGACGTTGAATTGATGATCGGACAGAGCGATCCAGTCAAATGGTGGACCGGAGCAATTGGCGGGATGGGTGTACTCGTTGTCCTCGGTTTACTTTGGAGAAAAAACCGCAGAAAACAGCGTGAAGAATGACGCACGAGAGGTGAAGGGAAATCTCCTCGCAAAGACCGTGGGCGTTAGTCAAACGAAATAAAAAATTCTCTGCAATAAGCGTTTAAAAGCCCGTTGTGAGTGGGTTTCTCACAGCGGGCTTTTGGTAATTGTGGCGATTGCCAACAAGACAAAGCTTGTTTTGGCTCAAGCGCTATTTTCAAGCCTGAAGCTGCTGGGTCAACGCTTTTAAAGATTGTGATAGATGGGAAAGCTTTGAGCCGATTTCATGTGTTTGCTTCATATGGTTCATTTGGTATTGACTTGTTGTAATCATTTCTTCGGCGCTGGCCGATGTTTCCTGAGAGATGGAGGAGAAGCTGAGCGATGTTTGCTCAAGCTCAGGCAGCAATGTTTCTACTGTTTTCAGCTCAGCCTGCATGTCCTGCAGCCTTTGACTGACCTTGGAAATCTCCTGCATCAGTTCATCAAACGCCGTCTTTGAATGGTTGGCGATTTCAAGATTGGTCTTTGTTTTCGCCAGCATTAGCTCAAATTCTTCCGTCGCTTCATAGGTGACATTCTCCATTTTCGCTATCGAGGATGTAATCTCCTCCGTTGCCTGAGTGGACTGCTCGGCCAATTTGCGGACTTCATTGGCGACGACGGCAAAGCCTTTCCCCGATTCACCGGCGCGGGCCGCCTCAATTGTCGCATTTAAGGCGAGCAGTTTCGTTTGCTCGGAAATCCCCTGGATCAGACCGACGAGATTTCCGATGGAGGCGGAGTATGTGTTAACATGCTTAATCGTATTCGTTAAATGATTGAAGTCTTTTTCAAAAGTGTGATTCGTTTCAATCAACTGCGTCATATGCCCTTCGCCAAGCTTCGCCGAGTCGTTCATTTCGGCCGAACTCATGTAGACCTTGTCCATATTGCCAATCATTGTTTCGATTTTTTCTTTAACTGTTTTAAAGCTGATGACGCTCAGCTCAGAGCTGGAGGCGGTCTGCTCAGCACCTTCTTTCACGATATTGATCGTTTCGATTAATTGTTCACTGGTCGTGAGCGCCTCCTCGGAGGAATTCGATAATTCCTGCCCCTGTGTATCAAGCTCCTTCGTCATTTCCTTAATGTCCTGCAATAGGCTGCTAATTTGACTGATCATCGCATCATAGCTTTTATGTAGGGAGATAAATTCCGGTAATGTTGTTTTCAGCTTCATTTGCTGCTGAAAATTGCCATTGCGTACTTCTTTCATCGCGTTGCGCATGACCATCAGTGGCTTTGTCAAACTTTTGACAAAGAGCATCAGTAGGATCGTCGCGATGATAATGCTGGCGCCGATAATGGAATACGTCATATTCGCCAACTGTTGGATCGCACCCATATAGGAAGCTGTCGGGACAAGCAGTGCATAGATCCCGTTAATCTCGGCCATCTCCTGGAAGGAGACGGTATACTCCACCCCATCAATAAATTCATGAAAGGAACCGTTTCCCATCTCTTCTATTTTGTCGATAAAAGACTCCGGTAATACGATGTCAGGAAAATCCTGAGCAAGAAAAGGGGTTGCCATATGGTCCTGAATTGCTAAAAAATAAGCAGTCATTCCTTCTTCCTCCAGCTTGGTCCTTTGCTGACGAATGTTTGTTTCAAGCTGCTGCATAAAGTAATCATAATCACTGATATAAAGGAACTGGAGGTTTGTCGCGATATAACCCATGAGTTCAGTTTCGCGCATCAGCCGGTTTTCAATTGAATTCATCGTGACATCTTTCGCCTGCAAATAAGCGCTTACACCAGTCGTAGTCACAGAGAGGAACAACAGAGAGACGAAAATCGCAAGCAGTCTTGCCCGCAGGCTGAATTTTTGCAGCAATGACACATACAATTTTTTCATGAACAGCAGAACCCCTTTATCACGTTATCGATCATGTATGCCAAATGGAATAGGTCTAGTTACACAATAGCAGACGAACGTTAAGTGAATGTAAACAATCTGTGAAGGATCGCTAAATTTCTCCGATTATCTTTTTGTTCCGATTGTACATTTGCCGCTCACTCATTTAGAATAAAGGTAACAATTGTTGGTAAGGAGGAAGTAGTCGTGTCACAGCAACTTTTTACTATTTTTTATCAATCGCATATCGGTTCATGGGCGATTTTAGTCCTGTTGTTTTTCGTCAGTTATTTCTTGGTAAAGGGCGGGATTCGCAAAGGCGGAAAGATTGTCCATATGATCCTGCGGTTGTTTTACGTCATTCAGATTGTTTCAGGCGTCGGCGTGTTAATGGCGTATGAATTTCCGGCTGTATTTATCATCAAAGGAATTATTGCGATCGTAATGATTTATGCGATGGAAATGATTTTGGTCCGGACACAAAAAGGAACGATGGAAAAAGGCGGCTTGTATTGGGCCATCCTTTTGATTTCTTTACTGCTCGTCGTTTTGCTTGGATTTGAAGTTATTTCATTTTAAACGAAAAAGCTGTTTCAAAGAGCCTGAGTCGAGGCGTTTTGAGGCAGCTTTTTTTAGTGAAGGCGCATTCGTTGATCACCTTTTAAATGAAAATTTACGGGCTGAGTCGAGGAAGGACGTCGGCTTCGCGCGTTACCTGGGTGGCTGAAAAAATGGTAACGGCTCTGCACGCTGTCTGTAAGAAAACCGCATAGCGGTCTTATTTACTAGAAATGATAGAGCGATCAATCTGGCAAAATGGTAAACTAGAAACAAACAATGCCAGCTATTGTGAGAGAAAGGAGGGGGTTGAATGAACGAGCAATGCCTCCATAGTACATCAAGTAAGGAAGTGGCTGCTCAAAAGCGTCTCAGGCACGCCTTTTCGATTCAGAAGAAAAAGAACTGTCCCGCTTTTTATGTCCTGCCTTCAACGATGTGGCTTAAAACAGCCCGAAAGCAGCAGCCCGGCCTGGCGGTGATCACATTTGATGACATTGCCCGCTATTTGCTTATGCAGGCTAAAGAAGCGTATTTTCCACTAACAGAGCAGGAACGATCGTTGTTCTTTGAACAGTTTATCCGCGAGGAAGAAACGATTCAGAGTGAGGTTGACAGCGGCCGGGCGCTTGGCTATGCGGATACATACGGGCAAGTAAAGCGGCTCGGGCTGACGGTTGAACAACTGCCATCGTCTTTAGAACCGCTCCGGAACCTTTTTAGCCAATATGAAAAAAAGGTAGTAGAGGAACGGAAGCTGCTCGATCCGGAAAATATCATTTTACGGGCGATTCAGCTGTTGGAGGAAAGAAGCACGGCACTGAATATCGCTTTGATCACGATTGATGGGTACTTTGATTTTAGCCCGCTCCAAATGCTATTACTTGAAGCGTTGCAAAAGGCTGATGTGCCGATCGATATATATTTGCCCGGCGATCAGCATAGTCAGATTGTCGAACATACGGCAGCGGAGCTAGTCTCAATCGGCTTCACAGATCTGCGCCAGCTGTCTGCTTTAGTTCCGCCCGCTGCTGAAAAGGAGCTTGTGGCGGCGACAACAGTGGAAGAACAGTGGCGCGGTGTGATAGAGGAAATAGTCGCAGCGCCTTCCTTAGAGGATGTCGCTGTACTGATCGTCGACGAAAAGCACGGGAGGGAGGAGCTGGAGCGGCTCGCCGATGAGTACGGCCTTCCGCTGCAAACGGCTAAGAAACGTCCTTTGTCAGCGTCGGCGCTTCATGCTTTTTTGGTGGCCTGCCTCAGGCAGCCGGGCACCTTCCGTTCGAGATGGGAGCAGCTGCCGCTTGTCGAGCATATTCTCGCACTCTATCAGCAGTCAGGTCTTGAGTATGCAAAGCAGAAACAATGCTTTTTGCAAACTGGAGCATTGTTAAAAGAAGAGGAAAATGAGCTTTATCAGGCCGTCTGTGCTCTTAAATGGAAGAGAAAGGATCTCTTTAGTTCCTATGTAAGGCAAATGCTCGCCTGGTTACACGAACTGCCCGCTGTTTCAAGCTGGAGAGTGCGACTGCAAGCGGAGAATGAGGTTGAGACGTTGCAGGCAATTGTCCGTGAATACCGCGCATGGGAGCTTCTTTGTAAGCGGCTTGAGGCGACAGCTGAGCTGCTTGAGGAACGGGGACTCGCCGGAGAGCTGGTGCTGTCACTTGACCTTTTTGCTGATTGGCTGCAGGAGCTTGGTGCGCGGCTTCAGTTTACCGAGAAACGCCGGGCGGAACACGGATTAGCGGTTCATACATGGCGTGATATTGGCTTATTTCGTGGAAAGAAGCTTTATGTTGTTGGCATGAACGAAGGGATCTTCCCTCAATTGTCGAAATTAAGCGGCTATGTCCAGGAGCGCGATCTTCAGGAGAGTCAGGTTCGCTTTAGCCCGCCGACGCAAAAACAGCTGCGGCAACAGCAGCTCGCTTATTTGCAGCAGCTCGATACGATCTGTGAATCGATTACCTTTACCTATGTCAAAGGAATCGATCCGCTTCATCCGCTACTGCCTTCCCCGTTGCTCGAGGATGTTCACAGAGCGGAACGGGAATGGTCATGGGAAGCACGGATGAAAGGAAAGTACAGCTATACAGAGCGGGATCAACATGAAAAGCTGGCCTTCCACCTTGGTCAGGGCTGCAGGATTGAGGATGAACCAAAGCAATTGCGAGAGGTCATGACAAGGCTGGAGCGCCTCGCCAGCGGAAAAGAGTCGCTTCCCCTTGAACGGAAGGCAGCGACAGTTGCTGTAACTGCTCTGGAAAGCTATGCCCGCTGTCCTTTCCGCTATGCGCTTGAACGGGTTTTTCAAGTAAAGGAGGCGGAAGCGGTCGAGGAGCAGGTGTCGCCGCTGGCCGTTGGACAGCTCATCCATGAACTGATCGAGGAGGTTTATACCGAACTTACGTTGATTGGTACACCATTTGCGAAAGCAGGAGCTGAGCAGCTGGAGCGTGTCCCGGAGCTGCTTCAGGAACGTTTTGAGCAGAAGTGGCTTGCCGTGGAAGAACAAAGTCCAACTCTATCGCGTCTAGATCTTGCCCTGGCAAAACAGCAGTGGAAAAAGCGATTAGACAAATGGTGGCAGGCTGAACGCAAGCATTTTTGGGATAACGAAGCGCTCGGGGAGATGGCGATTGAGGCGATGGAGACAACTGTCCGGCTGCCACTTCAAGTGAAGGATGGCACAGAATTGATGCTGACCGGAAAGGTCGACCGGGTTGACCGGAGCGAGGAAGCGATTGTGATTTACGATTACAAGACCGGAAAAGCGAGTGTCTCAGCCGCAGAAGTCCGTTCCGGGCTAAAGCTCCAGCTGCCTTTATACGCTTATGCTCTCCGGGAACAGCTTGAATGGCGGGCGAAGCGCCCGCTCCGGGCAGACGGCGCAAGCTATATTTCATTGCGCGAGCCGGCAAAGCGGGCTGGCAACGGAATTTGGCGAAAGGATGTAGTCGGAAAAAATTCGCCGTATTCGGTATCATCTTTTTGCAAAAATCGTGAAGAAAGCTTTGGCACAGCACACTATCTGGATACCTATGAAATAAAGGAACTGGTTGAAGCGCTGTGGACAGGGATGCATAGTGAGTTTCCCGTCGAGCCGCAGGAGTGCGCCAACAGCTGTCCGTACAGGACGGTATGCCGCGTGACGGAAGAGCAAAAAGCAGATCATGCGATCAAGGCATGAGGGAGGGGAACAGACGAAAGATGCAATTTAATGAAGAGCAATGGCAGGCGATTTCCAGCGCGAAGCCTTTCATTTTAGTGTCAGCTGGAGCCGGATCGGGAAAAACGCGAATTTTGACGGAGCGCTTTGTCAGCCTTTGTGAACGGCGTCTGCTTGATCAGAATGATCCTGCCGGAGCCTCCGTGGAGGAAATCGTTGCGATTACATTTACGGACAAGGCGGCGCGTGAAATGAAGGACCGGATCCGCAAGCGGCTGCTTGAAAAGGAAGCTGAGGCGGAGTCTGAGAAGGAGCGCCGCTTTTGGCAAGAGCAAAAGGAAGCATTGGAGCGGGCGTATATTTCAACTTTCCACAGCTTCTGCCAACGGCTGCTCAGTCAGTACGCGATGACGGCTAATTTGATTCCGGGAACACGACTCCTTGATGAGGTCGAGGCTAGAAGGAAGAAAAGAGCGATCGCTAAAGAGATGTTTGAGGAACGCACACTGTACGAGCAGGCAGTCCCGCTGCTTGAACTGATGAGCAAGACCCAGCTAATCGAAACGGTAGAACAGCTGCATGACACGATTCGTGAATTGGTCGTTGATGAACAGGCGATCGAGAAGCTTGATCCGGCGGACATGCTGAAGCTGCAGGAGGAGCAGCTTCTGATTGAGCAGGATAGGCTCGTTTCAGCCTTTCATGAACAGGCACTTGCCTGTGTTCGGTCTTTTCCTGATCCACGGGAACTGACGAAAGCTCAGCAGGCGCATGTCGAACGGATAGCGGCAGCTTTCGCGACGATGGCACCGCCGCAGGAAGGGGAGGCACATGCCTACTTTGCCAGGCTGGAGACGCTGATGCCGCAGAAAGTTGATAAACGCTGGGTCGAGAAGGCTCCGGCGCTTTATCAGCTCTGTGCCGAGCATTGGAAGCCCTTGAAAGAGACATGGAAAAGCATCGGCATAAGCGGCCGGACCGAGCAGGAAACGCGCAGCTATATGAAGGCGGTCGTCGGACTGTTGCAGCAATTCGCTGCCCGCTACGCGCGGGAAAAGGAAAGAGCCGGCGTGCTTGATTTTAATGATTTGCAGCAAAAGACAGTCGCATTGCTGCGTCATCCCGGGATTCGCGACGCTTGCGCGAAGCAATTCCGTCATATGATGATTGATGAATTTCAGGATACGAATCAGCTCCAGCTGGCGATGCTGGAGCAAATTAACCCGGCTTATCAATTTATCGTTGGCGATCAGAAGCAGTCGATCTACCGCTTTCGCGGGGCCAATGTCACATTAATGAATGAAAAAGAAGACGATGCCGTCTCGGAAGAAAGTGCCGAAGTGATTTTAATGAACACGAACTATCGAACGGAAGCCTCAATCATCCAAGCCGTAAATGGGCTGTTCTCCCATGTGATGACAGAGAAGCGGGTTCATCAGTTTGAAACCGTGTATGCGCCGTTGCGGGCCGTGCGCCGCCGCGAGGAAGAAAAGCCTTGCGTCGAGCTGGCGGTCCTGCCTGAAAAGGAAGAGCGCGAGGAGGAGGCTTTTTCGCTTTTGGCAGGACGCTTGGCTTCGATGATCCGCGCAGGGGAACCACTCGTGCAAAAAGGGGATGAATGGGTGCAACCGACCTGGGCGGATGTCGCGGTTCTCATTCCTGCCCGGACACAGCTTTTAGCATTGGAGCGTGCTTTGGATCAATATGATATCCCGTATGTCGTCAGCGGTGGAATCGGCTTTTATGAGCGGCAGGAGATCATTGATTTCGTTACGCTGCTGCGCTGGCTGAACCGGCCGTTTGAAGAGATCTATCTGCTGGCACTGCTCCGCAGTCCGCTCCTTGGTTTGACGCTTGCTGAACTATTTGAAGTCAAACAGGGCTTACAGGAAACAGAGGCGCTTTTTGAGCTCGTCTATGATGAAACGCACTCTTTGTATGCCGGCCTTTCTGAGCGGGTGAGGGCGTGCTTCAAACAGCTGAGAGAATGGCTGGCCCGTTGGACGCCGCTTGCTGTTCAACACGCCCCTGTCACAGTCCTGACCGGGCTGTTTCAGCAGACCGGGCTGAAAGCAATGCTTCTGCTACAGAAGCAAGGGCTGCAGAAGGTGAGGAATGTCGAAAAGCTGATCGAGCTGCTTGCGCAAAGGCGCGCGCTTGATTTGGAAGCGCTGCTGGCCGAGCTTGACGAAATCATTGCCCTAAGTGAGAAAGAGGGAGAAGCGCAAGTTGAGCAGGTTGAAGGGAATGTCGTGCAAATTATGACGGTCCATGCCTCAAAGGGATTGGAATTCCCAATTGTGTTTCTCCCGCAGCTGGAACGGACGACGCAAACGGATAAAGGGAGAATTCGCTTTGATCCGGAGCTTGGAATTGTGCTCAATCTTGAGAAGGAAGCCGAGCAGGTAGATGAAAAGCCAGTCTGCTATCAGACACCCGGCTTTCCGCTCGTAAAAGAACGCGCTGCCTTGGAAGCAAAGGAAGAAACGAAGCGGTTATTATATGTGGCGATGACTAGAGCACGCGACTATCTCGTCATGATGGGCGAGTCCACAACATCGCATTCATGGATGACGATGATTGAGGAAGCCTGTGCCGCGACAGATCTGGAGCAGCTGGTCCAACGAGTGACGGAGTTTGAACGAATTGAAAAAGAGACAGAACGGGCCGTGGCCCATTACGCAGCTCCACAGCTCATCCAAAGAGAGGTCCCGTCATTATCGCTCACTGTTTCAGAGATTATGAGCTTTTGTCGTGATCCACTCGACTATTTTTACCGCTTTGTCGTCGGGGTGCCTGAGTCTCTAGCTTTTGAAGCGGAGGAACAGAGTAAGGGCTCCGAGGGAACCGGACTTGATTCTTCGAAATTGGGAACGCTTATTCACCGGGCCTGTGAATTACGTGATTACGGCTTTTCTACGAACACGGCAATGGAGGAGGCTCTGGCAGCCGAAGAGGTCGACGATGAATGGACTTACATTGCGGCGATGAAAGCCTTGCTGATGAATTACAGCGAGGAGCAGCGGCAGCGGCTCGGCACCCCGGTTGCGAATGAATGGTCGTTTGTAACGGAAATGGAAGGCGTTGAAGTGATTGGCGAAATCGATAAAATCGTCGAACGGCAAGGGCGGCATGAAATTATCGACTTCAAGACGAATCGTATCCGGTCCTCAGGCAGCGAGCTGCTGACCGTTTACCGTGACCAGCTTACGTTATATAAAATGGCTTATGAGCAGGAAACAGGAAGGAAGGACGTAGCGGTATCGCTCTACGTGTTGCGGGATCAGCGGCAGCCGCTTCATCAGCTGGTTGTAGGGACTGAGCAGGAAAACAGGGTCCGACGCGCAATTCAGTTGTTGAAAACGTTGCGCGCACAGAAGGCAGGGAAGGAAGAATACGAGTGCATTCAGCTTGAGTGATAGAGAAGCCGGTCAAGCTGAGCACTTGATAAAAGGGAAATGGCACACAGGCAATAGGGGGAAGGATAGAGCTGAAGGTGATCAAAGGAGAATGCGATGGATGAAATGAACTTAACTGAACTGAAAAAAAAGCTGCACGACAGCGAGCAGCAGTATCGTTCATTATTTCGTTATACGACGAATGCCATATTTATCATAGATCGCTTAGGACGTTTTACGGAGGTCAATCCTGTTGCGAGCCGATTAACCGGGTTTAACGAGACTGAGCTGCTTTCAATGGGCGTTTATGATGTACTCGGAGAAAGCCAGCGTTCGATTTTTGCGTTGTTTATGAAAGCGGCGCTGAATGGAGAGGTGTCGTGCTTTCAAACCGAGCTGTTAAACCGGCGGCAGGAAAAGGTCTTCGCCTTAATGACGATTGTTCCGCGCCAAATGGATGGCAGTCCGCAAGGCGTAATCGGAATTGTTCAAGATGTGACAAAGCATGTACAAACAAAGAAAAAGATAAAGCAGATGAGTAAGGAGGACGCGCTCACAGGCTTGCCAAATCGCCAATATGTGGCAGAGCAGCTGGAGGGGCTCCTTCGACAGCAAGAGCAGCTCGCTGTCATGTTTATTGATTTAGACCGTTTTAAGTTCGTTAACGACACGCTCGGTCATTTTTTGGGGGATTTGGCCCTGAAAGAACTGGCCGCACGACTTAAGGCTAACCTTTTCGCGCCAAACATTCTGGCGCGCATGGGGGGAGATGAGTTTGTCGCCATCCTTCCCGGGCAAGCAGAGAAGAAGGATATCGTGCGGATCGCCAGGCAGCTGCTGAGGCATATTCGCCAGCCTTTGCTGATCAATGGCTATGAATTCACCTTAACCGGAAGCATCGGCATTTCCCTGTTTCCAGAGCATGGCAGAAGCGGGGAGGGATTGATTAAAGCAGCTGATGTGGCGATGTTTCGTGCCAAAACGAAAAGCAGCGACAGCTATCAGTTCTATGAAAGTGATATGCGCTCTTATTTTTACGAACGGTTCTATGTCGAAAATGATTTGCGGCGGGCGTTGGACAAAGGTGAATTATCGCTTTATTTTCAGCCGAAATTTGATGTGAATACGAGAACGATTTGCGGAGAAGAGGTGCTTGTCCGTTGGAAGCATCCCGAGGAAGGGTTCATATCTCCGGAGAAGTTTATTACGATTGCGGAAGAGACGGGCTTGATTGTCCCGATTGGCAAATGGGTATTAAAAGAGGCCTGCCAACAGAAAAAAAGCTGGATTGACCAGGGCTACCCGCCTATCGCGATGTCTGTCAATCTCTCTTTACGCCAGTTTTTGCAAAAGGACATCGTCGACACGGTCAAGGAAGTACTGAGAGAGACGCAGCTCCCCCCGCATTTGCTTGAGGTTGAGATAACGGAAAGTGTAACGATTGACTTTGAACGGACGCTCGAGGTGTTACACCAGCTGCGCGCTTTAGGGATTAATATCAGTCTCGATGATTTTGGCACAGGTTATAGCTCGCTTCAGTATGTGGCACAAATGCCGATCCATGCATTAAAAATTGATCAGTCATTTATCCGGAACCTTGGAAAAGGCAAAAATAGCGAGGCGGTGATTGCGATGATTATTAATCTCGCTCATTTTCTGAAAATAGCGGTCATTGCCGAAGGGGTGGAGTCGGAAGAGCAGCTCGCTTACTTAAAAGAGCAGGGCTGTGATACCGTCCAGGGTTATCTTCATTCAAAACCGCTGTCAGCCTCTGATTACCAAACCTTTTTAGCTGATAAAGGCGGACATTTTTCTGGACAAAACGACAAAAATCCCTAATTCTTTTAAACTATTTCTTATTTCCTAGCGAGAATCTACTTTTTTAGATGAAAAATATGCTATTATGAGAAAAAAGCTCCGAATTTTGGTTGCGTTGTAGTCGACCTTTTCGGAAAACATCGAGGTGAATAGGAATTTGGTTAATTCAGAATATCTAGATGTCTTTCTTGACGAAAGTCAGGAACATCTTCAGGCCATTAACGACAATCTCTTAAAGTTGGAACAAGCACCTGATGACATTTCGATTGTAGGCGAAGTATTTCGCTCTGCACACACACTGAAAGGCATGGCGGCTACCATGGGCTTTGAGGACCTGGCTCACTTAACGCATAACATGGAAAATGTCCTGGATTTAATTCGCAATCATAAGCTTCAGGCTACTTCGGAAGTACTGGATGTCGTATTTGCGGCCGTCGATGATTTAGAAGCAATGGTAACCGATATTGCCGGCGGAGGAACCGGGTCGCACGATGTGAGTGAAGTCGTCGCCCAGCTTGAAAGAATTGAAAAGGGCGAGCCGACGATTGCCGCCACAGCAGAGGCGCCGGTGAAGGAAGAAAAGCAGGTGACTTCTGGTGAAGAAGTCCTGTCCGAAACGTATGATGAGTTCGAACGGACTGTTCTGCAGCAGTCGTTTGAGCAGGACTATACCGCCTATCAGGTGAAGGTGACGCTCGATGAAAACGCGATGCTAAAAGCAGCCCGGGTCTTTATGGTATTTGAGGTGCTCGAACAAATTGGTGAAATCATTAAGTCGTCTCCTCCAGCCGAAGAGCTGGAAGAAGAGAAATTTGACCAGGATTTCCTTGTCACCGTCATTACGAAGATTGAAGCGGAAGAAATAAAGAAACGGATTTTAAAAGTTTCTGAGATTACCAATGTTCATGTTCAGCAGATTGATCAAAATAAACTAAAGCTTTCCCATGTGGAAGAAGAAGAGCAGGCGAGTCCGTCGGCAGCTGCAGAGCAGGCTGCGAAGCCGGAGCAGACAAGCAAGCCGGCCGTGAAGGAAGCAGCTTCCTCTCAGCCGAAAAAAGCAGCCTCTGAACATAATAAGACGATTCGCGTGAATATCGAACGCCTTGATGTGTTGATGAATTTGTTTGAAGAATTGGTCATCGATCGCGGACGGCTTGAGCAAATCGCCAGCGATCTGAAGAACAATGAATTAAATGAAACGGTCGAGCGAATGTCGAGAATTTCCGGTGATCTTCAGGAAATTATTTTGAATATGAGAATGATGCCGGTTGAACAAGTGTTTAATCGCTTTCCACGCATGGTTAGAAGCTTATCAAAAGACTTGAATAAGAAAGTCAATCTCGAGATTATCGGAGCCGAAACAGAGCTTGACCGGACGATCATTGATGAAATTGGCGATCCGCTCGTTCACTTGCTCAGAAACTCGATCGATCACGGTATTGAGACACCGGATAAGCGTCGCCAGCTCGGCAAGCCGGAAGAAGGAACAGTACGCCTGAAAGCATATCATAGTGGAAACAATGTCTACATTGAAATTGAAGATGATGGGGCAGGCATTGATCGTGAAAAAGTACTTAACAAGGCATTAACAAATGGCGTAATTTCCGAAGAGGATGCCGAGAAGCTGACAGATCAGCAAGTCTTTGGTCTGCTCTTTGCCTCCGGGTTCAGTACGGCCGAAAAGATTACCGATGTCTCTGGCCGTGGGGTCGGACTGGATGTCGTCCGCAATACATTTGAGTCATTAGGCGGAGTAGTGACCGTGAACTCAGAGCTTGGAAAAGGTTCTGTCTTCTCGATCCAGCTGCCATTAACGCTGTCGATTATTGATGTCATGCTTGTGGAGCTCCAAGATGAGAAATACGCGATCCCGCTTAGCTCAATCGTGGAAACGGCGATCGTCAACAAACAGGACGTATACAGCGCCCACAACCAGAAGGTCATTGACTTCCGCGGGAAGGTCGTTCCGCTTGTCTTCCTTAAGGATATTTTCCAAGTACCGGGCGAGCAGACGGATGATGAGTTTTATTCCCTCGTGATCGTTCATAAAGGGGAGAAGGTGGCCGGTCTCGTTGTTGATTCCTTAATTGGCCAGCATGATATTGTATTAAAGTCACTTGGAAACTATTTGAAGGATGTTTTTGCGATTTCAGGAGCAACCATACTTGGAAATGGACAGGTTGCCTTAATCGTTGATTCGAATGCGTTAATTAAGTAATCTTACCAAGGGAGGCCGTTACATTGTCCAGTGAAATTGCTA
The DNA here is from genome assembly GCF_023715705.1 of Halalkalibacter oceani. Taxonomy (GTDB): domain Bacteria; phylum Bacillota; class Bacilli; order Bacillales; family Bacillaceae_D; genus Halalkalibacter; species Halalkalibacter oceani_A. Next base: position 295,112 of record NZ_JAMBOS010000002.1, read on the forward strand.
CGAAACAAGAATTAAAAGTGATCGTTTTTCAGTTAGAAGATGAAGAGTACGCGATTGAAGTGGATTATGTTCAATCGATTGAACGGATGCAGCCTGTCACGCGAATTCCGAGAACCTTTCCGTTTGTGACGGGAGTGATGAACTTACGCGGGATGATTACACCGATCATCAATTTGCGCAAACGGTTTGGTTTAGCGGATAAAAGCTTTGATGAATCGACCCGGATTCTCGTGATTGCGAAGGATGAGCTGGAAATCGGGGTCATTGTCGATGGCGCGAATGATGTGCTTGACATTCCACATGAAAAGATCGAACCGACGCCAGAAGTTGTCGGCGGCGTGGAGGCTGAATATTTGCGTGGTGTGGTCAAGCTGGACAACAGACTGTTTACACTATTAAACTTAGAAAAAGTAATTTTGGAATCAGATTCATAACTAATTTATGTAGAAAAGGTAATGAGGTGGTCGTATGGCGTCAATATTAATTGTGGATGATGCAGCATTTATGCGGATGATGATTAAGGATATTTTATCAAAAAATGGTTTTGAAGTTGTCGGTGAAGCAGCAAACGGCGCTGAAGCTGTTGAGAAGTATAAGGAATTAAATCCTGATCTCGTCACGATGGATATTACGATGCCTGAAATGGACGGCATTCAGGCTCTTAAAGAAATTAAGCAGATTGATGGCGGAGCGAAAGTCATCATGTGTTCCGCGATGGGACAGCAATCAATGGTTATCGATGCGATTCAGTCAGGCGCGAAAGACTTCATCGTCAAACCATTCCAAGCCGACCGCGTCCTAGAAGCGATCAAAAAAGTATTAAGCTAGACCCAGGGTGCTTTTCCCTTTTGAGGATGGTCGAAGCAATGAGCGAAGTCGCTACATGTTTTGAAAGCTTAGAGAAGAGCGGGGTTCTCTTCTCTAGGCGAGTAGCGAACGAAGCCATTGCTATACCCCAGCGGATGAAGGCAGCCCCTCTGCATGCCGCGTGCAGGAGAAACTGTTGCCGGCATCGGAGGAAGGGCGTTTTTCAGCGTTTATATGTTATACTATCCATGGCAGGAAAAAGGTCGGATGTTTTCTTGCCGGGAAATATGAAATGGTCCCCATTTGCTAATAAACTGGCAGGTGGGGTTTTGCTGTGAAAGGAAAAAAAGAGATGAATAAGTACAAATGGACTATAACTGGAATTTTACTAAGCCTGCTTTTTATTTGTGCCGGCTGCTTTCCCGAGCAGCAGATGGCTTCCCCCACCCCGCCTCCTGTGGCGGAGGGGGATTTAATTGTCACCTTTTTTGACGTCGGGCAAGGGGACGCGACACTGTTTCAAACGGAAGAGGCGACGATTTTGATTGACGCCGGGCGGCACGATCGGGAAGAGGTCGTCTCTTTGCTTGAGGGCAGAGGGGTGGAACGGATTGATTTGTTTATTGCGACCCACCCTCACGCTGATCATATCGGCCAGGCTGATCAAGTATTAGATGCGTTTCCGGTGGAAGAAGTATGGATGTCGGGTGACAGTCACACGACGAAGACATTTGAGCGGATGGTAGAAGCTCTTGAAGCTTCCGGAGCAGACTACTATGAGCCGCGTGCCGGTGAGGAGTTTGAAGTTGGTCCGCTGCTGCTTGAGGTGCTGCATCCGGAAGAACTGACCGGTGACCTGAATAACGGCTCGATCGCCGTTAAGCTTCATTTTGGCGAAGTTTCATTTTTAATGATGGGAGATGCGGAAGCAGAGGCGGAGGAAGAGATCATCGCGCGCTCAGCTCATTTGCAGTCGACCATTTTACGGCTAGGGCATCATGGCTCTTCGACTTCCACGACGCCGGCTTTCCTGGAAGCAGTGAATCCTGAAGCTGGGATCTATTCAGCAGGTAGAGATAATGAATACGGGCATCCGCATTCTGAAGTTGTCGAGCTTTTTAAAGAAAAGGCTATTCCTTTGTTCGGAACGGATCAGCATGGGCAGATCATTGTCGAGACCGATGGAACTTCTTATGAAATAATCTTGGAGCATGGCGAATAGAGGAAAGAGGTGAACAGAGTGAAGGCCGTGATAGACAGGATGGTCGATCAGACCTTTGTCGTGCTGCTGGTCGGGTCAGAGGAGAAGGAAATGATCTTTCCGAAAGAGGCATTTTCGTTTCCGGTGAGGGAAGGACTCCATTTGGAAATTGAGCTTGCCGGCGACCAGCTGCTGAAGGCGGAAAAGGTTGACGCGCCAAAGAAGGCCGATCCGCTTGAGAGACTGAGAAAGCGTCAGCACAGCCGTTATAAACGAAACGGAAGGTAGGGGAACGGATGAAAAAACAATTTGCTGTTATTGGACTGGGCCGCTTTGGAAGCAGTGTTTGCAAAGAGCTCTACAAATTAGGCCATGAAGTGTTGGCGATCGATTCGCGAGAAGAAAAAGTCAACGACATTACACCCCATTCCACTCATAGTGTGATCGCCAATGGGACGGATGAAAAAGCGCTTCAGTCATTGGGCATCCGCAATTTTGATTATGTGATTGTGGCGATTGGTGATGATATTCAATCAAGCATTCTTTGTACATTGCTATTAAAAGAACTGGGTGTCGAAAAAGTATGGGTCAAAGCACAAAACTATTATCATCAGCGTGTATTGGAAAAGATCGGCGCTGACCGTATTGTTCATCCGGAGCAAGATATGGGCATCCGCATCGCCCAGCATATCATTTCGGAAAAAATCGTAGACTACATCGAGCTTTCTCCTGATTATAGTATCGTTGAACTGATTGCGACAGATAAGGTTTCCAGTAAGTCACTTGTTGAGTTGAATATTCGGGCGCTGTACGGCTGCACGATTCTTGGGATAAAACGAGGAGATGATATTAATATTGCTCCGACTCCGACGGATCAAATCCAGCAGGGGGATATTCTCATCGTGATCGGACATAAAAACGACCTGAAACGGTTTGAGGACGAAGGAATGTAGGTTTATGACGGCACGATCAAATGATAATCATCATAAGATGCTGAAGTGAGGTTCTCTCTATAAACAACAAAAGCAACGTGATAATGATGAAAATAAGGGTAAATAGTAAGGAGAAGATGTGCAAGGAGGAAGTAAGAATGGAAGAGTACTTTCCATTACAAGATTGGATAGAGAGAAACCAATTGCTCAGATTAACAATTATTCGACCAAAAATAGGAAGGCAAACGTTGCATGTGAGATTGATTTCTTATGATAAGAATAAACAGTCTTTATTGTTTTATGATGATGATCGCAAGGAAGTCATTCATATCGTGCAGAATGAAATTGACCAAATAGAGGCTGAGGATTAACTTCCCGCAACAAAGGCTGGGCAAAAGGTTGTTTACCTTTTGCCCAGCCTCTCTTAATGAAGCGTGACTTTGATCAGTCGCAGCCTGCGATTTTCCGTTTCCTCGACGTGTAAGGAAAGATGCTCATAGGTAAATTGATCCCCCTTTGCAGGAATCCGCTGAAATTCCTCCACGATCCAGCCTCCCAACGTATAATAGGACGTATTCGGCAGTTCAACGTTCATCAGCCGCGCGAAATCATCAAGTGAGTAATCGGCATGGAAAAGATACGTCTGTGGATCTAGCTGCTTCACAAGCTTGATCGTTTCATCATGCTCGTCCCATATTTCCCCGACAATTTCTTCGAGAATATCCTCAAGGGTCACGAGCCCTGACGTTCCGCCAAATTCATCGATCACAATCGCCATATGAATTTTATTTTTTTGCAGCTCCGGTAACAGAGCTGAAATTTTCATCGATTCCACAACGAGTAAAGGCTCCCTGATCAACGAGGGAATATCGACATTGCTGTCTTGAATATAGGCGGTGAGAAAGTCCCGCTCGGACAAAATGCCAATAATATGATCAATCGTACCGTCATAAACAGGTAAACGTGAAAAGCGTTCCCGGAAGAAGATCTCTTTAATTTCCTCCGCCGATTGATTGAGATTGATCGCCGTAATATCCATTCTCGGTTTTAAAATTTCCCCGACAAGAATATCATCGAAATCTAAAGAACGGTGGACAAGCTCTTTCTCATTTTCATTTAAGACACCTTCATCTTCACTCATCTGCACCATTACTTTTAATTCTTCCTCTGTAATAGAAGGAGTAGCCTGTTTATTTCGAATAAGCAGGGAGACAGCCTTTCTTAGCTGAAGAAACACCCAGGTGACAGGAGTTAAAATCGTAATCAGAATCATAAGAATCCCGGAAACGCGTAATGAAAATGGTTCCGCGAATTCTTTGGCAAAGGATTTTGGCATAATTTCGCCAAAGATGAGCACGAGAATCGTGACGACAAATGTACTGACAAATACGCCGGTGCTCGGACCGAAGAGATCCGTCGCCAGCTGTGCGGATATGGTCGCCGCGGCAATATTAACGAGATTATTGCCGACGAGAATAGTTGATAACGCTTTATCGAAATTCTCTATAATGTAGAGCGCTTTTTTCGCGCCAGGGCGATTCTCATCAGCGTAGCTTTTTAAACGGATTTTATTGGCGCTTGAAAAAGCAGTTTCAACCGAGGAGAAAAAAGCCGACAGGATTAATAAAATGAAAAACAGGGTGATCATACTTAACGGTATTTCGTCCAAACAATATCACACTCCAAGAGGTTTTATTGTTTATTATAACGTAAACCTCATTCAATCGTTACTGTTATGATGTCCGTATGATGAAAAATTACTAGACATTTGGTTATGTCTTTTGAACAGCGCATATTCCCGTAGCAGTGAGCTGTGAGGAAAGCGATAGAAATGAGTAAGGAACAAAGCAATGTTTCGCGATATGATCTCGTGGGTATTTATCAAGTAAAGAAAACGCTGAGGAGGGATTAGGATGAATAACCAGTTCGCGATGGATAATAATGTGATGAAGCAGCTGCAGATCATCAGAAGCCTGCAAAGACGTTCAGAAGCAACGGTTCAGTCCTTATACGCACAGGCGATCCTTGAATACTCGCTCTATCACGACAAGAAGAAGAGACTGCTTGAGGAGATTGACCAAGCATTAGAAGCAAATGACCGTGAACAATTTCTGCGATATTCGAAACAGTACAAACAGTTGGTCGATGATCATCGCAAAGGAAAAACCGTCGTTGAAAACGGATTTGAACTCCATTTAACTTTTGAGACATGAAACAGATTTAATTAGGGAAATGAAAAGAAGAGCACCAATAAAATCGTAAATGAGGTGAAACTGATGTGGACACTGTTAATTATTTTATTGATTCTCTGGTTACTGGGATTCAGCTTTGAGGTAGCAGGCAATCTGATCCATTTGCTGCTGGTTGTTGCCTTAATTGTACTAATCATCCGCCTCGTAACCGGGAGAAGAGTTTAGCAGGAGGAAAATGAAACAGCAGCACAAACCAATGTCTTGGTTTGTGCTGCTGTTGTTTCTCGTAGTAGGGAGGGAAGGTCGAACAGCCACTCAGATCATTTAAAAGCCGTTATGCAGTCAGAGCAACTTAGCGAAGACGATTTCAGGAGCAAAAGGATGCACGAAATAGATACTACTAACCGCAAGAAGTAATCTGCGATATCCCGCCTCTTCCAGTCAGTTCTTCTATCAAAATTTACGTTAAAAGGTTGTAAGCGTTTTGAAAAATAGGCTCGCCTTTAACATAATGTAAAAACAAATAATGAAGAGCTTCTTCCTCCGACTGAAAGTGTTGCCGAACTTCATCATAGGCAGAGGCTAAAAACGGGTCGAGAGCAAGCAGTTTTTTCATGCGCTCCGGATGAAAGCTCATGTGGGGCCAGCCTCCTTTCCGTTCGTTCGCTTTATTATATGGCAGGTGAAGAGAATGGTTCGAAAATGTTGTATAATAAAAGCAAGCTAGATTTTACCACTTAATCGCCTGAAGAAGAAACCATCCTGACGGGGAAAGCAGCCTATCGAAACGATCGCAAAAGGAATGAACTGTTGATTACGCTATGTGGGGTAGAGGAGCGTAAAACAGATAGAAACGCTTCTCTTCTCTTGCCATAGGTAAAAAGATGGAGGAAGAAGGTGATTTCATTGATTACTGTAGTGAAACAGGAACACCAGCTTGAGGGTAATGCTATCAATGAAGAGCGGATCGAGGATCTGCTAAGAAAGTATGAACATCTTGTATGGAAATATGCTCACCGATACACACTCCACCCCCAGATGAATGAAGATTTGATTCAGGTAGGAATGATTGGTTTATTACTGGCGATTAAACGGTATCAATATGATCGCGGACGATCTTTTGAAGCTTTTGCCATCCCGACGATTATTGGAGAAATAAAACGGTATTTACGGGATCAGACTTGGAGTGTTCATGTGCCACGGCGGATAAAAGAAACAGGGCCGCGTATTCACAAAAAGATGGATGAATTGACGAGCATACTCCAACGGGTACCGGAAGTGACCGAGGTGGCCGAGGCGCTGCAGGTCAGTGAACGGGAAGTGAAGGAGTGTCAGCAGGCGTGGCAGTCGTACCAATCGGTTTCCCTGTTTAAGCAGGTTCATCGTGATGACGAGGAGCTGACATTGCTTGATGTCATCCCGATGGTTGAAAATGAATTTGAGCAAATCCATCACTCCCTCGCTCTGACAGAAATGCTGAGCGGATTGACGGAAAAAGAAAAGCAGATAATTTTTTTAACCGTGATGGACGGTTTTTCGCAAAAGCAGGCGGCGGAGAAGCTCGGTCTTTCCCAAATGCAAGTATCGCGTTTAAAACGAAAAGCGCTTGATAATTTAAAATGCTGTGTCAGCTAAAAAACTGTACTCGAGGTTAAAATAGAGCCCGGATTGGGACAAGAGCGAATGAAAGTGCGGAGCAAAGAGAGGAGCGGGGTCTTTTCTCTTTGCTCCGTACGGAACGAAACGGAGAACCACGTAATTTCCAGGCTTATAAAGAAAAGAAAGCGATTGCAAAAATAACATTGACAAAAGTCAGAACATTTCGTATAATAATCCTAATACCTTCCGACCGACTAGTCAGTCTGCGGGTATCTGCTTTACGTGAAAGGAGATATAGAGATAAAAATGAAGAAAAAGCCTACAAAAGAGAGAATTATAGAAACAGCATTACGACTTTTTGAAGAAAACGGGTTTCACGCCGTAACCGTTGATCGGATCGTGCAGGAAAGCGAAACATCAAAGGGGGGATTTTATCATAATTTTAAGTCGAAGGATGAACTTCTCTACACGGTCCATGATTCCTTTATCACATACATTCTTGATAAAGCCGAGGATGCGTATAACCGGTTTTCGACACCGGCCGAGCGGCTTTATGAAACGGTCAGATCATTTGTTATGATGTTTGATCTGTACCGCCCGCATGTGACAGTTTTTTACCAGGAATCGCTCTATTTAAGCAAGGAGTATTTCGAAACGATTAAACGCAAGCGCGACCGCTACAAAGAAAAAATGTTTCGCGTCGTCAACGAAGGAATCACCTGTGGAGAATTTAGAAAGGAAATTCCCGTGCCGATTACTTCAATGGCGATTTTCGGGATGACGAACTGGACGTATAAGTGGTACAAAGAAACGGGCCAGTATTCGATTGAAGAAATCGCCGATATTTATGCGGATCTGATTATGCATGCTGTGATGACAAAGGAAGCGCTGGCAAAGCCGGAATATGCTAGATTCTTTCTGACAAATAAGCTAGGCTAAGAGACCCTTCATTTGGAGAGATGTAGGCTTGGATGGGAGAAGAGAAACCTTTACATAACAAAAGGTGGTGTAAAGAGTGATGGATATGTTTGATCATATTCAGGAATTAGAGATACGACGTGAAAAAGTGCAGCTTGGCGGTGGACAAAAACGAATTGATGCGCAGCATGAGCGTGGAAAGCTGACAGCAAGACAGCGCATTGACCTGTTGCTTGATGAAGGCAGTTTCGTTGAATTAAACCCTTTTATTGAGCATCGCAGCTCGGCGGAAGGACTCGCAGAAGGACCAGGAGATGGTGTAGTGACAGGCTACGGCAAGATCGCCGGCCGGCTCGTTTTCCTGTTTGCCCAGGACTTCACGGTATTTGGCGGCGCCCTTGGCGAAATGCATGCGAAGAAAATTGTCAATGTCATGGACCTGGCGGCGGAGAATGGCGCGCCGATTATCGGCTTGAATGATTCAGGCGGAGCGCGGATTCAGGAGGGCGTCCTCTCGCTAGACGGCTATGGACATATCTTTTACCGAAACTCCATTTATTCAGGCGTTATTCCGCAAATCTCCGTCATCCTTGGCCCATGCGCTGGCGGTGCGGTTTATTCACCGGCGATTACTGATTTTGTCTTTATGGTGGAAAAAACGAGTCAAATGTTTATTACAGGTCCAAAGGTCATTGAAAGTGTAACCGGGGCAAAGATCAATCAGGAGGATCTTGGCGGAGCAAGTGTTCATTCAACGAAAAGTGGCAATGCTCATTTTGCGGCGGCAACGGAAGAAGAGGTGCTGGCTGAGGTTAGACGATTGGTGGAATTTCTTCCTTCCAGCTATGAAGAGAAGGCGATTCACAAACCGTCTGCGGCGAACAGAGGGCCTGGAGAGCGAGTTCAGGAGCTGGTTGACATCGTCCCTGTCGATGGAACGAAGGTATACGATGTGCGCCAGGTGCTGACGTCGATAGTCGATGATGGTGATTTCATGGAGGTACAGGCGCGCTTTGCGAAAAATCTCGTCGTCGGTTTTGGCCGGATTGCCGGAGAGACGGTTGGCCTTATCGCCAATAACCCGAAAAACATGGCCGGCGGTCTCGATATAGATTCATCCGATAAAGGCGCCCGCTTTATCCGCTTTTGTGATTGCTTTAATATCCCGCTTATTACATTTGAGGATGTCAGCGGCTTTATTCCGGGTGTGAAGCAGGAGCATGGCGGTATCATCAGACATGGGGCGAAAATTTTGTATGCGTATTCCGAAGCGACTGTGCCGAAGATAACCGTGATCCTGCGCAAGGCTTTCGGCGGAGCTTATGTGGCGTTAAACAGCAAGGCGATCGGCGCCGACCTCGTCTTTGCCTGGCCCAATGCCGAGCTCGCCGTCATGGGTCCTGAAGGAGCAGCGACGATCATTTATGCGAAGGAAATCCGCGAGAGCGCTGACCCGGAGGCGACGAGAAAGGCGAAGATTGCTGAATATCGCGAACGCTTTGCCAATCCGTACATCGCCGCTGCGCACGGGATGGTGGACGATGTCATTGATCCGCGCGATACGCGGAGAGTTCTGGTCCAATCTTTAGAAATGCTGCGTCATAAGAAGAAGAAGCTGCCTGACAAAAAGCATGGAAATATCCCTCTTTAAGAAAGCGTTTTCACTTACTGTGTTGTGTCTTTTTAAAAAATAAAAGTGCAAATGAAGGGAGTGAAGGGGCCTTAAGAGGCTGCCATGACTATGGAAAAAACCGAAGTATTGTCTCAATTCAGTGAATTTCCGATCCCATCCTATGAAGAATGGCAACAAGTCACGGAAAAATCATTAAAAGGAAAGTCGTTTGAAACATTACTGACGGCGTTACCCGATGACATCGTCCTTAAACCGATGTATCAAAGAAAGGATGCAGAAGAGCTCCTTTTGCAAGATCAGCTGCCGGGGCAATTTCCGTTCACGAGAGGGACCCGGACCGAGCCGTCCTCCTGGATGATTAGCCAGGCGCTTTCAGCCGCAACGCCGAAGCAATTGAACGAGGAGCTGCAGCAGGCGCTCGCTATGGGGCAGGAGGTGCTGCATATTACAATTGCTGAGGATGTGAAGCGCGGCAGCATCGCCGGGCTGGAAAAAGAGCAGTTTGACGGCGTCCCTTTGTTCGACCTTGACGATATGCGTGAGTTGTTCTCTGCGATTGATCCAGGCCACTATCCACTTTATCTTGATGCGGGAGAAATAGCGACACCGTTTCTCGCTGCTTTGGCATTGATTTCATCCAAGGAAGAGAAGCCGATGCTTGGCGTGGTCGGAGCCGACCCGCTGCATCAGCTCGCAAAGCATGGCAAGCTGGTTTATCCATTGGCAGAAGCCTATAAACAAATGGCTTTGGCGGTCAAGTGGGCGAACCAACATGCTCCAGACTTGCGGACCGTGTTGGTTCAAAGTCATCATTATCATAACGGAGGCGCCAGTGCAGCGCTGGAATTAGCCTGCGCGCTGGCGACAGGTGCAGATTATGTTGGAGCGCTGATGGAAAGAGGGCTGACAGCTGATGACGCTGGTAAAGCGATCGTGTTTTCCTTTTCTGTCGGCAGCGACTACTTCACGGAAATCGCCAAGCTCCGTGCCGCCCGGACGTTGTGGGCAGCGATTATGGCTGAGTTTGGTGCCGGGGAGGAAGCGCAGAAAATGATGATTCACGCGCGGACATCGTTGTTTACGAAAACAACTGAGGATAGGCATGTTAACCTTTTGCGGTCAACGAGCGAAGCCTTTGCGGCAGCGGTTGCCGGAGTCGACAGCATCGAGGTGAGTCCATTTGATGAAGCGTTGTCGCAGACGACACCGTTTTCAAGAAGGATCGCGAGAAATACGTCGCTTATTTTGCGAGAGGAGGCGCATATTGGGCAAACAATTGATCCGAGCGGTGGCTCATGGTATGTCGAGCATGTGACAGAGGAACTCGCTAAAAAAACATGGAAGCGCTTTCTAACAATTGATGAAGCCGGTGGAATCGTGAAAGCATTACAGCGAGGCATCATCCAGGATGAGATTGAAGCAATGTGGAAAAAGCGGGTTCAGCAGGTCGAAACGCGTGAGCAGGTTATAGTCGGCAATAATCAATATATCAACCTGATGGAGAAGTCAGATTCAGCCCCAGCGCGCCAGGAGGAAACCATGCGAGAATACGGAGATCGGATTCAGCAGAAGCGCGCCCGGATAAAAAACGGGATCAAACAGCCGCCACAGACGCTGGAAGAGATGCAGCAATTGCTTGAAGACGGCACCCCGTTTTCGCCGCTTCAGCAAAGCTTCAGGCAGCAGGACGGAAGCGAGGCGACGATTGCCGCGATTCCGCAACGTCGTCTTGCCGAACCGTATGAAGAGCTGCGTCGTCGCAGCAGGACGCTTGCCGCTAAGCAGGGCGGTATGCCATCCGTGCTGATTGTCGGGCTGGGAGCACTTGCTGATTATAAGGCACGCGCTGATTTTATCGCAGGCCTCTTTCAATGCGGTGGCTTTGACGTCCGTCAGACATCTCTTGATACCAGGGAGCAGGCCGATTTCTTTTGCCAAAGCCAAATAATCGTTCTGTGCGGACGCGATGAGGCTTATGAAACGTCGGCGCCCGGTTTGCTTGAAGAATGGAAACAATCAGCACCGGGAAAAAAATATTTCATCGCCGGGCTGCTAAATCAACAAGTAACAGCCAGATTAAAGCAGGCCGGACTTGACGAAGCGATTGGCCGTCAGACGAATGCTTATACTTTTTTGTATGCCTTACAGGATTGGCTGAAAGGAGAAGACGATGAGTAAGAAACCGAACTTCCGGCAAATGTCCTTTCCCTCACCAGGAGGAATGAAAAAGAGTGAAGCAAAGACGAGCTTTCAAACGATGGAACAAATCCCGATCAAATCGTTTTATCAAAAAGACGATACGGCAGATCTCCCCTACTTGGATTATGTTGCTGGAATCGCCCCGTTTTTTCGCGGGCCGTATCCGGCGATGTACAAAGCGCGTCCATGGACGATCAGACAGTATGCCGGCTTTTCTACAGCTGAGGAAAGCAACGCTTTTTACCGCCGGAATTTGGCGGCGGGTCAGAAAGGGCTGTCAATCGCCTTTGATTTGGCGACGCATCGCGGCTACGACTCCGATCATCCCCGTGTCGTCGGTGATGTCGGAAAAGCGGGGGTGGCCGTCGATTCCGTTCTTGATATGAAGCTGTTGTTTGACGGAATTCCGCTTGATCAGATGTCGGTCTCGATGACGATGAATGGTGCTGTTTTGCCGGTTATGGCCTTTTATATTGTCGCGGCGGAGGAGCAGGGCGTGCCACTCTCGAAGCTGTCGGGAACGATTCAAAATGACATATTGAAGGAATACATGGTGCGCAACACCTATATTTACCCGCCTGAAGCCTCAATGAAAATCATTGCCGATATTTTTGAATATACGTCTATCCATATGCCGAAGTTCAACAGCATCAGCATCTCCGGCTACCATATGCAGGAGGCGGGAGCGACGGCTGATATTGAACTGGCCTATACACTTGCTGACGGGCTCGAATATGTGCGTACCGGCATTAAAGCCGGGATGGATATAGATTCCTTCGCGCCGCGGCTCTCCTTTTTCTGGGCGATCGGGATGAACTATTTTATGGAGGTCGCCAAAATGCGGGCGGCGCGCCTGATCTGGGCGAAGCTGATGAAGTCGTTTCAGCCGAAAAATGATAAATCACTGGCTCTCCGGACTCATTCGCAGACGTCAGGCTGGAGCTTGACCGAGCAGGACCCTTTTAATAATGTTGTCCGTACTTGCATTGAGGCGATGGCTGCCGCTCTCGGTCATACGCAATCGCTTCATACGAATGCGCTCGATGAAGCGATTGCGCTGCCGACCGACTTCTCGGCCAGAATCGCCCGCAACACACAGCTTTATTTGCAGGAGGAAACAGGGATTACGAATGTGCTTGACCCGTGGGGCGGTTCATACTATGTCGAGAAGCTGACAGCCGAGCTCCTGGAAAAAGCATGGAGCCATATTGAAGAGGTGGAGCAGCTTGGAGGAATGGCGAAGGCGATTGAGACAGGACTGCCAAAAATGCGGATCGAAGAAGCGGCGGCGAGACGGCAGGCGCATATTGACTCCGGCAAAGAAGTGATCATTGGTGTCAATCGTTACCGGCCGGATGAGGAGGAGCCGCTGGAGATTCTGAATATTGATAACACCGCTGTCCGGACGGCGCAAATGAAGCGCCTGGAAGAACTCAGAAAGAACCGCAATGAGGAGGACGTGCAGCAGCGTCTCGAGGCGATTACCGCTTCTGCCCGCTCGGGTAAAGGCAATCTCCTTGCGCTTGCGGTGGAAGCGGCCAGGGCGAGGGCAAGCCTTGGGGAAATCTCACTCGCTTATGAAAAGGCAGTTGGCCGGCATAAAGCGGTGATCCGCTCGATTAGTGGCGTCTACCGTTCAGAATATGGGGAGAAGGAAGAGATGAAGACGATTCGCGAGATGACGGACCGGTTTACCGAGCAGGAAGGAAGACGGCCGCGGATTATGATTGCGAAGATGGGCCAGGATGGCCATGACCGCGGGGCGAAGGTGATTTCTACCGCCTTTGCTGATATGGGTTTTGATGTTGATATTGGACCGCTTTTCCAGACGCCGGAGGAGGCTGCTTTACAGGCCGTTGAAAATGATGTCCACATTTTAGGAATGAGCTCTCTGGCGGCAGGCCATAACACACTTTTGCCGCAGGTGATTGAGGAGTTAAAGCGGCTTGGGCGTGAAGACATCCTTGTGATCATCGGTGGAGTCATTCCACCGCAGGACTATCCATATTTGCGGGAGAAAGGGGCGGCGGCGATTTTTGGTCCGGGAACGGTCATACCGGTAGCGGCACAGAAGATTATCGAGGAATTAAATCGGCGCCTCGGCTATGAAGCATCGTCTTAAACCGGCTGACGTCTTAAGCAGCTTGCAAAAGTCTCTGCCAGAAAGGAGCCTGATATGGAGAAACCTTTACCGAAACGGAAGGAATTGAAGCTGGAGGACTATGTCCAAGGCGTCAGGGCAAATAACCGGGCGATGCTGGCCAGGGCGATCACCCTCGTTGAGAGCAATGCCGCAAAACATCTTCAGCTGGCGCAGGACGTTCTGACAGCGATCATGCCTTATACGGGACAGTCGATACGAATTGGCGTTTCCGGTGTGCCCGGAGCGGGGAAAAGTACATTCATTGAAGCGTTCGGCACAATGCTTTGTGAGCGCGGTCATCGGGTGGCGGTGCTGGCAATTGATCCGACAAGCTCGCTTTCACGGGGAAGTATTCTTGGCGATAAGACGAGGATGGAACGGCTTTCCAAGCATCCAGGAGCGTATATCCGTCCTTCTCCGACCGGGGGAACATTAGGCGGAGTCGCCCGAAAAACGCGGGAATCGCTGATGCTTTGTGAAGCGGCAGGCTATGATGTGATTATTGTCGAGACGGTTGGTGTCGGACAAAGTGAAATTACCGTCCGTTCCATGGTCGATTGCTTTGTCGTGCTGATGCTGACGGGAGCAGGGGATGAGCTGCAAGGGATGAAAAAGGGCATTATGGAAATGGTTGATATTCTGCTGATTAATAAGGCGGACGGCAAAAACAAGCCGCTCGCCGAGCAGGCCCGTGTTGAGCTGGAGCGGATTCTTCACCTGCTCCCTGCTGTAACGGACGGCTGGGAGCCGAAGGTCAAGACGATCTCAGCGCTTGAAGAAAACGGAATCACTGAATGCTGGCAGCTGATTCAACAGTTCCAGCAGCATATGAAGGCAACAAATCTGCTGGAGCAGCGACGGAAGGAGCAGGCCGACAGCTGGCTTCGCTCTTTGATCGAGGAGCAGCTACTGGCCGGCTTTTACGACAATGAGCGGGTTAAAAGCGAGCTTCCAGAGGTAAAGGAAAAAGTGCTGAACGGCAAGCTCAGTCCGACAAAAGCTGCCTTAAGCCTGCATGAAATCTATGTAAACAAGCAATAAAAGCATGGAAGAGGGGCCGGAAAAAGGAGAAAAACCTTTTATCCAGCCCCTCTAAAATTTTGACTATCCCTCTTTGTAACGGCTCTCTGTACCTGCTAAAAGCACTTCAAATGGTATGGTATAGACGTTTGTTTTCATCCCTTTCGGATCAAAGTAAGCGAGAAGCAGACTTTCCTGCTCTCGATATCCGCCATCCTTTTCCGCTGTCAGGGTAAGGGGAATCCGTTCGATCATCGTATGCTTGTGCAGCTCCTTTTCGCTCAGCCGAAAAGTGGCGAAGGAAGCGGAGACAAGCTCTGGCTCCTTGGCGAGCAGCTTGATATAGCGCGTCTGCTCGTCCTTTGAGAGCGAGAATGTCCACCATGTTTTGCGCGGCTTATGTTTGTGATTTTCAAAAAAGTCGACCATCATCAGGGCGCGGATGACGTCAGGAGATGTCTTCGTCGTGATCGTAGTCAGAAATTGATCAAGCCGGCGGAATAAGTCCTCCAGTTGATGACCAATCCGCGACCATCCTTGTTTGTCCCAGTAATCACCGAATGCCTGGAAGAAGTCAAACGGGGAGGCGAATTCCTGCTCAACCAAGTACTCAATTGTCCGGTCCATCCGGTGATCGTTCCAATACTTTTCGAGGACGTCCTCGACCCGTTTTATTCGGACGATTTCGTCAAAGCTCAGCACATTATTACCAAGAATTTCATATGGGGCATTGTCCATATAAAGATAATCATGATCCTTTGCCCGCAGCCTCAGGCCTGTCCCGCGCAGCATTTTCAAGAATCCCAGTTGCAATTCCTCAGGACGCAAGGCGAAGACGTCATTAAATGTCCGTCTGAAGCTGTTGTAATCCTCCTCCGGCAAACCGGCGATTAAATCGAGATGCTGGTCAATTTTTCCACCGTCCTTCACCATTCTCACTGTCCGTGTCAGCTTTTCAAAGTTTTGCCGGCGCTGGACGAGCTCGTTCGTCGCGTCATTCGTCGACTGTACCCCGATTTCAAAGCGGAAGATTCCCTTCGGCGCATGCTCATTTAAAAACTCCAATACTTCCGGCCGCATAATGTCAGCGGTAATTTCAAATTGAAAAACACACCCCTGATGGTTGTCAATCAGAAAGCGGAACATCTCGAGCGCATAATCGCGTTTAATATTAAACGTCCGGTCAACGAATTTAATTAATTTCGCCCCATTTTCAATTAAAAAAAGAAGATCGGCCTTCACCTGTTCGATATCAAAATAACGAACACCGACTTCGATTGAAGATAGACAAAATTGACAGCTGTACGGACACCCCCGGCTCGTTTCAAAGTAGGTGACACGCTGACCGAGAGCGGGTAAATCCTCGGCAAAGCGGTACGGTGACGGGAGGTCGCCAAGCTTTAGCTTTGGGCGGGGAGCCGTGATCATCACTTCGTCCTGCTTGCGATAGGCAAGTCCGAAGACGAAGTGGTATTTTTCTGTTGTCGAAAGCTCCTCCAGAAACTGCTTAAATGTTTCTTCCCCTTCGCCGATGACGATAAAATCAACGGCGGGCAATGTGTTCATCCATTCTTTCGTATCATAGGAAACTTCGGGACCCCCGAGGACGATTTTTGTTTTCGGCAGCACTTTTTTCAGCTGATTAATCACTTTAATCGTTTCTTCGATATTCCAAATATAACAGCTGAACCCAATCACGTCCGGCTTGCGCTCATAGAGGTCGGCAACAATCGACAAGGTCGGGTCCTTGATCGTATATTCAACAATTTCAATTGGGAAATCAGGTTCTGCATAAGCCTTCAAACAGCGCAAGGCCAGGCATGTGTGGATGTATTTCGCATTCAACGTCGTGACGACGGTTTTCATTTTTACAATCCCTCGATTCTCTTAAACGAACTTTACTTCTCACTAGTTTACCAAAAAATGAGGAACAATCCTAATGACGCTCGCCTATTTTTTTAGACGCCTGTTGACAGAAAGGGTATCTCTGTTATATGGTTAATTACACAACTAACTAACCAAATAACATAAGGTGGTGAAACAATGTGCGGTCATCCTTAGATGATAATCGACCGATTTTTCAGCAAATCCGGGAAATGATTGAAGAGGAGATAGTAGCTGGTCAGCTGCAGGAAGAAGAAAAAGCGCCATCGACCAATCAGTTAGTCGCTCATTATAAAATCAATCCGGCAACCGTCTTAAAAGGGATTAATCAGCTGGTCGATGAAGGAATTTTATACAAGAAGAGAGGGATCGGGATGTTTGTCGCAAAAGGAGCGCGAAGCAAGCTGCTCGAAGAACGCAGGCAAAGGTTTAAAGATGAATATGTGTGGAGAACGGTTCAGGAAGCAAGAAAGCTTGGTATTTCCGTCGCAGAAGTCCAGGCGATGATTCAATCCGTTGAAGAAGGGGATGAAAAGGAATGACAAATCGTATTCAAGCCGAGCATGTGACGCTTCAGTTTGGAAATAAGACCGTTTTAGACGATGTTTCATTTGAGTTGGAAGGCGGAAAAATATACGGGCTGTTAGGCCGCAATGGAGCCGGGAAAACATCTTTAATGTCGCTGCTCGCCGCCTTTCAAAAGCCGACTTCCGGACAAATGATGGTCGATGGAGCTGAGACGTATGAAAATGCCGGTATTATGGAAAGTGTTGTTTTTGTCCGTGAGGAAAAGCGAGAATATGAAACGGACACCGTCGCCAAATGGCTGAAGGATGTCGCCAAACTGCGGCCGCTGTTCGATCAGCAGTATGCCGAGTACTTGGCGCAACGATTTAAACTGCCGCTGACGCAGAGGGTCGACAAATTGTCACGCGGGATGCAGGCGGCGCTCGGCATTACGGTCGGTCTGGCGAGCCGCTGCCCGATTACGATTTTTGATGAAGCCTATTTAGGTCTTGATGCCCCGTCACGTGAACGCTTTTATGAGGAAGTACTGCGGGATTATATGGAGCACCCGCGGACGATCATTTTGTCGACGCATTTAATTTCCGAAATGGATTCGCTATTTGAAGAAGTGATTGTGTTAAAGGAAGGCTCGCTTCTGCTTCATGAAAAAACGGATGAATTGCTCGAGCAGGGCGCCACAGTCACAGGTGCGAAAGAAAATGTCGAGGCGTTTATCGCCGGCCGGAACGTGCTGAAGCAGCAAAGCCTTGGCGGGACAAAATCAGCGATGATTTACGGGAAGCTGACGGCAGAGGAGCGGGAACAGGCAAGGCTAAACGGCCTGGAAATCGGCCCGATTGCTTTACAGGAGCTGTTTATTCATTTGACGGAAGGAGAGGAAGAATGATGAATCAGAAAGCGAAAAAAGTGCTGCGCGGCACTTTTCACATGTATCTGATTTGGACGATCTGGTATCTTGGATTTTGCCTCCTTGCGATCTTTGGCGTCGCGGTATTCGCGGCGAATCCGAATGGGGAGTGGGAATGGTCGCTTTTGCAGGGAGCGATGCAGGCAAACCGGATTTATATGCTCGTGCTCGGGATTTTATCAATGGGCGGCTTGCTAACCTATTATGTTTCAAATGGGATTACGCGGCGTGACTATTTTAGCGGAGTGGCCGCTGCGGCTATGCTGTTAAGCGTCTTTCTCGTGATTGTCACCGGCCTTCTCCATGGAGCGGAGCGAATGTTATTCGGCTGGGGACTAAGCGAAGAAAGCCTCGGGCTGACGTTCGTGATGGCATTTTTCCAGCTGATTGTCTTTTATTTCGTCGGCTGGCTGATCAGTGCGGGCTTTTATCTATTTCACTGGCTCATCGGTCTCGCCTTTATCGGCATCGGGATTGTCATTATTTCGATTTTTGACTATGTATGGGGCCACATCGGCCAGCAGCAGTTTGATTTTCTGCCGGTAACCGACATTTCTCCTGCTGTCGGCATCGTCATCAGCCTGCTTTTATCACTCGGATTGATCAGTGTGATGCGAAGCCTGACAAAGCGGGCGGTCGTCAAGCCATAAATGAAGTGAAAGAGCCAGGGGAAAAGATGAACTCAATCTTTTCCCCTGGCCTGGTGGCCTGGTTATTAAGCTGTATCGTTCATTGCTTTGCGCAGTTCATTGTACCATTCCAATGTCTGTGTCTCCGAATCCTGATTAAGAAAAATCAACGTTTGGTCCGTCAGTTCGATCGTGATAAATGGGGGACTGTCTTCGGACAAGAAAAATAAGGCATCGTCATACTACTAAAGCAAACTAAGACGTGATAAACGTTGTTTCTAGTTCCACCAATGACTAAATAAATTTATGCGAATCAAACTGAAAGAGGCTAGGCAAAAGGTAAAAAAAACAACCCTTTGTCTCAGCCTCTTCATATTGCATTTCCCTCTAACTCACTGGAATTGTTAGCGGTAGCTGCCAAATCTGTTCTTGGACGTGCAAACGGGTCAGCTTTAGCGTGAAGGAGTCCGGCAGCGGAGTGGCGAAGTCATAGTTCGCAATTAGCTGATTTGTGTCTTCTAGATAGTGGGTCGTTGAAAAGACCGGATAGATTTCTTCATTATCCTGAATTAAAGTTACGCTCAGTCCGCTGATCGGCTGGATGTCACTGATCTCGATCATAAGACGCTCGCCATCGGTTTCGGCCTTGGTTATAACAAGGTCATTGATGAAGCGGTTTGTCGTGCCGTCCGTCATCTCGGGAATGACAAGTTCTCTTTTGTAGTAGAGAGGCTTGGCAAATACAATGATATTGAGATGGCTGAGATCATTCGGAAGCTCCGGGGTATAAAACTGACGCACCCTGATCTGATCCTCGTCACTTTCCAAAGGTGGAAGTGTCTCACTATGCAGTGCTTCATATGTCGCTCCGTTTTCATCTGTTAACACCGAATCGAGAGCAAAGGAAAATTGTTCAGTCTGATACTGTTCCATCGTGGAAGTCGCCGCGATCGTGATAAAGAATCCTTGCTGCCCGTCCCATTCACCAGCTTCCATCGTTTCAAATTCGACATGTAAATGACTATTTTGATTTTCTACCTGCAAATCCACAGATGATTCCGTTGCCTGACAGGCACAAAGAAAACAGAGTATGCCCAAAAATACCACCCATTTCAACCGTTCTTCACTCCACTTAGCAAATATTTCTTTTAGTGTATCATGTCGAAGATCGTCTTCCTAGAGCGAATCATGAAGAAAAATAGGTTTTTAAAGGGGCAGGACATCATCATCGATTCGTGTAAAAGTATTAAGAAAGAACGGCGGAGCTGGTTTTCCTTTTGCGCTTCTGTGGCATCTCGGGCAGCTCGTTGACGGAGATAACCTGATCTGTTTTTTTCGTTGGCGGGCTCCAGTATTGTTCATTTTCCGGCAAATCATCAAACCAGGCTGCCTCTTCCGGACAGTCGAGAACCATGAACTTTCCATAGTCATTGTCACGTGACTGATGATATTTTAAATACGCCTTTCCATCTTCAATTGCCAAAATCTCGATTTTACCGGATGTGTGACTCATCGACAGGCGGACGCGTTTCCCTAATCCGGACGTTTTCGCTTTGGCCTCTTCAACAATACGGTAAGCTTCTTTAAGGGTGAGAACAAAGTCGTTATTACCGGCGACAGGACGGTTAATAAAGAAATAATAAGGCGTCACCCCGGCCCATGAAAGCTTGTCCAGCAATTCAGCTAGTACATCCGGATCATCGTTGATGCCTTTCAGAACCGGAGTTTGATTAACGACAATCGCCCCGGCGTCGTGCAAGGCCGCAAATGCTTTCTTCGCTTCCTCCGTGATTTCTACTGGGTGATTGATATGAGCCATAATATAAATCCGGTTTTCAGCTGTGGAGTACTGACGAATCAGGTCGAGCAGCGCTTCATCCTCGTAAATTCGCATCGGGTTAAACACCGGAAGCTTTGAGCCGATCCGGATAATTTTTACATGTTCGATCTGACGGAGCTGTTCGATAATCATACGCAGTTTTTTTGTGGCGAGGATCAGTGGATCGCCCCCTGTGAGGAGGACATTGTTTATCGCAGGTGTGTTGGCGATGTAGTCAAGGCCGGGCTTTACATCAGACAGCGCTTCCTTGACATCATTGCGAAAAAGCCGTTTGCGGAAGCAATAGCGGCAATAGGCGCCGCATACTTCAGAACAAATGAGCAAAGCGGTCGTTTCATATTTGTGCTGACAGCCGGGAACGACGTAATTTGTATCTTCATCAGAAGCATCCCAACGCCCATATTCACTTAATTCTCCTTCGTTGGGGATAACCAACTTTCTAATGGGATCGTTCGGATTATTCCAATCAATTAAACCGAGATAGTATTCATTGACGCGGAAAACAAATTTTTCTGTGATTTCTTTTAGCTTCGCCCGTTCTGATGCTGGAATTTCCTTGATTTTGTCAATATCCAGAACATATTTAGGTTGTGCCAAACAGATCATCCTCCTTTGTAATAAACATCACGTCAAGTATAACAATAAAAAAACGAAATAGTCAAAAAAGCTAGAAAAATGGAGGGGTCTTCTATTTACGGACCGTAGGCAAAACAGCGTTGAGAGATAACACCCAAAACCGATTTTGCATGTTTCGTATCGTTTTCCGAAGAGAGTCCTGGCGGCTTGGTGTTCCTCCAGTGTACTACATAAAGCCCGGGTCAAAAGGTGAGATCAACCTTTAAACCCGGGCTTTTCTTTCTGAAAAAAGTATCATTCGCACGCAGCGCTTCTAAGAAAAGTAGCTGTGCGATTTTCTTATTCGACTTTTTTGTAGTCTTCGAGACTGTCGGCGACGATTGGCACGCTTGTGTCAATATGACCGAACAGCTCCGGGTGACTTTCCCCGTCAATTAAAATTTGCGTTTCGTTGAAGCCGAATTGCTTCATGATCATCGCCACTTGCTGAAGAATCATTTCTTCCGTACCTGAACCTGCCTGTGTTTCCAGCAGTTCAGCGGAGAAAGAAACATGAGCGACACCTTCCACTTCTTCAACGGATTGAACTTCGACATTGTCAGGAATTAAGGACACGAGACCTTCCTCGGCTTCGGTTGGACCGGCAACCCACTCTTGCAGGGTAGCGACAAAAACCTCATCCTCTGCTGCCTCGATTTGCCGTTCTACTCTAAACATATCCATGACCTGATCGTCAGAGAAAACCAACTCGACAGGCGTGCTCGTGCTGTCCTGAGCTTCGCCCTCAGGCTCACCTTCAGGCGTTTCTGATTGATCAGGTGTTTCGTCCGTCACTGGTTCTTCTTCATCTGCCGGTGTCTCTTCTCCTGACAGGTCTTCATTTTCTTCTAATTCAATGTTATCAGGAGCCGGTTCAGGCTCTTCCGGTGATGTTGTTCCTTGTCCACACGCGGCAAGCGCTAGAAGCAGGAAACTGGTAAAGAGCACCATCCATTGCTTTTTCATTGTTCTTCCCCCTTTTACATCGTGTGTGAACGATTTCCACACAGAGGATAGTGAGCTTTCCTCTTACGCAAGTATGTAGGATAAGTCCTATCAGTTAAATTCTACAACATTCAGGTTGAAATTCAATCCTGAATTTAGACCTAGTCCGCTCCAATTTGACAAAATGAATGCTGGAAAGTCCGCCACTTGGGACCTTCCAGCTACGGCACGGAGCGAAACGGTTAAAACATTGGAAATACATACTCGATCAAAAACCAGATAATCCCGAAGAAGATAATTAAATAGGCTGCATATTTAATAAAAGTCGCCATGACCATGCTGTTGTTTTCTTTTTTCTCAACATGTCGTTCTTCGACGTCTACATTTTTTCTATTGTCCATCATTTCTCCCTCCTAATAAGGAATTGTATAGAGTACATACCCTTCATTTTTCAGGCTAAACTTCGACTGTTGATCTTCTTCGTTTCTTCTGGACATAAATGGGGTAGGATTGGTATGGAGATGGTATAATGAAAAAAACTGTCAACAGGAAGGGATTTTGCTTATGCCACAATCGAAAGCATTCCGTATTGGATATGGAATCGCGCTTATTTTTTTAATTATTTATTTGGGAACATTAGTGGATTGGATTTTTCAGCCGATCGTTGTTCTCGTGCAGACGTTATTTGCACCGATTGTTTTAGCGGGTGTGCTGTTTTACCTGCTGCGGCCGTTTGTTAACTTTTTATCGCGCTGGATGCCGCGCGGCCTGGCAATTTTGGCGCTGTATTTATGTGCGATCGCGCTCTTGACGGCATTGGTCCTGCTTGTCGGACCGGAATTGCAGAAGCAATTTAATAGTCTCGTGCGAAATGCGCCAATTTTTATTAATGAAATCCGGGATATGTTTATCAACTTACAGGAAAATGAATACATTGCCCGTTTTCAGCCGGGGGAGACGGTCTCATTTGAGGAGCTAACATCACAGCTTGCTGATTACTTAAATCGGATTGTCTCGACAGTCGGCTCGAATATTGCCAGTTTCATCGGCTTTATCGCCAATGTCGTGATCATTCTCATCATCATTCCGTTTGTCCTGTTTTACATGCTGAAAGAGGGGGATAAGGCTCCGAAGCAGGTGCTGAAATTCTTCCCGGCCAAGCAGCAGCAGGAAGGACGCCGTGTGCTTCATGACATGGATGAGGCGCTAAGCTCCTATATTCAGGGGCAAATTATTGTCAGCTTCTGTGTCGGTGTACTCGTCTATATCGGCTACTTGATTATCGGGCTCGACTATCCGCTCGTATTAGCGCTCGTAGCGATGTTTACAAATGTCATTCCTTTTGTCGGTCCGTGGATTGGCACCTTTCCGGGAGTGATCGTCGGCTTCATTGATTCGCCGTTTATGGCACTGTGGGTCGTGGTTGTCGTCGTAATCGTCCAGCAGATTGAGAGCAATTTAATTTCACCGCAAATAATGGGTCGAAAGCTTGATATCCATCCGCTGACGATTATTCTCCTATTGCTTGTGGCGAGCCGCTTTGCCGGTTTGTTAGGTTTACTGCTTGCCGTACCGACCTATGCTGTAGGGAAGGTGATTGTCTCGCATACGTACCGTCTGTGGAGGCTGCGCAGCAAGCCGACGAATTGACATGATCGAAGCGGATTTGTATCGTGGAAGAGGAAGAAAAAACAGACCGAGGAGTGGTAATGATGGCATTTGAACAAGATGGGATTATTCAAGTGGAACCCGAAGAATTAAAAGAGCTGTTACAGCAGGATGACCGTCCGATCATTATTGATGTACGCGAACCGGATGAGTATGAGGAAGCGCATATTCCGGGACTGCCGTTGATTCCGATGCAGACGATTCCGACGATCGCGGCGGAGCTTGATAAAGATCAGGAGTATCTTTTCGTTTGCCGGAGCGGAAACCGGAGCCAGAATGTCGCTCTATATTTGCAGAATCAAGGCTTTTCGAATGTGAAAAATTACGCCGGCGGGATGCTTGCCTGGACAGGGGAAACGGTGTCTGGTGCAGAATGGGTTGTCCGTTCTCCGGAAGAGCTTCACAAGGCAAAATAAAAAAAGGGGTTTTAGGCAGGGAGATTCGTTTTACCGGGGCTCACGTGAGCGTAACGACAAGTAGGAGAGCGGGTTTCTTTCCTGCTTGTTGTCGTTTCTGCGACTTTGTGCTCGGGTCTTACATCGTTGGTGGCGCGTGCGTTGTGTAAAAGTTAGGACGTGTGCTTTTGCTATATTTCTAGTAAACTAGTAATAGGTTTTTTTAGAGGTTGTGACGAGTGGAGGATGGGCCAATCATGAAGAAGAAAGTTACATATGGCATCGTAATGCTTTTTTGTTGTCTTGTCTTTGCCGCGAAGGGTGCGGCTGCTGAGAACATTTATTTTTACATAGATGGACAAGAACAGCGCTATCAGGGAGAGGTAGTAGAGGAAGCAGGCAGCTTATTGGTTCCATTGCGTCCGATTTTAATGAATCTGCACTTTATAAACGCGGAATGGGCGTTTACTTCACGGGAGATTAACGAGTTTCTCCGTGAAAAACGAAAAGAGCAGCAGGAAGCGCAAAGCGGTCAAGTGAAGGATGAGGAGCAGGAAAAGGAGCAGGATCTGAACCCGCTTGAAGCTGTTCCTCAATTGCGGGACCTTTCAATCGTAGAAAGAAACAATCGCGAAATGATCCGTCTCGATGACGTAATTCGGCTTGGGTTTGATGGCTACTATTATCAAAACGAGAACATTCTCCAAGTGAATACCCCAGCTTTTATGGAAATTGCCGGTCTGGTCGTCGGTGATTCGCGGCAAAAAGTGTCCGGGCTTTATCCTGATGTGCACTGGAATACAGGCTTTGGACAGGCTGCCGAACTGAATGGCTTTATCGGTGATATGGTTCCTTATACGTATAAGGACCGCTACGGCTATGAACGGACGGAAGAGGTACCCGAGCTGCAGGTAGAGATACAGGATGACAAGGTCAGCTATCTCTTCATCTCATCGGACCGCTTTCCGACTTCAAAGGGGATTCAGGTAGGGGACGAGCTGCGCGATGTGTACCGGCTGTATGGCAATCAATACGTACGTGATCGAATTGATGGCAAACAGATTATCGTTTACGATGTTGAAAATGGATCGATCTGGTTTATTGCCGATCAGAACCAGAGGATTGAAAGAATCGCCTACTGGGATCATCATCTTCGCGGCTTTGGCGAACAGCAGGTCGAGCTCTTGCCGGAAGACGACGAGGAAGAAGAAAAGTGATCAGAGATGATCACTTTTTATGACCGTAGACAAAACGAGGCCACTGAAAAACTTCCTTTTTCGTAACTCGAAGAAGAGTTTTATGGCTCCGCGCGTTGCGCGCCTTGCTTCGAGGAACCCACTCGTAGCAGGCTTTCAAAATCAGGCAACGGCTACGCTCATTACGAAAAAGTTGCTGAAAAAGTTAAAATCGTACTTTTTCAGCAGCTTCGACAAAGAGCTTGAGACAAAACTAGCTTTGGACCTACTGGCAATGGCTTCACACGCCACAAGCCCGTTGTGAAAAACCCACTCACAACGGGCTTTAAAAGATCGTGGCGGTTCCGCTCATTGCTTAGAGGCTGGGCAAAAGGTTTAAAAAACAACCATTTTTCCCAGCCTCTTTTGCATGTTTCGTATGGCTTACTGGAGATGGCACTGTCGGTTTGGGGGTTCCACCAGTGCCATGCTTCCAGTTTCTTCAAAGTCATGGCAGCAAAAACGAGCATCGTCTGCATGGAATTTTGTTCGAGCCCCTTCAAGTTCGTCCAACGCAGTTCATGCTTTTGTTTAAGAGCGGCAAAGACTTGTTCAATCGTTTCTTTTCGTCTTGCATAGACCTCTCTCTATAATGTGGCGTAAGACCAGCTTCTTATGGTCTTTGTTTTTGGTACATTGGGAAAGCACTGGACAGTTCTGACACACACTTGGATTGGAGTTATACTCACGGTATCACCTGTCTTTATTTGAGGAAAAGCTCCCCCTTTTTCCTACTAGAAAAAGCGGACGGGATGGGAGGGCCGACTCCTGCAGGAGGAAGGGCAGGTTGAAATCCACCGGCGAAGCCGGTTAGTTCAACGTCCGCCTGCGGAAAGCGTGCCCCCGATCCCGGTAGCGAGGTCGAAGAGCCAAACCTTGTCTACGAAACAAAATAAGTCTGCCGACTTTGTCGACAGACTGGAAAAGTGATCAGAGATGATCACTTTTCTTCGAATAGCTATGCTTTCCGCGGCGGGCATTTTCCGCCGCCTGTTCATTTTTTTGCTGATTACGGGCATTGGAATCCTGTTTCTTTTTGTTGTTGTCCCCGGTTGTTGTCATCGTCATCATTCACCTTCTTTCTATACGTATAGGATGTTCTGCTTTCCCGCTTATTATCAGAAAAATGAACTGTTGCTTTTCCCTCGATTAGCCAGGCAGACTGCTAAAAAGAGGTTTATCATTTCAACAAGCAGGGAACGTAGTACATAAATCAAATTCTGAAAGGTGGAGATGGTCATGGCAATGAAAAAAACGTTGATGGCAACGGCGGTAGCAAGTGCGGCAGGAGCAGCAACAGTGCTTTTGCGCAATCCTGATACAAGAGAAAGAGCCAAAAGAGCAGCCCTTGAAACCTATTCAAAACTAACCGGTCAAACGGCAGAAAACTCAAAAAAGGAAAAACAAAAAAAGCTGGGGCATTCGCATCCGCATGATTATGCCGATAATAAAATGGTCAATGAAGGTGCGATGACAAGTGTTCAGTATTATAATGAAAAGCAGCAGCAGTCGTAACTGAATGAAAACAGCTGACCCGCTATCCTTTCCCTGGTAGCGGGTTTTACTATTTCAGTGAAGAAGGTGAAGTATGTAATTGAATAATGGGAATGCTATAATAAGGAAAAAGATTGGAAGGATGGAGTGGATAGAATGGTTATTATTCGCAATAGACAAATTGCACAGATACCGGTGCTCGATGTCGTTAAGGCTGAATGGGAAGAACGGAAGGCGCCGGCTGTTTTCTTTTTACATGGGTATACAAGTGCGAAAGAACACAACCTCCACGTCGCCTACCTCCTCGCCGAAAAGGGCTTTCGCGTCTTACTTCCGGACGCGCTCCATCATGGGGAAAGAGAGGGGCGACTTTCTGGGAAAAAAAGAGATCTTGCCTTTTGGGAGATTGTACTGTCGTCGATTAAAGAGCTTCAGCAGATCAAGGATGCTTTGGTTGCCGAGGGAAAAGTCGATGCAGGCCGGCTCGGCGTGATTGGGACATCGATGGGGGCGATTACGATGTACGGCGCGCTTGCCGCGTATCCATGGATTCAAACCGCCGTTTCCTTCATGGGCACCGCTTATTACGAAACGTATGCGAAAGCTCAGATTGAGATGCTTGAACAGGATGGAGAGCCGCTTGATCCGGAGCTGAAGCAAAGAGTCCTTTCTCAAATACGTCCTTTTGATCTGTCGCAGCAGCTTGATAAGCTGGCGGGACGCCCATTGTTCATCTGGCATGGAACGGAGGACCAGGTGATTCCGTTTCCTTTCTCGGAAAAGCTGCACGAGACAATTGCGGCGAGCTATCAGGACAAGCCAGAGCGTCTTCATTTTTCCGCCGAGGAGAGAACACCGCATAAAGTGACGAGAGCGGCTGTTCTTAAATCGATTGCCTGGTGTGAAGAGCATCTTCTCGACAGAAAGGTATCATCATAAATGAAATCAATTCAATGGATGCAAGAAATTCAGAAGCTGGTTATTGTGACGGTTGGAGCGCTTTTTTTAGCGGCGTCTCTTAACTTTTTTCTCATCCCGGCTAACGTCTTTGCCAGTGGCTTTACAGGAGTTGCCCAGCTTTTGGCCTCGGTGCTGCCAATTTCGACAGGGATCTTGTTATTTGTCTTGAATATTCCCGTGGCGATTGTCGGCTGGCTGAAGATCGGGAAAAGCTTTACGCTCTATAGCTTTATTAATGTCGCGCTGACGACCTTGTTTCTTGAGCTGTTGCCTGTTTATGAATTTTCGCCGGATATCCTGTTAAATGCCGTCTTTGGCGGGGTGATCGCGGCAATCGGAGCCGGTATAACACTGAAGTGGGGAGCTTCATCAGGCGGGGTCGATATTATCGCCTTAATTTTATCAAGGGTCAGCGACCGGCCGGTAGGGATTTATTTCTTTGTGATCAACGGCTTAATCGTGATCACATCGGGGCTTTTATTTAATCCGGAGAAAGCCCTTTACACGCTCGTCACCTTATATGTGACCTCAAGGGTGATTGATGCGATTCATACGCGCCATGTTAAGCTGACGGCGATGATCGTCACGACGAAAGCGGAGGAGCTTAAAAAGGCGATTCACGACCGGTTAACGCGGGGGCTGACAAGGCTTCCGGCGAAGGGCGGCTACATGGCGGACGATAAAGAGATGTTAATGATTGTCATTACCCGTTATGAATTATACGAGCTGAAGCATGTCCTACAGGAGGTCGACCCACAGGCCTTTACGAATATTGTGGAAACAGCCGGGATTTTCGGTTTGTTTCGCAAGGAGTAAGGAGGCGGGGAGCAGGTGAAGACATGGCTGATCATGCTGCTGCTTGTGCTGGCAGCATGTGGCCCCGGGCAGGACGGGGTCATTGAGGAAAGCGAAACAACAGATGAAAAGCGAGGTGAGGAGACGATGCCTGACAACTGGCTTATGGAGCTTCGGGCGGAGCAGGACGGGGAGGAAATTCACATTGAGCTGGAGGTCGTAAACGAGGATGAACATGATCATACACTCGCATTCAGTTCGGGGCAGCGCTATGAATTGCTCCTGCGAAACGCGGAGGGAAGCGAGGTGTACCGCTTTTCTGATGAGCGTGTTTTTATGATGGCGATCATATATGAGGAATTTTCCCCGCATGAAAAAAAGACCTTTCGCGAGCAGATCGATGCGGCGGAGCTTCCCGCCGGAAGCTACACGCTGGAAGGTGAACTGCTGGTTGCGGCGATTGACAATGAGCCGCTAACTGAAGGGGAATCCTTTACCCAATACGTGACGATTAATCTGGACTAATGAGACAGTGGGAGGCAAAAGCCGAAGCCGCGAGCCTGAGACAAGGGGGAGGAGCCAACCTTGTATCTCAGGCTCTGCGTCGTTTCAATACCGAAATGTTTTGACCAATTGAATCAATTCATTGACCAGCCTGGAAATGTGTTCTGTTGTCCGGGCAGCTTCTTGCATCGTCGCACTTTGCTGCTCGGTTGCCGCGGCGACCTGCGACGTATACTGCGCATTATCCTGTGACATCGTGCTCAACATGTCTAAGTCGTTGCCGATCGCAGCTGTATTCGAAGCGATTTGTACGGTTGATGCGCTGACCTCCTCTGACTGGTCTGCCACGGTTTGAATCGAGCGGAGAATATGATCGAATGTTGCTTCCGTCTGCCCGACAAGCTGACTGCCGGCCTTTACGGCTTCTGTGCCGACGGCCATATGCCCAACTGTTTCGTCAACAGTTTTGCGGATATCATCAGTTGTATGGGCGATTTGCGCGACCGCCTTTGCCGTCTGCTCAGATAGCTTTCGCACTTCATCGGCGACTATCGCGAAGCCTTTTCCATGTTCTCCGGCACGAGCCGCTTCGATTGAAGCGTTAAGAGAGAGCAAATTAGTTTGAGCCGAGATTTCGGCAATGAGAGAAGTAATTTGATTGATTCTCTCAGAACGTTCTTTAAGCTGCCGGACACTGCTGTCTGATACGGTCACTGTTGTTTCTATCGAGTTGATCTGTTTTGTTAGCGCGGCCAATGTCTCATTTCCATTGTTCGCCGCGCGCTCGGCTTCCGCCGCTGAACTGTTCAAGGCTTCCATATTGCGGGCAATCAGCTGCATGCCCTGTGAATTTTCTTTCGCTCCACCTTTGATTCTAGCAATGATCGTTGCTTCCTGCTCTGTATTGACAGCGACCTCACTCATTGACAAAGCAATCTCGTCGGCGGCCTTTCGCGTATCGTCGTAAGCACTGTCCATCTGATTGACATAGTTCAGCACATTGTTCGATGAATCAGAAATTCGGTTCACTAACCGTTGGATATCGTGCAAAGATTGATTGAAGTTTTCCGACATCGTGCCGAATTCGTCGCCACTGTCGAGCTTCATCTTGTAGGTCAGGTCTCCGGTCGACAGCGCTTGAGATAACTTATTTACCTCGAGGATATTCCGATTGATGAAACGGCTGATCAAGATAATAATCGTCGTCATTAACGCGATAGCAGCGACGCTGACAGAAGCGATGCGGGCTAAAAGCGTATTCATCGCACTGAACAATTCTTGTTCTGGAACAGCCAGGGCGAGAAGCCAGCCCGTTTCAGGAATGCGTTGATAAAAAACGCTGATGGTTTCGCCTTCTACCTCAAATTTCCCAGACTCGGTGCTTGCCGATGCCTCTGTCATCATTTCCTGACCAAGCGCCGCCAACGTCTGATTCGAATCCGCTAAAATGTCCTGCACGGCTGATTCTTTCCTGTCAGCGATCATCCGCCCGGTATTATCGACTAAAAAAGCCCAGCCGGATTCCATCACCTGGATGTCATTGATGAGTGTCTGCATACTGGTTAAGCGAATATCACCAGTCACAACACCGGAAAAGTCGCCGTTTTGATCAAAGAACGGAACAGAAGCGGTGATAAACATGATTCCGAGAGTTTCATCGTAGTAAGGGTCAGTAAACACGACATCTTCGCCTGATTTGGCGTTCACATACCAGTCCCACTCTGGATAATTATATTCCGGTGTTGCGTAATCCTCTGTGTATTCGATTTGATCTCCTTCTTTATAGGCATAAGGACCAAAAAATTCACTCGTTTCTTCATATTTGTATGGCTCGTACCAAATGCCGATCCCTAACGTATCCTCATTTAAATCTGGCAAATGAAGCAGTATGTCCCGATGTTCTTCCCGCGACAGGTTTGGACCATTTGTTTCGATAATACGCGCTACCGTTTGGGGAATACGGATATGAGAGGTGATCCGATTGCTGATATCATGGATGACAGCTTCCAATTCTTTGTCCATCTTTTGCTCAATTTCGTCCTGAATCAGGACATGGGCGAATGAATAACTGATCCACGATAAAATCATGATGATCGCTAAGAAAGCCGGCAAAATGTATACGAGAAACTTCGTCTGCAACTTCTTAAACGAAAACCGATTTTTACGCTTCGGTAACAGAGAAAGCTTGGCGCGAGTTAACACAGGGGTGGTTGCCTCCTAGTAAAGAAGTTTTGCATATAGTTTAACTTGAAAAAAGATGGACGTGGTAAAGTGACCGTTAATGTTATGTAAAACTTATCATTCAAAGGGTCTGGTACCTTGGACTGGCATGATTGCAGCTAGACATGAAAAAGAGCCTTCTCAAAAGGACGGCGTTTCCTTTTGAGAAGGCTCCAGCAGCGGCAAAGGAGTTTCGGAGCAGAGCGCCCTTTACGAATCAGCTTTGTCCTGCTGCTTCCATCTTTTGATCGCTTCCTGCTGAATTTTCTTTTTCAGCCGAGTATACTCATTCTCTTCCTGCCTTGTTTCCTCTGTAGGGCGGCTTGTTTTCTCCGGAGTGGATGATTTCCCGTACCAGTAGGTGAAGAAAGGGTCTTCAAGCTTTTTCATAGTAACCTCCTTTCCTGTTTAGCGGGTCAGTTGGATCAAATCGATGAGTTCTTCGTTCGTCAATTCGGTAATCGGCTGTTCACCTGCTGCGAGAATATGATCGGCAAGGGCCTGCTTTTGGGTTAGCATCCGGTCAATCCGTTCCTCAAGCGTCCCGACTGTCATTAGCTTATGAACGGTGACATCCTTCGTCTGGCCGATCCGGTAAGCTCTGTCTGTTGCCTGATTTTCGACAGCCGGGTTCCACCAGCGGTCGTAGTGAATGACATGGGTAGCGGCAGTTAAGTTCAACCCGACCCCTCCGGCTTTGAGCGAAAGAACAAAGAAATGACAATCGCTGTCTGTTTGAAAGCGTTCGATCGCCTGCTGCCGTTTCGCCCGTGTCAGGCTGCCATGAAGAAACGGCACGGTTTCCGCGTAGCGTTCTTCCAGAGCTTCTGTCATTAGCATACCCATTTCTTTGTATTGTGAAAACAGCAGCACTTTTTGCCGGCGTTCGACCATCTGAGCGGTTAGCTCCAGCAAGGTTTGCCACTTTCCCGACTGATGGTCCCGGAGGTTCGCCTCCTTTAGAAAGTGAGCAGGGTGGTTGCAAATTTGCTTGAGCTTCGTTAAGCTGCGCAAAATTAAGGCCCGCCGCTCGAGGGCGCTCACTTCATCAAGCTTCCCGACAATATCATCGACGACGGCCTGGTAAAGAGCCGCTTGCTCGACCGAAAGATGAACGCGGTGAATGTACTCTTTTTTCTCAGGCAGTCCAAGCTGCAACGCTTTGTCTGATTTTTTTCGCCGGAGGATAAGCGGATGAATCAGCTTTTGCAGCCTGGCGAGCTGCTCCTCGTCCTGCTCTTTTTCAATCGGTCGCATAAAGGATGCCTGAAAATCCTGATACGTGCCAAGATAGCCTGGGTTTAACACATCAAGCAGTGACCAGAGTTCGCGCAGCCGGTTTTCAATCGGAGTCCCGGTCAGCGCAATGCGGTGAGTCGCTTTAATCTCCTTGATCACGCGTCGTTGCTTCGTATCGACGTTTTTAATATGCTGAGCTTCATCTAAAATCAGCCCATTCCAGGAAATGCCGTGTAACAGCTCATGATCGCGCACAGTGAGCTGATAGGAAGTCAGCACGAGATCCCAGCTACCGGCCTGGTGGCATTGCTCCTCCGTGAGCCTTGTTTTTCCATGATGGACGAACAAGCGGAGATCTGGAGCAAACTGCTTACATTCCTGAACCCAATTATATAGAAGGGAAGTAGGGCAAATGAGCAAAAATGGCTTTTCCTCCTGCTGCGCTTTGCGCTGCTCCTCCAGAACATAGAGGATGTAGACAATCGTTTGAACCGACTTTCCAAGTCCCATATCATCGGCGAGGCAACCACCAAAGCCAGTGCGGCGTAAATGAGCGAGCCATGAAACACCCTCGTGCTGATAAGGGCGCAGTTCGCCGGTGAATTGCGCCGGAAGATCGATGAAAGACGGCGTGGCTGAATACAGCTCCTTCAGCGCCACTGTCAGCTGGTTCCCCCAGGAAATATCAAGCTCAAACGATTCGCTATCTTCTTCGGCGAGCAGGTCATCCCGCCATGCTTCCAAAAAGGACGCCTCTTCTTCAATCCGTTGTAAATACGTGCGCAGCTGCTCGGCTAAGGAACGGTCCCAGGCGATCCACTCTCCATTGGCGTAGAGGAAAGGGCGCTGGCCGTCAACGAATTCGTGAAATTCCTGCGGACTAATCGCTTGATCGCCAATCGCCAGTTCATAAGTGAACGAAGCGACACTTTGCCAGTCAAGCAACGGCTCGCTTTTCGCTTCGCGGTTCAGTGGATGATTGACCGCCAGCTTGACTTTCGGTTTCTTCTTCGTGGTCATCCATTTCGGTACAATGAGATGAAAGCCGCTGGCGTTCAGCTGTTCATCCTGTTCCGTAAACAGCTCGTATGCCTGCTCGGCCGTTAACGAAAGGACCGGAGCTGACAGCCGAAGTTCTTTGAGCAGCGGCAACCGGGCCTGAGCTTTTTTTAAGTCCTGTTTTAATTGGGCGATCGGGTTTTCTCTCCACGGATGTTCCCCGAGCTGGAGCTGCTCCATGTCGACCAAAAGCGACGGGTGCTTTCTGTCGACCATGCACAAGGAGAGCTGCCACATTCCTGAAGCGGTAGCGGGCTCTTTCAGGACAAGCCCGGAACGAAACGGCTTCGACTGCAAAGCGCCGATTTCCTGTTGAAAGGTTTCGCTGGTAAGTGTCTCGTCGACTTTTCCTCTTTGCGCAAGCTGGGCAACCGATGCGCGCCATTTCGGCTCAATTGTATGCGCCCATGACTGGTAGGCGTGACGAACCTCCTCTTCATGAAAGAGCGATCGGATCATTTCGTCAGCGGCTGCTGTGACAAGCTGACGGAAGGAATCGAGCGATAATGGGGCATGCCCCCCTTTTTGAATAAATGAGGTGTTCGGTCGAATCGAACGTCCTGACAAAGGCAGGCTCTCAAACCATTCGTCAAACGGAAAGGAGGTTAGCATCCATTGTCCGGATGCAGCCGGGGTAAACGCGCCGTTCATAATTTCTGCCTGAACCGCCGCAAAAATGGCCAGCCAGCTTTTTAAGTCAGGCGCCAGTTCAATGTCCTCGTCGTCCTGCCAGCTTGAAAACGTCGCCAGGTGGGCAACGAGGCTTTCAATCGGAAAGACAAGTCCTTCAATCGGGAACGAATAGTGGGTCATCTGTTCTTGTGCCTGATAGACAGTGATGGTTCCGGCCAGCGAGCTATAGCTGCGAGAGTCGAGCGGAACATCGATCACCGCTTTCTCGCTTTCAATAAATGTCCCGAAAAAAGAAGCCTGGTCATAGCGAAAAAGGGTAAGCTTCAGTTCAAAAGGTGGATACATAAAAGGATATTGAAAATTAACGACCTGGTCAAAGCGGGAACGGGGCGGTTCCTCGCCCCAGATAAAAAAGGTCTGATCAAGCCAGCCGCCATGGACGATAAGATTAGAGGCCAATGCGTTTCAACTCCTCGATAAACGCACGATAGGTGCGATACATTTTCTTTAATCTCGTCAAATAATCAGCAAATAGAAAGAGGGTATCATCCTGCTCGTAAATGCCCTTCAACTCTTTAAGCAGGACGGCCGCCTGTTCGTAATGCAGGCGTGATTTCTTTTCGATCAGGCGGATGACGAGCTGATGATACACCGGCTTTGCATAGTCGGGCGCCTCATGG
The DNA here is from genome assembly GCF_023715705.1 of Halalkalibacter oceani. Classification (GTDB taxonomy): domain Bacteria; phylum Bacillota; class Bacilli; order Bacillales; family Bacillaceae_D; genus Halalkalibacter; species Halalkalibacter oceani_A. The sequence goes on from NZ_JAMBOS010000002.1 coordinate 329,986, forward strand.
CGCATCGCTTCAAGCAGTTCAATCTTTTCCGGCCGCATCCGCAACGGATCGCGTTCATGCTTTAAAAAATAATCAGCGGCGAGCTCATATCTCTTTGTAGTCAGGAGGAGCTTTTCGAATGTTTTCGCCGCCTCGACCTGATGCAGTCTCCGTTTCAGCTCAGGCAACAAACGGTTTAGCAGTTCCTCAAGCTCATCATCGCGGTAATGCTTGCTGAATGTAAGAAAGCGCTGGTAGCTTGGCGACAGGAGCCAACGGTTCCAGACGGAGTCAAACTCCTTCTTATTGGCAGGAAGAGTCGTTTTCATTTCATCGATAAAAGGCTGGAGTGAGCCGAATGTCCCCTGATGTTTATGAGGAAACAAAGCGCCAACCCATTCCTTCATCGCCTGCCATTTTGAGCGCTGCTTCAACAGTTCGAAGTGGCTTCTTAATTCCTGATCTAAATAGGTATGCGGCTGGGCGAGTAAAATCGACAGCGCCGCTTTTTCATCGTCGGCAAGGAGCACGGCATAGCTGTAGGACAGACTAAGCGGACGCGCACAGCGCGAGCGGTCGACGGATTCGGATAAAAACGTATAGACTGGGTCGAGATAGGATCTTTCCATGCTTTTTAACAATTGAAACAGCAGCGGAGGCCATGGAGCTTCCGCTTCTTCGGCATGATAGACGACGAGGAAGAGCAGCCGTTCAAGGAAAGGGCGAAAGGTTCCCGTCTCCTTCATTCTCTCCTGGTCCGCAACAAGCTCATCGGACATCGCCTGAAAGAAATAGTGAAATCTCCGCTCGTATTCCTCGTATGTCGCGGCGCGATCGGCCAACGTATAAATGCCGCGCATATAAGTTAACACATAGAGCCAATCATCCTCGCTTTCCACATAGGAAAGCCGTTTTTTTGCGTCGGCCGAAATTTGTTCCAGGTGCCGATTCGTTATATAGCGCGAGGACGTGATCAATTTATAAGTATGAATAATATCCTGCTCAATCGCCGCGAAAGCACCTGCTTCGCCTTTAAACAATGATTGCTCCATATCCCGCTCACCTACTTAAGAAAAATTTCCATTCTTTCATTGTATCTTTTTCAACGCCAGAAAGAAAGGGAAGGTGACTCTGAGGAAAGAAATTAAAAAGAAGGCCGCCATTTCGTACAGAAAAGCCGACTCAAGTGACAATAAGAGTTGCCATAAGTGGGGGCTTTTTGACATGTAACGTACTTCCGAAAGAGGTCTCTCTCTTCAAGCGTGTGAAGGGGTAGCCCAACGATAAGGGGGAGGTGAATTTTCGTTGGACGATTGCGTAAAGGCTTTTTGGGGGGGCAGGCGCTTCATTTCGTCGACTCATTTTTCCCAGTGATTACTATTATGCTAAAATAAAAGAAAATACAAAGAGGAGAATTGATTCTGATGACTCCATTAAGTGAAGAACAGCTTGAAAAAAAGCGACATGACCGGAAAATCCAAATATTAGCTGCAGCGATAAAGGTTTTTGCGGAGAACGGAATTAAACTAACCAAAATCAGTGTGATTGCCAAAGAAGCTGGTATCAGCCACGGTTTATTGTATCATTATTTTCAATCGAAAGAAGAAGTCTTACATGCCAGCCTTGAATGGGCAACGGCAGGAACCAATGAATTGTTCGATGAAATCACTCGTCACGACTTTTCTGCCTTAGAGAAAATCCGCCACTTTACTAAAATTGCCCTGTCTGAAGGCAACAGCGATACCTTTCGAGTGATTCAGCATGTCATGCGTGCGAAGGATTTAGTTCTTGAAGTTACCAATGATCTGATCGAAAAACAAGGTTCTGTCTATATAAAACAGCTACTCCCTCTATTTTCACAGGCACAAGCAGACGGGGAGATCATTGAGGACGATCCGCAAGAATTGCTAGCTTTATTCTTAACGGTTATAACCGGTATCTTGATGGAAGGGGATCAAGAATATTGGAGTCATAACCTTGATCATAAAGTCAATTTGATATTGAGAATGTTTACTGCACGTTAAACTACTTCAGAGAACGATGTAAAACAAGTCATCCGCCTCCCCCATCCAAAAATAATGATTGACAATGGATGGGTTTCATTTTAATCTTAAAATTGACTGAATGAGTCAATCAAAAAATGATTTTAGAAAGGCGGCGTGCTTCTTGATGAATACACCGATCATTTCCGCTGATGGATTGAGGAAAGCCTATGGGGAGAAAACCGTTCTTGATGGTCTATCCTTTCATGTAAACAAAGGATCGATTTTTGCACTTCTTGGAGAAAATGGTGCAGGTAAAACGACAACGGTTCAGATTCTATCTACACTGATTCGTGCAGATGGAGGAAGAGCTAAGATTGCCGGCTTTGATTGTGCGATAGAGAAAAAATCGGTTCGCAGAATGATTAGTCTTACTGGACAATTTACAGCCGTCGATGAACTGCTGACTGGAGAAGAAAATATGCACATGATGGCCCGGTTAAATCATCTCCGTAGAGCTGAGGCGAAGAAGCAAGCTCAAGAATTACTGGAGAAATTTGATTTGACTGCTGTCGCCAAACGTCCTGTAAAAACGTATTCAGGCGGATTAAAACGCAGGTTAGACATTGCCATCAGTCTGCTTGGTTCTCCAGAAGTCTTGTTTTTAGATGAACCAACAACAGGTCTAGACCCGCGAAGCAGAATGAATATGTGGCATTTAATTAGAGACTTGGCTAATCATGGCGTCACCATATTTTTAACAACGCAATATCTAGAGGAAGCTGATCAGCTCGCGGACAAAATTGCAGTCATTGATCAGGGACGAATTGTTGCAGAAGGATCAGCAGATGAGTTAAAGCGCCTTGTCGGTGAAGAAAAAGTAGAATTGCATTTTGAAAACGAGGCCGATTTTTTCAAAGCAGTTGAGCATGTAGCTGAGGGTGGGTTCGCTGAAAAAAGTGAGCTGTGTGTCTCTGTAACTACCGATGGCTCAGGCGAGAGAGTAAGAATGTTGTTGAATGCATTGCACGACAATGGGATAGAACCAGCTCGTGTTCAACTTCGTAAACCAACACTCGACGATGTGTTCATGAAAACTACGAGTGCCAAAAAGAAGGAGGTTGAGGCTCAATGAATTTTTCAGCACTAGGATGGGGGTTCAGTGATGGATGGGTAATGTTTCGGCGAAATCTAAAACACATCTTCCGAAACCCGGATTCTTTATTTATCAGCATTATCCTCCCCATCATATTAATGTTAATGTTCGTCTATGTATTTGGTGGAGCCATTCAGATCGGCACCGAGTATGTGAATTATGTAGTGCCTGGGATCATCATCATTTGTGTGGGATACGGCAGCTCCATGACAGCAGTGAGTGTCTGTCAGGATAAGGTCGGCGGTTTATTCGACCGACTTCGAAGTATGGCGATTCACCCCTCGGCTTTGTTAGTTGGGCATGTAGCTGGAAGCTTTGTACGAAATATGATCAGCACGACATTAGTATTTATCGTTGCTTTACTGGTGGGGTTTCGACCAGCGGCTGGATTTTTGGACTGGATCGGCGTCATCACTTTTCTAAGCTTATTTATGCTAGCAATCAGCTGGCTTTCGGTTATCTTTGGATTGATTGCCGACAGTGTCGAAACAGCTAGTGCGTTTACTTTTTTCCTCATGTTCTTACCGTACGTAAGCAGTGCTTTTGTGCCCACAGAGACGATGCCTTCATGGCTGCATTTCATTGCGGAAAACCAGCCAATGACACCACTGATTGAGACATTACGCGGATTATTGATTGGAACACCGATTGGTAGTCATGCATGGTTGAGTGTTGCTTGGTTTGGGAGTTTGTTAGTCTTGTCTATAATTGGGGCAGTAGTGGTGTTTAATCGGCAAAGTGTGAAATGAGGCTGAGTAAGGCTTTGCGGGATTTCCTGACGTATTTTTGTTAAAGGAGCATCTAATTGTACTTCGATCTTCTTTTCGAATAACGGGAGAGTCGCCTCTTTATCAACTTGTTCGATGTATTTCAAGATATCTGTACCTTCTACTATTTTAGATAGGGAATAAAAATTTTTTTGTCAGAGGACATTAGCACCTTTAATTTCTGGTGTTAATGTCCTCTGGTCTTTATCTACATTCCGTCAAAATATCTATATGGAGGGAGATGCTATATACATATCTCCCCAAAAGCTATAATAGAAAGCTTAACAACATAAGAATTCCGATGCTGCTCATGACGACAATGATTAAATTGGCCCCTAAATAGGCGATGATAAAAGCGGAAGCTCCGCCGATAATCCCGTACAAAATATTATCATGAATATAGAAGATGCCGGGAAAGATCAGCGCTCCTAATGCAGCGTAGGGCACATTACGCAAGGTTGCCTGCAGCCATGGCGGGATGCTTTCGACGTTCAAAAAGACGAGCGGGAGCATCCGCGGGATATAGGTGACGAGAGCCATTCCGGCGATAATAATCAGCATCGTCGTACTCATTGCTGTCTCCCTCCTTTACCGGCTACCCACTCGATTCCGGCTGCCGATAGCAGCGTCGCGGCGATAATCGACCAGCCGCTTGGCAGAAACAGGGAAAAGATACTATTGAACACAGCGGCGCTGGCTGCCAAAACGACGATCTTCCGTTGTTTTTTTAATGAAGGAACGAGCAGGGCGATGAACATCGCGTAAAGGGCTATGCTCATGCTTTGCTGCAAGGAAGCCGGCAGAATCGCACCTACTAAATAGCCGACGGCCGAATGGACGGTCCAGCTGGCGTAAGCAATCAGCGAGACACCGATGACAAAGCCGGTTTTGACAGTGCCTTCCCGCGTAGTGGTGACCGCGAACACTTCATCTGTAATCCCGAACGAATAAAGGGCTTTAATAAGCGGATGGTCATCCTCGACCCGTTCCCGGACGGAGGCGCTCATTAACAGATGGCGGATGTTGACGATAAAAGTCGTAAAAATAATTTCAAAAGCGCCAGTCCCTATAGCGAGTAAGTTTAACGCCATGTATTGGGCAGCGCCTGCATAGACAAACAAACTCATGGCGAGCGTTTCCCAAAAAGCGAGACCCGTGCTTTTGGCGAGTAAACCGAATGTCAGGGCGGCAGGAATATAGCCGACGGCAATGCTTGATCCCGCCAGGAGCCATTGAGTAAACGGGGTTTTTCGTTTTTCAAGCGTGATACTTTCCATCTTTTCGTTCAATCCTCCTAAAAGCGTGCTACAATTTAAGCTAGATAATCGACCGTTGTACGTTATATAATATGATTGTATGTTATATTATACATTTTAACAAGGAGAAATTTTATGGATAAAGAACAGCTATCTTTTCTGATCGGAAAGCGCCTCAAGAACATGCGTCAGCAACGGGGATGGAGCCTCGACACATTGGCGCAGCATTGCCAGGTCAGTAAACCGATGCTCGGCCAAATCGAAAGGGGGGAATCGAACCCGACTGTGAGCACGCTCTGGAAGATCGCGAATGGACTGAACGTGTCTTTTACGGCCTTTCTTGAAGAGCAACAGCCATCTGTGAAAATCGTTCGCGCGGCTGAAGTGGAGCCGATAACCGAACAGGACGGTCGCTTTAACGTCTATCCGATCTTTCCGAAAGAGGACCGGAAGCCGTTTGAGCTGTTTACGGTGAGGCTGGAGGCTGGTGCGACTTATTGTGCCGAAGCGCATCGAACGGGTGTAGAGGAATACATCGTTGTTCAGAAAGGAAGTCTGTCGCTTGAGGTGAGAGCGGAGCGTCATCAGCTAAAGGCGGGGGACGGGATTCACTTTGTCGCCGATGAAGAGCATTATTATCGCAATGAGAGCGCGGAAGAGGATTGCCTGCTGACGCTGGTGATTTTTTACCCGGGAGAGTAATACCTGGTGAAAAAGGAAAGGCAGCGGCTTCATCCTTCCTGTCTATCGGAGGATGAAGCCGCTGCCTCGGGACTGTCTCAAAAAAGAGTACGGCAGTCTTCTTGTTTGAGACAGCCTCCTTTTGTAAAAATAGGTGAAGGAACCTGAAAGACGGCTAAAGCAGCTGTTCTACCTGTTCGCGTCGCGACAGCAGTTTTTTCAGTTTTTTCTTATGGGAATCAATTTGCCATTGATCCGACTCGAGTAGCGCTTCGTGCAGCTCCATCAAGACATAATCAATCTCCAGGTTCATCATATTAATCAACGTTTTCGGTTCAAGTGACTTGTCATCATCCTTGTACTGAATCAGGGATCCATTTCGGTTCATCATGACTTTTTCACTCCCATCAATTTCAATCATAGATTCAATGTCGCCGGCCTGGTATGACGTAATATAGAGGGGACCCTCTGTTGCCCGTTTGACGATGCCATTGCCTTTTTCATTTTGCAATAACTTTTCCAGGGCATTTGCCAGAGTATCATCATAAATGTGAAGGCAATCAGCAGAAAGAGTGAGGAAATCGCTATTTCGCACAAAAGGGAGTTCGTGGCTGGATCCATCAAGCTCAATCATGAGATAAATGGTTTTTGCATCATAACGCCAAAAGAGTGAATAATGTTGACTCATCATTCGTTTGATAAATTGGTGTAGGGCTTGTTTGCTCAACTCAATGTAAACTTCGGAAAACTCCACATCGACAAACGAATCTCTCATGATTTTATGCACGCTCCTTTAACTCCCTCATGTCTTAGCTGATTAGGTTGCTATATCATATGTTGAAAAGGAAAAAAAAAGAAGCAAAATGCCCAGTTTACGGCGAAATGGGCGCGAGCTGAAAAAGAAATGAAAAAAGCGACCCCGGGCATTTGTTCCCGTGGATCGCTTTTTTTCTTTTTATATAGGCTGACAAGACTGTCCCTAAAAACGGAAACCGTACCGCTTCGAGATAATGTCATAAAAGCCGAGCGAGTTATAGAGGGCTTTTGTCGCTTCATTGTTAATCCCTGTTTCAAGCTCAATGCCTTTGATCTTTTGTTGTTCTGCCCAGTAAATGACATGAAGCAACAGCTTCTTTGCAATTCCCTGATTGCGGTGCTGCTTATCGACATAAAGATCGTTCAACCAAATATAATGACCGCCTTTGTCAATGCTCAGCCCTACATTAAAAAAGGCGGCACCGACAAGCGTGTCCTCTTTTTCCGCTACGAAAATATGAGCCTGGGAATGGGGCGCCAATGCCAGCTCAATCGTTGTTAAAAGTTGTGAATAGGCATCCTTTGGGCCGAGTGCTTCCATTTGTCCCATTAGTAAGTCCGCCACACGTTCCTGAAGGTGAGCGCTTGCTCCACTCTCGACCTTATACACCTTTACCATTCTCTCTTTTCCTCCTATAAAAGAACATCCGAAATAAGCTCTCCTGTTAGCGTAACATAAAAGGAAGAGAGAGAGTAGTAGAATTTTTTCAAGACCGTTACTCGGTTTGTTCGAGATCACCGAGCTGAAGCAGTTGTTCCTGGAGGTTCGCCAGCTGTTCCTGCTCAGCCGGTGTTGAATTGGCGAATGCGGAGGAAAGAGCTTGTTTCGCGCGGCTGTATTCCTTTTGAACCGCCTCCCGCTGGATGTCCGTCTCAGCGGCCAGCGCGAGGAGCTCAGCCCGGGCGACGGCCTCACGCGCCTCCTGATAAAGTGGATTTCCCATTAGCGTGTCCCACCTTTACGCTCGTTTTGATTAGGCTGCTTGCCCTCTGTTTCATTAGCGGGCTGGACAGCATCCTTTCCTTGCTGAACGGCGCGTTTTGACCGTGATCGTTTGCTCATAATTCATCGCTCCTTTTCACATATTTACGTTTAACATTCCCTGTATGGACAAAAGCATTCCTGAGGAAGTGGAGTGGGCATGTATAAAATTGTTAGGATTTGTTCAAAACTTTTATACAGTATCTATGGTATGATAGCAGCGAAGATTGACGGGCTTCCCTGTTTATTCTCCATTAAAGGAGGTTTGTGAAAATGGAAATACTGTTTGACACGTTTAGTTTTCGCGCGCTTTGGACACCTGAATTGTTCATTCCGCTGTTTGCTATAGGCATTCTTTATTTTATTCTGATCAGCCGCTGGCGCTCCTTTACGCTCGGGGAACAGGTACCGATGAGGCAGCGATTCTATTTTGTTTCAGCGCTAGTGGCGCTTTATCTGGGCTGGGGCAGTCCACTATATATTGCCGGCCATATTATGATCAGCTTTCATATGGCCCAGATGGTCCTTGCCTACTTTGTCGCGGTTCCGCTTTTTTTGCTTGGGATTCCATCCTGGATGTTTCGGACCGTGATCGAACGGTGGAGGACACCGGTTACCGAGCAAATCGCCCGCGTTGTATGGAGCCCGATTGTCGCGTTGTTTCTTTTTAATGGGCTGTTTTCTTTGTACCATGTTCCGTTCATGTTCGACACGTTAATGCAGAACACCATTTTGCACAGCTTTTATGAGTACGGGCTGTTATTGTCGGCGGCGCTCATGTGGTGGCATATGATTGCCCCGGTTCCGAATATGTTTCCGTTGTCTGATTTGCGCCGGATCGGCTATATTTTCGCCAACGGTATTCTGATTACACCGGCCTGCGCCTTGATTATTTTTGCCCCTGTGCCGCTTTATCAAACGTATATCGATCCGTCTGTCTGGGCCAGTGTGATGGCTTTTTGCCTGCCTGCCGGTGCCGAGGTGCCGCTTAACATTTTTGCCGGGCCGGACTCATTCCGTTTTCTTGAGCCGCGGATGGATCAGCAGCTTGCCGGTGTGTTTATGAAAATCGCCCAGGAGCTGATGTACGGATTTACAATCGGTTATGTGTTTAAGCAGTGGCTTTCCAAAGAAAAACAGCAGGACGGGGAGCTGACGATCAGTGATGTTCCGGTTGTAAAGCCGTAAATAAAGAGAAAAGAGAGGAAAAGAGGATGAAACGATTACTTATATTCGTGGGGCTAGTAGTGCTGTTGAGCGGCTGTGGGTGGATGTATGAACTTGGTGGCGGCGCTTCATCTGACTTTGATATAGCTGAGGCTGGACTGACCGTACCGGAATTTACGTTTGTCAATCAGGACGACGAGCCTTACGGGACAGAGCAGTTGACCGGACAATATTGGCTGGCCAATTTAATTTTTACCCATTGTCCGTCGGTTTGTCCGACGATGACACCGAATATGCGCAACCTCCAGACGGCGATGCAGGAGGAGGGAATTGAGATGGGCTATATCTCCTTCACGGTTGATCCGGAGCGTGATACGCCGGAGCTGCTGAAGTCGTACGCGACAAATGTCGGGGCTAACGGGGAGACATGGAAGTTCCTTACCGGCTATGATATTGAAGAGATCACCGACCTCTCGATGACGGCGTTCGCCTCACCTGTTCAGCCGCTGGAAGACGATATTGGGCATACGACCGCTTTCTTTCTGGTTGACCCGGAAGGAAACGTAATCCGGAAGTATGATGGTTTGCAATCGGATCAGGAGCCGATTATCGCTGATTTAATCGAAACGGTCCAATCGAACGAAGCTGAATAATAATAAAAGAGGAGGTGGATGGAATGGGAAATTGGAGAAGAAAAACGATCATCGGCTTTCTCGCGCTGCTTTCCATGATAGCGGTGCTCGCCGGCTGTGGTACGGACGAGGAGCAGGCTGGAGAGCTGACATTGGTGAATGAGCAGGGGGAAGAAGTAACGCTGTCCAACAAGGACCGGGCAACGATTCTCTTTCATTTTACTGAAGTTGGCTGAGGACTTTGCCAGCAGCAGCTGGTTCAGCTGCAAGAGAATGTAGCATTGTTTGACGATCTGGATGCCGACCTTTATGCCATCAGTGCGGATTCGCCGGATCATTCCTTGGCGTTAAAGGAGGCCGGTGAATTCACCTATTCGTTTTTGTCGGATGAATCGCTTACGGTACTTGACTATGTCCAGATGAAGGATGAGGAGCATCAGATGTCCTATCGTGGCATTAGCATCCTTGATGAAAATGGAGAGTATTTGTTCCATCAGATTAATGATCACTGGGGCGAGCAGATTGAAGAAACCGCCCAACTGATTTATGATCAACTGAATGAATAAGAATGAATAAAGGCAGCGGCCGTTCTGGGCAATTTGGGCAGAGCGGCCGCTGTTTTTTCAGGAACTTTATAAATAGAGAGCGCTTGCCGAGGACGGTGGGCGTTCTTTTTTTTCTTGCAGAGGGGGCTGGGAATCCCGCTATCTCCGAAGCTGCTGAAAAAGTTCGATTTTCACTTTTTCAACAGCTTTTTCGTAATGAGCGTAGCCGTTGCCTGATTTTGAAAGCCTTGCTACGAGTGGGTTCCTCGAAGCAAGATCTTCGAGTTACGAAAAGGAAAGTTTTTCAGTAGCCTCCTATCTCCCGCAGTTTTGGCGAAAAAGAGAACATCAGCGGAGAAAATCGGTTTATGATTTTTTTAAGTTATTTGAAATAAAATAAAAATACAGTTGAATTAATTTTTATACATATATATAATGAGTACCAAGATCAAAAAACGAGAGCGAGACGGAACGGGGAGAGAGAAAATGCGAGTAGGGATTATTGGTGCAACAGGATATGGTGGCGCGGAGCTGCTGCGGATGCTCAAAAACCACCCTCACGTTGAAGAGGTCGTGCTCTATACGTCCTCGAAAGAAGGAATGAATATTAATGAATCTTATCCACATCTTTCAGCGATCTATGAGCAAGATTTAAAGCCGATCGATCCGGATACGCTGAAAAATGAAGTAGAGGCTGTCTTTCTGGCGACGCCGCCTGGCGTATCGGCGGAATGGTCGCAAACGATTGTTGAATCAGGCTGTCAGGTGATTGACCTGTCAGGTGACTTGCGTTTGCGCAGTCCCGAGCAGTACAAAGCATGGTATAAGCGCGAGGCGGCGGCAAAGTCGGTCATCGACCAGGCTGTATACGGGCTGACTGAGTGGAGGCGCGAGGAAATCCGCGATGCAAGGCTGATCGCAAACCCGGGCTGCTATCCTACCGCGACATTACTCGGGCTGGCGCCGCTCGTTCAGAAAGGATTGGTGCGGCCTGATTCGATTATTATAGATGCGAAATCCGGCACATCCGGGGCAGGACGTACGCCATCCGCGATCACCCACTTTAGTGAGATGAATGAGAATTTCAAAATCTATCAAATTAATCAGCATAAGCATATCCCGGAAATTGAGCAGCAGCTCAACGATTGGAACGAGGAGATGGCAGCGGTGACGTTTCAGCCCCATCTCGTCCCGATGGTCAGAGGGATTATGGCAACGATCTATCTGACGGCGAAGAAGGAAACCCGGGAACAGGAGCTGCGGGAGCTTTATCAAACAGCGTATGAAAAGGAGCCGTTTGTCCGAATTCGTAAGCAGGGCAGCTATCCGGCGACGAAGGAAGTATACGGAAGCAATTATTGTGACATCGGTGTTACCTATGATGAACGAACAGGACGGATTACGGTCGTATCTGTTATTGATAATGTCGTAAAGGGTGCCTCCGGTCAGGCGATACAAAATTTTAATGTGATGAATGGATTCGATGAGGAAGCAGGGTTAACACTCGTGCCGATGTATCCATAATGGAGAGGTGGTACACAAATGAAAGGAATTGCTAACGCACCAGAAATGATCGAAGTTGAGAGTGGCAGCATTATTACACCAAAAGGATTCCACGCGAACGGAGTATATACAGGGGTAAAGAGAAAACGCCTCGATCTTGGCGCGATCTATTGCGACGTACCGGCAAGCTCGGCGGCTGTTTATACATGTAATCGAATCCAGGCGGCACCTTTACAAGTGACGAAGGAAAGCATTATGAAAGAAGGCAAGCTACAGGCGATTGTCGTCAATAGCGGGAACGCCAATGCCTGCACAGGGGAACGGGGCATAAAGGACGCCTATGAAATGCGGAAAGCAAGCGCCGCTCATTTTCAGGTGCCTGAACATTATGTAGCGGTAACGTCGACGGGGGTAATCGGTGAGTATATGCCGATGGATAAAGTGCTGCCCGGAATTGAACAGTTGAAGCCGGAAGCCTCCCTTGAAGGTGCAGAGGCGTTCAATCAGGCGATTTTGACAACTGATACAATGAACAAAAAAACGTGTTTTCAGACAACCGTAAATGGGAAAGTCGTTTCCATAGGAGGAGTCGCCAAAGGATCGGGAATGATTAATCCGAATATGGCGACGATGCTCTCCTTCATCACAACTGATGCGGTAATTGAACCGCCGGTGCTGCAGCAGGCACTCTCACAGATTACGAATCAAACATTCAATCGAATTACAGTCGACGGAGACACATCAACAAATGATATGGTCGTCGTGATGGCATCAGGGTTGGCCGGACACGATACACTGACGCCGGAGCACCCTGACTGGTCTTCATTCTATCAAGCTTTGAAACAAACATGTGAGTCATTGGCGAAGAAAATCGCCAGAGACGGAGAGGGAGCGACAAAGCTGATTGAAGTTCAGGTCAATGGGGCGCTGAACGATGAGGAGGCGGGGAAGATCGCCAAAAAAATCGTCGGTTCCGATCTGGTGAAGTCGGCTGTCTATGGCGCTGACGCGAACTGGGGCAGAATCATTTGCGCGATCGGCTACAGCGGCTGTGAAATCAACCCTGAAACAATTGACATTGCGATCGGTCCCATCCAAACATTGCAGAAGAGCCAGCCGCTCGTCTTTTCGGAGGAGGCGGCAACCGCGTATTTGCAGGGAGAGGAAACGGTTTTCATTAACGTCGATCTTCATATCGGCACTGGAACCGGAAAAGCATGGGGCTGTGATCTGACATATGATTATGTCCGGATAAATGCCGGTTATCGAACCTAAGCGGACAGGGGGAGAAGACGTGAAGAATATTAGTGTAATCAAATGTGGCGGCAGCACGATTTCCGAGCTTTCAGAGGCCTTTTTCAAAAGCGTGCTCCTCATGCAACAGGAAGGCAGGCATCCGATCATCGTCCACGGCGGCGGTCCTGATATTAATCAGATGTTGACGAAGCTTAAGGTGGAATCGGAGTTTGTCGACGGACTTCGGAAAACGACCGCCGATGTGCTTGAAACGGTCGAAATGGTCCTTTGCGGCAAGGTCAATAAGCAGGTTGTGACCCAGCTTCAGCAGGCAGGAGGAAAAGTGGTCGGACTGTCCGGCTGTGACGGGAGGCTGCTGCAGGTCGAGGCGGTCAATCAGGCCAGGCTTGGCTATGTCGGGGAAGTTCAAGCGGTGAATGGGGAGCTGTTGCTCGCCTTAATGGAAATGGGAATTATTCCGGTCATCGCGCCAATCGGCATTAATGACGCGGGTGATCATTATAATGTGAACGCCGATAGCGCCGCGGCAGCGGTAGCCAGGGAGCTTGGGGCCGAGCAGCTCGTGTTCGTGACCGATGTTGACGGTATTTTGAAGGATGGCGAATGTCTTGAGCAGGTCACGGCGGAGGAGATTGAGGCATACATTGCCGACGGGACGATTTACGGAGGTATGCTGCCAAAAGTCAGGGCGGCGTTATCGACATTAACGGATACGCTGCAATCGGTGATGATTATGAATGGCAAAGCAACGACCATCGCCGAGAACGGCACAGTAAAAGGAACGACGATCGTTAAATCAGCGAAGATGAAGCTGTCGGCGACGTGAGGAGGAAACTGGAATGAGTGCATTATTCCCAACCTATGCGAGATGGGATGTAACCGCCGAAAAAGGGCAGGGCGCGACCTTAATCGATAAAGAAGGAAATGAATATCTTGATTTTATTGCCGGCATTGCCGTCTGTAATCTTGGTCATTGTCACCCGAAGGTGAATGCGGCGCTTGAGAAACAGCTTCACAGCTTATGGCATGTCTCCAATCTGTTTCAAATTGAGGGGCAGGAGCGCGTTGCCCAGCTGTTAGTTGACCACAGCGTCGGTGATTATGTCTTTTTCTGCAACAGTGGTGCGGAAGCCAATGAAGCGGCGATCAAGCTCGCCCGCAAAGCGACAGGAAAGCATCATATTGTCAGCATGAAGCAGTCTTTTCACGGCCGGACGCTCGGGAGCATGGCGGCAACGGGGCAGGAAAAGATTCATGCCGGCTTCGGTCCTTTATTAACGGAATTCACCTATGTGACGCTAAATGATGAGGATGAATTAGCTCAAGCGGTAACGGAGGAGACAGCGGCCATCATCGTCGAAGTGATTCAGGGAGAAGGCGGCGTGCTACCGATGAGCAAGGAATATGCGGAAAAGCTCGGCCAGCTTTGCGAGCAGCATCAATGCCTGCTGATTGTTGACGAGGTACAGACGGGAATTGGCCGGACGGGAACGGCGTTTGCTTACGAGCAGCTGGAGCTGTCACCGGATATCATTACAGTGGCAAAGGGCCTTGGAAATGGATTCCCGGTCGGCGCGCTAATCGGTAAAAAGGAATTAAAGGAAGCATTCTCTCCGGGGAGTCACGGCTCGACATTCGGCGGGAACCCGCTGGCAATGGCCGCCGCTGAAGCGGTCATAACCGAAGTATTTACGTCGGAGTTTTTAGCGGATGTGCAACAAAAGGGAGCATTCTTTAAACATAATCTTGAACAGACACTTGGCTCCTTCAGCATCGTGAAGGAAGTAAGAGGTAACGGGCTGATGCTCGGGGTAGCCTGTCATGTCGAAGCGGCCCCGATTATAACAGAATGCCGCGAGAGAGGGCTGCTTGTCCTTCCGGCAGGGCCAAACGTTGTCAGACTGCTGCCGCCGCTGATTGTCAAACAAGAAGAGCTGGAAAAGGCGACGGGCATTTTGGCAGAGGCGATTGCAGCAGTCAGCGAAAAGGAACAGCTTTCGCTATAGAAATGACGAAGCCGGAATAAGCCGAGGCAGCGGCATTGGAGAAAAACGTTCTGATTTGTAAACCAGGCGCAGACGACAAACAATGCTTCAAGCCTGGAAAAAGGTGAGGTTACCCTTTTATCCAAGGCTTTTTATCAGCAAGTAGATGTATAAAGATCAACATTTCAGTATAAGTATTCACAGGCGGAGTGGAGGGAAAAGCGGATGAAAGGCTATGTAATATTAGAAAACGGAGATAGATTTGAAGGAGTTCTGCACGGCAGTACTGGCGAGGTTCATGGTGAAATCGTCTTTTTCACAGGGATGACCGGCTACCAGGAAGTGTTAAGTGATCCTTCTTTTAAAGGCCAGATGGTTGTGTTCACGTATCCGTTAATTGGAAACTACGGGGTAAATGAAGCTGATTTTGAAAGTGCGACACCCCAGGTTAACGCGCTGATTGTTAGTGAAGTATCCGAAGAAGGCTACCACTATGAATCAGGCTGTTCCTTGCTGACGTATTGTGAGAATCATTCCATTCCATTGTTCAGCGGAGTGGACACAAGAGGAATCGTCAAACGGATTCGTGAGCATGGCGATATGAGGGCTGTGCTAACAACAGACCCGGACAACGTCAGTTTTGCCGATGTTGTCCCACTAGGAGAGCAGGATGTCGTCGAGGCAGTTTCACAAAAAAGAGTCCAAACGTTCGGCAGCGGCGAGCATCATATTGTGATGGTTGATTTCGGTTACAAGAAATCAATTGTCGACGCTTTGCTGCAAAATGGCTGTAAGGTGACCGTCGTCCCTTATTTGACCTCTTTTGAGGACATTGAACAGCTTGCTCCGGACGGCGTTCTGTTTACTAACGGACCCGGTAATCCAAAGAAGCTGAACAGCCAGCTGCCGTTGATCAAAAAGGTGGCGACAACGTATCCGACAATGGGAATTTGTTTAGGTCATCAGCTGTTGGCGCTTGCCTTCGGGGCTGATACGGAAAAGCTGACGTTCGGGCATCGCGGCGCGAACCAGCCGGTGATTGATACGAAAACGAAGCAGGTTTACATGACGTCCCAAAACCACAGCTATGTCGTCACCGAACCGTCTTTAAAAGGAACCGGCTTCGAAGCGAGATATATGAACATTAACGATGGTTCAATTGAAGGGCTCGTTCATCGCGACTATCCAATCTTGACGATTCAGTTCCATCCGGAAGCTCACCCGGGACCATCGGACAGTGAGCAGCTTTTCTTTACATTCATTGACATGTTGCGGAACAAAGGGAGAGAAAAAGCATATGCCTAAAGATTCGACACTGAAAAAAGTACTCGTTATCGGCTCCGGTCCGATCGTCATCGGGCAGGCAGCTGAGTTCGATTATGCCGGCACCCAGGCTTGTCTGGCGTTAAAAGAAGAAGGGATCGAAGTCGTTCTGATCAACAATAACCCGGCGACGGTAATGACTGATGAAGCATGCGCCGACCGTGTTTATTTTGAACCGCTGACGGTCGAAAGCGTCGAGGCGATTATTAAGAAGGAAAAGCCGGATGGCATTCTGGCGACGCTCGGCGGGCAGACCGGACTCAACCTGGCGATGGATCTCCATGATGAAGGAATCCTCGAGCGCTACGGAATCAACTTGCTCGGCACGCCGATTGAGTCGATTAAGAAGGGTGAGGATCGGGAAGAATTCCGTGCTTTGATGAAGGAATTAAATGAACCGGTCCCGGAAAGTGAAATCGTGACGACAGCTGAAGCCGCCTTGGCATTCGCCGGGCAGGTCGGCTATCCGATTATCGTTCGTCCAGCTTACACACTCGGTGGAGCCGGCGGCGGGATCGCTAAGAATGAGGAAGAACTGAAGCGGATTATAAAAGGCGGATTGGAGCTGAGTCCAATCAGCCAATGTCTGGTTGAAAAAAGCATCGCCGGCTTTAAAGAAATCGAATATGAAGTGATGCGCGACAGCAATGACACGTGCATCACGATCTGTAATATGGAAAATATCGATCCGGTCGGCATCCACACCGGCGATTCGATTGTCGTCGCTCCGTCACAAACGATGACGGATGTCGAATATCAACTGCTCCGTTCGGTTTCGGTGAAAATCATTCGGGCGCTCGGCATTGTTGGCGGCTGTAACATTCAATTCGCGCTTGATCCGTACAGCAAGCAGTATTATTTAATCGAAGTTAATCCACGGGTCAGCCGTTCCTCGGCCTTGGCGTCGAAAGCGACCGGTTATCCGATCGCGCGGATGACGGCGAAAGTCAGCCTTGGCTATCATCTGCACGAACTGATTAATCCGGTAACAGGGCATACGTATGCCAGCTTTGAGCCGGCACTTGACTATATTGTCGTCAAATTCCCGCGCTGGCCGTTTGATAAATTTGTCCACGCGGAGCGGACGCTTGGCACGCAAATGAAAGCAACCGGTGAAGTAATGGCGATTGAGCGCAATTTTGAAGCGGCGATTCAGAAGGCGGTTCGTTCACTTGAACTAAAAGTCGATGGACTCACTCTTCCGATCATTTCCAAGAAGACCGACGACGAGCTGTGGGAGCTGCTGATCAATGCCGATGACCGTCGCTTTTTTGTCATCATCGAGCTGCTCAAACGCGGCTATTCAACGGAAAAGCTTTTTCAGGCGACACAAATTACCCAGTTCTACTTAAACGGCTTTGAACGTCTCGTCAAAATGGAGCAGGACATTGTAGCGTCTTCATTTGAAGCGGTGACGAAGGAAGAGCTCTACACGTATAAAAAAGCTGGCTTTTCCGACGCTTGGCTCGCCGCTGTCTGGAAGGTGACGGAAGCCGAGCTTCGCGCGAAGCGTAAGCAGTTTGCAATTACGCCTGCTTATAAAATGGTCGACACATGTGCCGGTGAATTTGAAGCGTCGACAGCTTATTTTTATTCGAGCTGGGCCGGCGAGCATGATGTCGTTCCGTCGACTGGCAAGAAAAAAGTGCTGCTGCTCGGCTCCGGTCCGATCCGAATCGGCCAGGGAATTGAATTTGACTATTGCTCCGTCCAGGGAATCCAGGCGTTGCACCGTCTAGGCTATGAAGCGATCATGATGAACAACAATCCAGAAACGGTCAGCACCGATTACGCGACTGCCGACCGCCTTTATTTCGAGCCATTGACGGTCGAGGATGTCCTCAATGTCATTGATTTGGAGCAGGTTGAAGGCGTGATCGTCCAGCTCGGAGGTCAAACGGCGATCTCCTTAGTAGCCGGGCTGGAAGCGGCCGGGATCAAAATTTACGGCACAAATCTTGATACGATTGACCAGCTCGAGGACCGTGGCCGCTTTTATGCGTTTATGAGAGAAGTCGGCGTGCCGCATATCCCAGGCGAAACAGCTGAAAATAAAGCCGAGGCGCTGAAACAGGCGGAGGAAATCGGTTATCCGGTTCTGATTCGTCCTTCCTATGTCATCGGCGGCCAAGGGATGATGCTGTTTGAATCGGAGCGTGAATTTGTTTCGTATTTGAACGACGAGGAGCAGACGATCGCCTTCCCACTGTTGATTGATGCTTACTTGAAAGGAATTGAACTCGAAGTCGATGCGTTAACGGATGGAGAGAAGGTCTGCCTCGCCGGCATGTTTGAACATGTTGAGCGCGCAGGTGTTCATTCAGGTGACAGCGTCGCCGTGACACCTCCTTATACGATCTCTGAAAAAATAAAGGCCCAGATTGTCGACTACAGCGACAAAATCGCCAAAGGGATGGAATTCCGTGGCATTTTTAACATTCAGTTCGTCCTGCATGAGGAGAAGCTTTATGTGATTGAGATTAATCCTCGTGCCTCGCGGACAGTGCCGATTTTAAGCAAAATTTCAAATGAACCGTTAATTGACTATACAATTCAGCTTTTGCTCGGCGCGTCGCTTTCATCGCTCGGGCTGACAAAAGGAAGCCTGGCCGAACCGAGCTTCTATACGGTGAAGGCGCCGATTTTTTCCTATCAAAAGTTAGCCGGACTGGACCCGCTGCTTGAAGCGGAAATGAAGTCAACCGGTGAATTAATGAGTATGAGCGAGGATTTGGCTGAAGCATTTCATAAGGCGTTCGCCTGGTCAAAGGCGACGAAGCCGAAGCTCTATTCAAAGACTGGAACGATTTTTGTCGATGTTGCCGAGGAATTTAAAGATGCTTTTCTTCCATTTAAACAGCGGCTGGAGGAGCTAGGTTTTACGCTGACGTCAGAGCAGTTTGATGAATGGATTCAGAGCGAGGAGGCCATTGCCTTAATCAGCTTGCCGAAGCTCGGGACAAAAGATGGCACGGAGAAACGGCAGGAAGCGTTGAAGCAGCGCTGCACCGTCATTTCAGAAATGACGACACTTGCCGCGATGTTAAAGGGACGTCAGGTGGAACACATTAATTACTACGCAATCCAGGATTTATGGAATAAAGAAAAAGCCGTGCTAAACGGCTAAGGAAAGGTTCGGTTAATGATGAACAATCAAATGACAGCCCCCATCACGGGCCATGATTTTTTAACATTGCTTGATTTCACGCCGGGACAAATTGATGACCTGCTCGCTTTGGCACTAAAGGTCAAGCAGGAGCCGGAGCAGTTTGCCGAAGCGTTAAAAGGAAAATCGCTCGGGATGATTTTCGAGAATGCCTCGACGCGGACCCGTGTCTCGTTTGAGGTCGGGATGACGCAGCTTGGCGGCCACGCCCTGTTCCTCAGTCCGCGCGACATGCAAATCGGTCGGGGAGAGCCAATTAAGGATACAGCGAATGTGTTGTCGCGCTATGTCAATGCGATCATGATCAGAACAAATTCGCATGAAACAGTCGAACAGCTCGCCGAGCATGCCTCGGTTCCGGTCATTAACGCCCTGACGGATGCCTATCATCCTTGTCAGGCAATGGCCGACCTTCTGACGGTTTACGAGCAAAAGAAAACGTTAAAGGGACTGAAGCTTGTCTATGTCGGAGACGGGAACAATGTCGCTCACTCCCTGCTCGCGGCAGGCGCCAAGACTGGGATGGATGTAACGGTTGCTTCACCGGCTGGCTATGAAGTGGATCAGGCTATTTTTGAAAAAGCCGTAGCGGCCGCCCAGGAAACAGGAGCGGTGTTAACGCTGTCCAATCAACCGGAGGAGGCTGTCAAGGACGCGGACGTCATCTATACAGACGTCTGGGCAAGCATGGGCTTTGAAGCGGAGCAACAGGAGCGTGAACAGCATTTTGCCGGCTACCAGGTGAACGAGCAGCTCGCTTCCCTGGCGAAAGCAGACTATCAATTCCTTCACTGTCTACCGGCCCACCGCGGCGAAGAGGTAACAGCCGCGGTCATTGACGGTGAGCGCTCATTTATTTACGATCAGGCGGAAAATCGCCTTCACGCCCAAAAAGCGATTCTGTTGTCCTTATTAACGACAATCTAATCTGTTTTCTTTCGGTAATCCCTCCTTTTCTGGGCAAGCTACAAGAAAAGGAGGGATGTTAAGTTGGGACAAAACAGACAGTTCGAACCAGGCCAAAAAGCGCCGAATAACGGAATTTATGTCGAGATTGGCGAAACAGGGAGCATGGTCCAGCGGCCGAAATCCGTCAAGCTGCATGCCGGAGACACATTCCCGGAAACGTCAAACCACAACCGCAAATGGACACCAAAGCCGAAGGTGTGAAGTGGCGAAAAAAAGTACAATTTCCACTTTTTTAGCAACTTATTAGTAATGAGCGTAGCCGTTGCCTGATGATTTGAAAGCCTTGCTATGAGAGGGCTTCTCGAAGCAAGGCGCGGAACGTGCGGAGCAATTACTCTTCTTAGAATTACTAAAAAGTTTTTCAGTGACCACGATGGTGTAGGGGCTGGGCCAAAAAGTAGTTTTTTCCTTGAAGGCCCGGCCTTTTATAGCTCGTTTTGTCTTCAGTCCTTGAAACAACAAGTGGAGTTTACGCAAGATTTCGTGCAGGGAGAGAAAGTGCTTTTCTTCCCGCTCAGTTTGTGCGACAGGAAATAAGGATGGAGATAGCCCGGGGGGAACAAATGATGAAACAGCTTCAAAAGTTATTTATTCGATAAATCAGCGTTAAAAGCATCGAAAAAGCGATTTATACGTTCCAGTCTATCACTTGTCTCCAGATTCGGAGTGTACATGAGATCGTCTAACTTTTCTCGCGCTGCTTTTACTGCTTCTGTAAGCTCTCTTATCAGTTCTTCGTTCAGATCCTCTTGCAGTAGAGCGCTGATATCATAAATATTTTTTTGAAGCTGAAGTTTTTTCCAATAGGTCTGTTCGTAGGAGGGTTGGTTTCCAATAAAACTGATATAACCTGATTCATGGAGGATATCTTCAACATGTTTACGGGTTAATGCTCTTTCAAAGCTTGTGAGAGAATAATTGTAGAGGAGAAAGTCATTGAAGTAGCTATTATCACTCTGAATTTGTTTCCCCTCTTTTAGTTGATTTACTTGCTGATAAAGATGAAGTGTAATGATACTTAAAGAAATAACGCATATGATTAAAAAAAGCTGAATCGTTTCCAATTTTTCATATTGATCCACCTTCATTGTAGGCACTTGTAAAAATCACCTCATTTACTCTTCCTTCATCACCGTAACCTCACGAATAATCTTTTTCGCATCTTTGGTCTCTCTTTGTTTTAAAAAAAGTGATGTAGTTCGAGCAATTATCTGTTATGATAATTCAATTATAGCAATCCTTTCCATTGTCGCAACTGAATATTTACCCCTCTTTTCCAACTTCGATGCAATGAAACTACTGCTATCTTTTCTACGTTATATGAAAAAAGGAGGGCGTTGCATGAAATATCTTTTCTTTGCCATGTTGTTTTTAGCTGCTTGTACGCAATCCGATTATATGGATGGAGAGCAGCCTTCATTTGTTGGTGAAATCATTGAGATGGAGGATGACGCTACGCTCGTTGTCAAAATAACAGGGGAAAGAGATTATCATGATATTAGATTGGGGGTGCCAGAGTCTTATTCGGCTGAAGATTTCTCAATTGGGCAAGCAATTTCAATTTGGACCGGTGGAATTCATGATACCGAACCTCCTACGGCTATGGCTGACAGGATTGAAATACATTAATTCAAAATTCATTTTCTGTCTTTAAGAGTTTCACCCGGGCTATTACTCTTTACGGAGCTGGACCTGAATATGATCAGGAAAGAAATAAGCTAAAAAACATACATAGGGAGGAAAAATGCCGCTCACATTCGCACATCCCGCTGCCGTTTTGCCTTTTTCGCGCAAAAGTAAATATGTAAACTTCTTAGCGATTGTTCTCGGAAGCATGGCGCCTGACTTTGAATACTTTCTTCATGGCCGGCCATATGGCGAAATTGGTCATACGGCTTACGGCTTTTTTGCTTTCAACCTGCCGATGGTAATCATCGTTTATCTCGTGTATGTCACTTTCATCCATAAAACGTTGCACCGTCATTTACCTTTTTTCTTACAGGAAGCTGCTCCGGAAAAAGCTCCTTCAACGAAGCCGCTGCAAATTGTTGTGTTTGTCTACTCGGCTTTATTGGGGATGCTGACGCATGTCGTATGGGATTCCTTCACCCACTTAGGCGGCTTTATCGTCACAGGGCTTTCCTTTTTGACGTACAGCTTTCAGCTGTTTGGCTTTTCCATTCCTGTTTTTAAGCTGCTTCAGCATGGAAGCACCGTTGCCGGGCTCGTGGCGATTTTTTTCTATCTCGTTTACCGGGCAAGAAGAAACCCCTATGAGGAGGAAAGGGTAAGCAGCCGGCAAAAGCTTGTTTATTGGTTTTTGATCACGTTGCTGACGCTGCTTTTCTTCGGGATATGGCAATTGGTCGATCGCGTCTCACTTGCCGCTTACGGAGTTCACGTCGTGAGGATCATCGATTCAGCGCTTATTAGCTTGTTGCTCGTTTGCTTGTATGTCAGATGGAGCAAACATCGCCATCATAAGAGTCGTAAGCAGACTTAGTGGCAGAACGGTACCGTACAGTGGAAGAACCCGTTCATAGCCCGGCCCTGCCAAACTCTTTCAAAAAAATGGTCCCCGTTACCAGCAACGTGACGACCACAATCAGCAAATAAACAATCATCCGGCTATAGGTCATTTTTTTGTTGCCCCTTTCTTAATCAATTCTAAGATTAGTATAAAAAAGAGAAGAGCAAATGAATAGAGCTCTTCTCCATGTTATGACAATCGTCAATTCTTTTCTATCTCGACCATAATCACTTCCTGGCCTTCTACATCAACAATGTCATCCTCAAAATTACTAACACTTTCAGCAGGAGGATCTTCCTTTATTTCAGACCACCTCTCAGAGTCGGGATCTATATCCTCATACGTTGCCTTGTCCTTGCGGATCTGCTCTTCCGTTGCTTCTTCAATTGGGATCATGATTACTTCCGTTCCTTCTACTGCCCTTTTAAATTCGAAGGAGCCTTCACCAGGGGGATCTTCCGGCGGTTGAATATTTATGTTGTGCAATCCCTCTTCTTCGATTATTTCGCTCTTAACCTCTGGTGTGTTTGTTGCTGCCCATACTGCGGTTGCCGTGCCAATCGCTCCAACGACGATCGCGGTCACCGCCGCCGCAGCGATGATGGATTTTTTCCGTTTTTTCACATTCAGCATCATTTCCAGCCTCCTTTTTAATTGTTTGCCAGTGCCCGATAAGGAAGTACAAAAGCTTCCCGGGAGTCGTCTTCCTTCCATAATGTTCAGGATCATGGCCCCGTACTGCTTCCGTTCTTCATAGGACATGTCTTTCACGACTTCTTCATCGCAGGACAGCTCGCTCCATTTGTGAATGTCTTTGCGGAGAAGGTGAACGAATGGGTTAAACCAGTGTAAAGCACTCGCAGCGAGAACTAGTACTTTGATAGCCAGGTCTTTGCGCTTCAAGTGCATTAGCTCGTGATGAAACACCATCCGAATATTCAACTGCGCGAAGGTATCCTGTGGCAGCAGGATGATTGGTTTCCATAGTCCGAAAAGCGCCGGGCTGCGGATAGTGGAGCTATAGAGAAGCTGAACATCGTCTTTGATCCCGAGCTCCTGCTTCATAAGGAAAAGCTCCTGCCGAATTTCACTATTCTCTCGTACGGGCGTGCTGTGACGGTGCAATTCTTTTGTAAATCTGTGATAACAATACAGCTGCCAGAGGGAATAGATGATACCTCCTGTTGCCCATATCGCAAGCATGGTGATTGCGAGACTCGCAGAAAAATATTCTGGAAAAAAGCTAGTAAGCTGCCGGCTTACTGGTTGCTGCTCAATCAACGGAGCTCCGGCCTTACTTGGATATAATTTGAACAGCCAATGAATCAAGAGTGCTGCCGGAACAAGAAAAAAGGCAAGTGCGACCTTTCCGAGAAAATAGCGCCATTTCGCTGGAAAAAAGCTGGCGGGAAGCATTCTTACCAGAAGGAGACAGCCGACGACGACGCTTCCGGCAACCGTTAAGCTGACAAGAATTTCGAGAGCATCATTCATTTCGTTCACCTACTTTCCAGAAAACCACTGCTTTAGCTCTGAAATATCTTCATCAGACAGCTTGTCGCCATCATATAAAGCAGAAATCATGTTTTTCACCGAGCCTTCATACAGGGCATCGAGCACATTTTCTGTTTCCCAAAGCTTGTACGCTTTTTGTGACAGACAAGGAGCATAGTGATTCGTCCGACCTATCCTAGTCGCTTTGAGCAGCCCCTTGTCCACCAATCTGGACAGGAAGGTTGAGATCGTCTGCGCTTTCCATGTTTTGTCTCTTTTTAAGAAAATACGAAGTAATTCACTGGAGGTGACAGGAGGATCGCACGCCCAAATCACTTCCATCAGCTCCATTTCAGTATCGGAGAGCTTTTTTATTTGTTTCATGGTGGGCTCCTTTCATGTTTGATGCGAGCTATCACTACGTATTGTAGTGATTTAATATTACTACAATATTTAGTAGATTGTAAAGTAATGGTTATTGTAATTTTTAGGAGATTGCTTAGATCGACTGTTATACGTTTTTTAAGTAACCATCTGTCGACAGCTTGCGGTTTCTTATACGAAAAATGGTTCAAAATGAGCGAAGGATGCATAACGTAATAAGAATACATGAATTATAGGAACTTCGAAAATGGGGAGAGACGTAAACCAATGAAGCATGTACGGTATTTTCGCATTGGGGACCAGTGGAACGTTCTCTATCTTCCAGAGCAGCCGAGTGGTTTCGCCGTTTGCCTGATTGGCGATAATGGGATGACGGTGACAAGTAACTCCAGTGAATGGCTCCAGCATCCTGAGAAAGAGAAATTTATTCAGGATCTCCTGAAGCGGGGATATACGGTTTTTGCTTCTTCTCTTTATGATAAGCATTGGGGAAGCCCTAAAGCCTTTGAACTGCTTGAGCATCTGTACCATTTTATTTTAAAACGAGAAATTCTTAATAAGAAAATTCATCTCTTTGCCGAAGGAGCCGGCGGGTTACTTGCACTTAAATGGATCAGCAGCCAGCCCGGGCAAATCCGATCCTGTTATTTGGTCAATCCTTGCCTCTCACTTAGCTCGTACTATGAACAGGAGAGGGAGAATAAGCTGTATTATAAACGCTTTGTTAAAGAGCTGGAGCTGGCCTATGATCTGCCATCGGAACGCGATGTTCAGGAGGAATGGGTGCAGAATCAAGTTCCTGCACTTACATCCGGGCAATGTCCACCTCTTTCAATTCATTGTCATGTTCAGGAAAAACGATTTCCTCTTCAAACCCATAGCCGCGCGCTGCAAAAGCAGTTAGCCGCTGACGGGTGCCTGATTAATTTACGGATTCACAGCAATGAGCGTTCCTTTTATAAGGAAGCACAATCAGCCTTTCCTTTTTACCAAAAGTACGAAGATGAATTGTAGCGCGATGCTGTGAGAAGGATCTATTGACCGGGTTTTAGTAGTTGAAAAAGGAGGGGAAGAATGAAGAAAGTTGTTGTCACAGGGGCCTTTGGTTTTATTGGCTTTCACCTTTGCGAGCGTCTGCTTGTAAATGGGGTGGAAGTGATTGCGATTGATCAAATGAATCAAGCCGAAAAAGAAAAGCAGGAAGAGATGGAAATGCGCCTTGGACGGAATGCTCTGCTGACGATCATCAAGGAAAAAGCTGAGAATGTCGACCTGAAAAAGCTGATGGCGGGGAGTGACGCGATCTATCATCTTGCCGCCGATACTTCAGCCGATCATACGTGGCCACCGCTCGCCGAGGCGATTGAAAACAATGTTAATTTGACCCGAACCCTCGTACAGACATGTCCGAAGGAAGCACGCTTTATTTACGCCTCGACCGTCGACGTGTATGGTGAGCGCCCTGGCGTGATTACCGAACGGACGCCTGCCAATCCCACTTCGCCCTACGGAATTACGAAATTAACCGGTGAGAATGTTATTCGCAAATATACAGAACAGCGCGGGCTGCCGTATGTGATTTTACGACTGCCGACGGTCTACGGACCATGGCAGCGCGCTGATATGACGTATTACCAGCTGCTTTCCGGCAAGGAGGAGGTAGAGTCCGATCGCTCGACGCTCGATGTGCTGTATGTCGATGATGTCGTGGACGCCTTTTTGCTCGCCGGGAAAACGAAGCATGTGAACGAGGTATACCAACTGTCATCGGGTACCGTCAATCAGTGGATACGCGGGGTTGAACAAGTGGCGCCGGATCATCCGTTAACTGCCGCGCCTCGCTTTGAGACGACGTTATCGCCAAAGAAAAGCAAAGAGATGCTTGGCTTCGAGGCGAAAGTATCCTTGCAGGAAGGGCTTGCCAAGCAGCGCGAACATATGACACAATGGCTAAAACAGCAGCAACTGCAAAAAGGGCGTGAATAGGTGGATATGAAACGGGCCTTTATCGGGATCATCATTTTTGCATTCGTGACAGTGATTTCCTTTTTGCTCTTGCGAAGAATCTTCGCGTTGCCAGAAGGGATTAGTGTCGTTGGAGCGATCGGTCTGGGCGCGGTGATGGAAATCCTTTTTCAGCGCAGCCGCAAGCGAGCGGGGAGTAAGATTTCCGAATAGGCAAATGAGGGCGAGCCAAAATCAGTTAGGGACTGGGCAATAGGTAGTAGAAAAACCTCTGTCCCAGTCCCTTAACGTTTTTTAGGTTGATTCGTAAAAACATTCGCAGGAGGAAGTGTAGGAAGCATCGAGGAAGAGCACTGGCTCCGCACGTTACGTTCACCATGAAAGAACCTCACTTTCATGGTGAACAAAGACCGTTGTAACGGCTCTGCACAGTGCTTCAAAAAAACGCCACAGGCGTTTTTTTTCTTAGACGGAATAAACAACACCAATCGCAAAAGTGCGTTATAATAGACGTATAAACTATATTGGTTGGTGTTTATTTATGCGTACAAAGAATAGATTAAATCCGGATGAGTCTCAGTATTATAGTCCTGAAATAAAGAATTGCCCTGCTTGTGATACAAAATTAAGCTATCGTCATCCTGTTTGGCGGAAGACTATTTCCACCTTAAAAGGAGAAGTTA